>NZ_JAHXRW010000001.1 GCF_019429625.1 Celeribacter sp. PS-C1
CAAGTCACCCTCTCGAGCACCCCGGCCAGTCCGTCTGGCGTCCCGTGCTGCGCTGTCTGCGCCGCCGGTGAAGGGGGTTCTAAGGCGAACACCCAGAACCCGCAAGCGCTTTTTATAAGAAAAGTGACAACTCAACCCCAAAATCAAACAAGCCACTGATATAACTACATAAAAATCATAGGAAAATACAGAAAAAGAGAAAATAGGGGACTCACCGCAGAGCAATATCTAAGGCGCTAACGAAATGAATTGCGGTTACCCACATAGCTTCACGCAACATTTGGTATCCGCTTGCCGAAACTCCGCGATTCACCCCCTAAGATCGGGATGAATCAGGCGTGAATCAGGCGACTCGCTTCGCGACTCACGGCACATACGGGCAAATCTCATGGAATCGCTTAGGTCGGACGCATCACTTTGCGCCGCATCGGCACACGCAGAAACAAAAGCACGACAATCGCCGCGACATAGAGCAGAGGCTCCAACTGCCAGCCTTTGCGCAGCATCACGAAATGCACCCCCCCCAAGAGCACCGCCGGATAGACCAGCTTGTGCAGCTGGCGCCAATTCCGACCGAGTTTGCGGATTGCGGCATTATAGGAGGTCGCGGCCAAGGGGATCATCAGCACGAAAGCCACCATACCAATCGTAATATAGGGACGCTTATAGATGTCCGCGATGATCTGGGACATGATCTGCACATCGAGCACGATCCAGACCGTGAGATGCAGAACGATATAGAAGAAGGCGATCAAGCCCAGCGCGCGGCGGAATTTGATGAGGTTCAACCCGAGGTGAAGGCGCAAAGGCGTCACACAAAGAGAGGCGATCAGGACCTGAAGCCCCAAGAGCCCGATCTTGTGCTCCATCGCTTTGACGGGATCGACACCCAACTGGCCGGTGAGGCCCGCATAGAAATACCATGCGGGCGGGATCAGGGCACCAATATAGAGCGGCCAAGTCGGGAGTTTGCGCGCGAGGTGGTTGAGGCGGCCGATCATCAGTAGTTCTTCGTCAGGTCCAGACCGCGATAGAGATCGCCGACCTGCTCCTCATAGCCGTTGAATTTCACCGTCGCGATGCGAGAGGCAAAGAGCCCGCCACCGATACGCCGTTCCGTGGCCTGCGACCAACGCGGGTGGCTCACTTCCGGGTTCACATTGGAATAGAATCCATACTCGCGGTGGTTCGTCGCTTTCCACGTGTTCACCGGCTGCTCTTCTTGCAGCGTGATCTTCACAACCGACTTGATCGACTTGAACCCGTATTTCCACGGCACCACCAACCGCAGCGGCGCGCCGTTCTGATTTGGCAACTCCTGACCATAGAGCCCGGTCGCCATGATCGTCAGCGGATGCATTGCCTCATCGAGACGCAGCCCCTCGACATAGGGCCAGTCCAGAATAGGCCGCCGCTGCCCCGGCATTTCCTCGGGGCGAAAGAGGGTTTCGAAGCGCACATATTTGGCGGAGGGCTGAACGCCCGCGAGATTAAGCAATTGGTTCAACTCGAACCCGTTCCACGGAATGACCATCGACCAGGCCTCAACACAGCGGAACCGGTAGATGCGCTCGTCGATGTCGACCTTCGCCAGAATATCGCCCAAACCGTAGGAGCCGGGCCGCTCGACCATGCCGTCGATCTCGACCGACCAAGGATCCGTCGTCAGCGTATGCGCATTGCGCATCGGGTCTTCTTTGCCCGTGCCGAATTCGTAGAAATTGTTGTAACTGGTGATCTCTTCGAATGTATTCGGCGTCTCGGTGGTGTCGAACCCTTTGATCTCGAAGTCGGGCACGTCCTGTGCTTGGGCGCCCGTCGCCGCCAAAAGACCCGCTCCGGCAAACCCGGCCATCATGGCACGGCGGTTGAGATAGACCGTTTCCGGCGTCACATGCGAATAGGGCAGATTGTACTTGGCCGACATGACTTCCTCCTGTGCGTTACTCAGACGCTAGCGCGGAAGCTCGCCACCACAAACCAAACTCATCTCACAACTACGTTGGAACTTTGTAACTTTCCGCTTCTTCGCGATGGAAACTCGGCACAATCCGATCCAGCGGAATTGAGGTCCCGTCCGCCTGAACGATCCGCACATGGCGCCGCCGCATCTGGCGCGGCTCAAGCACCCCGACGGAGTGGGCGATCATCTCAAGCTCTTTGGTTGTGGTTTTCGCATAGGCCGCCACTTTCTTATATTTGTCATGCACCACGAGACCGGCCTGCAAATGCGGGTCGTGGGTGGTGATGCCGGTGGGACAGGTGTTCTTGTTGCACTTCAAGGCCTGAATACAGCCCAGAGAGAACATGAAGCCCCGCGCGGAACAGACAAAGTCAGCGCCCGCACAGATCGCCCAAGCCACATCGGCCGGGTTCACAAGCTTGCCGGCGGCCACAATCCGAATCCGATCATGCAGACCGTATTTGTCGCGCAGGTCCACAATACGAATAAGCGCCTCCTTGATGGGCATGCCCACGAGGTCGATGAGCGGCATCGGCGCCGCCCCCGTGCCGCCCTCGCCGCCATCAATGGTGATAAAGTCCGGCGCATATTCATCGCCGCGCTCTTTGATCAGCTCAAAGAACTTGGCCCAAGGCCGCGAGGAGCCGACCACGAATTTGAAGCCGACCGGCTTGCCGGTCACGTCGCGGATGTGGTTGATGAAATCCAACAGGTCGTTGAAGTCATCCACTTCACGGTGGCGGTTCGGGGAAATCCCGTCCTCACCCGGACGCAGGCCACGGATTTGCGCAATCTCCGGCGTGATCTTGGCGGCGGGCAGAATGCCGCCCTTACCGGGCTTGGCACCCTGCGACAGTTTGATCTCGAACATCTTGACCTGCTCATGCGCCGCCATGGCGCGCAGCTTGTCGTCATCAAGATTGCCGTTTTCATCGCGAATGCCGTATTTCGCAGTGCCGATCTGATAAACCAGATCCGCGCCCCCTTCGAGATGGAAGGGCGACAGCCCTCCTTCCCCGGTGTTGAGCCAAATCCCCGCCTCTTTCGCACCTTTCGAGAGCGCGAGCACCGCAGGCTTGGAAATCGCGCCATAGGACATGCCGGAGATATTGAAAATCGACGTGGCATTATAAGGCACGCGGCAATGCTGACCGATGGTCATCGGGTCCGTTGTCGCAAATTGGTCGTCGAGCGGCGGAAAGGCGGCGTTCATGAAAATCGGCGTGCCGGGGATGGACAGAGAGCGCGTCGACCCGAAGGCCACCGTGTTGCCCTTGCCGTCGGAGGCCCGATAAATCCAATCCCTCTGCGCCCGGTTGAACGGCATCTCCTCGCGGTCCATGGCAAAGAAATACTGACGGAAGAATTCGCCCAGTGTTGAGAACCAGTGCCGAAAATGGCCGATCACCGGATAGTTCCGCAGGATCGCGTCACGGGTCTGTCGTTTGTCGATCACATAAAGCGCAATCGCCACCAAGGCGATCACCCCGATCGCCACAACGAACACCAACGCCAAAACCTGAAGCGCCATCATTGCCCAATGCCAGACGGTCATGGATTACCTCTTTGCTTGCCAAGTCCTTTGGCCCGACCCTGACACAGGAGGCGCAGAAGACAACCGGTATTCCCAATTCGTTAGCGCAAACTTGAGCTGCGCTCCACATCCTGCACTGCAGCGTGACAGGCTTGCTCCGGTCTGCTTAGGCTCAACACATAAATAGGGAGGAATATTTCGATGCGACGCACACTGGCCTTTTGCTTGGCCCTTTTACTTTCGTCAGGTTTTGCCATGGCCGAAGGCATCACCCATAAGATCGCCATCCATATCGACGAGAGCGACATGCGCCTGATGAACATGGCGCTCAACAATGCGAACAACGCCCGCAACTATTTCCAGTCCATCGGCGATGAAGTGGTCTTGGAGATCGTGGCCTACGGTCCGGGGCTTCAGATGTTCCTGAAAGGGCAAAGTCCGGTCGCCGACCGGATCGAGACGATGGCGCTGGAATATGACGACATCCAATTCTCCGCCTGTGGCAATACACTCAGGAACATGAGCAAAAACCTCGACCGTCCGCTGGAAATTTTGGAGGAAGCGACCGTGGTCGAATCCGGTGTCGCACGGCTCGTGCTTCTACAGGAAGACGGCTACAGCTACATCCGGCCCTAACGAACAAAAAAGGCGGCCCCGAAGGGCCGCCCTCTTATCTTTTGTCCGATGTCCTTAGTGGACGACGGCATCATCCGGCTTCGGCTTATGCGTGGCGCCCGAGCGTTCGCCGAGGATCAGCCCATCCGAACCGGCAGAGACCGGGATCGCATCGCCATCCTTGACATCGCCCGCGAGCAGCAACTCGGCCAGCGGGTCCTGCAACGCGCGTTGGATCACGCGTTTCAACGGACGTGCACCAAACACCGGGTCATAGCCTTCGTCGGCAAGCCAGGTTTTGGCGCCCTCATCAATCGCCAGCGAAATGTTGCGTTTCGCCAGACGTTTTTCGAGCCGCGCCAGCTGGATCTCAACGATCCCGCCCATGTCATGACGGCCAAGGCGATCAAAGATGATCGTCTCATCGAGACGGTTAAGGAACTCGGGGCGGAAATGCGCCCGCACCGCGTCCATCACGTCGCGTTTGGCGACCGAACTGTCCGCACCTTCGGGCAACTGGCTCAGCGCCTGCGACCCGAGGTTCGACGTCAGGATGATCAGCGTCTGTTTAAAGTCCACGGTGCGGCCCTGACCATCGGTCAGCACACCATCGTCCAAGACCTGCAACAGCACGTTGAACACATCCGGATGCGCCTTTTCGACTTCATCGAACAGCACTACCTGATAGGGCCGGCGCCGCACGGCTTCGGTCAAAACCCCGCCTTCGTCATAGCCAACATAACCCGGAGGCGCGCCGATCAGACGGGCCACCGCGTGTTTCTCCATGAACTCGGACATGTCGATGCGGACCATCGCCGTATCGTCGTCAAACAGGAACTCCGCGACCGCTTTCGTCAGCTCGGTTTTCCCGACACCCGTCGGCCCGAGGAAGAGGAAGGAGCCCAGCGGACGGTTTTCGTCATTGAGACCCGCCCGCGCACGGCGCACCGCATTGGCAACGGCATGTACGGCGGCTTCCTGACCGATGACCCGTTTGTGCAGGCCTTCTTCCATCCGCAGGAGTTTCTCCCGCTCACCTTCAAGCATCTTCGACGTCGGAATCCCGGTCCAGCGTTCGACCACTTCAGCGATCTGTTCGGGACGCACGGCCTCTTCGACCATGAGCTCCCCATCGAGATCGGCTTCGGCGGCTTCGGCCTCCGCAAGCTGTTTTTCAAGCTGCGGGATCACGCCGTAGCTCAGCTCACCGGCTTTCGCCAGATTGCCTTCGCGTTTGGCGATTTCCAGAGCCGCACGGGCTTGGTCCAACTGTTCCTTGAGATCACGCGCGCCTTCGAGTTTCTGACGCTCCGCTTCCCATTTCGCCGTCATTGCATCGGATTTCTCCATGAGATCGGCCAACTCTTGTTCGAGTTTGGCCAGACGATGTTGGGACGCGTCGTCATCCTCTTTTTTCAAGGCTTCGGCTTCAATCTGAAGCTGAAGGATCTGACGATCGAGTGCATCAAGCTCTTCGGGTTTCGAGTCCACTTCCATCCGCAGACGCGATGCCGCCTCATCGACAAGGTCGATGGCCTTGTCCGGCAGGAACCGGTCCGTGATGTAGCGATGGCTGAGCGTCGCCGCCGCAACCAAGGCGCTGTCGGAAATCCGCACCCCGTGGTGAAGTTCGTACTTCTCTTTGATACCCCGCAGGATAGAGACCGTATCCTCGACCGTCGGCTCCTCAACCATCACAGGCTGGAAGCGGCGGGCCAGAGCCGCGTCTTTTTCCACATACTTGCGGTATTCATCGAGGGTGGTCGCGCCCACACAGTGAAGCTCCCCACGCGCCAGCGCAGGTTTGATCAGGTTGGCGGCATCCATCGCCCCGTCCGATTTGCCCGCGCCCACAAGCGTGTGCATTTCGTCGATGAAGAGAATGATTTCGCCAGCGGCGGCCTCGATCTCTTTCAGGATGGATTTCAGACGTTCCTCGAATTCACCACGATATTTCGCACCGGCAATCAGCGCGCCCATATCAAGCGCCAGAAGACGCTTGTTCTTCAGGCTCTCGGGCACGTCACCGTTGATGATCCGCAAAGCAAGACCTTCGGCAATCGCGGTTTTACCCACACCCGGCTCGCCAATGAGAACAGGGTTGTTCTTGGTCCGACGCGACAGAACCTGCATCGAGCGGCGAATTTCTTCGTCGCGGCCGATAATGGGGTCGATCTTGCCTTCCTCAGCGGCCTCGGTCAGGTCGCGCGCATATTTCTTCAGCGCCTCATAGCCGTCTTCGGCGGAGGCACTGTCGGCAGTGCGGCCCTTACGAATATTGTTGATCGCGGCGTTGAGTTTCTGCGCCGAGACACCACCGGCCTCCAGCGCATCTTTCGCGCCAGATTTGGTGATCGCCAAAGCCGTCAACACACGTTCGACCGGCACGAAACTGTCGCCTGCCTTCTTGGCAAGCTTTTCGGCCTCATCGAGCACTTTCGCGGTCTGTTGGTCCAGATAGGTCTGACCGCTGTCGCCGGAGACCTTCGGGATTTTATTTACAGCAGCCTCATTGGCGGCCAGCACAGCTTTCGCATCGCCCCCTGCATTCGAAATCAGGTTGGCGGCAAAGCCCTCTTCATCATCAAGCAAAGCCTTCAAAAGATGTTCGGGTTTCAGCGCCTGATGGCTCTCCCGCATCGCGATCGTTTGCGCAGCTTGAAGGAAACCACGCGACCGTTCGGTGAACTTTTCCATGTTCATACCGTCTCTCCTCTTCCAAGCGCCCCGTTTGGATTTCCGCGCCCGCTTTGCGGCACGCATGAGGGTCGGGGCCTTCCACTCCTAAATGGGGATCGCGCCCGCCCCCCGCAAGAGGACCTGTTGCAAAATTGGAACAAAATCGGGCTGGCCGCGTTGGTATCAAAACAGCACGCAAGGAGTTCAGACCATGCAAAGCTATGGAGCAGAAGTTCAGGGCCTCACCTATAATGCCGCCGACCAGCGCTATGAGGCAAAGGTCGTCTTTCATGAGGCCTTCGAGAAAGTCACCTACCCTGTCGACATCAAGGCACCGATCACCGCCAATTTCAAAACCATCTCGCGAGGGCTCGTTCTGCGAGCACGAGCGCTGCGGGCGCGCGGGCGCGGTGTCAACCTCGCGCATCTCAAGCGCGTGGCGGACACGGCCGCCGACAGCGGGCGATTGACAGCATAAGCAAACGATCCCGCGTGCGGGACCCTAGGGCTTGACCCCACAGGTATAAATGCGGATGGAGGGGCAACCTGTCTTTTAAAGGATATGCCCCATGACCGCCGCAGACATGACCGCAGACGACCGACTGATTGTTGCCCTCGACGTTCCCAACGTGGTGCAGGGGCTGGAACTGGCCAATCGCATTGGGGACGCCGTGTCTTTCTACAAGATCGGGCTTGGCATGCTGACGGGCGGCGGCTTTGCGCTGGCCAACGAGTTGAAACAGGAACAGGGGAAAAAGATTTTCCTCGATATGAAATTCTTCGACATCGGCGCGACGGTCGAAAACGCCGTGCGCGGCGTGGCGCAATATGACATGGATTTCCTGACCGTGCATGGCGACCCCTATGTGGTCAAAGCCGCCAAAGAAGGCGCCTCCGGGTCGCAAACGAAAATCCTCGCCGTCACCATCCTGACCTCTCTGGACCGCGCCGATCTTGATGGTGCGCTGATCAAAGAGGGCGAGATTCGCGATCTGGTGCAGGAGCGTGCGGGCAATGCTTTTGCCGCTGGCGCCGATGGCATCATCGCCTCGCCGCAAGAAGCCGCATTGATCCGTGCCCTGCCCGAAGCGGCGGGCAAGCTCATCGTCACCCCCGGCGTACGTCCGGCGGGGGCTGCCCTTGGCGATCAGAAACGCGTCGCCACCCCGGCGCAGGCCATTCAGGACGGGGTCGACCACATCGTCGTCGGCCGCCCGATCTGGCAGGCCAAGGACCCGCGCAAGGCTGCGCTGGACATTCAGGACGAAATTTCCAAAGCCTGACACAAAAACGGCGCCTCACAGGGCGCCGTTTCTTTTAGATATGTGTAGGCTTATTCCGCAGGCTGCGCGTCATCTGCGGCGGGTTCCTCAGTTGTCACAGTGGCAGAGCCACCGTTGTCCGGCGCATCGTTGTTGATCGTCACGGAGGCTCCTTCGCCGGTCTCCGTTGTCATCGGCGTCGTGTCACCGCCCATGACCACGTAGAGGATCACGCCCAGAACAACGACCACTGCGCCAAGAATAAAGTACAGACCACCGTTGCCGGAGCTTTGGTTGTAAGTCTCATTTTGTGCCATGAGCTTTTCCTTTGCGTTTCATTTCCATTCAGGGAAACAACGCAAAGACACGCGGCAAAGTTCCCGGATCAGTTCCGGTCCCGCCAGAGGATGTAGCGTTCCAGCCGCTGACGCAGGGAGATCACCGCGTCGTCCCGGCGCACAAAATCCTCTAAAGGCATCCAACCCCACGCTTGACCTTCATCGCCCAAACGGATGGCCGCGTCGGTGAGCGCCTCCCATCGGGCGACGAAGAAGTACACCTTGGAGTTCGGATCGGTGTGGCCCTGTTCCTCGACCTGATAGATCACATGTGCAGGCTCGATCTTTAAGGACAGTTCCTCAAACAATTCGCGGGCCACGGTCTCGAAAGGCGTCTCGTTCCCTTCGCGTCCGCCACCTGGCAGGTCCCAGTGATTGGGGTAGGGAATGTCGGGGCGATCATCGCGCAACAGCGTCAGAACCTTATCGCCCCGCAAAATGGCGATCTTGGCCCCATCGAAGGGGCCAAAACCCTCAGACATCGTCATTGATGTCCTTGTCCCAGATTTTCACCTGACCTTTGCGCACGCCAAACACTTGGCGCATGGCGAGCCATGCAATCAAAGACAGCACGGCGAAGATCAGAAGAATCACGGCGATGTTGCTGCCGAACAGGCCCAGCGCGAGCAAAAGCGCCACAATCCCTGCGCCCACACCGAAGCCCAGAAAAATGAACCCCGGCACCAGAATTTCGAGCCCCATGAGGGCGATGGCCGCCACCGCCCAAACCCACCATTGCTGCAACAGCATGACGTTTTCCATGGCAGGTGTCTCCATCAGGATTTGCCGCCAAAGAGTTTGAACGCGTTGCCAAAGGCCTCAAGGGCTGCCGCGGGCACGACAACGGTCTGCTGCCCCGGCCCCGCGCCAAGCGCAACCAAGGCCTCAACCTGCTTCAGCGCCACTTGGTATTGCGCGGATTCGATACCGTGGTCCGTAATGGCCTCGGCCACGACAGCGGTTGCATAGGCTTCGGCTTCAGCTTGCACGCGACGGGCCTTGGCGGCTTGCTCTGCGGCGTAAAGCTGCGCGTCGGCGTTCAGCTCGACAGAGCGCTTTTCACCCTCGGCCTCAGTCACGGCAGCGCGACGGGCACGTTCTGCATTAAGCTGTTGCAACATTGCGGCGCGGGTCGCCTCATCAAGGTTTACATCAAGCACCTCGGCGCGCGTCACCTCGATGCCCCAGTTGTCCACCTGCTCTTCAACAGAGGATTTGATGGTGGAAATCAATTGCGAGCGGTTCGATTGCACCTCATCAAGTTCCATCTTACCGATCTCGGCCCGCACGATCCCCGCTACTGTTGTGGCAATTGCGCCGTCGATGTCGCGAATACGGTACACGGTCTTTTCCGGCTCGATGATGCGATAGAACACGGAGGTTTCAACCTTGACCAACACGTTGTCCGAAGTGATCGCATCCTGCAGCGCATTCGGCAGCTGACGTTCGAGGATGGAGATTTTATGCGCCACCACATCAATCAGAGGCACGATAAAGTTAATCCCCGGCCCCAAAACGGTGCGCAAACGGCCAAAGCGTTCGACGACGTATTTCTCGGATTGCGGCACGATGCGCACACCCTTGAGAACGAGCAGGATGACAAAGGCCGCCAGAGCCAGGGTGACAATGTTGCCCCCGTTCAAAAACTGAAGCGGATCAATGGAATTCATGAGAAACCTTCCCCCAAACTGATATCACGAGGCACATGGCCCCTCTGATCTGATGGGTATAGGATGTGTGCGCATCAAGGAAGCAAAACATGCCCGCCATATGCCGCGATTGTCTGACAACATTTGAGACCGGCCCGCGCTGTCCGGCCTGTGGGCGACCGCGTGTTTTGACGCATCCTGAGCTGTTCAAGCTGTCGATTGCGCATATGGATTGCGATGCGTTTTACGCCTCGGTCGAGAAACGCGACAACCCGGAGCTGCGCGACAAACCAGTGATCGTCGGGGGTGGCAAACGCGGCGTGGTGACCACCGCCTGTTACATTGCGCGCATCAAAGGCGTGCGCTCCGCCATGCCGATGTTCAAGGCGCTCGCCCTTTGCCCCGAAGCCGTCATCGTGAAACCCCGTATGGAGGCCTATGTTGCCGCCTCGCGCGAGATTCGCGACATGATGAACGAGCTGACGCCGGATGTGGAGCCTTTGTCTCTGGACGAGGCTTTCATGGACCTGACCGGCACCACGAAACTCCATGGCCAACCGCCCGCCGTCATGCTGGCCCGTCTGGTGAAGCGGATGCGCGATGAATTGCAGCTGACCGGCTCCATCGGACTGTCGCACAACAAGTTCCTCGCCAAGATCGCCTCCGATCTGGATAAACCCCGCGGCTTTTCCGTGATCGGTCAGGCGGAGACGATGGACTTTCTCGCCGACAAGCCTGTGAGTCTCATCTGGGGCGTCGGTCAGGCAACGCGCGGCGCGCTGGAGAAGGCGGGCATTCGCACCTTCACAGATTTGCGGCGTTGGGAAAAAGACGATCTACACCATCGCTTTGGCGCTATGGGCGACCGGCTCTGGCATCTGGCGCGCGGCGAGGACAAGCGCCGCATCTCGGCCCATCGCCCGGTCAAATCCATCTCGAATGAGACCACATTTTCCGAGGACATCGCCACGCTCGACCAGCTCGAAGGTCATCTCTGGCGGCTGGCACAAAAGGTCTCGGACCGCAGCAAAGCCAAGGAGATCGCGGGCCGGGTCGTGACACTCAAACTCAAACGCGCCAATCACGCCAGCCTGACGCGGCGTGTGACACTGCATGAGCCGACGAATATCGCGGACAAAATGTTCCGCACCGCGCGCGATTTGCTGATCCCCGCTTTGGATCAGGGGCCGTTTCGCCTGATCGGCGTCGGCATTTCCGATCTCGTGCCCGCCTCGCAGGCCGATCTCTCGCCCGACTTGCTCGATCCGGACGCCGCCAAGCGCGCAAAAGCGGAACGCGCCAGCGATGAAATCCGGAAAAGGTTTGGCGCAGATGCAATTGTGAAAGGCCGCGCGCTGCGCTGAAAGCGATTATTCCGCCGCCAGCGGCAGTCGTTCCGTGCCGATCTCCGTGATGATCCGAACCGCCGCCGTGATCCGGTCGCGAAACGCCGCAAAATCGCGGCGCGGCTCAAGTGTCGCCTCATTCATATAAAGCGAGCGATCAATCTCGACCTGAATGGCGTGAAACTGGCGCGAGGGGCGCCCGTAATGCTGCGTCACATAGGCGCCTGCGAAGGGTACATTGCGTGAAACCACGAAACCCTGCGCACGAAACGCCGATTCGACCGCTTTCACGATGTCGGGGCGTGCAGAGGCGCCATAGCGATCTCCGATGATGATCTCGGGACGTTTCTTTTGTCCGGTTCGCACCGTCGACAGGGCCTCGCGCGGCATGGAGTGGCAATCAATGAGAATCGCCTGTCCGAAAAGCGCATGCGATTCTTCGAGCACGGATTGCAAAAGCCGATGATAGGGCGTCCAGACCTGATCCAACCGGTCCTGCGCGGCGGCCCGGCTCATTTTGCCGCGATAAATCGCCCGCCCACCTGAAACCACGCGCGGAATCACCCCAAGCCCTGAGGCGATCCGCGGGTTCATTCCGACACGCGGCACGCCCTCAATGAGCGCGGGGTCCAACTCGTCAGAGCGGCGATTGAGATCGACCCAGGCCCTTGGATAGGTCGCGGACATCAAAACGGCACCGAATTCCGGCACACGCGAAAAAATACGATCCACATGGGCATCTTCGGAGGAGCGCAACTGCAACGCATCCAACAGCCCATGCGCCAACATCTCTTTCGGATAAGCCCGCCCGCTGTGCGGCGACGCAAAGACGACAGAGGAAGTTCTCTGCTCGGGTCGCTGCAAAAGATAGGGGGCTGGGATCATCTAAAGTCCTTTCAAGACATGAGTATAGGGACTTTTATAAAAATCCGAAGACCTTCATTTCATGAAAAAAACTCATCCAAAATACCTCGCTCGCCGCCCTTTTCTCTGGCAGAAGCGACCTGTGAACCAGAGAAACACGCGGCTTGCCCGAAAATCTCTGTCAAAAGCTCTTGAACAATCATCCGACTCCTTTTATACGCCCACGGACTGACGCGGGAAATGCCCGCGTCTTGTTCGTTACGCCGCTCGCCCAACAGCTTGCGAAACATCGAATAAGGCGCAGTTTCCCACGGACGGACGGACGGGCGTATAGCTCAGTGGTAGAGCACTTCGTTGACATCGAAGGGGTCACAAGTTCGAACCTTGTTACGCCCACCATCCGACCGGTCAGATTGGTTTTAACTGGCGCACGCAGGCGCCGCGACAAGGAGACTGGACATGAAAGTTCGTAACTCGCTTCGTTCGCTGAAGAACCGGCACCGCGACTGCCGCGTCGTGCGCCGTAAAGGCCGCGTGTACGTGATCAACAAGACGCAGCGCCGCTTCAAAGCCCGTCAGGGCTAAGATCAGCAGCGATCACCTAAAAAAAGCCGCTCGATTTTCGGGCGGTTTTTTTGTGTCTTCAGAGTGCGGAAACGGATGACGGGCGCACTCAAAAGAGCGCGCCCGAGATCACTTTGCTTATTTCGTCACATCGATCAGAATTTTGACGTGTTCACCAGAAGCGTCAAGCAACGCGTCGAACCCTTCGGTCACGGCATCGTCCAGCACGATTTTCTTGGTCACGACTTTCTCCGCCGGAATCGCACCCGACGCGATCAGATCGACCACCTTCGGCCAGTAATGCGTCGGATAAGCCCAGGCGCCGCGCACGTCGACGTCTTTGAAGGTCACATCATGCCAATGCAGCTTGCTGTCCTTGGTGTGCAGACCGACCTGAACAATCGTGCCCTGTTTGCGCACAGCCTGAAGCCCGGTGTTGAGCGCGGCTTCGTTGCCCGAGGCCTCGATCACTTTGTCACAGCCAACGCCACCCTCGGTCTGGGCACGAATCTCAGCCACCACGTCATCCTTCATCGGGTTAAAGGTGATGACTTCTGGCATGATCTCACGCGCGAGTTTCAGACGGGTTTCATTCACATCCGAGAGGAAGATTTTCGTGGCCCCATAGGCTTTCGCCGAGAGCATTGCCAGCATGCCAATCGGGCCCGCACCAGTCACGAGAACACTGTCACCCGCAGTCACTTCGCCACGTTCACAGGCATAGACTGCCACAGCCGTCGGCTCGACCAGCGCACCCTCTTCCCAGCTCATGTTGTCGGGAATTTTCACAGCGTTGTAATCGTTCACGATGGCCGCTTCGGCCATACCGCCGGACATCCAGCTCAGGCCCACTAGCGCCAGATCTTCGCTCAGATGGAACAACCCACGGTCGGCGAAATAATCGCCCGAACGCGGCATCACAAGCGGTTGCACCGACACGCGATCGCCCGGCTTCACATGGGTCACACCTTCGCCCACGGCGGTCACTTCGCCGCTGAACTCATGGCCCAGAACCTGCGGGGCTTGCGCTTTGGTAAAGGGATGCGGCTCTGAGGGCACGAAAATCGGACCGGCGACATATTCATGCAGGTCGGTGCCGCAAATGCCGACATATTTGTTCTTGATCGCCACCTGCCCGGGCCCCGGCTGGGGAATATCGTCAATCTCTTCGATGCGAAGATCTTTCGCGGCGTAGAACCTAAGAGCTTTCATGGGGAGGTCTCCTTTTAAATCAATCTTGCCCCTGCCGGCCACATATCGGCGCCGCAGGGACGTGGGCTTTCGCACCTTTCGTGCCAGCCACATCGCATGACCTAAGCTCTTTTATTCAAAAGGAAATGTGTGCCATTGCACACGATGCTGTGTAATCCGGCCCTCGGCACTCTCGAACAGAAAAGGCGCCACGCAATCGCGCAGCGCCCTCTGAAAAATCTCTCGTGAGGTCCTCAGACTTTGCGATAAATCTCGTCCTCGATCTCGGACGTATCCACGCCGAGGCTTTCCAGCCCGTCCTCGAGGTAATCGGGCAAAAGCGGGATGCCCAAGAGGTATTTCTCGGTCGGGCCGACGGCCTCTTGTTTCGCTGTTTCGAAGGCTTCGGCGTAATCATCGAAGGTCTCGCGACCGATCCACATGATCGCCACAAGCGCGGCTTTCTCATCCTCGTTCAAACCGCGGATGAAGCTTTGCAATTCGCGTCCCGTTCCATCCGACGGGCGGGATTCAAGGATCGTATCCCCATCGGCATCATCCGATGGCGTATCCCAACGACCGACTTTTGCCCCAAGCTCGCGCGCGCGCACGATGACAAAAGCAACTTTGTGCGGGCTGATATCCATGACAGGGGTCCTCCATTCGTCTGACTGAGTGTGCATCTTACATCTGTTTCGGCACATGACCTAAGTCAAAGAATCAGGTTTGAGAAGCGCGCTTTACGATTTCTGCACAAGCGTCGCAGGGGTTGCAGGCGCGGCATCATTCGCCAGTTCCTCGAAATCGAAATTGTCGAGGCGATGAGCACGTTTGCCCGCCTTCTCGGCCGAAATTTTGATGTCTTCGAGATCTTTTGCGGCCTGTCCGAAATGCCGATCGAGATTGCCGACACGGGTGCCGAGACGTTCGACATCGGCGTGCAAAAGCGACAATTCCTTGCGAATGGCGCCCGCCTGTTCACGCATCCGCGCATCCTTGAGAATCGCGCGCATCGTGTTGAGCGTTGCCATGCAGGTGGTCGGCGAAACGATCCAGACCCGTTTCTCGAACCCCTCGCGCACCAGTTCCGGAAAATTGGCGTGAAGTTCTGCGTATACCGCCTCGGACGGCAAGAACATCAAAGCGCCGTCGGCTGTTTCACCCTCAAGTATATATTTCTCGGAAATATCGGCGATGTGTTTCTTCACCGCCTGCCGCATCAGTTTCGCGGCCTCGTTGAGTTCCCATTGCGTGTCGGCACGGCGAAGCGCCTCATAGGCCTCCAGCGGGAATTTACTGTCGATGGCAATCGGTCCGGGAGGGTTCGGCAGGTGGATCAAACAGTCCGCCCGACGCCCGTTCGACAGAGTCGCCTGAAGCGTATAGCTGTCGCGCGGCAAGGCCTTGCCGACGATGTCGTTCAGTTGAATTTCCCCGAACGCCCCGCGCGTTTGCTTGTTCGACAGGATGTCCTGAAGCGACAGCACATTGCCCGACAGCTTTTCGATATTGGCCTGCGCCTTGTCGATGGTCTCCAGCCGCTCCTGCAACGCGCCCAAGGACTTCGCGGTCCGCTGCGCCGAGCCTTGCAGGTTCACGTTCATCGTCTCGGTCACCAAGGCCAGCCGCTTTTCCATCAGCTCCAGCATCTTGGTCTGCGACGCCACTTGCGCCTCGGAGACATGGGTCAGGCCACCGGCAAGTTGTTGTTGCCCGTCAGAAAGCATCTGCACCCGCTGTCCAAGCTGGCTCATCTGTTGCGCAATCGGCAACGCCATCTTCGCCGCTTCACCGGAGCGTTTCAGCACCACGATCAGAAGCATGAAAAAGACCAGAAACACCGCCCCGCCGATCACGGCGGCCAGTGTGAGGGGATCGGAAAAATCGAGTGTCATGTGCGTCCGAAAAGCCGTTCTATGTCGGAAAGTTTCAGCTCCACATAGGTGGGCCGACCGTGGTTGCATTGCCCGGAGTGCGGTGTGGCCTCCATCTCGCGTAAAAGCGCATTCATCTCTTCGGCGTGCATTCGGCGCCCTGAGCGGATCGAACCATGACAGGCCACACGCGACAGAACCGCTTCGATTTTGGCCTGCACCGTGAAGCTGTCGCCCAGATCGGAGAGCTCATCGAGAATGTCCTCGATCATCGCCTTGGCGTCGACACGCCCCAAAATGGCAGGCGTCTCGCGCACGGCAATGGCCCCGCCGCCGAAAGGCTCGATGCCAAGACCCAGCTTGGACAGATCCTCCGCCAGATCCAAAAGCATCTGCGCATCATTGGCAGAGAGTTCGACAATCTCCGGGATCAAAAGCGCCTGCGCCTTGACCCCATGTTCGGCCATCTGATGTTTCAGCTTTTCATAGACCAAACGCTCATGTGCGGCGTGCTGATCGACGATGACGATGCCGCGTTCGGTCTGGGCGATGATGTAATTTTCATGCACCTGCGCGCGGGCAGCGCCTAAAGGCAAAGCCTCTGTCACGGGCGCCGCGTCGACCTCTTCCATGCGTGCCGAGGGCACGGACATCTCAGCGAAGCCCGGGGTGGTCATCGGCTCGGGACGTTCCGGCGCTTGCCAGCTGTAACTTTGCTCCACCACCTCGGAGGATGGACGATAGGGCGCGGAATAATTCTGTGACGGGCGGTCCATTTGATAGACACGCGGCTCGGTCACTTCGGGCCGCATCGCGCCAAGCGTTGCATTGGCGACCGTGGTCGAGGCACGATGCCCGGCTTCGGCCAAAGCATGGCGCAGCGCGGAAATGATCAGCCCGCGCGCGAGGCCCGGCTCCCGGAACCGCACCTCGGATTTCGCTGGGTGCACGTTGACGTCCACCAGATGCGGATCGCAATCGATGAACAGGCACGCCGCAGGATGCCGGTCGCGCGACAGGAAGTCAAAATAGGCACCCCGCAACGCGCCAACAAGCAATTTGTCCCGCACAGGACGCCCGTTGACGAACAGATACTGCGCCACGGCAGAGCCGCGCGAATAGGTCGGCAAAGCGGCATATCCGGTGAGCGTTAGCCCCTCGCGTTCCGCGTCAATCGCCAGCGCATTTTCCGCGAAATCTTTGCCCAACACCGTGGCGAGCCGCCCATGCAGCGCGTCGAACATATCGCCCGATTGCGGATCGGCGCGGAAGGTCACACGCCCCTCGCCGCCGCCCGAGACATCGCGCAGGGTAAAGCCGACATAGGGTTCGGCCATGGCGAGACGCTTGATCACATCGGAAATCGCCTGTGACTCCGCCCGGTCGGTGCGCAGAAATTTGAGCCGCGCGGGCGTGGCGTAAAACAGATCGCGCAGCTCGACCACGGTGCCACGGGTGAGGGCAGCGGGTTTCACCGGTTCCATCTTGCCGCCCGACACGGAGAGCGTCACGCCCTCGGCCCCTTCGGCGCGCGAGGTGATTTTCAACCGACCGACAGCACCCAGAGAGGGCAAAGCCTCGCCGCGAAAGCCAAAGGTGTGAATGTCGAGCAAATCGGAACCGTCGATCTTCGATGTGGCATGGCGCGACAGCGCGAGAGGCAGGTCATCCGCCGTCATCCCGCAGCCATCGTCCGTGACACGGATGAGCGTCTTGCCGCCATCGGCATAGTCCACTTCGATCCGCCGCGCGCCGGCGTCGATGGCATTTTCAGCAAGCTCTTTGACAGCGGAGGCAGGCCGTTCGACCACCTCACCCGCCGCAATACGGTTGATCGCGCCCTCGTCAAGCTGACGAATAACGGGGCGCGGGGTCTCTTGGCTTATGTTGCGTGTCGGAGAATTCATACCACTAGGCGTAGCATGACACCGCCCGATTCGACCATGATGAAATCCGGGCAAATCGAGCGGTTTCAGAGCGCGTCGCTTTTAGTTGGTCGCCAGACCTTCGGGGCTACCAACCACCACAAAAGACAGGTTTTCAGGGTCATAAAGTCGCTTGATCACCGCGTTGATCTGCTCGAGCGTCACCTCATCGATCATCTCATTGCGCGTGGTGATGTAGTCCGGCGAAAGCCCATCCATCTGCATACCCACGAGAATGCGGGCGATCGGACCGTTTCCATCAAACCGCAACGCATAGGCGCCGGTGAGATAGGTTTTCACCATTTCCAACTCTTCGGCGGTCAGCCCCGTCTCAGCGAACTTCGCCCATTCGTCTTTGACCACATCAATCGCCTCGGCCACCACGGCATTGCCGGAAGAAAACTGACCCATGACCAATTCGGAGTGATCGAACGGCACGAGATACGAGCCGATGCCATAGGTCAGGCCGCGCTTTTCGCGCACCTCATCCATCAGCCGCGATTCACCGTGACCGCCCAGCACCTCATTCGCGATATAGGCCGGGATGAAATCCGGGTCATCGCGCGTGATGCCCTTTTGCCCAAACATCACCACCGATTGCGGCGTGTCAAAAGGCACGACCGTAACACCACCAGCCAGCGCAGGTTCGACGCGTTCCGGCAGCTCCGAACCGCTCTCCGGCAAATCACCCAAAAGATCGTCCAAAAGCGTCGCAAGTTCCTCGGCAGAAATATCCCCGACGGCGCCGACATAGAGACGATCACGGGTCATCACGCGGTCTTTCGCGAGGAACATATCGTCACGGGTCAGACCGGCCACGCTCTCGGCTGTGCCATTGTCGTCGCTGCCATAGGGGTGATCGCCGAAGGCCTGTTTGTAGAACATTTTCGAGGCGATATCGCCCGGATCGGTGTCCGCACTGCGCAGGATCGACTGGACCTGACCGCGCACGCGATCCACGGCCTCCTGATCGAAGCGCGGCTCCATCAAGGCGGTGCGCAATAGCGCCATCGCCTCGTCGCGATTCTCGGTCAAAAAGCGGGCCGAGATGGTCACCGAGTCCATATAGGCGTCGAATTTGAAACTCGCAGCCAACGCGTCACGCGCCTCGGCAAAGCCCTGTGCATCCAATTCGCCCGCGCCTTCTTCGAGCGTCGCCATCATCAGATTTGTCTCACCGCGTTTGCCAGGACGATCCAACGCCGTGCCGCCCTGAAAGCGAATCTCCAGCGCGGTGAAGGGGATGGAGTGTTCCTCGACCAACCACGCGTTAATGCCACCCGGCGTTTCCACGGTCTGCACCTCGACGGCGGCCTGCGCGGGCAGGCTCAGCCAAAGCACCGCAACGATTGCACTCAGAATATGTTTCATCCTTCGGCTCCTTCAGAAGTCGCGGGCATGAGCCAGCCGGTGACGGCATGGCGGCGGTCGAACACCTCATGGGCGGCGGCCATCACATCGTCGGGCGTCACCGCTTGCAAAATATCCGGCCAGGCTTCGATGTCGTCGAGCGACAGGCCTATGGCCAGTTCCTGACCATATTGACGGGCGAGGCCCTCGATATTGTCCTCCGCATAGATCCGGCTGGCACGCAGCTGGGTTTGCAGCCGCTCGAATTCCGCGAGATCGACGCCGTCTTTCAGAAACTGCGCGAGCGTCGCGTCGAGCGCGGTTTCGGCCTCCTCCATCGACACGTCGGGGCTCGGCACCATGATAAGGCCAAAAGTGGCGTCGTCGATCGACGTGCCATCGTAATAGGCGCCGACATAGATCGCCTTGGGATCGGTAAAGGACAGGTTGCGGGCCAGATAGGAGGTCGTGGAATTGCCGCCCAAAAGCTCGGCCAGAATTTGCAGCGCGGCTGCTTTTTCCTGATCGCCCGGATCGCGTTCCGGAGCCAGATAGGTGCGACTGATTGAGGGCTGCGCCACGCGCGGATCGCTCATGGTCATGCGCCGCTCCGCCAGTTGTGGCGGCTCCTGCGGACGCAGACGCGGGGTGAGATCGGGTGAGGGCGCGACAGGGCCGTAGTAGGTCTTGGCAAGATCAAGAACCTCTTCGGGATCGACGTCACCGGCGACCACGAGAATCGCATTATTGGGCGCGTAATAGCGGTTGTAAAAGTTGAAAGCATCGTCGCGCGAAAGCTGCTCCATCTCCTGACGCCAGCCGATGATCGGGACGCCGTAAGGATGGTTCAGATACTGCGCCGCACGGGTTTGTTCGCGGAACAGAGCACCGGGATCGTTGTCAACGCGTTGATTGCGCTCCTCGAGAATGACCTGACGTTCAGTTTTCACATCGTCTTCGGTCATCTCCAGATCGCGCATCCGATCTGCTTCCATTTCCATCATCAAAGGCAGACGATCCGCCGCAACCCTTTGATAGTAGGCGGTATAATCCCAAGAGGTGAAGGCATTGTCCGACCCGCCATTGCGCGTCACGGTTTCCGACAGCTCGCCAGAGTCCAAATCGTCCGTGCCCTTGAACATCAGATGCTCAAGAAAATGCGCGATGCCGCTTTTGCCCGCGGGCTCATCTGCGGCGCCGATTTTATACCATACCGTGTGAGCCACCACGGGGGCGCGGTGGTCCTCCAACACGACGACCTCCATGCCATTGTCCAGGGTATAATGGCTCACATCGGCCGCTTGGGCCGGGGTCACTACGGGAGATGCAAGCGCAACAAGTGCCGCCGCCAGTCCATATCTCATGAAAGCACCTTTGTGCGTCAGGTCAATTTACGCGGCAAGTGTGCGCAAAAGCCGAGGCCAGCACAACCGGGTTGACGCGGACGTGAAGCGCCGCGATCCGCTCACTTTTCGGGGGCTGTCGGCACATCGACGCCAAGCGCGCGCAGACGCAGCCACTCCTCATAGGGGTCGAGCGCAAGGCGCTTGTAGGCGCGCTCATACTTGCCTCGACCAGTGCGACGACCCTCATCTGCCTCGGCAAGCTCCGCGCGGATCGCGGGATCGACACCATAGCGCGAAGCATAGGATACGATGCCGCCGTCAACGCCGCCGGTCGGCACACGCCCGCCCAATGCAACAATGACATCCGCCTTGGGCGTCGGATCGGTCAAATTCGTTCCACCCGGCGTCGGTGCGGGCAAAGCGCTATAATTGGTTGGTTCCTGCAAAGGCTTCGAGGGCAGGATCGAAAACTCATCCGGGCCGGTTTTGATCCGGTTCGGAACGCGTTCCTTGTTCTGACCACAGGCCACAAGCGCGGTCAAAGCCACAAGGCACAGAGCCGTTTTGAACACATTCGAGACCATGAAAACCTTCCTCCGCAAATCGCGTCAGAGCATGTTTAGACCAGACTGAGCCGGAGGTCACGTCCGGTTTTTTGTCTCGCCCGTGAAAAGGATGAGACCAAAGGCACCCGCGAAAATCGTAATATCGGCTACATTGAACGAATAGGGGTTGGAAAAGCCGCAACAAGACATGTTGAGAAAATCTGCCACCGCGTCATAAACAATCCGGTCGATGGCATTGCCCAGAGCACCGCCAACCAAAAGCCCGGCGCTGATTTGGCCCAGCGCGGAAAACTGTTCGCGGCGCACCCAGAGCAACACCCAGATCGAAATTACGACCGCCAGCGCCACCCAGCCCCAGCGCAACAGATCTCCGTGGCCGGACAAAAGCCCGAAATTCGCGCCCCGGTTCCACGCCATATGGAACACGAGATAAGGGGGCAGAACGTCGATCTGCCCCACCTCTTTGAGATTCATGACTTGGACCACGGCCCATTTCGAGAGCTGGTCGATCACAAAGGTGATCAGCGCTGTCAGTGCCGTGATCCGCATGATGTGTCCTTAGTGACGGAAGTGGCGCATGCCGGTGAGGACCATGGCGAGGCCGGCCTCATTGGCAGCGTCGATCACCTCCTGGTCACGCATCGAACCACCCGGCTGGATCACGCAGGACGCGCCAGCGGCAGCAGCTTCGAGAAGACCGTCGGCAAAGGGGAAGAACGCGTCAGAAGCCACAGCGGACCCTTTGGTCAACGGCTCCGGCAAGCCCATGGCCTCGGCCATACGCTCGGCTTTCTTGGCGGCGATCAGCGCGGAATCGAGACGCGACATCTGCCCGGCGCCCACGCCAACAGTGGCTTGGTCTTTGACGTAGACGATGGCGTTCGACTTGACGTGTTTCGCGACTTTCCAAGCAAACAAAAGGTCTTTCATCTGCTCCGGCGTCGGCGCTTTCTCGGTCACGACCTTCAGGTCATCCATGCCGACAAAGCCCGCATCCTTATCCTGGAACAGATAGCCGCCCGCGACCTGACGGATCGTGTTCGGTTTTTCCATGACATTCGGCAGACCTTCGGTGGTCAGCAGGCGCAGGTTCTTTTTCGCGGCAAAAATCTCTTTTGCGTCATCGGTGGCACCGGGGGCAATGACGACCTCGGTAAAGATCTCAACGATGGCTTTCGCGGTTTCCGCATCGAGCACTTGGTTCAGAGCGACAATGCCGCCGAAGGCAGAGGTGCGGTCACAATCGAAAGCATTGTTATAAGCTTCCAAAAGCGTCGACCCTTTGGCCACACCGCAGGGGTTGGCGTGCTTGATGATCGCTACAGCCGGGGTCTCTGCAGGGTCGAACTCGGCAACAAGCTCAAACGCCGCATCGGTGTCGTTGATGTTGTTGTAGGACAGTTCTTTGCCCTGATGCTGGACGGCGGTCGCCACACCCGGACGCTCGGAGCCATCGACATAGAAGGCCGCCGACTGGTGCGGGTTTTCACCATAGCGCAGCGTCTGTTTGATCTGACCCGCGACCACACGACGACGCGGGGCGTCTTCGCCAATCGCGGAGGCCATCCAGTTCGACACAGCGGCGTCATAAGCGCCGGTGCGGGCATAGGCGATCTGTGCCATTTTCTGACGGAAGGCATAGGAGGTCTGACCGTCATTGGCGTCAAGCTCGGCGATCAGCGCATCGTAATCCTCGACATCCACAACAGTGGTGACGAACCCGTGGTTCTTCGCCGCCGCGCGGATCATCGCCGGGCCACCGATGTCGATGTTCTCGATCATCTCATCGTAATCCGCGCCACGGGCCAAAGCGGCCTCGAACGGGTAGAGATTCACGATCAACAAGTCTATGCCACCGATGCCGTGCTCGTCCATCGCAGACACATGTTCGGCATTGTCGCGCAGCGCCAGAAGACCGCCATGCACACGCGGGTGCAGGGTCTTCACACGGCCGTCCATCATTTCGGGGAAGCCAGTGACCTCGGAGACGTCTTTGACCTCAAGCCCCGCCTCGCGCAGCGTCTTCGCCGACCCGCCGGTGGAGAGCAGTTCAACCCCCTTGGCAGACAGCGCCTTGCCCAGATCAACAAGGCCGGTTTTGTCGGATACGGAAAGAAGCGCGCGCTTCACGGGATAAAGGTCGGTCATGGTGGCAGTCCATCTTTGTGGCGGTCAGATCAGAGTCTCGTCGTCCATCTCAAGATCGCGGAGCGTCGTCGGCGTCTCCTGCGCCTTGGCCAATGTCCAACGGACACGCGTCGCATAATCCATTGCCGCCGCAGATAGAACCACTTGTTTGCTCGCACGCGGCTTTAATCGGTTTTTTTCGAGATAAACCGACCTCTCCAGGCTCAATTTCGCGCGACCGTCGTGGCGGAACACCCAAATCTCACCGGATTTGAGCGCCAGAGAGACCGCAGCGCCGCCCATATCCAGTTCCGCGTCCACATCCGGGTGAAGGTGAAACCGGACCTGAAAGGGAATGCCCTGGAGTTTGAGCTTGTCCATCATCCGGTCGAATTGCCGCTCGTCCTCGCCGGTGATCGTCGCCAAAGTGTCCTCGCCCGCAATCCCGCGCCCGTCTTTCGACAGCTCGATCTGACGAATATGCGTGAGCCCGTGGGTTTTGACATAGCCATCATGGCCCGCAACGAAACCGCCACCATCGTCATTGGTGCGCAGCTCAAGGCGCACTTCGGTCGGAATATCAGCCAAAAATTCGCGCAGATGCCCGCCGATCATCCGTTTCGCGCCCAGACGCGACGACGAAAATCCTTCGATCCCTAGCGTGGAATGCGAGGGCGTGGCGCGTCCGGCACGGCGCCAATCCGGACCGAAACTGCTGCCAGCACCGCAATTGACAATCAAAGGCCTGCGCCCGGAGGTCAGCTCAAACGCCAAGGTCGAGGCATGCGCATTGAACGAGGCTTCAAGTTTCGGCGGGGTGGCGGCGTCGATAATGATCGAGGTCCGTCCCGCCGCCAGACGCAGGAAGCCCATGTGAAGCCCTTGCCCCGGCGGCACTTTATTGCCGGAACTCGCCAAAGCATGGTCCAGACGCCCTTCGATCCCGCGACCGCCGCCATGAAACCGCGCCAACCCACCATCGGAGTGGCGCAGCGCGCGCAGCGTGGGCGCAATCCGCTCAATCGCGGCAAGATGCGATTCTTCGGCGATCTTTCCCGCCTCCGACAGCGCCGACGCGGCCCAGGTCAACAGCGTGAAGACCTCCAACAACTCCTCCGGGTTGCGAGTCGGCAAACCGCCTTCCGCATCAATCTCCGCATCGCATTCTTGCGCCAGTGCTTTGACGGCGGGAGCAACATGTTCTTCCATGCCGACCAAAGACAGCCCTGCATAGATCAGGCCCGTCAGCGCCTCGAACCGAGGCAATCCCGGACTGGCCGTGCGCCAGCGGCGCGACAGGAAAATCGTCTGTTGGCCAAGCGTTTTGTAGAAAGCGTTCGAGACCTCCGCCTCCTGCCCGGAGAGGAAAAACAGCGCGTGGTGAATCCAGCGAATAAGCCGCCGTCCCGTGAGATCCGGCGTCCAGCCCGGCCCTTTGCCACCGCCAAAGCGTTCAACCCAATCCTTGATCCAGTCCTGCGCCCTGTGGCGTGCATTATAATCGCCCACGGCGGCCAAATCGTCGAGCCAGGCAAAGCCATGAATTTCTTCGACAAAACCCGGCGCGGGCGCCTCGATATCCCAAATCGAGGCATTCGGTGCCTCGACCAGAAAGCCCGCAAACAGGAAATTGCCGCCGATCAACTGACGGCCGCGCGCGAAAGAACCGATGGATTTTGGTTCGGGCTGTGACACGAATCCCAAAGCGGGCGTCGCACGCGCTGCGCGCCACGCATGATACTTGTTCATGCGGCGGACGTTCTTCGCGCGCCAATCCTCGCTTTGCGACATTGCCTGCCCCAGCCTGTCGGTTCGTTATCGTTGTTCGGGAAGATAGCGAGCACGCCCCCGGATGTCATCGGGAAATGCCGATCCGTTATCCCCGTCGCAGGACCGTGATAAAGAAACCATCCATCCCGCCGCGCTCTGCCCAATAGTCGGGACGTGTGCGCAAACCTTCCTCTCCGATCCACTCGGGGTCGACACCGGGAATCGCCAGCGCGTCCAAATCGACGCGCAGCTCCGGATGCCGCGCAATGGCGTCCCGCACTTGTTCCTCGCCCTCGTCAATCAACAGAGAACAGGTGCAGTAGACCAGTTTTCCGCCCGGTTTGAGCATCCCCAAAGCCCGGTCGATCAGATGTTCCTGCAACTCGAAAAGACCCGGAAAATCCGATCCGTCTTTCACATGTGGCAAGTCGGGGTGCCGCCGGATCGTGCCCGTCGCAGTGCAAGGCGCATCGAGCAGGATCGCATCAAACGGCCCGCCCTCATATTCCAGCGCGTCGCCAACGCAAATTTCCGCCGAGAGACCGCAGCGGGACAGGTTTTCCTGCACGCGGCTCATGCGCGATTCGGAAATGTCGAGCGCTGTGACCTCGGCGCCCATCGCGGCGAGTTGCATGGTTTTGCCGCCGGGAGCGGCACACATATCGAGCACGCGCGCGCCGTTTTCCGGCGCCAGAATTCGGGCAGGCAAGCTGGCGGCGGCGTCTTGCACCCACCAGTCACCCTCTTTGAATCCATCAAGTCTCGTGACTTGCACAGAGCCATCCAACCGCACGGAACCGGTCGGAAGAACCTCGCCGCCAAGCTTTTCAGCCCAGCCTTCGGCATCGCTTTTCACCGTCAGATCGAGCGGTGCGCCCTTGGCCTGCGCCGCCTCCATGGCGCTGACGGCAGATTTGCCGAAATCCGCAACCAGAGGCTTGCGCAGCCATTTCGGCAGCATCGGCGCGGGCAGAGCATCCCATTTCGCCTTGTCCGCATCAATCTTGCGCAGCACCGCGTTGACCAGCCCTTTGAAGTGGCTGGATTTCGGGCGCTCCTGCATCAGCGTCACATAGGCGTTCACCACGCCATGCGCGGCCTCATCCATCGCGCAAATCTCGAACACCCCGAGCCGCAGCGCATTCATCACATGTGGCGCGGGGCGTTTCGACAAATGCGGCCCAAGCATGCGATCGCACCGATCCGTGACCCGCAACACCTCGGTCACCAGACGCTGCGCGCGCGCGCGATCCTCAGGCGAAAGGTCTTTGGTGCGCTGCAACAGCACTTCGGAAAGAAGCCGCTTCTCGACGAGCACGGCATCCAGAAGGGCCAGAGCGGCCCGGCGGGCAATGAGCCCAGCGACATCTGATGATCTTGTTTTCATGGTCCAACCCCGTATATCACAAGGGCAAGCCGGACAAGATCATCCGAAAGGAGCGCCCGATGAGTGAGCAACCCGAACAACAAGATATGTCTCACCTGCCCCCCGCCGCCCAGCGCGCGCTGGCCGAAGCGGAAGAGCGGCGCAAGGCCCGCGAAGAAGCGGTGAACGCCATGCCCACCGAATTGGGCGGACGCGATGGACCAGAGCCTGTGCGCTATGGCGACTGGGAGAAAAAAGGCCTCGCCATCGATTTCTAAAAGAAAAACCCGCAGTCACCTGCGGGTTTTATTTTGAATATTTAATCTGAAATGAAGATCAGATGAGTTTTAGAGGCCGAGCACGTCGAGCATATCATATTCGCCCGGTTTCTGCCCCTGCCCCCAAAGCGCGGCTTTCAGGGCGCCTTTGGCGAACAGCGAACGATCCGAAGCGACGTGACGCAGAATGATGCGTTCCCCCTCGCCCGCGAACATCACGTCATGCTCGCCGATGATGTCGCCGCCCCGGATGGCGGAAAAGCCGATATCACCTTTTTTGCGCGCGCCGGTGATGCCATCGCGGCCCGAGTCGCTCACCTCATCGAGTTTAACACCACGCCCCTCAGCGGCGGCTTCGCCCAACATCAAGGCCGTGCCAGAAGGCGCATCGACTTTGCGGTTGTGATGCGCCTCGATAATCTCGATGTCGTAATCGGCATCCAAAGCGGCCGCGACCATTTTCGTGAGCTTGGTCAAAAGGTTGACACCAAGAGACATGTTGCCCGCGCGAATGATCGTGGCATGACGCGCGGCGGCTTCGATCTTTTTGAGATCTTCGGGGCTCATGCCCGTGGTGCCGATCACATGGACACAGCGGGCCTGCGCCGCGAGAGCTGCAAATGCAACCGTGGCCTCGGGTGCAGTGAAATCGAGCACCGCCTGCGCGTGGGAAAAGGCCTCTAGCGCGTCATCCGTGACTGTGATCCCGAGCGCCGCGCCCCCCATGGCTTCGCCGACATCCCGACCGATCCAATCGCTGCCCGCGCGCTCGACGGCGCCCACGAGTTTGCATTTGTCAGAGGCCAGAACGGTTTTGATCAACATCTGGCCCATCCGGCCCGAAGCGCCGGTGATGACAATGCCGGGAAGCTCGCTCATGGTTTTCGTCTCCTGAAATTCTATCGCGCGAGCTTTAGCGTGTCGCAGGGGTTTTGGCAAAGCCCGCTTGCATGGCGCGCGGTTCGGGCTTATCTGGCCTTTATGGCAAAGCGTTCTCATTCCAGTGGCCCCGGCGGGTCCCATCGCACCCTTCGCGTCGGCGAGGCCATTCGGCGTCGCCTGTCGGAGATTCTCACCCGTGGCGAAATTCATGACCCCGACCTGACCGCGATGTCGATCACGGTGGGCGAGGTCCGCGTGAGCCCGGATTTGCGGGTGGCCACGGCGTTCATCCTGCCTCTGGGAGGTAAGGATGCCGAAGAGGCGCTTGAGGCGCTGCGGCGCAACAAAGGCGAAATTCGTCATCAGATGGGCAAGGCGCTTGGCATCAAGCACACCCCCGAGATGCGATTTGCGCTCGATGACACCTTTGACCGGATGGACGCGACGCGGCGGATGTTTGCCGACGAGCGCGTCCAACGCGACCTGCACAAAGACGACACAGACAGCGACGAGGAAAAGTAATGGCCCGACGCAAGAAGGGGCGCGCAGTTCACGGTTGGTTGGTTGTGGACAAGCCCGCTGGCATGACCTCGACCGCTGTTGTCAACAAAGTGCGCTGGGCGTTTGATGCGCAAAAAGCGGGGCATGCGGGCACGCTCGACCCGGATGCGACCGGTGTTTTGGCCGTGGCCTTGGGTGAGGCGACGAAGACCGTGCCCTACATCACCGAGGCGCTGAAATGCTACCGTTTCTCCGTGCGCTTCGGGCAGGCGACGAACACAGACGATGCCGAGGGCGAAGTGATTTCCGAGAGTGACGCGCGCCCGACGGATGCGCAAATCCTTGATGCTCTGGCCCAGTTCGAGGGCGACATCATGCAGGTGCCGCCGAAATTCTCCGCCGTGAAAATCGACGGGCAGCGCGCCTATAAATTGGCACGTGATGACGAAGAGTTCGAGATCGCCGCCCGCCCGCTCTACGTTGACGAATTGAAATTCCATGAGCGCGTCGACGAAGATCACGCGATTTTGGAAATGGTCTGTGGCAAAGGCGGCTATGTGCGCTCGATCGCCCGTGATCTGGGCGAAGCGCTTGGATGCTATGGCCACGTCGAATGGCTGCGCCGGGAATGGTCCGGGCCTTGGGATGTCGAAGAGGGCGTGTCGCTGGCCAAGATCGAAGAATTCGCGAAAAGCGAAGAGATCGACCAATTCCTGCGCCCTATCGAAGAGGGGCTGGCCGATCTTGATGAGGTGGTGTGCACGCCAGAAGGCGCGACGCGTCTCAGAAACGGCAACCCCGGCATGGTCTATCCGGCAGATGGTGTTGAATATGGCGATGAGGTCTGGGCCTCTTTCGAGGGCAAACCTGTGGCCGTCGGCCAATACAAAGGCGGCGAATTGCATCCCTCTCGGGTGTTCAACCTTTGATCGCTTGATTTACCCAAACGGAGCGGCCATTCAAAGCGCATGATCACCCGTACACATACCAAGGGCGACGCGCCCTCGACCGCCGTTTATTCCGATTGCGAACGCTATCGTTATTCTTTGGTGCGGACATGGGACCCGGAAGGGCGCAAGGCGTTCTTTGTGATGCTCAATCCCTCGACCGCCACTGAAGTGCAGAACGATCCCACAGTCGAGCGCTGCGAACGGCGGGCCCGCGCGCTTGGGTTCGGGTCGTTTTGTGTGACGAATATCTTCGCCTGGCGCGACACCGATCCAAAGAAAATGCGGGCCGCAAGCGATCCGGTCGGGCCCGAGAACGATCAGGCCATTCATGACTGGGCGCTCTGGTCGGATCAGATCATCTGCGCCTGGGGCACCCATGGTGCGCATCTGGACCGCGGTGCGCAGGTCGAGCGACTTTTGCGGGCCACAGGGCGGGATTTATATCACCTTGGCCTCTCAAAAGCCGGGCATCCCAAACATCCGCTTTACATCGCCTACACCCAGCAGCCGGAGCTTTGGGTCTGATCAGGCCGCAGACAGAGCGGTAGGGCTCACCTCAACCACGATATCATCGTGCGACACATCCGGCGAACCATAGAGCACGGCCACAAGTTCCCCGTTGACGATCACCTGACTGGACAGACCATCGGCGGTCTGGCTGACTTCGACATCAAGCGCGCCATCAAAGCCGTCGCTTGGATCGATGGTCACCCGCAGCAGGTCTTCGTCCCCGGAAAAGTCCGTGATCTCGGCATGTCCGACATCAGAGTTTGCATCATAGTAGAGCCAGAATTCATCAGCGCCTGCGCCACCCGCAGCAGCGTCTTCGGCATCCATCAAGATGGTATCATCACCGTCGCCGCCGTAGAGCGTATCGGCGCCCGCATCGCCGGACAGCACATAGGAAGATCCGGTGTCATTGCCGGCATAGATCGTGTCGTTGCCGCCGCCCCCGGAAAGGATCGCAGTGCCATCTCCCCCGTAGATCGTGTCATCGCCAGCACCCGCATGGACAATTGCAGCATCATCCCCGGTAGCGATCACGTCGTCCCCTACACCGCCCGTTACGATGTTCAGCGTGCCTTCAGTCTCAATGGTCGGCTGGCCGTTGTCATCCAATGTCAGGGTTGCGTCCGTGCCACCCTGCATCTGGTCATCCGGCAGGATAAAGGCCTCGCCCGCATCGGAGAGGATATGTTCGACCGTCTCTCCTGTCGGCGCGCCGGTCGATACGATTTCCTCCTCTTCCGGGCTCAACACGTCATCCTCTGCGCTGCCTTCAGGGCCGGGCTCACCAGGGATGTCCGGATCGTTGACTGCCAATACATCATCATCTGAGCTGCCCTCAGAACCCGCCTCATCCGGCACATCCGGATCATTCGGTTCAATCGCGCCGAAATCCCCCAATTCGCTCAGCGCATAAAGCGTCGTCTCCCCGCTTTCGGGGTCAATGATCTCGACGGAAATATCGCCAACGGGCAAGGTGTCATAGCCGAGGAAGGACAGAATGGTCTCGTCTTCATCGGTCACATAGGAGAGGCTTGTCCCGATCTCGTCGCCATTCTCGTCCAACAGTGGCTCGACGACGAATTCGCCCGTGTCGCCGCCATCGAGCGTCAATGTCACATGATCTTCTTCGGCCACGAAATCCGCAAAAAGAGTCTCGCCGGATCCGACCGCGACGGCATAATCATCGCCGAGACCGTCATCGCTTTCGTCGGCGACCGGAATATCCTCTTGATCCGCAGGATCATCACCGGTGAAATCCAGAAGATTGCCCTCTCCGGCGGGGCTTTCATCCACCGTAACATCCTCCGCACCTTCTTCGGAGTTGTCAGCGCTCTCTTGAGTGCTTTCCTCTGCCAAATCGGTTATTGCGAATGCAGCAGGAACCAATCCCAGCAATGCCAAAGCCCATAACATCTGCTCATACCCTTAAACAGAACAAACCCCGCAGAACGCTTAGACCTTTCTGATGTAAATGGAAGAAAAATATAGAAAAAATTCAATCTAAACAGCTGTTAACAAAGGTTAATTTTCATTTCCCGAAATTTTCGGGTAAACCGAAGTGTAGCGACCGCAACGAAGGGCAGGACATGTCAGAAGGAAAAGACATTTTATCTCAGGATATCAACGACCTGAGAGAGGAACTGGAGCGGCTGAACAATCACCGTTTTATTCGCATTCACAATTCCAATTTGCGCATGATGTGGGTTCAGTTCCTCAGAGGGCTCGCTTTCGGCTTCGGTTCGGTCGTGGGTGCGTCGATTGTCGTGTCCATCGTCGGCTACATGCTTAACCAGATGGAAGTGGTGCCCATCATCGGGGACTGGGCCAAGCAGTTGGCCGGCGAGATCATGAGTGAAACCCAGCGCGTGGAGACCGGGCAGTAAGCGGCCCGACATAGGCGCACGCGACGAAAATGCTTTATTTTCACAGAGAATCCGGCTAAACGCGCGCATTCTCGGATGAAAGAGTCCGGGAATTTCTCCAAGGGCCCTGCTGGACGACATCCCGGCTTGTGCCATAACCCTTTGTTTTCGAAAGGAGACCCCGATGTCGATCACTGCTGAAGAGAAAAGCCGCCTGATCAAGGAATTCGCCACCAAAGAAGGTGACACCGGTTCCCCCGAAGTTCAGGTCGCAATTCTGACCTCGCGCATTTCCACGCTCACCGAGCACTTCAAAACCCACAAAAAAGACAACCACGGTCGTCGTGGTCTTTTGATGATGGTGGCTCAGCGTCGTAAGCTTCTCGACTACCTCAAAGGTAAAGACGAAGCCCGTTACCTCGACCTGATCAAGCGTCTCGGTATCCGTCGCTAAGACGAAAGTACCTCCGAAGCCCCGGCCACGGCGACTGTTGCGGTGGGGAGACGGATCGGAACAGGAAAAGGCCCTCTTCGGAGGGTCTTTTTTTATATCAGCGGCCTCTGTTCCATCTCTTCGACCTCCATCATGGCACTGTTTTGCAATTTCTCTCGGTCGAGAATGGTCAGCGCCCCGTTGGTCCAATCCGCCACCTTACGCGACCGAAGCTGGCTCAGCGTTTTATTGGTATGGACCAGAGAGAGCCCCAAAGCATCCGCCAAGTCCTGCTGACGGAAGGGCAAGGCCACACTGTTGCCCTTGGTCAAGCCGCGGTAATTCAGACGGTCGTAGAGTTTCAAAAGCGCCCATGCCACGCGTTCCAGCCCGGTGCGCTGGCCAACAGTGGCAAGACTTTGACCAAGAAATGCTTCCTCTGCGGCCGCCAGCCACACGAGATCATAGGCCCGCGACGGATGCGATTGAAACAACCGCCAAAGATCTTGTCGCTGAAAGGTGCAAAGCACCATCGGGGTCGTTGCCTCGACCGAATGACCCGCCTCGCCCATGACGCCGGCCTGAAGGCCGATAAAATCACCAGGCATAAGGAAATTAATCACCTGCCTGCGGCCATTCTCGAGTGTCTTGTAGCGCACCCCCATGCCGCTCAACACGGTGTAAAGATGTGGTGTTTTCGCGCCTTCGATCTGAATCGTGGTTTTCGCATCGACACTCAGCTCACCGCTTTTGAACCCCTCCATGAAGTACAGTTCCTGTGCCGAGAAGGGGGAGAAACACTCTTTTTGGCGCAGCGGGCAATTTTTACAACTCGTCGTCATTCTTCGCACTCCACTATGTCATAGTTTAATTCGCGAAGACGCCATTTGGTTCATTCTGGGATATAATTTCCTGATACGGACCTTCCTGACATGTTCGGCAAAACTGCCCAATCCACGCCGCCAAGTGCGGTTTTTTTGATCCTTTGTGACGAATGGAATCTTGGGGAGAGCTTAAGGCTCGCGTTGCTGAGCGTCACACCCGAGGCGCTGATCCTATGGGCGACAACACCAGGCGAGGCCCTTGTGGAAATTACGAAACAATCGGAGGTGACGGCCGCGTTTCTCGCCCTGCCCGCCTCAGAGGTCAACGCCGGCTCGCTGGGACACAGACTCGAGCAACGCGGCGCGCGCATCGTTATCTGGGGCGCAAGCCCGTCACAGGCCGCGCCTCCTTTCGAAACACTCAGCTGGCCGCAGGACATCCGCGCACTCAAACTGTTCTTGGAAAAACCCGCGAAAGATCAGTCGTAAGTCTTAATAATGTGAGAAAGCTTTTGCCCGATGATCCGGGACGCTTTGCGCGACGGGTGGATCATGTCTACCCCGTGAAAGGACCTATCCCCATTGGGCACAAGCCCCGACACATCGAGGAAATAGACCCCATCCTGCGCGGCTGCCATGCGCGAAAGGCGGGTTTCGAACTCATCGCCCAGCGCACGGCAGGCATCGATCACCGAGTCCACGCCCGGTGAGCGCAGATAGCCGAGATAGATCACGCGGGCGCCCGTTTTACGAATGTCGTGCACCAGCTTGGGAATTTCACCGCTTGTTCCACCCTGCGAAATCATCCGCGCCATCTTACGATCACAGACACCACAGCCACAGCCCAGCCAAAGATCGTTGCCACCGCCGTTGATCACAACCCAATCGACTTCGTCTCCGCGATACTGTTTGGAAATTTTCATCCCCATCGCCCCGGTGATAGGCAGCCCGTAGATGATCCGCGCGCCCCCGATGGCCCGGTTTTCGACCGGCTCGCCAAGGCTTTCGGCCAGAGCATCGGCAATCGAGTTTTTCGACACGGAATGCCAGGCGATCATCGAATCCCCGAGCGTCAGAATGCGCGCATCACTCATCTGCAGCGTTTCGTTCGGAGGTGCGGCGCGCGAGGCAATTTCATGACCATTGGCATGGGCTGTTACGCCGAGAGAGATCAGAAGAACGGTCAAAGCCACGCAAGCCAGCATCGGTGCTTGGATCAGGCGGCGCTTCAGTTGCGCATTGTACATGATGGCACTCTTCGTCCTTGGCATCACAAAGATTCTCCGGCTCACCCAGACTTGGCGAGGCTATACGATAGCCCACATTCTCATGAAAACCGAAAACATCGGCAAATGAGGCGTGGTCAAACACCCCAATGTTCACTGTTCGTCTGCGATCATAACGCAGCAAAATTACCAAAGAATGACCAAATGTCCTTATTTTTTCTGACAAATAGTCTTTTCTTGTTTCCGGATTATACATCTGCATGTTTCCCCGGAAAATTCCAACAAGGGGAAGAGTTATGGAATTGGGAGTTTGGATCAGTCTGATCCTCTATTTCGTGCTGATGCTTGCCATCGGTTTTTACGCATGGCGCAAGTCCACAGATACGGCCGAAGGCTATGTCCTCGGCGGGCGCAATTTGCACCCGGCCGTCGCAGCCCTGTCCGCTGGCGCCTCCGATATGAGCGGCTGGCTTTTGCTCGGCCTGCCCGGCGCGCTTTATGCCTCCGGCCTGATCGAGGCCTGGATCGGCATCGGGCTCTTCGTCGGCGCGTTCATCAACTGGGTCGTGGTGGCCCCGCGCCTGCGTGAACAGACCAAACGCTATGACAACAGCCTGACCATCCCGGAATTCCTCGCCAATCGCTTCCCAACGGCGGCCACCACCCTGCGCGTCGTCTCGGCGGTGATCATCGTGCTCTTCTTCGCGGTCTACACCGCCTCGGGCCTCGTCGGCGGTGGCAAGCTTTTCGCCTCGGCCTTTGATGGCGCCTACATGACCGGCGTGATCCTCACTCTGGGTGTGGTTCTGGTCTACACGGTGTTTGGCGGCTTCTTGGCCGTGTCGCTCACCGACTTCGTGCAGGGCTGCATCATGATGTTCGCTTTGATCATCATGCCGATCATGATCCTCACCACCGGTCAGGGCAATGGCGTCGAACAAGCCGCCGAACGTCTCGCGACCGAGGTGGCCCCGAACTACCTGTCGATGACCCACGGCCTGACGCTTTTGACCTTCCTGTCCACGGTCGCCTGGGGTCTGGGCTATTTCGGTCAGCCGCATATCATCGTGCGCTTCATGGCCGTGCGTTCTGTCAAAGAAGTGCCCGTCGCGCGCAACATCGCGATGCTCTGGATGGCGATCTCGCTCGTGGGCGCCATCGGTGTCGGCGTCTTCGGTCGCACCTACATGGAGCGCAATGGTCTGACGCTTGAGGACCCGGAAACGATCTTCATCGTGCTCTCCGAGCTGTTGTTCCACCCGCTGGTCACCGGCTTCCTTTTCGCCGCCCTTCTGGCCGCGATCATGTCCACCGTATCCTCGCAACTTCTGGTGTCTTCGTCCTCTCTGACCGAAGATTTCTACAAAGTCTTCTTCCGCCGCGAAGCCTCGGATCAGGAACTGGTCAACGTGGGCCGGATCAGTGTGGCGCTCGTGGGTCTCGTGGCAATCCTCATCGCCTCCAATCAGGACAGCTCCGTGCTTGGCCTCGTGTCCAACGCCTGGGCCGGGTTCGGTGCCGCGTTCGGTCCGCTGATGATCTTCTCTCTGACCTGGAAACGCATGACCGGCGCAGGCGCCGTGTCGGGTCTGGTCGTGGGGGCTGGCACCGTGGCGCTGTGGATTTCCACCGGGCTAAACAAAAGCTTCATGGGTCAGGGTCTTTATGAGATCATCCCCGGTTTCGTCGCCTCCGCCATCGCGATTGTCGTCGTCAGCCTCCTGACGAAAGACAAAGGCGAATTCCGCGCGATGGAAACACCTGCGGAGTGATCCCTGCACATCGAGAACGTAACACGCGGGCGGCCTTCGGGTCGCCCGTTTCATTTTCCCTACCCACAACTCGCGACTTGGCGCAGAGCGCATTTTCCTGTATGCGAGCCCCATCTGAGACGTAACGCAAAAGACCCCGGCGTTGTGAAAGTAAGATATGGGGTCGGCGGCAATGGGGCCGCCACGCAAAACGGGAGACGCGAGAGGGCTCGCGAGTGCTCCCAAACAGGATACGCTGAATGTTCAACGAAGTGAAAAAATCGATCCAGTGGGGCGAAGAAACCCTCACTCTGGAAACGGGCAAGGTTGCCCGTCAGGCCGATGGCACCGTCATCGCCACCCTTGGTGAAACCTCCGTGATGGCCAACGTCACCTTCGCCAAGCAACAAAAGCCGGGGCAGGACTTCTTCCCGCTGACCGTGCACTACCAAGAGAAATACTACGCCGCCGGTAAAATCCCGGGTGGCTTCTTCAAACGCGAGGCCCGTCCGACGGAAAAAGAGACGCTCACCGCGCGTCTGATCGACCGTCCGATCCGCCCGCTTTTCGTCCCCGGCTTCAAAAACGAAGTTCTGGTGATGTGCACCGTTCTGTCGCACGACCTGGTTAACGACCCGGACATCGTGGCCATGATCGCGGCCTCTGCCGCTCTGACCATTTCCGGCGCGCCCTTCATGGGTCCGATCGCTGGCGCCCGCGTGGGCTTCGAGGATGGCGAATACATCCTGAACCCGACCGTGGACGACATGGACCAGCTGCGCAACAACCCGGACCAGCGTCTGGACCTCGTTGTCGCCGGCACCAAAGACGCCGTTATGATGGTGGAATCCGAGGCTTACGAGCTTTCTGAGGACGAAATGCTCGGCGCTGTGACCTTTGCTCATGAGCAAATCCAGCCGGTCATCGACCTGATCATCGATCTGGCCGAAGAGTCCGCGAAAGAGCCGTTCGAATTCGCCGCTCCGGATTACTCCGCGCTCTATGACGTGGTGAAAGCCGCTGGCGAAGCCTCCATGAAAGAGGCCTATTCGATCCTCGACAAGCAAGAGCGTGTTGCCGCCGTTGCCGCCGCCAAGGAAGCGATCAAAGCCGGTCTCACCGAAGAGCAGCTTGAAGACGAGAACCTCGGCTCCGCCCTCAAGAAGCTCGAATCCAACGTGCTGCGGTCTACCGTCGTGAAAGAAGGCAAGCGCATCGATGGCCGTGCTCTCGATCAGGTTCGCCCGATCGTTTGCGAAACCGGTCTTCTGCCGCGTACTCACGGTTCTGCTCTGTTCACCCGCGGTGAAACTCAGGGCCTCGTCGTGACCACGCTCGGCACCGGCGACGATGAGCAGATCATCGACGCGCTGCATGGCAACTTCCGCTCCAACTTCCTGCTGCACTACAACTTCCCGCCGTACTCGGTCGGTGAAGTGGGTCGTGTCGGCTCCCCGGGTCGTCGTGAAATCGGTCACGGCAAACTGGCATGGCGCGCCCTTCAGGCCGTTCTGCCCGCCGCCACCGACTTCCCCTACACGATCCGCGTGGTCTCGGAGATCACCGAATCGAACGGCTCCTCCTCGATGGCTTCCGTCTGCGGCGGCTCCCTGTCGATGATGGACGCCGGCGTGCCGCTCAAATCCGCTGTGGCCGGTGTGGCCATGGGTCTAGTGCTCGAAGACGATGGCGAATTCGCGATCCTGACCGACATTCTTGGCGACGAGGATCACCTCGGCGACATGGACTTTAAAGTCGCAGGTACCGAAAACGGCATCACGTCCCTGCAAATGGACATCAAAGTCGCAGGCATCACGCCCGAGATCATGAAGAAAGCTCTGGCTCAGGCCAAAGAGGGCCGTATGCACATCCTCGGCGAGATGAACAAAGCGCTGTCCGGCGCTGGCGAATTCTCCGCCCACGCTCCGCGCATCGAGACCATGCAGATCCCGACCGACAAGATCCGTGAAGTGATCGGCTCCGGCGGTAAAGTGATCCGCGAGATCGTCGAAACCTCCGGCGCGAAAGTCGACATCAACGACGAAGGCATCATCAAAATCGCCTCCGCCAACGGTGAGTCGATCCAGAAAGCCTACGACATGATCTACTCCATCGTGGCCGAGCCGGAAGAGGGCATGGTCTACAAAGGCAAGGTCGTGAAACTCGTCGATTTCGGCGCTTTCGTGAACTTCTTCGGCAAGCGTGACGGTCTGGTGCACGTGTCTCAGATCGAGAACCGTCGCCTGAACCACCCGTCGGATGTCCTGAAAGAAGGTCAGGAAGTCTACGTGAAACTTCTGGGCTTCGACGACCGTGGCAAGGTGCGCCTTGGCATGAAAATGGTCGATCAGGAAACTGGCGAAGAGATCAAGAAAGAGGAAGACGCCGAGTAATCGGTTCTTCTGTTCGAGAGATAGAAAAGCCCCGCTTTTGGCGGGGCTTTTTGTTTCAGTATTTGCGGCAGCAAAGGAAACAGGGGAAACTCGCCTAAAATGACCCAGGTGACGCGAGGTCGCTTTTATTTCCGGAAACAAACAGGCTAGAGCGTCTAAGCCCCTACCAAGCTTTAGAAGACCCTGATGCCTCCCAATCGCCTTACTCAACATTTTCGCATTACCGTCGCCGCGCTCACCCGCAGGCGTCCCAATATGGTGGAAGCTCTGATCACATCCTGGGGTCAGATGGATTTGCCCGCGCATTGCGACATACGCTGTCTGATCGTGGAAAACGACGAGCAACCGCAAACCCGTTCACTTGTCACGACGCAGCCTGTTTTGCCGAACGGCGTGCCGCTCGACTACGTGCTCGAAACCGAAGCGGGCATCCCGTTCGGCCGCAACCGCGCCGCAAAAGAGGCTCTGGCACAAGGCGCTGATCTTTTGGTCTTTGTGGATGATGACGAAGCCGTCGCGAAAGACTGGCTGGTCAAACTGATCGAAGGCTACCGGCAAAGCGAAGCCGTACTGTTGGGGGCACCTATGCTTGTCGCGCCGCAAAACGAACCACTGACCTATATGCAGTCTCTCGTCCTAACAAACTTGACCGAAGTCTATCAAAAAAGGGCTGATACCGCAGCAGAGACGGCGACGCTGAACACCCGGGGACGGAGTGTCATCGCAACCAATAACTGGGTCGCTCAAACCCGTTTGTTTCGCGATGAAAATATCTGGTTCCATGAGGCGCTGCGGTTTTCCGGAGGCGAGGACACACAGTTTCTCGTGGATGTGATGGAACGTGGCTTTACCGTCGGTTGGATCAAAGACGCCTATGTCTATGAAACCATCCCGACCGATCGCCTCAGCCTACGCTACCAATTTCGACGCGCGCGAGACCAAGCCAACACAAGCTTTCATCGCCACATGTCGAAAAAACCGCTTAGTCGATACACGATTTTCCTGCGCATTCCCGGCAAGCTGATCCAGCTTGTTTTTCTTTTGTTGATCATCCCCTTCGCGCATAAAACCGCCCCGTTGCGACTTGCGCGTATGGCGGGCGGCTTTTGGGGAAAACTGAATGCCGCTGTGGGTGTGTGGTTCAAACATTACGCCAAGACCACCGGGCACTAAGCTTGTGAGGGCTAGCTCCCCCCAAACCACCGTTTCGCTGCCAGATCCTCGACGCTTTCCGCCTCGATCTGATCCACCTTACGCATCACGCGGCGGAGGTGGTCGTTTGCGTCTTGGGTCATGTTGGAGCCGCGCGTGATTTTGGCCATCAACTCCGCAGTCGAACGGGTGTAATAGTGGTTGAGCTGGATATGATCGGCGGAATAAAAGCCCGGCTTTTTGCGATCAGACGCAGAGGCTTTCTCGCCCCTGTCGTTCACACTCATGCTTGAGCCATCCGTCTCGATGGAATGCACTTTCATCGCGGTAACGTGGCACGGGTCCACGATCATCTTGAAATTGCACATGCCCTTGAGGGGGCTCATCGGGTCGGGGTGACGGCGGGTATAATTTTCGACGATGCCGCCCTCCGGCGCGTCCTCAAAACCGTTGCGTCCGAACATATGCCAAGGCAGCGAAATGTTCACCTCGGCGTCCAGATGCGCCAGACACTCCATCAACGTCTCACCCGATTTCGGCACTAGAAATTCATCGACATCGATAAAGGCCATCCATCGGAATTGATCGCCGAAGTTGCGCACCGCATGGGCGTAGGCCAGCACTTGATTGTGAATTTCCGCGCCCGAATTCCCATCGCGCAGCTTTTGATTCCAGGGGATTACCGTCACATTCCGAACACCGACAGCGGCCACAATTTGCACCAAGGTGCCGTCGGTTGAGCCATTGTCATAGACATAGAAATGGCGCACCCCGGCCTTGTGGTGAAACCGCGCCCATTCGCCGATATGGGCCTCTTCGTCGCGCACGATCAGGACAGTCGCGAGGCCTTCGCGGTCGGGCAAAGCCTTGGGAGGATCGAATGCAATTCGAGAGATGGATTTGGTGCGGCGCAGTGCTGAAAACATAAAAAACCCCTGTTCGCGAGCACCATAGGAAAGATCGGCACAGGCGAACAGGGGCGATTTCAGCGGCTTTTGACCGAAACGCTTACGCTTTCACGAAACGCAGGTACGGCAGCTTGATGTCCACCTCGCCGAATTTCTCGGCGGCCTGTTCGTCCGTCAGCGACAGAGCGGCGATCACGTCCTGGCCAATGGTCCAGTTCGCAGGCGTCGCAAGCGGCACGCCGTAGGTTTTTTGCAGACCATCAAGGGCGCGCAGAACTTCGGCAAAGTTCCGGCCCACGGACATCGGGTAGGTCATGATGAGCTGAACTTTTTTGTCCGGGGAGATGATGAACACCGAACGCACAGAGGCAGAATCCGCAGCGGTGCGGCCGTCCGGCAGGTAGGCCTCAGCCGGCAACATGTCGAAGGCTTTCGACACGGCCAGATCGGTATCGGCGATGATCGGGAAACCGGCTTTGGCGTTGGCAAAGCCTTCGATGTCGGATTTCCACTGCACGTGCTCTTCGGCGCCATCGACGGAGAGACCGATCACCTTGGTGCCACGCTTTTCCCATTCGTCAGCAAGCTGCGCCACGGCACCGAATTCGGTGGTGCAGACCGGGGTGAAATCTTTCGGGTGGGAGAACAGGATCGCCCAGCTGTCACCGATCCAGTCGTGGAAGGTGATTTCGCCCTGATCGGTCATGGCGGTGAAGTTCGGAACGATGTCGTTGATGCGAAGACCCATGGTCAACTCCTCTATGTTTTAGTAACTCGTCTGGAAACTTAGATACATTCTAAATTTCGAATTTCTACCCCGACCGCGACCGCCGCGACAATTTTACTCGGGTTTATTCAAAACGGGCATTTCGCCGTAAAAGACAGCCCGGCGCCTCCGTCCGGGTGCCGGAACCGTAGCTGTTCTGCGTGCAACATCAAGCGCGAAGCCTCACGCGCCTCACCCGTCGCGTAAAACGGATCACCCATGATCGGATGCCCGATCGCAAGCATATGCACACGCAGCTGGTGAGAACGACCCGTTTTCGGCATCAGCCGTACCCGCGTCTGATTGTCCTGATACCGCACCACCCGCCAATCGGTGACGGCAGGCTTGCCGGTTTCGTGACAAACCATCTGTTTCGGGCGGTTCGGCCAATCGACGATCAATGGCAAATCCACCGTGCCCGTTTTCTCCGCGATATGCCCGTGGACCCAAGCGACATAGGTTTTCTTGGTCTGACGCTTTTCGAACTGAAGCCCGATGTGACGTTGTGCGTGAGGCGTCAGAGCAAAGACCATGACTCCAGAGGTATCCCGATCCAACCGGTGGATCAGCAACGCCTCCGGAAACGCCGTCTGAATGCGCGACATGAGGCAATCGGCCAGATGCTCGCCCTTACCCGGTACGGACAAAAGCCCCGACGGTTTGTTCACCACGAGAATCTCATGATCCATGTGGAGCACATCCAGAGGGTCTTGCGGAGGATTGTAATCGTCACTCATGAGAGGCGCCTATCATGCCCGTGTGACATTGGCAAAAACGCGATTGAGAATAAGGGTCAGTTGCTCCGCATCTTCCTCGGTGAAAGCGGCAGAAAAATCGCTGTCGAGATCGAAAACCCCCAACAATTCGCCTTTGGCATTTTGCACAGGCAGGACCAGTTCCGAGCGTGTTGATGAGGCACAGGCGATATGGCCCTCGAAGGCCTCAACATCCGGAACCAGTTGCACCTCGCGTGTCCGGGCACAGGCTCCGCAGACACCACGTGAAAACGGGATCACCAGACAGCCATGACCGCCCTGATATGGGCCTATTTTTAAGAGGTTTTCCTCAACCACGCGATAAAATCCCGTCCAATGAAACCGATCATCCGACTGATGCACCTCACAGGCCATGGTCGCCATCAGAGCCACCTCATCCGTTTCTCCCTCGCAGAGCGCCTTGAGGCGCGCGGACAAACCAGCGTAGTCGGTCATAATTTTCTCCATTTTCCTATCGGCGCAAACCCATTGGTAAGATTTCAGCCTTAGGATCAAGCCCAATACAGCGTCTTTCCGCTTTCCGGGTAGCTCCGTCGGAGGTTTGATCACAGACGCTTCGCAGGAAAAAGGTACGCCATATGAAACTGACACATCAGGACTTTGATGACGTGCGCGTGGTTTGCGTCGGTGAAAACCGAATTGACGCCGCCTGTGCCATCCAGTTCAAAGACGAAATGCGCGCGCTGAGCGACAGCGGCCCTGCGCGTATTCTTCTTGATCTGCAAAACGTCGAATTTCTCGACAGTTCCGGGCTTGGCGCTGTGGTCGCCGCCTTGAAGGCCGTGCGTCATGGTCAGCGTCTAGAACTCGCCGCGCTGCATCCCACGGTGCAACGTGTCTTTCACCTGACTCGCATGGATACCGTGTTCACCATCCACACCAGCGTCGCAACTGCTGTTGACGGGATTGCAAATGCGTCCTGAGGGAAATCTCACCCACCAGAATTCCTGGGAGGTGTCTCCCCAATCGAAAGAACATGACTTGAGACTCATTCTGCCAGCGACGGATGCCGCGGTCCGACGCGGACTTCAAACCATCAAGGATGGACTTGGGCCGAAGGGCCTCGCCCCAGATGAGGTTGCCAGCCTTGAAATCGTCTTGGCGGAAATTCTCAACAACATCGTCGAACATGCCTATGCAGGACACCCAGAAGGTCAGATCGATATCCGTTTGTCTCAGGCAGACGACGGATTGCATTGCATGATTTCGGACAGAGGCAAAATGATGCCCGGTGGCGAGCCGCCGCTGGGGTTGAAAGTCGACCTGAATTGCGACGTTGCCGATTTGCCCGAGGGAGGATTTGGATGGTTTCTGATCCGCGAATTGGCGCATGAGTTGGACTACACGCATACCGACGGGGAAAACAAATTGAGCTTTAGAATGGCGATCGGTCAGAAGATCCGGACGTAGCGCACCAACCAAAAGACCTCTCGCGTCGATAGCGCCAACTCCTTCAGTGTGCGCAAGGACGCAAAAGCGACCTTTTTCCCAATTCCGAAAGGCCTGCTCAGTTCAGCTGGAAATGCAAAGGGTAAGAACCATCGCAAAACGGGCCGAACAAATCCGACAAATCCGGATGGTCAATCGGGACTCCCGAATAATCCGCTACAAGGTTTTGCTCGGACACATAAGCCACGTAATAGCTTTGGTCATTCTCGGCGAGCAAATGATAAAAGGGCTGATCTTTATTGGGTCTGACGTCCTCGGGAATGGCGGCGTACCACTCGTCCGTGTTTGAGAAGATCGCGTCCACATCGAACACGACCCCCCGAAAGCTGAGCTTTCTGTGGCGCACAACTTGCCCCAGATGATATTTCGCCCGCGATTTCATCATAACATTGCAACCCCTATATTAGGTTAGTAGACCCTAAAAACGGGGCCTGTCCACGGGGGAGGGCCAAAGAAATGGGAAACAGTCTGTGAACCTCATTTTAACAGTGATGGAAATTGTCACCCCTGTTTTCCTTTTGGCGTTGATCGGTTTCACTTGGGTCAAGACGGGTCACGAGTACCGTTTGGAGTTTGTCACCAAGCTGACCATGACACTTTCCGTGCCTGCTCTGATCTTCACAGCTTTGGTCAAAGCCGACATTGATCCGGCCGCCCTAACCGCCCTATCGATGGCCTCCGTCGCGGCCTACGGCGGCGTCACCATCGCTGCGTGGATCGCCGTCAAAGCCTTGAAACTCGACACCCGCACCTATCTTGCGCCACTAATTTTCGGCAACACCGGCAACCTCGGGCTGCCCCTTGCGCTCTTTGCCTTCGGCCAAGCGGGCTTGAGCTACGCGGTCGTCGTTTTTGCCGCCATGGCACTCTGGTCTTTCACCTTCGGCATCTATGTCACGGCCGGTCGTGGATCGCTTGGTAAGGCCTTCAAGGAACCTCTTGTCTGGGCCACGGCTCTCGGCGCCCTTTTTCTTTGGCAAGGCTGGACCCTGCCGCGCGTCGCAATGAACACGCTTGAAATGCTGGGCCAGATCGCCATTCCGCTCATGCTCATCACATTGGGCGTCGCGGTTGCGCGCCTGCATCCGCGGGGACTTGGTCGCGCCACGCTGATTTCGCTTGGCAAAGTGGTGCTCTGCGCGGGCATCGCGGCCTTGGCCGGGATGTATTTCGATCTCGCGCCTGTGCCTTTTGCGGTGCTTGTGGTGCAAATCGCCACGCCAGTGGCCGTCACCTCTTACATGCTGGCGGAGAAATACGGCGCGGATTCGGACTCGGTCGCGGCCCTCGTGGTGTCCTCCACCCTCCTGTCCGTTCTCTACCTGCCGCTGCTTTTGGCCCTCGTTATTTAGAACCTCTGCTCGGTACGATCACAGGAATGCCATTTCACAGACCGGTGAAATTCGGTATGATCTCGCCAAAGTAAAGAGCGAGAGGCAGGTATGAGCAGAGGTCTTCGCGCATTGGGTTTTTGTCTGTTGGTTGCAGCCTGCGGCGGGAATTATTCCGCGCCGCGCGACCTCGACAATGCGTGCGCAATCGTATCCGAACGCCCGAGATATCATCGGGCCATGAAGCAAACCGAACGCAAATGGGGCGTGCCGGTCTATGTCCAGATGGCGACATTCTATCAGGAAAGCAAATTCATCGGTGATGCGCGCACACCCTATCGCTTTGTCCTGGATGTGATCCCGATGGGCCGCCAAAGCTCGGCTTACGGCTATGCGCAGGCGCTCGATGCCACATGGGACGAATACCGCGACGAAGAAGGTCGGCGCGGCGCGAAGCGTGACCGGATCGAGGACGCGACCGATTTCATGGGCTGGTATATGGACAAAACCACCGAAGCTCTGGGCATTTCCAAAGCCGACGCCCGCGCGCAGTACCTCGCCTACCACGAGGGCCGCACGGGCTATGCACGCGGGTCCTATAATGCCAAGCCGTGGCTCTTGCGCGTCTCCTCTCAGGTTGCCGCACGCTCTGACACCTATCGGAGTCAACTCATGGCCTGCGGCAAGCTTTGAGAAAAAGGGTTAGTCGAGCGGCGTTCCGCGCCGGTCGGCTTCTGACCGGATGTTGAAATTGCGGTCAGAGACAGCGCCACCCAGAGACATCTTGGTCAACTGAACCGTGGTCGAGCCTCCGGCCTCATCGTGGATGACCCAAGCCTTGAGCACAGGTGTCGCGCTGAAGATCAGATCGATATAGCCGTATTCAGGATTGTCAGGGTCTTGCGCCCGCACAATCGTGTCGCCGTCTTTTTCACGGTGCGACACCACCATCTTGGCGGCATTCAAGTCGACATTGCGCTTGAGGATCACTGACAGAGGGGTCTGCGACAGCGGAAACCTCTGCGGCGGTTCATTCGAGCCCGGATCGAAAATCCCAACCTGACCACCGGACACCAACACAAGCGCATCGTCCGCCGAACCGTATTCGAGGCGCATCCGGCCGGGGCGTTTGATCGTCACCTTGCCGGCGGAGCGAGAGCCATCATCGTTGGTTTGGACAAAATCCGCCTGAACCGTGCTGAGGCTGTTCAGATAATTGGAGAGTGTGGACAGGGACAGCTTTTCCGCCGCCGCGGGGGCGACAGTGGACAAAGCAATCAGGGCGGCGGGCGCAAGCGCGGTCAGAAATCGTTTCATGACGTAGATATACGTCAGATTCTCCAACCTTCCATATCTCTTCTGCTCACAAGAGAGCGACAGGCGTGTGAGCGCCTATCGCCTAAGCTGAAGTTACTGTTCCGGCACCAGAATCTCGCGTTTGCCGACATGGTTCGCAGCCGAAACGACACCTTCGTCCTCCATCTGCTCCACCAGACGCGCGGCTTTGTTGTAGCCGATCGCCAGTTTGCGCTGGATGTAGGAGGTCGAACATTTGCGATCCTTGATCACGATGGCCACGGCCTGATCGTAGAGCGCGTCTTCGCCATTGGTGTTGCCACCGGTGGACAGGCCCAGAACCGCGTCGATATCCGCTTCCTTGTCGGACTCCGGTCCCTCGACCACGCCGCCGACATAATCGGGCGGGCCATAGGCCTTGAGGTAAGACACGATTTTCTCGACCTCTTCGTCGGACACAAAGGGCGCGTGGCAGCGTTGGATTTTCCCGCCGCCCGCCATGTAGAGCATGTCGCCCATGCCCAAGAGCTGTTCGGCGCCCTGCTCGCCCAAAATGGTGCGGCTGTCGATTTTCGAGGTCACCTGGAAGGAAATCCGAGTCGGGAAGTTCGCCTTGATCGTGCCGGTGATGACGTCCACGGAGGGACGCTGCGTCGCCATGATCAAGTGGATGCCCGAGGCCCGCGCCATCTGTGCCAGACGCTGGATACAGGCTTCGATCTCCTTACCTGCGACCATCATCAGGTCGGCCATCTCGTCGACGATCACCACGATGAAGGGCAGTTTTTCTGGCTGGAATTCTTCGGTCTCGAAAATCGGATCGCCGGTTTCGTCGTCAAAGCCCGTCTGCACGGTGCGGGAGAACATCTCACCCTTGGACAGCGCCTCTTTGACGCGACCGTTGTAGCCGTCGATGTTGCGCACGCCCATTTTGGACATTTTGCGATACCGATCTTCCATCTCGGCCACGACCCATTTCAGCGCCACAACGGCCTTTTTCGGGTCGGTCACAACCGGGCTCAACAGGTGCGGAATGCCGTCATAGACGGAGAGTTCCAGCATCTTCGGGTCGATCATGATCAGACGGCAATCTTCCGGCGTCAGGCGGTACAAGAGCGACAGGATCATCGTGTTGATCGCCACGGATTTACCGGAACCGGTGGTCCCCGCGATCAACAGGTGCGGCATCTTCGCAAGGTTGGTGACGACCGGATCGCCGCCGATGTCCTTGCCCAAGGCAAGCGGCAGCGACAGCTTGCCGTCACCATAATCACGGGTCGAGAGGATCTCACGGAAGGACACCATTTCGCGGTGATCATTTGGCAATTCGATCCCAATCACGGAGCGTCCCGGGACGGTGGACACACGCGCAGAGAGCGCCGACATCGAGCGCGCGATGTCATCGGCCAGACCGATCACGCGCGAGGCCTTGAGACCTGGCGCGGGTTCCAACTCGTACATGGTCACGACAGGGCCGGGACGCACAGAGACGATCTCGCCCTTGACGCCATAGTCATCGAGTACGCTTTCCAGCATCCGGGCGTTTTCTTCCAGCGCCTCATCGGACAGCGTGTGACGCACGATGTTGGTCGGGTTTTCCAAGAGAGACAGCGGCGGCGTCTCGTATTCGGCCTCTTTCGGATCGAATTTCAACGAAGGCTGCGCCTCCGCCTGCGCCTGTTTCGAGGCCGCAACGGGTTTGCGCACAGGATGCTGCACAACGCGTTTCTGTTCGGGTACGGCGGGGGCGGCGGGTTCGTAGCGCGCAGGCTGCGGCGCGACATATTCCGGCGTCTCCAACGCATCCTCGACCAGAGCATCCTCCATCATCGCCTCATCCGCATAAGGGTCGGCGTAGTCAGCTTGGCCATATTCCGCTTGCGCATAGCCCGCCTCATAGTCGGAATAGTCGGCGTGATAGGCGACCTCCGCCGGTTCTTCATAGGCGTAATCCGCCTGCGCGGCAGGTGCCGCCGTGGACGAGGTCAAAGGCCCGCCGACAGTGTTCTGATCAAAAATGATCGGCGCCGGACCTTTTCGATATTTCTGCGCGGCCTTCTGCGCGGCGGTCAAAGGCGGCTCAACACGGCCGTTGCCCTGCCCCATCATCGCCCCACGCGGCACGGCGCGAGCGCGGGCACTGATGGCGGAGGAGATTTTCGAGCGAATACGATCATCCTGCCCCGGCCCCATGTCCACATCGGGCGCCAGATCAGGTTCGATCAACTCGGGCTCCAAATCTTCGGGCGCAGTGCGTTTCAAGAGACCCGGCATCTTGGACAAGAGCGACGGTTTCTGCTCAACTTCCATCGGAACGGTTTCGATCACCGGCTGTTCCGCACGGATCACACGCCCGGTCGCGCGCGGCTCGGCCTGTGCCATTTGCGCCTCAAAGGCGGCCTGTTGCTCGGCCAGCATCTGACGCTCGGCGCGGCGCTCTTCGCGCCTGGTCGCGGCGGTGCGCGCCATTTGTTGCCCCATCACGACAGAGCCCCGCGCGCCACGCCCCAAAAGGTGCAAGACCAAAGCGTAAAGCGACACCAAGCCGACAAGCAGGAAGCGGCCCGCCGTCTTCATCTCAGCCACGGTCACGCCGAGTGCAAAGAGGCCCAGTGCCAGCGCGCCAAAGAACGACAGAAGTGCCAGAGCCTTGAGACTAAAGGCAGCGCCCAAGGGCAAAATCTGGATCAATGCGGCCAGGACAGTGTCCCCGAACAAACCGCCATAGCTTTGCGGCGCGGTGGACGCGTGGGTAGAGGCATAGATCGCGGCCACGGCAATGGCGATCGGCACGAAAACCGCGCGCGACAGGGCGCGTTCGGCCCCACGATGCAGCACCAAGCGCAGGCCCCAAGCCGCGAAGCCCAGAACAAAGCCCCAAGAGGCCACACCTACAATGATCATCAAGGGCGAGGCCACGGAGGCGCCAAGACGGCCCAAAATATTATGCACCGGCGCTTCGGTCGCGGAAAGCCAGCTCGGATCCTCAGGCACATAAGACCCCAACATCAGCGCGATCAGGAACCCTACCCCCATAAGGCCGAGGCCAATGAGTTCTCGCCCGCGACGCTCCAAAAGCGCCTGGGTGTTTCTGTCGAAAAGCGGGTCGCGACCGCGCGCCTGATAGGATGCCATGCCTGCCTCTTACCTTAACCGTACAAACAGTCGCGAAGCGTAATGAGCCCGCGCTGCGTTTCTTCTTTTGGGGCCACGAGCGCGACCCTGATGTAATGCTTGCCGGGGTTGTCCCCGTTTACGTCCCGCGACAGATAAGCGCCGGGCAGAACCCGCACTCCCGTCTCGGTCCAAAGTTTCATTGCGGCCTCTTCGCCGTCATTGACCGGCAGCCAGAGGAAAAACCCCGCCTGTGGGGCCTCCGCACCTTGAATGCCGGAAAACACTTCATCGGCCAGATCGAATTTCTCGACATAGAGCTTGCGCGAGGCGATGACGTGATCCTCGTCAGCCCAAACGCGGGCGGACACCGCCTGAATCGGACCAGGCAAAGGCGCGCCTGCATAAGAACGCAGCCGTCGAATACGGAGCATGTTTTCCGGCCCCGACGCCACGAAGCCAGAGCGCAGCCCCGGAAGGTTCGACCGTTTCGACAGCGAATGGAAAATCACCACGCGTTCGGGGTCCGCCCCCATCTCACGCGCAACTTCGAGGGCGCTCACGGGCACCTCATCGCGGTAAATCTCGGAATAGCACTCGTCGGAGAAGACCTTGAAATCGTGCTTTTCAGCCAAGGCAATCAGGTCACGTAGATAGTCGCGGGTCGCAATCGCGCCCTGCGGGTTCGAGGGGCTGCAAATATAGGCAATCGTCGTGCAATCCAGAACCTCTGTCGGCAGCCCGGCATAATCCGGCAGAAACCCGGTTTCGCGGGTCGCGGGCACAAAGACCGGCTCGGCACCGATGGTGACGGCGGCAACGGCATAGACCTGATAAAACGGATTGGGCGTCAGAACGACCGGCTGTTTGCCGCGCTTTATCTCGGGGCAGAGCGCAAGACAGGCGTTCATCAACCCCTCTCGCGTGCCGTTCAGCGCCATAATATCGGTGGTCGGCTCGACCGTCACGCCGAAACGGCGTTTGAGCCAACCGGCGATGGCCCCCAGCAACTCATCCGTGCCGTTGTTGTTCGGATATTTCGCAAATCCCGCGAGGTTCTCGGCCAGCACGTCACCAACGAAAGACGGCATCGCATGGCGCGGCTCGCCGATGGTCATATGCATAACCTCACCCCCCGGCGCATGGGCGTCGAGAAGCGTGCGCAAACGCGGGAACGCGTATTCCGGCAGGTTGGAAAACCGCTCAGGGAACGTCATGAAACTGCTACTGCCTCTGTTTTTCCGGATCTTTTTGCCCGGGTGATTGCAGCCAAGATAACCGTCGAGACTGATTTGGTCCAGAGAAAGACGTTCTTGACAGGGGTGCGCCCGCGGAAGTTGTGACTTTTAGGCCAGCGCCTTTTCCGCCGCCGCCCCCAGTCGCAACAACGCAGCCTCTGTCATTGGCGGCGTTTGCATCAACAAACCACAGGACGGCACGCCGGTCGGAAGTGTCAGAGCCGCCAGCCCCATGAGGTTGCCGACACGGGTATTACGGAGCGCCAACAGGTTCTCCGTCACATAATAGTCCGCGTCGTTCATCAGGCGCTCCGCGTTGGGCGGCAAGATCGGCGCGGTCGGCAGAATGACCGCATCGTAGCCCGCTGTCTCGCGCAGATATTCCCCGCGCAGATGGTTCAATTTTTTCCAGCCCGCAACGAAATCCGCTCCGTTAAAGGCCCCACCCGCCCGGAAGCGTTCGAGAATGCGCGGATACATCAGCTCTGGATTGGCCTCGATATAGTCACGCCACTCGGCATAGGCCTCCGTCGTGAACAGGATACCGGAGAGGTCCATCGCCTCGGTCACAGCCGCGACGGGAGCGCGGGTGATCTCGGCCCCTGCGTCACGCAGCTTTTCGACCGAGGCCTCGAAGGCGGCCAGCGGCGCATCGCGAATGTCATCGAAAACCACATTGTCGAGAACAAGAAGGCGCTTGCCCTTGAGTGTCGCACCTTTGAGGTCCGGCGCGGGGGAGCCGTCGAGAATGGCGAAGGTCTCTGCCGCGTCTTCAACCGTTTTGACCAGCGGTCCGATCGTGTCGAAGGCAGCAGCCAGCGGCACCACTCCATCAAGAGGGATGCGCCCCGCCGTTGTTTTCAGGCCCACAAGATCGTTCCAAGCCGACGGGATACGCACCGAACCGCCAGTGTCAGACCCAATCGCACCGGGGGCAAGCCCGAAAGCGACAGACCCCGCAGCGCCAGAGGAGGAGCCCCCCGATACCGCATCATGATCATTCACACAGGGCGTCGTCGCTGTCACCGGATTGAGCCCGAGACCGGAAAATGCCAGCTCTGACATATGCGTCTTGCCCAACGCGACCAGACCGGCGTTAGACGCACGGCGCAGCACTTCGGCGTCGCGGGCTGGGATGCGATCCTTGAGCAAAGCAGTGCCCGCTTCAGTCGCGACACCAGCCGTGTCGAAAAGGTCTTTCCACGACACTGGAACGCCATCCAAAAGGCTGCGGCGCACGCGATTTTGGGCACGATCATAGGCCGCTTCGGCCTCGGCCATAGCGCGGTCTTCCATTAGGCGCGCATAGATGCGATCGCGGAAGGGATGCGCCGTAGCCATGTCCAGAAACGCCGCCGCCAGATCGCGCGGGTCGATGTCGCCGGTGCCAATGGCCCGTCCCAGATCGCTCATGCTCATCTTTGTGTACTCGACCATTTTGCGCCCTTTCTTGTTGCCGATGCAAACTAGCGGCGCAACATCGCATGGACAATCCCGCTTTACGCGTCATATTTGCGGCAAGGAGACTGCCATGACCCAAAACATCACCCCCAAAAGCGATCTCATCATTGTCGGCGGCGGTTTGAACGGTCCGGCGCTTGCACTTGCCTCCGCGAATGCCGGGCTGAGCGTGACCTTGATCGACAGCCTCCCGAAAGAGACCCGCACCAGTGATGTGTTTGACGGACGTGGCTATGCGCTCTCGCTTGGGTCTCATAAGCTCTTAAAAGCGATTGGGCTTTGGGATCGGGTCAGCACGAATGCGCAGCCCATTCTCGACGTGAAGGTCACCGACGGCAAGCCCGGTGAAGGCCCCGCGCCTTTCATGCTCGAATTCCGGGACGGGGAAATCGACGAAAGCCCGATGGGCTATATGGTCGAGGATCGGTTCCTGCGGCAGGCCATTTTGGACGCGCTCGACGCGCAGCCCCGGATCACGCAGGTTGAGGGGCTTGTGGTGGCGCAAGAGGTCGATCTGCATGGCGCGAATGTCACTTTGGACAGTGGCGCAGAGATCGAGGGGAAACTGATCGTCGGCTGTGACGGGCGCAAATCTGGCACGGCGGAGCGCGCCGGGATCAAGCGCACCGGCTGGGCCTATGGTCAGACTGCACTCGTCTGCGCGATTTCGCATGAGCTGCCTCATAACGGCGCCGCGCATCAATATTTCCTGCCCTCCGGGCCGCTGGCGATCCTGCCCCTACCGGGCAACCAAAGCTCCATCGTCTGGACCGAAAAGGACAAGATGGCGGCGGATATTCAGGCGCTGTCCGATGAGGATTACCTCGCGGTGCTGCGCCCGCGCTTTGGGGATTTTCTGGGCGAGATTTCCCTCGCGGGGAAACGCTTTACCTATCCGCTGAACATCACTCTCGCGAACCAATTTATCGCACCGCGCATCGCGCTTGTGGGGGATGCTGCGCATGGGATGCACCCGATTTCCGGACAGGGTCTCAACGCGGGCCTCAAGGATGTCGGCGCACTGACCGAGGTTTTGGTCGAAGCGCATCGACGCGGCGAAGACATCGGGCGCGAGGATGTTCTAGAGCGTTACGCACAGTGGCGGCGGTTTGATGTGGCCACGATGGCGCTGATGACCGACAGCTTCAACAAGCTGTTTTCCAACGACAATCCGCTGCTGCGCATCGCGCGTGACATCGGCATGGGGGTGGTGAATTCCGTGACGGGTCTGCGCCGCGCGGCAATCCGCGAGGCGGCAGGGGTCAATGGTGATGTGCCAAAGCTGTTGCGGGGCGTACCGCTTTGAGGCCAGATGCCGCTTGAGTATTTTTGGCACAAAGGAAACGCCCCTACTTTCTGGCGCTAACCTTAATCTGATTAACCTAAACGCGAATAAAAGGGGCGCGGGCACTGAACCGCGCCCAAGCGTCTTAGTCTTCGAGGCTGCGCGCTTCTGAAACCAGCATAATCGGGATGCCGTTACGGATCGGATAGGCGAGCCCTGCGGTTTTCGAGATCAGCTCTTGCGCCTCGGCGTCATAGGTCAAAACCCCATGAGTTTGCGGGCAGACGAGCGCCTCCAACATGCGGCGATCAAAGGCCTGTTGCGCTTGTGGGGTCGTATCACTGCTCATCACATCATATCCTCATCAGAGCCGCCATGCAGGGCGAATTCCATGAGGGTTACCAGAGTTTCACGCCGGATGGAAAGAGAGGGCGCCTCCAAAAGGGCCTGTTTGTCTTCGGGACCGAAGGGGCATAGCATGGAGAGCGAGTTGATCAGCAATTCATCATCCGCCTGACCAAGGCTGTCCCAATCGGTTTGCAGGTCTTCCTCGCAGAAATAGCGTTTGAGCAAGTCCATGAAGCCGGCGCGATCCATGCGCGGATCGGTTTCTGCCGCACCGAGATCCTGTGAGAAATCAGACCAATTGACCGAGAATTTGCGATACGGGCAAAATCCGCTCTCTTCCGCGATCAGTCGAAAACGCGAGACGCCCGAGAGCGTGATCATGTAGCGTCCGTCTTCGGTCTCGGAAAATGCCGTCAAACGCCCGGCACAGCCGATTTGGTTGAGCTTGCCCTCCCCTGCCCCGCTGCGCGGCTGCACCATGCCGATGAGACGCGCGGAAGTTTTCATGCAATCTTCGATCATCTGCAAATAGCGAGGCTCGAAAATATGCAGCGGCAACCGTGCCCGGGGCAGCAAAAGCGCACCGGGCAGCGGGAAGACGGGGATCGTCTCAGGAAGGCTCGCAGCGGTCAACATACCCTATAGCTAGATCGCACGGACGATCAGGCAAATAGCATCGACGACAATTTGCGGCGACCGGTGAGGGCGATCGGATCGTTGGGCTTGAGGCTGTCGAAGATTTTGAACAGCTGCTCTTTGATGGCACCATCGTTCCACTCGCGGTCCTGTTTGAAGGCGGCCAGAAGGGTATCGACAGACTCCTCAATTTGACCAGCGGCGTGTTGCGCCACGGCAAGATCAAGACGGGCCTGCATATCGGTCGGGTCAGCTTCGACCTTGGCCGCGAGTTCGCCAACTGGGCCGGCATTTTCGGCTTCACGCGCCAGAGCGATCTGGGCGTGAACACCCTCGATGGCCGCATCGGTCGCGATCTCGGCAGGGGCGCCGTTGATCACCGCTTCAGCCTGATCGACCTCACCTTTGGCGAGATGGCATTTGGCGAGACCGGCATAGGCGCTGGCGAGTTTGTCGTCTTCTTCGAGGATTGCGGCGTAGGTCTGGGCCGCGTCGTCGATCTCACCGGCTTCGAACATTTCGTCGGCGGCAGCCACCGCATCGGCAAGACTTTCGTCCTCGTTCAGCGCCGCGACCTTGGTCACGAATTCCTTGATCTGCGAAGGCGGCAGCGCACCTTGGAACCCGTCCACCGGCTGACCTTTGAAAAAGGCATAGACGGTCGGGATCGACTGCACCCGCAGCTGGCCCGCGATCATCTGGTTCTCATCGACATTGACCTTCGCCATTTTGACGGCGCCACCGGCGGCCTCGACCTCGGCCTCAAGAGCCGGGCCAAGCTGACGGCAGGGGCCACACCACGGCGCCCAGAAATCGACGATCACAGGGGTTTCTTGCGAGGCTTCGATCACCTCTGCCATGAAATCGGCTTCGGTGACGTCTTTCACATAGGCGCCATGGGCGGCGCCGTTGGCTTGTCCGAGATCCATATCGGTTCTCCTCTATCTGGTTGCTTGGCGCATATATGCGCCTTGTCGCATGGGTTTTAAAGATCGGCTTTAGAGATCGAAGGTTGCAAAAACCGGCGCATGGTCCGACGGTTTGTCCCAGCCCCGCGCAGCCCGCAGCACCCGCGATCCGTGAGCCGCATTGGAAATATCGGGCGTGGCCCAAATGTGATCGAGACGACGGCCCTTGTCGGCGGCATCCCAATCCTTGGCGCGGTACGACCACCAGCTATAGAGCAGCCCCTCAGGAATATCCTGACGGGTGATGTCGACCCAGTTGCCTGCGTCTTGGGTCTGGGCGAGGTGCTCGACCTCAATGGGGGTGTGCGACACGATCTTCAGGAGTTTCTTGTGATCCCAGACATCATCTTCGCGCGGCGCGATGTTCAGGTCCCCCACGAGAATGGCTTTCTCAGGCGTGTCGGCATGGAAGGCATCGCGCATCTCGGTCAGGTAATCGAGCTTTTGGCCGAATTTCTCGTTCACTTCGCGATCCGGCACATCGCCACCCGCTGGAACGTAGAAATTGTGGATGGTCACACCGTTTTCCAGCTTGCCTGCGATGTGACGCGCGTGACCGAGGGAGGCGTAATCTGCGGCACCGGCCTCGACCATCGGAATCTTGGACAGGATCGCGACGCCGTTATAGCCCTTTTGCCCGCGTGCGACCATGTGGGTGTAGCCTAGCGCGCGAAAGCCCTCCATCGGGATTTTCTCGACCGGCGATTTGCACTCCTGAAGGCACAGCACATCGGGCGCTTCTTCTTCGAGCAGTTTGAGCACGATCGGCTCGCGCAGACGCACTGAGTTGATGTTCCAGGTTGCAAGGGTGAACGACATTTCGGGACCTCGGATCAGATTTGCCCCGAACCCTACCCGCCCGCCGCGTATGACGCCACCCGAAAGCGGTGCAAGGCGCTCCCGACAAAACCGCAAAAAAATGCCCGGCACGAAGGCCGGGCGTAAGTCGAGGGACGAGGGACTGCACATCATTGTCCCGATGTGCGAGGGATCTTCCTGAATGGAACCCACGCAGGTGCCAAAAGGTTCCTGCGCAAATTCATTTTTTTCAAATCAGGAGGCGAGGCGATAGCCACCGGCCTCCGTCACCAAAAGGCGTGCGTTCGAGGGATCGGGCTCGATCTTTTGGCGCAGGCGATAGATGTGGGTCTCAAGCGTGTGGGTCGTCACACCGGCGTTGTAGCCCCAGACCTCATGCAGCAAGACATCGCGCGGCACGACGCCTTCGGTGGCGCGATAGAGGAATTTGAGAATGTTGGTCTCTTTTTCTGTGAGGCGGATTTTCTTGTCGTCTTCGGTGACAAGCATCTTTTGCGCCGGTTTGAACGTGTACGGCCCCAACTGGAACACAGCGGCCTCGGATTGTTCATGGGTGCGAAGCTGGGCGCGAATGCGGGCCAGAAGCACCGGGAATTTGAACGGTTTGGTGACATAATCATTGGCGCCACTGTCGAGGCCAAGGATCGTATCGGCATCGGTGTCATGGCCGGTGAGCATCAGGATCGGCGCTTTCACCCCGGATTTGCGCATCCGCTTGCACAGCTCGCGCCCATCCGTGTCCGGCAGGCCCACATCGAGCATGATCAGGTCGTAGTGACCCTCTTTGGTTTTCTCCATCCCGGTGGCGCCGCTGTCGGCTTCGAAGACATCGAAATCCTCGGTCATCACCAGTTGCTCGCTCAGCGCCTCGCGCAGATCGTCATCATCATCCACGAGAAGAATTTTCTTGAGAGTGGCCATCACGCGGGCCTCCTTTGTTTGTGCCTTGTCCGTGATCTGAGGTGAACCATGCGCCAAAACAAGATTTGCAACAAACCCATCACGCAAGCGTGTCAAATCGCGCGGAAATGTTTCACTTTATGTCAAAAATCGCTACAGGAGAGGCCTGATCACAGGACGGATACCGCCATGAGCCTTGCGCCCAGCCTCTCAGAACTCATCGCCCGCGCCCGCGCTGACATGCGTATGGGCGTGCCGGTTGTGCTGCGATCCGAGGCGGGGGCAGCACTTGCGATTGCGGCCGAGGATCTGTCTTCCGCGCGTTTGAATGACCTGCGCAAACTGGGTCAGGCCTATCTGGCGATCACCGCCCGCCGCGCCGAAACACTGTCGGCCCGCGCCTATGACAGCACTTTGGCCCGCCTGATCCTGCCAAAAGACGTCGATGTCGATTGGATCGAAGCCGTCGCCAATCCGGCGGACGATCTGACCCACCCGATGAAAGGCCCGTTCCAATCCCTGCGCGGCGGCAACGCGCTTTGCGCGAAGGCGGCGATCGCCCTTTCGAAATCCGCGCGGCTTTTGCCCGCCGCCGTGATGGTCGATCTGGACAACGCCTATGAGATTGCTGCCACCCATGGTCTGACCGTCTTGCCGGTCGAGACCGCCCTGCCGCTGATGGCCGATCTCGCGCCGCTGCACGATATGGTCCACGCCCGCGTGCCCTTGCTCGCCGCCGAGAAATCCCGCGTGCATGTGTTCCGCCCCGAGGATGGCGGCGAAGAGCATTATGTCGTCGAAGTCGGCCGCCCGGATCGCGCGAAACCGGTTCTGGCCCGCTTGCATTCCGCCTGTTTCACCGGCGATATTTTCGGCTCGATGAAATGCGACTGCGGCCCGCAATTGAACGCCGCTTTGACGCAGATGGGCGAAGAGAGCGAAGGCATTCTGTTGTATCTGAACCAAGAGGGCCGCGGCATCGGCCATGCCAACAAGATGCGCGCCTACTCATTGCAAGATCAGGGATTCGACACGGTGGAGGCCAATCACCGCCTGGGCTTTGAGGATGACGAACGCGATTTTCGCATTGGGGCGGCGATTCTCAAAGAGATGGGGTTCGGCGCCGTGCGGCTTTTGACCAACAACCCGAACAAGATCGCGCGCATGAAAGATCAAGGCATCGAGGTCACCGAACGCGTGCCGCTCAAGGTCGGCGAGAATCGCTATAACGAAGCCTACCTCGCCACCAAGGCGCGCAAATCCGGACACCTGTTATGATGTTCAAAGCCACCGACATCGTGGTGACTCGCTGGGGCGCGCGCTTTTTGGGGCGGCGGCTCCCCTGTTCCATCGGCAAGGGCGGCATCCGTGACGACAAACGCGAAGGCGATGGCGCCAGCCCGCGCGGCGCGCATCATATGCCCGCGCTCTATTACAGGGCGGATCGCATTCCGGCGATAACAGGCGAGAAAATCCGCGTAGGCGATCTTTGGTGCGATGCGGGCGATCACCCCGCCTACAACCACCTCGTGCGCGCGCCGTTCAAAGCCAGCCATGAAAAGATGCGCCGAGCCGACCGGCTTTATGATCTGGTGATTATCACCGATTGGAACTGGCCGGACGCCACGCCGGGAAAAGGCTCGGCCATTTTCGTGCATCGTTGGCGCAAGCCGCGCCATCCGACCGAAGGGTGCGTGGCCTTTCGCGCCGATCACCTGCGCTGGATCGCGGAACGCATCACGCCCGCGACCCGGCTGATCATCCGCTAAAGCGCTCAGGAATAATCCCGCTCGCCAAAGATTGCTGAACCGACCCGCACATGCGTCGCGCCCTGTGCAATCGCGGTTTCGAAGTCACCGGACATGCCCATCGACAGGCCCTCAAGCCCGTTGCGAAGGGCGATCTTTTTCAACAGCGCGAAATGCAAAGACGGCTCCTCCTCGGCGGGCGGAATACACATCAGCCCCTCGATCACGAGGCCCAGATCACGACACTCATTGATGAAAGAGTCCGCATCAGCGGGCAGAACCCCCGCCTTTTGCGGCTCCTCGCCAGTGTTCACCTGAATGAACAGACGCGGGCAATGATCCAGTTCTTCGGCCAGCCGCGCGATGGTTTTGGCAAGCTTCGGACGGTCCACCGTGTGAATCACATCGAACAACTCCATTGCCTGACGCGCCTTGTTGGTCTGAAGCGGACCGATGAGATGCAGCTCGACGCCTTCATACTGTTCTTTGAAGGCTGGCCACTTCCCGGCGGCCTCCTGAACCTTGTTTTCCCCGAAAACACGATGGCCTTCTTCTAGCACGGATGCGACTCGTTCATTGGGCTGAACCTTGGACACAGCGATCAAAGTCACGCTTTCCGGTGCACGCCCGACACGCTCCGCCTCACCCGCAACCCGCGCCTTTATGTCCGCCAACCCCATATCTGCCTCCTATGCCCTATCGGCCTACATTCCTTAGGTTTCTTAGAATGTTGTCGCTCCGCCGTGCAACAGGTGTGTGACCTCATTGCATCATTTTTCAGAGAGCTTTGTTCAGAAAAGCGCCTTTGCTTGACCCAAAGCGCACTTCGGCGCATTTCTCTCGCCATGTGTCGGGTAAGCCGGCATGCCTGATATTCATAAAATTCCACGAGGGAAAAAAATGAAAAACATCCTTCTTTCTTCCGCAGCGATCGCCCTGCTTGCTGGCGCCGCTTCCGCTGAAGTGACCTGGTCCGGTGACGCAGAAATCGGCTACAACGACGATTACGAAGACGGCTTCTACTGGGATGCCGGCCTCTACGTGAACCTGTCCCAAGAGCTGAACAACGGCTGGACCGCTTCTGCTTCGCTCGACATCGACCTCGAAGAAGACGCTCAAGGCTCCACCTACAGCCTCGGCACCGTCGACTCCTCTGACTGGGTTCTCTCCCTGTCCAACGACATGTTCGGCCTGTCCTTCGGCGACGTTGACACCGCTCTGGCGTCCTTCGACTACGTCACCGGCCTGTTCGACGTTGTTGACGCGATCGACGACTTCCAAGGCATCGACACCCTGTCCGACGACTCCAGCGACTACATGAGCTGGGACGACTACTACGCCGTGGTTGATGCCGAGTCCGCCAACGCCGGCCTCCTGGTCACCGCTTCCTACAACCAGTTCTCCGCTGCTTACTCCTCCGTCACCGTTGGTGGTGATCTCGGCGCGCAGCAACTGTACCTCGGCGCAGACTTCGACATGGTTGAAGTTGGCTTCTTCTACCAAGAAGAAGACTTTGACGATGTAATGGCCACCGAAACCTACGCTCTGACCGTTGCTGGCACCTTCGCTGGCGTTGAGGTCATGGGTTCCTACGGCACCACCGACTACTTCGGCCTCGGCGACATCGACGCTTACGGTATCGAAGTTGCTTACCCGGTTGGCCCGGTGACCCTCGGCGCTTACTACACCGCCTACGACATCTCCGGCGGCGGCAGCATCGATCCGTCCTACGGCATCTCCGTTGACTACGCTGACGGCCCGCTCACCATCGCTGCTTACTACGAAGTTGGCGTGATCTTCGACGGCCTCGACGTCATCGACGGCGCTGACGAGTACGCTGTTGAAGGTCAGTACGACTTCGGCAACGGCCTGGTTGTGACCGCTGGTTACATCGACGGCGACGACTACAACGACAACGACTACGCTGCTTACGTTGTGGCTGAGTACGACCTCGGCGGCGGCGCAACCTTCCTCGCGTCCTACGCTGACCACACCAACTACGAAGACGGTTTCTTCGGTGCAACCGACGACATCGACACCGGCCTCGGCGGCTACGAGCTGTACTCCGGCGCCACCGTGTCCCTGTCCTTCGAATTCTAATTCCTAACGGAATTGAAATTCTTAAGGGCCGCTCTTCGGAGCGGCCCTTTCCTTTTGTCCAATTCCTTTTTTAATCGGGCATTTTGGGGCCTTGTTCCTTTTGCCCCTGAGCGATACGGTTGCGGCGATATCTTGTAAGGGAGCCGTAGATGTTTCGCCCATCCTTTCTGACCACCGCCTTGATCGCGACCCTTTCGCTTGCGGGCTGTGGCGCGTTTGACAGTGTCGGTTCCCTTGGTGACAGCATGGGCTCGCTGCCTTTCTCCGGCGGCAAGAAAGAGACCGTTGTCGCGGTCGAAGGCAGCACGCCCCAGACACAAACCGTGGACACGCGCTCTACAGGTCAGGTTGTCGAAATTCCCAACGGCGAAACCATCGTGATCGAACAGCCGAAACGCCGCACTATCTTTGGCGGCGGTCGCGGCTCTGTGTCCGACACCGTGCAAGTCAACAAATACATCTGGAACGCGGCGCTTGACGTCTTGTCCTTCCTGCCTGTGCAAGAGGCCGATCCCTTCACCGGCGTGATCATCACCGGCTACGGCACCCCGCCGGGCGGCGGCCGCGCCTATCGTGCGGTGATCAACGTGACCGATCCGGCGCTGGATGCGCGCACCCTGAACGTTTCGCTCTACACCCGCGGCGGCGCGGTAAGCCAGGAGACGGTTCAGGCCGTGGAAGATGCGATTTTGACCCGCGCCCGCCAGCTTCGTTCAGGAAACTGAGGCGAGCAACACAAGGCCTCTGGACCCCGGAGAGCCAAGGATTTATGACCACGCCGGGCCTACTTGCCCGGCGTTTGTCTGAGATTGAGGATGTGAACATGAGCCGCTACGCGCCCAGCGAGATCGAACCGAAATGGCAGTCTGCCTGGAATGAGGCGGATGTGTTCCTCGCCAAGCGTGACGAGAGCAAGCCGAAGTACTACGTGCTTGAGATGTTCCCCTATCCGTCGGGCCGCATCCACATCGGTCACGTGCGCAACTACACCATGGGCGATGTGGTGGCGCGCTACAAATCCTCGACCGGGTTCAACGTGTTGCACCCGATGGGCTTTGACGCGTTCGGCATGCCGGCAGAGAACGCCGCGATGGCCTCTGGCGGGCATCCGAAGACCTGGACTTACAACAACATCGACACGATGGTCGACCAGATGAAGCCGCTGGGCCTCTCCATCGACTGGACGCGCATGTTCGCGACCTGCGACACGGACTATTACGGCCAACAACAGGCCATGTTCCTCGATATGCTGGAAAAGGGTCTCGTCTATCGCAAGAACGCCACGGTGAACTGGGACCCGGTCGACATGACGGTTCTGGCCAACGAACAGGTGATCGACGGCTGCGGCTGGCGCTCCGGCGCGCCGGTGGAGCGGAAGGAACTGACGCAATGGTTCTTTAAGATTTCCGACTATTCCGAAGACCTGTTGGAGGCTATCGACCATCTCGACAATTGGCCTGACAAGGTCAAGACGATGCAGAAAAACTGGATCGGAAAATCGCGCGGTCTTCAGTTTGCTTTCTCGATTGTCGATGCCCCCGCCCATCACGACCGGATTGAAGTCTACACCACCCGTCCCGACACTCTGATGGGCGCGTCTTTCGTGGGCATCTCCGCCGATCACCCGCTGGCCAAAGAACTGGCCGCCGAGAACCCGGAGATCGCAGCTTTCTGTGAGGAGTGCCGCAAGGGTGGCACCACAGAGGAAGCCATCGAGAAGGCCGAGAAACTGGGCCTCAACACCGGCCTGACCGTGCGCCATCCGTTCGACACGGCGTGGGAACTGCCGGTCTATATCGCCAACTTCATCCTCATGGATTACGGCACCGGCGCGATCTTTGGCTGCCCGGCGCATGACCAGCGCGACTTTGATTTCGCGACCAAATACGGCCTGCCGATCAACTATGTCTTTGCGCCGGTTGAGGGCGATTTGAACGAGGCCGAAGCCTTTGTTCCGACGAAATCCGAAACCGTGAAATACATCCGTGGTTTCGCGGGCGAAGAGGTTCAGACCGGCGATGAGGGCGTCAACACCGCCGTCGATTTCTGCGAAGCGAACGGTGTCGGCCATGGCGTGACCAAGTTCCGCCTGCGCGATTGGGGTCTGTCCCGTCAGCGCTATTGGGGTTGTCCGATCCCGGTGGTGCATTGCGAGGCTTGCGGCGTGGTGCCGGAGAAGAAAGAGAACCTGCCGATCGAGCTGCCCTTCGATGAAGATGGCAAAGCGATTGATTTCTCCATCCCCGGCAACCCGCTGGACCGTCACCCGTCTTGGCGCAACACGACCTGTCCGAAATGCGGCGGCGCGGCTCTGCGCGAGACCGACACGATGGACACTTTTGTCGACAGCTCGTGGTATTACGCCCGCTTCACCGCGCCGCATGCCACGACACCGACCGTCGCCGAGGACGCCGAGTATTGGATGAACGTCGATCAATATATCGGCGGCATCGAGCACGCGATTCTGCACCTTCTCTATTCCCGCTTCTTCGCCCGTGCGATGAACGAGACAGGGCATCTGCCCGACAGCGCGCGCGAACCGTTTGACGCGCTGTTCACGCAAGGCATGGTGACCCACGCGATCTACAAAACCGTGGGTGCCGATGGACGTCCGAAGTATCACTACCCGGAAGAGGTCGAACTGCGGGACGGCAAAGGCTACTTGGAAGACGGCACAGAAGTCGAGATTGTGCCCTCCGCCAAGATGTCCAAGTCCAAAAACAACGTGGTGGACCCGGTCGAGATCATCAAACAATTCGGCGCCGATACTGCGCGCTGGTTCGTGCTCTCCGATAGTCCGCCGGAACGTGACGTGGAATGGACCGCCTCGGGCGCCGAAGCCTCGCACAAACATTTGGGGCGCGTCTGGCGTCTGGCCGCAGAGCTCGACGCCACGCCGGAACAGGGCCAAGGCGACGACGAGCTGATGCGCGCCGCCCACAAGGCGATGTTCGAAGTCACGCAAGGCATCGAGAGCTTTGGCTTCAACGCTTCGATTGCGAAGCTCTACGGTTTCACCAACACAATTGCGAGGTCCAAAGCAGGCCGCGAGGCGAAACGCTTTGCGCTCAAAACGCTGGCACAGCTCATGTCCCCCATGACCCCGCACCTCGCGGAAGACATGTGGTCGATGCTGGGTGGCGAGGGCCTCATCGCGAAAGCGCCGTGGCCCAAGCCAGACGAGGCGATGCTGGTCGAGGACACGGTGACGCTTCCGATCCAGATCAACGGCAAACGCCGCGACGAAATCTCTGTTCCCAAAGATATGCCGAAGGAAGAGGTTGAAAAGCTGGTGCTGGAAAACGATGCTGTGAAAAAGGCGCTCGATGGCGGGTCGCCGAAGAAACTCATCGTTGTCCCGGGCCGCATCGTCAATGTCGTCATTTGATCGCAGAACTCTCCTGATCTCGTTCGCAGCCCTCGCGGGCTGCGGGTTCACCCCGGCTTACGGGCCGGGAAGCAGCGGCTCCGCGCTGCGTGGCAAGGTCGACATTGCCGCCCCCAGCACGCGCGAAAGCTACAATCTGGTCAATCGCCTCACCGAGCAATTCGGTCCGACGCAAACGCCGCTTTATCGCCTCGGCTATACGATTTCGACCAATCAGAATCAGATCGGCATCACCCGTGATCAGGAAATCCTGCGCTACCATGTGACCGGTGAGGTCAATTACACCCTGACCGATATTGCGACAGGGCGTCTGTTGGCCAAACGCAAGGCCTCGAGCTTTACCGCCTATTCCGCCACCGGGTCGTCGGTCGATACGCTGACCGCTTCGCGCGATGCCTACGAACGCCTGATGGTCATTCTCGCCGATCAGATGGTGAGCCAGATCATCGCCACCGTTGAGCTGCCCGCATGAAGCTTTCCGCTCGGGATGCGATCTCCTACTTCGCCAAGCCCGACCCCGGGAAGGCAGGCGTGCTGCTCTATGGCCCCGACGCCATGCGCATCGCACTGCGCCGCCAAGAGGTGATTGAGGGTCTGATCGGCAAAGAAGGCGAAGAGGAAATGCGCCTCACCCGCATGTCGGGCGCTGAGCTGCGCAAAGACAAGACGCTCCTAATGGACGCGCTGAAATCCCAAGGCTTTTTCCCCGGTCCGCGCGTGGCCTTTGTCGAGGATGCCACCGACCAGATCGCCGATCTTGCCAAGGATGCTCTGTTCGACTGGCGTGACGGGGATGCGCAGATCGTTGTCACCGCCGGTCAGCTCAAAGCCACCTCGAAACTGCGCAAGCTCTTTGAAGGCCACCCGAGCGCCTACGCCATCGCCATCTACGCCGATCCGCCATCGCGTGCGGAGATCGAGGCCACTTTGTCGAAAGCGGGCATTACGGACATTTCCCGCGACGCCATGACCGACATCGAAGCGCTGGCCCGCACGATTGATCCCGGCGATTTTCGCCAGACCTTGGAAAAGCTCGCGCTCTACAAACTGGGCGACGCCACGCCCGTCTCTAGCGAAGACGTGCAAAGTTGCGCCCCCGCCACCACGGAGGCCGAGGTGGACGATGTGCTCAACGCCGTGGCCGAAGGGCGCGCGAATGAACTTGGCCCCCTGATGATCAAACTCGCGGGGCAGGGCAGCGATCCCGTTGCGCTTTCGATCTTTGCCATGCGGCATTTCCGAAGCCTGCACGCCGCCGCCTCGCATCCGAATGGCGCGGGCGCAGGCATTGCCGCAGCGCGCCCGCCCATCTTTGGCCCGCGCCGGGACCGGATGACGAAACAGGCCTCCGGCTGGGGCATGTACAAACTGGAAACCGCACTCTCCATTCTGACCGACACTGACCTGACGCTGCGCTCCTCATCCAAGGCTCCGACCATGGCCGTTATGGAACGCGCGCTCATCCGACTTGCCATGCTCGCGCAACGGCGCTGAGCGAAAACCACCATTGTTCGCGCTCCGAAACGCCCCAGATGTAGAGGAAAGGAGCCGCACATGACCCCCTATTCCCTTCTCGATCTCTCTCCCGTGCCCGAAGGCACCTCCACCGCTGACGCGTTAAAGAACTCCGTCGATCTGGCGCAACGTGCCGAAGGCTGGGGCTACAACCGGTTCTGGCTGGCCGAACATCACAACATGCCGGGGATCGCCTCCGCCGCGACCGCCGTGGTGATCGGGCATATCGGGGCGCATACCTCGACGATTCGCATCGGAGCGGGTGGGATCATGTTGCCGAACCATGCGCCTTTGCAAGTGGCCGAAGCCTTCGGCACGTTGCGGGAGTTGTATGGTGATCGTATCGATCTGGGCCTCGGTCGCGCGCCGGGAACGGATATGCCGACAGCACGCGCGCTCCGGCGCAATCTGACGCCAGGCCATGCCAATGGCGAAACCTTTCCGCAAGATGTGCAGGAGGTCATGGCCTATCTCGGTGACATGCCCGAAACCGCCGCTGTTCGCGCCTTTCCCGGAACTGGCACCCATGTCCCGGTGTGGATGCTCGGCTCTTCGACCTATGGTGCGGAACTGGCGGCCATATTGGGCCTGCCCTACGCCTTCGCCTCTCATTTCGCGCCTGCCGCGCTGGATCAGGCAGTGAAAATTTACCGCGATCTGTTCCAGCCATCAGAGTATCTCGACAGGCCCTATTTCATGCTGGCCACCAATGTCTTTGCCGCCGAGAGCGCCGAAGAAGCCGTCTATCTGCGCTCGTCGATGATGCAGACTTTCGCCAATCTGCGCATGGGCCGCCCCGGCAAATTGCCCTATCCTGTCGAGGATATTTCCACGGTCGTGCCCGCGCAGTTCCTGCCCTCGCTCGATGCAATTTTTGCGGTCTCGGCGACTGGTACGAAACCGATGGTGAAGGACAAAGTCACGGCGCTGATCGACCGTTATAAGCCGGATGAAATCATCTTTGCGGCGAATATCCATGATCATCAGAAACGGCTGCGCTCCTTCGAGATTGCCGCCGAGGTTATGAAAGAGATCTGAGCGCGCCAAGCCCGGCTAGACGTCCGGTGGCGAGACAGGCGGTCAACAAATAGCCGCCTGTCGGTGCGTCCCAGTCGAGCATCTCGCCTGCGAAAAACAGACCGGGTTTCGCGATGGCCTCCAGATGATCCGTGAGGCTCTCGAAGGTCACGCCGCCAGCCGTAGAAATGGCCTCATCCATCGGGCGGAATTTGAGACCTTTGATCTCAAGAGCCTTGAGCGCGGTGATGAGATCATCAGGCTTAGACCCTGCAAACTCCATGACCAGCGCGACCTTCTCCGGCGTGAGCCGCAAAGCGCGTTTGAGGAACTTCGTCAGAGTTTCCTTCAATTTTCGCTGGATTAGGGTCTGTTTGACTTTATCCTCCGACCAGTCTGGCAAGAGATTGAGCATCAAAGGCGCGCCATTACGCAGCCCGCGCGTGACGCTATAAATCCCGCCGCCCTCAAGGCCGGTCGCGGAGATAACAAATTCGCCTCGGCTCTCATACGCCCCGGCGCGCAGGGTCACGCCTTTGACGGGATGCCCGAAGTGGCGGGTCATGTGAGAACTCCAGTCGACTAAAAGACCGACGTTTGACGGCTCAAACGGAGCAAGCTCGACATAGGGCGAGACGGCATCGACCCAAGCTCCATTCGACCCTAATCTGGCCCAACTCGCCCCTCCGAGCGCCAGGATCACACGTTTCGCCAAAACCTCGCGCGGCCCCTCCGGCGTCGAAAAACGCACCGTGTCGCCGAGGGCCTCCATGCGCCAATTTCGACGAAGGTCACAGCCTTGTTCCTCCAGCCGCGCAAGCCATGCCCGGAGCAAAGGCGACGCCTTCATCACCCTGGGAAACACCCGGCCCGTGGAGCCCGTGAACATCTCCTGCCCCAAGGCTTCCGCCCAAGCGATGGCCTCTTGCGGACCGAAGTCCTTCAGGGCCGCGTGGAGGGCCGCATGCAACGGCGCATAGGCCTGTAAAAATGCATCCAAAGGTTCGTTTTTCGTCAGGTTTAGACCCGATTTTCCGGCCATGAGGAATTTGCGCGCGGGCGAGGGTTTGGCCTCGGCGATCAGAACGCTGCGGCCCGCTTTGGACACCACATCCGCCGCCATGAGCCCGGCAGGGCCGGCACCCACGACCAGTACATCAACCTGAAGAGAAGCCTCACTCACGGCTGGATCAGGGCCTTGATCCCGGCGATATGCGCGGGCACAGCCTCAAGCGCCGCCAGAGACAGCTCTACGACAGCCTCTTTCTGATCCGTTGCAGGAACCAAGCGGTCCACCAGCCCCCAAGACAGCGCCTCCTCAGCGGTGATCTTCTGCCCCGCCATAAGGATCATTTTCGCCCGCGCAGGCCCGATTAGGGTCGAAAGTCGCACCGGATCGGAGGGCTGCGGCAGAAAGCCGAGCTTCATCACCGGGTAAAAGAATTTCGCAGACGGATCGGACAGGCGGATGTCACAAGCCAAAGCCATGCCAAAGGCACCGCCCGCCAGAGTACCATTCAGCGCCGCAATAGTCAGGGAAGGCAAGGCCGCGATCTTTCCCGACAAATCCTCCCACAGAGGCGAGGTTGCAAGACCGGCGCGCGCCTCATCGAGATCGGCGCCTGCGGAAAACACCTTGCCTGCACCTGTCAGCACGAAAACCTTGGCCTCTCCCGCCGCATCATCCGCGATTTCGATGAGCCGAGATAGCATCTCGGAGGTCAGGGAATTAGCTTTTTTAGGCCGGTTTAGTGTCACAATCCACAGATCACCGTCGCGCGCCAAATCGATCATGAGATCACCCCGATCTTTCGACGCAGCCCTTCGTCCCGCAGGGACAGTTCTTCGCCCAGATGCGCGTCCGCCTCGGCACCGCACATCCAGAGCAAAGCCTGCGCGGGCCATTCAGGCGGGATATGGTCGGACCAGTCGAGCTGGCTCACCGCATTGATGCCGGAAGCTTTGATGTCACGCTGCATTTGGGTCGCAACAGTGCCCGGAGACAGACCCATCACGCGAATGCCATTGGCGCGTTCTTCGAGATCGAGCATGGAGGTCAGCATCGCCGCGCCAGCTTTGGAACTACAATAGGCGCTCCAGCCTTCGACCGGGTGGTGCGCGGCGCCAGACGAAATGGTCAAGACCGTGCCAGAACCACGGGCCACCATCTCCGGCACGACACGTCGCATGGCATAGAAGACACCTTTGACGTTGATGTCGATCAGATGGCCCCAAGCCTCGGGATCACAGGTTTTGAGATCGCCGATAGGGTCGATCACACCGGCGTTGTTGATCAGGATGTCGATGGTGCCAAAGTGGCTCTCGACCGCGCTCATCGCGGCGTCAATCTCCACAAATTTTGAGATGTCGCAGGGCACCGCCAAAGCATTCGGTCCGATGTCCTCGGCGATCTTGGTGATCGCGTCCGCGCTTCGTGCCAAAAGCGCGACCTTCGCGCCGGATGCGGCAAAAAGACGGGCCGCAGCCTCGCCAATGCCACGGCTCGCCCCGGTGATGACAACGGTTTTTCCAGTGACGTCTGACATAGTTTGGCCTCTCTCATAATTCTCCGCGACCATAAGGTCTGACGAGCCGGGGTTCCAGTCTTGACCCTCCGCGCAAAGCACGAAACTGTACGCGCAACTGTTCAAGGAGATTTTTATGCGTACCCTGTTTTCGACCACCGCGCTCACCGCGCTTTGCCTGATGGGCACCCCGGCGCTTGCCGACATCACGCCGGAAGAGGCCTGGGAGGCCTACCGTGGCCAGATGGCCCAAATGGGCATGGAACCGACCGCCGAGGTGACGCGCGAAGGCGACACGTTGGTCGTGCGCAATATGGTCTATGGCCTGGAGATGGACCTGGGTGAAACCTCAGTCACCACCACCACCACGGCCCCGGAGATTCGGTTTCAAGAGCAGAACGGCGGCACAGTCGCGGTGCGGTTTGTCGAACCGCTGAATTCGATTTCGGTCACGCCGGTGGGCCCGGGGTTCGACGGCGCTGCAGAGACAGACATGATCGAAACCCGCTCAACCATGACCATTGACGGGATCACGATGGTTTCGGGAACTCCCGAGAGCCTTATGTTTACCCTAGAGAACAACGCTGTAACGTCAAAAAGCGAAGCCGTCGTCATTGATGACATGGTGATCCAACCGGGGCTCTCGGTCGCCATGATCGGCATCGGCGGCACCTATACGATTGTGGAGGGCGAAGACGGCTTGAGCTCAGAGATGGACTTGAACGCCAATACTCTGACCTATGATTTCGATCCGATGGACACCGAAACTGGCGACAAGGTCGAGATGGGCTTTGCGGCCAATGACATGAAGATGACGGGCTCCTTCACACTGCCCGAAGGCGAGAATGTCGACTTCATGCAAACCCTACTCGGCGACAGCTCCATGGATGTCACCATCGAAATGGCAGGCAGCACCTACTCCATGGCGATCGTAAGCGAGACTCCGGGCGGCGGAATGACCATCGACGCCACAACAGGCTCCACAACTCTGGATATGACACTCAACGACGGTGCAGTTGGCTATGACTCCAAAGCAGCCGATCTCAACGTCATTGCCGCTGGCGCGCAAATTCCCGGCGGTCAGGCAAATGTTTCTCTACAGCAATACAACGCCGCCCTGCTTTTCCCGCTGGCCGCCTCCGAAGAGATGCAGCCCTTCGAGCTTCGTCTCGGGTTGGAAGGATTGGTCCTGCCGGAGATCGCGTGGATGATCGCGGACCCAACAGGTCAGCTTCCGCATGACCCAGCGAGCCTGCGCATTGCTTTGGATGGCACCTTGGAGAATGGCATCGATCTATTTGACGTCGCCGCGCTGACCGCCATGGAAGAGAGCGGCGCCAAGATGCCGTTCAAGGTCGAGACACTGAATATCCCAGAAATTTTCCTCGATCTCGCGGGCGCTACGATCCGGGGCGAAGGCGCGGGTCACTTCCTCGATCAGGAACCGGCCGTGCCGGGTGGCCTGCCGCCTTTCGCGGGCAAGCTCTCGCTCAATATGGTGGGCGTGACCGATCTGATCACCAAACTGTCCTCCGCTGGCATCATGCCGCCGGAACAAGCCATGTCGGCACAAATGATGCTGGGCCTCTTTGCCCGTCCGGGTGAGACCGCAGGCGAGTTGGTGTCCGAGATCGAAATGACCGAAGACGGCCAGATCATCGCCAACGGGCAACCGCTGCCGTTCTAAACACGAAGACGCACCGCCTGCTTGCGCTTTGCGGGCGGGCGGTGCATCTGACACGCAATTCAGACGAAACAGGAGACCCCGTCATGACGCGCAACCTCAAAGACCTGACCGAGGCGCTTCTTGAGGCCGCTATGAGTGCCGGGGCCGAGGCCGCAGATGCGATGGCCATCGACGGCACCTCCCTGTCCATCAATGTGCGTCAAGGCGCATTGGAACAGGCGGAGCGCTCCGAAGGGGTGGACATCGGGTTGCGGGTGCTGATCGGCAAACGACAGGCCTGCGTGTCTGCTTCCGACACCCGTCCTGAGACACTGGCCACCATGGCCGAACGCGCGGTTACCATGGCGCGTCTAGCGCCAGAGGACCCGACTGCTGGTCTTGCCGATCCGACACAAATCACCGCGAACACCGACGCAAGTTCTTTGGAACTGTTCGATCCCTCCGAAGAGCCATCGCCCGAGCAACTTAAAGAGGACGCCCTGCGCGCCGAGGCGGCAGCCGCCGGCTACAAAGGCGTATCGCAGGTCGACAGCGCCGCCGCAGCTTACGGGCGTCGTCAGATTTACCTGTCCGCGACCAATGGGTTCAGCGGCGGCTATGCCCGCAGCGACCGGATGATTTCCACCGTTGCCATCGCAGGTGAAGGCACGGGGATGGAGCGCGATTATTGCGGCGAAAGCCGGATTTTCGGCGCGGACCTGCCCAGCCCCGAAGAGATCGGCCTTCTGGCCGCCGAACGCACCGTCGCCCGTCTCGGCGCACGCAAGCCCAAGACCGGCGCCTATCCGATGCTGTTCGACGAGAGGATTTCTTCGTCGCTGATCGGGCATCTTCTGTCCGCGATCAACGGCTCCGCGATTGCACGCGGCGCAAGCTGGCTGCGGGACGCGATGGGCGAAGATGTCTTGCCGAGTGGTCTTTCCGTCATCGAGGACCCGCACCGCCCGCGTACCTCTGCCTCGCGTCTGTTCGATGCCGAAGGGCTTGCGACACAGAAACGCGCTTTAGTGGAAAACGGACGGCTGACCTCTTGGGTTCTCGACCTCGCGACCGCCCGCAAACTGGAGTTTGAGAGCACAGCTAACGCCTCGCGTGGCGTGTCGGGTCCGCCCTCACCGACTTCTGGAAATGTGAGCCTAACTCAGGGCACACAGAGCCGCGACGAGTTGATGCGCGAGATGGGCACCGGACTTTTGATCACCTCCATGATCGGCTCTTCGATCAACCCTACAACTGGTGATTATTCCCGTGGAGCGAGCGGATTTTGGATCGAGAACGGCGAGGTCGCCTATCCGGTCAACGAATGCACCATCGCCGGGAACCTGCGCGATATGCTGAAAACCATCGTGCCCGCGAATGACGCGCGCGCACATCTGAGCCGCGTCGTGCCCTCGCTTTTGGTCGAAGGGATGACACTTGCCGGAGATTAAGCAGGTGGCAGTCGGTGCAGAAGAAGATCTCGAACTGTTGATAGAGGCCGCGCGCAACGCTGGCGAGATCGCCCGCCCCTATTGGCGCGCCGATCCGGAGGTCTGGGACAAGGGCAGCGGGCAAGGTCCGGTAACGGAGGCCGATCTGGCCGTCGACAGGATGCTCCACGAGTATCTGCTGTCTGAGCGGCCTGAGTATGGCTGGCTTTCCGAAGAAACCGTCGACACCACCTCCGAGCGCCTCGGCAAAGAACGCGTGTTCATCGTCGATCCGATCGACGGCACCCGCAGCTTTATCCATGGCGACCACAATTGGGCACATTCTTTGGCAATCGCCGAAGAGGGCGAGGTGATCGCGGCTGTGGTGTTTTTGCCGCTGCGTGAGCGGTTGTTTCACGCCGTCAAAGGACAGGGTGCCTATCTTAACGACGACCCTCTGATCGTGACGGAACGCTGCGATCTCGATGGCGCGACCGTTCTGGCCCCGCGCCAGCATTTGGACGACGAACATTGGCAGGGAGGCGCGCCGAAATTCATTCACAAATACCGACCCTCCCTCGCCTACCGGCTGACACTTGTGGCGCAGGGGCGCTATGACGCGATGTTCAGCTTTCGCGACACTTGGGAATGGGACGTGGCCGCCGGCACGCTGATCCTGACCGAAGCCGGGGGACAAGTCACGGATCGCGAGGGAAAGGCACCGGTTTTCAACCAACCGAGGCCGCAACTGAACGGCTTGGTGGCGGGATGCCCCAATCTGGCGGATGGCATCCTCGCACGGCTGAAATAGAGCCTAATCCAGCTTATTTATACTCTTCCATATCCTCGGCGACGGCCCGCGTCATGGAGGCAATGATGTCCGGGTCCGCCGAATGCACCCGCGACCAGTTCGGGATAAAGGGCGTCTCCATCGGATTGTCGAGGAACACACTGCCCGCGAGGATGATGTTGTTCGCAAACAGCTCCACCGCTTTTTCCTCGGAATGACGGTCCACATGCAGCCCGTTCATCCGCGCATCGTTGAAATAAGTCTCGATGAGATCGAGCGCGCCGCGATAATACGTGGCTTTGATCGAGCGGAAAATCTCTTCGGAAAACACCGTGCCATCTGCCGCGAGCTTGCGATAGAGGGCTTTGCAGATGTCCACGGACATACGAGACAGGCCGGTTTTGGCATCCTCTTCGCTGAGATCTTGGTGTTTGTGATCGTAACGATCGGAAATTTCGACCTGACAGACCGCACGCGGGCTGAGATTGCGCCAAGCCTCGGAGAGCAAACCGATCTCAAGCCCCCAATCCGAAGGGATACGCATATCCGGAAGGATCGAGGTGCGCATGGCAAATTCGCCGGCCAGCGGATAGCGGAAATCCGACAGGAAATCGAGATACTCGCGCGGCCCCAGAACCTTGGCCAGCGCATGAATCATCGGCGTCACCAAAAGCCGCGTCACTCGACCGTTCAACTTGCCGTCGGCCACGCGGGGGTAGAAACCTTTGGACATCTGATAGGGAAAGGTCGGGTTCGCGACCGGGTAGACCAGACGCGCCAGCATTTCGGCGGAATAGGTCACCACATCGCAATCATGCACGGCGACCACGGCGCTGTCGGCGCGGGCAATCGTGTAGCCCATGCAGAACCAAACATTGCGGCCCTTACCCGGCTCAGAGGGCGAAAGGTCCAGCTCTTTGAGACGAGCATCCACTGCAGAGAGGCGCGGACCATCATTCCAAAGCACCACATGATCGGCCTTGAGACGCGAGAAAAACTGAAGCGCGTAGCGATATTGCTCTTCGGTGGCGCGGTCGAGGCCAATGACGATGCGATGGATGAAATCGACCTTGTTCAACTCATCGACGATATTCGTCAGCGCATCGCCTTCGAGCTCGGAAAACAGCGACGGCAGGATCAGCGTGATTTTACGCGTCGAGGAAAAGGCATTGAGTTCCCGGCTCAGGTCCTCTTCGGAATTGATGCGCAGATTGTGCAATGTGGCGACATGCCCGCCCTGATGAAAATCCGCCATGTCTTAGCCTTTCTCGGTACTTTGATAGTCTTGTGCGATGCGTGAGAGCACCGCAATGTTCCAACCTTCGGGGCCGGGCGCACCTGTGCGCACGATCCGGCCCGTCGCCTCTCCGGGCAGGGTCGGGATACCCGGCCCATGTGAATTGCGCACGACAACGCCGTAATCTGCCGCGGCGATCATTTCGACATCATTAGGCGCATCGCCCAGAGCCATCGTGATAGGCCGCGGGGTGTAATCTGCGATAATTTCGGCCATGCGATCCGCCTTGGTCGCGCCGAACGACAGGGTCAAATAGCGCCCGCCCTGCCGAGCATGGATGCCCTGTTCCATCAGCGCAGCCTCAAAGCGCGACAGATCTTCATCTGATCCACTCCAAAGTCCGGGCTCTGAAAACTGCCTTTGCGCGGCCAGCGTTGCTTGCGCCAAAGGAAGCCCGGTGTTTTGTGCCACCTCTTCGACGCTCCAATCGGAAAAGCCGGTGTAGTGCTGACGCAAGTCTTGCGGCAGATCGGCCAAGGCCGCTTGGAGGGAATCGTGCGCTGTCCGATCCGACAAAGCGCCAGTGCCCGGTGCCAGAATACCCGCGCCATTTTCGACAATCGCAGGCGCATGGTCGAACCCCATCTCAGAGCGCAGTTCTGCGATCTCGGCAGCGGTTTTCGAACTCGCCAAAATCAGAGGAAGGCCGAGACGTTTCATCTCTTGCAACGCCGGTTCAGCCGCGGCCCATGAATAGCTGTCATGGTCCAGCAACGTGCCGTCGAGATCGGAAAATACGATCAGGCGGGGGGCGGTCTTCTCGGTCTTCATGGCCTCATGATGACCGCAGCACAGAGGGAGGAAAACAGTTCATCGCGAAAAAGGTCAAAAAACCGCAATATGCCGCCCAAGAATTAAGCGCATGGCGTCGACCGCTTGACCCCCCCGGCGATTGGACTAGGGTGCGCCCATAACATTCGGAGAGTTTCCATGGCACAAAGACTGCACCTCGTGTTCGGCGGCGAATTGATTGACCCGTCCAAAACCGTGTTCCGCAATGTCGACGACATTCACATCGTTGGGATTTTCCCCGATTACGAGACGGCGCACAACGCGTGGAAAGCGGAAGCACAGCGCACCGTGGACAATGCCCACATGCGCTATTTCATCGCCCACCTGCACCGACTGCGCGACGAAGCACAAAACGCCTCCCCCACCGAAGAGCTTGGGGCCTGAGGATAAGGCCACATGGCCCGACCCTTTCCCTATCTGCTCTATTCCGGGCTAAGCCGTAAAAGCGGACGGCATCGCGCCGAACGGCTTGATCGCCTCGTCCAAAACGGAGCGCTCTCCCAGAGTGCCCGCGATCAGCGACTTGCGCAAAATCTGCCAAACCGCCCCAAAGGCGAAGTGCTCTGGCTGCACGCTGCAACCAGTTTTGCGCTTCGCCCCGCGATGGAGCTCATGTGTCGCATCAGCGAGGACCGGCCCGATATGTTCGGACTGATCACGCTATCCCCAGATGTGCAGCCGCTCGCAGGCGCTGCACTCGAAAATGGCCATCTCACGATCTTGCCAGAGGACGACAGCGCCATCGCGCGACGGTTTCTCGACCATTGGTCCCCCGACAGTCTCGTTTGGATCGGAGGCCAGTTCCGCCCGAACCTGCTGCGCGAAACGCATGAACGGCATATTCCCACACTCGCGATCGAAGCCCCCGAGAGCCCAACCACGCTCGATCTGACCAGCCCCGTTCCCGGCCTGCGCAAACACGTGCTTGGCGGTTTCGATCACGTGATCACCGCCACATCCGAGGCCGCGTATCCGTGGCGTCGTGCGGGTCTTAACGCTGAGCAGATCGAGGTTTTGGGCTATCTCGAAGAGGGCGGCATCGCGCCCAGCGTCGATGAAGAGGAGCTGACACGCCGGATGGCGGAGATCGGCACGCGCCCCACTTGGTATGCGGCGCGACTGGATCGTTCAGAAGTCAGCGAGGTGATCCGCGCCCACAAACGTGCGCTGCGCCGCGCGCACCGACTGTTGTTGGCGCTATCCCTGTCCGATCCCTCAACGCGAGACAGCGTGTTGGCCCAGATGGAAACTGCGGGCCTGACTGCCGCAATTCTCGACCCAGACCACCCCATCTCCGAATCGGATCAGGTCGTCATTCTCGCGAATGAACCCCATCACAGCGAGGAAGGTCTCTGGCACAGGATCGCACCGATCAGCTTCATGGGAAGCTCTCTCGGGCCATTCGGCGGCAGTGATCCCTATCCCGCCGCCGCGATGGGCTCCGCGATTTTACATGGCCGCAACGTCTCCGATTTCACCACCGCCTACGCCCGCCTTGCGGCCGGAAATGCGGTGCGCGCTGTGAATGATGGATTTGAGCTTGGCGAAGAGGTCGGACGTTTGATGTCCCCCGATCAGGCTGCGTTGATGGCGGGTGCGGCATGGGAAGTGGCCTCCACAGGCGCCGAGGTCACGGATCGCGTGGCAAATTTGGTGCAGGATTTCCTTGATCTTCGGGAAAGGATCACGCCATGAAACAGCCTCTGTTCTGGTCTAATCCTGCGGAAAACCCGGGTTGGCAGGCGCGTTTGCTTTCGCCGCTCTCCGCGCTCTACGCTAAGGCGACGGCCAAGCGGCTCAAAAAGCCCGGCTATCGCGCCTCCGTGCCGGTGATCTGTGTCGGCAACATCAACGCGGGCGGGACGGGCAAAACACCCACCACTATCGCATTGGTGCAGAGATTGATCGAACGCGGGCACACGCCCCACGTCGTCTCGCGCGGCTACGGCGGCAAGCTCGAAGGCCCTGTGCGCGTCGATGAGCGCGCCCATAGCGCCGATGATACTGGCGACGAACCTCTTCTGATCGCCGCCTTCACGCCGGTATGGGTCGCCAAAGACCGTGCCGCAGGCGTGCGCGCGGCCGAAGCGGCTGGGGCAGATGTGATCCTCCTTGATGACGGCATGCAGAACCCCTCGGTCGAAAAAGACCTCACGCTCGTTGTGGTCGATGCCCATCGTGGCTTTGGCAACGGGCGTGTTTTGCCTGGCGGACCGTTGCGTGAGCCCGTTTCTGTCGGCATGGCGCGTGGCGATGTTCTGATCTCCATCGGTGATGCCGCTGCACAGGAGCGGTTTACGTCGAATTGGGCTGGATTTGTGTCTATTTCGCGCGCTCAGGCGACCTTGCAACCGCTGCCGACCGGGCTGGATTGGCAGGGGCTTCAGGTCATGGCTTTCGCAGGCATCGGTCATCCCGAAAAGTTCTTTCAAACCCTGCGCGATCTGGGCGCCGATCTTCTGCGAACTGAGGCGCTCAAAGATCACCAACCGCTGTCCATTCCACTGATGAAAAGGCTCGAAATCGAAGCCATGGCACTGGGAGCACAGATGGTAACCACAGAAAAAGACGCGGTGCGTTTGCCCCGCGCCTTTCGTATGAAGGTGGTCACCCTGCCCGTGCGGCTCACTGTCTCCGACTGGTCAGAGATTGATGCACATTTGAGCCGTTTGGGGCTGGATTAGGGTCTTAGCCCTCAAGTTTCGCGTCAAGAATTTCCTTGAGGTCCGCGTAGCTCATGTTCGAATGTTTCTCACCATCAATGACCAGCGTCGGCGTGGCATTCACGTCGTATTCTTCGATCTCTTTGGTGAATTTCGCGTAGAGCTGTTCCGCCATCTCGCCATCGTTGAGGCAGGCATCGAGATTCTCGTCCGTCAAACCGGCGCGCTTGCCGATTTTGCGCAGGTTCTCGACGATTTCCATCGTGTCTTTGCCACCTGCGAGCCACTCGGCCTGCTCTTCGTAGAGCATTTTCTGAACGCCGAAGTAGCGCATTTCCCCGCCACAACGTGCGACCATAGAGGCCCAGAGACCGAATTTGTCAAAGTAGACTTCGCGATAAACGAATTTTACTTTGCCAGTGTCGATATAGTCTTTCTTCAACGGCTCGAACACGGCGCTGTGGAAGTTCGCACAATGCGGGCAGGTGTAGGACGCATACTCGATCAATTCGATCGGCGCATCTGCATCGCCAAGAACCAGATCGGCGATCTCGGAGGTGTCAGCATCCTGAGCCGCGGCCGGAGACACGATGAAATTCGTGACGGCAGAGGGTTTCAGCAAAAGCGCGCCACCGAGTGTTGCCAGTGCGGTGGTGATCATGAAGGTGCGGCGGTTCATCAGTTTTCCTTTGTTGTAGTGCTGTGTCGGGTCAGGAATGTCCCGGCGAATTTCTCAAGCGCCTGACGCAGAGCCTCATCATGAACCCCATCGGCGAGGGATTTGGCCTCGGCTTGGGTCTCCGGCGTCATTTGCGGTTTGGGTTTAGGCTTTTGGGTCTCGAAAACGGCGCGGCCTTCGGAGAACCCCATCGGCGCGGTTTGCGTGATGTGAATATGGCTGATCGCGTTGTGACCGTAGACGGCATTCACGCGATCGCGAATCTTCGGAAGTTCTGCCTGAAGCATCGGCGCGTAAGCGCCGGTGGTTAAAAGCGTAAGCGTGGCGCCGAAGCCGCCCTTGGCGTAGGACACTTTGACAGGGCGCGACATGGCCGCAATCTCCGGTCCGACGCTTTCTTCCCAATGGGTGAGCAATTTGGATTGCGAAAACCCACGGGATTCGGACGCCTCCTGGATACGGCGCTGCAAAAGACTGGCGGTTCTCTCGAACCCCTTCTTGCGTCTTTTCACATATGGCTGCGCCTCGGTCATGATTTCCCGTCTGGTTTCTTCGCTTCTGAACCCTATTCTATTGCCACAGGCGCAACACGCCAGAAGAAAGCAGATGACAGGACCTAAAGATTGCGTGACGACATGAAACACGACGATATCGCGACGCAGCTTTTGGGGTGGTACGACGCCCATGCGCGCGTCTTACCTTGGCGCACATCGCCCTCGGATCGCGTGCGCGGCGTCATACCTGATCCGTATCGGGTGTGGATGTCTGAAATCATGTTGCAGCAAACGACAGTGGCCGCCGTGAAATCCTATTTCGAGCGATTCACCACGCTTTGGCCCACCGTCATCGATCTCGCAAATGCCGAAGATGAGACAGTCATGGGAGAGTGGGCCGGCCTTGGCTATTACGCCCGCGCACGGAACCTTTTGAAATGCGCGCGCGTGATCCGGGACAAATATAAGGGCGAATTTCCCCGCACGAGAGCTGAGTTGCAGTCCCTTCCAGGCGTCGGCCCCTATACCTCTGCCGCCATTGCCTCCATCGCCTTTGACCAATCAGAGACGGTCGTGGACGGCAATGTCGAACGGGTCGTTTCGCGCCTGTTTCGGGTCGAAACACCGCTTCCCTCGGCTAAGCCAGAATTGACGGAATTGGCCGACACTTTGACGCCCAAAGAACGTCCGGGCGACCACGCGCAGGCGATGATGGATCTGGGGGCGACGATCTGTACCCCGAAATTTCCGACCTGCGCGCTTTGTCCCTTGATGGATGATTGCGAGGCTCGAGAGGCCGGAGATGCGGCTCGATTCCCGCTGAAAACGCCCAAAAAGCCGAAACCTACCCGGCATGGCCACGCCTATATCGGACGTACGTCGCGCGGCGAATGGGTTTTGGAGAAACGGCCAGAGAGGGGTCTTTTGGGCGGCATGTTGGGCTGGCCCGGTACCGAATGGCAGGAAGAGCACCCCAAAGAGGCGCCTTTTGAGGGGAATTGGATCGAGCTTGGCGAGGTGCGTCATACCTTCACGCATTTCCATCTGATCCTGACGGTTCATGCCGCGAAAGATGTGACAAATCCACCCGAAGGACTTGCCTTGCGGGGCCAAAACGCGTTCCGCGCCTCTGATCTTCCGACCGTAATGCGAAAGGCGTTTGACCTCGCCCATCAGAGCCTAGAGGATTAGCGCCAGTCCCGCTGGCGTCTGGAAGTTTGATCCGATGAATATGGCCCAAATCAGTTTTCGAAATGCGATCCCCTTTTGGCTGTCGCTCACCCTTGTGCCCTTGATCTGGCTTGGCGCCATTGTCGGCGGCTGGACCGTGATCATTGTGCCGCTTTATGCGTGGTATATGTTCGGATTTCTCGACGGAATTCTGGGGCTCAACACCGACAATCCAGATCCGAACACAGCGGAAAGCGAGCTTTTCTGGTATCGCGCTATCACGATCATCTGGTTCCCGGTGCAATTCGTGAACATCTTTGGGCTGATCTGGTTTGTGACCCACACGGATCACCTCTCCGTGCTGGAAACCCTCGTGGTGTTCTTTGGTCTTGGCGTCTCCTCCGGCACGACCGGCATGGTTTATGCCCATGAGCTTTGCCATCAGCGTAACAATATGGAGCGTTGGCTGGGCGATCTGCTGTTGGCCTCCGTTCTCTATTCCCATTTCCGCACCGAGCACTTGTTGGTCCACCACAAACATGTAGGCACACGGCGCGATGCGGTGACGGCGCTCTATAATGAGGGCTTTCATCACTATTTCTTCCGCGTGCTGCGGGAATGTCCGCGGTCCGCTTGGGAGGCGGAAAAGGCACTGCTTGCGCGCAGAGGCTTGTCGGCTTGGCATCCGCGCAATCCGCATTTCCGCTATTGGACGCTGCAGCTCATGATGCTGATCTTAGCCACGCTGATTGGCGGTGTGCCGGGGCTCATGCTCTTTGTCTGGCAGGCCATCGTCGCGATATGGCAGTTGGAACTCACCAATTACGTCGAACATTACGGCCTCACCCGGCGGCATCTGGGTGAAGGTAAATACGAACACGTGAAACCGCATCACAGCTGGAACGCGGCGCATATGGCGACGAACTGGTTGCTGATCAATCTGCAACGCCATTCGGACCACCATTACAAACCAGACCGTCGCTTTCCGCTTTTGCAGAATTACGACGAGACCGAAGCGCCGCAGCTCCCTTACGGCTATACGTTGATGGGCGTGGCCGCGATGGTGCCGCCCGTCTGGCGCAGGATGATGAACCCGAAGGTTAAAGCTTGGCGCAAGCGCTACTATCCCGACCTGGCTACATTTGCCGATTGGGAACCTTATAAAAACGGCACCAATCCACTGCCTCGGCTTTAAAAAAAGCCCCGCTGAACAGACAGCGGGGCAGAAGGTGGTGCCGCGAAGTCAGGCCGCAGGCACCAGGCGGTAACTTTGAATTTTATTGAGAGACTTACTGCATCTCCGCGCGGATTTGCTGGCGCAGCACATCAATCGGGACGTGTTTGCCATCGCGCTTGAAGGTCCAATAGGTCCAGCCGTTGCACGACGGCGCGCCTTCGAGGTGAGCGCCGACTTGGTGGATCGAGCCCTTCACGTCATTGGAAACCAGCGTCCCGTCGGCGCGCACCTTCGCGGTGCGGCGACCGTTCATGGACACAAGCTCTTCGCCCGGACGCAGCATGCCACGCTCCACAAGCTGACCAAACGGCACACGCGGCTCAGCGCGTTTCGAAGTGGAAACACGAAGCGCGTCCTTGTCGAATTTGCGCACGGAAGCGATGCGTTTAGCGGCCACCTCACGGTATTTCTCTTCGCGCTCGATGCCGATGAACTCGCGGCCAAGCATCTTGGCGACCGCGCCTGTGGTGCCCGTGCCGAAGAATGGATCGAGGATCACGTCGCCCGGATTGGTGGTGCCGACGATCACGCGGTGCAGAAGGCTCTCGGGCTTTTGCGTCGGGTGCGCTTTGTCGCCATTGTCGTCTTTGAGGCGTTCGCCACCGTTACAGATCGGCAGGACCCAGTCAGAGCGCATCTGAATGCCCTCATTGAGCGACTTGAGCGCTTCATAGTTAAAGGTGTATTTCGCCGCTTCACCCTTCGACGCCCAAATAAGGGTCTCATGCGCGTTGGTCAGGCGCTTGCCCCGGAAGTTCGGCATCGGATTGGATTTGCGCCACACGACGTCGTTCAAAATCCAGTAGCCTTGGTTCTGAAGCTCGGCGCCGAGGCGGAAGACGTTGTGATAGGAGCCGATCACCCAGATCGCGCCATTCGGTTTGAGAATGCGCCGCGCGGCCTTAAGCCATTCACGGGTGAAATCGTCATAAACCTTGAAGCTGTCGAACTGATCCCACGCGTCGTCGACCGCATCCACTTTGGAATTGTCCGGACGGTGCAGATCGCCCCGCAGTTGCAGGTTATAGGGCGGATCGGCGAAAATCAGGTCGACGCTTTCCTCAGGGAGGGCGTTCATCACCTCGATGCAATCACCGGACAATATCTCATTGAGAGGGAGCGCGTTGGCCCCCTTGCGGATGGTATTCTTCATGTTCTGCCTCATATCGCGCCCCTTAAGGGACGTCGTTTTAACGCGCCATTTTTGACGTCATTTATGGGTCTAAAGATGAGTCATCCGGGATTCGCAGTCAATTTCTTTTTCGAATCAGTCACTTATGTTTTTGTCTTGATACAATATATTGTGGACCGGTTTGAACGAACGTCTATGGAGCGGGGTCACACCAAAATCTCGGAGTCCTTCGAGGTGCGCCTTGGTCCCGTAACCCGCGTTTTTCTCCCAGGCATATCCCGGATACTGTTGCGCCAAATCCACCATAAGACGATCGCGCCATATTTTGGCCACAATTGAAGCCGCAGAAATCGACATCGACCGGGCATCTCCTTTGACGATGGCCTCGGCATCCAGCCCGAAGGCGGGCGGCACCTTATTCCCGTCCACCAGTACATAATCCGCCTTGACCGTGAGCCCAGCGACGGCGCGCTCCATCGCCCTTAAAGACGCCTGTAGAATGTTGATCTCATCAATCTCCTCGACCGAACAGGAGGCGATGGAAACATCGGACTTCGCGAGAATCTCTTCAAAAAGCTTTTCGCGCCGTTTTGCCGTCAGCGCCTTGGAATCGTTCAAACCTTCGGGAATGTGCTCCGGGTCGAGCCAGACTGCTGCGGCCACCACGGGTCCCGCCAAAGGCCCGCGCCCCACTTCATCCACACCAACGATGCGGGAGTAGCCACGCCGCTGGGCGGCCTCTTCGAAACTGTAATCAGGGATCGTTTTTGTCATACCCCTGTGAAGCCGAAGCCGGGCAGTGGCGCAAGAAAAAAGCGGGTGGGACGCATGAACCCACCCGCAAGTTGACGCGACACATGGGGACATGAAACCGCGTATCTGCTCGATTTTTATATAACTCAGCGATGGACGTAGCCGCGGTTGCGGTCGCGGTCGATGCGGTAGCCAAAATTGCTCAGACAACCGACGTCATAGGCGTCTTTTTTACCCTGACGGGTTTGCACCCGGGTCTCACAGGCGCGCGGCAACCGGACACGGTTTTGGTGCGTTTCGCGTTTCACACAGTTCTCCAGGACGACCAGTCGATGTTTGTTGCCTTGGCCCGCGCTCATTACACAGGTGTTCGGGATACGAAGATCGTGACCCCAGTCAGGTCTTGGCTTGCGTTCATCATCATGACGTGGCCGCGTGGCTCTGGCTTTCTTGTCGTTCTTGTCATCCAGCGCCTTGCCGATCACGAAGAGCGTCAAAAGCCCGCCCAGTGCCAAAGCGGCATCATTGTCTCCGGCGCGGGCCGGTGCAGCGGAGAAGCCCGCGGTGGCAATGGAAAGCGCAAGCAGCCCAGCGGTGAATTTTGTCAGTCTCATCGGTCGTCCTTTCAAAGCCTGCGGCCCGCCTCGTTTCTGCATGTCTCGAATCTGCATTACGAAGTTTGGGGCACGTTGATGGGACGGTGATGGCCGGTTTCGGGAAAATCGCTCAATAACAGCGGCCTGTCATTTGATAGCAGACGACAAAACCGGCTTTGCTATTGAATAACATCGGCCAAACTCACAGGATCGCGAGCATGAAAAAGCACCTTCTTCCTCTCGTGATCGCGCTCGTCACCCTTCCCGGACTGGCCAGTGCGTCCTGTTACGCCAGCTACAAAGCCAAGCGTGACAATCCGCTCAAGCTGCACTTCGGCGTAGCCGAGGTGGGCGACTCGCAATGCTCAAAAGGCGCCGCCGCCGACGCGATTGGTCCGCGCCTCGAGAAAGAAGGCTGGCATCTTCTCTCCATCGTCGCGATGATCCCCGAAGAGAAACTGGGCGAGGTCAAAGCCGATGCTGGCGACTATTTCCTCCGATACTGACAGCCGCAAAGTGTCCCGCGTGGCGATCTATGGAATCGTGGCGATTGTCGCGATCCTGTTGATCGCTGCCGTGTTGTTGTTCGTGAACCTGCCGGACGCGAACGCCTTTAACGCGCGGGTCGAGCGTATTTTCGTTGAGAACGACCTGACCACCCAGGCGGAAATCAAATTGCTCGAAATTCTCGCGCAATCGGGGACGTCCTTTTCCGGCGTGCTCAATTCCTACCGTATGGTGATTTTTGTCCTGCTGGTGTTTTCCACCGCCCTCTTGATCGCAGCCCTTGTGTTCCTCGTTGTGATCATCGCGCTCAACAAGCGGATGAGCGAGATCGAGAAGCGAGGGATCGAAGTGTCCTCCCTGTTGATCTCACGCGCGGAGAACACGGTTTATCTGAACAACATGGAATTCAAACTCACCCCCGCCGCCATCGAAACCCTGTCGGTTCTGGCCGAAGCGCGTCTCGATGATGACGTCCTGTCCGGTGCCGAAATCGAAGCGGTAATTTCCGGACGCAATTCCGCGGATTGCGACGAGGCCGCCGGCGCCACTCGGATCAAACGCCTGCGCGATACTTTGGGAAATCAGATGGTGAGCGAGCTGTTGGTCAAAAACATCGCCCGCAAAGGCTACATGCTGTCTTGCCCGCGCGATGTGATCAAGATGGTCTAAACGCGACTGGAGCCTGCCAGCTTCAGGGAAAAGATCGCGGCGCGTCTTTCATTTTGAGATTCGTGGCTCGCAAATGCCCCTTGCGACCTTTCGAAAAGCGTGATTGTCTCATAATTGCGACAAATCTCGATGTGCGCTCAAAGTTTAGACGACGCACAGGTATCTTACATGTTTTCGAATGAGCGCACCTTGGTAGAAACACAGATCAATTTCAAAGACATCGGCGCGCGCCTAAAGGCCCACCGCCTGGGCCGCAACCTGTCGCCGGAAGATGTCGCCACCCGCCTGCACATTTCCCGTGCGGCGCTTTATCGTGCGGAAAAAGGCGAGATCGCGAAGATCGACATGCTCTCCGCCATCGCTCAGGAACTTCAGGTGTCTTTGCCGAGCCTTCTCGGGGTTGGAATCGAATACGTCGACAACGCCCTTAGTTTCTTCGAACGCATGCGCCAAATCGAAGATGAATGTGAGCAAATCATCGGCCTCTTCAGCCCGATTTCCTATCTGGTGACAACGGATCGCTATGATGCCGTTCTCAAGGATGTCCTAAGCGAATCCGTACCCAGTTCAGAACATGACGATATTGCAAAAATCCTTGATATTCTTGAGAAAAGAAAACAGCGCTTTGCTCAAAGGCGCCCGCTTCTGGCCTCTATTATTTCGGATGCGGACATCCGCAAATTCCTTCGCGAAGGATTGGAGGGCAGCCCCGAGTTGTCGTCCGAGATCCGCAAACAGCGACGCCGGATGGCTTTGGCGGAGGTGCGCCATATCGTCGAAATGTTGCGCGCGCCTGATATTGGCATCCAGATCGGCGTGGCCCGCGAACCGATTCCCTCGACCTCTTTCCAGATCATGCGCCAAGCCGGGCGCTCGATCCTCACGATCAGCCCTTTCCGCCTTGGTCATAACCCCAACATTCGCATCGGTGTCGGCATGATCACCTCTGCGCCGGAAGCCCTCGAGCTTCACGAAGGCATTGCCGAGCGGCTTTGGAACACCTCGCTCAAAGGGCGCGAGGCGGCCGAGCATGTCGAAGCGCTGATTGCGCGCGAGGGTATTGAGGCGGAGATTTCAGCCTAAAAATTCAGCAAAAAATTTAAACGACTGGTCAATTTTGGGTTTCGTCTCATTTTTTAGACTTTTTTATTGACCTCCCCCCCACTTTGGGGAGTCTATGATGATCAGAACCAAACCAACCGGGAGCGCTCCATGTCTCAACCCAAACCCCTTCTGTCCGCCGTGCTGCTCGCTGGACTGGCCCTGTCCAGCCCCGCGCTTGCCCAAGAGTATGTGGCCAAGATCGGACACCTCGAAAGCACGCAGCAGAGCCGTCACGTTCACCTCGAAAAAGTGGCAGAGCTCGTCGCCGAACGCACGGACGGCGATGTGGAGTTTCAGATTTTCCCGCAGGGCCAACTCGGCAACCAGCGTCAAATGAACGAAGGCGTGCAACTCGGCACCATTGAGGCCACCGTTGCACCCGCGGCCTTCCTTGGCGGCTTTAACCCGCTGGTGTCGATCCTCGACATCCCCTACCTGATCCCCGAAGACGCCGACAAAGCCGCCGCACTGCGTGACGGCCCCTTCGGTGAGGCCCTGCTCGACAGCTTCTCCGACAAAGGCATGGTGGCGATTGATCTCTGGCCCAACGGCAAGAAACAGTTCACCTCCAACGAGCCGCTCGACACGCTCGCCGACTTCGCCGGTCAGAAATTCCGTGTCATGGACAGCTCGATCCTGATCGAACAGTTCAACGCACTTGGCGCCTCCGCCATCGCTCTGCCGTTCGGTGAGCTTTACACCTCGCTGCAAACCGGCGTTGTGGACGGCGAAGAAAACCCGCTCGACACGATCAAGGCGATGAAATTCTACGAGGTTCAGAAAAACCTCGTCGTCTCCGATCACGGCGCGATGGAAGATGTGGTCCTCTTCAACCCGATGTTCTGGGAGAGCCTCCCGGAAGATTACAAGACCATCATCAAGGACGCCTTTGCCGAAGTCATCCCCGAGTTGACCGCTCACAAAACCGCTGCCGTCGACTCCGCGCTTGAGACCATTACCGAAGCCGGCACCAACGTGCGCGTCGCCGATGAGGCTGAGCGCGCAGAATTCCGCGACACGATGTTCGGCCCGGCCTCTGCCGCCTACGTTGCCAAAACCGGCGACGCGGGTCAGACCCTGCTCGACATCTACACGCAAGCCTACGGCGATTTGTAAAACCTGACGGATCCGGGGCGCGCCGCCTCGGGTCTCTCCGCTCCGCATCGGTTCCGATCCAGATGCGGAGCGTCTCTTTCCACAGTGATCGAAAGCCCCCTCATGCAAGCTCTCAATCTGCTCCGAACGGTCGAAAGAACCGTTCTCATCGCCCTTTTCCTGATCATGGTGTTTCTCTACAGCGGCTCGGTCGTGACCCGCGAAATCGGTGGCACCTTTGCCAGCCGTTTTGCCTGGATCGAGGAAGCAGTGCGGATCATGAACCTGTTCCTCGTGTTCCTGGCTCTCGGGCTGGCGCTTGAACGGGGCAAGCATGTGGGCATCACCAATATGCGCGATCGCCTGCCCGCGCCGTTGCTCAAGGGGGTGTTGAAACTCATTGATCTCGTCGGGCTGTGCATGAGCCTCTATGTCGCGTGGCTGGCGGTCGATCTGGTGCAATTCGTGCTCAAATCCGGCCAGAAATCCCCGACCCTTGGCGTACCCATGGGCGTGATCTACCTCGCGCCTGTTGCTGGCTTTCTCCTCTTGGGCCTGCGCTATGGGCTAAGCCTTTTGGGCCTCATCGACCGTTATCAGGAGGCCTCCGAATGATCTTCGCCCTCATTATCGTTTTGGCCATCCTCTTGTTGGTGGCTGGCTTTGAGATGCTTTTGGTGCTGGGTATCCCCGCACTCGCTTACAAAGAAGCTTTCTATGGCCGCTTGCCCGATGCGGCCGTGGTGCAAAAGATTGTCGGTGGCATCGACCATTCGACGCTTCTGGCCATTCCCTTCTTCATCTTCGCGGCGAATCTCATGGGCTCCGGCCAAATCGCGCGCCAACTCATCTCTGTCGTTAAGGCCCTCGTGGGTCACACCAAGGGCGGCATGGGCCATGTCGTCGTCGGCGGCAGCATGGCGTTTGGCGCGGTCTCTGGCTCTGCACCTGCCACGGTGGCCGCCATGGGCCGCATGGTCTACCCGGAGCTGCGCAAAGCGGGCTATTCCGACCGGTTCAGCCTTGGGCTTCTGGTTTCTTCGGCAGAAACTGCGCTTTTGATTCCGCCGTCGATCACGCTGATCGTCTACGGCTGGATCACCGGCACGTCGATTTCCAAACTCTTCGCGGGCGGTCTCGCCGTCGGCCTGCTCCTTGGCCTCGCGTTCTCCGTCTACGTCCGTATCCAAGCCGCGCGCGACGGCGTCAGCCATGATCCGCGCTTGCCGTGGTCCGAACGCTTCAAGGCGATCTGGGACGCCAAATGGGCGCTTGGAATGCCGGTGATCATTCTGGGCGGCATTTATTCCGGCTTTATCACCCCCACAGAGGCCGCCGCAGTCAGTGTGGTCTATGCCATCCTCGTCGAGATGTTCGTCTTCCGCGCGCTTGATCTCAAAGGTCTCGCCAAGATCACCGAAGACAGCGCCGTGAATACCTCAATCATCTTCGTGCTTTTGGCCATGGGCGGGTTGATTTCCTTCTTCGTCACCTTGGCGCAAGTGCCCAATGAAATCATCGCCTTCCTTGAGGCCACCGGCGCGGGCAAGATCGCCTTCCTGATCGCGGTCAACGTGCTGTTCTTCGTGGCAGGCATGTTCATTGATCCGAACTCAACACTTTTGGTTCTGGTGCCGCCGCTTTATCCGGTCGCCATGAGTTTCGGTATCGATCCGGTGCATTTCGGCATGTTGGTGACGCTCAATGTCAGCCTCGGGATGATCACGCCGCCCTTCGGCCTCGATATCTTCGTCGCATCGTCCACGCTCAATAAACCTGTGGCGGACATCATTCGCGGCGTCTGGCCCTTCGTGCTGGTGAACCTGATCGTGCTCCTGCTGATCACCTATATCCCGCAAATCTCCCTCTTCATTCCAAAGCTGATCTACGGCTAATCCGAGGCAGACCAATGACCTACATTCCGACCACCGTGTCCGTCCCTGTTCCGCAGGGGCTACGGCCCCGCTGTTCCGAAGCCACCTGTCGCGTGGTCTCGAATACCCCTGTAAATGGCGAATATCGCCTGCTCACTCTCGACGCACCCGAGGCCATTCTCGACTGTCAGCCGGGTCAGTTTTTCCAACTGCTCTGCCCTGCGCCCGAAGGGGAGAACCCTTTTCTGCGTCGCCCGATGAGTATCTACGGATATGACAAATCGGCGGGCCGTCTGGAGTTTCTCTATAAAATTGCGGGCGCCGGCACGCGCGGTCTCGCCACGCTGCGCCCCGATGACACCTTCAATGTGCTTGGCCCTCTGGGACAGGGGTTCTCTATGCCCGACGACTGGCAAAATCTCATGCTCGTCGCACGCGGCGTGGGCCTTGCGACCCTCGCTCCGCTCGCCCGCATGGCGCAGGAGAGGGGGCGCAAGCTGACCGCGATCTGTTCCGCGCGCCGACCGGAATTGGCAATGTCCGTCGAGCTATTCGAAAGCTATGGCGCCGAAGTGATCGTCGTCCACGACGAGGATGGAAGCTCTACGCCCGAGGCGCTGCGCCCGTTGATCGAGGCACGGATCGCCAAAGGAGACGTAGATGCCTTCTACACCTGCGGCTCCTCGCGGCTTTTGCGGATGCTGCAAGACCTCGGTGAGAGCCATGGCATCCCCGGCGAGATCGCCATGGAGCAACAAATGGCCTGTGGTCTCGGCATGTGTCAGGCCTGTGTGCGCAGTTTCCGGGTCGGCGACCGCATCATTCAACGCCGCGTCTGTCGCGAAGGCCCGGTGTTCCCTATTTCGGAGGCGATGTGATGAAAGACCTGCAAACCATCGACCTTAGCGCCCGCATTGGTGCGCTGACCCTCAAGAATCCGATCATGCCCGCCTCTGGCACCTTCTCCGAAGATTTGGCAGATGTGTTCGACCTCGATGTCTTGGGTGCGCATGTGCTCAAAACCATCATGCATGGCACGCGCGCGGGCAACCCGACTCCGCGGGTGTGCGATATTCAGTCGGGCATGATCAACGCCATCGGCATTCCCTCCAAAGGCATCGACTATTTCCGCGATGAAATGCTGCCCTATTGGTCAGAGTTCAAAGCCCCGCTCGTGGTGTCGATTTCTGCGCATTCCTACGATGAATTCGCCCGACTTTGTCGTGAAGTCAGCTTGCCCGGCGTGACTGCGATCGAGGCGAATATCTCCTGCCCGAACATCGAGGCGGACGGCAACGCCTTCGCCATGCGGCCCGACACAACGCAAGAGATCGTGACGCGTCTGCGCACCGAAACCGATCTGCCGCTTTGGGCCAAACTCACGCCGAACACCGGCGAACCCGTCGAGGTGGCCCGCGCCGCGGAAGAGGCGGGGGCCGATGCTTTGGTCGTGGCCAACACCATGCTGGGCATGTCCATCGACGTCGACAGCCGCCGCCCACGTCTTGGCAATGTCATGGGCGGCATGTCCGGTCCGGCGATCAAACCCATTGCGCTGCGGATGACCTATCAATGCGCCCGCGCCTGCGACATTCCGGTGATCGGCTGCGGCGGAATCTCGACGCTAAACGATGTGCTCGAATTCCTCATCGCCGGGGCGCAGGCGGTTCAGGTCGGCACGGCAACCTTCCAATCGCCCACGGTCATGGCGCGCCTGATCGCGGAGTTGGAAGGTTGGATGACGACGCAGGAGATCACCTCGCTCGAAGAAGTCATCGGCTCCATCGAAGGCTCTGAGGCCGGGGTGTTCGAATGAAACATCACCGCTCAGAAACCACCAGCACAGCGGACCTGTCCGCCAAGGCCGCCGAACTGTTTGAGGACATCCGCGCCCTCTCACGCGATGCGGCGGGCGTTAGTCGTCCCGCCTTTTCCGAAATCGAGACCGAGACACTCGACTATCTCGCCAAACAGGCGCGTGCCGAAGGGATCTGTGTCGAAGAAGACGCCGGACGAAACCTCTTGTTCTATTTGCCGCAACACGCCTCGGCCAAACGGTTCACCGTCATCGGAAGCCATGTGGACTCGGTTCCGATGGGCGGCAATTACGACGGGCTTGCGGGGGTCATCGCCGGGCTGATGGTCCTGATCGCCGCCCGCCGTGGCCTGCGCGATCTGTCCCGACCGGTCAGGGTTCTGGCCATGCGCGGTGAGGAAAGTGCTTGGTTCGGCGCCTGCTATCTTGGCTCCAAAATGCTGACGGGCAGCTTGCCCGAGGGAGAGTTCAACGCCGCACACAAAGGCGATGGTCGGACATTGGGCGCCCATTTGCAGGCCCTCGGCATCAACACCGCGCCGATTGAGGCGCAGGAGCCGATCTGTGATTTGTCCCAGATCGAAGCCTATCTAGAGCTTCATATCGAACAGGGCCCGCTTCTCGTCGAGCGCAATATTCCCGCCGCCGTGGTCACCGGCATTCGCGGCAATTTCCGCTATCGAGACAGCCGCTGTATCGGGCAGGCCGGGCATTCCGGCGCTGTACCGCGCGCCTATCGCCACGACCCGGTTCTGGCCTTTGCCGAACTGATGCACCGGCTCGACGGCACATGGCAGCACCTGCTCAACACCGGCAAGGATCTCGTGCTGACCTCCGGTGTGGTCGGCACCGATCCGGCGCGCCATGCGATTGCCCGCATTCCCGACGAGATTGCCTTTACCCTCGACATTCGTTCGCAAGACGCCGGAACGCTCGACCAGATGCGCAGCTACCTGAAAGGCGAAATGGCGGATATCGCGCGCTCCCGTGGCGTTCGCTTTGAACTTGGGGCCGAGGTCGCGGTTGCGCCCGCCTTGATGGATGCCGATCTGGTTCAGGGGCTGGAAGCGGCCATGGCAGAGGTCACTGGCGAAGCATTTTCGATGGCCTCCGGTGGCGGCCATGATGCGGCGGTCTTTGCCCAAGCCGGCGTGCCCGCTGGCATGGTTTTTGTCCGCAATCGCAATGGCTCTCACAATCCAGAGGAAGCAATGGAAATCGCCGATTTCATGGTGGGCGTCGATATCCTTTCCACCTATATGGAGGCGGCATCATGAAGGAGCCTCGCGCTATGCCCCAGACCATGCCACTCAGCCCCGAGACCCGCGCCGATTTCGCCCGCCGCACAGCGCTTGCGTTGCTCGACATTCACGCCGTCGAAGTGGCCGAAACGCGCCCCTTCATCCTCTCCTCCGGGATCGCCAGCCCGGTCTATATCAACGTGCGCAAGGTGATCTCCGTCCCGGCGGTGCGCGAAAAGCTTATGGGGTTTGCCTCCGAAGTGATCGACGCCGAAATCGGGCGCGCTGATCTGGACGCCATCGCAGGTGCGGAAACCGCTGGCATCCCTTTTGCCGCGTGGATCGCCGCGGAGACCGGCCTGCCGATGCAATATGTCCGCAAACGTGCGCAGGGTTTCGGCCCAGAGGCGCATATCGAGGGCCTGTGGGAGCCCGGCCAGCGCGTGCTGCTGGTCGAGGATTTGACCACCGATGGCGCCTCTAAACTCCGTTTCTGCGAGGCCCTGCGAGCGGCGGGTCTCGTGGTCCAGGATGTGTTCATGCTGTTCCAGTATGACATCTTCCCGGAGACCCGAAGCGCGATGGAACGCGCGGGTATTCGGCTTAATGCCTTGGCGACGTGGAAGGACATTCTCGACGTTGCCCGGACGCACGACCGCTTTACCGCCGAGCAGCGCGACACCATCGCCGCGTTTCTCGACGCCCCTCTGGACTGGTCTGCCGCCCATGGTGGCGCGCGCAGCCTGACATTCTAACCTCTGTTTTTAAGGAGACAGCCATGTTCACCTTCCTTCTCGATCTGACCCAAGAAAAAGGTCGCGGCATCCACGCCTACTCCGCCGTCGCAAAAGCGGCATTCGAACGCGCTGTGACGGAACCCGATCATACCGCCGCGTTCTATTTCCTCGCGACAAGCGCGGAGAATTTCGTCGATCTACACGAACGTCAGCCGCTCTCGAGCGAAGAGCTCGAGCGGAATTTCGACATGTTTCAAGCGGATGTCGAAGCCTTTGAGGGTGCCGCAGAAGAGAGCGCGGAAAAGCGTCTCGCCGTTCTCAATGAGATCGTAAAAGCCCGGATCGAACAGACCCGCTGACACACACAACGCCTGCCGCCGCTTCTTACGAAAGGGCGGCAGGTGTAAGGCGAACTGCGTGCTCAGTCCTGATGCTCAAGACCGGGAGGCGGCGCGCAGCTTTCGCGCTCGATCAGTTCCGTGGGCATGATCTCCGTCTGCACATCGAACTTAGATGCCTTCATCAAGCCCACCAAAATCTCGGCCGCGCGCGACCCAATGCTCGCGCGCTTCTGACGAATGGTGGTCAGAGGCGGCAAAGCGTAGGCCGCGATTTCGATATTGTCGAAGCCAACGATGGAGATGTCTTGCGGCACCCGAAGCCCGCCGCGCACCAGCGCCTGAAGAAGACCGAGCGCCATTTCATCGTTGTCACAAAACACGGCTGTCGGACGATCCGAAAGGGCCAAAAGCGACACGCCCGCATCGTGACCCGATTTCAGCTTAAAATCCCCCTCGAAGCGCGCCACAAGGTCAACTCCCTCCGCGCGCATCGCGGCCTCGACGCCTTTGGAGCGGGACTTTGTCAAAGTATTCGCACTCGGTCCGGAAAGATGCGCAATCTTGCGATGACCCAGCTCGATAAGATGCGAGATCGCGAGCGCCGCGCCGCCCTCGTTGTCGGCAAGCACGCGCGGGGCATCGAGACCCTCGACCCATTCACAGGCCTGCACGACCGGCGGGCAGCCATGATGCTTGAACAACCCCGCGTCCAGACTGCCATCGAGAACAATCACCCCGTCAGCATGAGAGCGGGTGAGATAGGGGGCGATCGCGGAGAGATCGGGCGGTCCATCGCCAGCCTGCGTGTCCAGAACAAGAAGGTTAATGCCCTCTTGCCGCAATGCCGATGAAATGCCCGAGAGAATTTCCGAAAAGAACGGATTGGCCAATTTGGGCACCAACGCGAGCACCGCACCAACCTGTTGTTGGCGCAGATTGCGAGCCGTCAAATTGACCGTATACCCGGTTTCCGCGACCGCCTGCTCAACGGCTTTTCGTGTGCGTTCCGAAACGATGGACGGATTCGACAGAACCCGGCTGACCGTTGCGGTCGAAACGCCCGCCCGTTTGGCGACGTCTTGGATACGCGGTGTTTTCTGGTGTTCGTTCAACGTTCTTGGCCCTCCACAGCTCTTTCAGCCTAGTGTCATTTTCGGGCCTTGAAAACCTTTACATATTGTGTGAGGTTAAATGAAACCGATTACATTGATGGAATCGGCGGGAGGAACTATGCAGACCATGAAAGGGCCAGGACTGTTTCTGGCGCAATTCGTCGGCGACACGCCGCCGTTTGATACATTCGACGCGATCTCAAAGTGGGCGGCCGACTGTGGCTATGAGGGCGTGCAGGTGCCGAGCGGCGCCGACACCCTCATTGATCTCGACAAAGCCGCGACCTCAAAAGACTACTGCGACGCCTTGAAAGGCCGCGCGGCGGACCAAGGCATCACCATCACGGAACTGTCCGCCCACACGCAGGGCCAGTTGGTCGCCGTGCATCCGGCCTACGACCTCGCCTTTGACGGCTTTGCCCCCGCCTCCCTGCGCGGCAATCCGAAAGCCCGTCAGGCTTGGGCCGTCGATCAGGTAAAAAAGACCATCGACGCCTCAGCCAATCTCAGCCTCGACCGAATGGCCGCCTTTTCCGGCGCTCTGGCTTGGCCGTATTTATACCCTTGGCCCCAGCGCCCTGCTGGATTGATCGAGGCAGCCTTTGACGAATTGGCAGCCCGCTGGCGACCTCTACTGGATCATGCCGCAGAAAAAGGCGTGAAGATTTGCTACGAAATCCATCCCGGTGAGGACCTGCATGATGGCGTGACGTTCGAGATGTTTCTCGACCGCCTGGATCAGCATTCCGCCGCGATGATGCTCTACGATCCCTCGCACTATGTGCTGCAGCAGCTCGACTATCTTGATCACCTCGACATCTACGCCGACCGGATCGGCATGTTCCATGTGAAAGACGCCGAGTTCAACCCGACCGGGCGCCAAGGGGTCTATGGCGGATATCAAGGCTGGACCGACCGCGCCGGACGTTTCCGCAGTCCGGGTGACGGTCAGGTCGATTTCAAAGCGATCTTTTCCAAACTCACCGCGATGGGTTTCGACGGCTGGGCCGTTGTCGAGTGGGAATGCGCGCTGAAGCACCCCGAAGACGGTGCCCGCGAAGGTGCACAATTCGTCCGCGACCACATCATTCGCGTCACGGAACATGCGTTTGACGACTTTGCAGCGGCGGGCACGGATGCGGCGGCCAATCGCAAAATGCTTGGGCTGGAGGGCTGATCATGGACCGTCATATTCCAATCCGTCTCGGCATGGTCGGCGGCGGGATCGGTGCAATGATCGGCGAGGTGCACCGCATTGCCGCCCGCCTCGACAACAGCTTTGATCTGATCGCGGGCGCGCTGTCTTCGACGCCTGAGAAGGCCGAAGAGAGCGCCGCCAAAATCGGCATCGCCCCGGAACGCACCTATTCGGATTTCACCGAGATGGCCCGCGCGGAAGCGGCGCGCACCGATGGCATCGAAGCTGTGTCGATCTGCACGCCCAACCACCTGCATTTCCCAGCGGCCAAAGCCTTTCTGGAGCAGGGCATTCACGTCATTTGCGACAAGCCGATGACCTCGACCCTAGAACAGGCGCTTGAGCTGGGCGAGATTGCCCGCAAGGCCGATGCGCTGTTTGTCCTCACGCACAACTACTCCGCCTATCCGCAACTGCGTCTGGCGCGGGAGTTGGTTCAGTCCGGCGCACTTGGCCCGATCCGTCTTGTGCAGGTCGAATATGCGCAGGATTGGCTTGCGGAGCCGACCGAAAGCAAACAGGCCGATTGGCGCACCGATCCGGCGCGCGCCGGAGCCGGTGGCTCGATCGGTGACATCGGCACCCACGCGTTCCAACTTGCCCGCTTTGTCAGCGGCCAGCGCCCCGCACAAATTGCGGCCGATTTGACCAGCTTCGTCCCCGGTCGGCGCGTGGATGACAATGCGCATGTGATGATGCGCTACGCCTCTGGCGCCAAGGGTACGCTTTGGTGCTCACAGGTTGCGCCGGGCACGGAAAACGGTCTGAAACTGCGCATCTACGGGGAAAAAGCCGGGATCGAATGGTCGCATGAAACGCCCGAAACCCTCTGGTTCACGGCACTCGGCGAGCCCGCACGCAAGCTGCGCCGTGGCGGCCCCGAAGGCACAATGATCGGCAGTCGCGTTCCCGCGGGTCACCCGGAAGGCTACCTCGAAGGCTTCGCCACGCTTTATGGCGAGGCGGCGGATGCGATCCGGGCCTATCAAGCCGGTCAAGCTATCGAAACGCTTTTGCCCGGCATCAAGGACGGCATCGAAGGCCTACGTTTCATTGACGCCTGCCTGCGCTCCAACGCCAAGGACGCGGCATGGGTGGAGCTTATGCCATGACCTCGCCGATCCTTGCCCTCGAGGGGGTCTCCAAGTCCTTTGGGCCGATTGAAATTCTGCACAGCGTCGATTTTGCGCTCCGGCCCGGCGAAATCCACGCGTTGATCGGTGAGAATGGCGCGGGCAAGTCGACGACGATGAAAATCATTGCCGGCTACCTCGATGCTTCCGGTGGCAAGGTGACCTGCGATGGTGCGCCCGCCACATTCACCTCATCGCGCGAGGCCGAGGCCCGTGGCATCGTCATGATCCATCAGGAATTCAATCTCGCCGAACATCTGGGCGTGGATCAGAATATCTTTCTGGGCCGCGAGATCAAAAAAGGCTGGCGTCTGGACCACGCAGCGATGCGCCAAAAGACGCAGGAGCTTTTGGATCAACTCAATTGCCGGATCGACCCGTCTCAGCCGGTGTCGAGCCTGTCCGTCCCCGACAAGCAAATGGTCGAGATCGCAAAGGCGCTGTCACGCGATTTGCGGGTTCTGATCATGGATGAGCCGACCGCCGTTCTGACCGAGCGCGAATGTGAAATCCTGTTCCAGCAGGTCGAGCGTTTGCGGGATCAAGGCGTCGCCATTCTCTACACCTCGCACAAGCTTTCCGAGGTCAAACGCATCTGCGACCGCGTGTCGGTGCTGCGCGATGGGGCGATGGTAAAATCCGGTCCGGTTTCCGAGATCAGCGAAGACGAGATGGCGACCGCCATGGTCGGGCGTGAACTCACCGATCTGTATCCCGCCAAAGCCATACCGCAGGACAAGATCCTGCTTGAGGTCGAAAACCTGAGCGTGCCCGGCAAGGTCGACCATGCGAGCCTGCATCTGCGTCGAGGTGAAGTTCTCGGGATCGGCGGTCTGGTCGGGTCCGGGCGTACCGAGTTTGCCGAAGCCATCGCGGGCCTGCGCAAACGGTCGGGCCAAGTGAGACTGAACGGACAAGAGTTGCCAGCAGACGATGTGCGTGCCGCCATGAACGCCGGACTGGTCTATCTGACCGAAGACCGCAAAGGCGCGGGGCTTTTGCTTGAGAAAGGGCTGCGTGAAAACCTGACGCTGCCCTATCTGGAGCAATTCGGTCGCCCGTTGATCGACCGACACTCCGAAGAGGCCGCGCTTGAGAAAGCGATCGCTGATTTTGCCATTCGGGTGCCGTCGCCGGACATGCTGGTCGGCAATCTGTCTGGTGGGAACCAACAGAAACTTTTGCTCGCCAAGACGCTTTTGAACGATCCGCAGGTCATCATCATCGACGAGCCGACCCGCGGCATCGACATCGGCACCAAACAACAGATTTACGACCTGATCGCCAAACTTGCCGCTGACGGCCATGCGATCATCGTCATTTCCTCGGAGATGCCAGAGCTCATCGGCCTCGCCTCGCGCGCGCTCGTTATGCACGCGGGCCATGTCGTCGGAGAGGTCGCAGGCGAGGAGGTCACAGAACAGAATATCGTCCGTCTTGCCATGGGCCTGACGGGTCACGGAGAGGATGCCGCATGACTATGAGCAGCGCGAAGACGACCGAAAAGCCGCGTGGCGCAAAGCTTGATCTCAAAGTGATCGGGCCGATTGTTGCGCTGATCGTGCTGATCCTGATCGGGATGTCGCTTAACCCGAACTTTCTCAGCTACGCCAACATCACAAATGTGCTCGCACGCTCTGCGTTCATTGGCATCATCGCTGTCGGCATGACCTTTGTCATCACCGCCGGCGGACTCGACCTGTCGGTCGGCTCGATGGCGGCTTTTGTGGCGGGGCTCATGATCCTGACGATGAATCTGCTCACCGACAGCATGGGGATCGGCGTCGATGTGATCCTGATCGGGATCGCCCTGTCTCTTGTCGCGGGTCTGATCGCCGGGCTTGTGAACGGGTTGCTGATCACGAAAGTCGGGATCGAAGCCTTCATCGTGACGCTGGGGACGATGGGCATTTATCGTTCGCTCATCACATGGCTGGCCGACGGTGGCACTTTGAGCCTCGGCTTTGAGATGCGCGAACTCTACCGCCCCGTCTATTACGGTGGAATTTTTGGCGTCACCTGGCCGATCATCGCGTTTTTCGTCGTGGCTTTGCTCGGCGAAATCGTCATGCGCCACACGGCATTTGGACGCCACTGCGCCGCCATCGGGTCGAACGAAAAGGTTGCGCGCTATTCGGCCGTGTCCGTTCTGAAAGTCCGCCTTGCCACTTACACCCTCTTGGGTCTGCTCGTCGGCTTTGCCGTCGTGATGTATGTGCCGCGCCTCGGCTCCGCCTCCTCCTCTACGGGTCTGTTGTGGGAACTCGAGGCGATCGCGGCGGTCATCATCGGCGGCACGCTTCTCAAGGGCGGTTTCGGACGCGTTTGGGGCACGGTGGTCGGCGTTCTGATCCTGAGCCTCATCGGCAACATTCTCAACCTCACGGATTTCGTAAGCCCCTATCTGAACGGCGCGATCCAAGGGGTGGTCATCATTCTGGCGGTGGTGCTGCAACGCAGCCGATCCACTGACAGATAACCGCTAACTTTTCGTCGAAAGGGAGGAACCAATGACGAAGACCTTTTTCACAACGACCGCTTTGGCGGGGGCTGTATCGCTGGGCGTTATGGGCGCAGCTTCGGCAGAAACCATCGGCGTCTCCATCCCGGCCGCAACCCATGGCTGGGCCGGGGCTCTGAACTACCACGCAGAGGCGACCATCGAACGCCTAGAAGAAGCCTATCCGGACATGGATTTCGTTCTGGCGACCACGCCAGATGCCGCGACACAGGTCTCCGACCTCGAAGATATGGTCGCGACCCGTGGCATCGACGCCCTCGTCGTCCTACCATTTGAATCGGAGCCCATGACCGGTCCGATCAAGCGCATTGCGGAGAGCGGCACCTGGGTAACAGTCGTCGATCGCGGCCTTGCCCAAGAGGGCATCGAAAACCTCTATGTCGCGGGCGATAACACGAGCTTTGGTCACACCGCTGGCGCCTACTTCGCCGACACGCTCGACGAAGGCGCAAAGGTCGTGGTCATGCGCGGCATTCCCTCCGTCGTGGACAATGAGCGCGTCGCCGGTTTCGAAGCAGCCATCGAAGGCTCCGGGATCGAAGTCGTCGCGATGGATCACGGCAACTGGAACCGCGACGAAGCCTTCACGCTGATGCAAGACTACCTGTCGCGCTTCCCCGAGATCGACGCCGTTTGGGCCGCAGATGACGACCAGGCGGTCGGCGCGCTCGCAGCCATCGAACAGGCTGGCCGCACGGACGAAATGATCGTGGTGGGCGGCGCTGGCATGAAAGAAATGGTAGACCGTATTAGCAAAGGCGACGCGACCGTGCCCGTCGATGTGACCTATCCGCCGTCGATGATTGCAACCGCGATTGAGATGACGGTTTTGGGCCTGACCACGAGCGCTCCAATGACGGGTGATTTCATCATCGCCTCTGAGCTCATCACTCAAGAGAATGCAGCCGATTTTTATTTCGAGGACAGCCCTTACTGATCATTAAGATGTGCGTTTAATATATTAAGCGCATTTATATCATATAAGTGTTCTCATTTGATTTTCCCAAAGTCGGGAAGTGAAACGAAATTGAAGGCCGCTTCCGCGGCCTTCTTCTATTCTCAGAGATATCGAAGCGCTGCTGATTTCCTACATACGCCATGCCCTTGTCGCCATGACTGGCTCATTTACGACGAATGACAGATGAAAAGGGCGCGCCGCTGGTGTCGTTCAGCGCCAGTGGCGTGATAAGCGCCGCGGCATCGCGTTCTTTGGCTGGAGTCACGTCAATCACGCCGAGGTCAGTGAGATAGTCCGGCAGGCGACCGGAGAGTATCAGGCGCTCATCCATTGGCAGATCGGGCGTCAACGCATGGGCCAACATCCAGACGCTCGTCGTGCAATTGGCCGTGATCGTGTTATAAAACCCCGGTTCTTCCTCGAGCCGTTGTGCCAGTTCGACATAGGACAGGAACAGGGTCCGGCGCTGCTCTGCGGTCAGATGCACCGGATAGAGCCGCACTTGTTCCTGACGGTAATTGGTCCGCAGCTTGACGATGTCGCGTTCGGTCGCAGCAATCAGGACCAATTCGAACTCGCGGAAAAAACCGCCGATCTCGTTGAACTCTTCATCTGCCTCGCGGCGGATTTCGACCGAGAAGACCACGTTTTCACCCGTGGCAAAGCCAAAGCTCACCAAGAGATGGGCGATGTCGGGATTGTCCCAGACCGAGGTGATCATATCAACCGTCTCAAGGTCATTCAGATCATACTCTTCGGTGATCCAACGCGGCGTTGCCTCGGTCTCATTCTGCCATGCGAAATCCCGGATATTCGCGAGCCGCACCTGATCGCCTTCGACATCCGCCAGCGCACCTTTGGACACATCCATCGCCCAATCGCGCGATTGCTGAGGTGTGATGGTTTGATACCACCCCGCCACCGCAAGCCCTCCGAGCGCCAAGACGGCCCAGCCCAACCGACGCGCGCGTACAAACCGCAGAGCGAGCGCCGAAAGTGCGAGCCCGACCAGACCAGAAAGCGCAAGAATACGCGGCCCGCCGGTGAGGTGCAGCCAAAGCGCGGTCGCGCTCCAGGCCGTACCTGCGACAACGATCAGAACAAAGAGGGCATGGGCCGTATATTTCATCAAACGGGTCATGGGAGCACTCATATCTCAAAAGGTTTGGGAAGCGGCCCGCATCGTTCGGGGCCGCCCAAGACGGGTCAAACGTCGGTGTCGCCGCGGGCTTCAGCCAAGAGGCGCTCTGTGCGTGCGTCTTCAAGCTTGTTGTAGAGGCGTTCTGATTCTTCTTTATCGCGCAGAGCCTTGGTGATCGAGGCCGTCGAGTAGACGAGCATCAAGGCGGCCATCGCGTAATAGCCTTTGGCAGAGAAACTGGCCTCCAGCGACCAGATGCCACCGGCCATCATCAAGGCCGCGATAGAGAAATTGAAATAGGTGAAGAGGTTCCAGGCGTTGGACACTTTGGGGGTATAGGATTTCGACATTTTTTAGGTTCCTTTGACTGTGTGTTTGATTGGGCTTAGCGAAATAGGTCGAGTGTCAGGCAGTTTTGGCGCGCAGACGGTCAAGCACATGGGCGGCTTCCGGTCGCAGCGGCGCGCCGCAGCCGGCGGCAGCAAGGCGGGCCACTGTGCCCTCCGCTGAGGGCCCCGTGGTCAAATCACGCAGGGCAACATCGACAGCCTCGGCGTGCTCTTGGCGGGATTGCAGGCGCTCCAAGGTGGCTTCGGCCTCGCGCAGGCTTGAGACAACGCCGTCCGGCATGGTGCCGCGCAGCTTTTGAGTGCGGGCGGCGGCATCAGCGATTTGTTTGCCCCGCTGCAATGCGCGCAAACGCTGCTCAGACAAACTCACCTGTTCGCGCAGGCGGCGGATTTCCGCATCATAGTGGGCCGTAGCCCGCGCCGAGGCGGCGGCTTCGGCCTCGAGTTCGGCAATCGCCGAGGCGGCTTCTGTGGCCAGATCCTCGCGGTCTTGCCGCAGGGCCTCAACGGCACGCACCTCAAGATCATTGATCTGATCTGCAATCTTGGCGGCGTTCTTTTTTTCACGCTCGGCGTATGCGATCACAATGGCGACAGCACGCTTTGCGCCTTGAAGCCCATCGGCGGCGTCGCGCAATTGCTGGCGCAGAATGGTCAGCGCATTTGCGTCCTCAATGGCCTCTGTCGCATCATACGAACGGGCCCGAACGAGGGTCGTAAACATCTTGAACATCGTAAGCTCCTTCTTTATGAACGCTGTTCATGAAACCTGTATGCAGCAATCATGAACGTTGTTCAAGACTAAAATGAACGTTGTTCAAAAAAATTTCGAGGGTCGATGTGAGCACCACGCGCGAAGCTAAAAAAGCCGAATTGAAAAAGCGCCTGATCGAAGCCGCCGAGGCGGAGATCATCGAACATGGTCTGGCGGGACTGAAAGCACGGGCCGTGACAGCCCGGGCGGGCTGCGCCTTGGGGTCGCTTTATACGGTGGTCGAAGATCTCGACATGTTGGTGATCGAGGTAAATTCGCGCACCCTTTCCGAATTGGGCACGGCGCTGACCGAAGCAGTCACACAGGCAGGCGACACGCCGCAGCAGGCGCTTCAGGCGCTCGCCCTGCGATACGCCGATTTCGCCATCGCGCATCAGCCGCTTTGGCTCTCGCTGTTCGAACATCGCCTGCCCGAAGGTCAGGACATCCCCGACTGGCACAAACAGGAGCATGCGGTTCTCGTCGAAGTCATCGCGCCACATCTGGCAAAACTACGCCCAGACATGACGCAAGAGGCCCTGATCCTACGAACCCGCACCACTTTTGCCGCCGTGCATGGCGTGGTCTATCTTGCCCTACAGGGCCGCTTTGTCGGCGTGCCGATGGACGCCCTGACATCGGAAATTTCCGGTCTCGTGGAGACGTTGACGGCAGGAGCGGCGCAAATAGCGCAGGCATAAACACCGGCTCAGGACGCAAAGGCTGCGACACGGACGCACAGGACATGGATGCACAGGACATGGATGCACTGAGGGCTTGCCTGATGTGACACACAGGCGTATCGAACAGCACATGTTTACAGTCTGCGCGCTCTATCACTTCACCCGCTTCGAAGACCCCGCCGCCCTGCGGTCGGGCCTCTTGGATCTTTGTATGGCCGAGGGCATCACCGGATCGCTTTTGTTGGCGAAAGAGGGGATCAACGGCACGGTTGCAGGGCCCACGCCCGCCGCAATTGAACGGCTGGTTGCACATATTCGCAGCCTGCCGGGATGTGCCGATTTCGAATACAAACTTTCGACCGCCGCCGAACAACCGTTCAACAGAATGAAAGTGCGGCTCAAGAAAGAGATCGTCACCATGGGGCAACCCGATGTCGACCCGAAAGCCCGGGTTGGGCACTATTGCAGCCCCGAAGAATGGAACGAACTGATTTCAGCGGATGACGTCGCGATCATCGACACGCGCAACGATTACGAAGTGCAGATTGGCACCTTCAAAGACGCGATCGACCCGAAGACAAAGAGCTTCCGCGAGTTCCCGCAATGGTGGGAAGAGAACAAGGATCGCTTCCACAACAAACGCATCGCGATGTTCTGCACCGGAGGTATCCGCTGTGAGAAATCGACGAATTTCCTGTTGGGACAGGGCATCGAAGAGGTCTACCACCTCAAGGGCGGTATCCTGAAATATCTCGAAGAGATGCCGCAGGAGGAGAGCCTTTGGGAAGGTGAGTGTTTCGTGTTTGATCAACGCGTGTCCATCGGGCATGGGTTGACCGAGGGGCCGCATGAGCTGTGCCACGCCTGCCGCCGCCCGATCCTACCTGAGGACAAAGCGCGCCCGGAATATGAGGATGGTGTGTCCTGCCATCAGTGCATCGATGAAACGGATGACGACCGCAAGGAACGTTTCCGCGAGCGTCAGAAGCAGATTGCACTGGCGAAGGCACGAGGCGAGCGCCACTTCGGCTAGACATCCTTGTCGTGTCGCCACAAAGCGTCAGATAAATTCCATGGCGCCGACCAAGTCGTTTGGGTCCGTGATACCCTCAAAGGCCAAAGAGTTTTTCTCATCGAACACAAGCATGAATAGGTCTCCATCCCACACGCCATAGATCTCTATGATTTGCTGGCTGGTCAAATCAGCCCCACCCCAGAGGGCGTTGTCCAGAATCAAGATGTCCATGCCTGAGTTAAAATCGCGGATGTAATCGTGCCCGAGGTCAAACACGAACTCGTCGCTTCCACGTCCTCCGGAAAGGTAATCATCGCCTTCGCCGCCTTCTAGGCGATCATCTCCATTGCCGCCATAGAGACGATCATTGCCGCTATGTCCGCGAAGGAGATCGTTGCCATCGCCGCCCTTGAGATAATCGTGGCCCCAGTACCCGTAGACCCGATCATCCCCGTCGTCGCCGTACACACGATCTTTATGCTTGCCACCATGCAATTTGTCATTGCCATCGCCGCCATAGATCTGATCGCGCCCGGTCTGGCCATAGATCGTATCATTGCCCAAACCACCGTAAATGTGGTTGTCCGCAGGATCCCCGGCCACCCGATCATCATAACTCGTACCGACGATGTTTTCGATATTGCTCAGACTATCGCCGTAGGCCGCCCCAGCATTGTGATTTGAATCTGCCAGATCGACGATTACCTTGGAGCCCAGCGCCGAATAGTCGACCGTATCCACCCCATCTTGACCATTGTAGGTGTCGCCACCGCCAAAACCGATCAGAATATCGTCGCCGCTGCCTCCAGTGATGACATCGCTATTTGAAGTGCCATACAGCACACCCTCGTAAGTCCCCTCCGGATGCATGATTACTCCATTGCCGATTTCGGGCATGTAGTGTGACAAATCCAGATCAATGGCACCTGAGACCTGCTCCCAAGTCAGAGGCATTCCATTGCGGGTGACCAGCTCGATGACCTCGTCGCCGTAGATCAGACGTCCGCCGGTCGCCGTACTGACGAAGGTCAGCTGATCGACATTGCGCAGAAAATCAAAAGCCGAAAGGTCCAGACGATCCTTGCTATATTCAAAGTCGACGATGGTGTCAGTCTCGCCATCCGCAGCAAAGACAAAGACATCCGATCCCGTCGCACCCGACAACGTGTCGGAGCCCGCGCCATCGTAGATAAAGTCGTTTCCTCCGCCTCCCCAAATATCATCGGCAAAATCGCTTCCGACGATATGGTCGGACTCTGCCGTACCGATCAGCTGACTTTCCGTGCCATCGGCGAAAAGGACAACACCGTCGAAACCGGTGTCTAATGTCAGGCTTTGAAGGCCCGTTTCGGCATCTGAAGCCGCAAGAATCGTAAGGGTATTGCCATCGCTGTAGAGCTGAATCTCTGACACATTCGTGAGCCCGAACTCGGCGGCATCTACGATCGACACCCGATGTACGAGGGTTCCGTCTGGCATAAGGTTGAACACGGTGACCCCGTCATCGGAGCCGACCGCCACCACAAAGACCACACCGTCGATCACGATGGTTTCGACCTGATCAGCATTCATGAAACGCGTGTTCAAACTGTCGATCACATGATCGGTCAGCATCATCTCGCCCGTCTCGGAGATCGCAATCACGGTCAGGGAAGAACTGCCCGCGGAGGCCACGATGGCATAGGTAGTCCCATCTTGCTCGACCATAGAGATGTCCTGAATCGTGTTGATGCCCAGACCTTGCGCAGCGCCGAAAGAGGCCGACGCTGTCAGGGCGCCGGTCTCATCGATTGTTGCGCAGGTGATACTGTTGCCATTGAGTGTGCCGTAGATGACGAAATCCGTACCATTCACTTCGAATGTGGCCAGTGCAGCGACACCATCGCCCCCCATCAGCACAAGAGATGAGACTTCTGTGAGATGCCCTGCCGCATCGACCGTGTAACTGGTCAGCGCGCCCGATCCGACAGCAGAGCCGATCATAACATGCCCGATCCCGTCCACCTCGGCGAACCCAACGGCGGTCATGTTGAGCGCGGTGCTCTCGGCCCCGGCGGAGGCGCCACGCGTCAGATTACCATGAGCGTCCATTGAGATAGACAAACCCGCAAGTGTGTCCGTGCCTTCTAGCGCAAAATGCCAAACCCCGCCGATCTCCTGAATGGTCACCCCGTCAGGGGGCGCAGCGGAACTGACGAAATAGGCCTCGTCCACATGGCTCAACGCTCCGCTTGCGGGATCATAGGCGTAAGTGATGACGACCCCGAGTTCGCGTGAACTGGCCACAAGGAAAAGCCCGTTCGGAGTCTGCACCAGATTCAAGTCGGAAAACCTGATATCATGTTCCAGAGTGTCTATGTCGAAGTGCTTGCTATTGATCAAACCCACCATGATCGAACCCCCATTCGCCCATATTGATAGGTGCAAGATGGGCGCGCATGGGGGATAAATGCGGTACCAGAATATGGCCGAACTGGCGCTTTTCCCGCAGGTTAGATGAAAAATTTTTCCGAAATTGAATCTAAATGAGACGGCGCGCAAGGAATGCTTAACAATCATTTACGGAAGATAAATGCCGTAATTTCCATTTTGCTGACATAATGGTTTGAGATAGAACATAAGGTAAACCTATGGAGCTGCCCCAACAGAACCAAGGTCGATCCATCGCCAGCATGCCGATGATTTTTTAAAGGGTGACGACGCTATGACTACTCCAACTGATCCTCTATACGGATCCCAGTGGCATTTCGACTTAATTGGTGACATCGAACAGGTATGGGACGACTACACCGGGAGCGGCATCAGTGTGCTGGTCATGGATGATGGCGTGGATTTCTCGCACGAGGATCTCGACGGAAATTACGATGGAACCTACAACTTCACCTACGGTGGCATTACCTACGATGGCCTACCGGCAGGCGTAAACTCCAATCACGGCACAGCAGTCGCGGGGCTGATTGGCGCCGAAAACAACGGTATCGGCGGCGTTGGCGTCGCCTATGACGTATCGCTCACATCTTTCGACTATCTCGAGACGATTCAGTATTCTGCTGATTACTATATGCAGCTCGCCGCGTTCACCCAGTCGGGGAACTTCGACATCGTGAACAACAGTTTCGGCCTGCCTGCAATATATGCCGATTTCGACCCCGGTTACTCGGTTCTCGGTGGCACGTCCGGCTACAACTACGTCTATCTCTACATCAACACCATGATGGATACGCTGGAAACCGGTCGTGGCGGTCTGGGAACGATTTCGCTTTATGCTGCGGGCAATGACGGGATCAATGCCTCCGGATCTTACCAAACAAACAGCCGGGCCACAGTGACCATTGGCGCCACGGACTCCAACGGCGATGTGACGTATTACTCCAATTACGGCGTCAGCCTGATGGTGACGGCCCCCGCCGCATCGGTCACGACGGACCGCACAGGCACAGATGGCTATTCCTCGGATGACTACACCTCAAGCTTTGGCGGGACCTCGGCTGCGACGCCCGTGACCGCTGGCGTCGTGGCGCTCATCCTCGATGCCAACGAGGATCTGGGCTGGCGTGACGTGAACGAGATTCTCGCTCTCTCCGCGCAACAGACCGGCTCGGCCTTTGGCTCCGCTTCCAGTGGCTATGAATATGGAACCTGGTTCTCCAATGGCGCAACGAATTGGAACGGTGGAGGCATGACCTATCACCTCTCCTACGGCTACGGCATGGTTGATGCCTTTGCCGCGACGCGCCTGGCAGAAGTTTGGGACATTCTCTACGATGACTATGGCACATCCGCCAACGAAGAGACCTTGACCCTGAACTACACCGGCTCCAGCAGAACCGTGAGCGATGGCGGCAGCAATAGCATCAGCATCACCACGACGTCGCATTTCGAAATCGACAGCGCCTATGTAACCGTGGATTTGTCGAGCTATGATCTGGAATCTGTCAGCGTGTATCTCGTTACACCTGATGGAGACATGATGATGTTGCTCGATCAGGAAAACATCTACAACGCCACTCAGGGCAACCTCTACAATTATCAATACACATTCCATGTGAACGGCCTGCACGGGATGGACTCTTCCGGCACGTGGCAGCTTTACGTGATCGACAACGAGAGCGATGGCTACTCCACAACCATCAACGATATGACCATCGAATTTTACGGTGACACCTATGACACCAACGATGTCTATCACTTCACCGCCGACTACGGCGCGCTGGCCGCAGAAGAAGGCGGCCGTACCGTCATCAGCGATGACAACGGCGGCACCGACTGGCTGAACTACGCAATGCTAGACGTGTCTTTGACCGTTCGTCTGGACACGGGCGAAATGGATCTCGGCACAGTGGGGTCGGGAACCATCACTCTAGGTGACTTCGAAAATATCATGGGCGGCCAGAAACGCGATGTTCTGATTGGCGACGATTACGACAACATCATTTATGGCAACGACGGCAATGACACCCTGCGCGGCAACCGTGGCAACGACGAGCTGAATGGCGGCGAAGGCAATGACACGATATACGGCGGCTACGGGTTTGACTACCTTTACGGCGAAGACGGGGACGACACCATCGAAGCTGGCAAAAGCCGTGACCGCGTTGAAGCCGGCGCGGGTGACGATTTCGTCGATGGCGCGCAAGGCAAAGACAATATTTTCGGTGGCTCTGGAAATGACACGCTTTATGGAGGCACGTCGAATGACCGCCTGTCTGGCGGCAGGGGAAATGACCGGATTGGAGGCAACGAAGGTGACGACCGCATGTATGGCGGGTCGGGGGCAGACACATTCGTGTTCGAACTTGGCGACGACACGGACACAATCTACGACTTCTCGACTGCTGAAGGCGATGTACTGGAGTTTTCCTCAACTCTGGCTTCCAGTGCCGAGGATGCTCTGAGCTATGCCACCGTTTCTGGTGGCAATGTAATCTTCGACTTCGGGAACGGCGATGTGCTCATTGTCGAAGGGATCAGCGACACCAACGAACTCCTGAACTATATCGAGATTGCCTAAACCAGAGTGTGAACTCTGTGATTCAGCTTCCGCAAGAAACGCTTTAAGGTGAGCGGCAATGAAACAGCCGCTTACCTCATTTTCCGATGACCGGCCGTCTGAATGGCCACATGTCACCGTCGCGATCCCCGTCCGGAATGGCGGCGCAAGGTTTCGCGAAGTCTGCGCAACGCTTCGGGATCAAGACTACCCTGGCTTTGACGTGCTCTGCATCGACTCCGGCTCTTCGGATGGCAGTCTCGACATCGTCCGCGAACACGGATTTCGCCTGCACCAAATCTCACCGGAGAACTTTGGTCACGGGCGGACGCGCAATCTCGCTTTTGAACTCTGCGACAGCCCTCTCGTCGCCTTTCTCACTCATGATGCAGTACCTGTCGATGCCGCGTGGCTACGCCACCTCGTGACGGCACTGCAGAGCGCTCCCGATATCGCCGGGGCCTATGGGCGTCACCTTCCGCATCTCAGGACAGACCCCTACGTCATACGAGATTTGAACGCCCATTTTGCGGCACGCATCACGCCGCCGGTTGTTCGCAAACGCGATTTTCCCCGCTTCGATGAGGACGAGCGCCTGCGCCAAACTTGTCATTTTTATTCCGACAATGCCTCAATCATGCGTCGTGACGTCTGGGTGACCTTGCCCTACCCCGATGTCGATTTCGCCGAGGATCAGCTTTGGGCGCTTGCGGCTCTCCATGCGGGCTATGCCATTGCTTATGCTGCCGATGCACCGGTACGACACAGTCACGATTTCGGCCCGTGGGAAAGCTTTCAACGCAGTTTTGACGAAGCACGCTCTTTTCGCAGAAACTTCGGATATCGCATGATCCGAGGCCCTCTGCACGCACTCCGCTCGATCCTCACTCAAATCCTTCGAGATTTGGCTTTAGGCCTACGGCGCGGGTGGATTGTTACTCACCCCAAACGCGTTTTACGCCGGATTGGGGTCGATTTCATGCGACCCCTTGGTCAATATTTCGGAACCCTCGCTGCGCATAGCGATGGGCGCACCCTGTCTTTCCTGTCACGGGACAATCGGTTACGAAAGTCGCCATGATCACGCGTTCGAACCTTCGAAAATTCATGCGTCATGCCCGTCAGGGCGGGGTACGCCACGCGGCCACCATCGCTCTGCGCTATCTTTCCGGCGGCGGCGGCCAAACTCCCACCGGCATGACAGATAGGGTAGCGCGTTTGAATGCGGTCTATTGTGATCCATTTGGCCCTGAGGCGACGGGTGAGAATTCCAACCTCATGCAATGGGTGATCCCCAGCTTCGGCTTCGGCTCCGGTGGCCACATGACGATTTTTCGCTTCATCAACAATCTCGCCGCACTCGGGCATCCACAGCGCGTGGTGATCCTGCCGCCGCACTCTTTCAACACAGCAGAAGACGCCCAACGCGCTATTGCCGAGTGGTATATGCCGCTCAATGCCACAGTAGTTCTCGGTCGTGAATCGATCCTGCCCTGCCATGCTTTGATCGCGACCGGCCATCAAACTGCGCATACGGTCGCCGCCTATCGTGGAGCGACCCATCGACTTTATTTCGTGCAGGATTACGAACCCTATTTCTTCCCGGTCTCCTCCGAAAGCTACATGGCCGAAAGCACCTATCGGCTGGGCCTGATCGGGGTCACGGCGGGCGATTGGCTGGCCGAAAAACTCGCGAAGGACTTTGGCATGAAAACCCATGCTATCTCCTTTGGCGTCAACCACGAGATTTACCATCCGAAGGGTCGCAAGTCAGAGGGTGCGCAAAAGGTCATCTTATTTTATGCCCGCCATGTGACCCAACGACGCCTTGTGGAGCTTGGCCTGGCCGCATTGATGCGGCTGGCGCAAAGACGATCTGATTTCAAAGTGCTGTTCGTGGGCGGCGATATGTCCGGGATCGATATGCCATTTGAGTACGAGCTATTGGGGGAAATGCCCGAGGCGCAGCTTGGCGATGTGTTTCGCCGCAGTGATCTTGGGGTAGTACTAAGCGGCACGAACCTGTCGCTGATGCCGCTGGAACTGGCCGCCTGCCAGTGCGCCGTCTTGATGAACGATGGCCCCAATGCGCGCTGGCTTTTGACAGAGGATGAAGCCTTTTTCGCCGCCGCCGACCCCGCCAGCCTGTCACAAGAAATGGAGCATGCCCTGAGCGACACGGTCGCACGAAAAGCACGTGTTCAAGCCGCATTGGCGCGCGCTCAGAGTGCCGATTGGATGGAGCAGGCCAAGTCGATGGCGCGATTTACCTCCGGGCTGTGATCAGCTTAGCGCCTTCCTTACCCGGCTTTTGAGGCGGCGGACCCCGTTGCGTTCACGCTTGAGGTGGCGTTCGGACTTCTCTGCCTGAACGGCCGTTAGCTTCTTGGAGGTGTCGTCCCATTTCTTCTGCAAAATATCGCGCAGCAAATCTGGGTCATTGACAGGAAGCTTTCGCGGCGCGCGTTTGAGCATAAACAACACCTGCTCAGCGCGCATTTGCATACAAAGCCCCGAGGCCAGTTCCACATATCCCGCCTCAACAGAGGCCTCATGCGCGCGGGCCTTCACACGCCGCAAAGCCGACGCACGACCGGCAGCATCATAACCGAATGGATTGAACATCTCAGGCGCATCACGGCCATCATGTGCCATAACTTTTTCGACCAGCGCCAAGTCGCCTTGCTGGCGAGCGAGCACTTCTTCTTTGCTAACCAAAAGCTCGGTCTTCTGCTCCGCCGTCCTTTTGCGTTCAAGTGTCGGCGACATCCCAAGACCCGACGCAATCATCGCGAATTGATCGTCGAGAGCCTCCGTCACCAACACATAGTTGAATTTTCGCAGGATCGAGACCGCTTTCTCAAAACGCGTCTCGGCGCCGTTATCAATAAAGCTTGGGAATTTCGAAATGAGATAAGTACATTGGAAATCATCCCGAAAAAAACGTTCCATAAACATCTCGGAAGTCAGCTCAACCCCGGTTTTTTTCAGTCTCGCATTGCGGCGATGATTGAAACGCGACCGAGTATGCCCATCCGGCCCGCGCAGCACGACCATGAGCTTAAGATCGGCAGGGTTGGCATAGAGCGTATTGAGATCGCTCACCCCATGGCCTTGGATGCAAAACAGGTCTTTTAGCCCCTTCCCGTCAAGCTCTTCGATCTGCTTAATCCCATTAAGAAACCTGTAAACACGCGAGTTCGGACCCAGAGAAAGCACCTGGTCATTGCCTTTTTCTGTCCGAAAGTGATTAAGGACCGTTGTACCGCCAGTTTTTGGAATATGAGGAAAAATAATCATCGCGACCGCATACTTTCTGTGACTGCCGAACTGGAAAACTCTGTAGCAATTGGGGGCTCTTGCCACAAGATATGAGGCGTGTATGGGCATGGACAGCTATAGGTGTTTGCCCTACTGTCCCGGCAGACTAAAGACTGAGAAAGAGTGCTGTCCGTGACCCTGAAATCAAGCGAGACGACCGAGAGCCTGGCCGAGTCTCTTCGGATCACCAAATTGCAGCTCGCTCGCACCCGTCGCATGAATTCTGCACTGTGGACACGGATGAATTTCGGCGCGTTGCGTCGTGATGAAGACGGTCAAGTGATCAGCAATGACACGGAAAACCGGTTGGCTCTGCTCGAGAGTGAAAACATAGAGCTGACGCGGCAGCTTGAAGCATTGAGTCAGAAGTTTGAAGATGTCTCGCGCACAAATGCTGAGCTTTGGAAACGCGTGCATTACGCCGAAGCTCGCGCCGCGCTGCCACTCAGACGCATGGCCGGAAAAGTTTTGCGCCGGGTCGGACTGTGGCGCTGACATCCTCTCAGAAAGATTGAAGTAGGCGAAACGCGGCTTTACGTGTCTGCCTTTTTTCGTGCCCGCGCGGCCTGAATGCCATCCGCATAGCCGCGATATTTCTCCGCGACCACACGTTTGTAGGCTGCGATTTCCGCATCATCGGCACCATTTGCGGACAACCATTTCGCTTTGTTCATCTGCTCACGCTCGATGGCGCTTTCAACGGCGGAAGCAGAGGTCGGGGCAATCACATACCCGAAATGTGTTAGGAAGAAATCCGCCTCCGTCTTGCAGCGTTTATAGGTTTCTTCTGGGCCGTAGTCATGGGAGTGGATCACTGTGGCGGTCGGCGCATAGACCTTCGCATAGCCCGCTTCAATCATCTCATGCGCCCAGACCTGATCCTCGCCGTAGTCGACCTCCGGATAGGGCAGAGTCTCCCAGACAGAGCGGCGCATGCAGGAATTGTTATCCGAGTAGAAATGCAGGATTTGCTGCCACCGCTCTTCATCATGTCCCCAGACCCGCCCAGAGAGTTTTTTCGAGGTCTTCAGCGGGTAGTTGAGAAACTGTGCAAAATGCGCATCAAGCTCATGGTGCGTCAGGACCGAGTGTTGGGGATAGGCAATGTGACGTCCATATAGACCGGCCGCGTCGGGGAAATGCGTCATCATCGTCCAGATGTCATGCAGCCAGCCGGAATGCGCGGGGATCGCATCCTGCGTCAGGAAACAGATCAGTGACGAAGCGCCAAGTGAGGCGCCGAGATTGCGCGTGCGCCCGTGTTGAAACTCCGCTTGGGGGATGACCTTGAGCGTGATGTCGCTCTGTTCCGCCAGCCACTCTGCTGTGCCATCACTTGAGGAACTGTCGACGCAGATAATGTTCGGACGGACACGCCCCGTCTGATTGCGCAGAGCTTCGATCACGGGCTTCAGCTCATGCATGCCATTCCAAGTTGGGATCACAACATCAACCACGTCTTCGACTTGGCGTGTTGCGCGCCGGATCTGCGCCGCGGCGGTGTCTTCGGTCGCGCCAAGCTCCTTGAGACGCTCCTTGAACGCGGCAGCAACGTGTTCGGCAGAGCTGCGCCAATCGAATTGACCAACCCAATCAAAGGCGCGCTGTGCCTGATCTTCGCGTTTGGCCCTGTCCAAAACAAAAGCCTCGACCTTGTCGGCAATATCAAAGGGATTGGGCCCCGCCAGCGTCACCACACCCTCAGGGAAGATCGCCTGAGTGCTATCGCCCTCAAGCTCCACGACCGGGAGGCCACAGGCCATCATCTCCTGTGGGATGAGCGAATAGTTTGTGGCCGAGAAACAAATGCCCAGATCGCAGGAGCGGTAGAGTATGGCCAGTTCTTCGCTGCTCAATATGCCATGATTGACGGCATCGTAAGGCACTTCGTCAAAGGGCAGATCGTCCTGGCCAAAGAAATGAACCTCGATCGGAAGACCACGTCGGCCCATTTCATCAAGCGCCATCAATGCCAGACCAATCGCGCGACGCGGTGTATGATCGCGGGCGTAGAGACATACGCGGATCGTGCCGTCTTCCGCGCCGAGCCGCGTGGTTTTCCCGTCTCGGCTATACACATCCGAGTCATAAGCCAGGTGAAATCCCCGACTCCAGCGACCGTAGCGCTCGGACAAGATCTTTTGAAGCCAAGGGCTTGCGCAGACACAAGCGAGATCCAAGTCATAGCTGCCGCGCGCCAAAAGGGCGTCGGTGCCCATAGCATAGAAGGAAGGCTCGTGGTCCTGAACGAAATAGAACCGCTCCTTGAACCCCGAACAGGCCGCCGCGACATAGGCCGTGGTCCAGCCGGTCGCAACGACAATATCGCCTGTTGCGTGATAAAGCGCCGGAGAGACAAAACGAACTTTTGCGCCAACACATTGGAAATGCTTGACGATGTCGTCATAGGCTTCGTCTGCGGAGACATGGAAATCACGCCGTTCGATCCAGATGGTGCAAGTATGCCCCATCATTTCAAGATGCCGAATGGTGCGAAAAATGGTCATGTGTCCGCCGCCGCCGCGCGCAAAGTCCGGCACGATCCAATGAATGTCCATGGCCTCGAAATCGATCGCGCCGGGGGCGGCGCGCACACCCTGCTCTCGTGGCAATGTCATCAGATGCGCCAAATGTTTTGGCGCTGAAGAAGCCATGAGATTGCGCTTCATGCGCTTGGCCTGGTCCGGCCGAGCCGCGCGACCCTCCGCTTTTCCGAAAAGCACATAGTGCTCAAACGGGTTGAGCCCCGCTTTCTTGATGTCCGAGTAGGTCTCGATATAAAAGTTCGTATCGAAATCCGGGGAAGGATTATGACCTTTTTTCCAGCCGGCCGTCATGAAATACGTGAGCGGATCTTGTTCCCGACCCAGATCATTCCCGTAGCTGGCGACGTAAAAGTCGCTGTCAAATTGACCGACAACGCGTTTGTCATAGACGTTATGAGGGGCTTTTCCAGAAGTCGTTATAACCTTTGATGCGGCTACTCCGGCCATGGTCCCCGCTGCGATATAGGCCTCCAGCCCAGCACTTTCATCGACCTCTAGCGCCGCGGCCAAATCGAAATCGCTGCAAGGCGATCTCCCTTCGCGCCATCCGATCAAAGCAAAATGTGCGACCGGATCAATGTCATCTTTTTGCAAAGCAACTTCGCGTCCGAGATACCACTCAATGTCCAGCACCTTCGTGACCAGATTCACTTCGTCCTGCGAAAGTGTAAGATCCAAATTTGCCTGCGGTTCTAAACCTTTACCGGAACTCACAAGATCAATCCTCACAATTGCCACGCTAGAGCATTGCGCTCAGAATAGTGATCGTGCAAATCCATAGAGGATGAAAAATGTGAGGTCAAAGAGCTTTCATGGCATTTCCAGCAGAGACCATTGTTTTGTGTGCAACGCAAAGATGTGGTTCAACGATGATCGTCGAAGACATGCGCAACACCGGGGTGCTGGGGCAGCCTGAAGAATGGTTCGTCCCTTGGTCTGCAAAGAAACCCGGCATCAATTGGCGTCAGGCGCTTGGCGGTGTGGTAAAGCGGTCCACCTCTGACAATGGCATTGCGGCGATCAAAGTCATGGCCAATCAGCTTGCCCCCGTTGAGGAATGTCTCGCGACCTTCTCGGACGCACCGTCGGACGCACCTTATTCCCGTTTTGCGCAGGTCACCAAGACAGCGCAATTCGTCAAGCTGGAGCGCAGCGATCTTGTGTATCAGGCGATCTCACGCGTGATCGCGCGCCAGACCGGCATCAACCACGCGACAGGTCAAAAGGGCGACGCCCATTTCGCTGGCAATCTGATGGATGGCTATCAAAGCGATTACAATGCACGCACCCGCTATGATTACAAAATGATCCGGGACGAATGCACACGCATCACCTTGGAAAATCTGACGTGGAGTCGTTTTTTCGAGACACATGGGATTGTGCCAGAAGTGCTTCGCTACGAGGACGTCAGCCAGGACCCGGATATGAAGCATCTCGATATGCTGGCAAGCCTTTTGGGCGTGGCGCTGCCGGAGGAACGGGCTCAGCGCAAGATGGTCAAACTAGGTAACGCGCGGAACACCGAGTGGCGCGAACAATTCTACACCGATCTAGGAGACCGGGATTTCGCCTAAACGAAAAGGGCGACCCTGGGCCGCCCGCCTTCACTGGAAATGCGATGTGAAGAAGGCGTCGAACTCGTCGCAGCGATCTTGATAAGTCGCATTGAAGGTCGAATAATTCGCTTTCTCGAGAACTCGTTCCAGTGAGAACCCTGTCTCAGCCATCTCGTGCACGGAAATGGTCGGCAGGCTCAGGCGTTCACACAACTCTTGCGTGCGTGTGTCATGGACGTACCACACGGCAGGCACCCCAGCGATCATCGCCATCATATTGCCGTGAAAGCGGCACCCAAAGGCAAAGTCCATCGTCTCGACATGCGCGCGCCAGTCGGCCCATTTGAAAAAGATGCGCATGTGATTTTCGGCATAGTTGCGTAGTTTCTCGGCACGCAGCGGCCCAATGCCGAAGTATTTACGGATATTGGCGAATTTCTTTTCATCGATTTCGCGGTGGAACCCGATCCAACTTTCGGCAAAATTAGCCTGCGCGATGTAGTCGTAGCCTTTCTGTAGCGCAAGCTTCATCATCTCGATCTGAATCGGTTTAAGCAGTGCGTCGGCTTCGTATTTGTTCCGGTCACGTTTGTAGGACAGCGCCGCGCGTTCGATGTCATCGACTGAATTCGGCACCTCGATGGAGAAGTTTTTCCCGGTGTTGAGATATGCCGTCGGGCAGCCGGTCACCGTCACATTTGTGATGCCGAGCTTTGCCAAAAGATCCGCGGTAAAGGCCCCACGAACCCCCACACCCTTGGAGTTCGCCGCCGCATATTCGACCAGCCGGACAGTCGCAGGGTGCAGATCCACCGCATCCCCTAGGCTTTCGGCCTGAGCACCGAGACCGACGACGACAAAGGGAAGGCCCGCGTCCTCGACGAATTTGGTGATAAACCCAAAATTGACGCCGGGGTTCAGCATATTCGACGCGGACATCACGATGTAATCGTAATCGCTGCGAATGCTCACGCCCGACGTAAGGCGAATATCAGAGAATGAAAAGTAGTCCAGCCGCGTGATGTTTGGGAACAAGCGCTTCAGATGGCTGCGCACCGCTTCACCGATAAACAGGTTGCCGGAGTTCTTGCCCGCAATCTGGATTTGCTCGTCGAATGGGATGCTGTCGACTTCTGGATAGTCGTCCAAAAACCAACGACAGCCAATCATAAGAATTTTCACGGAAGTCCCCTTCTGGTTGTATCCGGTGCCAGTGCTGGCATATGCCAATGTAAGGAATGAAACAATAACGCTTACAACCGCCCCAAGAACGCCCCAAGCCACAGCGCGAATTGCGACAAATTGGTTTGGCGATAGAGACCCAAAGCCGAGAGCTTGCGCAGGGCACTCAGCCCTGAGGCTTGGTTTAACACCTCAAACATATCGATCCGCGCGCGGATATCAGGTGAGACTCGATCCACGGCCAGGCGCAATGCAGTGATATTGGTCCGGTTCCACCTTTTATATTGACCATCGAACAATCCGCGCACGCGACGCATTTGCGCGCGGAATCCCATGTTCGACCCGATCAGGTTGGCATCATGTTGACGATAGAACAGCGTCGGCACTGGGTCATAGAAAATCTGACCGCCCAAAGCAGACACGATCAGATATGCCCACCAGTCATGCGCCACGACCTCTCGGGTCTGCCCCGCAAGAAGAGCGAGCTCATCGGCGGCCCCAGGCGTCATCAACATGGTATTGCCGCCAGCAAAATTCTGCACCAAAGCATTCGCAAAGCTCTGCGGCCGCTCGAATAATGGCGACAGACCTAGAGGATTTAGCTGCTCATCCGTGATCTTGGTTCGACTGCCATATAAGGCGATGTCCTCGGGGCTCACTGGTGAAAGCATATTTAAGCCACGCGCAAGGCGATCCACATACCAGACATCGTCCTGGTCACAAAAAGCAACATATTCACCACTATTTATGTTATATTGGTTCATTAAAGACATAAAATTTGCTGAGGACGCTCCTCTCTTCGGGCCCTCTATCAATGTGACCTGACCCTTCGGAAAACTCGCCGCGAACTGCGCGACCAAGTCGCGCGTGCTGTCTGTAGATCCGTCGTCGGACACGATCAAACGCCAATTTTCATGCGTCTGAGCCCCGATGCTCTCCAGCTGCTCCGTGATGTGCTGCGCGCCGTTATAGCTGGCCAGAAGGATCGTGACAGTCGGAGTCGTATCGCGTTCAGTCATAGTCTTGTAAGGATGTCACGATTGAACCGGTTGAGCAAAGCCAGACCGATGGCGATCAGGACAAGACCCAAACCAATCGGATAGGACATCGTGACATAATCGCCAGTATATTGTGGATAGAACGCGCGGCGCATCTGGCCAACGATATGCACCACGGGATTCCACCATAGGTAATCCTGATAGGGCTGCGGTACGCGGTCGTGCAGGTAGATCACACCCGAAATGAGCACCAAGGGGCGATTGAGCACCGTCCAGACATGTTGCCACATCGGCAAGTAAGCAATGATCAGCGCATTGATCAGACCAACTCCGATTCCGAGAACCACAGCACCCGTCACGGCCACCACAGCCAGTGCCGCATGAAGTTCAGTGCGGGTTTCCCAGAACATCGTGATGCCCGTAAGCACCACGAACATAATGATGGTTTGCGTTACCATTGAGGCAAGTGCTTTGGCGATCACCGCATCGACATAAGTGATCGAAGGATATTGCAAAAGCGCGCGCGAGGAGCGCACGGCATTGGTCACCCGCCCCGCCATATCGCGGTAGAAATTGAACACCAGAAAGCCCGTGGCATAGAAAATCTGAAAATTCGTCCCCAAGGGCGGGGAGCGCAGGATCAGAGAGAAAATCACTGACATGACGGCGATCCCCGCAATCGGCTCAGCCAGGGTCCAGGCGTAGCCGCCCGTCGTTCGGCTCGAAGAGGTAGCCAACTCACGAATCGTCAGCGCAGAGATCGCCCGCAAAGTGCGAAAGCGCCGATCCTTACGTCCGGTCCATTCAGGGGCGTCATCATACTCTGCCAAGACACGCTCTATGGTTGTAAATCACTGTCGCGGAAAGCTATAGTGCAACAGGGTCCCAAAAGTACAATCGAAAAGGTTGATCTGTGAGCGAAAGCAATAGACCGCCCCATCTGCGCAGTGTTTCAGATGACACTTCCGAATCCGAGAACAGTGCAGAAGAGCGCCGGGCCAAAGCCTTGATGAGGCGTCAGAGACGGGCTGAACTCGAAGCCGAAAAAGCCGATCGCGAGGCGCGGACCGCGCATGTCATCGCCCGCCTTGAAGCTGAAAAAGCTCAGGAAGAAGAACAAAAATTCGGTGCAGCCCAACCCACCAGCCCCCATGTCGTGCGCACTGACGACCAGGATTGGGAGGAGGATGACGAGGGAGACAGCGGGCAGAGCCTACGCAGGCCACCGCCCCTCGGTCGGGTGCCCGAGCCAGCACATATCGCGCATATCCGACTGCGGCACGTCGCCATTCTCGCCAGTTTCCTTCTGGGCGTCATCCTACCAGTTCTGCTCGTCAGCTGGTACATGGTCTTCCGGGCCTCCGATCAATATGTCTCACAACTGTCTTTTTCCGTACGTACCGAAGAGCCCAGTTCTGCGCTCGATATTCTTGGGGGGCTAAGCTCAGTCAGTTCATCCTCTGGCACCTCCGATACGGATGTTTTGTTCAAATACCTGCAAAGCGACGGGTTGGTGCAGGAAATCAACAACGAAATCGATCTGGTCAACCTCTGGAACAAACCAGAGAGAGACCCCTATTACAGCTTTGGCGACGATCACACGATTGAGGCGTTGACCGATCACTGGAACCGGATGGTCGATATCTTCTACGACAGTTCCGCTCATATACTAGAGCTCCGCGCACACGCCTTTACGCCCGAGGACGCTCAGCTGATCAACGATCGCATTCTGGCCAAGAGCTCGAATTTGGTGAACGAACTGAGTTCGATCGCGCGCGAGGACGGCACGCGATACGCCCGCGAAGATCTCGAACAGGCGGTCGAACGACTCAAGGCTGCGCGCTCCGCCATTGCGCGGTTCCGGAGCGAGAACCTGATCCTTGACCCCTCCGCTGAATCGCAAAGCCAGATGGGCCTTCTTAACATGCTGCAACAACAGCTTGCCGATGCGATGGTCGAACATGACATGTTACTGCAAACCACGAACGAGACGGATCCGCGCGTCAATCAGGTACGCAACAAGATTGATGTGATCCGTCGCCGCATCACTGCAGAGCGACAAAATTTCAGCGCCTCTCCTGGCCAGGGGCAGGAGGGCGATGAGCGCGCCTATGCCGCCATCCTTGAGGAATTCGAAAGCCTCTCCGTTGACAAAGAATTTGCAGAACAGGCCTATGTTTCGGCTTTGGCCAGCTACGATTCCGCACTCGCTGATGCAGGTCGCAAAACCCGCTATGTCGCGGCGCATATCAAACCGACCCTACCCCAACGGTCCACGGCACCGCATCGCATGTCGACGATAGCCCTGTTTGCGTTGTTCAATTTTCTGCTCTGGTCCATTGCAGTTCTGGTGTTCTATGCGCTGCGCGACAGACGGTGAATCCGCCCATGATCCGGCTTGAGAATATTTGGAAATCCTTTCGCGTAGACGGCCACACCTACACCGTGGTGCGCGGGGCTTCGGCCGTTTTTCCCGATGGAAAAAGCGTGGCGCTTCTCGGCCGGAACGGGTCTGGGAAGAGCACGATGCTCAAGTTGATTGCGGGCACAATGAAGCCCGATCACGGACGCGTCGTGGCGACGGGTACTGTGTCCTGGCCCGTGGGGTTTGCCGGGAGCTTTCACCGCGAAATGACTGCCGCGCAGAACGTCCGTTTCATCGCACGCGCCTATGGTGTCGATTCGGACGAATTAATTGAATTCACCCGCGACTTTGCCAACCTTGGGAAATATTTCGATCTTCCGATCCGCACGTATTCCTCCGGGATGCGGTCACGCTTGGCCTTTGGCTGCTCCATGGGAATCCGCTTTGACACCTATCTGGTCGATGAGGTGACCTCGGTCGGGGACAAAGACTTCAAGGACAAGGCGCGCGAACTGTTCTACGACCGGATGCGCAATTCTGGCGCCGTGGTAATTTCTCATTCTCGTAGGATGATCCGTGATCTTTGCGACGCGGGCGCTGTATTGGATCGTGGCGAGATCGTCTATTACGACGATGTAGAGGAGGCGATTGCACACCACGAATGGGTCATCGCCAACCGTCCTCGGTTCGAAGCCACTTCTTAAAAGCTTCTTTTATCACGGAAAAAGCGCCGCATCTGAGACGCGGCGCTTTACGAGTTTTAACAATCACGCGTCGAGGTTCTCCACATTCAGCGCATTGTCCTGAATGAACTCGCGCCGCGGCTCCACAACGTCACCCATCAGCTTGGTGAAAATGTCGTCCGCTTCGGCGAAGTCTTCGATTTTTACCTGCAAAAGCGTGCGGGCATCCGGATCCAGCGTGGTTTCCCAAAGCTGATCCGGGTTCATCTCGCCAAGGCCTTTATAGCGCTGAATCGAAAGGCCTTTCTCGCCTTCCTCCAGGATCGCATTCAACAGATCAATCGGACCGTAAATCGCGGTTTCGCGGTCTTTGCGGACAAGTTTCGACGGATCCGTATAGCGTCCATCTGTGGCTTGGACCTCTTGGTTGATCCGACGCGCTTCGCCGCCTCGGAGAATCGCGCCATCAAGGGTGCGGACCTCTTCAACGCCGCGCAGAACGCGGGTCAGACGGATGCCCACATCCTGCGTCGGACGGCCAGACCAGCCGCGCTCATATTCCACTGCGATCATGTCGAGACGTTGGGCGATTAGCTCTGCCGTGCCCGGCAGATCAGCATCCACGCGACCCGGTTCAAACGCGCCAGCAAGCGCCGCCTGTTCTAGGATATGACGCGGATAGTGGGTCGGGAAGGCTTCGAGAATGCGTTTGAAGCTCCGTGCCCCTTCAACCACGCGCGCCAGATCGGCGCCCGCGATCTCTTCGCCGGATTTCAGACGCAGCACGGCACCCTCGACGCCCTGCTGGATGAGGTAATCTTCCATCGCGCCTTGGTCCTTGAGATAGACCTCGGACTTGCCGCGCGCCACTTTGTAGAGCGGCGGCTGGGCGATAAAGAGGTGCCCAGCCTCGATCAGATCCGGCATCTGACGGAAGAAGAACGTGAGCAGAAGCGTGCGGATGTGTGCGCCGTCGACGTCCGCGTCCGTCATGATGACGATTTTGTGGTAGCGCAGCTTATCGAGATTGAACTCGTCGCGCCCGATCCCTGTGCCAAGCGCCATGACAAGGTTGCCGATCTCTTGCGAGGACAGCATCCGGTCAAACCGCGCCCGCTCGACGTTCAGGATTTTACCTTTGAGTGGCAGAATTGCCTGGGTCTGACGATCACGGCCGGTCTGCGCGGAGCCGCCAGCGGAATCCCCCTCGACGAGGAAGACTTCAGTTTTGGAGGGGTCTTTCTCCGAGCAATCTTTGAGCTTGGCCGCGTTGAAATCCATGTCGAGAGCCGATTTGCGACGGGTCAACTCGCGCGCTTTGCGCGCAGCTTCGCGGGCCAGAGCCGCTTCGACAATCTTCGAGACGATCATCTTCGCCTCTGCCGGGTTTTCGTCCATCCACTCGGTGAGCTTTTCCCCAACAAGGTTCTCGACCGCCGGCCGCACCTCGGAGGACACCAGCTTGTCCTTGGTCTGCGACGAGAATTTCGGGTCCGGCACTTTGACGGACAAGACGCAAGTCAGCCCCTCACGCGCATCGTCGCCCGTGAAACTCACTTTTTCCTTTTTGCCGATCCCGTGCTCTTGCGCGTATTTCGTCAGCGTCCGGGTCAGCGCACCACGGAAGCCCGCGAGGTGCGTGCCGCCATCGCGCTGCGGAATGTTGTTGGTGAAGGGCAGGACGTTCTCGTGATAGCTGTCGTTCCACCACATCGCGACCTCAACGCCGATGTCGTCGCGTTCGCCGGTGACAAAAATCGGGTCGGACATCATCGCCGTCTTGTGACGGTCGAGATATTTGACAAATTCCTTCACGCCGCCATCGTAATGCAGCTCGGTCTTGAGCGGCTCAGCCGGACGGTGATCCTCCAGAATGATCCGTACACCGGAGTTCAGGAAGGCCAGTTCACGCAGGCGTTTTTCCAGCGTCTCAAACGAGTATTCGAGGTTGGAGAACGTGCCTTCCGGGTCGCTGGTTTTGGCCGAGGCCAAGAACCGGACCTCGGTCCCTGTCTCGTCGCCCGCATCGCCGATCACTTCGAGATGCTCGGACGTTTCACCTTTGACGAATTTGGCTTTGTGGATCTTACCATTGCGCCAAACCTTGAGTTCCAGCCACTCGGAGAGCGCGTTCACCACGGACACACCCACGCCGTGCAGACCGCCGGACACCTTATAGGAGTTGCTGTCAAATTTGCCGCCTGCGTGCAGCTGGGTCATGATGACCTCGGCAGCGGAAACGCCCTCTTCGGCATGCATATCGGTCGGAATTCCGCGCCCGTTATCCCGCACGGAAACCGAGCTGTCTTTGTGAATAATCACGGTCACATAATCGGCATGACCGGCCAACGCCTCGTCAATGCCGTTGTCCACGACTTCGTAAACCATGTGATGCAGGCCAGAGCCATCATCGGTGTCCCCGATATACATCCCGGGACGTTTGCGAACGGCCTCCAAGCCTTTGAGAACCTTAATGGAATCTGCACCGTAATCGGAGGACTGCTGCGGCGTTTCGGACATGCGGTTTTCCCTATTCTTGCTTGCCTATTTTATACGCGAGCACGCCGGGGATGTCACGCGAATGACACGGAAAAAGAGTGGGAAAACGCCGGGTCACGTCGCTCGGATTCGGATCACACGAAGGGCAGGATGAGCGCCACAAAAATTAGGAGGGAGCCAGCAGAGATATTCATCCGCCGCAGGGCCTGTGGCGAGGTCATGATTTTGCGCACCGCACCGACGGAAGCCCCCAAAATGAGGTTGCCGACCAGCGGGATCACCGCGGAAATCGCACAGATCGCAACTATGTCGGAGACGGTGAGGCTGGAGAGGTCAAAAAAGCCGGGCAGAAAACCCATGTAGAACAGGATTGCCTTAGGATTGCCGAGGATCACCACCAGTCCGGCAACAAATCCGGCCCACATGCCGGGGCGCGTTAGGCGACTGTCGGCTGCGATTTGCTTGTCGGCATTGCGGATCAGCAAGGCCCCCATCACCAGAAACATCACCACAGCAACCCAGCGCAGGACGGTCAGGAACCCGTCGAATTCCGAGACGATCCACGACACACCCAAGATCGCCAAAAGCGACCAGAGCACGTCCCCGATAACAACGCCCAAGGCCAAGGGCCAAGCCGCATTGAACCCGCCCGAAAGCGCGCGCGCCAACATCGCCAGCCACACCGGACCGGGCGTCAAAAACAGGATCAAAAGCGCGAAGGCATACAGCCCGAGATCGCCGGGAGTGATTGTCATATCCGTTCTTTCACATTGGAGCTTCCGCCCTCGTCCGACACCTCATAGGCGGCGGCGCGAGACCCGAGCTCTGCGAATAATTCCGGCCCCGTGCCGGTCATAAAAGCCTGCGCGCCTAAGGCGCAAATCTCATCGTAAAGCGCCGCGCGACGATCCGCGTCAAGATGCGCGGCCACCTCATCGAGCAAAAAGATCGGCGCGGCGCCAAAATCCTCTGCCAGCGCACGTCCATTGGCGAGAATAAGCGAGATCAAAAGCGCCTTTTGTTCCCCCGTCGAACATTGATCCGCAAGCACGTCTTTGGCGCTGTAGACGCCCTCAATGTCAGCACGATGCGGACCGACCAGGGTGCGGCCCGCCGCCAGATCGCGCGGTCGCCCATCTTGGAAAGCCGCCAAAAGATCACTCTGAGTTTCCGGCAAATCCATACCGTCAGACGATTTCAACGCAAGCGCCGCGGAGGGAAAAGCGGTCTCCGCCCCCTCCTGCGCCTGCGCGATGCGCTCAAGCGCCGTCAGCCGGTTCTTCATGATCGCTGCGCCATGCTCGGCCATTTGCGCCTCAAGTGCTGCGTACCAATGCGCATCGCGCACCATGTCTTTGAGCAGACGATTGCGCTCTCGCATGGCCTTCTCATAGGCCAGAACCACCTCCGCATGACGCGGCTCGAAACTCATCACCATACGGTCCAGAAACCGCCGCCGCCCTTCGGGCGCTTCGATCCAAAGCCTGTCCATCGCGGGGATCAGCCAGACCACACGCGCTACACGGCCCAACGCCACCTGTGCCGCCGCCTTGCCGTCGATTTTCACAGAGCGCGACGTACCGCTTTCCGCCCAGGTTTCCAGCTCATGAAATTGATGCAGCGAGTGCAGATCAGCGCGGATTTTCCAGCCCAAAGCCTCAGGCTTGCGCGCAATCTCGTAGGGACTGGCCCGCCTTAGCCCGCGCCCCGGGGACAAGAGCGACACCGCTTCGAGAATATTGGTTTTCCCCGCGCCATTCGGCCCCCAAATGGCGACAGGCCGCCCGTCCAACTCGAGACGCGCGGCCCTGTGAGAGCGAAAATGCGACAGGCTCAGCTCTTCTATGAACAGGCCGCCCATCTCTTCCCTCTGGTCTTCTTCTTGGCAGAAATACTCACACCCGCATTGGCATGACGACATAGACGGCGGAGGTGTCATTGCCTTCGCGCATCAGGGTCGGATCACCCGAGGAGTTGAACAGGAACACCGCATTCTCGCGATCGACCTGCGAGGCAATCTCAAGCAAGTATTTGGCATTAAAGCCGATTTCCAGACGCTCGTCGTTATAGGCGACAGCCAGCTCTTCCTCAGCGGCCCCACTGTCGGGGGCATTCACAGAAAGCGTCAGCTTGTCTTCGTCCAGCGTCAGTTTGACGGCACGCGAGCGTTCGGAGGACACGGTGGCCACACGGTCCACGGCCTTGGCAAACTCGGCAGCATCAACTTCGAGCTTGCGGGTGTTTCCGACCGGGATCACGCGGGTGTAATCGGGGAAGGTGCCGTCGATGACTTTCGACGTCAGAGTGATCTCCGGCGTTGCAAAGCGAATTTTCGCCTCGGACACGGAGACCGCGATCATCATGTCATCATCGTCGAGCAGTTTGCGCAATTCGCCCACGGTTTTGCGCGGCACGATCACACCCGGCATCTCGGAGGCCTCAGGCGGCAGATCAGCATCAATGCGCGCTAGACGGTGACCATCGGTCGCCACACAGCGAAGCGCACGGCCATTTTCGCTGTCGGCGATATGCATATAGACGCCGTTCAGGTAATACCGCGTTTCTTCGGTCGAGATCGCGAATTTCGATTTGTCGAACAGCCGGCGCAGGACCGGCGCCGCGACGGCAAAATTGCTGTCGTATTCGGCGGAGGCCATGACCGGGAAGTCTTCTTTCGGCAAAGTTGCCAATGAAAAGTTCGACCGGCCCGCTTCGACGGTCAGGCGGCCATTGGCGCCATCGTCGGTGAGCTGAACCATCGCGCCGTCCGGCAGTTTGCGGACAATCTCGTGGAGCGTCACGGCGGAGACCGTGGTGGCGCCCGCGCGTTCAACCATGGCGGCACATTTGTCCACCACTTCGATGTCCAGATCGGTCGCGCGGAAGGAAACGGTGTCGCCCTCGGCCTCGATCAGAACGTTGGCCAGGATCGGAATGGTGTTCCGGCGCTCGACAACAGATTGCGCCTGACCGACGGCTTTCAAAAGCGTGCCGCGTTCGATGCTGATTTTCATACCACCCTCGTATGTCTCATGAGCCGGGGCGTTGAAGGTAAACGATCCATCGCCGGGCGCAATAGTTTGTTTGGTTGTGACTGTGTGGTGAACGATCCGGATCGTCAAGAGACGCAGACACCGCCGAGAACGATTGTCTTGGCGGTGCAGCGTATTGGACTCAATTTAAGGGCCGGATCAGGCCTCAAGCGTGCGGCGCAGCATTTCCAGATCGTCGGCGATCTGACTGTCGGTGCCTTTGAGCTCTTCGATCCGTTTCACGCCATGCATGACCGTAGTGTGATCGCGACCACCGAAACGGCGACCGATTTCCGGCAAGGACCGCGTAGTCATGTGTTTCGCGAGATACATCGCGACCTGACGCGGGCGCGCAATGGAGCGCACGCGCTTCGGGCCGATCATATCCGAAAGGCGGATGGCGTAATGCTCGGAGACTTTACGCTGGATCTCTTCGACGGTCACCTTACGCTCGGAAGCTTTAAGAATATCGGCGAGACATTCCTGAGTCAGATCGAGGTCGATCTCGCGACCAACGAGCGAAGCAAAGGCAAACAGACGCATCAGCGCGCCTTCGAGCACACGGACGTTGGTCGAAATGCGATGCGCAAGGAATTCCAGCACACCATCTGCGAATTTAAGCTCCGGGTATTGCGCGCGGTAGCTTTCAGCCTTGGTTTGCAGCACGCCGAGACGCAATTCGTAGTCGGTCGGGTGCAGGTCTACGACCAAACCGCATTGCAGACGCGATTTGATCCGGTCCTCAAGCCCCTGAATTTCCCCCGGCGCACGGTCGGCGGAAATGATGATCTGTTTGTTCTGGTCCACCAGCGCGTTGAAGGTGTGGAAGAACTCTTCTTGGGTCGAATCCTTACCCGCGATGAATTGCACGTCATCGACCATGAGCACATCGACAGAGCGGAAAATCTGTTTGAAATCGATCATCTGACGATCCCGCAGCGCCTGGACGAAGCGATACATAAATTGCTCGGCAGAGAGATAGAGCACGCGCAGGGACGGGTCGCGATCGCGGATTTCATGGGCGATGGCGTGCATCAGGTGGGTCTTACCAAGGCCAACACCGCCGTAGAGGAACAGAGGGTTAAAGGTCACCGGACCGCCCTCGGCGACACGGCGCGCGGCCGCATGAGCCAATTCGTTCGGCTTACCGACAACGAAATTGTCAAAGGTGAACCGCGGGTCGAGCGGCGCACCAGGCAGGTCCTCTGCGGGTGTGTCCTGAACCTGTGGCTCCACGGCTTTTTGCGGCGCCGGAGCGGCAGCTTCGGCCTTGGGCGCAGGCGCCTCAGAAGCGGGTGCGGCGGGGGTCTTGTGCGGCTCGACCTTGAACTCCACACGGGACGCCGGCGCATTCGCGGCCTTCAGATGAATCAGAATGGTTTCCGAAAAATTGCGCGACACCCAGTTCGCCATAAAGCTCGTCGGGACGGAAAACACCGCGACCCCGTTATCGACTTTTTTCAATTCCAGCGGCTCGATCCAGTTTGCGTAGTTGTTGCGGCCCACGCTTTCGAGAAGTTGCTGCTTAACACGTCCCCACGTATCGTTTTTCATTTTCTTTTTTCGACCCATTATCGATATTCGTTATCGTTTTTATTCACGCCAACAAATCGCTGACGACGGACCTTTGCGGTTTCCCGCACAGATCACGGCTCGTGCTTTTCCTGTCGCCTTGGGTCGGCGGGACGAAAAAAGGTATCGGCCACGCGACGCCCTCACAAGTCGCATGATCGCCGAAACCGGCCCTTATCAGATCGCACCTCGCCCAGTGCCGATCACTCATCAAAGACCTCACTCTTCGATGTCACGGCTTTCAAGACGACGGCACGGGTATTTTGGACAGACCAGACCTTTCCCTCGCAAATAAAGGCGAGATCAGGACCGGACAGCTTTCCCCCGGATACCCCTATCCGAGAAACAGCCCCAGGATCGTGCAGCAAAAACATATCCAGGGGAGCGGCAGAGCTTCCCTGAAAGTCTGTATGTCTCAGCGACACGATTCCTGAATGTCCCCCCAAGACGACGTGAATCGCATAGGCAAGCTAGCAACCCGGTCGGGAGAGTCGCAATCTATCTTCGCGCTTGACTCTGTCTTTACGAAAACCGAATCCAAATTCTTCAATAACTGCCCATGTTAGCGTGGCGAATTTGCCTCATTCGCCCCGCCTCTTCCGCCCGGAGCGATTTGAGGAATTGCCGATATAGATGCGGATTTGCTAGCCGCGATTCCCCGCAGGGATTCGCCCCCGAGTCAGCATGAATTTGCCGCAAATTGCGCAAAATTTGACATAAAAAAACGCGCCCTGAGGCGCGTTTCTCTATTCTTATCAAGTCTCTGGACTTAGCCGATCGCTTTGACACGAGCAGCAAGACGGGAGATTTTGCGCGATGCGGTGTTCTTGTGAACAACGCCTTTGGTCACGCCGCGCATCAGCTCGGGCTGAGCGGCTTGCAGAGCGGCTTTCGCTGCGGCCTGATCGCCAGAAGCAATTGCTTCTTCGACTTTGCGCAGGAAGGTGCGGATGCGGGAACGACGGGCTTTGTTGACGTCGTTGCGACGGTCAGCCTGACGGGCGCGTTTTTTGGACTGGGGCGAATTCGCCATGGGATATTCCTCTTCGAGGTCGTGTTACAATTTCGATTGCGTGAACGGCCTCGCCACCCTTTCGGGGAGGATCATCATAGCCTAAGCGGGCTCCACACGCATGTAAGGCGTCCCTTTAGGCGAGAATCGTACAAAAGGAAAGCCTGTTTTTGATCTCTCGCCCGATCAGAGCCGAGATCACTTGTCGCGGAACTGCGGCGCACGCTTTTCGGCGAAAGCGGCCATGCCCTCTTTCTGGTCTTCGGTGGCGAACAAGCCCTGAAAGCTGGTGCGCTCGAACCGGATGCCTTCGGCCAGCGTCAGCTCATAAGACCGTTTCACCGCCTCTTTCGCGGCCGCCACGGAAATCGCGCTCTTCTCGGCAATCTTGTCGGCGACAGAGAGCGCCTCTTCGACCAGCTTCTTGGCGGGCACGACACGGGAGACAAGGCCCGCGCGCTCGGCCTCTTCGGCCTCCATGAACCGTCCGGTCAGGATCATCTCCATGGCTTTCGATTTGCCGACAAACCGCGTCAGGCGCTGTGTGCCGCCGATGCCCGGAATGATGCCAAGGTTGATCTCTGGCTGGCCGAATTTGGCGTTGTCGGCGGCAATGATGAAATCGCACATCATCGCCAATTCGCATCCCCCGCCCAGCGCATAGCCCGCCACCGCCGCGATCACCGGTTTGCGCGTCGCGTTGATGCGGTCGGCGTCATCGGCGAAGAGCCGTTCGTTGGCCATATCTGCGTAGCATTTCTCCGACATCTCCTTGATGTCAGCCCCGGCGGCAAAGGCCTTTTCCGAGCCAGTGATGACGATGGCGCGCACTTTCGGGTCGAGATCGGCCTTACCCAAAGCATCGGCCAGCTCCGACAGCAATTCGGAATTGAGCGCATTGAGCGCCTCCGGTCGGTTCAGCCGGATCAGTTCGACACTGTCCTTGATCTCGATAAGAAGCGTTTTGTAGGCCATTGCGCCCTCCGGTTCTGGTCGTGTCTGGCAGTCCTAACAGCTACACCCCTCGGATCAAGTCATCTTTGACAGCTTGGACAAAAGAAGCTGGAACGGCCGGATTGCGTGATCCTTTTGACAACAGATGCACAATCCGGCGCCACACAGGGTTGACCCTCGCGGCCGTAGACCCGAAAATTATGTTGGAAATAGCCAAGCTCGCCGTCGGCCTGGCGAAAATCCTTGAGCGACGATCCCCCGGCTTCGATGGCCTCCAGAAGCACCTCCCGGATGATCGGCACGAGTGTGGCAATCCGCGCGTCGGAAATCCGCGACACTTTGCGCGCCGGGTGGATGCCCGCGCGGAACAGCACTTCGCAGACGTAAATATTGCCCAGCCCCGCGACCACATGCTGATCCAGAAGCGCCGATTTGATCGGGGTGTTTTTGCCTTTCAGCTTGGCGATCAAGTGATCCTCGCTGAAGGCATTGCCCAGAGGTTCCGGCCCGAGTTTGGCCAGCAAAGGATGCGCAGCCTCCTCCCCGGTCGCCATCATATCCATCGCCCCGAACCGCCGCGGATCGTTGAACGTCACCCGCGCGCCGTTTTCCATGTGAAACACCACATGGTCATGCTTTTCCAACGCCGGGTGATCATGCACGAACTGCCCCAAGGGATCGCCAGATACCGTCATCCGCCCGGACATGCCGAGGTGAATGAGCAAGGTTTCCGCCGTATCCAAATCGGCAAGGATATATTTCGAGCGCCGTCGAAGCCGCTCAACCCGCGCACCCGTGAGCCGTTCCGCCATACGCTCCGGGAAGGGCCAGCGCAGATCTGGCCTATTCACGTCCGCCTGCGTGATCCGCACCCCCGCCATCGAGGGCTCCAACCCGCGACGAACCGTCTCGACCTCTGGCAATTCCGGCATTTTGGCCCCTTCGCTTTGCGACATGCGATTGTCACGCCCGATGTGAGCCCTATAAGAAGGGTAAGTTTCGAGAAAGGTTCAAGAGCGATGAGCGAGAACGGCAAAACCACCCATTTCGGTTTCAAAGATGTGGCCGAGGATCAGAAAGCCGGGATGGTGCATGGGGTGTTTACCTCCGTCGCGTCGAAATACGACATCATGAACGATGTGATGTCGATGGGCATTCACCGGGTCTGGAAAGACGCGATGATGGATTGGCTGGCGCCGCGCCCCAATCAGCACTTGCTCGATGTGGCGGGTGGCACGGGCGATATTTCATTTCGCTTCCTGAAACGGGCGCCGGGGGCGACCTCCGTCGTTTTGGACATGACTGAGTCGATGCTGGTCGAGGGGCGCAAACGCGCCGAGGCCGAACAGATGGCCGAAAGCCTGCAATGGGTGACCGGCGATGCGATGAAGCTGCCGTTCGAGGACAACCAGTTCGACGTTTACACGATCTCCTTCGGCATCCGGAACGTGACCCGCATCCCCGATGCGCTCTCCGAAGCCTACCGCGTGTTGAAGCCCGGCGGGAGGTTGATGGTTCTGGAATTTTCACAGCTCCCGAACCCGATGATGCAAAAGGCCTACGATCTCTATTCCTTCAACGTCATCCCGCGCATGGGTCAGGCGATTGCGGGCGATTATGACAGCTATCAGTATCTGGTGGAGAGCATCCGAAAGTTCCCGGATCAGGATACATTTGCGCAGATGATCAAAACCGCCGGATTTTCGAACGTTAAGTATCGTAATTTGACGATGGGTATCGCGGCCTTGCACTCTGGGTGGAAACTCTGATGCGCGGACCTCACAACATTTGGCGGCTGATCCGCACTGGCGCGACCATGGAGCGTACAGGTGCCATGACGCAGGCGATGGATGCGCTCGATGCGCCCAAAGCCTTTCGCATTTTGGCGCGCACCGTGGTCTGGCCGTTTCAATGGTTGGGCTATAAGGGCGACCCCGAGCAACCGCCTTTAACACGCGCCCTGACAGCCTTGGGGCCAGCTTACATCAAATTCGGGCAGATTTTGTCGACCCGACCGGATGTGGTGGGCGCCGATCTCGCCAAGCAGTTGCAAGTGCTTCAGGACCGCATGCCACCGTTTCCACGAGAGGCTGCGATCAAGACCGTCGAAACCGAGTTGGAAGCGCCGATTTCCGAGCTGTTCTCGGAGTTTTCCGAACCCGTCGCCGCCGCCTCTATCGCGCAGGTGCACAAGGCCGTGCGCGCCGACACCGGCCAAGCTGTCGCGGTCAAAGTCCTGCGTCCCGGCATCGAGCGCGCCTTTCGCACCGATGTGGACGCCTTCTACCTGATCGCCTCGCTGATCGAGAAGCTCTCCCCCGCTTCGCGACGGCTGCGCCCGACCGAAGTCATCGCGCATTTCGAAGGCGTGGTGCATGGCGAGCTGGACCTGCGCTTGGAGAGCGCCTCCGCCTCGCAATATGCCGCCAACACGGCGGATGACGAAGGCTTCTCAGTGCCTGCCGTCGAATGGGGCCTGTCGTCCAAACGAGTAATGACGCTCGAATGGGTGGACGGTATCACCGCCTCCAATGTCGATGACATCACCGCAGCCGGGCACGATCTGTCCGTCCTCGGGCCGCGCGTATTGCAAATGTTCCTGACCCACGCGTTGCGCGATGGTTTTTTCCACGCCGACATGCATCAGGGCAACCTCAAGATCGCGCCCAACGGCGAAATTATCGCCTTGGATTTCGGCATCATGGGGATGCTCGATGAGTATACACGACGTGTTTACGCAGAGATTTTGTACGGATTTATCAAACAAGACTACAAACGCGTGGCGGAGGTTCACTTCGAAGCCGGCTATGTTCCGGCCGACCAGGACGTGGATGAGTTCGCCCGTGCGCTGCGTGCCGTAGGCGATCCAATCTTTGGCATGGATGCCACTCGCATCTCCATGGCGCGGCTTTTGTCTTATCTGTTTGAAGTGACTGAACGCTTCGGGATGCAGACCCGCACGGAATTGATCCTGTTGCAGCGCACGATGGTGGTGGTCGAGGGCGTCTCGCGATCACTCGATCCGCATATCAACATTTGGGAAGTCTCAAAACCGGTGGTCGAGGAGTATATCAAGGCCAACATCGGCCCCCGCGCCCTGACACGCGATTTGTTGAACACGGCGCGGGTGCTGTCGCGGTTTGGGCCGCGCTTGCCACAACTGGCAGAGGCGCTGTTGATCTCTCAAAACAAAGAATCGGAAAAACCCGCCAAGCAGAGCAATCGCTGGCAGGTGCTCTGGCTTCTTCTGGGGGGCGCCGTCTCCGCGGGGCTAGGCGCCGCAGCGATACTTATATTCGGCTAAGCTCCGCCTCGAACGCGTTCTCATAAACCGCTTCGCCGTGTGCCGCTTTCCAGGCGCAGTAGGCCGCCATACGCCAATGGTAGAAAGGTTTGAGCGCGAGATAACGCTCGATAACGTCCGCATCGGGATAAGCCAGCAGGGCCTCCCTTTCTTGCGATGACGTGAGAGCCCCTGCGCCGTAAACGACATGCATCGCCGGGGAGAGCGCTATGGCGAGATCGGCGGTGGCGTCCCCCGTCGCGGGACATTGCCAATCTATCATGCAGCGGGTGTCTCCATCAGCCAACACATTGGCGGGTACAGGATCGCCGTGCAGGAAAACATTTGGCCCGGAGGGAACATCCTTTAGTCCCGGCGCGCATTTACTCAACCTCTTGGCGCGGTCAGTCGCAATCCTCTCCAAGAACTTTTGACCATCACGCAAAAGAGCTTTCGGGTTGATCTCTAGGTGTCTCAGCTTTGGGGCCGCGACCCCATGCAGGTTTGCAAGCAGTCGAATCGTCCCCGCATCTGTTTGAGGCGTGGGGCGCCCCACAACGTAGCGATAGATGAGGCACACACCTGCATCTGCGACGAAAGAGTTTTCAAAATCAGGGGCAAGACCCGTGCCGCCTAAAGCCTTGAGCGCTATGATTTCAGCGGTTGGGTCATTGGGAAACAGATGGTTCGCGCGTTCGGGATCAAACAGTTTGAAGACCCAGGACTCTCCACCAGATAGAAGCCGCCAAGACCGATTGCTTCGGCCGCCGGACAAGGCGCTCCATGTCTGATCCGCACCGTAAGTCTTCGACGCAAAAGAACGTAGCTCCTCCGGCGGGCCATCAGGATCTATTGTCAATTTCCGCGTCCCCGTAAAAGATCGTCACATCTAACGCGAGACGGTGAAAATCATCAAGTGCACGCCCTAATCCGCATCACGCAGTGCGGTCACATCGGAGGAGCCGATTTCGTTGCCACCTTCGAGCACGAGAATGATATCTCCACTGTCCGCGCGCGCCTCGATGATTTTGGAATAGCTCTCGACCGATGTCGTAGAAAGATAATCATCATTGTAATAGTTCTCGATTTCGAAGCTGTAGAGCCCCGCCTCAACTGGAGTGGCACCATTGACGGACCCCGCCCATTCAAAGGTCTTTTGCTTTGGATCGATCGGAACCTCTTGGACGACATTTCCATTCCTGTCACGGACAATCAAAACGGCTGAGTTGGCAGCCGTCGCGAAGTCCCCCGAGAGGCTCACTGGCGCGTTGCCATTAAAATAGGCCGCCGCTCCACTGCGCGCATCTTGGCCAACCCAGCCTGACAATTGTGAAAAGCCCATTAGACTGAGCTGAGAGGACAATTGTTCCAAAAGATCATTGGTCAAAACCGCCTGTTCGACCTCTGAGAATGTCGCCAATTGCACAGCATAGTCGGTCGACTCAATCGGATTGAGAGGATCCTGATTTTGCATCTGCACGGTCAGCATCGTCAAAAATGTTTCGAAATCCGCACTCATCATGGTGCTGGAGCCGGAGCTTTCTTTGGTGGATGCGCTTGACGTGTTCGCCGAAGGCGTTGTCGTTGCGGTGCTTGCCACGGCAATCGTGTTGGTCATCAAAGCCTCCTGTTAAAGCCGAATATCCATGCCAGAGCTGGCGCTCAAAGTGAGACGAACCGGGGCAGCGGCGATATGAGTGTTATCCTCGGAGAGATTTGTCGCATCACCCCCCCTGAAGCCGGGGGACTCGGACGAGGTGTCTTCATTCTGTGCGCCCTGATCAAAGCTTTCGAAACTGAACCCACTGTCGGCATATCCGAGGTCTTGGAATTCTGCGGCAAGGCTGTCGATATTGCGGCGTAAAAGGTCGAGCGTTTCAGGGCGCTCCGTCGCAATCACAACATGCATCGCACCACTTTCCGACATTTGGAAAGACAGGCGCACTTTGCCAAGCTCCTCTGGGCTCAACGTAATTTCAACAGGCCGATCAGGCAGTTGACGCGCCGCATCCGCGATTTGCATCGCAACCCGATGAGAGAGTTCAACCCGATTTGCCGCGCTTGTTGGAGAGGCGAATTCACGCGCAATCTGCTGGTCTTTAGAAGCGCCAGACAAGCTGGCCAATTCTTCCAAACCCTCCAAGCCTTCGGGTTTCTCGCCATTGGCAAAGATTGCTTCAGATGCTCTCACCGCAAGCCCTGAAGCCGGGCTTGGCTCTGACGTTTTCACTGTGATTTGCTCGGGCGGATCAGATGCTTCAGAGCCCTTATCGGACTTCGTTTGTTCCGCAGGGCCTCGCTCTATCTCGTGCTGTTCTGCGGGCGGCTCAGTGGTCGAAGCTAGTTCTGATTCAGGTTCAGAGCCAAGAGGTTTCGAAACGTCCTTGCGGCGCAGACCTTGGGGCAGTTCGTTCTCCAAGTCTGACTTAACGGCTGCCTCCGTCACTGGTGCTCCACCGGCCTGCACTTCAGGCTTGTCAGAGATTCCGTTTTTCAAAACGTAACTAAGAGCCGCATCCGGAGCCAATTGCGAAATGCCCGTCGTCATTGCCGCTTTGAGTGTCGTTTTGGGCTCGTCCGCTGCCTCAGAAATCCCACCTTTCTCCGGCATCGCAAGGTCCGGAGGCTGGCCAATGACGGGTTTGCGCATCTCCTTGCCGAAGGCCTCAACGCGCATCGTTTGATCTTGTGTCTCGAACTGAATGTTAGGGGCTGCCTCCCTCGCCCCCGAGGCTGTATCTGATGCCGCATCTTTCACCATACCGACAGGGGCCAAAGGGAGCTGTTTTGCGGTTTCATTGTCTTCGGACGCGAAAGGACCGAGCCCAATCATAGTGCTACCGTTTTGGGTAACGGGGAGGAATGTGGAGACATCACGCTTCTCTCCACGATTTTCTTGCTTGGTAATACGCGACCCAATTGCCTCGACACCATCCGTCTCGCCACGAGGCCCCGGATCGCCGACTCGCAAAGTCAATGCGTTCGCCGCTTCCGAAGCAAAGCTGACCCCAATGCTCGATTTCTGTTCAGGGAGCGCCTCACCGTTGAATTGGATCGCGGTCTCAAAATCGCCTGGATTGGATCTCGCAACTCCGTCTCCGGTCGCCCCCGACAATTTGGGCGAGGCGACCTCTGGAAAAGATTGTGGCACGGTGAAGGAATTTGATGCCACCGTAGCAACCTGCTGCTCAGACTCTTGCTTTGGGGTCGCCTGTTCAAAAATGCTCGCCTCGACATCAGGCGCGTCACCATCGAGATCAGATGTCTGATCCTCGCTTTCTGAAGCCTCACGCACCTCGACAATTGAGATTGGTTCCGCTTCAACTCCCTCAAGCAGCTGAATACCCGCGCTTGGACCCGGCATCTGTTGGGCCGAGAAATCTGTTTGCAGCTTGGACTGCCCGGCTTGTTCAAAAAAGGTCGTCACTTTCGGCACGACGTTCTCGGCTTTATCAGCGCCCGTGTCAGAAGCGTTCAGCGCATCCGTTGACTGGCTTCTACCTTCGGTACCGGCGCGCCAAAACACATCTTCAAACGATACCATACCAATTTTCTTTGCAGCATGAGCAACTGCACTATCAGTCATGGCAGATTGTGCCGCGGCTGCCTGGCTTTTCGCGATCACTCGCTCAACAGACTCCGGGACAGTGCGAAGTTGTGCGCCAGCGACATCAGTCGCCTGAAGATCAAAATTTAAAAATTGCATTTCTTGCATCCGGGATTTCTTTCGCCGTGATGCCAATATCCACGCAGAGGGTTACCGCTTCTTTACCGAATGGCGGTTAGGAGTCGAAAAATACATTGAATTGGAGCGACCCCATGTCTTTGACATCCATCAGTCCAGTCACTACCGCCAATACTCCGCAGATCACGTATGAGGAACAGATGCAGGAGGCGGCTGACAAGCTTGAAGCGGCCTTTCTCGCGGAAATGCTGAAAAGTGCGGGATTCGGTCAAACTCCCGAAACCTTTGGGGGCGGTTCTGGCGAGGATCAATTTTCGTCCTTTCTCGTTCAAGCCCAAGCCGAAAAAATGGTTGAAGCCGGGGGAATCGGCCTTTCCGAACAAATTTTCAATACCTTAAAGGAGAAATCCAATGGCTATTCTTGATGCATTTCGCCCAGTTTCCGCTCTGAAGGATTTGCTCGACAAAGAAAAGGAGGCCATTCTCAAGAGCGATTTTATCATGCTGCAGGGATTGGCCAAACCAAAAGAAAACCTGATGTCTCTGGTCGCAAAAACTCAGGTTCCAGCCGCGACGCTCAACACATTGGAAAAGCGCATTGCAAACAATCAACGCTTGCTAATGGCTTCGGCCAAAGGGATCAGAATGGCGCGTGAGCGGCTGATGTCTTTGAAATCACCTTCGCCCGAATTCAACACCTATGGGCCCGCTGGGACAACGACCTCAATGGTGCGTAAGTCATTAACTATGAAGAGAAAAGCGTGAGAAATTGCCCTTCTTTTGCCTCAAATTGAAAGCATCTCTCCAAGCCAGCTTAGGAAACTTTTAGCCTTTAAGCTCCAATGATCAGAGTGCATCCCGAGGGGGTGGCACGGTCGGCCGAAAGAGGTCATCCGTAATCAGTCAGAATGACGATCCTGAAACCGTCCGTGGGGCGGGTCTCAAAACTCATGCGACGCAAAATGCGTCCCTAGATCAAAGGAAATTATGCGATGGCCACCTTCCAGGCGCCGCCATGATGACCGCCGCCTACGATGACTTTCCTTTTCTTGATGATAATCGGAGCGTTCCCTTTCCCGCTCATACCACCACCTCATATTTCACCCGAAATCAGAGATAGCAGGGAGGAATAAACACCAACTTAACTTCTAAAATTGAATGAATATCGGCGAGAATCTTGTCTCGTGAGAGTGTGCTTCAACACTTGGTCTGAGACTGATCCGCCTCAATTTAAAAGGTGAGCTAGAATTTCGGCACAACCATGATATGCACGTATATGAAACTATATGGGGGTGGGATTTCATGGCCAAAGTCGGAACATTTGTCGCGCGGATCTTAATGGTCGGCCTCCCGACCACATTGGGTCTCGCTGCCGTCCTCTTTGCCGATGAGCTGCGCAAGCTGCCGCAGGCCAAAGAAACCAATCGGCCGCCCGCAATCGTGAGGGTGATCACCTTGGAGCCGATCGAACTGATCCCGCGCGTGACTGGGTACGGCACCGTAACACCGACACGGGAATGGCGTGCGATTGCGCGCGTTTCCGGCGAAATCATGGATATTGCCCCGAACCTCGCAGCGGGCGATCTCATCTCGAAAAATACCCAACTTTTCACTATCGACGACAGCGATCTGCGACTTGATCTGGCGAGTATCGAGGCACAGCTGGCTGCCTTTGAAGTCAAAACCGAGACGTTACAGGCCAGCCTCGAAATTGCGACCGCGGACTTGGCGTTGGCTCAGAGTGAACTCGCGCGTCAGGAACAGCTCCGCACGCAAGGCGTTGCGACGCAAACCGCGCTTGAAACCGCGCGTCGGGCGGAGTTGACCGCCCGCACGAAAGCGGTCGAGTATGAAAACCAGTTGAAATTGAACGCAGCAGAACGGGAAGTTCTATTGACGCAAAAAGCCTCTGTGTCCCGTGAGTTGGGATTCACGGACATTGCTGCGCCCTACGACATGCGGATCACTTCGGTGGCTTCGGACACAGGGCAATATGTGACGCAAGGCCAGGTTCTTTTGACCGGCGAAGGCATTGATGCGGTCGATATTGCCGCACAGTTTCCTTTGGGTCGGATCGGGCCCCTTTTGCGGCTCACAAAAACGCAGGTCACCGATCTAAAAGCCCGCGTCAGCCTACCCTTTGCCGATCATAACGTCACATGGAAAGCCACGGTCGCGAGGATAGGCGAGGCCATCGACAGCCCCACTCAGAACGCCCCTGTCGTTGTGCGCGTCGACATGCCTCAAGCCCAAAGTGCGGCAGGTGTGCGCCCTCCTTTGCGCAGCAATATGGTGGTGGCGGTCGATCTCATCGCCCCGAAAATAACGGCGCTAGTGGTGCCTGCCGAAGCGGTGAGTGCTGGCACGGCCTTAGTGGTGGCGGATGAAAAATTGGCAAAGCGTCAGGTCATCACCAGCTTTGTCTCCGGCGATCTGGCGGTGATCGAAAGCGGGTTGGAAGAGGGTGATCAGCTTGTCATCACCGACCCTTCGATTGCAGTGCCGGGCATGGCCGCGAAAGGCGTCGAGGATGAGGCCCGCAAGGCCGAAATCACGGCTTTGGCCATGGGACAGGTCCCCACGATGCCGAAGAAGCCCGGCGGCGGTCAGGGGGGTAAGGGTGCGGGGGCGCAACCATGATCGCGCTTTTCGCAGGCCATCGCACCGCCGCAAACATTCTGATGATCGCATTGGCCGGACTGGGGCTTTTGGCCCTGCCCAACCTGCAGCGCGATACCTTCCCGGTGACACCACCCTCCGAGGTGTCCGTGCGCATCACCTATCCGGGGGCGGCCGCCTCCGAGGTTGAAAGCGGCATCTGTACCGTGGCCGATCCGATGCTGATGAAGGTCGAAAACCTTTCAAAACTGACATGTCTTGCGCGGGAAAACGCCGCGCAAATCACGGTCGAGATGCTCGAAGGCGCAGATATGACGCGCTTTTACAATGACGTGAAAGACACGATCGACGGCATTTCCAGCTTCCCGGACAAGGCGGACGATCCGGTGACACAAATCGTGGAACGTGTCGCTTCCGTGTCCTCCGTCGCGATCACAGGACCCGATGACCCCGCCGTGCTCTATGCCTATGCGGAGGCGTTTGCGGATCGTTTGCGAAGAGATCCGAACATCTCCATGGTTGATGTGACGGGCTTTTCGGACCGCGAAATTGCGGTGGAAATTGACCCTGCCGAACTTGAGCGCTTTGGTCTCGATGTGACCCGTGTTGCAGCCCAATTAGCGCGCTATAGCCTCGATATGCCGGGCGGCACGCTTGAGAGTCCGTCACAAGACACAGCCATCCGATTTCTGGGTGAAAAGCGAACCGCTTATGAGTTGGCGCAGATCCCCCTGACCGGTTCGCGCACCGGGGGCGAGGTTCGTCTGGGTGATGTCGCAAAGATCAGCGCACAATTTGCTGACCCTTCAACAGCGACCTTTTTCAACGGACAACGCGCCGCGATTGTCGCCGTGCAAAAGACCAGCGCGCAGGATGCTCTTAAAGTCCGCGCCGCTTTGGATCACCAGATTGAGGCAGCGCAGGCCGAAGCCCCCGCAGGCATTCACCTCGCCATCTCGCAGGACTCCACCTCAAACATCACCGAACGCCTGCGCATCATCGGGGTGAATGGGATTCAAGGGTTGCTCCTCGTGCTCTTCACCATGTGGCTGTTCTTCGGTCTGCGCATGTCGTTTTGGGTCGCGATGGGGCTACCCGTCAGCTTTCTTGGCGCCATCTTCGCGATGCAGCTATTGGGCTATACAATCAACATGATGACCATGGTGGCGCTCTTGGTTGCGACCGGGCTTTTGATGGATGACGCCATCGTCATTGCCGAAAACATCGTACGGCGCCGTCAGGCCGGGGAAGACGCCAAAACCGCCGCCATCAACGGGGTGAAACAAGTGGGGCCGGGGGTGTTCGCCTCTTTCCTGACGACCGTGATGGTGATCGGGCCGCTGAGTTTTCTGAGCGGAAATATCGGCGCACTTTTGAAATACATTCCCATCGTGCTGTTGATCACTCTGACTGTCAGCCTGATCGAAGCCTTCCTGATCCTGCCGAACCACATGCGCCATTCCTTGGATCGCGACCTGCGTCCGGGGGCGGTCTCGCGTCGGGTGAATGCGCTATTCGATGGGCTCCGGGATCGCGTCGTCGTGCCTTTTGCGGAGCTTTGCCTCAGGTGGCGCTATCTGACGCTTGGTGGCGCGATCTTTCTGGTGCTTATGTCCCTATCGCTTTTCACCGGTGGGTTCTTGAAATATCAAAGCTTTCCCTCGCTCGAAAGTGACACCGTTGAAGCCCGGCTTTTGCTCTCCGAAGGCTCACCGCTTGCGCGCACGGAGGCACGTGTGGCCAAGGTCGCCAAGGCGCTTGAGCAATTGAGCGCGGAACTGACACCGGAGCAGCCGGACGGACAGCCCTTGGTGCAAAGCTACACGATCACATACGGCATGAACGCCGATACGCCTGCGAGTGGGCCGAATATGGCGACGATCAGCGCGGCCCTTTTGCCCGCCGGGACGCGGACAACACCAGTGGGCGAGGTTGTGGATCGCTGGAAACAGCTTTCCGGTCGAATGCCCGACATGGCGGCCTTTCGGATCACCGATAAGGAGCGCGGCGCAGGCGGAAAGCCCATCGACCTTTTAGTCGAAGGAGACAATCTAGATGATCTTGCCCTCACGGCCCGCGAACTGCGCCGGTTTTTCCGCGGGTTCGATGGGGTGCGGGACGTGACCTTTGATCTTCAGCCCGGCAAACCGGAACTGATCGTGCGAATGAAACCGACAGAAGCCAATCTGTTGGGAGTCACACCTCAAGCACTGGCCACCGAACTGCGTGCCGCGTTCCGAGGCGACAGTGCCGTCAGCTTTGCCGACCGCTACGGTCAGGTCGATATCGTTGCGCGCCTCGCGCCCACAGAACGGCGTAATCGCGAGGATGTCCTTGCTCTGCGCGTCCCCTCCAACAGCGGTGCGCGCGTGCCCCTCTCAGCGATTGCCGAGGTCACTGAGGGGCGGGGTTATTCCACCATCACCCATGTGAACGACACCCGCGCCGTCTCCGTTCAGGGCACGATCAATGCCTCTGTCGCCAATGCCCGCGAATTGATGGCCGCGATGCGCGCCGATTACCTGCCGCAGCTTGCCTCGACCCGTCCAAGCACCAAAATCATCGTTCTGGGCGAAGAGGAAGACACGGCCACGACCGGCGCCTCATTGGCGCGCAACGTCATGGTGGGCGCGATTGGGGTCTATTTGCTTTTGGCATTCTATATGTCGAGCTTCCTGCGCCCCGTTGCGGTCCTCATCGCCGTGCCGCTCAGCCTGATCGGAGTGATGTGGGGACATTGGGCGCTTGGCCTTGCGATCTCGCTGCCGAGCCTTGTCGGGCTTGCGACTTTGGCAGGCGTTGTGGTGAACAACTCGATCCTTTTGGATGGGTTTATCCTCGAACGCCGGCGCCACGGGGCCTCCATGATCGAAGCAGGCACAGCCGCCGTCCGTGATCGGTTTCGGGCGATTTTCCTGACGTCCCTGACCACGATTGTCGGGCTCGGACCTTTGCTGTTCGAAACCTCGACGCAGGCTCAATTTCTGCGCCCGATTGTGGCAAGCCTCGCTTTTGGTCTCAGTACAGCAACGCTCCTGTCGCTGTTCGTCACCCCGGCGGTTCTTGCCATCCTTGATGACTTTGGTCGTGCACGGGATCACAAAAATACGGACGAGACAGTCAGAGCATAAGGCTTTGATCGGACAGGTTTTGCATGAAAAGTGGTGCCGGTGATAGGACTCGAACCTACGACCCCATCATTACGAATGACGTGCTCTACCAGCTGAGCTACACCGGCACCTTTGCCGAAAGACGCGCTTTCGGCGTGAACGGGTCTTTATCACCCTCTTTCAGAGGTGTGTAGCCCTAATTTGCACCCTTTTCCGTTTCCTTTTCCTCCGCAGGGGTCACATCGACCATTGGGGCGGATTCTTCCGCGTCATCGTCATCGGAATCATCGGTCTCAACTGCAGGGTCCGGCATCGCGCCGACGATCATCGGAAGCATTTCCGTGCCTGCAGGCATCGCGACCTCGGAGTGAGTCGGTTTACGCCAGCTCAGCGTGTCGAAGCCACCGCATTGATCGCAGACTGGCGCCCATTCCGCATGGATGGTCTGACAATTGTCACAAACCCACTGCGGACCACGCGGCGCGGTCAATGCGCGCGTCAACCAGCCACGCACCACGACATCTTCGGCGCCTTCGCCACGCTCGATCGCGGCCAGAATCGTAAGGCTGCGGGCTGTCGGGTTGATCTCAGCCAGATCGCCCAGCGCTCTGCGTGCCGCCGGGAAATCTTCGGCAGCAATATAAAGCTCGGAGGCGAGCATTTTGCTTTCCGGGTTCTCAGGATGCACCTTGGTCAAGGCCGCAAAGCGTTTGATGCGTTGCTCCGGCGTTTCCTTCGGTTCGATCCGGGCGAAAGCTGCTGCAAGATCGGGGTGGGGCTGAGCTTCCCAAGCCTTCTTGATCACACGCGTGGCCTGACGTTGTTTGCCCTCCGCAACATATTCATCGGAGGCCATCACCGCAGCCGGGATCAAATCTGGAGACTTTTTATTGGCTTCAATCGCCGCTTCTCTGGACTCGATACTGGCGCCTTTCTCAAACACGCCCTTCGCCTGTGACAGCGCTAGAACAGCGTCGCGGCGTTTGTGCACGTCACGCGGAATTGCGCCGTGTTTCAGCTTGGCCGACAGCGTGGAGCGCGCGGCAGACCAATCACCTTTCTCGGCCTGGAGCCTGAGGAGAATGTCCTGCGTCTCGACATGTTTCGGCTTCAGAGCAAAGGCTTTTTCAGCCAGCTTCAGCGCGGTCGCCGTATCACCCTCTTCAAGCTTTTGCTTCATGATGCCTTGAACGCCAACAAACCGGGTGCGTTCGTCGGCCACCAACTGTTTAAAGGCGCGCTCGGCGGTAAGTTTATCGCCATTCATCACCGCGGCCTGTGCCTTCAATAGATTCGTCAGCTCAGGTTTCTGAAGATATTTTTCAGCCTTCGAAGCCTTAGCCAGCGCAAGACGGCCATCCCCAGAGGCCAGCGCCATCATGCCGTCCGTAACCGCCTCGATCCCCTTTTTCTCACGATTGCGGTCGAAATAGCGAGAGATCGCGGTTTCATCGCCAAGCAAGAACCGCGCGACGGCGACGAGAAGGCCCAGAAGTTTCAGCGCCACATAGATCGCAACGATCAGCGCGATCAGGGCCAGAACCGCCTTGAGCGGGGTCAGGGTGATTTCATAACTGCCAAAGGCAATCTGCGCGCCACCTTCAGTTTCCATCAACACCGTGCCACCATAGGCAAGCGCTGCAACAAGAATGACGAAAACAACGATTTTCACGAGGGACCAGAGCATATTTTTTCGCCTTTCTTACTGACCAAGAAATTCATCAAGGGCCGTCATCACATCCACCCGTTCCTGAGCGTCAGCAATCCAACCCTGCATCTCGGCTTTGCCTTCCTCGGGCAGGGCCTCAAGTGTGGTGATCGCCTTGGCAAAGAGGCCATCGCGCACATCTTGTTCAGCACGCGACAGGATCGCATCGGCATCATCACCCTCTTTCGGTTTGGTGGATCGCAATCCGATTTGGGTTTGAAGCGCAGTCTGGAACCAGTTCTGGTCACCCGCCTCATAAGCCGCGTGCGAGGAGGCCACCAAGGCGTCACGTGCCGCCTCGGCATAGCCTTCATGGAGAGATGTCACGCTTGGGATGCCGTCCGCGGCCGCCTGTCGTAAAACCTCGGGCACATCGGTGTTAAATTCGGACAACACCTGTGCGAAGGGTTCGCCCGCATCGACCAAGGTTTGCAGCCGTGCCTTTGCCGTAGAAATCCGCGCTGCGGTTTCCTCGGCCACGGCTTGATCCTTGGCCTCTTCCAGTCGGGCGATCTCACTGTTGAGTAGGTCCTGCATTTGCGTCAGTTGGCGTTCATAGGCTGCGGTGGCTTCGGGGGAGACAACGGCCTCAGCCACGGGGCGGGCCTCAATCTGGGTCATCCGGTCTTCGAATGTCGCAAGCTGATCAGCGAGCGCGTCGTATTGTCCCGAGTTGTCTTGCGCAGCGATCTGGGTTTCGAGATCGGCCAACGCGGCTTGCTGCGCTTCTGCACGTTGCGTCGCCGCCGTCTGTAGGTCTTTGATTTGTCCTTCGAGAGCAGTGATCTGTTGAGTCAGCTCTTCGGTATTCGTGCCGGGGAAGGGCCAACCATTTGGTTTCAGGAACTGAGCGCCTGCGTAGCCCAGCGCCGCACAAACAATGCCACCCAGAACCAGAGGGACAAAGCCGCCGCGTTTCTCGACCTTGGTGACAGGGGCAGGGGGTGTGACCTCCGGCTTCTCCTCTTTGGTCTCGTCGACCGAGTAAATTTCCGCCGCTTCGGCCTCTTCGCTCGGCTCAGGTTCCTGTGAGGTCTCTTCCGTTTCGTCAGCGGTTTCGATCTCTTCAGCGACTGGCTCTTCGGTTTTCGTCTCTGACGTCAGGTCAGTGTTTGGGGCCTCCTCCGCAACATCTACAGTCACGGCATCCTGATCCTGTGAGGTTTCCGTTTTGTCACTCGCAGCATCCTGCGGGGTTTTCTTATCACCTGACACGAGATCCACCTTTCGAATCCAGAACCTATTCTTCCATTTATAATCAGAGCCTAGACCCTGCGACCGCCCCTCTCAAGCGGTGATCCCACAAGCTGCGACGCAATGGCCTGCTTCATGGCCTGTCCGTCAGGGTGATCCACGCAGAAAGCTTTCACGGTCTCAGGGCCATCCCACGCGTCGAGACAAGCCTGCGACAGGCCGATAAGGGTCAAATCGCCCTTGAAATCTCCAAGAAGCTTTGCGGTGAGCGAGGCTGATCGGGGCGAGTAAAGTGGCAGGATGAGGGATGGCTCGGCCAAAATGATTTGCCGTTCCTGCGCACTCCATTTCCTTAGATTTTGCTCATACACGACAGAGGATTTCGTTTCTAATCCAGCCGAAGTCAGCCGTTTTGCAATCTCGCCTCTGGTATGGCGTCCGTGCAAATGCAGGGCACGCCCGCTTACATGCTCAGAGAGGGACGCAACAAGATCATCCGCGTTGGGAAAGACTCCGCGAATGTCATGACCCGCTTCAATCGCCGCATCGCGCGTGGCTTTGCCCACACAATAGGTCGGAACGCCCCGAAAGGGAGAAGCGGCCGGGACAGCATGTCGAGAGGTCAGAAAAAGATGATCGAAACTCTGTTTCGGGAGCTCGAAGGGCGTTTCAACGATCTCCATCACCGGCGCGATGATGCACCGAACATCAGACCCCAAAGCCTCCAGCGTCTGCGCAAGACGTTGTGCATCCTCTTTCGGGCGTGTGATCAGAACGGTTGAGGTCAAAATCGGTCTCGGGATTGTCTGGCTCCTCTCACGGTGATAACTCCCAAACATGGGTTGAACAACATGTGCCGCAGTGTTCGCCACTTGCAGGCTTTGCAATAACCGTGGGGAGAGACAGGTCGTGAGTGAGATTTCGGTCCTTGGCGCCGGTGCATTTGGGACGGCCCTGGCCATTTCTCTCGCCCGATCCGGTCGTGATGTGCTGCTTTGGGCGCGCTCTGAGGAGGCAGCAGCAGACATGCAAAAGCGCCGCGAAAATGCGGTGCGACTGCCCGGAAAGCCCTTCCCGGATCGCTTGAACATCACCGCCGATCTCGCACGAGCCACTGAGACTCCAATCCTTCTGCTTGCCGTGCCGATGCAAAAACTCGCCTCGTTTGCGGAGGCAAATAAGACCCTATTCCAGCACAAAACGCTCGTGGCCTGCTGCAAAGGTGTCGATCTCTCTTCTGATCGCGGACCACTCGCGGTTCTCAAAGACACCGTGCCCAGCGCGACGGTCGCCATTCTGTCCGGGCCGTCCTTTGCCGTGGATATTGCCGACGGCTTGCCCACGGCTTTGACATTGGCTGCGCGGGACAAAGAGCGTGTTGCTGCGCTTCAAACGAGCCTAAGCACCGACAATATACGTCTTTATTCCAGCCTCGATCCTTTGGGGGTCGAGTTCGGTGGCGCGCTCAAGAATGTCATTGCCATCGCCTGTGGCCTCGCCATCGGTGCGGGATTTGGCGAAAGTGCACGCGCCGCTTTAATGACACGAGGGTTTGCCGAAATGCAGCGACTTGCCTTCAAACTGGGCGCTGATCCAGCAACACTCTCGGGGCTTGCGGGATTTGGCGATCTGGTTCTGACCTGCACCTCTGAGAAATCCCGCAACTATTCGCATGGGCTCAAACTGGGGCAGGGCATGGAAATCGATCCGACCATCACCGTCGAGGGCGTCGCGACCGCGAAGGCCGTTGTGCATTTGTCTCAATCCCTTGGTGTTGATATGCCGATTACAAGCGCGGTCACCCAGATTATAAACGGGGCCGTGTCCATATCCGAAGCGGTGGAGATGTTGCTCTCCCGCCCATTGAAAAGGGAATAACCTATGAAATTCGCTGTCATTTGCACCGACAAACCCGGCGCCTTGCAAATCCGTCTCGATACGCGGGCGGAGCATGTCGAGTATCTCAAGGGCTGTGGCGTTGTCGTCCATGCTGGTCCGTTTTTGAATGATGCGGATGAAATGTATGGCTCGCTGGTGATCATTGAGGTCGACGATATGGCCGCCGCACAAGATTGGGCGGCAAATGACCCCTATGCAAAGGCAGGACTTTTTTCGGATGTTCGGATTGAAGCTTGGAAACAGGTGATTGGCGGATGACCTACTGGCTTTTCAAATCCGAAGCAGAAGTGTGGTCTTGGGATCAGCAGGTCGCGAAAGGCGACGCGGGTGAGGAATGGGACGGCGTACGCAACTACCAAGCGCGCAACAATATGCGAGCCATGAAGCTGGGTGATCGCGGTTTTTTCTACCATTCGCGCAAGGAAACCGAGATCGTTGGCATCGTCGAAGTCTGTGCCGAGGCGCATCCAGACAGCAAAGCCGATGATCCGCGTTGGGAATGTGTGGACATCAAGGCGGTGCGTCCGTTCACGAAACCGGTGACGCTTGCAATGTGCAAGGACGACCCGCGCCTCAAAGATATGGTCTTGGTGAACAACAGCCGCTTGTCTGTTCAGCCCGTTACAGACGACGAATGGAAGATCATTTGCGAACTCGGCGATACCGATCCGTCCTGATGTCGATGCTCTGAAATGAAAGGAGGGTTCCGACCCCCCGGAACCCTCCACCACCCCACGTGCTCCCTAGCACCACACGTGTTCGAATTTTAAAGGGTCCAGTCCATCCTAGCCGGTAAATTCAACCTAAGGATTTTCTCGATTCCCTGCAAATCCGAAGTAATTCGGGTTGGAAGTGATTTTGAAACTTCCGCTTAACACATCACAGTTTCGATACAGAAAAGCCGCCCCGGAATTGCGAGGCGGCTTAGGAATTCCAAAGTACTGATAGCGTCTTAGCTATAGACGGCCTCTTTACCGAAATGCTTAACCAGCAAGTAATAGAACACGGCGCGGTATTTGTTGCGCTCGGACTGGCCGTAGGTATCGATCGCGGATTTGATCGCATCCATCAGCTCAGGACCATCTGCGAGGCCGAGTTTCTTGATGAGGAAGTTGTTCTTGACGGTTTCAAGCTCGCTCTCTTGAGAGGCTGCCACCGTGGAGGCATCGTCGTTGTAAATCGCCGGGCCGCAACCGATGGTCACTTTGGTCAAAAGCTCCATATCCGGCTCCATGCCGCATTTGCTTTTCAGATCCTCGGCATATTTGGCGATAAGCTCGTCACGTTTTCCCATTCGAAGTCTCCAACCTTGTCCTTTAACAACATCATCATTTGGCCCAATTCTGGCCTGAGGGAACGGTAGTGGCATATCCGAAGTGAAGAAAGGACAAATTTGAACCAATTCTCACCGCAACCAAAGCGTTTTGTATTTCCCTGAACAAAACGCTTTAACGACAGGCGCCCCAGCCGCGCGACTGCAAGTGAAAATGGTCGGCATGAAGGCTGTTGTACTCCGGCGAAAGCGTTGTCGCGAACCATGCGCAGGCGCTTTCACGCGCAGCACGCAAAAACGCCGATTTTTGCGGGTCCCCGTCCCAATCGGAAATCAAACGTATCTGCATTCCATCCGAAAGGTCGAACCCTGTAATATCAATCGCCTCAGCCGTCGCATGCGTGCTCAGTCGCGACGAGGTGCCGTTCGGCGTGCGGATTGCACGGCAATTATAACTGCCGATCTGGCGCAAAACGCCAACGGTCTCGCCAAAAATCTCATCGGCAGCAGGTTGCAGACCATGGCGCTCCCACAGCGCAATACGTAACGCAATGGCGCAACTGGTTTGCAGCGGGTCAATGCGGCTTTTTCCAACGGTTGAGAGCGTCACTCGATCCTCAATCCCGCAACCACCAGATGCCTCCAGAGGAGACATTGCAGTGACCTCTGCACCTCCATCAAGCGCAGCAAGACAGCTGTCCAGTGAGCTTTCCGCCCGAGCCAGCTTCATTTTCGTGAACGGAGTTAGCTCGTCTTGCACTTGAAGCGGCAAAAGGGGATTCCAGCCGCGCGGCACAGGCGAGCTTGGCAACGTCAGAAGCTGCCATCCGACATACACCAAACCACTCAAGATAATAAAAGCAAACGCCACCCACACTCCTGCGGATGGCGTTTCATATGGCTTCTTCTCGCTCATATCAGGCGAGCGCCTTAATAGCGGTAATGCTCCGGCTTGAACGGGCCTTCGACCGACACGCCGATGTAATCGGCTTGTTCCTTGCTCAGCGTCGTCAGCTTGACGCCGATACGGCCCAAATGCAGTCGCGCGACTTTTTCATCGAGGTGCTTCGGCAGGATGTAGACATCGTTGTCGTAGCTCTCGCCATTGGTCCAAAGCTCAATCTGCGCCAGCACCTGGTTGGTGAAGGAAGCAGACATCACAAAAGACGGGTGGCCGGTCGCATTGCCGAGGTTCAACAGACGCCCTTCGGACAAGAGGATGATCCGGCTACCCGAGGGCATTTCGATCATATCCACCTGATCCTTGATGTTGGTCCATTTGTGGTTCTTGAGGGCCGCGACCTGAATTTCATTGTCAAAGTGGCCAATGTTGCCGACGATGGCCATATCCTTCATCGCGCGCATATGTTCAATGCGGATCACGTCCTTGTTGCCGGTGGTGGTGATGAAAATGTCTGCGTCACCCGCAACCTCTTCGAGAAGCACAACCTCGAAGCCGTCCATCGCGGCCTGAAGCGCACAGATCGGGTCGGCTTCGGTCACTTTCACGCGCGCGCCAGCGCCGCGCAGGGATGCCGCCGAGCCTTTGCCCACATCGCCATACCCGCAGACGACAGCCACTTTGCCGGCCATCATCACGTCGGTCGCGCGACGGATGCCGTCAACGAGCGATTCTTTACAGCCGTATTTGTTATCGAATTTCGACTTGGTCACCGAGTCGTTCACGTTGATCGCGGGGAAGGGGAGTTGACCCTTTTTCACCAGATCGTAGAGGCGGTGCACGCCGGTGGTGGTTTCCTCGGACACGCCTTTGATCTGATCGCGCATCTTGGTGAACCAACCGGGGGTCTCCGCCATGCGTTTCTTGATCTGCGCCTTGATCACCACCTCTTCGTCAGACGTCGGCACCGCGATCACATCCTCACCGGCTTCGGCACGCGCGCCAAGCAGAATATAAAGCGTCGCATCGCCACCATCGTCGAGGATCATGTTCGGACCATCGGCGAATTGGAAGGATTTATCGAGATAATCCCAATGTTCTTCAAGGCTTTGGCCCTTCACGGCAAAGACCGGAATTCCCGCCGCCGCAATCGCCGCCGCGGCGTGATCCTGCGTCGAGAAGATGTTGCATGACGCCCAGCGCACATCCGCGCCCAGTGCGACCAGCGTCTCGATCAGAACAGCCGTCTGGATCGTCATGTGCAAAGAGCCGACGATGCGCGCACCTTTGAGCGGTTTGCTTGCGCCATATTCCTCGCGGAGCGCCATCAGCCCCGGCATTTCCGTTTCCGCGATATCAAGCTCTTTGCGCCCGAAATCCGCGAGAGAGATGTCTTTGACGATATAGTCGGTGGCCATGGATCGTGGCTCCTGCATAACATGGTTAACTTGGGCGCTGATTATCAGCTTGGCCCTGTCCTTACAACGCAGAGCCATTGATTTCGGATTAAGACCGGAAAAAACATGGAAACGCCGTTAAGGCGGGGTTACCTAAGCATCGAAAAAGAACTGAGGACGACATGGCCCCAACCCGCTCGCAAACTCGCGCATGGCAACGAATGCTTTCCGGTCGCAGGCTTGATCTGCTAGACCCGACACCGATGGACATCGAGATCGAGGATATTGCCCATGGTCTGGCCTTTGTGGCGCGTTGGAATGGGCAGACCTCGGGCGATTACGCCTATTCGGTCGCCGAACATTCCATCCTGGTCGAGGAGATTTTTCGTAGGCTTTACCCAAGTGAGCCCATCAAATGGCAGCTCGCGGCACTTTTGCATGACGCCCCGGAATATGTGATCGGCGATATGATTTCACCAGTCAAAGCCGCGATCGGACCCGACTATGGCGAACTGGACGACCGGCTGACCGCCGCGATCCACATACGCTTTGGCCTCCCGGCGAAAATTCCAGTGACGATCAAGAAAAAAATCAAAAAGGCGGATAAGGTATCGGCTTGGCTGGAGGCCACTCAGATTGCCGGGTTTTCAGTCGAGGAAAGCAACAAGCTTTTCGGCAAAATGAACCCCGATTTGGTCGGCGACCTGAAACTTCACCTACGCCCGCCGGTCGAGACGCGCACAGCCTTTACCGCACGCCATGCGGCGTTGATGGCGGCACTTTGACCTGTGAAAAAACGCCGAGCTTTTCGGGCGACGCCCTCAGCTTGGCAAACCATGCGGTGCGGGCAGCGCGTTTCGCACGGCGCTGTTCGGCCATAAAAGCACGGCGATGATACAGCTCAGGAGAGGTTGCATCCCGTGCAGACATCAGTTCCGTGGCCATTATGTGTAACATTGGTTTACTCCCGAAAAGCTCGACATATTGGTGATCTACCAACTATATTTGACCCATCCCACTCATGGATTTTTTCCTACTGTAAGAATATCTAACATATGACCGAGATTGACTGGCGCCGTATTCCTTCTCTTTCAAGCCTTAGGGCCTTTGAGGCCACCGCCCGTCTGGGCAGCTTTACGGCGGCAGGCGTCGCGCTGAACGTGACGCACGCGGCGATCACGCAGCAGGTGCGCGCGCTTGAGAAAGAGCTTGGCCTCACCTTGTTGCAACGCGAGGGACGTGGGATGGGGCTGACGCCGGCCGGTCATCACTTGGCGACCTCGCTGTCAGAAGGGTTTTCAGCGATTGCCGACGGGATCGAGCGCCTGCGCGGGACGCCTGCCTCGCGCGGATTGCGCGTCACCTGCACGCCCGCTTTGTCCTACGCATTCATCATCCCGCGGCTGGGCCAATTCTGGGACGCACACCCGGATATTCCGGTGTCCTTGACCCCCTCCGGCTCTGTCGATGACTTGAAACGTCAGCACTTCGATTTGGGGATTCGAACCGGCAAGGGAGATTGGCCGGGTCTTGATGTCGAACACCTTTGGACCACCCGCGTCATTCTTGTCGCAAGTCCAATCCTGATCAACAAACATGGTGGCAACGTTCACGCCTTGCCGCTTAGCGCCATGCCCTGGATCAAATCACGGACCCAATACAATGACGATGATCTCTGCCGTGAATGCGGGTTAGATCCCGAGCGCCTACCCGCGATTTACATCGAGGGGCAGGCCGAAAGCGTGCAGGCGGTGATGCGCGGTGTTGGATTGACCTTCGTCTCAGAGATCGCGGTCAGCGACGATCTGGCGAGCGGCGCTTTGGTTCGCTTGCCCTATGACCTGAGCCAGAGTTTCACCTATTACGCAGCCACACCGAAGGGCGTTCAACGCACCTCCACCCGTGTGTTCATCGACTGGCTCAAGACACTCGCGCCCAGCGCCACTTAAAGCGTTTCTCAAAAACTTGAGGCACTCAATTTTTGAGAAACGCAGCAATATCAATTCAGTGTGGCAACATTTTCCGCTCAATCCGATTCAGATTAAACGAAAAACGCTTTAGCGCAGTGAGTCTAACGCGGCGAGCGTTTCGCCAAAATGCGTTGAAGCGTGCGGCGGTGCATGTTGAGACGACGAGCAGTTTCCGAAACATTGCGGTCGCAAAGCTCATAGACCCGCTGGATATGCTCCCAACGCACACGATCGGCGGACATCGGATTTTCTGGCGGCGGCGGCAATTCATCGCCCGTGGAGACCAGCGCGTGCACGATGTCATTCGCATCGGCAGGTTTCGACAGATAATCCGTCGCGCCGATTTTGACCGCTGCGACAGCGGTCGCGATGGCACCATAGCCGGTCAGAACGACGATCCGGCTATCCGGGCGCTTTTCACGCAGGACTTCGACCACATCGAGGCCATTGCCGTCTTCCAACCGAAGATCGACCACGGCATAGGCCGGCGGACGGGCGGTGGCGATGGCTTTGCCCGCAGCGACGGAACCGGCCATTTCGACATCGAAGCCGCGTTTCTCCATAGCGCGCGCAAGGCGGCGCAGAAACGGTTCGTCGTCATCGACCAACAAAAGCGACTTATCTGCGCCCAGTTCCAAAATCTCGTCCGCGTCCATCCCGGATCTCCCGCCATCGCATAAATCTGATAATTCAGATGTGTTTTAGAACGCCTCTAAGGAAGGGTCAATTTTTACCCTACTTTTACTCAGCGGCATCCATGAAGCAGGCCACACGATCGGCCATTTGTTCCGGTGTATCATCGCGTTTGAAGAAATCGACAAAGCCGATCTCCGGGAACACAAGATAGGTGAACGTTGAGTGATCGACGAGGTAGTATTCCGGATCACCGTCTTCCTGTTTCTTATAATAGGTCTTGTAGGCCATCGAGGCCGCTTTCACTTGTTCCGGCGAGCCGGTGAGGCCGATCATATTGTCATGAAAGAGCGAGGTGAATTCATTGACCACCTCAGGCGTGTCGCGCTCCGGGTCGATGGAGATGAAAGCCGTCTGCGCATCATAGCCGCGCTCGTCGAGAATCCGCAGCGCATCCGCGTTGCGCATATTGTCGAGCGGGCAGACATCGGGACAGAATGTATAGCCGAAATAGAGGATCGTCGGCTTGGTGAAGACATCCTGATCGGTGACGGTCACACCGTCTTCTCGGACAAGTTCGAAAGGTCCACCAATCGCACCGGCGCCTCCGCTTACCGCAGACGCCCGACACTGCGCGAAAGCATCGTCTCCAGTCGGACGACTGACAAACCAGGCACTTCCGCCAATCACTGCGGCCATCACGACTGTCGCCACAATGGCAATGGATTTCGTAGACATGTTCATCCTCCTGTACGCAGTGCCTTGATCGCCTTCTTGCGGCGTGATGTGCGCCCGCGAATAGCCTTTTGCATTTGCTCCGCCCCTCAGATCAATTGCAAAAGGATGACACAAGGGTCTTAATGCCGCAGAAGGTCAATTACACGCATGTTTGAAACCAAAGACGATCTGATACCTGTCGAAAGACGATCCGACTGGGTGCGCCTGCGCACTTTGGTGGCTGTGCGCTGGATCGCTATTTTTGGTCAGATCGCCAGCATCCTTGTCGCGATCTTTCTCTTTAACCTTCACTTGGAGATCGGATTTTTCGCCATCGTCATCGGCGCGTCCGTGATCCTCAATATCGTCGCGAGTTTCGTCTACCCGGAAAACACGCGGCTGAGCGAACGCGGCGCGACCTTGATGCTCTTGTTCGACATCACCCAGTTGTCCTGCCTTTTGTATTTCTCGGGCGGTCTGACGAACCCGTTTTCCGTGCTGATCCTTGCTCCAGTGTCGATTTCCGCCTCTGCTTTGCGCCCGAAATCCTCGATTTTGAACGGTGCCATCGCCATCACCTTTGTGACGCTTCTGGCGATCTATCATATCCCTCTGCATATGGCGGATGGGGCCGAGCTGATCATCCCAAACATCTTTCTGTTCGGGAACTGGGCCGGTATCGTTATCGGCATCCTGTTTCTGGGGGTGTTCTCTTGGCGCGTGACCTCGGAGATTCACACGATGTCACAAGCTCTTCTGGCCACCCAGATGGCCCTCACCCGCGAACAAAAACTCACCGACATCGGTGGTGTTGTGGCGGCTGCTGCGCATGAGTTGGGGACCCCTCTCGCGACGATCAAACTCGTCTCCAGCGAATTGGTGGACGATCTAAAGGACCAAGAACTTTTGCGCGAAGACGCCCAACTGATCAACGAACAAGCGGATCGGTGTCGGGACATCCTGCATTCAATGGGGCAGGCGGGAAAAGACGATCTCCACATGCGTTTTGCGCCGCTGCAGGCCGTGATCGAAGAAGCTGCGCAGCCCCACACCAGCCGTGGAAAAACCGTCAATCTCGAAGTTTTGGGATCGGAAGACGGATCAGATCAGCCCTATGTCTATCGCAAGCCGGAAATCATTCACGGGCTGCGCAACCTCATTCAGAATGCGGTGGATTTTTGCGAGACCACCGTCTGGGTCGACATTCTTTGGAGCAAGCGGCGCATCACGCTTCGGATTATCGATGACGGTGCCGGGTTTCCGCCGTCTGTCATCGGCCGTATTGGTGATCCGTTCATGCGCCACAAACGCTCTGAAAAAGAGGTGGAAAAACGTCCCGGATACGAAGGCATGGGGCTTGGGCTCTTCATTGCCAAAACACTGCTTGAGCGTATGGGGGCGGAGATCACATTTGCGAATGGCTCCGATCGCCACGATCACCATATCCATGCCGGGCGCCGCTCTGGCGCCATCGTCGAGCTGAACTGGCACCGGGACCTCATCAGTGTCCCGGAGGGAGAACAAAACAAGGCCTTAGGAGAAAATACCCCCTTCACGGTCTAAGTTGGCGGGCGACGACTGGGTTTGGTGGCCTGGCTTAACGGAGCGTTAACTAAAGTTTCTCACACTCCTCTCATCGCAAAACGCGTCGTTTTTGATGGGAATCACATGTCGTTCGACCTCCTGATCACCTTGGCCATCCTGCTCGCCGGCAGTCTCGGCGTCGCCTTCCTTGTGCTCTACAGCCTCGCGTGGCTGGCCAGTCGCCAAGAGGAGGAAAAAGCAATTGCGCTCGAAACTCAGGACAATGACATCGTCTTTCTTTTCGACGACGAAAACCTCGTCAACGCCACCTCTTCCGCACAGAGCGTCATGGCCGCTGCCGTCGATGTCGGCTCAGATTGGTCGCGGCTTTTGTCCGTTCTGATTACCAAATTCCCAACGCTTCCGCATGAGATCGCGGAGCTGGCGGAACGCGGCAAAATCACTTTGGAATCCCGCGACGGGAGTACGGCTCTCAATTGCGAATGGCGCAATGGCTTAGCGCGGATCACCTTACTCGATCACGAAACTGAGCACAGTCATATCGACATGGATCGCCATTCTCTCATGGCGATGGAGCAGGAGCTGGAAACACTGCGTGCGACCACTGAAAACGTGCCCTTCCTTGTTTGGCGCGAGCTTGAAGATGGCACGATCAGCTGGGCGAATAGCGCGTATATCTCTTTGGCCGACAGCCTTTCCGAAGAGGGCGAAGTCCCATGCTGGCCGCCCGCTTCGTTGTTCGGGACCCATCTGCTGGCCAGTGCCGACCTCAATGAATCCCGTCGTCTCAGCCTCAAGGACAAGGCGGGCGATACCCATTGGTATGACATCTATCGCTTTAAAGTCGGTGAGGACTATCTCTATGCCGGCAGTAGCGCGGATCGCACCGTGAAGGCCGAAGAAACGCTGCGCGAGTTCACCCAGACGCTGACCAAAACCTTTTCCCACCTTACCATCGGTTTGGCTGTCTTTGATCGCAATCGTCGGCTCGCACTTTTCAATCCGGCGTTAACGGATCTGACGTCGCTCCCCGCCGAATTCCTAATCACACGTCCGGCGTTAACATCGTTTTTGGATCGCTTGCGTGACAGACAGATGATGCCGGAGCCGAAAGATTACAAATCCTGGCGTCAGGAGATGGCCGCATTGGAAAATGCTGCCGAAGATGGCACCTACGAAGAGGTCTGGACCCTTCCAGGCGGCATGACATATCGGATTTCCGGACGTCCGCATCCCGATGGCGCGATTGCCTTTCTGTTCGAAGACATCTCTGCCGAAATGTCTCTAACTCGTCGGTTCCGCTCTGAAATCGAAACCGGGCAGGCGGTTCTGGACAGTCTCTCTGAAGCCATCGCCGTGTTTTCCAGTGAAGGCATGCTGATCATGGCAAACTCCGCCTACACAAACCTGTGGCGCGTTGAGCAAATGGAAGGCATTCACGAGACCAGCATCACGGATGCGACCCGTATTTGGCATGCAAAATGTGCCCCGACCCCTATATGGGGCACAATTCGCGATTTTGTCAGCCGCGCTGGCGAGCGCACCGAATGGATCAGCCAAACACGCCTTTGGGATGGTCGTCGATTGAATTGCCGCTTCGTTCCTCTGCCGTCCGGACAAACCCTCATCGGCTTCTTGCCAGAAGAGCGGCCAAGCGCACTCCGTCCACCCCCTCGCCCGCAAGCGCGCGACACGCAGTTTGCCGAATTGTAAACTGGGCCGGAAACCTTCTCCCCCTTGTGTCCACTGTGAGGGGGCCTAAAGTCAGACACCAACTGTCTGACACAAAGGCCGACCTCCGTGAGCACTCAAACTGACGCGCGCAATACAACGACAGATCGCGCTCAACTTCTCGAAACATTCGTGGCAAACAGCACTTGGGCGGGATCGCGATCTGTCGCGCTTGCCGGTGATGCCTCCCGCCGTCGCTACCATCGATTGATGGATGGCAGATCTGGTCACACAGCCATTGTGATGGATGCCCCGCCAGACGCGGGCGAAGATGTAAGGCCTTTCCTGAAAGTTGCCGACTATTTGCGGCATATTGGCCTTTCTGCCCCAGAAATCTATGCCTCAGATGAGCAGCTCGGTTTCCTCATCCTCGAAGACTTCGGCACTGATTTGTATGATCAGGTCTGTGCGCAAACCCCTGATCTCGAACCCGCGCTCTACGATGCGGCCGTTGATGCACTTGTCACCCTTTGCTCCGCTGAGCCCATGCAGGGGCTGGAGGACTATGTTCCCCGCATGGCCGATCTCGCGCTGTCTTGCTATCGTTGGTATGCAGAACCCATTGTCGGTCGCGATATGGCGGATGAGGCGGCAGCCGCGCGGGCCGCGCTTCACCCCCTGATCGACAGTCTCGGCACGAAGCGCGTCACAATCCTGCGCGATTACCACGCGCAAAACCTTTTGTGGTTGCCCGAACGTGAAGGCGCGTCCCGCGTGGGTCAGCTTGATTTTCAAGACGCGATGCTCGGCCCGGTCGCCTATGATTTGATTTCACTCACCACAGACGCCCGGCGCGATGTGCCCGAGGTCATCCGCGACCGTTGCGTGGAGCGCTTCTGCGATCAAATGGACCTAGAACGGTCTGATTTCATACGCGAAGCGGCAATTTGTTCCGTTCAGCGTAATTTGCGCATTCTAATGGTCTTTGCGCGCATGTCGCTTCATTTCGGGCGCCCGAGCTATGTCGATTTGATCCCGAGAGTTTGGGGTCATCTTCAACGTGATCTGGACCACCCCGATCTTCAGGAGCTTGCAACACTTCTGCGCGCTCATCTCCCCGAGCCCACTCCCTCTGCCCTTCAAACGCTCAAGGACAAATGCGGTACAATCCCAACTCTGCAATGATCTTTTGTGCCGGTCGCGGTACGCGGATGAAATCCCTAACTGAAACCCGCCCCAAACCCATGATTGAGGTGGCTGGTCGACCCTTGGTCGATCATGCTTTGGCGCAACTCGGTGATATCGCGATCCGCGTGGCCAATCTTCACTACCTTCCCGATGCTCTGGATAAATACCTGACTTCAGCTGGATTAGAGACTGTTTTCGAAGAAACCCTCTTGGAAACCGGTGGTGGGCTGAAGAACGCTCTTCCCTTCCTCAAGGGTGATGCGGTTTTCACGATGAACACGGATGCCGTATGGAAAGGGCCAACCGCGGCTGACATTTTGTCCAAGGCGTGGGACCCTGAGAAAATGGATGCGCTCCTTTTGGTGGTCCCTAAATCGCAGGCGCATGCGCACCTTGGCTCCGGTGATTTCGAGCTTACCACCGACGGTCAACTCCGCCGAGGACAAAGCTACATCTACACCGGCATGCAAATTCTGAAAACGGCTCCCGTAGCAGCCGTCGAGGAAACGCATTTCTCTCTCAATCGCGTTTGGGAAGACTTGTTTGCCCAAGGCCGCATCTATGGCGTCGAATATAGCGGCCATTGGTGCGATGTCGGACACCCTGACGGCATCGCGATTGCCGAAACCATGTTGAAGGACTGCTGATGTTCACTGACGACGGAAGCCCCAAACTTTTCGGCGTTCCATGTGGTGCGCATTATCCAACCGCGATCAAAAACGGACTTCTCGCCCGGCTGAAAGACATGCCGCCGGACATGCTCGCCCGGACCGAGATTTTCGTAAATACCTCTCGGATGAAGAAGGAAATCCAAGAAGCATTCGAGGACGGATCGACCCGGTTTCTGCCGAAATTGCGTCTTTTGTCTCATCTCGGCATGGATCATGACTTTATGGATTTGCCGGTCCCGATCAGCGGGCTGAGACGTCGACTTGAGTTAGCGCAGCTCGTTTCCCATTTTCTAAAACAAGAGCCACAATTCGCCACACGCTCCTCGGTCTTCGATCTGTCGGACAGCCTCGCGCTTCTGTTTGCCGAGATGCAGGACGAAGGCGTAAAGCCCGAAGACATTCAAAACCTGAAAGTTCCAGACGCCTCTGGCCACTGGCAAAAATCGCTTCAGTTCCTCTCAATTCTGTTCGGACTTTTTGCAGATGACGGCGCTACAGAGTTGAGCGGCGAGGATCGTCTGCGGGTTGTCATCGAACGCCTTGAAAAAACGTGGGCCACAACGCCGCCGGATCATCCAATTCTCATCGTCGGCTCCACCGGTTCACGCGGCATGACGGCGCGTTTCATGTCCTTGGTGGCCCAGCTCCCGAATGGGGCGGTGATCCTTCCGGGTGTTGACTTTGATATGCCGTCCGAGGTTTGGGGACAGATTTATGGCGAAGACCGTGTAGCCGTCGAGCACCCTCAAGAACGGATGGCGCGGATGGCGCATCGTTTGGGCCTTAGGCCAGATCGCATCCAGAGATGGGACGCCGACACACAGGAAATTCAGAGCCGAAACCGACTTGTTTCGCTCGCATTGCGCCCAGCACCCATCACCGATCAGTGGATGAAAGAAGGGCCGGCGTTTCAGGGAATCGAAGAGGCGACGAAGCATCTGTCCCTCATCGAAGCGCCGGACATGCGGCTTGAATCCAATGCGATTGCGCTCGTCCTTCGCCGCGCAGTGCATGACGGCAAAACCGCCGCGCTCGTCACGCCGGATCGCGATCTGGCGCGGCGTGTGACCGCACTTTTGGGACGGTGGAATATCGTACCGGACGACAGCGCGGGTGTTCCGCTCAACCAAACGCCTCCGGGACGGCTTTTGCGCCATGTGGTTGGACTTATCGGACGCAATTTGTCCTCCGAGGATTTGTTGGTTTTGTTAAAGCACCCCCTTTGTGCGCGCGGCACTCAGGAAGGCGCGCCGGAAGATGACGCGCGAGGTTTTCACCTTCTGTGGACGCGTGAACTTGAGGTTCACCTGCGGCGAAAGTCGCTTGCCTTTCCGACCCGCGAAGATCTTTTGCATTGGGCGATCAAATCTGGCGAAGACAAAGACGACAAAGACGCCCGACTGGCTTGGGCCGGGTGGGTTGCGGATCAAAGTGAACACTTTCATGAGGCTCCGAACGGCTCGCTCGGCGTGCACCTGGATCGTCTTATTACGCTAAGTTCGAAACTGGTTATGGGGCCGAAATCGTCCGATGATCGTGAACTCTGGGCACAACACGCAGGGCGCGAGGCAAAGCGCGTTGTTGAGGGGCTTTATCGCGAAGCAGACCACGCGGGCGCGATGACAAGTATGGAGTTCGGGGATCTCTTCCGTGCTATTCTAGGGCGCGAAACTGTCCGCGATCCATCTCCCAAACATCCAAAAGTGATGATCTGGGGGACGCTTGAAGCACGCGCACTCGGTGCCGATCTGGTTATTTTGGGCGGTCTCAACGAGAGCATTTGGCCGCAAAGCGTCGGACAGGACCCGTGGTTCAGCCGCGATATGAGGCGCCAAGCGGGGCTTTTGTCCCCGGAACAAAGCATTGGCCTTTCCGCCCATGATTTTCAGCAAGCCATTGCCGCGCCCGAGGTCATCCTGACCCGAGCAAAACGCGATGCGGAGGCGGAAACCGTTGCCTCCCGCTGGCTCATTCGGCTGACAAACCTCATGGCTGGCATGTCTGACGCAGGCCGAGAGGCTTTGAAAAACATGCGCACGCGCGGCTCGGACTGGATTGTGTTGGCGGAACATTTGGACAAGCCGGAGTTTACGCTACCCTCCGCCAAACGCCCAAGCCCGCGTCCGCCCGTTGCAGCGCGTCCACGGCAACTGTCGGTCACACGGATCGAGACGTTGATCCGCGACCCTTATGACATCTACGCCAGCCGTATTTTGCGACTGAACAAACTCGATCCGCTGAGCCGAGAGCCCGATGTGCGCGAAAGAGGCACGGCGCTCCATGCGATCATGGAGAGCTATCTGTCGCAAATCGGCGAGGAAAGTCATGAGGAAGCACTGGCTCGTTTTCTGACGGTCGCCGAAGAGGTTTTGGAGCGCGAGGTATCCTGGCCCTCCGCGCGTCGGGTTTGGCTCGGCCGTGTGAGGCGCATTGCTGATGGGCTTGTTACGCGGGAGCGTGAACGACTGGCCAAAGGTAAGCCTGTTGGAATTGAGGCAAAAGGTGCGATGCATCTGTCCGAGGTGGACTTTTCGCTGACCTGCAAGGCTGATCGGATTGATCGCAAAGAGGACGACACTTTCGTCATCTACGACTATAAATCCGGTTCGCCGCCCACAGAAAAGCAGACGAAAATCTTCAACATTCAACTTCATCTGGAAGCGGCGATGATGGAAGAGGGCAAATTCGAAAATGTGCCGATGGGGCGCGTGTCCGAGGTGGCCTATCTCGGGTTGAACAACACACTTTCGGAAACCGTCCTACAACTTGAGCCCGCCGACATTGATGAGGTCAAAGAAAAGCTGGTGCAGTTGATCCGCTCTTACGACGACCCCGAACTCGGTTATTCCGCGCGGCGGATGATGAAAACCGTGCGCTTTGAGACGGATTTCGAGCATCTGTCCCGCTACGGGGAATGGTCCGACGCCGACACGCCTGTGCCGGAGGATTTGGAATGACCGCGATGAACGAAGCAACCCGTCGCCAACTCATGGCGGCACGTCCCGATATGTCGACTTGGGTGTCGGCCAATGCGGGCTCGGGCAAGACCAAGGTGCTGACAGATCGCGTGGCGCGCCTGTTGCTCGACGGCACGCCGCCGCAGCACATTCTCTGTCTGACCTACACCAAGGCGGCCGCCGCAGAGATGCAGAACCGGCTGTTCAAACGGCTGGGTGATTGGGCGATGCTGCCGGATGCGGAGTTGATCGAAGAGCTCAAGACTCTTTCACCTGAAAAGCAGCTTGATTCCGAGATTTTGCGACACGCCCGCACCTTGTTTGCTCGTGCGATTGAGACGCCGGGCGGGCTGAAAATCCAGACGATCCACTCATTTTGTAGTGCGCTCCTGCGGCGCTTTCCGCTTGAGGCGGGCGTGTCGCCGCAATTCAAGGAAATGGACGAACGCCAGTCCCGACGGATGGTGTCGGAGATTGTCGAAAACATCGCTCTTGGGCCACGCCGAGATGTCATCGATGATGTTGCGCTTTATGTCAGTGATCTTGATCTCACGGATTTGGCGCTCAGTGTGGTCGCCAAACGCGATCAGTTTTTGCACTATCCCGAGCAGGCTGACATTTGGCGTTGGTTTTCACTCCCAGAAGGCTATGACGAAGCACGGCTCTTGAGCGATGTCTTTCTCGGCGGCGAAAAAGAAATGTTGCTTGATTGCGCAGCCTTGATGGAAAGCTCTAGCGCGGCAGATCAGAAAGCCGCCGTATTTTTCCGAGATTGGGCTGGATTAGAGCCTGGTTTGAACTTGGTCGAAAGCCTGTGTGACAAGCTTTTGGCCGGTGAAAAGGCCAAGACAAATCCACTCGGCTCAAAATTCTACGCCCAACACTCAAGCCTGCCGACACGAAAACTGATCGATGCACATCCGGGCGCTTTTGATCGGCTCGAAGCCTTTATGAAGCGTGTGGAGGCGGTGCGACCGCATCTCTTTGGTCTTAAAGACGCGCGCAAAACACTTGCGCTTCATCGCTTTGCGCAAGAAATCCTGCCGCCCTACATGGAGCGCAAAGCGCAGCTTGGCCTGTTGGATTTCGACGACATGATCCGCCGTGCGAAAGATCTTTTGTCGATCTCGAATGTGTCACAATGGGTGCTGTATCGCCTCGATGGCGGGATCGACCACATCCTTGTGGATGAGGCCCAAGACACCAGCCCCGATCAATGGCGCGTTGTGCAACTTTTGGCGGGAGAGTTCACAGCGGGCGAGGGCGCGCGGGCGGACGTCACACGGACGATCTTTGTCGTTGGCGATCACAAACAGTCGATCTACTCCTTCCAAGGCGCCGCACCCGACGCTTTTGACGAGATGAAAGCGCATTTTGGCGAGCGTTTGAATGCCGTCGGTCAGCCGCTTCAAGACCTCTCGCTGCAATATTCCTTCCGCTCTTCGCCTGCCATTTTGACGGCGACCGACAAAGTTTTTGCGGCGATCAATGGCGAGGGCGTCGGAGGTATCCCGGAGCATATCGCGTTCTTTGACGACATTCCGGGGCGAGTGGACCTTTGGTCTTTGGAAGAGCCCGAAGACCTGTCGAAAGAAGACAAGGAAGAGCGCGAGAAAGAGGAAAGTCGGTGGGAAGACCCGATTGATGTGATCCACCCGGAGGAGCCGAACCCGAGACTTGCAAAACGGATCGCTAATTTCGTGGCCGAACAGCTGGCACATGGCTCTATTCCTGAAAAAAACGGGGTAGGGCGGCGGATTGAACCCGGTGATATTTTGATTCTTGTTCAAAGGCGGTCCCCTTTGTTCCGTCTGATCCTCAAGGAGCTTAAATCCCACCCTGCCGCCATTCCTGTCGCCGGCGCCGATCGCATGACATTGGGCGAAGAAATGGCGGTCAAAGACTTGCGATCTCTGCTCGCATTCTTGTCCTTGCAGGACGACGATCTGGCGCTCGCCGAAACGCTGAAATCGCCGCTGTTTAATTGGTCGGAACGAGACCTCTATCAGCTCGCACATGGTCGGACGACAATTACACTTTGGCGATCGCTTTATGAGCGGCGCAAAGAATGGCCCGAGACCTATGCGGTTCTCGAAGACCTGCGACAAACCTCTGATTTCTTGCGGCCTTACGACCTGATCGAACGGGTTCTGATCCGTCATGAGGGCCGGCGGAAGTTCATCGCGCGACTCGGTAAAGAGGCCGAAGACGGGCTCGATGCACTTTTGCATCAGGCCCGCAACTACGAGACCTCCGAGACGCCCAGCCTGACCGGCTTCATCGCCTGGCTCGAGTCCCAAACCATCCAACTCAAACGCGTGCTCGATGAAAACTCGAACCTCGTGCGGGTGATGACCGCGCATGGCTCGAAAGGGTTGGAGGCGCCCATCGTAATCCTGCCTGACACGCTGAAAACGCTGCGCGAAACGCGGGATGAATTCATCACACCGCAAGAAGGTCAGATCGTTTGGAAAGGCGCATCAGGTCAAAGGTCCGATCTGACAAAAGAGACCCTAAACCAGCTCAAAATGCGTGATCTGGAGGAAGATCGGCGCCTTTTGTATGTGGCAATGACCCGTGCCGAAAAATGGCTGATCGTGTGTGGAGCAGGCAAGGATACACTGGGAACGTGGTACGATTTGGTGAAAAACGGGGTGGGTGAGCTTGAGACTGAAAACCTGGAACTCGCCGGGTTCATGGGCACGCGCTACGCCATCGGCGACTGGCCAGAGGCCTCCGTCCCGCAGACCACCGCTCAGAAGAGCAACCATATCCTGCCGGAGTGGGCTCACAAGCCTGCCGAGGCACCTTCCGAGACAGCAAAGCGCATCTCGCCGTCTGACCTCGGTGGCGCCAAGGCGCTTGCAGGGGAAGAATCCAGTCTCGACAAGGAGGCGGCGATGCGACGCGGTAGCCAGCTTCACAAGCTGATCGAAATCTTACCGGAAGTCAGCGAAGAGCGTCGCGAAGAGGTGGCTCGTTTTGTGCTCTCCACGGGCGAGGACGCCGCACTTGAGAGCGAAATTCCGGAACTGATGGATGAGGCTCTCGGCGTTCTCAATCAAACCTATGAGTGGGAGGTCTTCGGCCCGAATTCGCTGTCCGAGGTGCCTTATACTGCCACACTCACCACAAAACTGGGCGACCAGATCATTCAAGGCATCATCGACCGCCTGATCATCACACCCGAAAAGGTCCAGATCGTCGATTACAAATCCAACACCGTGATCCCGGAGCGTGTCGAGGATATTCCAGAGGGTCTTTTGCGCCAACTCGGCGCCTATGCGCAGGCCTGTCAGGAAATCTACCCCGAGCGTGAAATCGAAGTGGCGCTTCTTTGGACCAAGACGGCCACACTTTGTCCTGTACCTCTCGACATCGTGATGAGCGCACTGGGTCGCACCGCCACATCTTGACCCGTCAGGGGCAGAGGCATAGGTTTTCGCTCAAGTACAAAATTCAGGAGAAGCCCCATGGCAACTGTAAAAGTCAGCGATGACACGTTCAGCACCGAAGTTCTCGAATCCGACATCCCCGTAGTTGTCGATTTCTGGGCGGAATGGTGCGGCCCGTGTAAACAAATCGGCCCGTCCCTCGAAGAACTGTCCGAGGAACTCGACGGCAAAGTTAAAATCGTCAAAGTGAACGTCGATGAGAACCCGAACTCGCCGGCTCAATTCGGTGTGCGTTCGATCCCGGCGCTGTTCATGTTCAAAGGCGGCGAAGTGGCCTCTGCCAAAATCGGCGCGGCCCCCAAAGCGGCTCTGGCCAACTGGATCAACGAAGAAGCCTGATCCGGCCTCAGAGAATAGGAATTCGGGCGCCCAATGTGGCGCCCTTTTTCATGCGCGCTCAGTCCCCATGGTTGCACCCGACCCATTGCGCCCTCATATAGATTGCCAAGCGAAAGGACCTCTTATGTCGAAAGAAGAATTTCCCGGCTGGCACGGCACGACGATCATCGGCGTGCGGCGCGGTGGTGAAGTGGTTGTGGCCGGTGACGGTCAGGTGAGTCTTGGCCAAACCGTGATCAAAGGCACGGCACGCAAGGTGCGGCGGTTGTCTCCGGGCGGGCAGGACGTGGTTTGCGGCTTTGCCGGATCGACCGCAGATGCATTCACGCTTTTGGAGCGGCTTGAAACCAAATTGGAGGCCACCCCGGGGCAATTGGCCCGCGCCTGTGTCGAGTTGGCAAAAGATTGGCGGACCGACAAATACCTGTCGAAACTCGAAGCCATGTTGATCGTCACGGATGGCGACACGCTTTTGGTTGTGACCGGAGCAGGGGACGTCTTGGAGCCCGAGCATGACATCGCAGCGATTGGATCGGGCGGGAATTTCGCGCTCGCGGCCGCGCGCGGTCTCATGGAAACCGACAAAGACGCGGAAAGCATTGCACGCGACGCGATGAAGATCGCCTCCGACATCTGTGTCTACACCAATGGCAACCTGACGGTTGAGAAGATTAGCAAATGACTGACCTGACCCCCCGCGAAATTGTCTCCGAACTGGACCGCTTTATCATCGGCCAAAATGACGCCAAACGCGCCGTTGCCGTGGCCTTGCGCAACCGTTGGCGGCGCAAGCAGCTGTCCGATGATCTGCGTGACGAAGTGTATCCGAAAAACATCCTGATGATCGGGCCGACCGGCGTGGGCAAGACGGAGATTTCCCGTCGTCTCGCCAAACTCGCCAAGGCGCCGTTCATCAAGGTTGAAGCCACAAAATTCACCGAGGTCGGCTATGTCGGTCGCGATGTGGAACAAATCGTGCGCGATCTCGTCGATGCGGCGATTTCTCAGACCCGCGAACATATGCGCGACGATGTGAAAACCAAAGCGCAAGAGGCCGCCGAAGAGCGCGTGATCGAAGCCATCGCTGGCTCGGACGCCCGCGAGCAAACCCGCGAGATGTTCCGCAAAAAACTGCGCTCCGGCGAGTTGGACAACACGGTGATTGAGCTTGATCTTCAGGACAGCGCGATGCCGATGGGCATGTTCGAAGTCCCCGGCCAGCCGCAAATGGGCGGGGCGATGAACCTCGGTGATCTTTTCGGCAAGGCCTTTGGTGGCCGCACGGTGAAAAAGAAAATGACCGTCGCCGAAAGCTACGATGTGCTCATTGGCGAAGAGGCCGACAAGCTTTTGGACGATGAAACCGTGACCCGTGTGGCGCTTGAGTCCGTACAGGAAAACGGCATCGTGTTCCTTGATGAGATCGACAAGGTCTGCACCCGGCAAGAGGCCCGTGGCGGCGATGTTTCACGTGAAGGCGTGCAGCGCGATCTGTTGCCACTCATTGAGGGCACCACGGTGTCCACCAAACACGGCCCGGTGAAAACGGATCACATCCTGTTCATCGCCTCTGGCGCGTTCCACATAGCTAAACCCTCGGATTTGTTGCCGGAATTGCAGGGGCGTTTGCCGATCCGTGTGGAGTTGCGGGCGTTGGAAGAGGGCGATTTCGTCCGCATTCTGACCGAAACCGACAATGCGCTCACCCTGCAATACAAGGCGCTGATGGAGACCGAAGAGGTCGAAGTCACTTTCTCCGAGGATGGGATCGCAGCGATTGCGAAACTGGCCGCCGATGTGAACAGTTCGGTCGAGAATATCGGCGCGCGGCGGCTTTATACGATCATGGAGCGGGTGTTTGAGGAGCTGTCTTTCGCAGCACCCGACAAGCCCGGCGAAAAGATCACAGTCGATGCCGCCTATGTTCATGCCCATGTCGATGAGATGGCCAAGGCGGCGGATGTTAGTCGCTATATGCTCTAATCACTTTTTGCGGCGCAGGTAGACGTAATAGGCGCCTGTGCCGCCATGTTTGAGATGGGCCTCAGTGACCTGAAGCACCGCATCCCGCAATGGCGCCATATGGAGCCAATGCGGGACCTGATGCTTTAGCACGCCTTTGCGTACAGGGATGGGACCGTCGTCGTCGCGATGTTTGCCCTTACCGGTGATCACCAAAACCAGACGCCGGTCCATCGCCCAGGAACTCAGGATAAAACGCGTAAGCGCCGGATGCGCTTGAGCAATCGTCATGCCGTGAAGATCAATCCGACCTTCGGGCGCGAGATTACCTTTGCGCATTTTACCGAATTTCTTGCGATCCATCCTGAGCGGGGCTTGCGCCAACCGGTCCGAGATGGACGGGGCAAGATCGTGGCCTATCGCGCGACTTGTGGCGTGTTTGCCAATCTCCAGATCGAAATCGAAAGGCTCTCGGACAATCGGTGCGGTGGGTTTCGGCAGGTTCGGTTTCTCTGGACGGGCCAAGGGCGCAGGGGCTTTCGAGATGTGCAGAGGTTTTGCCGTCTTTTTCACGGCATTCCACAGACCCTTGTCCTCTTCGCTTAGGGTTTTCTTGCGCCGGCTCACCCTTCTGCCCTTTCCTCATAGGCATAGGCCAGCTGGATCGGCAAAAGAACGACCATGCGACCCGGATCGCGAATTTTCCCGGCCTGATCGCCCGCAAGGTCCCCCGTGCCGAAAAAAATATCGGCCCGCTGAGCGCCTTTGATGGCGGAGCCGGTGTCTTGCGCGATCATCAGACGATGCAGGGGCTCTGCGCCCTCTTTCTCGATCCAAACCGGCGCCCCCAAGGGCACGAATTTAGGATCGACCGCGATGGAGCGCATCGTGGTTATAGACCGATGCATGGCCCCGATTGGGCCTTTCTCGGCGGGCAGACGCGGCAATTCGCGGAAGAACACATAGGAGGGATTAAAGTTCAAAAGCGCCTCGCCTTCGACCGGATTGCGGCGCACCCAGTTCTGGATCACCTTGGCAGAGACCTGATGCGCGTCGTAGACACCGCGCCGGATCAACTCCTGCCCGATAGAGCGGTAATTGCGGCCATTGTGACCCGCATAGCCGATGCGCATAACGGAGCCGTTTTCCAAACGGATACGACCGGAGCCTTGCACTTGGAGGAAAAACAACTCCACCGGATCATCGACCCAGGCAATTTCAAGCCCGCGTCCAGCAAGTGCCCCGTCGGAAATGTCCTGACGCGCCAGATAGGCTTCGCCGGAGACGACATCTGAAGGCATGCGGTAGACGGGATAGCGATACCGTCCGGTTTGGAACCGAGAACCGCGCAGTTCCGGTTCAAAATAGCCGGTGAACAAAGGCTCGGCACCATCTTCGATCAGGACCGGTCGAAACAAAAGTTCGAAGAAACTCCGTGCCTCATCGGTGGTCGACGCAAAGGCACAGAGCTGCGGCCATTCCGGACCATCAATCAGATCACAGGTCTCGCGGAAAACGGAAAGAGCCGCGGCGTGATCGTCCGCGGCCCATCCGGGTAGGTCATCGAAAGAGAGGACACGCACCATCATGTCATCCGAAGATGCCGCCGGCGCGTTCAAAGCCAGCAAGGCTGCAACAGCCGCACGCGCCAGCTTTCTCCACATCAGGCACCGGTCGCGACAAGCTGCCAGTTCGGATCGTCGCTGTTCAGGTGACGTGCAAAGGTCCAGATGTCTTTCTGACGATTGATCGCTTTGGGGTCGCCCTGAACGATCTCGCCCTCGACATTGCGCACGACGGAGGAGGTTTCGCCAACAAAGCGGATCTTGATCTCAGCCTCGTCGGTGGCGCGATCCAAATCGGCGTCGATGATCTGAAGCTCACGCAGGCCCACGAATTGGCTCTCAATCGTCAGACCTTTGGACTGGCGATCCTCAACGACGGAGGAGAAGGCCTCATAAACGTCTTCGGAGAGGAACGGTTTGATGCTTTCAAGTTCATCATGCTCGAAGGCCATGAGGATCATCTCATAGGCACCGCGAGCACCGGCAAGGAATTCGCCGACGTTGAAATTCGGGTCGACACGTTTGATCGCGGCGAGATTGTCGGCGGCACGGGTTCCCGCCTCGACATTGTCGATGATGTCATGATCCACGCCGCCCTCAATGACTTCGAAATCACGTTTGACCTTCGTGGCGTCCTCAGGCCCCGGAAAATCTGCGCGCGGCTTTTCAAACCCTTCGCGAGTGCCCAAAACGCTGCGCAGACGCAGGATCAGGAAAATGGCAATGCCCGCGAGGACAAGAATGGAAAGAAGGGAATTCCCCATCGGCGTTCGATCTCCGTTCAAACGTAGAAATAACAGTGTTCCGACCTTATGTAGGTGACGCACCCCGCCAAGTCTACCTGTGGGGGCAAGAATAGAAAGGACTTCTCATGTGGCTTTTCGCCCTTTTTGTCGCTGTTCCGATCATTGAAATCGCCCTGTTCATTCAGGTTGGCGGTCTGATCGGGCTTTGGCCGACGCTTTTGATCGTCATTGTGACCGCCATTTTGGGCACCGCTTTGGTGCGCCAACAAGGGGCTTTGGCAATGTCACAATTGCGTCAGTCCTTTTCCGAGTTGAATGACCCGTCCGAGCCTCTGGCGCATGGGGCGATGATCTTGTTTTCTGGCGCGCTTTTGCTGACGCCCGGGTTCTTTACCGATGCCATGGGGTTCCTGTTGCTGGTGCCCGCGTTTCGGATGTTCGTGCTGAAAGAGCTGCGCAAACGCGTGAGGGTTCAGAGCTTTACCATGGGACAACAGAACATGCGTCAAACTCATGATCCGTCCCATGGCACTCCGCGTGATCCCCATATCATCGATGGGGAATGGGAAGAGGTAGATCAAAACAAGCCCGATCAAGGCCCGTCAGGCTGGACTCGCCATTGAGGCAGGCCCGGCAACCTGATACAAAGCCGCGAACTTCATTTTGCAAGGACCGAACCGATGGCCGAAAACGGCGAAACCCCACAAAACGACGCGGCTCAACAAGCCAACCCCGTCAAAATGCAAATCCTGGGTCAGTTCATCCGGGACATGTCTTTTGAAAACATCCTCGCACAAAAGGCCTTGAAGGTCGAAGGTCGTCCGGCGATCTCCGTTCAGGTCGCTCTGGACGCGAAAAAGCGCGCCGAAGATCACCAATTCGAAGTCGCCACCAAGGTTAAAGTCGAATCCAAATCAGAAAGCGGTGAGCAAACGCTGTTCATCCTCGAGCTGGATTACGCCGGTGTGTTCCTCATCGAAAACGTGCCGGACGAGCAAATGCACCCGTTCTTGATGATCGAATGCCCGCGGATGCTCTTCCCGTTCCTGCGCCGTGTGGTGCATGACGTGACACGTGACGGTGGTTTCCCGCCGCTGAACCTCGACAACATCGACTTTGTGCAGCTTTACCGCCAAGACATGGCGCGCCGCGCAGAAGCGCAGCAATCTGCCGCTGCAGTCAACTAAGTTACTGGCTTAGTTAAATTTATTCCAAATCGCGCCGTCGCCCAAGCCCTCAACGAAAGAGGCATGGGCGGCGGCTTCTTCGTCTGTGATCCGGGGCGGAAGAGGGGCAGGGCGTCGCGTCGGACGCCAGTTTTCATCGATCTGAGACGAGGCATCTTTCTTTTGCGATTTCGAAGGCGCAAGCACGAGATCGGGCTGACGCCCGCCGATCAGTTCAAGATAAACCTCCGCCAGAATTTCAGAGTCGAGCAAAGCGCCGTGCAGGGTTCGCGACGAGTTGTCGATGCCGAAGCGGCGACACAGCGCATCGAGCGTGGCCGGAGAGCCGGGAAATTTCTTGCGCGCCATCGCCAGTGTATCGACTGCGCGCTCATAGGGGATTTCCGGCAGACCGATCCAGCTCAGCTCGGCATTCAGGAATTTCATATCGAAGCTGGCGTTGTGGATGATCAGTTTCGAATCCGTCCCAATGAAATCGAGAAACGCCTGACCCACTGCCTTGAAAAACGGCTTGTCGGCGAGGATCACTTCGCCGTCTTTCGGCGGGCGCGGGGGCTGCAACAGGTCGGGACCGATGCCGTGCACGCCAAAGGCGCCGTCCGGCATGTGGCGATCCGGGTGGATATATTGGTGGTAGGTGTTGCCGGAAGGCATGTGATTCACGAGCTCAATCGCCCCGATTTCCACGAGACGATCGCCGCTGAACGGATCAAAGCCGGTGGTTTCGGTATCGAGAACGATTTCACGCATCGGAAAGTTGCCCCTTTAAAATGGAAAGCACATCATGCACCTGGGCTTTGGCGGCTTCAAGGCTTGTGGTTTCGATCACGAAATCTGCGCGGGCGCGTTTTTGGGCATCCGGGAGTTGTTTGCTCAGAATGGCTTCAAAATGGGCTTCGGTCATGCCGGGTCGGGCAAGGACGCGGGCGCGTTGCGTTTCGGGATCAACCGAGACAACCACGATGGCGTCCACATGTTGATCGCCGCCGGTTTCAAAGAGAAGCGGGATGTCGACGAGGACCATCTCGACCGCGCTGTTCTCGATAAAATTCTGGCGGTCCTGCGCGACTAGGGGGTGCACGATCTTTTCGATCTGTTTCAAAGCGTTAGGATCCTTCGAGATGATCTCCTTGAGCCGCGTTTTGGACACGCTGCCACTCTCAATCGCCTGAGGGAATTGCTCCGCCATGGGCACAACCGCAGCGCCCTCCTGATCGTAAAGCCGGGCCACGGCCGCATCGGCATCCCACACGGGCACACCGGCCTCAGCGAAGAGCTTCGCCGTGGTGCTTTTCCCCATGCCGATGGAGCCGGTCAGACCGATGATGAAGGGCTTTGTCATGAGGACAAGATGAATTGGCGTGTGGCGTCGTCGACTTCAGGACGTTTGCCAAACCAACGCTCAAACCCCGGCGCGGCTTGATACAGAAGCATGCCAAGACCATCGACGGTCTGACAGCCCTTCTCAGCGGCGCGGTCCAGGAAAGCGGTGCGCAGCGGCGTGTAGACGATGTCAGTGACCACGGCGTCGGAGCTCAAATGATCAAAGGGAATCTTCAGGTCAGGCTGGCCATGCATTCCAAGCGCAGTTGTGTTCACAACCGTGCGCGCGCCTTTAAGCATGTCGCCGGCGTTCACCCATTCCACAACCGAGATTTTCGTCCCGAATTCAGCCCGAAGTGCATCGGAACGCGCCCTTGTCCGGTTGGCCAGTCGGATTTCTGGCACCCCAACGTCCAAAAGAGACGCGATCACCGCGCGCGCAGCACCACCTGCGCCCAAGACGACCGCGGGTCCAGCCTTTGGATCCCACTCCGCATTGCAACGCAGGTTCTCCACAAAACCATAGCCATCCGTATTATCAGCATGAAGTTTTCCATCAGAGCGGAAAATCAACGTGTTCGCCGCTCCGATAAGCGCGGCGCGATCTGTGACAATGTCCGCCAACCCGAGAACGGCTTCCTTATGAGGGATCGTGACATTCGCGCCGACAAATCCCATTTTCGGCATCATCTGCAGAACCTCTGCGAGATCTGCTTGCTCGATATGAAGCGGAACGTAATGGCCAGAAATCTGATAGCGAGACAGCCAATAGTTATGAAGCTTTGGCGACTGGCTATGAGAAATCGGCATGCCAATCACGCCTGCCACCGGAATTTTGTCACTCATGATGCGATCACTCCCCTTTGCGCAAGGTATGCCAAAAGCGGCAGCAGCGGCAAACCCAGCACAGTGAAGTAATCGCCATCAATGCGAGAAAAAAGACGCACACCTTCGGCCTCCAGCATGTAGGAGCCGACGCAATATTGAACCTGATCCCAATTCCTCGTCAGGTAATCGTCGAGATAGGCGTCCGAGAAACTGTTCATCTCAAGCCGCACTTCACCAACGTGACGCCATTTCGGCTCGCCGTTTTCATAGATCACGGCTGCAGACAAAAGCTTGTGCCGCTCGCCTCGCATCTCTTTGAGCTGCGCGCGCGCCTCGTCAATGTCTTTCGCCTTGGAGATCATCTTGCCTTTAAAAGACAGCGTCTGATCACAGCCTATGACCATGGCGCCGGGATGTTTCATGGACACTTTGCGCGCCTTCGCCTCTGCCAAAGCATCGGCGATATCCCGTGGCGTTGCGCCGTCATGAAGGAGCGCTTCTTTTACCGTTTCTTCATCAATACGTCCGACAGTCACATCAAACGTAAGCCCCGCATTTCGAAGCAAGGTCTGCCGAATTTCGGAACCGGAGGCGAGGATAAGCTTTTCCGGGCTGTTCATAGCTCTGTTGAAAACTCCTGTGTGACTGCGGGGATCAAAGCGGTGTTTTTCGGTCTTTTAGCGCAGCCGGGGATAAACCGATAGTTCTAGCGTTTTCTCACCTCACCTTATCACTGGGGGTAAGACAATTTGCCTCTGGATGTAGAAGTAACAGTTTCCCGACATCTGCGAAAAACATCCCCTGATACTCAACGACGAGAAATATCAATGAATTGATTTATAAGGGAAAATAAAATTTATCCTAAGCTGTGGATAAGAAACATGACAGTTTTAAGAGACTGGAAAACCCTGTGTAAAACTCAATAATCCAGATTATCCACAGGCCCTACAAAATCATCATCCTTTTCTTTTTCTTTTATTATTTTATTTAGAAGGAAACGAAGGGGCACCTCTAATGGGCGATATTCTTGCGAGCATTTATCCTTGGACAAAGTCCATGCATGTCATTTCCATCATCGCATGGATGGCTGGCCTCTTTTACCTTCCCCGTCTTTACGTGCGTCACACCGAAAGCGTGAACCAAGGGACGGAAACCGATCTTCTTTTTCAGGATATGGAAAAGAAGCTCCTGAAGATGATTATGAACCCTGCGATGATCTCCAGCTGGCTCTTTGGCCTGTGTTTGGTCTTTACTCCCGGTATCGTCGATTGGAGCGCTGGCTGGTCCTGGATCAAGGCTGTGAATGTACTTGGAATGACCTGGTTTCACATGTGGTGCGCAGCACGTCGGAAAGACTTCATCACGGGCACAAACACCCGTAGCGGTCGTCACTATCGGATGATGAACGAACTCCCGACGCTGTTTATGATCTTCATCGTTGTGATGATCATCGCCAAGCCATTCTGAGAAAGATTGACTTAACCGCAGTCTGTTTCTATCACTCTGCCAAACCCGCGCCGTCCGGCGTAGGGATTCTCCACTGAGACTTGACGGAAAGACCCGCGTGATGCGCCGGTCGAATTGGATTTTTCTATGAGCGACACCACTCTCAATCTGGCTGATTTGAAAGCCAAGAGCCCCAAAGATCTTTTGGCGATGGCCGAAGAGCTGGAGATCGAAAACGCCTCGACCATGCGTAAGGGCGAGATGATGTTCTCGATCCTCAAGGAACGTGCGGAAGATGAATGGGTCATCTCCGGGGATGGCGTGCTTGAGGTTCTTCAGGATGGTTTCGGCTTCCTGCGCTCTCCTGAGGCGAACTATCTGCCGGGTCCCGACGACATTTACGTCTCCCCCGATGTGATCCGCCAATACGGCCTTCGGACCGGTGACACGGTCGAGGGTGTGATGCATGCGCCGAACGAGAACGAGCGCTATTTCGCGATCACCAAGGTCACGATGATCAACTTTGAGGAGCCTGAGAAGGCCCGTCACAAGATCAACTTTGACAACCTTACGCCGCTGTACCCGGATGAGCGCCTCAAGATGGAGATCGAAGATCCGACCATCAAGGACCGCTCCGCTCGCATCATTGACCTCGTGTCGCCGATCGGGAAAGGCCAACGTGCGTTGATCGTGGCGCCGCCGCGGACTGGTAAAACCGTCCTGCTGCAAAACATCGCGCATTCGATCGAAACCAACCACCCTGAGTGCTATCTCATCGTGCTGTTGATCGACGAACGTCCCGAAGAGGTCACGGACATGCAGCGCTCCGTGAAGGGTGAGGTGATTTCCTCGACCTTCGACGAACCTGCGACCCGTCACGTTGCCGTTTCCGAAATGGTGATCGAGAAAGCGAAACGTCTCGTCGAACACAAGCGTGACGTCGTTATTCTTCTCGACTCGATTACGCGTCTTGGCCGCGCCTTCAACACCGTTGTGCCGTCCTCTGGTAAGGTTCTTACGGGTGGTGTGGACGCCAACGCGCTGCAACGCCCGAAACGCTTCTTCGGTGCTGCCCGGAATATCGAAGAGGGTGGCTCTCTGACCATCATCGCAACCGCCCTGATCGACACAGGGTCGCGGATGGATGAGGTGATCTTTGAAGAATTCAAAGGTACGGGTAACTCCGAGATCGTTCTGGATCGTAAAGTCGCCGACAAACGCGTCTTCCCGGCCATGGACATCCTCAAATCCGGCACGCGGAAAGAGGATCTTCTGGTGGATTCCAAAGATCTCCAGAAAACCTACGTTCTGCGCCGTATCTTGAACCCGATGGGTACCACAGATGCGATTGAGTTCTTGATTTCCAAGCTCAAGCAGACCAAAACCAACAGCGAATTCTTCGACTCGATGAACGCTTAAATTAAAGGATATCAATAGGTTAAACCTATGGATACGATTTACGCCCTCGCATCTGCCCGCGGGAAAGCGGGTGTCGCAGTGGTCCGGATTTCCGGGCCGCTTGCGTTTTGGGCTGTTGAAAAGCTGGCGGGCAATGTGCCTGCTCCACGTCGAACGGCTCTGCGTGTTCTGAAAAATGCGGAAGGCGTGATGCTCGACGAAGCCTTGGTGATCTGCTTTGAAAAGGGCGCTTCTTTCACTGGGGAAGAGAGTGCTGAGCTTCAACTTCATGGCTCTGTGGCGATTATCAATGCCGTGCTTCAAGCACTCGCCGATTTGGATGGATTGCGTTTGGCTGAAGCGGGTGAGTTCACTCGACGTGCGCTTGAGAATGAACAGCTCGATCTAGCCCAGGTCGAAGGTCTTGCGGATCTGATCGAGGCGGAGACGGAGGCTCAGCGTCGCCAGGCTTTGAAGGTCTTCTCTGGTGCGCTCGGCGATAAGGCGGAGCGTTGGCGCGCGGCTTTGCTCCGTGCCGCGGCGTTGATCGAAGCGACGATTGATTTCGCCGATGAAGAGGTTCCGACGGACGTTTCGCCCGAGGTTCTGGAATTGATCGCGCTGACGATGATGGAGCTCGAAGAAGAGATCAAAGGCGCGAGAATGGCGGAGCGTATCCGGGATGGCTTTGAAGTTGCTATTGTTGGTCCGCCGAATGCCGGTAAATCAACTCTTTTGAACGCGCTTGCGGGGCGTGAGGCGGCAATTACATCTGAGTTTGCTGGCACCACGCGCGACATCATCGAAGTCCGTATGGATTTACAGGGCCTGCCTGTGACGCTCCTTGATACGGCGGGCCTTCGAGAAACCAGTGATGTGGTTGAAGCGATCGGCATTGATCGCGCAAGAAGCCGCGCAGCGCATGCTGATTTGCGGGTGATCTTGCTTCCAAATGCCGATGCTGAGCCTGAAATGTTGCCACAAGATGGTGATCTTGTGTTAATCGGCAAGGATGATAGCGGTGCTTATCCGCAATCCGTTTCGGGTAAAACCGGGCAGGGCGTTGATCTTATGGTGGCTCATATCGCGACGACGCTTTCGGATCGCGCCTCCGATGCCTCCTCAGCTATTCGTGAACGCCATCGTGTTGCAATTCAGGATGCGCTTGTCTCTATGGAATCAGCGCGAAATGAGGTATTGCTCGGCGGTGAACGTGCTGAGCTCGCGGCCGAAGAGCTGCGTCGCGCGGTCTATGCGCTGAACTGCCTTGTGGGGCGGATTGATGTTGAGAACATTCTTGGAGAAATCTTCTCCAGTTTTTGCATCGGAAAATGAAAGAAAACCGAGGAGTGTTTCACGTGAAACATACCGACTTCGATGTTGTCGTCGTGGGTGGCGGCCATGCTGGATGTGACGCTGCGGCGGCCGCTGCAAGGGCAGGTGCGCGAACAGCGCTGATCACTTTGCGCAAAGACGGTATTGGCGTGATGTCCTGTAACCCGGCCATCGGTGGTTTGGGGAAAGGTCACCTCGTGCGTGAAATCGATGCGCTTGATGGGGTGATGGGACGAATCGCAGATAAAGCCGGAATTCAATTTCGGCTTTTGAACCGGCGTAAAGGTCCAGCCGTACAAGGCCCGCGCGCGCAAGCTGATCGCAAGATCTACCGCACAGAGATGTTGGCGGAGTTGGAGGCGACCGAAAATTTAGCGATCATCGAAGCGGAGGTCGCCGATCTCATGCTTGATGGTGGTATCGTGAGTGGCGTCGTTTTAGGGGATCAATCTGAGATCAAAGCGGGTGCGGTGGTTTTGACGACCGGCACTTTCTTGAACGGATTGATCCATATTGGCGAAGAAAAGCATCCGGGCGGTCGGATTGGCGATAAACCCTCTGTTGCTTTGGCCGAACGTCTGTATGGGCTCGAACTTCCGATGGGCCGTCTGAAAACGGGCACACCGCCGCGTCTGGATGGTAAGACCATCGCTTGGGATATTCTTGAAGAACAGCCAGGGGATGATGAACCTGTGGTGTTTTCCTTCCTGAATAGCAAACCGTTTGCGCGTCAGGTATCCTGCGGCATTACGCATACGAATGAGAAAACGCACGATATTATTCGGGAGAACTTATCTCGGTCCGCGATGTATGGCGGTCATATCGAAGGCGTTGGGCCGCGGTATTGTCCGTCCATCGAGGATAAGATTGTCCGTTTTGCGGATAAATCTTCGCATCAAATCTTCCTTGAACCGGAAGGCGTGGATGACGATACGGTTTATCCTAATGGCATTTCGACCTCTCTGCCTCTTGAAGTGCAAGAAGCCTATGTGCGTTCTATTCGTGGTCTGGAGGATGTGAAAATTCTCCAGCCTGGTTATGCGATTGAATATGACTATGTCGATCCGCGCGCGCTTCGATTGACTTTGGAGTTGCGCGATGTTCCGGGACTTTTCTTGGCAGGTCAGATCAATGGGACAACCGGTTATGAAGAAGCAGCCGCACAAGGTCTTGTGGCAGGATTGAATGCAGCACGTAAATCTATGGGCAAAGATGGTGCAACATTCGCACGATCCGAAAGCTATATCGGTGTGATGATTGACGATCTTGTGACGCGTGGTGTGAGTGAACCTTACCGAATGTTCACGTCTCGTGCGGAGTTCCGTTTGTCTTTGCGAGCGGATAATGCGGATCAACGTTTGACGCCGCTGGGTAAGGATTTGGGTTTGGTGCATAAGCCCCGAGCGCAGGCCTTCGACAGAAAGATGGAAAACCTCTCAAAAGGCCGGGCTTTGCTTGAAAAAGAAAGTTATACGCCGAAAGAGCTTAGCGCGGTTGGCGTGACCGTAAGCTCAGATGGCTCTCGCCGCACGCCCTATGAGGTGCTGGCATTCCCGAATGTCACGTTTGAAAACATCATTTCTCTCAACCCGGAGATCGCAGAAATTTTGCCTGAGATACAGGAGCAATTGTCTCGCGATGCGCTTTACGCGAATTACATTGAACGCCAACAGCGCGATGTCGACGCAATGAAACGGGATGAGCTTCAGGTCATTCCGGATGATTTCGATTACTCTGTGCTCAGTGGTCTATCGAATGAATTGCGCAGCAAGTTGACTTTGGCACGGCCGCAGACGATTTCTCAAGCAGGTAGGGTAGAGGGGATGACACCTGCCGCTGTCACTTTGATTCTAGCTCGCCTGCGTCAATCTCAGAGAGAGAAAGCGTCCTGATGACTTCAATGAAGTTTGCCGATTTCGATGTTTCACGTGAAACATTTGAGCGGCTGCAAACCTATTTGGCATTGCTTCAAAAATGGAATCCCGCAATCAATCTGGTGGCTAAATCCACCATGGAGATGGCGTGGGACCGTCATTTTGTGGATTCAGCGCAGGTGTTTCGTATTGCGCCAACTCCGCTCACTCATTGGTGCGATATCGGAAGTGGTGGTGGATTTCCCGGACTGATCTGCGCAACTTTGGCAAAAGAATTCTCTCCTGACACGTCTTTCACGATGGTGGAATCCGATCAACGAAAGGCCACCTTTTTGAGAACTGTCGTTCGCGAACTTGATCTTAATGCTGAAGTGAGATCAGAACGCATTGAAATGCTTGAGCCAATGAAGGCAAATCTTATTTCTGCGCGGGCTTTGGCGTCACTTCCGAAGCTTCTGGAGTATACTGAACGTCATTTGGCACCGGGTGGACATGGATTGTTTTTGAAAGGCGCTTCTTTTCGTGAGGAACTCGCCGAATCTCTTGAAAGCTGGCGCTTCAGCCACAAAGAATATGCGAGCGTAACGGATGCAGAATCCGTGATTCTGCTGATCGGAGATATTGAACGTGTCTGACCTTTCCCGTCCCAAGGGCCCAAAAATCATTGCTGTTGCGAACCAGAAGGGTGGGGTTGGAAAGACGACGACAGCGATCAATCTAGCTGCGGCTTTGGTGAAAAGTGGCTGTCGTGTGCTCGTTGTGGACCTTGATCCTCAAGGAAATGCCTCAACAGGTTTGGGTATTGACCCGGAAAATCGCGGCTATACGACTTATGATCTCATTCTCGGCGAGGTCGATTTGCATGAGGTTATTCAGACTACTGAGTTTGAAAATCTTTGGATTTCTCCCGCGACTATCGATCTAAGCTCTGCAGACATTGAGATGGTCACGAATGAAAAGCGTAGTTTTCTCCTACACGATGCTTTGCGCCAGCACGCGATTGATGATTTCGCGTTCGATTTTATCCTGATCGACTGTCCGCCATCTTTGAGTTTGTTGACGGTGAACGCAATGGTGGCGGCTGAATCCGTCTTGGTGCCGTTGCAAAGCGAATTCTTCGCTTTGGAAGGGCTTTCTCAGCTCATGCTGACTGTGCGAGAGGTTCGGCAGACTGCGAATTCCAAACTGCGTATCGAAGGGGTTGTGTTGACCATGTATGATCAACGCAACAACTTGTCTCGCCAGGTCGAACAGGACGCGCGTGACAATCTCGGTGATTTGGTGTTCGAAACCGTAATTCCGCGCAATGTGCGTATCAGTGAGGCGCCTTCTTTCGCTTTGCCCGTTTTGGATTATGATCCGATGTCAAAAGGTAGTTTGGCTTATCAGGCGCTAGCGAAAGAAGTGATTGCGAAAAAAGGACGATAAGAATGGCAAATCCGAGCAAACCGAAAAACCGAGGCCTCGGGCGCGGCCTTTCCGCTCTGATGGCGGATGTGGCACAGGATAAGCCTGACGAACAATCTTCTGAGAATGAGCCGCGCCGGGCAGATATGTTGGTGCCGATCGAGCGAATCGTACCAAATCCTGATCAGCCTCGACGGACCTTTAATCAGTCAGCGCTTGATGAGCTGGCCGATTCGATCCGTGAAAAAGGCGTTATTCAGCCTCTCATCGTGCGCGAAAGCCCTCGTAAAGCAGGTGAATATGAAATTGTGGCAGGTGAGCGGCGTTGGCGCGCATCGCAGCTTGCTCGTCTGCATGAGCTTCCTGTTCTGGTGCGCGAATATTCCGACACGGAAGTACTTGAAGTCGCGATTATCGAGAACATTCAACGTTCTGATCTTAACGCGATCGAAGAGGCGGCGGGCTATCAACAGCTAATGGAGCGCTTTGGGCACACCCAAGAAAAGCTATCCGATGCTTTGGGGAAAAGCCGGAGTCACATCGCCAACCTGATCCGTCTCTTGAACCTACCGAGCGACGTTCAGGCGCTCGTTGTGTCAGGGCAGCTGTCCGCTGGCCATGCCCGGGCGTTGATCACCGCCGAGGATCCTTCCGCATTGGCTAAGAAAGTTATTGAGGGTGGTCTCTCTGTACGGGAAACAGAGCGTTTGGCAAAGGCTGAGAAGACTTCATCCGAGCCGAAAATAAAGAAATCCTATAAATCATCCGACAAAGATGCGGATACACGTGCGCTCGAAACCGATCTTTCTGCCGCCATTCGGATGAAGGTGAATATTGATCATAAAGACGGAACCGAAAAGGGCGTGCTCTCGGTCTCCTACGATTCTTTGGATGAATTGGATGCACTGTGCAGCATCCTATCCCGGGGCGCTTAAAGATCCGGGATCAGGTCGCGAATGATCGCGTTTAGAACTGGCCGACCTTTCTGGGTGACCGAAAGGCGGCCATTTTCGATTTTGATGAACTCATCCTCAATCAAGTATTTATTTTCAATGGGAAAGTCTTGATCCAAGAGAGTGGAAATCCGTGCGATTTCAATGCCCTCCGTGATCCGAAGGCCCATCATCAGATATTCGATGGCTTGATCGTATCCACTTACAGCTTCACGTGGATTTTCACCGTGATCGTTTTGATCAACGAACTTTAGCCATTGGCTTGGGGCGAGGGGCGTATCGATGGCGTATTTCTGACCAGCCAAGGTAAGTCGTCCATGCGCGCCAGGGCCAATTCCCGCATAATCGCCATAACGCCAATAAATGAGATTATGGCGGCTCTCAGAGCCATTTTGGGCGTGATTAGAGACTTCATATGCGGGCATTCCAGCCTTTTCACACTCTTCTTGTGTGACAAAATACATATCCGCAGCGCTATCGTCAGAAGGAAGGCCACGCAAAAGTCCCCGGTCATATCGGTCGCCAAAGGCGGTGCCTTGCTCAATGGTCAACTGATAGAGTGACAGGTGATCGACAGCCATAGAGAGAGCTTCGCGCAATTCCGCCCGCCAAGCCTCAGGCGTTTGTCCTTGTCGCGCATAAATCAGGTCGAAACTGACGCGATCAAAGGTATTTCGGGCAATATCGAAAGCTTTTCGCGCCTCTGACACGGAATGCAGGCGCCCGAGACGTTTCAAATCCTCGTCATGAAGCGACTGAATGCCCATGGAGACACGATTGACGCCAGCGTCGCGATAGCCATGAAAACGACCCGCTTCGACAGAGGTGGGGTTGGCTTCAAGCGTGATCTCAATGTCATTCGCCAGCGTCCAACAGTCTCGAACCTTGCTCAAAATGGCATTTACGAGCTCTGGATCCATCAAAGACGGTGTGCCACCGCCAAAGAACACGGTGTTCAGAACGCGGCCGGATGTTTCCCGTGAAACACGCTCGATCTCGGAAAGGTAGGCGCGCTCCCATGCGGATTGATCAATCGTCGCGGCCACATGGGAGTTGAAATCGCAGTAGGGGCATTTCGCCTGGCAAAACGGCCAATGGATGTAGAGACCAAAGCCTCCGTTTTGCCAGTCTTCCATGATTATCCCTTGAACGCCGTGATTTCGATTTCGATCAACATCTCGGGTTTGATGAGATCGGCAACGACCATTGTGGCCGCAGGGCGAATATCGGCGAGGAATTCACCCAAAGCCGGGACAACTTCATCCACCAAAGCGGCGTCGGTGATCGTGTATTGCACACGCACCGCGTCTTTTAGGGAAAAGCCTTCACCTTCCAGCACGCCGGAAATGGTTTTGAAGCAGTTCCGGGCCTGATCGGCGATGCTCTCCGGCATGGTCATTGTGCTGTAATCGTAGCCGGTCGTGCCGGAAACAAAACACCAGTCGCCTTGCACGACGGCGCGGGAATAGCCCATGACTTTTTCAAAGTCGGAACCGGAGGAGATCAGTTTGCGGGTACTCATTTTGCGAGATCCTTAAAGGGTCCGGAGACCAGTTTACGAAAAGCGTCTGCGCGGTGGCTCATGGCCTGTTTGCGCGCGTGTTCCATTTCTCCGAAGGTTTCGGTTTCTCCATCGGGAAGGAACATCGGATCATAGCCAAAGCCGCGTTCACCGCGTGCGGGCCAGACAATGCATCCTTCGACAATGCCTTCGAAAATCTCATCATGCCCATCTGGCCATGCCAGACATAGCGTGCAGCAAAAGCGGGCAGTGCGCGGTTCTGCTGCATTTGCCTCTTCGAGACGGTCCCAGACCTTTTGCATAGCCATCGGAAAATCGCGGCCGTTGGGTGTTTCGGCCCAGTCGGCGGAATACACACCGGGCGCGCCGTCCAAGGCATCGACGGACATGCCGCTGTCATCGGAAAGGGCAGGGAGGCCGCTGGATTTGGCGGCAAAATGTGCCTTGATCCGCGCATTCCCCGCAAATGTGTCTTCTGTTTCTTCCGGTTCTTCGAAACCGAGATCACCAGCGGAGATCACCTCGATCCCGAAAGGCTCCAAAAGCTCCGCGATCTCGCGAAGCTTGCCTTTGTTGTGGGAGGCGAGAACCAGCTTTTTGCCGTCGAATTCGCGCATCACGCCACCGCAGCGTTTTGAGCCGAAACCAGCTCAGAAACGCCTTTTTCGGCCAGATCGAGCAGTTCGTTCATCTGCGCACGCGAATAGGTGGCTCCCTCGGCACTCATTTGGGTTTCAATCAGATGTCCATTGGCAAGCATGATGAAATTGCCGTCCACGCCAGCTTCGGAATCTTCGGGGTAATCGAGATCGAGCACCGGCTGACCGGCGTAAATGCCACAGGACACAGCCGCGACATTAGAAATCAGCGGATCGGAGGTAATCGCGCCGGATTTCAACAGCTTGTTCACCGCCAGACGTAGGGCCACCCAGCCACCGGTGATGGAGGCGCAACGCGTTCCGCCGTCGGCCTGAATGACATCACAGTCCACGGTGATCTGACGTTCGCCAAGAGCGACACGGTCCACGCCAGCGCGCAGGGAACGTCCGATCAGGCGTTGAATTTCGACAGTACGACCACCCTGTTTGCCTTGAGTGGCCTCACGGCGCATGCGCGATGAGGTCGAACGCGGCAGCATGCCGTATTCCGCCGTCACCCAGCCCTGGCCTGAATTGCGCATAAAGGGCGGCACGCGCTCTTCGATCGTGGCGGTGCAAAGAACATGCGTGTCGCCGCAACGGATCAGACACGAGCCCTCGGCATGTTTTGTCACGCCGGTCTCGATTGAAATCGTCCGCATTTCATCTAAATTTCTACCTGAGGGTCGCATGCTATATCCTTCCGCATCTGTTGCGGCAGACATACCGAACAGGTGCTCAGACGTGCAAGCCTCATTGACCCTCGGTCTCTATGTCTTTTAATGGCGAAGGGTCTTGGAAGACGCAGGAAGAATGACGGATCGTGTAAATCTCATTGCTGAAATGAACGACCGGTCGCGCGAGGTATTTCGCCGCGTGGTCGAGGGCTATCTTGAAAGCGGTGGGCCTGTGGGCTCGCGCACCCTGACGCGGACGATGAGCGAGAAAGTTTCCGCCGCGACCGTGCGCAACGTGATGCAGGACCTCGAATATCTCGGGCTTTTGGACAGTCCGCATGTGTCCGCGGGGCGCGTTCCGACGCAGCTTGGTCTGCGTTTGTTTGTGGACGGGTTGCTGGAGGTGGGCACTGTCACCGACGATGTGCGCGAGAAGATGGAATTGACCATCCGCAACGAACATCACGATGTGAGCGGGATGCTGGATCGCGTGGGTTCGGCTCTGTCGGGGCTTACTCAGGGTGCCAGCCTTGTGCTCGCGCCAAAACACGAAGCGCCTGTTAAACATGTGGAATTCGTAAACCTTGCGCCGGACCGTGCGCTGGTGGTTCTGGTCTTTGCCGATGGCCATGTCGAAAACCGCATTTTCACGCCGCCCGTCGGGCAAACCCCGTCTTCTTTGCGTGAGGCGACGAATTTCCTCAATGCTCTGGTCGAAGGCAAGACCCTCTCCGAGCTGCGGAGCACTGTGGAACGTGAGATCAAAACACGGCGGCAGGAGCTTGATAGCCTCGCTGCCGATCTGATTGAAAACGGCTCGGCGTTCTGGGAAGGCGAGGGGTCGCATTACGAGCGCTTGATCGTGCGCGGGCGTGCCAATTTGTTGGGAGAAAGTGCCGAGGCCGAAGAGCTTGATCGCATCAGAAGCCTGTTCGACGATCTCGAAAAGAAGCGCGACATCGCGGAATTTCTCGAGCTGACCGAGGACGGCGAGGGCGTGCGCATTTTCATTGGCTCAGAGAACAAACTTTTCTCACTTTCGGGTTCCTCTTTGGTGGTTTCTCCTTATATGAACGCTGAACGAAAAATTATCGGTGCCGTGGGTGTCATCGGGCCGACTCGCCTTAACTATGGGCGGATCGTGCCGATTGTCGATTATACGGCCCAACTTGTCGGACGGATCGTGTCCGGCAAGGCTTGAAAGGTGAAACATGACGGATCCGAAGAAAGATATGTCTGAAGAGATCAAAACCAACGTCGAAGAAGAGATCATCGACATCACCTCTGATGAGGCACTTGAAGATCCCGAAACAGGCGATCTGTCCGAAGAGCTCGAACAGCTCCGCGCAGAACGCGATGAATTCCGGGATCGTTTCATGCGCGCTGTGGCTGATGCGGAAAACTCCCGCAAGCGTGCGGATCGTGATCGTCGCGAGGCGGAAAACTATGGTGGGTCGAAACTGGCCCGCGATATGTTGCCGGTATTCGACAACATGAAGCGTGCCATCGATGCGATTGCCGAGGATCAACGTGAAACGCAGGCGGCCTTGATCGAAGGGATCGAGCTGACCATGCGTGAGCTTTTGAACACCTTCTCAAAACACGGCATTCAGATCGTGAGCCCGGAGGTGGGTGAGACCTTCGATCCGCAAATTCACGAAGCCATGTTCGAAGCGCCGGTGCCCGGCACCAAAGCCGGCGACATCATCCAAGTGATGAACGTGGGCTTCATGATCCATGACCGTCTGTTGCGTCCGGCTCAGGTGGGCGTGTCGTCGACGCCGGCGTAAAAAGGTTTTCCCGGAAACTGAGCTTTGCTAAAGCCCTCGTGTCTTACGAGGGCTTTTTCTATGCACGTTATCCGTTTTCTGTTGCTTTTGATCCTGACTCCCATCCCCGTCTTGGCCCAGAATTATCCGGACCATCGCGAGATTTACGTTAATGATTTCGCCGATCTTCTGTCGGAAGAGGTCGAGGATGACATCCGTGATCGCCTTAAGGTGCTTCGGGATGAGACGGGAATCGAGTTTACCGTCGTTACGATCTATCAAATGCGCGATTACGGACACGCGGGGGCGCTTGAACCCTTCGCGACGGGGCTTTTCAACGATTGGGGAATTGGCGACGCCGAGCGGAACGATGGGGTGATGATGCTTGTCTCGCTGTGGGATCGCAAAGTGCGCCTCGAGGTTGGTTCTGGTTATGGCGCCCGCATGAACGACCCGATGCAAAAGGTGATCGACGATGACATTTTGCCTCATTTTCGTAACGACGCGTATGAAGAGGGGATTTTAAACGGTGTCGATCATACGATCCTGGCCGTGACAGGCGCGTGGCCTGGTGAATATGATGCAAGCCCTTGGGTGAAAGTGACCAATGCTATCGGTCGTACGGTAAATTCCGTGGTGCAGGGGCTCGGCAACTGGATTTTTGCCATTCTGGTGGCTCTCCTGCCGTTTCCCTATCGCGCGTATCGCCGTTGGAAACGCAATCACCCTCGTATTTGCCCCAATGATGGTCATCAAATGACGCGTTTGGATGAGTCTTGGGAGGACAATCACCTTCAGAAAGGGCAGATCACCGAAGAGGATTTGAAATCCGTCGATTATGATGTCTGGGAATGTCCGACCTGTCAGCACATCACGGTCGAAGGCTATCGCGCATGGTTTTCGTCCTATTCTGTTTGCCGCAATTGCGGGTATCGCACCGTTGAGGGCGACACCACCATTCTCGAACATGCGACTACATCGTCAACAGGTCGCAAGCGCATCGACTACCATTGTCACAATTGCGGCGATGCCTATTCCGTCGAACGGATCATTCCCAAAGAGAGCTCAAGCTCCTCTTCTGGCGGTTCTTTTGGTGGGGGCTCGTCGAGTGGCGGCGGGGCTAGTGGAAGCTGGTGATTAGGCCAGCTTCGCTTTCAAATCATAGAGCACTTGAAGCGCCTCTCGTGGGCTAAGATCATCCGGCAAAATCTCAGCGAGCGCCTTTTCGACGGCACTCTCTTTTTGAACGACTGGCTTCGGCGTGGGCGGCATTGCGGCGAAGAGCGGAAGATCGTCGATGATGGCTTTGGGATTGGCGGCATTCTCGGCCTGACCTTTTTCCAAAGCCTCCAAAACGGATTTCGCGCGTTCGACTACTGCGTCGGGCAAGCCTGCGAGCCGGGCGACTTGCACACCGTAGGATCGATCCGCTTTGCCCTTGATCACCTCATGGAGGAAAATCACTTCGCCCTCCCATTCTTTGACCGATACTGTGGCGTTTTCTGCGCCAGACAGCTTATCAGAAAGGCTGGTCATTTCATGATAGTGGGTCGCAAAGAGCGCGCGGCATTTGTTGACATCATGAAGATGCTCAAGCGTGGCCCAGGCAATCGACAGGCCGTCATAGGTCGCCGTGCCGCGCCCGATCTCGTCCAAGATCACAAGGGCACGGTCGTCGGCCTGATTGAGGATCGCGGCGGTTTCGACCATCTCCACCATGAAGGTCGAACGCCCGCGCGCCAGATCGTCAGAGGCGCCTACGCGTGAGAAAAGTTGGGACACAATGCCGATATGTGCGGAGTCGGCGGGCACATAGGAACCAGCCTGCGCAATCAGCGCAATCAATGCGTTTTGGCGCAGGAATGTCGATTTACCGGCCATGTTCGGCCCGGTCAAAAGCCAGATTGCAGCGCCATCATGGCCGTCAGACAGATCACAATTGTTGGCGACAAATTTGTCACCGCCCTGCTTGCGCAAGGCACGTTCCACGACTGGGTGGCGACCGCCGGAAATCAGGAATTCTCGACCCAAATCCACCTGAGGGCGGGTCCAACCTTCGCTGACAGAGAGATCGGCGAGCGCTGTGATCAAGTCCAATTCGGCTAGCGCGCCGGAGGCATCGTTGATCGCCGGGGCCTGCTCCAAAATTGCCATACGCAGCGTTTCATAGAGGCGCTTTTCGATCTCAAGAGCGCGACCGCCGGCGTTGTGAATTTTTGTCTCAAGTTCGGAAAGCTCCAGCGTCGTAAACCGCACCTGATTGGCGGTCGTTTGACGGTGGATGAAGTTTTCCGACAAGGAATGCATTTTTTCGGCGTGGGTTGATGTGGTCTCGATGAAATAGCCGAGGACATTGTTGTGTTTGACCTTGAGTGACTGAACGCCAGTCATTTCCGCGTATTTCATCTGCAAGGAGGCAATCACACCGCGCCCTTCGTCCCGCAGGGTGCGAGATTCATCGAGCTCTTCGTGGTAACCCGGGGCGATAAATCCGCCATCTCGGGCGAGTAATGGAGGCTCGGCAACCAGAGCGGCATCGAGCAAGTCAATAAGTTCGGCTTGTCCTGTCAGAAAGGACATTTTCTGCTGGATTAGGGTCGAAACAGGCGCATTCTCGAGCAAAGCATAGATGCTTTCCGCCTGCGTCAGACCATTGCGAATGGCCGCCAGATCACGCGGGCCTCCACGTTCAAGCCCGAGACGTGACAGCGAGCGTTCCATGTCGGGGACTTTGCGCAGCGCGTCGCGCAGCGCTTGAGCGGTTTGGGTGTTTTCAATCGCAAAAGAGATCGCATCAAGCCGCGCAGAGATCGTATCAACATCACGCGACGGGCTCGATAGTCGACGTTCAAGAAGACGTCCACCTGCGGCGGTTACGGTGCGATCCATCGTTGCAATCAAAGACCCTTCGCGACCGCCAGACAGCGCGTGCGATATCTCAAGGTTACGGCGTGTTGAGGCGTCGATCTGCATCGCGCCCCGAAGAGATTCACGAATAGGGCGCCGCACGAGGGGCAGTTTGCCCTTTTGCGTGATGTCGAGATAATCGACGATGGCACCCATGGCGGCTACCTCGGGAAGGGTGAACTGTCCGAAGGCCTCGAGAGAGGAGACGCCGAAAAGCGATGTCAGCCGCGTTTGCGCAGATGTGCTGTCGAAAGACGCGCGCGACAATTCGGTGATGCGGTCGTAAAAATCAGGCACAAACTCGGCCCAATTCGCCTCATTGGCCTCAGACACGACGATCTCCGACGGGTTGAGGCGGGCAAGCTCTGGCCCAAGACCCACAAGCGGGCAGGGCATCACATGAAAGGCGCCGGTGGAGATGTCGATCCAAGCCAAAGCGCCTTCTTCGCGAATTTCCGAATAGGCGGCGAGGTAGTTGTGACGCCGCGCATCCAAAAGCGTGTCTTCGGTCAGCGTGCCTGGCGTCACAAGGCGCACCACATCGCGTTTGACCACGGCTTTTGAGCCACGCTTTTTGGCTTCGCTCGGGTCTTCGAGCTGTTCGCAAACGGCGACTTTGAAGCCCTTGCGAATGAGATTGAGCAAATAGGTCTCGGCGGCATGAACCGGCACACCGCACATCGGAATGTCGTCGCCTGCATGTTTGCCGCGTTTCGTCAGCGCGATGTCGAGCGCCTCAGAGGCGGCAATCGCATCGTCAAAGAACATCTCGTAGAAATCGCCCATGCGATAAAACAAAAGCGCATCGCGATGACGCGATTTGATCTCGAGATATTGTGCCATCATCGGCGTTGCGGCGGGCGTTTCGGTGGCCAAGATGCAGTTCCCTGTCTGATTTCGCCTCAACTTAACGACCCAATATGTGGCGTAAAGAGCCAGAACGCGTTCTTTTTGTTGAGACCGGAGCGGGGTGTGGGTAAGTAGTCCGAACTGACGGCGAGGAGGCCACCCGAATGTCCAAGATCAAACAAACGCGCGAAGAAGCGCTCGCATTTCACATGGACCCGCGTCCCGGCAAGTTTGATGTCGCACCGAGCGTGCCGATGACGACACAGCGGGACCTGTCGCTGGCCTATTCCCCGGGCGTGGCTGTGCCTTGCGAAGAAATCGCGAAAGCGCCGGAGACGGCCTATGACTACACGAACAAGGGTAACCTCGTTGCAGTGATTTCGAACGGAACGGCGGTTTTGGGCCTCGGCAATCTTGGTGCTTTGGCGTCCAAGCCGGTGATGGAAGGCAAGGCGGTTCTGTTTAAACGTTTCGCCGACGTGAACTCTATCGACATCGAGCTCGACACCGAAGATCCCGACGAGATCATTCAGGCTGTGCGCCTCATGGGTCCGAGTTTTGGCGGGATCAACCTTGAGGACATCAAAGCGCCCGAATGTTTCATCATCGAACAGCGCCTCAAGGAAGAGATGGACATCCCTGTCTTCCACGATGACCAACACGGTACGGCGGTTATTTGTGCGGCGGGCTTGATCAACGCATTGCATATTTCCGGTAAAAAGATCGAGGATTGTAAGATTGTCCTCAACGGGGCGGGTGCCGCCGGGATCGCCTGTCTTGAACTGGTCAAGGCAATGGGTGCGAAACATGACAATTGCATCATGTGCGATACCAAAGGCGTGATTTACCAAGGCCGCACCGAAGGCATGAACCAATGGAAATCGGCCCATGCTGCTGTCACCGATGCGCGCACTTTGGGTGAAGCGATGGTGGATGCCGATGTGTTCCTTGGTGTGTCGGCCAAAGGTGCCGTGACGCAAGACATGGTGAAGAGCATGGCGCCGAACGCTGTAATTTTCGCCATGGCGAACCCCGATCCGGAGATCACACCCGAAGACGCGCATGAAGTGCGTGACGACGTGATCGTGGCAACGGGGCGCTCGGATTATCCGAACCAGGTGAACAACGTCTTGGGTTTCCCCTATCTGTTCCGGGGCGCGCTCGACATTCATGCCCGTGCGATCAATGATGAGATGAAAATTGCCTGTGCCGAAGCTTTGGCGGCTTTGGCGCGCGAAGATGTGCCGGATGAGGTGGCTTTGGCCTACGGGCGCAAACTGACCTTTGGCCGTGACTATATCATTCCGACACCGTTCGATCCGCGTTTGATCTACACAATCCCGCCCGCCGTCGCGCAGGCCGGTATGGACACGGGCGTCGCCCGTCGCCCGATCATCGACATGAATGGCTATGCGCATGATCTTCAGGCTCGAATGGACCCGACGGCACAAATTCTTCAGGGACTCTATGCCCGTGCGCGTCAGGCACAGGCCACGATGGTATTTGCTGAGGGCGATGATCCGCGCGTTCTGCGGGCGGCGGTGGCCTATCACCGCGGTGGATTTGGGCGTGCTCTGGTTGTCGGCCGGAACGAAGATGTCCAAACCAAGCTGCAAGAAGAGGGTCTTGGCGAGGCGATGTCCGAAATCGAAATCGTCAACGCCGCGAACACGCAGCACCTCACTGAATACAAAGATTTCCTTTACAGACGGCTTCAACGAACTGGTTTCGACCAAAAGGATATTCACCGTCTCGCCGCCCGCGACCGTCACGCGTTTTCTGCTTTGATGCTGGCGCATGGCCATGCTGATGGTCTCGTCACGGGGGCGACGCGCAAATCCGCGCATGTGCTCGATCGGATCAATTCGGTCTTTGATGCGAAAGCTGAAGATGGCGCCGTGGGTGTGACCGCTGTTTTGCACAAAGGCCGGATCATCTTTATCGCCGACACGCTGGTGCATGAATGGCCGGAAGAGGAAGATCTCGCTGATATCGCGATCGCCGCCGCCGCCGTGGCGCGCAAAATGGGGATCGAGCCGCGCGTCGCCTTCGCCTCTTTCTCGACCTTCGGTTATCCGGTGTCCGAACGCGCGAACAAAATGCATATCGCCCCGAAGGTGCTCGACGAGCGCGGGGTTGATTTCGAATATGATGGCGAGATGACTGTCGATGTGGCGCTGAATCCGGATGTTATGTCGGCCTATCCGTTCTGTCGCCTGTCCGGGCCCGCGAATATCCTCGTGGTGCCGGCGCGTCACTCTGCATCCATTTCGGTGAAATTGATGCAGGAAATGGCGGGTGCGACCGTGATCGGGCCGATCCTGACCGGCGTCGACAAGCCGATTCAGATTTGTTCAACGGTTTCGACCGTAAATGATATTCTGAACATGGCTGTGCTCGCCGCCTGCAAGGTGGGTCAGACGACGTAAAACGTGGAGGTATGTTATGGCGATCTTTAATCTCGGTTCGGTGAATATCGATCACTTCTACATGCTTCCACATTTTCCCGAACCCGGGGAAACCTTGAGCGCGAGCGGCCATAAATTGGGTCTTGGCGGCAAAGGAATGAACCAATCGGTCGCGGCCGCCAAGGCCGGGGCCGAGGTTTTTCACATCGGGGCGATTGGTCAGGCCGACACTTGGGTCCGCAAGCGGATCGAAGGCTATGGCGTGAACTGCAAATACCTTCGCGAGGTCTCTGAGGCCACGGGTCATGCGGTGATTTATGTCGATCCCGAGGGCGAAAACATGATTGTCCTCGATCCGGGCGCGAATGTGAAACAAGATATCGAATTCGTTGTCGAGGCGATCGATCAGGCAAAGGCTTCGGATACGCTTCTGCTGCAAAATGAAACCAACCTGCAGCCACAAGCCGCGACGTTTGCTTTGGTCAAAGGCATGCGGGTGATTTATTCGGCCGCTCCCTTTTCGATTAAGGCGGTGAAGGATTTGATCCCCGACGTCTCCATGTTGGTGATGAATGCGGTCGAGGCCTCTCAGCTCTGCTCCGAAATGGGTGTGTCTTTGGACCAAATTCCCGCGCCGCAGGTCATGGTGACCTTAGGTAGCAAAGGGGCGATGTGGCGGTCTAATGAGACAGGTGAGGTGATCGAGGTGACTTCGCCAAAAGTCACGCCAGTCGACACCACGGCTGCGGGCGACACCTACATCGGCTATGTCGCCGCTGGCCTTGATCTGGGCATGCCGATCAAGGCTGCGATGGAATGGGCGGTTCAGGCGGCGGCGCTGAAAGTCACGCGGGCCGGCACGGCGGATGCGATCCCATCGGCCAATGAGGTGAAAAGCTTTCGTGCGGCTTAAATCAATTTGAAGATCTAAAGAAAAAGGGCGTCCAAGAGGACGCCCTTTTGTTATGTCGTAATCAGTGAGCCGTTATTTCTTCAAACGACGGTTCCGCGCGGCCAGAAGTTTCAGGCGCAGCGCGTTGAGCTGGATAAAGCCTGCGGCGTCTTTCTGGTCGTAAGCGCCGGCATCGTCTTCGAAAGTCACGTGCGCTTCGGAATAAAGCGAGGCTTCGGAAGAGCGGGCCACGGTGAAGGCAGAGCCTTTGTAGAGTTTCAGGCGAACATTGCCCGAGACATGCTCTTGTGATTTGTCGATGGCGGCCTGAAGCATTTCGCGCTCCGGAGAGAACCAGAAGCCGTTGTAGATAAGCTCGGCGTAACGCGGCATCAGGCTGTCTTTAAGGTGACCTGCGCCGGAATCGAGCGTGATTTGTTCGATGCCACGGTGCGCTTCCAACAGGATCGTACCGCCCGGGGTCTCGTAGATGCCGCGCGATTTCATGCCGACGAAGCGGTTCTCAACAAAGTCGAGACGCCCGATGCCGTGCTTGCGGCCATATTCGTTCAGTTCGGTCAGGATCGTCGCCGGGCTCATCGCCACGCCGTTGATCGCCACCGCGTCACCCTTTTCAAAGGTGATTTCGATAAATTCGGGTTCGTTCGGCGCATCTTCGGGGTGAACCGTACGCTGGTAGACGTAATCGGGCGCTTCCTGTGCCGGATCTTCGAGAACTTTGCCCTCGGACGAGGTGTGCAGAAGGTTCGCGTCGACAGAGAACGGGGCCTCGCCGCGTTTGTCTTTCGCGATCGGGATCTGGTTCTTCTCGGCGAAATCCAAAAGTTTGGTGCGCGAGGACAGATCCCATTCCCGCCACGGCGCGATCACCTTGATGTCGGGGTTCAGCGCATAGGCGGACAGTTCAAAGCGAACCTGGTCGTTGCCCTTGCCCGTCGCGCCGTGGGCGACAGCATCGGCACCGGTGGCTTCTGCTATCTCGACAAGACGTTTGGAGATCAGCGGACGCGCAATGGAGGTGCCCAGAAGGTAGAGGCCTTCGTAAACGGCATTGGCGCGGAACATCGGGAAGACGAAGTCACGCACGAATTCTTCGCGCACGTCTTCGATGTAGATGTTTTCCGGTTTGATGCCGAGCATCTCAGCCTTTTTTCGCGCCGGGTCCAGTTCCTCACCTTGGCCGAGATCGGCGGTAAAGGTCACAACTTCACAGCCATATTCGGTTTGGAGCCATTTCAGGATGATCGAGGTATCGAGGCCGCCGGAGTAGGCGAGAACCACTTTTTTGGGCGCTGACATGAGACTTTCCTTTTGCGGATATCGCACGGGCGATTATCGGGTTTTCGTCCCGAGGGCAAGGTTTGAGCGGGGTTTCGGCCCAAGAATGCTTTAGCTCTCGGGGGAAAACCACTAAACCTGCGGGTAAGTTAATCAAAAAGGGCTATCATGACGGGCTTTATCCTCTTTCAGAACGCCGTGCTGCGCGTCCTGCGCCATCTCGACGAAGCATTGGCCGTATCTGGGCTGATCTGGATCGGTATTCTGATCCTGCAAATTCTGACCTTCGGATCGGTGGATATGGAGGGACTTGCGGCAGGTGATCCCGCGGCGGCGTCCGGGAATGCCATGTTGTTGCTGTTTCTTGCGAACATCGTGATGGCGATCGGTTCCTGCTGGATTGCCGTGGAATGGCACCGCTTTGCACTTGAGGGCAAACGCCCGACCTCTGCTTTTCCGTCTTGGAGCGGCGGGCGGATCATGAGTTACCTCTTCCTGTCGATCCTGATCGGCATTTTGATCGGCTTGGTGGTCGGTCTTTTGGGCGGCGTGGTTTTGACTGTCTTTGGCGGTATGATGGCGCAGTCTGTGGGCGCGTTGTTCCTTATCGTATTGATTGGTTTGCCTGCCGCGTTTCTGTTTTTGCGGATTTCGCCGGTCTTGCCCGGGGTCGCACTGGGGAACAAACTGTCGATGGGTGAGGCATGGCAGGCCACGAAACCCTATTCCGGTCCGATCCTTCAGGCTGCGATCCTGTCGATTGCTGTCCTGATCGTCATCCAAGTGATCGCGCCAATTTTCGGAAGTGGTATTATTGGCTTGCTCTATGAATTGGCGGCGGGCTGGGTTCTTTTGATGATCAATGTCAGCCTTTTGTCCTCGATTTATGAGTTGGCGGTGAAAGGGCAATTAAATGACTGAGCCACAAGACTTCGCCCAAAGGGCGCGCGAGGCTGAAGCATTGGTTCGGCGCCTTTTCGAGCCGACACCTTGTTTGCGCAACGATCATCTATCCCAAGCGTTTGAGTGCGATGTTTGGTTAAAACGCGAAGATTTGACGCCGGTGCGCTCCTACAAGCTGCGGGGTGCTTGGAATGCGATGATCAAGGCGCGCGAGAAAGACCCGAACATCGGGCTTTTTGTCTGTGCGTCTGCGGGAAACCATGCCCAGGGTGTGGCTTTCGCCTGTCGTCAATTCGGGGTGCGCGGCGTTATCTTCATGCCGGTCACCACGCCTCAGCAAAAGATCGACAAGACCAAGGTCTTCGGCGGGGAAATGGTCGAAATTCGCCTTGTGGGGGACTATTTTGATAACACGCTCGAGGCGGCGAAAACCTATTGTGCAGAGGAGGGTGGGCATTTTCTGGCGCCGTTCGATGACCTTGATGTCATTGAAGGACAAGCCACGGTCGCGGTCGAGTTTATGTCTCAAATGGTCCCCGATATTGTCGTTCTACCTGTCGGTGGAGGCGGTCTTTCCGCAGGCGTTGTGTCCTATCTCAAAGCGACCGCACCCCAAACCGAAGTCTATTTTGTCGAACCCATGGGTGGACGTTCGCTCAAAGCGGCGGTCGCTGAGGGCAATCCGGTGACTTTGTCAGATGTCGACAGTTTCGTAGATGGCGCGGCGGTGGCGCGGATCGGGGAACTGCCCTTCGAGAGTCTGAGGGATATTTCACCCGATCATATTCTGGCCTGCCCGGAAGATCGCATTTGCTCCACGATGCTGGAGATGCTGAACGTCGAAGGCATCGTTTTGGAGCCAGCTGGGGCGCTGTCGATTGATGCGTTGCAGGATATCCGTGATGAGATCCGTGGCAAACGGGTCGTTTGCGTGACATCTGGTGGGAACTTCGATTTCGAACGCCTGCCTGAAGTGAAAGAGCGCGCTCAGAGATTCCGAAATCTGAAGAAATACTTCATCCTGCGTATGCCGCAACGGCCTGGTGCTTTGAGAGAGTTTCTCGATATGCTTGGTCCCAATGACGACATCGCGCGCTTTGAATATCTCAAGAAATCAGCCCGAAATTTTGGTTCTGTCTTGATCGGGATCGAGACCGATAATCCGGATAATTTTGCACATCTGTTTAAGAAGATGGATGCCGCCGGGTTGGTTTATCGTGACATCACAAGTGATCAGGCGCTCGCGGAGTTTGTTCTCTGAGAACTTACGCAGCAGTCCTCCTCAGAAACTCCGCACGTGACTCCGCGTAGCTGTTGAAGATTTTCGGTAGGTCGATCCTTTCCGTTTTCCCCTGTCGTGCTGCGGTTTCCCCCTCGAAACAGAGGGTGGAAAACGCTGCAAACCCAAGGTTCAGAGAACTGCCCTTGAGAAAATGCAAATCCTGTTCCAGCCGGGAGTCGTCCGGTTGTGTTTGCATGCGTGTGATTGCCTCGTCTACCTCTTCGAGGAATAGCTCAACCACTTCTTCAAAGTCATCAGAGCCAACTTCGTCGCGCAGTTCTTCGACTCGATTCCAGTCAATCATATGGGTCTCCATTTTTGTACAAATAGAGCTCAAGAAGATTACCGTTCGGTAAGGAAGAGAGCTGATTTCTGGAAAATTTTACATTTAAGGCGGCATTAAACCGATCGGGTCATGGTCACACCCAGAAATGAATATGAGGACTTCGATTTTGGCCATCGCTCAGGAAAAACACGCATATCTTCAGGCTGTTTCTGAACGCGGCGTCGTGAATAATGTGTTGGTCGTCGACGATTCGAGAGCGCAACGACGTATTCTGTCGTCCTATCTCGGACGATGGGGCTACATGGTGTTTGAGGCGGCGACTGGTGAAGAGGCAATGGAGATTTGTCGTTCCGAATCCATTGATCTTGTGGTTTCGGACTGGATGATGCCTGGCATGAGCGGGCTGGAATTCTGTCAGGAATTCAGACAGCTTGAGCGTGAGTACTACGGGTACTTCATCCTTCTGACCTCTAAATCCGACAAAGCCGAAGTTGCGCAGGGTCTCGATATCGGTGCTGATGATTTTTTGACGAAACCTGTGGCTGGAGATGAGCTTCTGGCGCGCATTCGGGCCGGTGAGCGCATCCTGCGTATGGAGCGGGAACTGACAGAGAAAAACCGTCTCGTCAGTTCAACTCTCACAGAAATTTCCGAGCTTTATGATTCTCTCGATCGCGATCTCGTCGAGGCACGTAAGCTTCAGCAGTCCCTCGTGCGCGAACGGTTTCGCGATTTTTCCTCGGCCCAAGTGTCACTCTTGCTGCGCCCAAGCGGGCATGTTGGCGGGGATTTGGTCGGTTTTATTCCGATCAATGAACACCAGTTTGGCATTTTTTCGATTGATGTGTCGGGACATGGTATAGCCTCTGCACTCATGACGGCGCGTCTCGCGGCCTATTTGACGGGCTCGACTGCGGAGCAAAATTTGGCCATTCAAGTCGGTGAAGACGGTGGGCATCTGCCGCGAAGTCCCTCCGAGGTCGCGGCAAATTTGAACCGTCTGATGTTGGAAGAAATGGAGACTGACCTCTATTTCACCATGATTCTCGGTCATTTCAATCGGATGACCGGTGATTTCGTGATGACTCAATGCGGTCACCCCAACCCAATTCGCCAATCTTCGAAAGGTGTGGCCACATATTTCGGGAGCGGCGGTCTACCTGTGGGCCTGCTTCCTTTTGCGGAATTCCAGGACGTCCACATCACGCTCGCACCGGGTGAACGTATTCTGGTGTTCTCAGATGGTGTCACCGAATGCCCCGATGGTGGGGATGGTATGCTCGGCGAGGAGGGTTTGATCGAGATGTGTCACAAAATCTCCACTGAAACTGGCAATGGTTTTTTCGACACTTTCCTTTGGGATTTGAATAATTTCAACAAGGACAAAGATTTCCCGGATGATATCTCGGCAATCCTCCTCGAGTATTCTGGTTAGAATAACGTCTGAAGAAAGGCGCGGTCTCCCGGGTTTCCTAGGCTGATCATCGCTTGGTCCATGTTTGCCCAATGGACAGAATGATCCATTTCCGGCGGTTCAGTTAATTTCCGGACCGGTAGCGCGCGGTAGATATGGCAGATTTTCTCAGCCCATAGGTCATATTCCGGCATAAAGACAAATCGGCGAAATGCACCTAAAAAGCGCGGGTTTGCGATGCGCCAGCCGGTTTCTTCATAGACTTCGCGATGCAGGGCGTGGACGGGGCTCTCTCCGGGATCGATGCCGCCGCCGGGAAGTTGAAATTCATGGTGAATGCCTGCCTGATAGGTCAGCAACACCTGATCGTTGCGCGGAAGAATGGCGTAGGCCCCGGGGCGCACACGATATGGCTGCCCTGAAATCCTCGGTTCTCCATATCTCCGCATGCGCTTGACCTTTCTTCGATGGTTGTTCCGCCTATATGAACAAGATATGCCAGCGCCGAATGTCAAGGAACGCTAAAATGCTCGGATCAAAAATCGCATGGGATGACACGGTACTCCCATTTCAGTTGGACGCCTCCGATATACGTGGTCGGGTGGTGCGCCTCGATGGCGTGCTGGATAAAATTCTTTCGCAACACGACTATCCGAATGAGATCGAAGCTCTGGTCGCCGAAATGGCTCTGCTGACCGCAATGATCGGTCAGACCATGAAGCTGCGTTGGAAATTGTCTCTGCAGGTGCGCGGCGATGGTCCCGCGCGTTTGATTGCGACCGATTACTATGCGCCTGCGTCAGAGGGCGAGCCGGGGCGCATTCGTGCTTATGCGTCCTACGATGCTTCGCGCCTCATGCCGCGAGTCGATCCGTTTTCGCAAATCGGTAAAGGCTACTTCGCCATTCTGATCGATCAGGGTCAAGGCAATGTGCCGTATCAAGGCATCACGCCGATCTCCGGCGGCTCTCTGTCTGCTTGCGCTGAGACCTATTTTGCGCAGTCTGAACAGTTGCCGTCCCGTTTTGTCACCAGCTTCGGCAAATCCCAGACGCCTGGGTCCGACGAGGGCTGGCGTGCAGGTGGTGTGATGTTGCAAAAAATGCCGAAAGCTTCGCCTTTTGTCGCGCAATCCGAAGAGGGTGACGACAGCGGCCTGTTGCGTGCCGCGGATATTTTGGATGACGACGATTTCGAGGACTGGAATCGCGCAAATATCCTGCTCGATACAGTCGAAGAGATGGAATTGGTGGGCCCGCGTGTTCAGCCGACCGAACTTCTCGTGCGTCTGTTCCACGAAGATAAGCCGCGCGTCTTTGATCCGCAGTCCGTTGAGTTCGGTTGTCAGTGTTCGGAAGAACGTGTGCGCGAAAGCCTGTCGATCTATTCTTCGAAAGACATTGCGCATATGACGACCGAAGAGGGCCTCGTGACGGCGGACTGTCAATTCTGTGGGGCGCATTATGTGCTTGAACCCAAGACGCTGGGGTTTGAGGCGGAGGATAAGCGCGATGGTGAGGACGATTGATCGGGACGGGATTGCGGCGCTGCTGCAGAAATCTGGTGAGTCTTCATCGGATTTCGATCTGAACAAAGCACTTCAACCTGAGCTCAAGAGCCCCCTGCGACCAGCGGGGGTGCTCATCCCGATCCGGAGCGCGCCCGACGGTGCGCGCGTGATCCTGACCAAACGTTCTTCAGCACTCAAACATCACCCAGGGCAGATCGCATTTCCGGGTGGTCGGGTTGATCCCACGGATCACGACCATATCGCCGCTGCACTGAGAGAGGCCTATGAGGAAATCGGCCTGCCGCCTTCGAATGTCGAGATCCTTGGAGAATTGCCCTCTCATCAGACGGTGACACAATTCGAGATGTTTCCCGTTTTAGGCTGGATTAGAGACGATTTTATCCCGCTTCCTGAGGCTGGCGAAGTGTCCGAAATTTTTGAGGTGCCGCTTGAGCATGTGCTCAATGCGGATAACTTTTCGATCCAGTCCCGGCGGTGGCGTGGGCAAGTGCGTTCGTTTTATACGGTGCCCTATGGGCCCTATTATATCTGGGGTGCGACGGCGCGTATTTTGCGGGTTCTCGCGGATCGGGTGAGCCAATGAAACTTACGGCATCGTGGATCAACGACCCCGCTGCAAAACAGATCATGTCGATGTTTTCTGATGCGGGAGCAGAGGCGTTTTTTGTTGGCGGATGTGTTCGCAATAGCTTGATGAATGTTGCCGTGAGCGATCTCGATGTGTCGACAGCCGTGCGCCCCGAGCGCGTGGTCGAACTTGCGACATCCAAGGGGTTCAAGGCGATCCCCACAGGTATCGAGCACGGCACAGTCACCGTGGTCGTCGAGGGGGAACCCTTTGAAATCACAACGTTTCGCAAAGATGTCGAAACCGATGGACGGCGGGCGGTCGTTGCTTTTTCTGACACGCTCGAAGATGACGCACATCGCCGTGATTTCACAATGAACGCGCTCTATGTGCGCGCGGACGGGTCGATTGTTGATCCTCTGGGGGGCTTGCCCGACCTTGATGCAAGACGTGTGCGCTTTATCGACGATCCGAACCAGCGTATCCGCGAAGATTACCTGCGCATTCTCAGATTTTTTCGTTTTCATGCCTGGTATGGCGATGATGAGGCTGGATTGGACCCGGAGGGGCTTGCGGCCTGTGCGGAGAATATCGAAGGGCTGTCCAGCTTGTCGAAAGAGCGTGTAGGGGCGGAACTTATCAAGCTCTTGTCTGCTCCTGAACCGGATCGTTCTATTGCGGCAATGAACCATGCCGGCGTTTTGAATGCGCTTCTTCCCGGCGCTTCAACCAAAGCCTTTTTCCTTTTGACTTCGTTTGAGCAAAGCGTTGATCCGGTTGTTCGACTTGCTGCGCTGGGCCAATTTGATGTGGCGGAGCTCTTGCGGTTGTCGAAACAGAGAACGCGCCAATACGGAGCGCTAAGAGCTTTTGCTGAGGGTCCTGAATCGATTCGTGAGATCGCGTATCGCGAAGGGGAAAAGATGGCGTGGGATGTGGCGGCGCTGCGTGCCGCTTTCTTTGAGCAACCTTTGGAAGCATCCCTGTCAGAAGAGATTGAGCGTGCTGCCAAGGCAGAATTTCCCGTGGCGGCGAAAGATTTGATGTCCGATTTCGCGGGGCCGAAATTGGGACAAATGTTGCGTGATTTGGAGCGAGCGTGGATCGAAAGCGAGTTTCGTGTCACGCATGAGGACCTCATGAAAAAGGCGGGTCGTGATGGATCAGTTTGAAATCGTGCGCTTGGGGCACAAGGGCGACGGGGTCACCGCGGACGGGATTTTCGCGCCCAATACGCTGCCCGGTGAAGTGGTCGAAGGCCATGAAGAAGAGGGTAGGGTGCTCGGTGCGCGCATCGTGACACCTTCGGAGCACCGGGTGCGTGCGGCGTGCCGGCATGCGAAATCCTGCGGTGGCTGTTCGTTGCAGCACGCGTCTGAGGAATTTGTGGCGCAATGGAAATCAGGTTTTGTGAAATCTGCACTGGATCATCAGGGTCTTTCTGCTGAGTTAGGGTCTATTTTGACCTCTCCGGATCGGAGCCGGAGGCGCGCGGTGTTCCACGGGCGACGCACGAAAAAAGGCACCATGATTGGTCTTCACGCTCGGGCTTCTGACAGTCTGGTTGAGGTGCCGGATTGCATCCTGATGGTGCCGGAGATCATGCAGGCTTACGGCGCGTTGAATAGGCTTGTCGAACTTGGCGGATCGCGGCGCGGAGAAATGGATATCACCGTTATTTCGTCAGCCAGCGGGCTCGATATTTCAGTCGAGAATGGCAAGCCGCTTGATCTCGATATGCGTGTCGAATTGGGTGGTTTTGTGCGGGAATTGTCTCTGTCTCGGCTGTCGTGGAATGGCGAAGATCTAGCCGGTGAAGCCGTGCCGTATCTGTCGTTCGGCAAGGCGCGGGTTGTTCCGCCAGCGGGCGCGTTTTTACAGGCGACGGCCGAGGGAGAAGCGGCCTTGGTTGCGTTGATGCGCAAAGCCGTTGTGGGTGCCGATCGTGTGATTGATCTTTTTTCAGGATGCGGGACGTTTTCTCTGCCTATCGCAGAGGATGCGGAGGTGCATGCTGTTGAGGGCGTCACAGAAATGCTTGAGGCCTTGAGCAAAGGTTGGCGTCAGGCGCAGGGGTTGAAAGTGGTTTCGGTCGAGACACGTGATCTCTTTCGGCAACCGGTGCGCGATGATGAGTTGAACGCTTATGACGCGGCAATTATTGATCCACCGCGGCCCGGAGCCCTGGCGCAATGCGAGGAGATCGCCAAAAGTCGCCTCAAAACCGTTGGATTCGTTTCCTGTAACCCGATCACTTTTGCGCGCGATGCGAAGGTTTTGGTCGAGGCGGGCTTTGACATCGATTGGATTGTGCCTGTTGATCAGTTTCGCTGGTCGCCGCATGTGGAAATTGCCGCTTGTTTTAAGCGTCGCTGATGCGAGAAAATATTTTCTAATCGATGAATTGAGTGTATTTTCGCAAAAAAACAAATCGGGCAGAGATCATGGATCGTCGGGTATTCATCACAACGGCTGCAGCAGCAGTTACCTTTTCGTCGGGCGCTTTTGCACGCACACTCAAGCCTTATCGCGGGCCGGAAATCACGCGCGTCGTGATCTATAAAGAGCGTCGTAAGCTCTATCTTTTGCATCATGAAGACGTCGTGAAATCGTTCAAGATCGGGCTGGGTGGCAATCCGATTGGTCCGAAACAATTCGAGGGAGATGGCAAGACGCCGGAAGGCAGCTATGTCATCGACCGCCGCAATCCGAATTCGTCCTATCATTTGTCCTTGGGGATTTCATATCCAAACGAACAGGATAGAGCTCATGCGGCCTCGCTCGGTCGGCGTCCGGGTGGCGACATTTTCATCCACGGACGTGCGGGTGAGAATCGCGGTAAGGGTAAGGATTGGACCGCAGGGTGTATTGCGGTCCGAGATCGGCAAATCGAGAAAATCTACACCATGGTGCAAAACGGCACGCAGGTTGATATTTTCCCGTAAATCTATGATTTAAGGTCGTTATTGGTTTGAAGCCAAGGTTGTGGTTTGGGCGCCGATCAACAGCGTCCACCACAACTTTCCACTGTCTTCCTGATACCAAGCAAAGCCGATGTCGGTCGCCTTCGGATCCAAGATGATGTCGCGCGTGTCGCTTTGTTCCATCCAGGCCGAAAGAGTTTCAAGCTCGGTCTCATAGGTCTCAGAAATATTCTCGCCCAGCATCATGCCGGAGTAGCCAGAGCGCGCCACACGGTCGAGCGGGGAAGAGCCGTCAGACCCGAAATGCCAGGGGCGGTTTTGAACATGCATGTCGCGCGAATGCGTGGCGGCCGCAGCATTGAGGTTTGCGTTCAAAGTCACCGGCGGAGCGCCTGCAGCCGAGCGAAGCGCATTGATCGAGTCGAGCATCCGATACTGGATCGTCGCCTCGTCTTTCGCGTTCACACGGTAAACCCGAGGCAAAGGTTTCCCATCCGGACCAAGCCGCTCTGTCGGCGCTTCACAGGCCGTCAATCCAATAAGGGCTACGATGAGGATAGCGATAATCCGGGACATTCCAGACACTCCATGACTGTTCATCGGATGAGTTAAACGCTTTGCTCGGAAGGTTCAAATCATGTTCGCGGGAATTCGCCGTGAAAGATAGTTTGATTTGCGACTGCGACAAACGCGCCATATAAGACAGGGTAATCCCCATATCATGAATGGCCTCCTCACATGAGTAAGACATCTGTTTCTAAGGTTTCCCGTCGCGCCTTTGTGGCCGGCTCAACAGCACTTCTCGCGCAGCCCGTGCTGGCGCAAACGCAAGGGACAACTGAGATTGAGGGCGATATTTCGGCCGTGGTGCGTCGGAATATTTCGAGCTTTCGGTCGCTCGATTGGCGTCCTTATTTCAGCAATCTGTCGAATGGTGCCATTCTGGTCGATACAACTTCGCGTGCCCTGCACTACTGGAGCGCCGATCAAAGCATCTACAAGCTGTATCCGACCTCTGTGCCGTTGACTGAGGATCTGACGCGTCGTGGTCGTACGTCGATCATTCGCAAAGTTGAGGGGCCAAGCTGGTCTCCGACGCCTGCGATGAAGGTGCGTAACCCTGAGTGGCCGGATTTTGTCGGTCCGGGCCCGGACAACCCGCTTGGAACGCATGCGCTGTACCTGTCCTGGCAGTATTATCGCATCCACGGCACACATGATACGCGTAAAATCGGTCGCCGGTCTTCGAATGGATGTATTGGTCTTTACAATGAACATATTGCAGAGTTGTTCGAACTTGCTAATGTTGGAACGCAAGTGTTGCTAATTTGACGACAAGCCCCAAGAAAATGGTTGCCCCATTGCGGAGTGATTGATTTTCCAACAGTTTGAGTTCTATAGCTTCGTTGTGTAACAAACCTGCCCTCTATTCGTGGGGTCTAAGGAGGATTAACTATGAAAAAACTCGCTGCTGCTGCTGTATTCGCTCTCGCAGGCACCGCTTCTTTCGCTGGTGGCTACTCTGAGCCGGTCATCGAAGCTCCGGTTGTTGTTGAAGAAACTTCTTCTTCTTCCGCTGGTGGCTACATTGTGCCGCTTCTGATCGTGGCACTGGTTGCTGCTGCTGTTGCTGCTGACTAATCGTCTGCAACGCAGTTAAAAATTTAAAAGGGCGGCTCGAATGAGCCGCCCTTTTCATTTGCCTAATCTCTGGTCGTATCGGCAGGTGGGTTATACCCAGCCCGCCAGGTTTTTGCGAATTTGACCCAAGAGCGCTTTGATATGAAGCGGATCGTCATTCAGGCAGGGAATGTAGAGAAACTCCTCGCCACCCGCGTGCTCAAAACTTTCTTTGATCTCCTCGTTGATCTCTTCGAGTGTCTCGATGCAATCGGCGGAAAACGCTGGGGCGCAGACCGCGATGCTTTTGTTGCCCTTCTCGGCCTGACGCGCGACCTCTTCAACCGTGTAGGGCTGAAGCCATTCTTCGGGGCCGAATTTTGACTGGAATGTTGTTATGATCTGCGTGTCATCCCAGCCAAGACGCTCCTTCAGAAGCCGAGTCGTTTTCTGACATTGGCAATGATACGGATCGCCACCCTCTTTGAGGTAGCGTTCAGGAAGCCCGTGGTAGGAACAAATCAGGATGTCCGGCTTCTTCTCGGCGGCCTCATATGCGCGCTCAACAGATTGTGCGAGGGCGTCGATATAGGTCGGATCGTCGAAATAGGGCGCCACAGTGCGACTCGCCGGTTGCCAGTTTTCGTCCATGAGCGCGCGGAAGAACTGATCATTCGCGGTCGCGGTCGTAGCGCCCGCGTATTGCGGATAGAGCGGGAAGAACAGGATTTTCGAGCAGCCCTCGGAGACCAGTTTCTCCACCTTCGATTTCGTCGAAGGATTGCCATAGCGCATACAGAAATCGACCATGACGCGATCCCCGAACTCGGCCTTCAGCCCGGCCTCGATCGCGGCCACCTGTTGCTTGGTGATGGTCATCAAGGGGCTTTCATCGGCCTCGGTGTTCCAAATGGAACGGTAGGCCGCGCCGGATCTTGATGGGCGGAAGGTCAAAACGATACCTTGCAGGATCGGCTGCCATTTCCATTTCGGATAGTCGATTACGCGTTTGTCGGACAGAAATTCGTTCAGATACCGCCGCATGGACCAGTAGTCCGTGTTGTCCGGCGTCCCGAGATTCGCGATCAGAACGCCGATTTTCTCGGTCGGGACTTTCGGGTGATCTTTCGGGGCGTGGAACGGACAGGTGGCATCCGGAGCATTCATGTTCAGCCGGGTGGGCTTCATTTGTCCCATGGGGTTTTCCTTTTTTCTTTAGGCCTAGGATGGTGTCAGATCGGGTCAAGTCAACTGTCGGGCAGTTTGAATTCTTCGGTGTGGAGCGCGGCCGCCAGACTCATCTTGGCGGAGCCGGGCATGAGAGGTTTCGGCTGGCTAGCATCGGGCGCCCAGCCGGTCAGGAACACCAAATCGAAGGTGGCAACCAGACGGTCCTCTTCGGAAAAGTGATCTTTGTAGAGTTGCTCGGCATGATCGAACATTGCTTTGCCGCCAGAAGATTTCTGACGCGCGGAAAGCGCATTGCCTTCCCCCATGGCACGGAGATCTGCAGCCATACGGGCCAGCGACGGATAGCTCACCTTGCGCACGCTTTTGTCCGCAACAGGCAGCGCGAAAGAAGCTCGCTGCAATAGCGCTCCGAGATCGCGCAGCTCTCCCATCGGTAGGACGCGCGGCGAGAGCCCGCCCGAAATTATGCTTTCTGCCTGCCCAAGGCAGGCGCGCAATTCGTTCAGGGTCTGATCCCCAAGGAAGGCGGCAATCATCAATCCATCGGGCTTCAAAGCGCGGTTGCATTGAATAAGCTGCCCGACCGGATCATTGGCCCAATGCAGGCTCATCGCGTGGATCACCAGATCATGTGCGCGCTCTTCTAGAGCCAGCACATCGCTATCGGGGACGATTGTCGCGTCGGGGAACCACTTAGTCCAAATTTCGGGAAAACCCGTGACGATGGCTGGCGATGTAAACGATTTGTTAACCATGTCGAGCCGATCTTCGATCTCGAAACGGGCCTCGTCGTGCAAAAAGAAATCCCCACCCATGCGCAAGGCGCGGCGGCGATTTCGGGCCAACTGGTCCCGATCGACCAAAGGGGCAGGCTGCGACATAGGATGTCCTGACAATGTCTTTGCGTTCAAAGCGCAATGTAGAAAGGTGAGCGGGAAATGCAAAGGCTGGCAAAGCTGATCTACCCGGCACAATGTCTCACCTGCGACGAATTGATCGAGGTATCGCGCGGATTGTGCCCGACATGCTGGTCGAACACGCCCTTTATCATCGATCACCCCTGCGAGGCTTGCGGCCGTCCTTTGATCGGGGAGGCCGAAGCAGGAGATCTCTGTGACGATTGCCGTGCGCATCCTCGAGCCTGGGAGCGTGGTCGCGCGGCGATGCTCTATTCCGGCAATGGGCGCTCTATCGTGCTCAGGTTTAAACATGGCGACCGCACAGATCTGGCCCATTCTGCGGGCCAGTGGCTTGCCAATGCGGCTGAGCCCCTGATCACGCCGGACACAGTTGTGGCTCCGGTGCCGTTGCATTGGGTTCGTATTCTGAAGCGGCGCTACAATCAGGCGGCTTTGCTCGCCGCGCGCGTCGCGAAATTGCATGATCTGACCCACATCCCGGACCTTTTGAGGCGCCCAAGCGCGACGCGCACGCTTGATGGTATGACCGCTGAGCAAAGGCGCGACACGGTCGCGGGCGCCATTCGGATTTCCGCGAATCGCGCCAGTCGACTCAAAGACAAACGTGTCCTGCTGATTGATGATGTGATGACGACGGGGGCGACATTGACCCAATGCGCGGAGGCCTGTCTTGCCGCAGGTGCGAAAGGTGTCGACGTTGCGGTTCTGGCACGCGTGGACAGGAACACCTAAATCCTTATAGTCGCGACGAACAAAAGGATTTTTCCATGCAACCTGTCACGCTCTATACGACCCCAATTTGCCCCTATTGCATCGCAGCCAAGCGTCTGCTCGATTCGAAAGGTATCACCTACACCGACATCGACGTCATGCGCGACCCCGCGCGGCGTCAGGAGATGATGGAAAAGGCGAATGGTAGGCACACCGTTCCGCAGATTTTCATTGGAGACACCCATGTTGGCGGCTGTGATGAGCTGCATGCTTTGGAGCGCGCGGGGAAACTTGATCCTCTGTTGGTGGATTGAGGCATGATCAAAGTCGGCCTGGTCACCCTAAATTCAAGCGATGATCCCCTCGCGAATCTACCCATCACATTGGACTATGTGAACGCGGCGGCGGATGCGGGGGCTGAAATCGTGATGACGCCGGAGGTCACGAATTGTGTGTCTTCTTCGCGGGCGCATCAGATGGAGGTTCTCTGTCACGAAGAGGATGATCCAACGCTGAAAGCGCTCCGAGACGTGGCGCGTTTGCGCGGGATTTGGGTCTTGATTGGATCTATCGGGCTGAAAACCGACGACCCGGATGGGCGTTTTGCCAATCGATCATTCCTGATTGACCCGCAGGGAGAGATCAAAGCGCGCTATGACAAGATTCACATGTTCGACGTGGATGTCAGCGAGACGGAGCGCTATCGCGAATCCGATGGCTATCGTCCGGGCGAAAAGGCCGTTGTCGCCACGACGCCCCTTGCGAAGATTGGCATGACGATCTGCTATGACCTGCGTTTCCCGCATCTGCATCGGACGCTCGCCAAGGCCGGCGCGGAGATCATCACCCAGCCCGCTGCCTTCACCGCCGTCACTGGCGAGGCACATTGGCATAGCCTTTTGAGGGCGCGGGCCATTGAGACAGGATGCTTCGTCTTGGCACCTGCGCAGACCGGGCATCATAAAGAGCAACGTGACGTGAATCGTCGAACCTACGGGCATTCTCTGGCCGTGTCCCCTTGGGGTGATGTAATCTTTGATGGGGGTATTGAGCCAGGTTGGGGTCTTGTCGAGGTTGATCTGGATGAGGTTCCAAAGGCTCGCAAGCGTATTCCGGCCCTGTCGCATGATCGCGACTTCGAGGTCTCAAATGACTGACGCCCCAAACCACGATGCCCTCTCGGTGGCTCTGTTTTCAGAGATTTTCATGGCCGATCAGCTGGCGCGAAACCGGCTGACCAAGGCTATGCCGAAGGGTATGGAGATCAGCCATTTTTCCGTGCTCAATCATCTGGCGCGGGCAAATGACGAACGCTCTCCGGCGCAACTGGCCCGTGCGTTTCATGTTACGCGCGGGGCAATGACCAATACGCTGAACAAATTGGAATGGGCGGGACATGTGCACATTCGCCCCGACTGGGACGATGCGCGGCGCAAATTTGTGTCGATTTCGCCTTCTGGCCGCGCCGCGCGTGATGCTGCTTTGGCGGCGATTGCCCCGATCCTCTCTGAGATTGTCGAGGCGATTGGTGTGGAACGCGTCAAATCTGCCCTGCCGGTGCTACGCGAAATGCGCATCCGGTTGGAGGATAAAGATTAAGCTGGATTAGGCCCTATTCGGGCTTAATCGACGCGGTGACGTAATTTACGGAAAGATCGCGCGCAGAGGTCGACCAGCTCCACAGGATCGGATTGAAAACAAAGCCTTTGCGATCCACCGGATTGAGGCCTGCTTTTGAGATCAGATCGAACAACTCATCTGGCGTGATGAATTTCTTCCATTCATGCGTCCCGCGCGGCAGCCAGCGCATCACCACTTCGGCGCCGAAAATCGCCATGGCGTAGCTCTTCGGATTGCGGTTGAGCGTCGAACAGATCATCAGCCCGCCGGGTTTCAAAAGCTGCTGACAGGCGGTCAGATAGGCCAGCGGATCGGCAACATGTTCAACCACTTCCATGTTCAGCACGACGTCGAATTGCTCGCCCGCCTCGGCCAGAGCTTCGGCGGTGGTGTTGCGATAGTCGATCTCAAGACCGGATTGTTCGGCATGGACTTGCGCCACCGGAATGTTGCGCTCTGCGGCATCCGCACCCACCACGGTGGCGCCAAGCCGCGCCATCGGTTCGGACAAAAGCCCGCCCCCACAGCCGATGTCCAACAGGCGCAGGCCTTCGAAGGGGTTGTCAGAGGCCAGATCACGCCCGAATTCCGCGGCAATCTGCGTCACGATGTAATCGAGCCGCACAGGGTTCATCATGTGCAACGGCTTGAATTTCCCGGTCGGATCCCACCATTCGGCAGCCATCGCTTCGAATTTCGCGACCTCTTGGGGGTCAATGGTGGTTTGCATGATCGCCTCCTTCATGTTCAACTCCGTCCGCCGGGACTATGACTTAGCCCGCTCTATATAGGATTTCCATGGACAAGGTCTCAGGCCAAAAGAGCGCATATTCGTATCTCTACCCCCAAATCGCGGTCTATGACCACCGCATGTTGGAGGTTGGGGACGGGCATCAATTATATGTCGAACAAAGCGGCAATCCAGCGGGGCTTCCGGTGGTCGTTTTGCATGGCGGTCCGGGCGGTGGGTGTAGCCCCTATATGCGGCGCTATTTCGACCCCTCCAAATATCGCATCATCCTGTTCGATCAGCGGGGCTGTGGCAAATCCCGGCCTTTTGCCTCGGTCGAGGCCAATACGACCCAGCATCTTATCGCGGATATCGAAAAAATTAGGCTCGAACTTGGCATAGATCGCTGGGTTGTCTTTGGCGGGAGCTGGGGTGCGACCTTGGGGTTGGCCTATACGCAGGCCCATCCCGAGCGTGTGTTGCACCTCGTGTTGCGCGGCGTGTTCATGGCGCGGCAAAGCGAGCTGGATTGGTTCTACGCGGGTGGTGCAGGTAAATTCTGGCCGGACCTGTGGGCCGAGTTTCGCGATGCCATTCCTGAAGACGAGCATGGAGACTTGGTAGGGGCCTATCACCGGCGTCTTTTCAGTGGCGATCACAAGCAAGAGGTCGTTTACGGACGGATTTGGTCGCGTTGGGAAAACGCTTTGGCCTCGATGGCCACAGATGGCGTCGTGGGCGAGCCTGGGCCGGACTATGCCCGCACCTTTGCCCGGATCGAGAATCACTACTTTATCAACGGCGCGTTTTTCGATCACGACGGCCAGCTGATGACAAATATCGACTGCATGGCCGATGTGCCGGGTACCATCGTGCAGGGTCGGTTCGATATGATCTGTCCGCCGTCGACGGCCTATGAGTTGAACCGCGTTTGGCCGATCTCTCGGCTGATCATGGTGGGACGCGCTGGGCATGCTTTGTCTGAGCCGGGGATCACGCAGGCTTTGGTCATGACAATGGACCGGCTCGGTGATCTATTGGGCTGAGATGCTATAGGGCTTGCAGTTTTGCGTTGTCGCGCGTATATGCCTTGCCAACAGCGGCGCTGTCGGGAGTTCCCGAGGCTCCACCGAGAACGATCGACGGGCCGCGCGCCCGTTTTTTTGTGCCCTGACCAAAGGGCCATGTATCGAAGTGAACCGTATCGAAAGAGGCCTCTCAATGTCGGATCTGATTGCTAAAACCGCGATCGACCGCCGGATGGCGGAAATCGTTGGCCCCGTCATTGAAGGCATGGGGTTCGAACTTGTGCGCGTGCGTCTGATGTCCTCGACCAAATCGAAGACGCTTCAGATCATGGCCGAACGCCCGACCGGCGGCATCGAAGTGGACGAATGCGCGGAGATTTCCACCGCCGTTTCTGCTATTCTCGACGTCGAAGATCCGATCGAAGATGAATATACGCTCGAAGTGTCGAGCCCGGGTATCGACCGTCCTCTGACGCGTTTGAAGGACTTCGACACCTTTGAGGGCCATGAGGTCAAGATCGAGACCACCGAGATGATCGACGGTCGCCGCCGTTTCAAAGGCCAATTGGCCGGCGTCGAAGGCGACGATGTTCTGATCACCATCGAGGAAGGTGGCGAGGATGTGACCATCGGGCTGAATTTTGACTGGCTGTCGGACGCCAAACTTGTGCTGACCGACGAGCTGATCCGCGAAATGCTGCGTCAACGGAAATCCGATGGCGCGATTGACGAGAACCAATTTGACGAAATCCAGACCGACGACGGGTCTTCAGAGGATTGAGAGAGGACTGAGTAATGGCAATCACCTCTGCAAACCAGCTTGAGCTGTTGCAAACCGCCGAGGCCGTGGCCCGCGAGAAAATGATCGACCCGAATCTCGTGGTCGAAGCGATGGAAGAATCCCTCGCCCGTGCCGCGAAGTCGCGTTACGGCGCCGAGATGGACATCCGCGTCTCCATCGACCGCAAAACGGGCCGCGCCACCTTTACCCGTGTGCGCACCGTGGTCGAGGACGAAGAGCTTGAGAACTACCAAGCCGAGCTGACCGTGGAGCAGGCCAAGCAATATATGGCTGACCCGCAGATCGGCGATGAGATCAAGGACGAGGTTCCGCCGGTGGAGCTTGGCCGGATTGCCGCGCAATCCGCGAAACAGGTGATCCTGCAAAAAGTGCGCGAAGCCGAGCGTGATCGCCAGTTCGACGAGTTCAAAGACCGCGTCGGCACGATCATCAACGGCACCGTGAAGCGCGAAGAGTACGGCAACGTGATCGTCGATATTGGTCGTGGCGAAGGCATCCTGCGTCGCAACGAAAAGATTGGCCGCGAAGCCTACCGCCCGAACGACCGCATCCGCTGCTATATCAAAGATGTGCGCCGCGAAGCACGTGGTCCGCAGGTCTTCCTGTCCCGCACCGCGCCGGAATTCATGGCCGAGCTGTTCAAGATGGAAGTGCCGGAGATCTACGACGGCATCATCGAGATCAAAGCCGTGGCCCGTGATCCCGGCTCACGCGCGAAGATCGCCGTGATTTCCTACGACGGCTCTATTGATCCGGTCGGCGCCTGTGTCGGTATGCGTGGTTCGCGTGTGCAGGCTGTTGTGAACGAGCTTCAGGGCGAGAAAATTGACATCATTCCGTGGAATGACGATCAGCCGACCTTCCTTGTGAACGCGCTGCAACCGGCCGAAGTCACCAAAGTGGTGCTCGACGAAGATGCAGGCAAGATCGAAGTCGTGGTGCCGGACGAGCAACTGTCGCTCGCCATCGGTCGTCGCGGTCAGAACGTGCGTCTGGCGTCCCAGCTGACCGGTCTCGACATCGACATCCTGACCGAAGCCGAAGAATCCGAGCGTCGCCAGAAAGAATTCGCGGCCCGCACGCAGCTCTTCATGGATGCACTCGATCTGGATGAATTCTTCGCCCAGCTTCTGGTGTCTGAAGGCTTCACCAACCTCGAAGAGGTGGCTTACGTCGAGGTCGACGAGCTTCTCGTCATTGATGGCGTGGATGAAGACACCGCCAACGAGTTGCAAGCCCGTGCCCGCGACGTGCTCGAAGAAGCCAATCGCAAGGCCATGGAACATGCCCGCGAGCTGGGTGTCGAGGACAGCCTTGTTGACTTTGAGGGTCTGACACCCCAGATGATTGAGGCACTGGCCGAGGACGGCGTGAAATCTCTCGAAGATTTCGCGACCTGCGCGGACTGGGAGCTGGCCGGTGGCTGGACCACGGTGAATGGCGAGCGCATCAAGGACGATGGTGTCCTTGAGAAGTTCGACGTTTCCCTCGAAGAGGCTCAGAACATGGTGATGACGGCGCGTATCCAGCTTGGCTGGGTCGACCCGTCCGACCTTGAAACCGAAGAAGAGGCCGTTGAAGACGATGCGGCGGAAGAAGGAAGCGAGGCCTGATTTCAGGCCTTGCCCAAAAGGTGATTGATGACCAGAGGCGGTATGGTGAAATCCAAAGACGAAGCGGAGCGGCGCTGTATCGTGTCGCGGGAGGCTGAGCCCAAGCGCGGCCTCATCCGTTTCGTTGTCTCGCCCGACGGTCTCGTGGTCCCCGACCTAGCGGAAAAACTGCCGGGTCGCGGCATCTGGGTCAGCGCCGATCGCGCGGTTTTGGAAGAGGCAGTGAAGAAAAAGCTGTTCGCCAAGGCCGCTCGCACGCAGGTGACGGTGCCCGATGATTTTGTAAACCTGATCGAGGCCGGATTGGCCGATCGGGTGGTGCATCTGATTTCCCTCGCACGAAAGGCGGGCGGAGCAGTTTGTGGATTTGAGAAAGTGAAGGGCTGGTTGGCTGACGGGCACGCGAAAGTGCTGCTTCAGGCCTCCGATGGCTCGGAACGCGGAAAAGGCAAGCTTTGGACACCCGAGGGGGGCCGTTGGTTCGGTCATCTGACGAGTTCCGAATTGGGTTTGGCTTTTGGCCGCGAAAGTGTGATACATGGCGCGCTCTCAGGTAGCGGACTCAGCAAACGTGTTGTAGAGGAAGCCAACCGCCTTGTGGGCGTGCGCGAGACAATCGGTGGAGAGGGCTCCACCGGGAAGGGTAAGACGACGAAATGAGCGATACAGACGGCAAAAAAACCCTCGGCCTTCGTGGTGGTTCCGGTTCGGTGAAGCAGAGCTTCTCCCACGGGCGCACGAAGAATGTCGTGGTCGAAACCAAACGCAAACGTGTTGTGGTGCCGAAGCCGGGTGCTTCGAAGTCGTCGGGCTCCGGAAATCCTGCGCTGGGCGATCCGTCCAAACGTCCGGCGGGCATTTCGGATGCGGAAATGGAGCGCCGTATGAAGGCGCTTGCTGCTGCGAAAGCGGCGGAGGCTGAAGAGGCGCAAAAACGTGCCGAAGAAGAGAAAGCCCGCGAGGAAGAGCGCGAGCGCCGTCGTCGTGAGGTCGAGGAAAAGGCCCGCGAAGAGGCAGAACGCGAAGCTGCTCTGAAAGCGAAAGAAGAGGAAGAGGCCCGCGCCAAGAAAGAAGCCGAAGAGGCGAAAAAGCGCGAAGCCGAAGCTCGTAAGAAACCGGCAGCCGCTCCGGCGCCGAAGACCGACGATCCGGCAGCCGCCCAAGCCGCCCTGCAAAAACAGCAGGAACGCGGTGGCCGCGCCCCGGCGGCGGCACCCCGTGCTCGTGAGCGCGAAGACGACAACCGCAACAACCGTGGCAAAGGCGGCGACAACCGTCGCTCTGGCAAGCTGACCGTGAACCAGGCGTTGACAGGTGGTGAAGGCGGGCGTCAGCGCTCGATGGCCGCGATGAAGCGCAAACAGGAACGCATGCGCCAGAAGGCCATGGGCGGCAATGAATCGCGTGAAAAGGTTGTGCGTGACGTGCAGGTTCCGGAAACCATCGTGGTCTCCGAACTGGCAAACCGTATGGCCGAGCGTGTTGCTGATGTCGTGAAATCGCTCATGAAAATGGGCATGATGGTTACGCAGAACCAATCCATCGACGCCGACACTGCCGAGCTAATCGTCGAGGAATTCGGTCACCGCATTCAGCGTGTGTCTGATGCCGACGTCGAGGACGTGATCTCGCAGGTCGAGGATGCAGCCGAAACGCTGCAACCGCGTCCGCCGGTGATCACCATCATGGGCCACGTTGACCATGGTAAAACCTCGCTGCTCGATGCGATCCGCAACGCCAATGTGACCTCCGGCGAGGCTGGCGGGATCACGCAGCACATCGGTGCCTATCAGGTGAAAACGGAATCCGGTGCGGTTCTGTCCTTCTTGGACACGCCCGGCCACGCCGCCTTTACCTCTATGCGGGCCCGCGGTGCACAGGTGACGGATATCGTCGTGCTCGTGGTTGCTGCTGATGACTCCGTGATGCCGCAAACCATCGAGGCGATCAGCCACGCAAAAGCCGCTGGTGTGCCGATGATCGTAGCGATCAACAAATGCGACAAACCGGATGCCGAACCGATGAAGGTGCGCACCGAGTTGCTGCAACATGAGGTGATCGTCGAGGAAATGTCTGGTGACGTGCAAGATGTTGAAGTCTCTGCAAAAACCGGCAAGGGTCTTGATGAGCTGCTCGAAGCGATCGCGCTTCAGGCCGAAATCCTTGAGTTGAAAGCCAATCCGGATCGCGCCGCTGAAGGTGCCGTGATCGAGGCTCAGCTCGATGTGGGCCGTGGTCCGGTCGCGACCGTTCTGGTTCAGAAGGGCACGCTGAAACGTGGCGATATCTTTGTTGTGGGTGAGCAGTGGGGTAAGGTCCGTGCGCTCGTGAACGACAAAGGCGACCGCGTCGAAGAGGCAGGTCCGTCGGTTCCGGTCGAGGTTCTGGGTCTCAACGGCACGCCGGAAGCCGGTGACGTGTTGAACGTTGTCGACACCGAAGCGCAGGCGCGTGAGATTGCCGAGTACCGCGAACAGGCAGCCAAGGACAAACGCGCCGCTGCTGGTGCCGCGACCACGCTGGATCAACTTTTGGCGAAAGCCAAGGCGGATGAAAACGTTGCCGAACTGCCGATCCTCGTGAAAGCGGACGTGCAGGGCTCTGCCGAAGCCATCGTTCAGGCGATGGAAAAGATCGGCAACGACGAGGTACGCGTGCGCGTGCTGCACTACGGTGTGGGCGCGATCACGGAATCCGACATCGGTCTGGCCGAAGCCTCGGGTGCGCCTGTGATCGGCTTCAACGTGCGTGCAAACGCTCCGGCGCGGAACTCCGCGAACCAGAAAGGCGTCGAAATCCGCTATTACTCCGTGATCTACGACCTCGTGGATGATGTGAAAGCGGCGGCTTCCGGTCTGTTGTCCGCTGAAATTCGCGAGAACTTCATCGGTTACGCCGAAATTCGCGAAGTCTTCAAAGTGTCGGGTGTGGGCAAGGTTGCCGGCTGTCTCGTCACCGAAGGTGTGGCGCGCCGTTCCGCCGGTGTGCGTCTGCTGCGCGACGATGTTGTGATCCACGAAGGCACGCTGAAAACGCTCAAGCGCTTCAAGGACGAAGTCAAAGAAGTGCTGTCGGGTCAGGAATGCGGTATGGCCTTTGAAAACTACGATGACATTCGCCCGGGCGATGTGATCGAGATTTTCGAACGAGAGGAGGTCGAGCGTCAGCTCGACTGACCCTCAGCGGAGATTTGAATACAAAAAAGGCGGGCTACGGGCCCGCCTTTTTCGTGTGTAACAAACCTAGTAAACTGCTGTTCAGGCGGCTTTGGTGTAAGACACCGGTTTGCCGACAAAGGTTTTGTCGCCAACGCGCACCTGAATGTTTCCATTCTGAGTTTCGCCAACATAGTGGCCCTGAACGGAGATGTATTTCCCGAGAGTAATCGAACGCATCATTCTGATGGCCCCCAAAGCTAAATGACGTTAGCGATAAATTACCTCAAGAATCGTCAAAAATCATTTACAAATTTAAGTCAAATGCGGTTATTCAGCACAAATGTTGTGCAAATGTGGGGTCTGCACAACAAAATATTACGTTTCTGCTGTGCAGCAACTCAAAGAAGGTCTCTGAGGATGGGAATCAGTGGAACATCGGCCGGTGGCATCGGGTAATCTCGAAGATCACGCGCCTTCACCCACTTTAACACCTGACCTTCGCGGGGCGTCGGCACGCCGTTCCATTTGCGACAGGCAAACAGCGGCATCATGAGGTGAAAATCGTCATAGCTGTGCGAGGCAAAGGTCAGCGGCGCGAGGCAGGAATTCCAGGTTTCGATTCCCAATTCCTCATGTAATTCGCGAACCAAGGCAGCCTCGGGCGTCTCACCTGGCTCGACTTTGCCGCCGGGAAACTCCCAGAGCCCGGCCATGGATTTGCCTTCGGGCCGCTGTGCCAAAAGCACACGGCCCTCAATGTCGATCAAGGCAACGGCAGAAACGAGCAGCAATTTCACGAGCGATAGTCCGCGTTGATCGTGATGTAGCCGTGAGTCAGGTCACAGGACCAAACGGTCGCGGTGCCATTGTCGAGGCCCAGATCGACACGAATGACGATCTCGTCGTTCTTCATATAGGCGGCCCCGGCTTCTTCCGTATAGCTGGGCGAAACCCAACCATTCTCGGCCACGAGGATGTCGCCAAACCAAATGGTAAGACGGTCGCGTTCGGCGCGCTCACCGGCTTTGCCGACGGCCATCACGATACGACCCCAGTTCGGGTCCTCACCGGCAACGGCGGTTTTCACCAGCGGAGAGTTGGCGATTGCCATGGCGACACGATGCGCGGGGCCATTGGCATTGGCGCCGGTGACCTGAACCTCAATGAGTTTCGTGGCCCCTTCGCCATCGCGCGCGATCTGGATCGCCAGATCTTTCATCACGGCGTGAAGCGCCTCGCGGAAGGCGTGGACACGCGGATCGGCGAAATCGGTGATCGGCTCCATGTCGGCCTTGCCGGTCGCGCCGACGATCACCGTGTCAGAGGTCGACGTATCGCCATCGACGGTCACACAGTTGAAGGTCTTGGCGTTGTCGAGCCAGAGACATTGTTGCAGCACATCGCGCGTGATCGCCGCATCGGTGAAGATGTAGCACAGCATGGTCGCCATATCGGGGGCGATCATGCCGGAGCCTTTTGCGAAACCTGCGATTTTGATGGTCGTCCCATCGAGATCAGCGGTCTGAGTCGCACCTTTGGGGAAGGTGTCTGTGGTCATGATCGCGCGGGCGGCCATGTCCATGCTGTCGGGCGTCAGAGCGGCGTTGAGATCGGCGATCTTCGCAGTGATCCGCTCCCATTTCAGAGGCTCACCGATCACGCCCGTGGAGGCGGTGAACACGCGTTTCTGGTCAATTCCCATCTCTTTTGCGACCGCTTCGGTGATCTTGGCGACCGAGTCAAAGCCGCTTTGACCGGTAAAAGCGTTCGAGTTACCGGAATTGACGAGGATTGCGGCCTTGCCCGGAAGATCGAGCGTCACCTTCTCCTGACAGTCGATGACGGCTGCGGAGCGGGTGGTGGAGCGAGTAAAGACGCCGGCGATGGCAGAGCCCTCGCAAAGCTCGGCAAGCATGACATCCGTGCGGCCCGAATAGCGCACGCCGGCCTCAAGAGCGGCAAAGCGCACGCCTTCGATCACGGGCAGCTCGGGAAATCCGCCTTTCGGAGCAAGCGGGGAAACATGGGTGATTTTAGCCATCGTCGGCGTCCTTACAAAAGCGCGGGGTGAGGCGCGAAATTAGTCTTGCAGCAGATCGTCCATCCGCAGAGCGGCGGGATCGATGCCTTCCACAAGCTCGACGTTACCATCGCTTTGCAGCGCTTCAAGGGCTTCCGTGATCGCAGCTTGCTCAATGTCAGCGGCAAGCTCGTCCTGCACCTCTTCGAGCGGCGGAACGGAGGCCAGACGGGTTTCCATCAGCTTGATCACATGCCAGCCGAACTGGGTTTGAACGGGCTGAGATACGCTGTCTTCTTCCATGCCGACCACGGCCTCTTCAAACGGTGCAACCATCATGCCGAGGCCAAACCAACCGAGATCACCGCCATTCGGGCCGGACGGGCCGGTGGACTTTTCGCGGGCCAATTCGGCAAAATCGGCACCTTCATCGAGCGCTTTGACAAGCTCCATCACCTCTTCCTCGGTTTCCACGAGGATATGCGCGGCATGGAATTCGCGGCCCGGTTCAAATTCAGCGTATTTCGCATCGTAAGCCGCCTGAAGCGTTTCGTCGGTCACGGCGTTGGCTGCGATGGATTCCAGTTGCGAACCCGCGATAAGCACACGCTCTTCGTTTTCAAGCTGAAGTTTCAGGCCTTCGGAGACATCGCCGGCAGCTTGTTTCAAAAGCTCTTGCTGCACGATTTGGTTCACGATGCCTTCAAAAAGCTGTGCATCTGGCAGGCTCTGATATTGCGGCGGCAGAGCTTGGCGTGCGGCGATGATGTGACCGAGGGTGATTTCCGTGCCGTTGACGTTCGCAACGACGGTCGAGGAGGTCATATCCTGCGCAAAGACCGGTGCGGAGGTGGCAAGTGCGAGCGAAAGCAGCGCAGCAGTGGCGGAAAAACGGTATTTCATGGAGAAAATCCTTCCTGTCGGCGCCTTTCAGAGGCGTGACGTTGACACTCAAGGTATGGCCCCTTACATCGCGATAGGTCACTGAAGAGGAGCCTTCACGCCCGTTTCTATGGGCTGAGAGGCAGCGGGGCAATCCCTCCTCTCACACGATCCTGTCAGGACGCATCGAGCGGAGAAAATATGCTGGGCATCGGTACACTCGCGAAAAAGGTTTTCGGGACCCCAAATGATCGCAAGGTCAAGGCGACCCGTCCTATCGTGGCGAAAATCAACGCGCTGGAGCCCGAGTTTGAAAAACTCGATGACGCCGGTCTGATCGCAAAAACGGAAGAGTTCAAAAAGCGTGTCGCAGAGGGCGAAAGCCTCGACGCGCTGTTGCCGGAGGCATTTGCCAACTGTCGCGAGGCGGCGCGTCGTGCGCTTGGCCTGCGCGCGTTTGACACGCAGCTCATGGGCGGCATCTTCCTGCATCAGGGCAATATCGCAGAGATGAAAACCGGTGAGGGCAAAACGCTCGTCGCGACCTTCCCGTCCTATCTGAACGCCCTGACGGGGAAGGGCGTCCATGTGGTGACGGTCAACGAATATCTGGCCACGCGGGACGCCGAATGGATGGCGAAAGTGTTCGAAGCGCTGGGTATGACTTGCTCTTCGATCTACAGCCAGCAGCCTGAGGACGAGAAACGCGCGGCCTATGCCTGTGATGTGACCTATGCGACCAACAACGAGCTGGGCTTTGATTACTTGCGCGACAATATGAAATCCGAGCTGGGTGAGATGGTCCAGCGCGGGCATCATTTCGCCATCGTGGATGAGGTCGACTCGATCCTGATCGACGAAGCCCGGACACCGCTGATCATTTCCGGCCCGTCCGATGACCGCTCTGAGCTCTATCAAGCCATCGATGCGCTGATCCCGCAGTTGACGGAAGAGCATTTTGAGCTTGATGAGAAAACCCGTCAGGTAACCTTTACCGAAGAGGGCAACGAGTTCCTCGAACAGATCCTGCACGAGGCCGGGTTCCTGCCAGAAGGTCAGACGCTTTACGATCCGGAAAGCACCACCATCGTGCACCACGTCAACCAGGGCCTGCGCGCGCATAAACTGTTCCAGAACGGTGTGCATTACATCGTGCGTGACGGCGGCGTGGCTTTGATCGACGAATTCACCGGCCGCATGATGGCCGGACGTCGTCTCGCCGATGGTCTACATCAGGCGATCGAGGCCAAGGAAGGCGTTGAGATCAAGCCCGAGAACATCACCATGGCTTCTGTGACCTTCCAGAACTATTTCCGTCTCTATGAGAAACTGTCCGGCATGACCGGCACGGCCGCCACCGAGGCTGAGGAATTCATGGAGATCTACAAACTCGGCGTGGTCGAAGTGCCGACCAACCGTCCGATCCAGCGGATCGACGAACATGACCGGGTGTATCGCACCGAGGGTGACAAACTGGCCGCTGTCGTGGAGTCGATCCGCGCAGCCCATGCCAAAGGTCAGCCGGTTCTCGTCGGCACGACGTCCATCGACAAATCCGAAGAGCTGTCGCAATTCCTGACCAAAGAGGGCATCACCCACAACGTGCTGAACGCAAAGCAGCACGAGATGGAGGCGCAGATCGTCGCCGATGCTGGCAAATACGGCGCGGTGACCATCGCGACCAACATGGCCGGTCGTGGCACCGACATCAAACTCGGCGGCAATGTCGAGATGAAAGTGATGGAAGCCATTGCCGCCAATCCCGAGGAAAACCCCGACGAGATTCGCGCGCGGATCGAGGCAGAACATGCCGAGGAAGAAAAGCGCGTGTTGGAGGCGGGCGGGCTTTATGTTCTCGCCACCGAGCGCCATGAAAGCCGTCGCATCGACAACCAGCTGCGCGGTCGTTCCGGCCGTCAGGGTGACCCGGGGCGCTCCTTGTTCTTCCTGTCTCTCGAAGACGACCTGATGCGGATTTTCGGCTCCGAACGTCTCGACAAAATGCTGTCGTCTCTGGGCATGAAAGAGGGTGAGGCCATCGTTCACCCTTGGGTCAACAAATCGCTCGAAAAAGCGCAGGCGAAAGTCGAGGGTCGCAACTTCGACATCCGCAAACAGCTTTTGAAATTCGACGATGTGATGAACGATCAGCGTAAAGTGGTGTTCTCCCAGCGTCGCGACATCATGGAATCCGAGAACGTCAATGAGATCGTCGAGGATATGCGCCATGAGGTGATCGAAGATCTGGTGGGCGAGGCCATTCCTCCGAAGTCCTACCCGGATCAGTGGGATGTCGAAAAGCTGCATCGCGATCTGGCAGAGGCGCTGAACATGGATCTTCCGGTCAAGGAATGGGCCGATGAAGAGGGCGTGGATGATGAAGCCATCATCGAACGCATTTCCGAGGCCTCTGACCGTATGATGGCGGAAAAGGAAGAGTCCTTTGGTGCCGACCAGATGCGTCAGATCGAAAAGCAGTTCTTGCTGAACACGATTGATGCGAAGTGGCGCGAGCATCTTTTGACGCTCGAACATCTGCGTTCCGTTGTGGGCTTCCGCGGCTATGCGCAGCGTGATCCGCTCAACGAGTATAAGAACGAAAGCTTCCAACTCTTCGAGTCCATGCTCGACAGCCTGCGCAGCGAAGTGACGCAAAAACTGTCCCGCGTGCGCCCAATGACCGAAGAAGAGCGCAGCGCCATGTTGCAACAGTTGGCCCAGCAACAGGCCGCAGCTGTCGCGGCTGCACAGCCTCAGCCGGTGGGTGAACCCGAAGAGGGTCATCCGAACGAGGTTCCGGGGTTTGACGAAAACGACCCCTCGACTTGGGGCAATCCGGGGCGCAACGATCTTTGTCCCTGTGGCTCTGGTAAAAAATTCAAACATTGCCACGGCGCTGTTTGATCTAAGCAATGCGACCCGTGTTCGATCTTCGACACGGGTCGTTTTCTTTGCTCTTCGCGGTTGAAAGTCGGCGCGCCAAAGCGGACACTCCCGCAAATATTTCAAAGTCGATAAGGGCGTGAGCCATGTTGAAATCTGTGCGCGTTCTCGCCGCAACGCTGGCGTGTCTCGTGACCCCGATTGTGGCGACGGCCCAAGATGTGAACCTGCTGTCGCGTGATGGGTCTATCTCGATCAGCGGCAATTTTCTCAGCTTTGATGGTGAGTTCTACCGCGTCGAAACCGATCTTGGCGTGCTCACTGTCGACAGCTCAGGCGTGCTTTGTGAGGGGCCAGGGTGTCCTGATCTTGATGGCTACTACGCCCAAATTCGCATGTCCGGGGATACCAAGGGCACGCGCGTTCTGTTGCCCGCGTTGATCACGGCATTTGCGCTCAGAAATGGCTATACCGTCGCGACGAGCCCTTTGAGCGAAACACAGCGGTCGATGATCCTGACGGATGCCGAGAACGATCTCACGGTTGGGGAGTTCCTGCTGTCTGATACGTCAAATGCCGAAGGTTTCGCTGATCTCGTATCTGAGAACACGGATATGGTCCTGACGCTGCGCAAGGTGGCACCAATGGAAATGGCGTTGGCCTTTGAGGCGGGTGTGGGCGATCTGTCCGATCCCTTGCGGGCGCGCGTTGTCGCGCTCGACGGGTTGGTGCCTGTCGTCTCGCGGTCGAATATCGTGCATGGGCTATCGTTGTCCGATCTTTCGGCGATTTACCGGGGCCAAATGACGAATTGGCAAGAGATCGGCGGGGCCGAGGCCCCGATTGTCGCCCATTTGATGCGGGACGATTTGCAGGACGGCAGCGAGTTTCGGCGGATGATCCTCGGTCATGGGGTGCAGATCGCGGAAGGTACCGTGACGCTGCACGATCGCTATGACAGTCTGGTTGCCGCGATTGAGCAGGACCCCTATGCGCTGGGTCTTGGCCGGATGTCAGAGGGCGGGACAGTGAAGCCCGTTGGTCTGAGCGGCGCCTGTGGCTTCGAGGCACGGGCTGCGGCTTCTGACATCAAAAGCGAGGATTACCCGCTGACCCGGCCCGTCTTTCTTTACACGCCCGCGCGTCGCTTGCCGACGCTGGCGCGTGAATTCCTTTCCTTCGTGGTGTCGCCCGCGGCGCAGATCGTGGTCGCGCGGACGGATTTTGTCGATCAGGGTGTAGATGAGTTGTCTTTCCGTGATCAGGGCCGCCGTTTTGCCAACGCGATCAGCCATGCGGGCGAGGAAATCACACTCGAGGATCTGCAATCCGTGACGGGCACGCTTCAGGGGGCCAAGCGATTGACGCTCGGCTTCCGGTTCGAAGGTGGCTCCACGACACTCGATGCGCAATCGCGCTCGAACGTGCATCTCTTGGCGGAACTTTTGGAGGCCGGGGTTTATGACGGGCAGGCGCTGACTTTTGCCGGGTTCTCGGATGGTCAGGGTCGTGCGTCGATCAACGCGGCACTGTCCAAGCGCCGGGCGGAGGCGGTTTTGAAAGCGGTCCGGCAGGCGCTGGGCGATGCCTTTGAGGCCGACCGAGTGACCTTGCGCGCGACGGGTTTTGGTGAGGCGATGCCTTTGGCCTGCGATGACGTCGAATGGGGACGCTCTCTCAACCGACGCGTCGAGGTTTGGGTCAAATCTCAGAGCTAAATCAAAGATAGCCTGATCCACGGAAGCTCAGCTCCGTCGATTTTCCGATGATCAAATGATCGTGCAACTGGATGTCCAAGGCCTCTGCGGCATCCCTGATCTGGTTCGTCATGCCGATGTCCGCGCCTGAGGGGGTTGGATCACCGGACGGATGGTTGTGCACGAGGATCAGCGCGGAGGCATTTAGCTCCAGAGCACGTTTCACCACCTCGCGTGGGTAGACCGGCACGTGATCGACCGTGCCGCGGGCCTGTTCTTCATCGGCAATAAGGATGTTTTTGCGGTCGAGGTAGAGCACGCGGAACTGTTCGGTCTCGCGATGGGCCATCGTCGTGTGACAATAGTCCAGAACCGCATCCCAGCTCGATATCACGGGCCGCTGCATCACGCGGGCGCGGGCCAGACGGTGCGCGGCGGCCTCGACAATTTTGAGGTCTTGGGCGGCTGCAATATCCATCCCCTCGACTTCCAGAAGACGCGGGATCGGAGCGGAGATGACCCGGTTGTAGTCGCCGAAGGCCGCGATCAAGGCGGCGGCAATCGGTTTCACATCGGCACGGGGCAGGGCGCGGTAGAGCACGAGCTCCAACAGCTCGTAATCCGGCATCGCTTGCGCGCCGCCGTCGATGAAACGGTCCTGCAAATGCTTGCGATGATTGCGCAGATAGCTTGGCGGGCGCGACGGGAGGACGACCGGGCGGGCCTCGTCTAGGTCGAAGAGCCAGTCGGGCATTTCCCGAAATGCGGAAGGGGGCGAGGGCGTGTTCATGAAATAATCCATGGCCCGATTCGCTGAAAAAGGAGTTAACGCGAATTAAGAAAGGGCGCCTCAGCGCCCTCTCACATCATTCAGGTGTGTTTCATCCCATCCCAGAAGCTTTTGACTTTCTTGAAGAAAGATGAGCTTTCCGGGTTGTTGTTGTCTTCGCCCAGCTTGTCGAACTCTTGGAGAAGTTCTTTTTGCTTGGCCGTCAGGTTCACCGGTGTCTCCACCGCGAGCTCGATGAACATATCGCCCTGACCACCGCCTCTGAGCGCTGGCATGCCTTTCGCGCGCAGGCGCATCTGGCGACCGGATTGGCTGCCCGCAGGGATTTTCACCCGCGAACGACCACCGTCGATGGTCGGCACTTCGATGTCGCCGCCGAGCGCCGCCGTCGCCATCGAGACTGGCACGGAGCAATGCAGGTTCACACCTTCGCGCTCGAAAATCGCATGAGGACGGACTTCGATGAAGATATACAAATCTCCGGTCGGCCCACCGCGAAGCCCCGCCTCACCTTCACCTGCGAGGCGAATGCGCGTGCCGGTTTCGACGCCCGCGGGGATGTTGACGGAGAGCGAGCGCTCTTTTTCAACACGACCTGCGCCGTGGCAATCGTGGCAGGGATCCTTGATCGTCTGACCAAGTCCGCCACAGGCCGGACAGGTGCGTTCGACCGTGAAGAAGCCCTGCTGCGCGCGGACTTTGCCCATGCCGGAGCACGACGGGCAGGTTTGCGGCTCTGCTCCGTTCGCAGCGCCCGTGCCGCTACAGCTAGTGCAGGCGACGGAGGTGGGCACGTTGATGGTTTTCTGCGCGCCTTTGTAGGCTTCTTCCAAGGTGACACGCATGTCGTAGCGAAGGTCCGAGCCGCGTTGAGCCCGAGACCGGCCGCCGCCACCGCGCTGACCGCCCATGAAGTCGCCGAACAGGTCGTCAAAGACATCGGAGAAGGCTGAGGCAAAGTCGCCCTGACCTGCACCGCCGCCGAAGCCGCCACGCCCGCCGCCCATTCCGCCTTGCTCGAAAGCAGCGTGACCGAAGCGGTCATATGCGGCTTTCTTGTCGGCATCCTTGAGCGTGTCATAGGCCTCGTTCACTTCCTTGAACTTGGCCTCCGCATCGGGGTTGTCCTTGTTGCGGTCGGGGTGAAACTCCATCGCTTTCTTGCGATAAGCTTTTTTGAGCTCCGCGGCATCCGCGCCTTTTTCGACGCCAAGCACTTCGTAATAATCGCGTTTTGCCATGGATCTATTCCTTTAACAGAACCGCAAAATCGAACCGGCCCAAAACGGGCCGGCTCAAACGGTCCTTACATGCGCTTACGAGCGCTTGTTGTCGTCAAGATCCTCAAAGTCGGCATCCACGATGTCGTCATCGACGGAGGACGGACCTTCGTCCACATCGACGTCATCGGCCTGACCCGAAGAGGCTTGTTCGGCCTTGTAGATGGCCTCACCCAGTTTCATGGCCGCATCGGTCACGTTCTGGATGCCGGAACGGATTTTGTCCGGGTCTTCGGTTTCGAACTGATCCTTGAGCGCGGCGATCGCAAGCTCGATGGCTTCGATCGTGGTCGGGTCGACCTTGTCGCCGTGCTCTTCCATGGATTTCTCCGTGGAGTGGATGAGGCTCTCGGCCTGGTTCTTGGCTTCGACGAGATCCTTGCGCTTTTTGTCGGCTTCCGCGTTTTCTTCGGCGTCCTTGACCATCTTTTCGATGTCCTCATCGGACAGACCGCCGGAGGCTTGGATCGTGATCTTCTGCTCTTTGCCGGTGCCTTTGTCTTTGGCGCCAACTTCGACGATACCGTCGGCATTGATGTCGAAGGTCACTTCGATCTGCGGCATGCCGCGCGGTGCCGGCGGGATCCCTTCGAGGTTGAACTGGCCGAGGATTTTGTTGTCGGCGGCCATTTCGCGCTCACCTTGGAAAACGCGGAGCGTCACGGCGGACTGGTTGTCTTCAGCCGTTGAGAAGATCTGCGACTTCTTGGTCGGGATCGTCGTGTTGCGGTCGATCAGGCGGGTGAACACGCCACCCAGCGTTTCGATACCGATGGACAGCGGGGTCACGTCGAGCAGAAGCACGTCTTTGACGTCACCTTGAAGAACGCCGGCCTGAATGGCGGCACCCATGGCAACCACTTCGTCCGGGTTCACGCCTTTGTGCGCCTCTTTACCGAAGAATTTGGTTACTTCTTCGATGACCTTCGGCATACGGGTCATACCGCCAACGAGCACAACCTCGTCGATGTCGGAGGTGGAGAGGCCTGCGTCTTTCAGAGCCGCTTTACACGGGTCCATCGAGCGTTTGATCAGATCGGACACGAGGCTTTCGAGCTTTGCACGGGTCAGTTTGACCACGAGGTGCAAAGGCGTACCGGAGGACGGGTCCATAGAGATGAACGGCTGGTTGATCTCGGTCTGGGTCGAAGACGACAGCTCAATCTTGGCTTTCTCGGCGGCTTCTTTGAGACGCTGCAGGGCCATCTTGTCTTTGGTTAGATCGACGCCATGCTCTTTTTTGAACTCCTCGGCGAGGTAGTTCACGATGCGCATGTCGAAGTCTTCACCACCCAAGAAGGTGTCGCCGTTGGTGGCCTGCACTTCGAAGACGCCATCACCCAGTTCAAGGATGGTCACGTCGAAGGTACCGCCGCCAAGGTCATAGACCGCGATGGTTTTGGTGTCGTCTTTGTCGAGACCGTAGGCCAGAGCCGCAGCGGTGGGTTCGTTGATGATCCGCAGCACTTCGAGACCGGCGATTTTGCCGGCGTCTTTGGTCGCCTGACGCTGGGCGTCGTTGAAGTAGGCCGGAACGGTGATCACCGCTTGGGTCACTTCTTCGCCGAGGTAGGATTCAGCGGTTTCTTTCATCTTGCCCAGGATGAAGGCGGAGATTTGCGAGGGCGAATATTTGTCGCCGCGCACCTCGACCCACGCATCACCATTCCCACCGTCAACGATGGAGTAGGGCACGAGTTTCTTATCTTTTTCCACGGCTTCGTCGCCCATGCGACGGCCGATCAGGCGTTTCACGGCGAAAACCGTGTTCTCGGGGTTGGTCACAGCCTGACGTTTGGCTGCCTGACCCACGAGGCGTTCACTGTCGGTGAAACCGACGATGGAGGGCGTGGTACGCGCCCCTTCGGAGTTCTCGATCACACGCGGCTGCGAACCATCCATGATGGCAACGCAGGAGTTGGTGGTCCCGAGGTCGATACCGATGACTTTGGCCATGCTCAAAATCCTCTCTTAGGCGATGTTGTGACGTTGGACCCATTGCGGCGTCCGCCGTCGATCCCAATGTTATTGACCGACCTGAAATCCGGTTTGAAGTTCGGGCCGATCAAGGCTTCTGGGCGTATATAAGGACGGGTTTTGGCCCCTGCAAGTTGTGCGAGGGGGTCTATGCATGGAAAAATGGAGTCATTTCCGTAAGAAACCGTCAGAGGTTATTAAAAAATGCAAAAATCTGTGCCGTTGGATTTGCGGGGGATGCAGGTGTTCAAGGGCCTTTTAGGCCTTGAGGAGCAAAAACGCCTTGTCGCGGCACTGCGCGATGTGGTGCGCGAGGCGCCTTTGTTTCATCCGATGACGCCGTCGGGCAAGCGGATGTCGGTGCGGATGACCTCTGCCGGGCGGTTCGGCTGGATCACGGATGCCAAGGGCTATCGCTACAGTCCGATGCATCCGGATGGGCAGGCCTGGCCGGATATGCCCGAGTCTGTATTGAAAGTCTGGGCGGAGGTGTCAGGTGCGACGCGTGCGCCGGAGTCCTGTCTGATCAATTTCTACGACGCGGAGGCCAAAATGGGTCTGCATCAGGATCGCGACGAAGAGGATTTCTCACAACCTGTGGTGTCGATCTCTTTGGGAGACGAGGCCCTGTTTCGGGTTGGCAACGAGACACGCGGCGGCAAGACTGAGAGTCTTTGGCTCAGCTCCGGCGATGTTGTGGTGATGGGCGGAGTGTCTCGGCTTTTGTATCATGGCATCGACCGCGTGAAGGCAGGCAGCAGCAGTCTTTTGCCGAAAGGTGGACGGATCAATATCACGCTTAGGGTTGTGACCTGAGACTTACCGCGCGCCCCAGCTCAGCGACACACGTTTGCGAGTGAAAAACTCTGCCAACAGCCCGATGGTCAGGCAGACGAGCGTAAAGACCACCGGATACATGATCGAACTTTTGTGCGGGTTGTAATTCACAAAGGTAAAACCGCGGGCTTGGTCGATGGTGTGAAACAGAGGGTTCCAGGTGAACATGGCGATCATGTAGCTGGGGGTCTGGTTGGCAACGAACATCTTGCCAGAGGTGAACATGTTCGCGCGTGTGTAGATCGTCTGCAGAAGATTAACAAAGCCAGGAGCCCAAGGTTTTGCTGCGAGAAACACCATTCCGATGGCCGACCCTGAGGCCCAAGACAATAGGAACATTCCGAAAGCACCTGAGATGTTCTGGAAATGCGCGGTGCCCCAGCCAAGTGAATACCCAAAGAGGATGACGGCCACCGAAAGGGTCTGAGTATAGAGTGTGCTCAGAGCTGCTGAGGTGATCGCGATGGCCGTGTTCATCGGTGCGTGTTGCATCATCGGGGAAGTGGCGCCTTCCGAGGAGGCAACGGCGGTGAGGGATTTGTTGTGTGTCAGAAACAAGAAAATGCCGGACAGAATAAAAAGGATGAAATCGCCACGAATGGCTGAGCCGCGCACGCCCAGAATTGTGTACATAAAGCTGAAAATAGCGACGAGGATCAGTGTTTGCGAAATGCTGACAAGCAACCCGATGAGGGGATTGCCGTTCGATTTGCGCACATGTCTGACCGTGTTGACGAAAATCAGCCGCAGGACCGTCAGGGCGGCCGACAGACCGCTTTGGGTTCTGGTGTAGTGGAACATCCTGTTGTCCTGTCCTGAGAATAATGCCTGCCGATATTGGATACGGGCGAGGGATTTCTTGCTGTTCCCTGTGAGGCGTAGCATAAGGTTGTTGAGGTTTTCTTTCAATGAAAACGCATCGATGTGGCGATTTAGGAGCGTAGTAATGGATTTTGATCAACTCATCCCGGTGATGCGACGCCTTGCGATCGAGGCCGGGGAGAAGATCCTTGAGATCTACAATTCGGATGATTTCGAGGTCAAAACAAAGTCTGACGAAAGCCCGGTGACCGAAGCGGATGAGGCAGCGGATGCCTTGATCTCCGCAGGTCTACGCGCGGCCTTTCCGGATGTGACGCTGATCACCGAGGAACAGGCCGATTCTCACGACCTGAAATCCGACACTTTCCTGATCGTTGACCCACTGGACGGCACGAAGGAATTCGTGAAACGGCGCGGCGATTTCACCGTCAACATCGCCTATGTCGAAAAAGGTGTGCCGCTGCGTGGTGTAGTCTATGCGCCCGCCAAGGACCGGCTGTTCATCACCGATGCTTCGGGTCAGTCCTATGAGGAACTCGGTCCTTTCGATGCCGCAACTCCGGGCGAGATGAAGGAAATTTCCGTGTCCAAGCCGGACAATGAGGCGTTGATGATTGTCGCATCGAAATCTCACCGCGATCAGGCGACCGAAGATTACCTTTCGAAATACAAAGCCAAAGATAGCAAATCGGCGGGGTCTTCGCTGAAATTCTGTCTCGTGGCGACAGGCGAAGCCGATCTCTATCCGCGTGTTGGACGCACGATGGAGTGGGACACGGCAGCGGGTCACGCTGTGCTTCTGGGCGCGGGTGGCGAAGTCGTGCGTTTCGACGATCACAGCCCGCTGACCTATGGCAAAGAAGAATACGCCAACCCGTTCTTTATCGCCTATGCGCCGGGCGTTGAGCTGAAAGACGCCTGAAGATGTCCGTTTTGATCGTTATTCCGGCCCGGTTCGCATCGACGCGCTACCCGGGTAAGCCGCTTGTGGAGCTGACTGGCGCCACGGGCGAAAAGAAATCCCTGATCCAGCGCAGCTGGGAGGCCGCTGTGGCCGCAAAAGGTGTGGATCGCGTGGTGGTGGCCACCGACGACGACCGCATTCGTGCGGCGTCCGAGGCCTTTGGCGCGGAGGTCGTGATGACGTCCGAGACCTGTGCCAACGGGACCGAACGCTGCGCCGAGGCGCTTGAGACGTTGGGCGGTGGCTATGACATCATTGTCAACTTGCAAGGCGATGCGCCTCTGACACCTGCGTGGTTCGTCGAAGATCTGGTCGCAGGTCTGCGCGCTCATCCGACGGCAGAGGTGGCGACGCCCGTGCTGCGCTGTGACGGTCGCGCGCTGAACGGGTTTCTCGAAGATCGCAAGGCCGGCCGCGTCGGCGGCACCACCGCTGTCTTCGGGTCGGACCATAAAGGTCTCTATTTTTCGAAAGAGGTGATTCCCTACACCTCTGAAACCTATGCCGATACGGACGAAACGCCAGTGTTTCATCACGTCGGGGTCTACGCCTACCGTCCCTCCGCGCTGGGCGCCTATCCGAAATGGCCTATGGGGCCGCTGGAGCGTCTCGAAGGTCTGGAGCAACTCCGATTCCTCGAACAAGAGCGCCCGGTTCTCTGCGTTGAGGTCGAATCTCGGGGGCGGCAGTTCTGGGAGTTGAACAACCCCGAGGACGTGCCGCGCATTGAGTCGATGTTGGCGGAAATGTGCGTCAAATAACGCGTCAGATTTTAACTCTTTGCCTGTTTTTTGTGCGGATGCTAGGCAAGACCAGACAGAGTTGTAAAACTGTGCCTTTCCTATGTGAATAGATACGCCTGTTGCTGATCTTCGGGCGTATTGTTCGTATGGTTGGGGCAAGCGTACAAAATTAATGGGCTCATGAGTGCGAGCCGAAGGAGTAGAAGATGAAGAAAGTGACCAAAGCGATTTTCCCTGTGGCGGGTCTTGGCACGCGGTTCTTGCCCGCAACCAAATCCATCCCGAAAGAGATCATGACCTTGGTCGACCGCCCGCTGATCCAATATGCCATCGACGAAGCGCGGGCGGCAGGGATCAAAGAGTTCATCTTCGTGACCTCGCGCGGCAAAGGCGCGCTTGAGGATTACTTTGATCACTCGCCGGTGTTGGAGCAGGAGCTTCGCAAGAAGGGCAAAGACAAACTTCTCGAAGTTCTGAAAACCACGAATATGGACAGCGGTGCCATCGCCTATATCCGTCAGCACAAGGCGCTTGGTCTTGGTCACGCTGTGTGGTGCGCGCGTCGTCTTTTGGACCCGAAAGAACCCTTTGCCGTGATCCTGCCGGATGACGTCATCGCGGCAGAGAAACCCTGTCTGCAACAGATGGTCGAAGCCTACGAAGAACTTGGTGCATCTGGCTCCATGGTCGCCTCTATGGAAGTGCCTGCGGATAAAGTGTCTGCCTACGGTGTTCTGGACGTGAAAGAGGACATGGGCAGCACCGTCTCGGTCAAAGGCATGGTCGAAAAACCTGCGCCGGGCACCGAGCCGTCGAACCTCGCCGTGATCGGTCGCTACATTCTTGACCCGGCCGTGATGCAGAACCTGAACCAGATGAAAGCCGGTGCTGGTGGTGAGATTCAGCTCACCGATGCGATCGCGGATGAAATCGGGACGGAGCGTGGCGTTTATGGCTATCGCTTCGCGGGTCAGCGTTTTGACTGCGGCTCGAAAGCTGGTTTCCTTCAGGCAACGATCTCCTTCGGCCTGTCGCGTGACGATCTTCGCGATGAGCTTCAGGAGTATTTGGATGAACTCTCCGCAGTTCGTGCTGCCGCTCAGTAAGGACCTTACATGGCAAAATCCGTCATTGTGACCGGGGGTGCGGGCTATATCGGTTCGCACGCCTGTAAAGCTCTGCGCGCAGCGGGCTATGAGCCCGTCACCTTCGACAACCTGTCTACGGGTTGGGAAGATGCCGTAAAATTCGGCCCGTTCGAGAAAGGCGATCTCTTGGATCGCGCACGTCTCGATGAGGTTTTCGCCAAATACGATCCCGTTGCCGTGATGCATTTCGCCGCCTTCTCTCAGGTCGGCGAAAGCATGAAGGACCCCGGAAAATACTGGCGCAACAACGTCATCGGTTCTCTGACGCTGATCGAGGCGGCTGTTGCGGCGGGTTGCATGAATTTCGTGTTTTCCTCGACCTGCGCGACTTATGGCGATCAGGACAACGTGGTGCTGGACGAGGACTCGGTGCAATTGCCGATCAACTCCTACGGGGCCTCGAAGCGCGCCATCGAGGACATTCTTGAGAATTTCGAACAGGGGTTTGGCCTGAACTCCGTGATTTTCCGCTATTTTAACGTAGCGGGTGGTGACCCGGAGGCGGAAGTGGGCGAATTCCACCAGCCCGAAACCCATCTCATCCCGCTGATGCTCGACGCGATTGCTGGCAAACGCGACGCTTTGACCATTTTCGGCACGGATTACGACACGCCCGACGGGACCTGCATCCGCGACTATGTGCATGTCTGCGATCTGGTCGATGCGCATGTTTTGGGTCTGAAATGGCTCGAAGAGGGTAAAGGCAGCCGGGTGTTCAACCTTGGCACGGGCAAGGGCTTTTCCGTGCGTGAGGTCATCGACCACTCTCGCGCCGTGACCAATATGGATGTGCCCTATGTCGAGGGCGATCGTCGACCCGGAGATTGCACCAAGCTGGTGTCTGGCTCTGAGCGCGCGATCCAGGAACTTGGTTGGTCGCCGGATCGATCGAACCTTGCCGAGATGATTGGCGATGCCTGGAAATGGCATCAAACCGGGCATTACGACAAGTGAGGCGCACAGCGCGAAAACAGTGATTCAGCTTTCTTAAAAAAGGCTCTAGTCTGGCCCGGTATGTAGAAGGGGACAGGTTTGGGCCGGCTTTGGCAAAGGTATAAGTTGCGGGTTTTGCGACGCCATCTGTTGTGGCGAGCCTTCCGCGCTCGTCACAAGCTTCGCCTTGTGCAGAACCGGACCTCAGGGATGGATGACGCTTCAATCCTGTGCGTTGCCTGCTTGCGCAATGAGGTGCCGCGTTTGCCTTACTTCTTGGAGTATTATCGTCGCCTTGGCGTGACGCATTTCCTTTTTGTCGACAACGACAGCAACGACGGCGCGCGCACGCTTTTGACGGGTGAGCCGGACGTGTCGCTCTGGTCCACGTCGGCGAGCTACAAGGACGCTCGCTTTGGGCTCGACTGGACCACATGGCTTCAGATGAAATATGCGCGCGGCAAATGGTGTTTGACGTTGGATGCTGACGAGCTTTTGGTTTTTCCCGGTGATAAGACCCAAACTCTGCGGGATTTGACCCTTTTTATGGATGAGACCGGCCAGCAAGCGTTGGGCGCCTTGATGCTTGATCTCTACCCGAAAGGGCCGATTGATCAGGTTCGCTATCATGCCGGGCAGGACCCTTTAGAGGTCACACCCTATTTCGACCCGGCTCCCTATCGCGCGGTGCGACAGGTGCCGAAAGACAATCTTTGGGTCCAAGGAGGTGCGCGTGAGCGGGTCTTTTTCGCCGATGATCCGCGGCGCGGGCCGACACTGAATAAGCTGCCCTTGGTGAAGTGGCATTGGCGTTATGTGTATATCAATTCGACCCACGCCATGCTGCCGTCTGTTCTAAATCATGCCTATGACGGGCCGGGTGGCGCGTGTCTGAGTGGTGTGCTTTTGCACACCAAATTTTTGCCTGTGGCGATTGAGAAATCCCGCGAAGAAAAGACCCGAAAGCAGCACTTTGCGCAACCTGACGCCTTCGGTGATTACTATGATGCGGTGATCAAAGGGCCTGACCTGTGGCATGAAGCATCCATAGCCTATGAGGGGGCGGAGCAGCTAGAGGCACTTGGTTTGATGAGTCGCGGAAGTTGGCGGGAGTAGTGGGCGAGACGGGTAGCTTTGGTAAATAGATATAAACAATTATGCGATCTAATCTGAATTGTTTACGATTTGATCGAAATACGTAAATTACTTTTAAGGGTTCTGGAAGAAGGCGCGAATTGACCTATCATCTTGACCCGGGGACATAAGGGCAAACTGGTGAGCAGGTTCGGGCAATATAAGATGCGGCTGAGGCGCAAACGCGCGCTCTGGCGAGCCTTTCGGGCGCGCCGGGAGCTGACTCTTATTCAGGACAATACCTCACGCATTCGTCCCGACGACATTCTGTTGATCTGCACCCTGCGCAACGAATATGTGCGCCTCCCATTTTTCCTGAAGTATTATCGGGATATGGGCGTTCGCCATTTTCTTTTCATCGACAACGATAGCGACGATGGCTCGCGCAAGTTGCTTTTGGGGCAAGAGGACGTGTCGATCTGGCACACGACGGCGAGCTATCGCACCTCGATGTTCGGCGTGCATTGGATGAACTGGATCGCCCGGAAATACTGCCACGAGCATTGGACGCTCACAGTCGATGTGGATGAATTCCTCGTCTTTCCGTTTTGTGACACGCGCCCTATCCCGGCGCTCACCGATTGGCTCGACAACTCCGGGATTAGAAGCTTTTCGGCCATGCTGATCGACATGTATCCGAAAGGGCCGATTGATGCGCAGCCTTACCGCGAAGGGCAAAACCCGTTCGAGATCGCGGAATGGTTCGACAGCGGCAACTATATGATTTCAATGAATCCGGAGTATTACAATCTCTGGATTCAGGGCGGCCCGCGAGCGCGGCTTTTTTTCAAGGACGATCCGAAAAGTGCGCCGTCTTTGAACAAAATCCCGCTGGTCAAATGGCATCGCGATTACGCCTACATGCAGTCGACGCATATGCTTTTGCCGCGGGGGCTCAACCTCGTGTATGAGACCGAGGGTGGTGAAAAGGCCTCCGGCGCGCTGCTGCACGCCAAATTCCTCAACACTTTTGTGGAGAAAACCCGCGAAGAGTTGGAGCGGCGTCAGCATTACGCAGGCTCGCGTGAATACCTTGCCTATCACAGCCGGATCAACGATGACCCGGACCTGTGGTGCAACTGGTCTGAGAAATACATCAACTGGCGTCAGCTTGAGATTTTGGGCCTCATGTCCAAGGGGAACTGGGCATGACGGTCGGTTTCGTGATGTTGGTCCACACCGCTCTGCACCGGGCCGAACAGGTGGCACGCCACTGGGCGACCCATGGCTGTCCCGTGGTGATCCATGTCGACCGGAGGGTGAAGAAAGAGGTCTATCAGCCTTTTGTCGACAGCCTGTCCGATCTCGACAACGTGGTGTTCTCGAAAAGATATGCCTGTGACTGGGGCACGTGGTCTTTGGTGCGCGCGTCGCAAGATGCTTCAGAGCTTATGCTGTCGCGTTTTCCCGAGGCGCGACATGTTTATCTCTCCTCGGGCGCCTGTCTGCCACTGCGCCCCGTCGAGGATCTGAAACACTATCTCGCGGCGCGTCCGATGACGAATTTCATCGAGAGTGTGACGACGGAGGATGTGCCCTGGACCGTTGGCGGGCTGGACTCGGAGCGATTCACTCTGCGCTTTCCATTCTCGTGGAAAAAGCAGAGGCGGCTGTTTGATCGCTATGTCCATCTGCAACGCAAGATCGGGTACAAACGAAAAATCCCTGACGGGCTTGTGCCGCATCTGGGGTCGCAATGGTGGTGCCTGACGCGTCAGACTCTATCGGCGATTCTTGAGGACCCGGATCGCAAGGCCTATGACGCTTATTTCAAACGCGTGTGGATTCCGGACGAGAGCTATTATCAGACCCTCGTGCGGCTCTATTCCAACAATATCGAAAGCCGGTCCCTGACCTTGTCGAAATTCGACTATCAGGGCAAACCGCATATTTTCTACGACGATCACCTTCAGCTTTTGCGGCGCTCCGACTGTTTTGTGGCGCGCAAAATGTGGCCAAAGGCGGAGCGGCTTTATGCAACGTTCCTCAATCCGGATGTTAATCCGATGAAGGGAACAGAACCCAATCCAGGCAAAATAGATCGTATCTTTGCTAAGGCGGTCGAGCGGCGGGTCATGGGCCGCGAAGGGCTTTATATGCAAAGCCGTCAGCCCGGACATGGCAAGGGCCATGGCAAGACCAGCGCGCCCTATTCGATTTTCGAAGGCTTCTCCGATCTCTTCGAGGACTTCGACGAATGGCTGGCGCGATCTGTCGGAGCGCGAGTACATGGACATCTTTTCGCGCCGGAACGGGCCGAGTTTTCAAGCGGGCAAAAGGTATTTTCCGGAGCTTTGTCAGATCATGCGGCGCTGCGGGACTACAACCCCTGCGGCTTTCTGACCTCGCTGATTTGGAACACCCGCGGTGAGCGGCAGTGTTTCATGTTCGGACCGCGCGACACTCAGGACATCACCTGGCTTGTGGCGACGGACCCGAATGCGCAGATCTCGGTGATTTCCGGGGCCTGGGCTGTGACGCTGTTCCGCTCTAACCTGAGCTTTTCCGAAATTCGCCGTGAGGCCGCCCGCTTGCAAAAGATCGAGACACAGCACATCGACATTTTGCGTTCGCAACACGTCAAGGCGCGGATCAGAATCTGGACCATGGCGGATTTCATCGAAAGCCAAATGGAGCCTTTGCAGGCGATCATCGACGAGATCGGTCCGCGCAATATCCGCCGCCTGACCGAGGCGCCGCGCATGCGAGACCTCACTGGCTTTGGACAATTCCTGCAGAACCTGAAAAACCAAGGTATGAAGCCTCATCTCATGGGCGATTTCCCCATGGGCAACGAACCCGATACGCGTCCGCGCTCAAACAAGCGTCCTTACTTGGTAAAATAATTCATGGCCCAGCCCTTCGACTATTTCGTGATTTTTGCAGAGATGCGGACCGGTTCCAATTTTCTGGAAGAAAACGTCAATGCCTATCCGGGGCTGAAATGTTGGGGGGAGGTGTTCAATCCGGGCTTCATCGGCAAGTCGCAGCAAAAAGAGATGCTTGGTATTTCCATGTTGGAGCGTGAATCCGATCCGACCGCGCTTTTGCAAAAGCTGTGTAAATCGACAGAGGGTTTGGCGGGGTTTCGGTTCTTTCACGATCACGACCCTCGCATTTTGGACCATGTGCTTCACGACCCCAAATGCGCCAAAATCATTCTGACGCGCAATCCACTGGACAGTTACGTATCGCGTAAGATTGCGGGCGTGACCGGTCAGTGGCGTTTGGGTGATCTCAAGGATGCGAAATCAGCGAAGGTCACCTTCGACAAGCGCGAATTCCAAACGATGCTGGACGAGCTGAAGGCGTTTCAAATTTTCCTTCAGCGTCAGCTTCAGATGAGCGGCCAGACGGCGTTTTACATCAATTACGAGGACATTCAGGACGTCGAGGTTCTGAACGGTCTGGCGCGCTTTCTCGGTGTCACTGCGGAGCGTAACAAGACCTCGCAAAAGACCAAGGTGCAGAACCCGTCGCGTCTTGAGGACAAGGTGCTGAACTACGCAGACATGATGTCAGACCTTTCGAGCGTGGATCACTTTAACCTTTCGAGCACCCCGAATTTCGAGCCGCGCCGCAAACCCGCCGTTCCGACCTATGTGGCGGCGGCAGAGACGTCGTTGCTCTATATGCCGGTGCGCGGTGGACCTGAGGCCGCCGTGGCAGAATGGATGTCTGCACTGGACAAGGTCGACCCGGAGGCGTTGCAGCATGGGTTTTCACAAAAGACCCTGCGCCAGTGGAAGCGCCAGCATAAGGGGCACCGCAGCTTTACTGTGATTTCGCATCCGGCGCAGCGTTTGCATCGTGTGTTCTGCGATTACATCCTGAACATCAGCGGCAAGACCTACGGCGAAATTCGTGAGACCCTGCGTGCGACCTATAAGCTTCCCCTGCCTGCGGCTGAGCCAACGGAGAGCTACACCCGCGATCAGCATCGTGAGGCGTTTCTCAAATTTGCGGGCTTTGTGCAGGGCAATCTGAATGGCCAGACCTCGGTGCGGGTCGATGGCACTTGGGCTTCGCAATCTGAGGTGATCAAAGGTTTTGCCGATTTCTCTCTGCCGGACATCGTGATCCGGGAAGAAAGTCTGGCGGAGGACCTGTCACATCTGGCCGCGAGCCTTGGGATCAAGCCCGCGCTTCTTAAAGATGAGCCGGAAGATGCGCCCTACACGCTCGCCGAGATCTATGACGCAGAGGTCGAAGAGGCCGTCAAAGCGGCCTATCAGCGCGATTACATGATGTTCGGGTTCAAGCCCTGGGGTCAGTAACAGGGATAAAGGATCAGGCGGCCTTAGTCGCCGGTCCTTCGGTCAGGATCGCGTGCAGCGTGGCGGCCTCGTTGTTCGCGCGCAGCTTGGCGCAAATGTCGCCATTGCGCATGGTGCGGGACACGAGTGCCAGTGCCTTGAGGTGATCGACGCCGGATTCGGCGGGGGCGAAGAGCGCGAAGATCAGATCGACCGGCTGACGGTCCACCGCATCGAAATCCATCGGGCTTTCAAGACGCAAGAAGGTGCCAACCACGCGGTCGAGCCCCTCGATCCGCGCATGCGGCAGGGCGACGCCGTGGCCCACACCAGTGGGGCCAAGGCTTTCGCGTTCCTGAAGTGCATCGACAGTGTCGTTCAAAGTCAGACCATAGACGCTTGCCGCGATCTCACCGAGATCCTGAAACAAACGTTTCTTGCTGGTCATTTTGCCCACGACCTTAACAGCCTGTGGGTCCAAAATCTTTGCGATATCCATTCGAAAACTACCCGCCCCGACCCGTCGAGGCGGGTCGGTTTCTTTATGTCGCGTTGTTGGGGTCAATCCAGCCGATGTTCCCATCCGGGCGGCGGTAGACCACGTTTACACCAGCTTTCCCTTCCTTGTGGAACACAAGGACCGGAGCTCCGGCAAGTTCCATCTGCATCACAGCTTCACCCACCGTGAGGGTCGGAATCGACGCCTCCATTTCGGCGATGATCATCGGCTGCAAGCTGTCGGGTTCCTGATCCTCGTCATGCTCCGATGCGGCGAGGATATACTGGGAACCGCCGAAGAGTTCAACAGGCTCTGCGCGCTCCTTATGGTGATCTTTCAACCGGCGCTTGTAGCGACGCAGTTGCTTGTCCATTTTTTCCGCGCAGGCGTCAAAAGCGGCGTAAATCTCATGCGCGCGGGCGCTGGCCTGGGCCGTCAGACCGGTCGACAGGTGCACCACGGCCTCGCAAACATATTCTGCCCCACTTTTGGAGAACACGACATTCGCATCGGTCGGACGTTGCGCGTATTTTTCAAGCACGGAGCCGAGCTCGGTTTTGACATGCGTCTGAAGCGCTGCACCGATGTCGATTTGTTTGCCGCTGATTTGGTACCGCATAGATACCTCCTTCTTAATATGACCTATGCCCGAACGCTTTTCGGCGTGTCTTCGAGGTCGTGGGTTTTTGTCGAAAGCGGGAATTCAATACATGCGACGGAGACAAAACCGGCACGCTGTGTCGGGGTGTGTTCTGACGCTCTGTGGCCCTGTTGTGCCATGGCGCATCCTGTCATTCGTACGTCACGCATTGGACCATTATAAGGCGCCAGAATGCGGTGAATTGTCAATCAAAACCCGCGTTCAAATGCGGAAATTGTCACCAAGATACACACGCCGAACGGTCTCATCGGCGACGATATCTTCCTTGGTTCCGGACATCAGGACATGACCGTCGTGGAGGATATAGGCGCGGTCAATAATTCCCAATGTTTCCTGTACGTTATGGTCTGTGATCAACACGCCGATGCCGCGGGTCTTGAGATCGGAAACCAGCCCGCGAATCTCAGCCACAGCAATCGGGTCGACGCCTGCGAAGGGCTCATCGAGCAGAACGTAAGACGGATCGGAGGCGAGGCATCTTGCGATCTCGACTCGCCTGCGTTCCCCGCCTGACAGCGACAATGCCGGCGCGCGGCGAAGGTGCGAAATGGAGAATTCGGACAGCAGATCTTCGAGCTTTTCACGGCGCAAAAGCGGGTCGCTCTCAGACACCTCGAGAATGGCGAGGATGTTGTCCTCGACACAGAGGCCGCGGAACACGGAGGCCTCCTGCGGAAGGTAGCCAACCCCCAACTTGGCGCGGCGATACATCGGCAAAAGCGTAATGTCGCGGCCATCCACAATCACCTCTCCGCCTTCGGGCATGACGAGGCCTGCGATGGAATAGAAACAGGTGGTTTTGCCGGAGCCGTTAGGACCGAGCAGGGCAACCACCTCGCCGCGCTCGAGATCGAGAGAGACGTCCCGTATCACGGTGCGTTTGCGATAGCCTTTGCGCAGGTTGCGCACCTTCAGCCCGGTGGTGTCGCTCATCAGTCGTTCCCAGATTGCAGGATCGTTTTCACCCGACCGTCCATGCGCCCTGTGCCGGTGTCCAGATCGATCACCATCCGCTCGCCCGACAACGCGCTGTTGGCTTGGGTCAAAAGTACATTTCCGGTGAGCACAACGGTCGCTGATTCGAGGTCGTATTCCGCGCGCTGGGCCTCTGCGGCTTCACCGGCATTGGTCATGGTGACGCCGCCAGAGGCCAAAAGCCGCGCAATCGCGCCGCCTTCGCTGGCGTAGACAACCTCGACCGTCTGAGCGGTCAGGCGCATCGGGCCTTGGCCGATCACGACATTGCCGGAAAACAGGGCTTTCCCTGTGCCCTGATCGACGCTGAGCTGGTCGGATGTGACCTCAATCGGCAGGCTGCTGTCATGTTTGAGGCCGCCGAAGGCGATCTGCGTGCCTTGTGCCTGTGCGGGGTGGCTCAAACCAAGCGTGAGCATCAGCGCGGTTGTCAGGGAAAGGGTACGGATGATCGTCACGGCAAAGTCCTCAAATGTCAGGGCTGATATACCAGCTTTACGCCGCCCTTGAAAACAAGAAGGTAGGCGTCAGATTCGGCATCTTGTGAAATCACCATGGAGCCTGCCGTCAAATTGCCCGCGGGACCGTTTGCCTCGACGCTTCCGGGGCTTTCGATCCGCGAGACGTCCAACATGGTGGCGATCCGGTTCGAGGTGATCGTGTAGCCAGTGGAGGTCTCGATCTCGACATGACCGGAGAGTTCGGCGATCTGGCTGGGGCCATCGATCACGCCATCATCTGCCTTGAGAGTCACGGAGCCATTGTCCGGGATCCGAAGCGCGCCGCGCACGGCATTGGAATTTACCACGTCTTCAGTTGATAGATCAGGACGCACCACTTCGGCGGAGATCTCCAATTCCGAGCCATCGCGGGTCACGGTCGCAAAGGACGGGCCTTCGACCCGCTGTTCGCGTGCAAGCGTTTCGATGTCGACATCGGCATAGGGGATCGACAGGCCGACCTCGCGGTCGCGGGCAAACAAAAAGAGCGTGGCCAAAAGCACGAGGCTCGCCAGCGGCAGGGCAATCTTCGCGAATGCCACGAATTTGGAATAAGGGTTGTCGAACCGCGCCATAAGGACGTCTTACACGACACCGGCGCGAAGGCAGTCCTGAATTTTCAAAATCCCGCAAGGCCGCCCATCTTCGGCAGAATCCCGCACAAACAGACAGGTGATTGCGCGCTCATCCATGCGCGCGACGGCTTTTTCGGCCAAAGCGTCAGAGGAGATCGTCATCGGGTTCCGGGTCATGATGTCACCGGCCGTTTTGTCCAGCAGCCCGTCGATATGACGCCGCAGGTCACCGTCGGTGATGATGCCGCTCAGCTGGCCCTCGGCGTCGATCACACCGACCACGCCAAAGCCTTTGTCGGAAATCACCGACAAAGCCTCACGCATGGGAGTTTCGGCGCTGACCAGAGGCATATCCACATGCATGAGATCGCGCACTTTGGTGAGGCGAGAGCCAAGCTTACCGCCAGGGTGCAGCACGCGGAAATTGTCGGCGGTAAAGGCGCGGTGTTCCATGAGCGCGACAGCCAAGGCATCGCCCAGAGCCAAAGTCATCGTGGTCGAGGTGGTCGGCACGATGCCATGCCCACAGGCCTCGGCGGCTTTCGGCAGGATCAGAGCCACATCACACGCGCGAATAAGCGAGCTGTCGGGGTTCGAGGCCACGCCGATCATCGGGATTTTAAAGCGGCGCGTGTAGGCAATCACATCGGCCAGTTCCGGGGTCTCGCCGGAGTTGGACAGCACGAGGCAGACATCGCCATCGCCGATCATGCCCAGATCGCCATGGCTCGCTTCGGCCGGGTGCACGAAATGCGCGGGCGTGCCGGTGGAGGCCAGCGTCGCCGCGATCTTGCGCGCGATATGGCCGGATTTTCCCATGCCCGTCACAATCGTGCGGCCTTTGGCACGCAGGATGGTTTCCACGGCGGTGGTGAATTCCACACCGAGGCTATCGGACAAAAGCCCGAGTGCTTCGGCCTCCTGCGCGATCACACGTTTGGCGGTGGACAGGAATGCGTCGGATTGGGTCATGTGCCGAACCTCAAAAGAGATGTCAGTGAGAGAAAATGTCGATCTCGGGCCAGCCCTCGAGATCAAGCTGTGCGCGGGTCGGCAGGAAGTCGAAACAGGATTGCGCGAGTTTCATCCGGCCTTCGCGCTCCAGCATTTCGTTCAGCTTGTCGCGCAGCTGGTGCAGGTAAAGCACGTCGGAGGCGGCGTAATCGAGCTGGGCATTGGTCAGGTCGCGCGCGCCCCAGTCGCTCATTTGCTGATACTTGGAAATGTCCACTTTCAACAGCTGATCGAGCAGGTTCTTGAGCCCATGGCGATCCGTGAAGGTGCGCACGAGCTTCGAGGCGATTTTGGTGCAATAGACCGGCGCCGCCAGCGTTCCAAAGGTGTGGTGCATGGCGGCGATGTCGAAGCGGCCAAAGTGGAACAGCTTCAGCACATTCGGGTCCGCGAGCATTTTGCACAGGTTCGGCGCATCGGTCTGGCCGCGCTCGACCTGAACCAGATGTGCGTTGCCGTCGCCACCGGACATTTGCACGAGGCACAGGCGATCGCGATGCGGGTTGAGCCCCATGGTTTCGCAATCGATGGCGACGACCGGACCGAGGTCGAGATCGTCCGGGAGGTCGTTTTTATAGAGAAAATTTGCCATCGTCGTGCCTTTGCGCTGTCCAATGAATTGGCCAAAGTTCTGACCAATATGTTGGAACAGGGTCTTAATCCTTTGCACGTGGTGGGGCAAGAGAGCAGGTCGAGACAGGTGGGTATCAGCCCGGTTCAACTGTGCGCAAGGTGCCGATAAAGTCGGCAAATATAGCCCCGCGCGCAAAAAATTGAACAGCGCCAGAAAACTTTAGGCTTTTTGTCGGTTAAATCTATTGCTAACAACGCCGAGCAAATGCGACCGCGCTCCCAGCCGCCGCCAGTGGCCGGTCTTTCATAGATAAGAGATCCGCCATGTACGCACATTTCATGAGGGGCGTCGCCCTCGTTCTTTCGTTCTCGACGGCTGCAAGTGCTGCCGAACTCACAACGCTTTTGGGGCCGGTTACCATTGATGAGACGCCGCAAACCGTCATCAGCTATGATGTTGGCGCGCTCGATACCCTCACCGCGCTGGGCGTCGATGTGGCGGGGATCACGCAGCCGATGCTGGTCCCGGCGCTGACCGGTCTGGATGACGGCTCGCGCGCCAATATCGGGACGTTGTTCGAGCCTGATTTCGAACAGGTGTTTGCACTGAAACCTGACTTGATCATCGCCGGGCCGCGCACGCGAGACCAAATCGACGCCCTGTCGAAAATCGCGCCCACCGTCGATCTTAGCCCGTTCTCAGAGGACATCGGTGAGGTAGTTCTGACCCAGACGCGGGAATTGGGCGAGTTGTTCGGCAAAGAAGACGAAGCGGCGGCGTTGCTCGCTCATCTGGAGGCGTCCCTCGAAGAGGTCCGCGGGCTGACTGACGGAGCCGGCAAGGGCCTTATCGTGATGACGAACGGGCCGAAGCTTTCAGTTTTTGGTCCGGGGTCGCGCTTTGGCTGGGTGCATGACACTTTGGGGATCGAGCCGCTCATGGAGAATGTCGATGAGCAAACTCATGGCGAAGCCGTCAGCTTTGAGTTCCTGCATGAGGCAAACCCCGATTGGATGATCGTTTTCGACCGCACGCGCGCGACGAATGGCGATGGGCCGAAAGCCGAAGAAACGCTCGACAACGAGTTGATCGCGCAGACCACGGCTTGGCAAAAAGGTCAGGTGATCTACGTCCACCCGGCCGATTTCTACATCGCGACCACCGGTGTGCGGTCGCTTCAGGACACGGTCGATCAATTTATCGCGGCCTATAAGGGCGCTCAGTAAAGACCGATGAGATTGCCAGCGCTTCATATGCTGCTCGCCTTGGGGAGCCTGGTCTTAATGGCCGGGCTCAGCCTTATGATCGGTGCCTCCGATATGAACCTCGGCGCGGTGTTCCGAGGCGAGGGCGATGATGCGCTGATCCTTCTGGCCAGTCGCATCCCGCGCACGCTGGCGATCATTCTCACCGGGGCGTCGATGGCGATTTCCGGGCTGATTTTTCAGATGCTCACGCGCAATAAATTCGTCGAGCCTTCGACGGCGGGAACGGCGGAAAGCGCGGGGCTTGGGCTGTTGATTGCGGTTGCCCTGTTTCCGACCACGTCTTTGATGGTCAAGATGGTGATCGCCGCTCTCTGTGCCATTGCAGGTACGCTTTTGTTTCTCAAAATTCTCGACCGGCTGCCGCCGCGCGAGCCTTTGCTGGTGCCCCTGGTGGGGCTGATGCTGGGCGGTGTGATTGGCGCGATCGGGACGTTTTTCGCCTATCAGCTCGATCTTTTGCAATATCTCGGCATCTGGACGACGGGTGAGTTTTCCGGCGTTTTGCGCGGGAGGTATGAGCTTTTGTGGCTCACGGGTGGCTTGGCTGTGATCGGCTATCTCTTTGCGGATCGGTTTTCCATCATGGGGATGGGTCGCGATGTCTCGATCACCTTGGGGCTCAATTATCGCACCGTGATGTGGACGGGTCTGATCATCGTCTCTGTCACCACGGCTGTCGTCGTGGTCACCGTGGGGGCGATCCCGTTTCTGGGGCTGATCGTGCCCAATATCGTCAGCCGTATCATGGGTGACAACCTGCGTGCGGCGGTGCCTTGGGCGGCGAGCCTTGGGGCAGGGGCGCTATTGCTGTGCGACATCATCGGGCGGGTCATTCGCCAGCCCTATGAGATTCCCATCGGCACGATCTTTGGTGTGATCGGCTCGATGATCTTCCTCTATCTTTTGCTGGGACGTCAGAGTCATGCCGTCCGATAGTGCCGCGTTCCTCCCTTTCCCCGCTCAGCGCAGAATGCAGGTTAAGCCGCTGGTCCTTCTGGCTTTGCTGGCCGTGATTGCGGTGGGGCTGTTTCTGACGCTAGGTGTGCCTGCGGGCGCGTGGGAGTTTGCGCTCAGCTTTCGCGCCGGAAAGCTGGCCGGGCTGATTCTCGTGGCCTTTGCCATTGCCACCTCGACGCAGCTTTTCCACGCCGCCACGCGCAATCAAATCCTGACTCCCTCAATCATGGGCTTTGATGCGCTCTATCTGATGATCCAGACCAGTCTGGTGTTCGGTATGGGCGCCATGGCCACGCTCGACATTGATCCGGTGGTGAAATTCACCGCTGAAGTTCTGGTCATGATGGGGTTCTCGACTGCGCTTTTCCTGTGGCTTTTCACCGCCCGGTCCCGCGATCTGCATCTCCTCGTTCTGGTCGGTATCATTTTCGGCACGCTGTTTCGCAGCCTGTCGAATTTCATCTCCCGCATGATCGACCCGAATGAATTTGTGGTCGTGCAGGGCGCCATGTTTGCACGTTTCAATGCGGTGAATATCGACCTCTTGTGGATCTCGATCGGTCTTACGGCTCTCACGCTACCAGTGCTTTGGCATATGCGGCATCAGTTCGATGTGCTGGCGCTGGGTCGCGAAACCGCGATTGGATTGGGCCTCCGCTATCGGCGCGTGATGTTTGCGGCCTTTGGGATGATCGGCCTGTTGGTCTCGGTCTCCACCGCGCTTGTGGGCCCTGTCACTTTCTTTGGCTTGCTCGTCGTCCATCTGGCCTATCGCATCCTGCCCGGCGCGCGGTTCGCGCCGACGCTTTTGGCTAGTTCCCTGATTGCCATCATCACCTTGGTGGGCGGGCAGGCGATCTATGAGCATGTGCTGGGCCTCCAAGGCACGCTTTCCGTGGTGATCGATGCGCTGGGCGGCATCACCTTTCTTTACCTGCTTCTCAAAGGGGTCAGACGATGATCAAGATTTCGCATGTGAGCCATCAGATTGCCGGCGCTTCGATCCTGAACGATGTGTCTTTGATGATTCCTCGGGGTGGTATCACGGCCTTGATCGGGCCGAATGGGGCAGGGAAATCCACGCTCTTGTCCCTGATTGCGCGTTTGACGCCGCTGCAAGGCGGACAAATCACAGTGGATGGTGCGGATGTGACGACGACGCCGACCGATGCACTGGCGCGGCGTCTGTCGATTCTGCGTCAGGACAATTCTGTGGCTGCGCGTTTGACGGTCGCCGATCTGGTGGGCTTTGGCCGCTACCCGCATCACAAAGGTCGCCCGACTGCCGAGGATCACGCGCATGTGGAGAAGGCCCTAGAGATGATGGGGCTGCACCCTCTGAGTGGGCGATTCCTCGATGAGCTGTCTGGCGGGCAGCGTCAGAGAGCCTTTGTCGCCATGGTCTTGGCGCAGGACACGGATTACGTGCTTTTGGATGAGCCGCTCAACAACCTCGACATGAAGCACGCGCGCCAGATGATGGAGCGTCTGAAAGAGGCGGCGCGGGTGAGTGGCAAGAGCTTTGTGATTGTCGTCCATGACATCAATTTTGCTGCCGCCTACGCCGATCTGATCGTGGCGCTCAAAGACGGGCGGTTGCATTCCCTCGGTACGCCAGAAGAAATCGTCAACAGACCTTGCCTGCGCGATGTATTCGAACTGGACATTGCGGTGGAGACTGTGGGTGGTCATCCCTTCGCTCTACACCAGATCGCGCCGGAGCCTTTGGTGGAGTCGTAGGGCCGAAGCACAAAAGCTCTCATCGCATTTGAGCAAAAACGACTGTCGCCTGAGATGTATGAGGATGCGATCAAACATTTTCGTTTGAAAATGTTTTTGGTGCCCAGAAGAGGACTCGAACCTCCACGTCCATACGGACACTAGCACCTGAAGCTAGCGCGTCTACCAATTCCGCCATCTGGGCACAGATGTCGTGAGGCCGCGATGTAATGAGGTTGCGTGGAAGTGTCAACGGCCATTTGAAAGGTTTTTTATAGCAGCAATAGCGTCTTGTTCATTTCCGCGCTAAAAGCTAAGCAAAAGCGACAATTTGGCATTGGAGATGCAGATGACGAAACTGGTCACCATCTATGGCGGCGCTGGCTTTGTCGGGCGGTATATCGCTCGGCGTATGGCAAAGGAGGGCTGGCGTGTCCGTGTTGCAGTGCGTCGCCCGAATGAGTCGCTTCATGTGAAACCCTACGGCGCGGTCGGTCAGGTCGAGCCGGTGTTCTGCAACATTCGCGACGATGAGTCGGTGCGCGCGGCGATGATCGGCGCGGATGCCGTCGTGAACTGCGTTGGCGTTCTGACGGAACGCGGTAAGAATTCCTTCTCTGCGGTGCAATCCGAGGGTGCTGCCCGGATCGCTCGAATCGCCGAGGCCCAAGGCATCGCACGTCTGGTGCATCTCTCCGCTCTGGGCGCCGATGCGAATTCTGCATCTGAATATTCCCGCACCAAAGCGGAAGGCGAGGCCAAGGTGCTCGAGGCCTTCCCGAACGCAATGATCCTGCGTCCTTCTGTGATTTTCGGTCAGGAAGATGAGTTCTTTAATCGCTTCGGCAAGATGGCCGAAAAGAATGTGATCCTGCCGCTGGTGGGTGGAAACACCAAGTTCCAACCCGTTTACGTCGATGATGTCGCGCAGGCGGCCGTCAGCGGCATTCTGGGCCATGCTGAGCCGGGCATCTATGAGCTGGGCGGTCCGGATGTGGACACGCTGAAAGGTCTCATGGCCGATATGCTTGAGGCGATTCACCGCAATCGTCTGATCCTGAACCTGCCGTTCTGGGTTGGCAATCTGATGGCGACCGGTTTCTCCGTGGCGCAATTCCTCACCGCCGGTCTGTTCCACAATGGCATTCTGACCCGCGATCAGGTGAAAAACCTGAAAGTGGACAATGTTGTCTCTGAAGGCGCCAAGAGCTTTGCTGACCTCGGGATTAAGCCGACGGCGCTTCAGGCGGTTCTGCCGGATTACATGTGGGTTTATCGCCCGTCGGGTCAGTATGACGCGATTCGCGAAAGCGCGAAGAACCTGCGCAAAATCTGATTTCGCTTATCTTTGAAAATTCAAAGCGCGTCCTCCACCGGACGCGCTTTTTTCATGTGTAGGAAATCACCAGCAGTACGACGCCGAGGATCACGCGGTAGATCACATAGGGTGTAAAGCTGATGGATTTGAGTAGGCGCATCATTAGGGTCAGGGCCAAAAGTGCGGCGATGAAGGCAAAGACGGCGCCGATGGCCGCATCTTTGAGCATTGCCCAATCGGCATCGCCAACCACTTCGGCGCCCAGGAGAATGCCGGAGGCCATGATCGTCGGGATCGACATCAGCATGGCAATCTTGGCGCCGTCGTGGCGGGTATAGCCCATGGCGCGCGCGCCGGTGATGGTGATGCCCGAGCGCGAGGTGCCGGGGATGAGCGCGACAGCTTGCCAGAGGCCAAGCTTGATCGCGTCTTTAAGGGACCAATCGCCCTCGGTTTTGACCTCGGCACCCTTTTGGTCGAACCAATAGAGCACAAGGCCGAAAATCAGCATGGTCCAACCGATCACGGTCGGGCTACGCATCGCATCGGACAGGCCGGTCACTTTCAGGATGAGACCCAAAATGACCACCGGGATCGTTGCGATCAGTAAAAGGAAGGCCAGTTTTGAGCCGGGTGTGTCGATTTTTCCGGTCATCATGCGGGGCAGGCCCGCCAGGCCGACGCTAACATCGCGCCAAAAGTAAAAGATCACTGCGCCCAGAGTGCCGACATGCACCGCCACGTCGATGGCCTGGCCTTGGTCTTGGGTGCCCATGAAAAAGGGCAAAAGAATCAGGTGACCTGAGGATGAAACCGGAAGAAACTCGGTAATACCCTGCACGATCGCGACGATTAGAAGATAGAAAAGACTCATAACGACTCCGTGGCGATCCTGAGTGCCGACAGCATAAACCTACGTGGAATCAATAAGAAGACCATTTGTAGGTCATAAGTGCTGACATAAATTTATGGGTTGCGACGCAAATTCCTGCGCTGCGGCGAGAGAAAAACGAAAAATAAGACAGCACTTCTGACTTTTCTTTTTCTCAGAGTCCTTATAATGAAACTTCAACTCACAACCAACCTTCGGAGATGTGGTGTCATGGCGAAAGAGCCGATGCTCAAATTCGTGACGGTAGGCAGGGACATGCCCACCAAGCGGGACGCGGAAGATCGTAAGGACGATTTTCTGGAAATCTATGGCGAGTTCGTCGAAGCGAAAGCGGAAGAACAGGCGTCGCGCTGTTCGCAATGCGGCGTGCCGTATTGCCAGTCGCATTGCCCGCTGCACAATAACATCCCCGACTGGCTGCGCCTGACCGCAACCGGACGGTTGAAAGAGGCCTATGAGATTTCTCAGGCGACCAACACCTTCCCGGAAATCTGTGGCCGCATCTGCCCGCAGGACCGTCTCTGCGAAGGCAACTGTGTCATTGAGAACTCCGGCCACGGCACGGTGACGATCGGCTCCGTCGAGAAATACATCACCGACACGGCTTGGGAAAACGGCTGGGTCGAGGTGATCACGCCGGCTGTCGAGCGCGAGGAAAGCGTTGGCATCATCGGCTCCGGCCCGGGTGGTCTGGCCGCGGCCGACCGTTTGCGTCGCGCAGGCATCAAGGTCACCGTTTACGAACGGTCCGACCGTGCTGGCGGGTTGATGATGTACGGCATTCCGGGCTTCAAGCTTGAGAAAGACGTTGTGCTGCGCCGTGTAGAACAGCTCGAAAAGTCGGGCGTCGAATTCGTGCTTAACTGTAACGTCGGCGAAGACATTTCCTTTGACGCGATCCGTGGCAAACACGACGCCGTGCTGATCGCGACGGGTGTCTACAAATCCCGTGATCTCCAAGGTCCCGGTTCGGGTGCCGACGGCATCGTCAAGGCTATTGATTACCTTACCGCCTCGAACAAAGTCTCCTTTGGTGACGAGGTCGAGGAATATGAAAGCGGTGAGCTGAATGCGAATGGCAAGAAGGTCGTCGTGATCGGTGGCGGCGATACCGCGATGGACTGTGTTCGCACCGCGATCCGTCAGGGTGCGACCTCGGTCAAATGTCTCTACCGTCGTGACCGGGCCAACATGCCGGGTTCGCAGCGTGAGACCCAAAACGCCGAGGAAGAAGGCGTCGAATTCGTATGGCTCTCCGCGCCGAAAGGCTTTGCGGGCGATCCAGTTTCGGGCGTGATGGTGCAGAAAATGCGCCTCGGTGCGCCGGATGCCTCCGGCCGTCAGTCCCCCGAAGTGATCGAGGGTGCCGACTATGTCGAAGAGGCCGATCTGGTGATCAAGGCGCTTGGTTTCGAGCCGGAAGAGCTTCCTAAGCTTTGGGGCGTGGATGGTCTGGAAGTGACCCGTTGGGGCACTGTTCTGGCCGATTTCAAAACCCACGCCAGCTCGCTTGAGGGTGTCTACGCCTGTGGCGACATCCAGCGTGGCGCGTCCTTGGTCGTCTGGGCGATCCGCGACGGCCGCGAAGCTGCCGATGCGATGATCGAGTATATCGACCAGTCCGCCGCTGTGGCCGCCGAGTAATTCGAATTCAAAAGGAGGGGAGAGGTCTCCTCCGCCTTTGATCTGAAAGGTACTGCTATGACCAAGTTTGACCAAAGCTGGGCGGTTCAAGAAGCCGCAAAACGCGAATGGATGGCGGAAAACTCTCTGTTCCGTGAGGATGATGAACATTCCTCCTGCGGTGTGGGTCTTGTCGTCTCCGTCGATGGGTCGAAATCCCGCAAAGTCGTGGAAAACGGCATCTCTGCGCTGAAAGCGATCTGGCACCGCGGTGCCGTGGACGCCGACGGCAAAACCGGCGACGGCGCGGGTATCCACGTGCAAATCCCGCACCATTTCTTTGGCGACCAAATCCGCCGCACCGGCCATGAGGCCCGTCACGGCGAGTTACTCGCCGTGGGTCAGGTGTTCCTGCCGCGCACGGATTTCTCCGCGCAGGAGACCTGCCGGACCATCGTTGAAACAGAAGTGCTCCGCATGGGGTATTACATCTACGGATGGCGCCACGTTCCGGTGGACACGTCCTGCCTGGGCGAGAAAGCCAATGCGACGCGCCCTGAGATCGAGCAAATCCTGATCTCCAACTCGAAAGGCGTGGATGAAGAGACGTTTGAGCGCGAGCTTTACGTCATCCGTCGCCGCATCGAAAAGGCCGCACAGACCGCCGGTGTGCGCGAGCTTTACATCTGCTCGCTGTCCTGCCGGTCGATCATCTACAAAGGCATGATGCTCGCCGAACAGGTCGCGGTGTTCTACCCGGACCTCATGGACGAGCGTTTCGAATCCGCTTTTGCGATCTATCACCAGCGCTATTCCACCAACACCTTCCCGCAGTGGTGGCTGGCACAGCCGTTCCGCATGCTGGCGCACAACGGTGAGATCAACACGATCAAAGGCAACACCAACTGGATGAAATCGCACGAGATCCGTATGGCCTCGTCGACCTTTGGTGAGATGGCCGAGGACATCAAGCCGATCATCCCGCAAGGCTCGTCTGACTCTGCCGCCCTCGACTCCGTGTTTGAGGTGCTGGTGCGTGCCGGTCGTTCCGCGCCGATGGCAAAAACCATGCTGGTGCCCGAAGCCTGGTCGAAAAACGCTGAAGAGCTGCCGAAAGCCTGGCGCGACATGTATTCCTATGTGAACTCCGTGATGGAGCCTTGGGACGGTCCGGCCGCTTTGGCGATGACCGATGGTCGCTGGGTCTGTGCCGGTCTCGACCGCAACGGCCTGCGTCCGATGCGCTATGTTGTCACCGGTGATGGCCTTGTCATCGCGGGTTCCGAGGTGGGCATGGTGCCGACCGACGAGGCGACCGTGGTGGAAAAAGGCGCTCTGGGTCCGGGGCAATTGCTGGCGGTCGATATGGCCGCGGGCAAGCTCTACCACGATGTCGACATCAAAGACCGTCTGGCAAATTCCCAGCCGTTTGGCGAATGGGTCGGCAAAATCGTCGATCTCGAAGAAGAGCTGGCTGGCCTGAATGAGACCGCGATCTTCACCGGTGCCGAGCTGAAGAAACGTCAGATCGCTGCTGGCTACACCATCGAAGAGCTGGAGCAAGTCCTTGCGCCGATGGGCGAGGATGGCAAAGAGGCGCTTGCCTCTATGGGCGACGACACTCCGTCTGCGGTGCTGTCGAACAAATATCGTCCGCTCAGCCACTTCTTCCGTCAGAACTTCTCTCAGGTGACCAACCCGCCGATCGACAGCTTGCGCGAATTCCGTGTGATGTCGCTCAAAACGCGGTTTGGCAACCTCAAGAACGTGCTGGATGAAGACAGCTCCCAGACCGAGATTCTCGTGCTGGAAAGCCCCTTTGTCGGAAACGCGCAATTCGAGGCGTTGAAAGGTCATTTCAACGCGCCGATGACTGAGATCGACTGTACCTTCCCGGTCGATGGAGGCCCCAACGCGCTGCGCGCCGGGCTGGACCGCATCCGCGCCGAGGCTGAAGAGGCTGTGCGCTCTGGTGGTGGTCACATCATCCTGACCGATCAAGGGCAGAGCGAAGACAAGATCGCGATGCCGATGATTCTTGCGACCTCTGCGGTGCACAGCTGGCTGACGCGCAAGGGTCTGCGGACTTTCTGTTCGCTGGGCGTGCGCTCCGCGGAATGTATCGACCCGCATTACTTTGCGGTGCTGATCGCCTGTGGTGCGACCATCGTGAACGCTTATCTGGCCGAGGATTCCCTCGCGGATCGGATCGAGCGTGGTCTGTTGGACTGCACTCTGACCGAGGCCGTCTCACGCTATCGTGCCGCCGTTGACGCCGGTCTGCTGAAGATCATGGCGAAGATGGGCATCTCGGTGATTTCCTCCTATCGCGGTGGTCTGAACTTCGAGGCTGTGGGCCTGTCCCGTGCAATGGTCAACGAGTTCTTCCCGGGCATGCATTCGCGCATTTCCGGCATCGGTGTCGGCGGTATCCAGCACAAGCTGGAAGCCGTGCACAAACAGGGTTGGCTGGGTGGCAACACGCTTCCCATCGGCGGTTTCTACAAGTCCCGCAAATCCGGCGAGACCCACGCGTGGGAAGCGCAGTCGATGCACATGCTGCAATCGGCCTGTGATCGTGCGTCTTACGAGATGTGGAAACAGTATTCCGCCAAGATGCAGGCCATGCCGCCGATCCATCTGCGCGATTTGTTGGACTTCAAGCCGCTGGGCAAACCGGTGCCGATCGAAGAGGTGGAATCGATCACTTCGATCCGCAAACGCTTCGTGACGCCGGGCATGTCCTTGGGGGCTCTGTCGCCTGAGGCACACCGCACACTGTCCATCGCGATGAACCGCATCGGCGCGAAATCCGACTCCGGTGAGGGTGGCGAGTCCCCCGACGATTTCACGCCGGAACCCAATGGCGACAACGCCTCGGCGAAGATCAAACAGGTGGCCTCCGGTCGCTTCGGTGTGACGGCGGAATATCTGCTGCACTGTGAAGAGCTGGAGATCAAAGTTGCTCAAGGCGCGAAGCCGGGCGAGGGTGGTCAGCTTCCGGGGATGAAGGTCACTGACCTGATTGCCAAGCTGCGTCACTCCACCAAAGGCGTGACCCTGATCTCGCCGCCGCCGCACCACGACATCTATTCCATCGAGGATCTCGCTCAGCTCATCTATGACCTGAAACAGATCAACCCGAAGGCCAAGGTGACGGTGAAACTCGTGGCCTCCTCCGGCGTCGGCACCATCGCCGCCGGTGTGGCGAAAGCGAAAGCGGACATCATCCTGATCTCCGGCCACAACGGTGGCACGGGTGCGTCTCCGGCGACCTCGATCAAATTCGCTGGCTTGCCGTGGGAAATGGGTCTGACCGAGGCACACCAAGTGCTCGCGATGAACAACCTGCGCGACCGCGTGACGCTGCGCACCGACGGTGGTCTGCGCACCGGTCGTGACATCGTCATGGCCGCGATGCTTGGCGCCGAGGAATACGGCATCGGCACCGCCGCTTTGATCGCGATGGGCTGTATCATGGTGCGTCAGTGTCAGTCGAACACCTGTCCGGTGGGCGTCTGTACCCAAGACGAAATGCTGCGTGGCAAGTTCACTGGCAACGCCGACAAAGTCGTCAACCTGATCACCTTCTACGCTCAGGAAGTTCGCGAATTGCTGGCCTCTCTGGGCGCGCGCTCTCTGGACGAGGTGATCGGTCGTGCCGATCTTTTGGCCCAGACCTCGCGTGGCTCGGCGCATCTCGACGATCTCGATCTGAACCCGCTTCTGATCTCCGTCGATGGTTCTGATCGTATCGTGTATGACCGTTCCAAACCGCGCAACGCGGTGCCGGATACGCTCGATGCGCAGATCGTGTCGGATGCCGCACGTTTCCTCAACGATGGCGAAAAGATGCAGCTCTCCTACGCGGTGCAGAACACGCTCCGCACCATCGGGACGCGAACCTCGTCGCATATCGTGTCGAAATTCGGCATGCGCAACAATCTTCAGCCGGACCATTTGACCGTGAAACTCACGGGCTCTGCCGGTCAGTCTCTCGGGGCCTTTGCGGCGCCGGGTCTGAAGATCGAAGTGTCGGGCGACGCCAACGACTATGTGGCAAAAGGCCTGTCGGGCGGTACCGTTGTGGTGCGTCCGCCGATGCATTCGCCGCTCGTCGCTGATCAGAACACGATCATCGGCAACACCGTGCTTTACGGTGCGACGGACGGCTACCTCTTTGCCGCCGGTCGTGCGGGCGAGCGTTTCGCGGTGCGCAACTCCGGTGCGAGTGTGGTGATTGAGGGCTGTGGTTCCAACGGTTGTGAATACATGACCGGCGGGATCGCCGTGATCCTCGGCTCTATCGGTGCGAACTTTGGTGCCGGGATGACGGGCGGCATGGCCTATCTCTACGACCCAGAGGGCAAAGCGCTTGATCTGATGAACCTCGAGACGCTGGTGACCTGCCCGGTCACGGTGGATCACTGGGAAGATCAGCTGAAAGGTCTCGTCGAGCGTCACGCGAAAGAGACCCATTCTTTGAAAGCGAAGGCGATCCTCGATCATTGGGATGAAGAGAAAGCCAACTTCCTTCAGGTTTGCCCGAAAGAGATGCTGGTGCATCTGCCGGTGCCGCTGACCTTGGAAAAGGGCGCGATCCCGGCCGAGTAAGTCGAGAGTAAATCGACCCAAATGCAGCTTAAAAGCCCCCTTTAAGGGGGCTTTTTGTTTGCGGTGAGAGTTGGGCTTGACCTAGGATCACTGGCCATGCTTTTTCAGACCATGGCACGAAAGAGCAAGAAAAAGACAAAATCCAAGGCACAGAGCACAGGCCTCGGTTTTTTCCGGCGTCTACGCCGCCGTGTCTTGCGCGGGGCTTTGGTGGTCTTTGCCCTCATTTTACTTTGGATTGTCGCGTATTCCGTCCTACCCGTGCCCGGAACTTTTTACATGCTGGCCGAGGGCGGTCGCCAAGGGGAGCGGGTCGATTACCAATGGGTGCCGATGGAGAGGATGTCGCCCAATTTGGCACGCGCAGTCGTCGCCGCAGAGGACGCGAATTTTTGCGAGCATTGGGGGTTTGATCTCACCGCAATCCGGTCTGCCATTGCCGAAGGGGGCAACCGTGGTGCCTCGACCATCAGTCAGCAGACCGTCAAAAACACCTTCCTCTGGCATGGGAGGAGCTGGCCGCGCAAAGCTTTGGAAGCGATAATCACGCCAGTGGTAGAACTGACCTGGAGCAAACAGCGCATTCTCGAGGTCTATTTGAACATCGCCGAGTTCGACGCAGGGATTTTCGGCGTCGAAGCCGCCTCTCGGCACTATTTCGGTGTAGGCCCTGAAAATGTCACGGCACAACAAGCGGCCCAGCTTGCAGCCGTTTTGCCTGCCCCGAAAGACCGAAATGCCGGGAACCCCGGGCCCTTTGTTCGGCGGAGAGCCGCGCAGATCGTCGATGGCGCGGCCACAATCGCGCGAGATGGCCGCGCAGCCTGTTTCGAGGATTGAACTGCCTTCTGTCCTGCGGCAAGTAGGGAAAAAACGCGAGTAGAAATCATGATCCGTCTGTATCACGTCCCCCTTTCACCCTTTTGCCGCAAAGTCCGTCTTGTGCTTGCGGAAAAGAAGCTTGAGGTGGAGTTGATTGAGGAGCGCTACTGGGAGCAGGATCCGGATTTCATGCGCCGCAACCCGGCGGGTAAGGTGCCTGTGCTACGCATCGACGATATGAACCTGTCGGAAAGCACACCGATTTGCGAGTATCTTGAAGAGCGCTATCCCACGCCGACCCTGATGCCGAAAGACGCCGAAGGGCGCTACGAGGTGCGGCGCCTTGTTGCGTGGTTCGATGATAAGTTCCACAATGAGGTGACCTCGAAACTTTTGTACGAGCGCGTCAATCGCAAACTGATGAAATCGGGCTATCCGGTCGCGGCCAACGTCAAGTCGGGGTCGAAGGCGATCAAATATCACCTCGACTATATGGCTTGGCTTTTGGATCGCCGGAGGTGGCTGGCGGGGGATGCGATGACGCTGGCGGATTTCGCGGCGGCGGCGCATCTGTCCTCTCTGGACTATATCTCGGATGTGGATTGGAACCGGCATGACGTCGTGAAGGATTGGTACGCCAAGATCAAATCGCGTCCGGCGTTCCGGTCTTTGCTGGCGGATCAGGTGTCGAGCTTCCCACCTCCGGCGCATTACACCGATCTCGATTTCTGAACAGTGTTATGGGGGCTGTCTGCCCCCCTTGCCCTTTGGGCAATTCCCCCCGAGGATATTTCCGGACAAAAGAAGGCGTGATCTGTGCCCAGTTTGGATAAGGAAATCGTGCGCGCGCGGGCTCTGGAGGAAGGATTCTCCAAGGCCTCTTTTGGGCGACCTGATATTCCCGAAGCCATGGAGCGGCTCAAAGCTTTTGTCGCCGAAGGCCGACACGGTCAGATGGGCTGGATGGAAGAGCGGATGAACTGGCGCGGAGACCCTGCGGCGCTCTGGCCAGAGGCGAAATCCGTGATCATGCTGGCGGAGGCCTACACGCCGGATGAAGACCCTTTGGCGCTCATCAATAGACCCGAATCCGGCGCAATTTCGGTTTATGCCCGCAATCGGGATTACCATGATATCGTCAAGAAACGGCTCAAGCGGCTGGGGCGATGGCTGATTGAACAGGCGGGACCGGAGACAGAAATCAAAGTGTTCGTCGACACCGCGCCGGTTATGGAAAAGCCTTTGGCGCAAAAGGCAGGGCTTGGCTGGCAGGGAAAACACACCAATCTTTTGTCGCGAGATCTGGGCAATTGGTTCTTCCTCGGGGCGATTTTCACGACTCATGAATTCGACCCTGATCCTGCGGAGAAAGACCATTGTGGGTCGTGTCGGGCTTGTCTCGATGCCTGTCCGACAGACGCCTTTCCGGCGCCGTTTCAGATCGATGCACGCCGGTGCGTGTCCTATCTGACCATCGAGCATCACGGTCCGGTGAATGAGGAGCTGCGCGGCAAACTGGGCAATCGGATTTACGGCTGTGACGATTGTCTGGCGGCCTGTCCGTGGAATAAATTTGCAGTTGCTGCGAAAGACATTCGGTTTGCGGCACGAGAGGATTTGATCGCACCGCCGCTTGCTGAGTTGGCGCAGTTGGATGATGAGACGTTTCGAGAGAAATTCTCAGGCTCACCGATCAAGCGCATCGGGCGGGATCGGTTCGTGCGCAATGTCCTCTATGCCATTGGAAATTCCGGATCGCCGGAGTTGCGCTCTGTGGCTGCGTGCCTGTGCGATGATGCCGACCCCACGGTGCGCGATGCCGCCCAATGGGCCGTTGCACGCTTGGCGGACACGTGAGATTTTAGGCGTGTTCCCAATCGATTAGGAGATACACGATGGACCCGTTTCGGGGCATTGCCCTCAAACTCGCGTCCGTCATCTGTTTTGTGGTGATGGCGGCGCTGATCAAGGCGGCGAGTGGGGAGGTGCCTCCCGGTGAAGCGGTCTTTTTTCGGTCGCTCTTCGCGCTTCCCGTGATCTTTGTGTGGTTGGTGCGGCGCGGGGAATTTCTCGCGGGCCTGAGGGTCAAATCTCCGATGGGGCATGTCTGGCGCGGGATGATCGGGGCCAGTGCGATGTTTTTGAACTTTTACGCTCTCGCCCTGCTGCCTTTGCCGGAGGCGACGGTCATTGGCTATGCCTCGCCGCTGTTGCTGGTGGTGTTTGCCGCGATGTTCGCAGGTGAGGATGTTCGGCTGTTCCGGTTTTCGGCTGTATTTGCGGGTCTCGTCGGCGTCGTGATTGTGATGATGCCACGAATCACCGTGTTCAACGGTGCGCCTGACCCTCTTGAACAGCTTGGGGCGATGGTGGCCCTCGGCGGGGCCTGTTTGGCGGCCATCGTTCAACTACATGTGCGCAATATGGTGAGAAGCGAGAGCACGACATCCATCGTGTTTTGGTTCTCGATCTCCTGCACCGTGGCCGCGCTTATGACCCTGCCGTTTTCGCAATGGGTTATACCGAGCGCGTTGGCCTGTGTGTTCCTTATCCTGTCTGGCTTGATCGGCGGCTTGGCGCAGGTTTGTCTGACATCGTGCTATCGCTATGGCGACGCCTCGATGCTCGCGCCGTTCGATTATGCGTCGATGGTCTTCGCTCTGGTCATCGGCTATGTCTTTTTCGACGAAGTGCCGACTATGGCAATGCTGGCCGGTGCCTTGATCGTGATCGCAGCGGGTGTTGCGATCATCTGGCGCGAGAGAGCGCTTGGCCTCAGTGCCTCGCGTCGGAAAAAGGCGGATGCGCTTTAGTCCAGCACCCGGTTCCAAAATCCGTTTTGGCCAAGCCTGTCACGACGTTCTTGTTCCTTCGAGACGGCTTTTCGCTGTGCAATGACGAGACGCGCAGCCTGTGTCGCAGGAAGAATGCCCTCGGCGGCGCGGTTCGCCGGGAAGGGCCCGATCTGACTTTCACCGACGAGATAGGTGATGTTGACTTCAGAACTATTGGGAATGCTGCGAAACTTCACCTGAATGTCGGTTTCAAGGCGGGCGAAAGCGGTTTCGAGACTGAATTGGTATTGCGCCGCGCTGGCGGCGTTTGTCGCGCGCGTGCCAATATCGACGACGGCTAGAATGAGGCTTTTGTTCTCAATTTGCCCCGCTTCGGTCAGGCGTTCGACAGTGATGCCTAAAGGGCGCAGAGATGGATTTTTCGTGATCATGTAAGCGGTCAAAGCAAGGACCGCAGGCGTCACGATGAAGACCGTGATAAGAACGATAACAATACTGTCTTTGCGGCTGACCACGTCATTCCTCCTGCCAATCTGATCGCGCCAGACTGGCAGAAAGCTCTTAGTTTCGGGTTAAAGCCTTATGAAAAAGTGCAGGTGCGTCAGCTGCGCACGAGCTTTTCGTAGTCTTCGGAGATCTCACGCGTGAGCGCGCCGACCTCGAACATATAGTCCCCGATCTGGCCCACAGGGGTCACTTCGGCGGCGGTGCCGGTGAGGAAGCATTGTTCGAACCCGTCGAGTTCCTCGGGCATGATGCGGCGTTCATGCACCGTGATGCCCTTGTCTTTGAGCATGCCGATCACCGTCTGGCGGGTGATGCCGTTCAGGATCGCGTCGGGGATCGGCGTGTGCACTTCACCGTCTTTGACGAAAAAGATATTCGCGCCGGTCGCTTCGGCCACATAGCCGCGATAGTCCATGAACAGAGCGTCGGAACAGCCTTTCGCCTCGGCGGCATGTTTCGACATGGTGCAGATCATGTAGAGACCGGCGGCTTTCGCGGCGGTCGGGATGGTTTCCGGCGAAGGGCGTTTCCATTTCGCGATGTCGAGCTTGGCGCCCTGCATTTTCGCGTCGCCATAATAGGCGCCCCATTCCCAGGCAGCGACCGCCATACGCACAGGGTTTCTGTTGGCGGCAACCCCCATATCGTCGCCCGCGCCACGCCAGGCCACAACGCGCACATAGGCGTTGTCCCAACCGTTGGCTTTGAGCACCTCGTATTTTGCCTTCTCGATCTCTTCGACTGTGTAGGGGATCGGCATGTCGAGCGCTTGGCCGGACGCCAGAAGACGTTCGGAGTGTTCGACGGATTTGAAAATCTTGCCGTTGTAGCAGCGCTCGCCCTCGAAGACGGAGGAGGCGTAATGCATGGCGTGGGTCAGGATATGCACCTTCGCGTCACGCCAATCGACAAGGGCGCCGTCCATCCAGATATATCCGTCGCGATCTTCGTAGCTGCCCGCCATGGGGGTCTCCTTTTCGTGTCTGTCTCGCATCACGCGCTTTCGTGAAGTTGCGTGATGCGCTTCATTTTGGGATTATTATTGCGCCAAATCCCGATTTCGCTATCAATTCGATCTTGGAATGTCAACAACGCTGACTTAAAGTGAGCGGAAATTATGCGATTTGAGAACGAGGCAGACTATGGCGGACGGTAAGGCAGGCGGCACGCAAAGCGGTGAGGCTCTTCTGTTCCTGACGGACGAACAGCTCCGCAAGGGGATCGAGGCCATGTTCTTTGCCTACCGCGGTTTTACGGCGGACCCGGATCGCATTTTGGAGAAATACGGCTACGGTCGGGCGCATCACAGGGCGGTCCATTTCATCGCCCGCGCGCCGGGGACGAATGTGAATAATCTTTTGGCCATTCTGGGCGTGACGAAACAGTCGCTGAACCGGGTGCTTAGGACCCTCATTGAAGACGGACTGGTCGAAAGTCGCGTCGGTGTGCAGGACAAACGCGAGCGTCATCTGTATCTTACTGAAACCGGCCAATCGCTTGAGGCGGAATTGTCGGAGGCGCAACGGGCCAGAATGCGGGTCGCTTATCGCGATGCCGGTCACGAGGCTGTTGCGGGATTTCGTCGGGTGCTTGAGGCCATGATGGACCCGGATCAGGCGGCCTATTTCAACGCTATGTCCAAAACCGGATCGAAAAAGGAGGAGTGAAGTGAGCGGGGAAATTCACCTTCTGATCGTTGATGATGACGAGCGAATTCGCGGCTTGTTGCAAAAATTCCTGATCCGTCACGGGTTTTGCGTGACGGCGGCCCGTGATGCAGCCCATGCGCGACGGCTTTTGGCGGGGTTGGAGTTCGATCTCATCGTGCTCGATGTGATGATGCCGGGCGAAGATGGCATCAGCCTGACACGCGATCTGCGCCAGTCGATCAGCACGCCGATCATGTTGCTGACGGCCAAGGGCGAGACAGAGGACCGCATCGCCGGGCTCGAAGCCGGGGCTGATGACTATCTCGCGAAGCCGTTTGAGCCAAAGGAGTTGTTGCTGCGCATCAACGCGGTTCTGCGCCGGATGCCGCAGATGGAAGAGGCCGAAGCGGGGCCGAAATACCTGCATTTGGGTCGATTCCGCTACGATGTGGAGCGGGGCGAGCTTTGGGAAGGCGATCAGATTGTGCGCCTGACCGGCACCGAAGCGCAGCTGATGAAAATCTTTGTCGCCTCGACTGGCGAACCTGTGACGCGCACCGAATTGGTCGAGCGGCTGGGCCGCGATGGCGGACAGGCGCAGGAGCGTGCTGTGGATGTGCAAATCACGCGTCTGCGGCGCAAGCTCGAAGACGACCCGCGCCAACCGCGTTACCTGCAAACCGTGCGCGGTGCGGGCTATATGCTGACGCCTGAGTAAGCGCCCCAAACACCGGGCCGGAATGCAAAACTCAAACTGGCCTTCCCCGGCGGTTTTCCTATATGCAGTGGGGGAAACATTCGGGAGAGTCCAATGAGCGATACGCCGGTCAGCGAAATGTCCTTTGAAACCGCCATGGCGGAGTTGAATGAGGTTGTGAGCAAGCTCGAACGTGGCGATGTGGCGTTAGAAGACAGCATCGCGCTCTATGAACGTGGTGCGGCGCTCAAGGCGCATTGCGAGGCCAAGCTCAAGGATGCCGAAGAGAAGGTCGAGAAGATCACCGTGGGGCCGGATGGCGCAGCCACCGGGACGACAAAGGCCGAAGGTGTCTGATGCAAGACGGGTTGGCGCGGTGTAAGGCGGCCGTTTCCGCCTGTTTCGACACTGTTTTGGCGCCTCTGGGGACCATGCCGGTCGAGGAGGGGATGCGCTATGCCCTCAATGGCGGCAAGCGCTTGCGGGCTTATCTTGTGATGGAGGGTGCTGCGCTTCATGGTGTGCCTGCTGAACGCTCCGTCTGGGCCGCCGCTGCGATCGAAGCGGTTCATGCCTATAGCCTCGTGCATGACGATCTGCCCTGTATGGATGACGACGATCTGCGTCGCGGCCAGCCGACCGTGCACAAACGCTGGGACGAGGCGACGGCTGTGCTCGTAGGGGACGCGCTTCAGACCCTGGCTTTTGAACTTTTGACGCGCCCTGAAATGGAGGTTTCGAGCCAGATTAGGGTCGATTTGATCGCCTCTCTGGCGAAGGCCTCGGGCGCACAAGGCATGGTTTTGGGGCAGGCACAGGACATCGCGGCGGAAACCTCTGCGACCCCGCTCGATCTGCAAGAGATCACTGTGCTGCAAGGCAACAAAACCGGCGCGCTGATCGAGTGGTCCGCCCGCGCAGGCGCCATGTTGGGCGGTGCCGATCCCACCCATCTGGGCACCTATGCCAAGGCACTGGGCCTCGCGTTTCAAATTCAAGACGACATTCTCGACGTCGAAGGCGATGTCGAGAAAACCGGCAAGGCCGTCGGCAAGGATGCGGAGGCGGGCAAGGCGACTTTCGTGTCGCTTCTGGGGCTTGAGGGCGCCAAGGCCCGCGCTAGCTCATTGGTCGATGAGGCCTGTGCGGCATTGAGCCCCTATGGATCGCGGGCCGAGCCCTTGCGAGACGTCGCCCGCTTCGTTATTTCGCGGGAAACCTGAGAAAGCGAGACGCCATGTCCGACCGCCCAGCCACTCCGACCCTCGATCGCGTGAATGTCCCCGCCGATCTGAAATCGCTCTCTGATGCAGAGCTCAAGCGCGTGGCGCATGAGTTGCGGCAGGAAACCATTTCTGCGGTTTCCGTGACGGGCGGGCATCTGGGCGCGGGTCTTGGGGTTGTTGAGCTGACTGTGGCGCTGCATGCCGTGTTCGATACGCCGAAAGATCGCTTGATCTGGGACGTGTCGCACCAATGTTATCCGCATAAAATCCTGACCGGGCGTCGTGATCGTATCCGGACCCTGCGGACCGAGGGTGGACTCTCTGGATTCACCAAACGTTCCGAAAGTCCCTATGACCCCTTTGGCGCGGCGCATAGTTCGACTTCGATCTCTGCCGCTTTGGGCTTTGCCGTGGCGCGCGATCTGGGTGGCGCGACAGAGCATGGCATCGGCGATGCGATTGCGGTGATCGGCGACGGGTCGATGTCTGCAGGCATGGCCTTTGAGGCGATGAACAACGCGGGCCATTTGGGCAAACGCTTGATCGTCATCTTGAACGACAACGAAATGTCCATCGCGCCGCCGACCGGTGCGCTGTCCTCATATCTCACGCGCCTCTATGCGGGTGAGCCGTTCCAGGATCTCAAAGCCGCGGCCAAAGGCGCAGTCTCGCTCCTGCCGCATCCGTTCCAAGAGGGCGCCAAACGGGCCAAGGAAATGCTCAAGGGCATGACCATCGGTGGCACGCTGTTCGAAGAACTGGGCTTTTCCTACATCGGTCCGGTCGATGGCCACGATATGGACCAGCTTTTGAGCGTGTTGCGCACGGTCAAAACCCGCGCGACGGGGCCGATCCTGATCCATGCGATCACGAAAAAGGGCAAAGGTTACGCGCCTGCCGAAGGTCGCCCCGACAAAGGCCACGCGACCGCTAAATTCGACGTGGTCACCGGTGAGCAAAAGAAAGCCAAATCCAACGCGCCGTCCTACACAAAGGTTTTCGCCGAAGCGCTCCTTCAAGAGGCCGCGCAGGATGACAAGATCGTCGCCGTGACTGCCGCCATGCCGGATGGAACGGGCCTCGATCTTTTTGCCGAACGCTACCCGAGCCGCTGTTTTGATGTTGGCATTGCGGAGCAGCATGGCGTGACCTTTGCGGCAGGTCTTGCCGCCGGTGGGATGAAGCCGTTCTGTGCGATGTATTCGACCTTCCTTCAGCGCGGCTACGATCAGGTCGTTCATGACGTGGCGATTCAGCGTTTGCCCGTGCGTTTCGCGATTGACCGTGCGGGGCTTGTTGGTGCCGATGGCGCGACGCATGCCGGGTCTTTCGATATTGCCTTTATGGCGAACCTGCCGGGCATGGTGGTGATGGCCGCTGCCGATGAGGCGGAGTTGAAACATATGGTGGCCACGGCCGTGGCACATGATGAGGGGCCCATCGCCTTCCGCTATCCGCGTGGTGAAGGTGTCGGCGTTCAGATGCCGGAACGTGGCGAAGTGCTTCAGATCGGCAAAGGCCGCATCGTGCGCGAAGGCACGCGGGTGGCGCTTTTGTCCTTTGGCACACGTTTGGAGCCTGCCTTGAAAGCCGCCGAAAACCTCGCGGCCAAAGGCATCTCTTGTACCGTCGCAGACGCACGCTTCGCCAAGCCTCTGGATCACGATTTGATCCGCGATCTGGCAGCCAATCATGAGGCGCTGATCACGCTTGAAGAGGGCGCTATTGGTGGATTTGGGTCACATGTAGCCGATTTCCTGGCCGAAGAGGGCGTGTTTGATCGGGGTTTTAAATTCCGCTCGATGACCTTGCCGGACACTTTCATCGATCAGGCCAGCCCGGAGGCGATGTATGCCATCGCCGGGCTGAACACGCCGGACATCGAGGCAAAGGTCCTCTCCGTGCTCGGCATTGCCGATCTGTCGAGCAAACGGGCCTAAGGCCTCGCACGTTTGTGCAAAGCGGGTATGAGCACAGTGGGCCGCCCGCAGCCTTGATCCCTGTGCGAGAATAAAGGAAGTCTTCGGTGACTTCCTTTCAAGGTATATCCGATGGTTTCCACCACCTCCGTCTCGTCCGGCACCCGTCCGGGGATCGTTCTCTTTGCGCTCGCCATGGGCGGGTTCGCGATTGGCACGACCGAATTTGCCAGCATGAGCCTGTTGCCCTTCATGGCAGAGGGGCTCGGCATTGATGAGGCGACGGCCAGTCGTTTGATTTCCGCCTATGCTCTGGGGGTTGTCGTCGGCGCGCCGCTTATTGCGGTGGCGGCGGCGCGGATTGAACGGCGGGTCTTGCTCATCGGGTTGATGGTGATGTTTTGCCTCACCCATATTCTCTCCGCATTGGCACCGACCTATCAGATCATGCTTTTGGCGCGATTCTTGAGTGGTATGCCGCACGGCGCCTATTTCGGTGTTGCGGCTTTGATGGCCGCTTCTCTTGAGGGGCCGAACCAGCGTGGCAAGGCGGTGGCGCGGTTGATGCTTGGCCTCACCATTGCGACCATCGTCGGCGTGCCTGTCGCCAATGTGTTGGGGCAGACCATCGGGTGGCGTTGGGCCTTCGCTCTGGTCGGTGTTTTGGCGGCTGTGACCGGGGTCATGATCCTGATCTTCGCGCCGGAAACCGCGCGTGACACGAATTCGAACGCATTGCGCGAACTCAGCGCGCTCAAGAACCGGCAGGTGCTATTGACGCTGTTGAGCGGTGCCATCGGATTTGGTGGTTTCTTCGCCTTTTACACCTATCTCGCCTCTACGCTGATTGAAGTGACGCAGGTTAAGGAAGCCTCAATTCCGCTGTATTTGGGTCTCATGGGGTTTGGCATGACGCTTGGTACTCTTGTTGCCGGATGGGCGGCGGACCGGGCGCTGAACTTTGCGGTTTTTGCGACGCTGATCGTGAATATCGCCTTGCTGTCACTGTTCCCGCGGATCGCTGATATGCCCTATGCCATGGTCGCGATGGTTTTGGCGATGGGGGTGGCGAATGGCTATCCGATCCTACTTCAAACCCGGCTCATGGACGTCGCCCGCGATGCGCAGGCGCTGGCAGCGACGTTGCACCATGCGGCGTTCAATGCGGCCAATGCTTTGGGGCCCTATGTTGCCTCGATCTACATTGCCAAGGGCTATGGATTTCCCTCGGCGGGCTATGTCGGGGCGGCTTTGACCTTTGGCGGTGTTGTACTTTATGCCATCACGGTTCTGGATCACCGGCGGTCTTGGCAGGACAGTCACTGATTCAGCTATTCATCCTGCGCCAAAAGCGCCTTTAGCCCGGTTTTATAGTCCGGATATATGAGCTGAACGCCCAGCTCCTGTTTCATCCGGTCGTTTCGCACCTTTTTGCTTTCGGCATAAAAGCTGCGGGCCATAGATGTCATCTCGGCGGTTTCAAAGTCTTCCTCGGGCGGCAGAGGCAGGCCCAAAAGTTTGGCGGCATAGCCAATGACCTCTTGGGGTGGCACGGGGAGATCGTCGCAGACGTTATAAATTCCGCTGGATTGGGGTCTTTCTAATGAGGCTTCAAGTACCTGCGCGATGTCCTCGACATGGATGCGCGAGAAAATCTGACCCGGTTTCACAATCCGGCGCGCGGTGCCGTTGCGGACTTTGGCAAATGGGCCGCGGCCCGGGCCATAGATGCCCGCGAGGCGAAAAATAGAGAGATTGAGACCCAAATCCTGCGCAATCGCCTGCCAATCGGCTTCGGCTTGCATTCGCGCTTTGCCACGTTTGGTGCCAGGGGTAAGCGGCGTGGTCTCATCGACCCAATCGCCGCCGTGGTCGCCATAGACCCCCGTGGTCGACAGGTAGCCAACCCACTGTAGATTGGGCGCGGCTTCAATCAACTGTTCACGATAGTCACGCAAAAACGGATCGCCCTCGGTATCGGGGCCCGCAGAAATCAAAAGATGGGTCGCGTGACCGAGTTGGGCTGGAATAGGGTCTATTTCAAGCAAAAGTGGCTCGACGCCGTCAGTGTCAAACTGCTGTGCCTTTGCCGGGTTACGCGTGGTGCCAATGATGTCCCAGCCTTGCGGGATCAGACGTCGTGCGAGTGCTTGCGCGCTATAGCCATGTCCAAAGGAAAACAGTTTGGGGCGGGTCATGTGATCTCTTTCTCGGCCTGATGCCGGGCCTTGCGTCTCTGTCGGAGTTGGTCTCAAGTGAGGGGGCTGACACAAGATTGCAAGCGGAAGGCGATAATGGGGTCGTCTGGGGCGTTGAGCACCGTTTGTTGCGAAAAGGATATAAAAATGAACAGCAGTTTGAAAAGCCTGATCCTCGAAACAGCGCCCGCGCGAGAAACCCGGAGTTTTGGCGATCCGGTCGCTGCGGTTGCTTATCTTGAGGAGCTTTATTCAGAGGCCTGTTCGTTCCTGACGGAGAAATTTTCGCTCATCGCCGGTGGCGCGGAGCCTGAGGCGCGGTATCGAGCCTATTATCCGGAAATTCGCGTGGTTACGACCTCTTATGCGACGATGGACAGCCGCCTGTCTTTCGGGCACGTGGCCAAGCCGGGCGAATATTCGACGACGATCACGCGGCCGGATTTGTTTCGCAATTATCTCGAACAGCAGATTTCCCAAATCCTGCGCAACCATGGCGTGATGGTGCAGATCGGCATTTCGGACACGCCGATGCCGGTGCATTTCGCGGTGGCAAATGACGAGAACATCACCGTGCCGCAGGAGGGCGCGATGGCTTATCCGCTACGCGATATTTTCGATGTGCCGGATTTGACGACGACCCACGATGATATTGTCAACGGTTTTGACTATACCCATACGGATGGTTCGGGGGCCTTGGCGCCGTTCATGGCGCAGCGCATTGATTATTCTCTGGCTCGCTTGTCGCATTACACGGCGACGGATGCCTGCCATTTCCAGAACCATGTGCTGTTCACCAACTACCAGTTCTACGTCTCCGAATTTGAGGCCTATGCGCGCGCGCAACTTGCCGATCCGGAGAGCGGTTACACCAGCTTTGTTTCCACCGGAAATGTCGAGATCACTTCGGCTGGTGAAGAGATCCCGCCGACGTCCAAGATGCCGCAGATGCCGACCTATCACCTTAAACGGGCGGATGGATCGGGGGTCACGCTTGTGAATATTGGCGTTGGGCCGTCGAATGCGAAAACCGCGACGGATCACATCGCTGTCTTGCGACCGCATGCCTGGATCATGGTCGGGCACTGCGCCGGTCTGCGCAATTCACAGCGGCTCGGGGATTTTGTGCTTGCCCATGCTTATCTTCGGGAAGACCACGTGCTGGATGACGACTTGCCGGTCTGGGTGCCGATCCCGGCTCTGGCAGAGATTCAGACCTCTCTCGAAGACGCGGTGGAGCAGGTGACCGAACTCGAAGGCTATGAACTCAAGCGCATCATGCGGACGGGCACTGTGGCGACGATCGACAACCGCAACTGGGAGCTGCGCGATCAATCCGGTCCGGTGCAGCGCCTGTCGCAATCGCGGGCCATTGCGCTCGATATGGAAAGTGCGACGATCGCAGCGAATGGGTTCCGGTTCCGCGTGCCTTATGGGACACTTCTGTGTGTGTCGGACAAGCCGCTCCACGGTGAGCTGAAATTGCCCGGGATGGCGTCGGATTTCTATAAATCGCAGGTCTCCCGGCACCTTTTGATTGGCATTCGCTCCATGGAACTGTTGCGCGAAATGCCGATTGAACGCATTCATAGCCGGAAATTGCGCTCTTTCGAGGAGACAGCCTTCCTTTAATGAGGGTTTTTTCGCTCAAAATCCGGGAAAAAGCTTCAGATCAGTACACTAGGCGTTGTGCGCACCCTCAATATTCGCTTAGAAATGCGCAATAACCCCCAAATCGAAGGGGGGCGTACGAGGAGTATACAGACATGACGAAACCGATGACCAAAACCCAGCTCGTGGCTGCACTCGCCGAAGAAATGGGTTCTGACAAGAAATCCGCTGGCGCTGCGCTCGAGGCGATCACCTCCCTCATCACCAAAGAAGTCTCCGCCGGTGGCGCTGTGACTCTTCCCGGCGTTGGCAAAATCTATTGCCGTGAGCGTCCGGAGCGCATGGTGCGTAACCCGCAGACCGGTGCGCAGATGAAGAAAGAAGCCGACAAGGTCGTGAAAATGACCATCGCAAAAGCGCTGAAAGACAGCGTGAACGGCTAAGTCTTTCTGACTGATTGTTCAAAAGGGTCGCGCTGGTCGCGGCCCTTTTTCGTTTCCGGTTCGTTTCTGGCGGGTCCTGTATTGCGAAGTGGAAACAGACCCTAAACCACCAGAAACAGCACGATGTTGAGCGTGATGAATGCCGCAAGCGTGTTGACGAGGATTGACAGAGAGGCCAGCGCGCCGCGTCCGACCTCTTGGGCAAACAGGGCGGCGATGGCCATGGTCGGAAGCGCCGCGGAGATTAGTGCAGCTGTTCGCAGGTCCGGGTCCAGAGTGATGCCAAAACGCGCGACCAGAAAGATCACAAGCGCAGTGCAAAGGGGCATGACGACCAGCTTGCCCACGGCGGCCTGACCGGCCAGACGCAGGTTGCCTTCAAAAGACAGTCCCACAAGCGAGCCACCAATGACAAAAAGTGCGACGGCGGAGGCGGAGCCCGCCACCAGATCGATGAGTTTGTGAACCGGGCCGGGTAGGGACAGGCCAAGTGCGGAAATGACAAAGCCAAGGATAATGGCGATGATCAGCGGGCGTTTGATCAGGTTTCTCAGGACTTGCCCGAATTGTTGAAGAGCGTTGCCTTTGCGATCTTCACGCGGCTTGCCGGCTTCGATGGCCATCAGCGCAAGGGGGACAAAGATGATGTTTTCGACGAGGAAGTTCATCGCCAGAATGATCCCGGCATGGTCGGGGACCAGCATGAGAAACATCGGATAGCCGATAAAGCCTGTGTTCGGGCAATAGGAAATCATCATCACCACACCGCGCCGTCCCGGATCGGTGGCAATGGAGAACCAGAGAAACATCAGCCCTGCGGTCAAAAGGCCGGAAAACAGGTAGACGGAGATGTAATCGAAGTGGACGACTTCTGAAATCGGACGCGATGCTATGGCGCCGAAAACCAAGGCGGGCAGGGCAAAATTCATCACCCAGCCGCCGAGAATGCTCATGTCTTGCGGGCGAAAAACGCCCTTTGTGACCGTCGCATAGCCGATGGCGACCATGGCGAAGATCGGGAATGTGATGCCTAAGATTGCGAGAAGCTCAGCCAATGTGACCGCGGAGCCCCTCGCCGACTTGACCGCGATGCAGCAGCAGATGATCGAGGAGCACACAGGCCATCATCGCCTCGCCCACAGGCACAGCACGGATACCGACGCAAGGATCGTGGCGGCCCTTGGTGATCAGATCGGTGTCTTCGCCAGCCTTCGTCACTGTTTTGCGCGGCGTCAGGATAGAAGATGTCGGTTTAACGGCGAAGCGCACGACGACATCCTGACCCGTGGAAATCCCACCAAGAATCCCCCCCGCGTGATTAGACCCGTACTCAGGCCCGTTCGGCCCCATTCGGATTTCATCGGCATTTTCTTCGCCGGTGAGACAGGCGGAGTTCATCCCCTCGCCAATTTCCACCCCTTTGACGGCGTTGATCGACATCATCGAGGCGGCCAAATCAGTGTCTAACTTGGCATAAATCGGCGCACCGAGGCCCGCTGGCAGGCCCTTGGCCACCACTTCGACCACTGCGCCGACGGAGGAGCCGTTTTTGCGAATTTCGCCGAGGTAGTCGGCCCATGTGTCCGCGGTCGCGGCAGAGGGCACCCAGAACGGGTTGTTGTCGATCTCGGCCATGTCGCGCGGACCCTCGATGCCATGCGGGCCGATCTGAGTCATATAGCCTTTGATCTCCAGATCAGGCACCAACTCGGCCAAAACTGCCCGAGCGACCCCGCCAGCGGCAACGCGCGCCGCAGTTTCCCGCGCCGAAGACCGCCCGCCGCCGCGATAATCGCGGATGCCGTATTTCTGGAAATAGGTGATGTCGGCGTGACCGGGACGAAACGCCTGCGCAATCTCGCCGTAGTCTTTCGAACGCTGGTCCGTGTTGCGGATCATCAACTGAATCGGCGTGCCGGTGGTCTTGCCCTCGAACACACCAGAGAGGATTTCCACCTGATCGGGCTCGCGCCGCTGGGTGGTGAACTTCGACGTGCCGGGTTTGCGTTTGTCGAGCCAGACCTGAAGCATCTCCTCACTGACCTCAATGCCCGGAGGGCAACCATCGACCGTGGCGCCCAAAGCGGGTCCGTGGCTTTCACCCCAGGTGGTGAAGCGGAAAAGATGTCCGAATGTGTTCATGCTCATGGCGGGCTCCTCACGTTGCCCTTGCTTTAGCCGATGTCACTTCTTTGGGCAATCAATGCGATGAGGGGGATGTCGATCTGATTTTTCCCTGCGAAGGTCTTTGGAAAATACGGGTTTTTATGGGACGCTTGGTCATAGCTTACTTTGTAAGGGGACAAAAATGACTTCTACAGACACACATCAAGGCGCGGGAGGGGATGGCAAAAAGCTGTCACTTACGGCCAAAATTATGATCGGGATGATCGCCGGGGTGATCCTCGGCGTGATTTTGAACATGGTCGATAACGCGTTTATCAACACGCATATCATCGGCGGGTTGTTCGCGATGATCGGCAAGATGTTCGTTAACGCGCTCAAGATGCTCGTCGTACCGTTGGTCTTCTTTTCGCTTTTGACCGGTGTTACGGGCATTGGAGACATTCGTCTTTTGGGGCGCGTCGGTGGCAAAAGCTTTGGACTTTACCTGATGACCACGGCTCTGGCGATCGGGATCGCCATTATCCTTGCGCTGATTATCGGGCCGGGGAACGGTTTTGATATGACCGGCGTCGATACTGGTGGCATCACGGGCCGCGAGGCGCCCACCGTGTGGGATGTGTTCGCCGCCATCGTGCCGACCAACCCGGTTGCAGCTTTCGCCAGCGGGGAGATGCTTCAGATCATCTTTTATACGATCATTCTGGGCATTGCCGTTCTGATGCTCGGGCATCGCTCGAAAGGCTTTGTCGAGGGCTGCGAATATATGAACGAGGTGATGATGAAGGTCGTGACCATCGTCATGAGCTTTGCCCCCATCGGTGTCTTCGTGTTGATCGCCAAGACCTTTACCGAGCAAGGCATCGAATTGTTCGTTCCGGTTTTGGCCTATGTTCTGACTCTGACGGGCGCGCTGTTCCTGCATCTTTTCGTCACCCTGATGATCATGCTCAAACTGTTCACAGGAATGAGCCCCTTCACCTTCATGGCCAAGATTCGTCCGGCGCAGCTTTTCGCATTTTCCACGGCGTCTTCAAACGCGACGATTCCCGTCACTTTGCGCTCCGTGACGGAGCGCATGGGGGTCGATAACTCTGTGGCCTCCTTCTGTGTGCCTTTCGGCGCGACGATCAACATGGACGGCACGGCGATCATGCAGGGTGTTGCGACCGTTTTCCTTGCCAATGTCTACGGCATTGATCTCGGCGTGACGGGCTATCTGACCGTAATCGCCATGGCCGTCTTGGCCTCTATCGGCACCGCTGGTGTCCCGGGTGTGGGCCTTGTCATGCTTACTATGGTGTTGGGTCAGGTGGGCCTTCCGATCGAGGGCATCGCACTCATTTTGGGCGTCGATCGTCTCATGGATATGATCCGGACCGCCGTGAACATCACGGGTGATGCGGTTGTCACGACCATCGTCGCCAAAGGTGAGGGCAAGGTCGATATGACAGTCTTTAACGATCCAAATGCAGGTCAGATTTCCGAAGATGACATGCATATCGACGAAGCTGTCGAGGCGGAGCTTGCCGAAGCGGCTCACAAGCATTGAGTAAAAAGGGCCCTTTCCGATGTGCTTCGGGGAGGGCCTTCAAACTTGAATGATCCGGCACTGATGCGCGTCGCAGGCTTGTCTTACATCCTCTGAGATCTGGGCACCGGTTACGACGATGTTGTAGTCCCAAAGACGCCCGTGCTGACAGGCCAAATCCAGATCATATTTCTCGCGATCCACCACTAGAATCGTCGTTTTGGCGCATTTGGAAATGGCTTTGCGGGCGGTCACTTCCTCGGAATTGTAATCCATGACGGCCCCCGTTGGGGACAGCCCGCCACAGCTGAAAATCGCAAAATCCACACGGTAGTTTGCAAAAAACTCAAGCGATGCCACGCCGATCAAATCGAGGTCCCGCATCCGCACCGTGCCGCCCGCCATTTCCACCGAAACCCCCGGCGCGGATTGCAGGGCGCAGACGGCGTGGATGCTATTGGTGGCGATGAACAGGTTCTCGCGCGAGGCCAGCATCCGTGCGCACTGTTCCACCGTGGTTCCTGTGCCCAAGGCCACGCGGCTGCCATCCGGGATCAGGTTCTTTGCGGCCAAGGCGATGCGTTGTTTTTCCTGGCGTGAGAGGCTTTCACGCGGCAGGTAGCCGATGTTTTCGCTTTGCTGTCTGAGGCGTGCGGCACCGTTGCGGCGCTGGACCAATCCCGCCTCATCTAGATCGCGCAAATCCGTGCGAATGGTTTGAACCGACACGCCCAGACGGTCGGACAATTCCGCCGCAGAGAGCTCCCTGTGTTCCGACAGAAGCGCGATGATACGATCGCGCCGATCCCCCAAATCCAAACGTCTCATGATTTTCCTTCGAAAATGACTTTGAGTTTTATCAAGGTTAGGCGGCTTCGTTTTTTCGCGCAATATCATTAAAAAAGTTAAGTTTTTGTCACAAAATTGTTGCTCGGTGCGGAAATAAGACCCCTGTCCAATGCTTTCGAACGAAAGCGAAATCTTCAGGCCAAACCGTAGGAGAGCCCCATGAAGACCGTCCTCACCACAACCGCTTTTGCCCTTATGGCCAGCACGGCCATGGCAGACACGATCACCATCTATACCTCGCAACCGAACGCCGATGCACAGCAGACTGTCGATGCGTTCATGGCCGCCAATCCCGGCACCGAAGTCGAGTGGGTGCGCGACGGCACCACCAAACTGATGGCCCGCCTGCTCGCCGAGATCGAAGCGGGCAATCCGCAACCCGACGTGCTTTTGATCGCCGACACCGTGACGCTCGAGGGCATGGCGCAAGAGGGTCTGTTGCACGCCTATCAATCGCCCGAAGCCACCAACTATGACGCGGCGCTCTACTCGCCGGAGGGCTACTATTACTCCACGAAGCTGATCACCACCGGCATCGTTTACAACACCGGTATTGAAACCGCTCCGACCTCTTGGAAAGACCTCGAAGATGCGTCGATCAAAGGTCAGATCGCCATGCCGTCGCCGCTCTATTCCGGCGCTGCGCTGATCCATCTTGCCACGCTCACGGGCGATCAGGACCTCGGCTGGGACTACTACGGCAAACTCGCCGCCAACGAGGCCCGCGCTCAGGGCGGCAATGGCGGCATCTTCAAAGCCGTCGCCGCTGGCGAGAAGCCCTATGGCATGGTCGTTGACTACCTTGCAATCCGCAACAAAGCGGACGGCTCCCCGGTTGAATTCGTCTTCCCCGAGGAAGGTGTGTCCTATGTGACCGAGCCGGTCGCGATCCTGTCCTCTGCCAAAAACGTCGAGGGCGCCGAGAAATTCGTCGACTTCGTGCTGAGCCAAGAAGGTCAGGAACTGGTTCTCGACATGGGCTACATCCCGGCGCGTGATGGCATGGGCGTCCCCGCTGGCTTCCCGGCGCGCGAAGACATCAAGCTGATGGCCTTCGACCCGGCTGACGCGCTTGCCAATGCCGAAGAGAACAAGGCGAAATTTACCGAACTGTTCGGCGCAGAATAATGCAATCCGCCCTACAAAAAGGAGGCAGCCGGTCCGAATACCGGCTGCTTTCCGCCATTCTGATCCTCGCGCTTTGCCTGACGCTCGCACCCGTTCTGCGGCTTTTTATAGAGGGCGTCACGGATCAGGGCGCGCCCTCTCTGTCGCTCGTAAAATCCGTTCTTGCGCAGGATTCGACCCTAAACGCGCTCAAACATTCGCTGATCACAGCGGGTCTTGGCACCTTGGTCTCCGTGGTTTTGGGAGCGGCTTTTGCCTTTCTTGTCGCGCTCACCGATTTGCGCGCCAAGGCGGCTTTGGTTTTTTGCCTGATGATCCCGATGATGATCCCGCCGCAGATCACGGCGCTGTCCTGGACACAAATCATGGGACCGTCTTCGGTCCTGTTGAAGACCCTCGGCATTGCCCCGCCCTTGGGCGCGCCGCAGCCACTTTATTCGCCCGAAGGCATCATTCTGCTGCTCGGCATTCAGCATATGTCGATCATCTTTCTGACGCTTCGTGCGGGGCTGCGCGCCATTCCGCAAGAGGTGGTCGAAGCCGCTCGGATCAGCGGCGCGCGGGGCTTTCGGACGTGGTGGCAGGTGGTTATGCCACTGACGTTGCCGAGTCTCGCCGCGGGCACCGCCATCACCTTTGTCACAGCGCTTGGCAATTTCGGCATCCCTGCGATGCTGGGCATTCCGGCGGGCTATGTGACGCTGCCGACGCTGGTCTATCAAAAGCTCGCGGGCATGGGCACGACAGTGCTGGCCGAGGTTTCCGTGCTGGCGATGCTGATTGGTGCGGTGGCGATTGTCGGCATTCTCCTGCAACGATTTTTCCAAGGTCGGCAGAACGTGTATCTCGTCGGTTCGACCTCCCGTCCGCTGGCTATTCCGCTGGGTTCGGCACGTTTGCCGGTAGAAATCCTGCTCTGGGCTGTGGTCTTTGTCATCCTGGTCCTGCCGATGTTTGGCCTCTTGGCGACCTCACTGGTGCCCGCCTACGGCGTGCCTTTGCGCTTCGACACGATGACGTTTGCCTCATGGGGCGAAGTTCTGTTTCGCCAACCCGTGACGGCGCGCGCCTTTGCCAATTCGTTCAGCCTTGCGCTGGGGGCCGCTGTCGTTTTGATGATCATCTGCCTGCCGCTTGCGTGGCTCATGGAGCGCCATCCCACGCGCCTTTCGCGCCTTTTCGACAGCCTGCTCGACCTGCCTTACGCGCTTCCCGGCGTGGTCCTCTCGATCGCGATGATCCTTCTTCTGATCAAGCTGCCTTTCACCGAGGCGACACTCTACGGCACAATCTGGATCATTTTCCTTGCCTATCTCGCGCGCTTCTTCGCGGTGATGTTCCGCCCGGTTCAAGCCAGCCTGAAACAGCTCGACCCGGCCATGGCCGAGGCCGCGCAATCGGTGGGAGCGGGTCTGTTTCAGCGCCTGCGTGATGTGATCCTGCCGCTTTCGGCACCCGCCGCAGCAGCCGGAGCAATCCTCGTGTTTCTCACTGCGTTCAATGAACTCACCGTCTCCGCGCTGTTGTGGTCTTCGGGCACCGAGACCCTGGGCGTGGTGATTTTCAATCTCGACGACAGCGGCGAAACCGCGATGGCAAGCGCTCTGGCGATGACCATCGTCTTTGTGGTCATCGCTCTTATGACCCTAATCCAGCTGTTTTCGCGTCGTTTTCCGAAAGGAGTGGTTCCATGGCAGACATAGACATCACGTCTCTGGGGAAGGTTTTCGCAGGCACCCCTGCGCTTCAGGACATCACAACCCGGTTCGAAGACGGCGAATTCATCGCCCTTCTGGGTCCATCGGGGTGTGGAAAGACAACGCTTTTGCGTCTGCTTGCGGGCTTCGACATGCCCAGTTCGGGCACGATCCGTATCGGCGCGCGGGAAGTAGCGACGGCAACGAAAATGGTCCCGCCCGAAGAGCGCAACATTGGCTTTGTGTTCCAGTCTTACGCGCTCTGGCCGCATATGCCGGTGCGTCGTAACGTGTCCTATCCGCTCGAAATCCGCAAACTGACGAAACCTGAGATCGCCGCGCAAACGGACGCCGCATTGGCCGCCACCGGATTGACCGAGTACGCAGATCGCATGCCCTCCGATCTGTCTGGCGGTCAGCGCCAAAGGGTGGCTCTGGCGCGCTGTCTGGTCTCCGCGCCGGACGCGGTGTTGCTGGATGAGCCGCTCGCCAATCTCGACGTCGCGCTGCGCGCGTCAATGCAGGAGGTGTTCACCGATTTCCACAAACGCACCGGCGCGACCATGGTTTATGTGACTCATGATCAGGCCGAAGCCATGGCAATGGCGGATCGTATCGCGGTGATGAATCAGGGTCTAATCCAGCAATTTGATACACCGCAGACGCTCTATGAACGTCCGAAAAACCGCTTTGTCGCCGAATTTGTCGGGCGTGGCACCGTGGTGCCTGTGAAGGCGATTGAACACGATGAAATCCAACTGCACGCGCATATTCTGGGCACACGCATCGCCGTCAAAAGCGATGCGCAGTCCCAAGTCAGCCATGTCTGTCTTCGTCCTGAAAATCTATCGATTTCCGAGACCGGCGATCTGCGCGCCAAGGTGGCGCGGGTCACCTATCTGGGCGGCAAATACCTCCTCGAAACCGTGTCCGCCTGCGGTACTCGGCTGCTGGCCGAGACGCGGGCGAAATTCGATGTGGGCGCGCAGCTTGGGCTCACCATCACCACCCCCTGGGCGTTCTCCGAGGATTAAATGCAAAGCGTAAGACTTCTTTCCGGCATCGGGGACAAGGGCCCCGCTTGCATGCAACTCACCATCGACGACCGGATCTGGCTTTTGGATTGCGGGTTTGGTCCCGAGGCGAATGCGCATTTCAACCCCGAGTGGCTCAAGGGCGCTGAGGCGGTGTTCATCACTCATGACCACATCGATCATATCGGGGGTGCGTCCTATGCGGTGGAGGCGGGCTTGCCGATCTACGCGACGGCGCAGACTGCTAAGGCTCTGCCGCCCGCCGCCAAGGTGCATCTGCTGCCCGAACACGGTGAAAGCCTCATCCACGGCGTCAAACTCACCACCGGGCGTAATGGTCATGCGATGGGCGGGGTTTGGATGCATTTCGATCTGGGCGAGGGGCTGTTCTATTCCGGCGATTGGTCGGAAGAATCCGATTGGTTCCCGCTCGATCTGCCGCCGCCCGCCGCGACGGCCATTTTGGATTGCTCCTATCACCTCGATGATGTGCCTCAATCTGAGCGTTTCGCGGCGTTGGATGCTTTGCTTGATGGGCTGCATGGCCAAGTGCTTTTGCCTGTGCCGCCATCGGGACGCGCCGGTGAAATGGCGCTGCATCTGATCCGGCGCTATGGCACGGAAAGCGTCATGCTTGACCCGGAGTGTCAGTCCGCTTTGCGTGCTGCGCTGGCCAGTCAGACCCTGAGCCCAGAGGTGCAAGAGATCGCGCCGCTTCTGAACCGTGGCCCGATGGAACAGGCGCGGTTTCTCATTTGCGACACGCCGAATGCCGATGGCGGCGCGGCTTGGGGCTATGTGCGGGCGTGGAATGAAAGCGGGCGTTTGGGACGCGATGCGCATGTCGTTTTCACCGGCCATATGACCGCCCATGCCCGAGGAATTTGTGCCGTGCCTGGCGGGTATTTTCAGCGTTGGAACGTACATCCACCGCTGCGCGATCAGATCAAGATGCTTGACCGATTGGGCGCAAAACGCTTTGCGCCGGCCTTTTGTGCCCAGCCAGAGGACTATCTGGTCGAGGATCTTGACGTGGAGATTTTCCTTCACGATCCGGTGCGACTATGAGTGTTCTGCCCGCCAAAAGTTTCTGCCTGATCCGCCATGGCGAGACCACGGCCAATGCCGATGAGATCATCGCCGGGCGCACGGATGTGTTGCTGACAGAACGGGGGCGAGATCAGGCGCGTGATCTGTCCAAACGCATGTGGCCGGAGCGCATCGTACTCTACACTAGTCCGATGTCGCGGGCGCGCGAGACCTGTGAGTTGGCCTTTCCCAACCAGCCTTATGACCTGCATGACGGCTTGCGTGAGCGGGATTGGGGTCTTTTTGAGGGGCAGCCCTTGAGCGAGCAGCCGGATCGCGAGGCCACGCCCGAAGGCGGCGAAAGCTGGCCCGATATGCTGTCGCGTGTGGCGCAGGCGATTGTCGAGATTTGTGACACGAGCGAGGGCGCCTTGCCCGTTCTGGTCTGTCACTCCGGCGTCATCCGTGCCGCGCGGGTGCTTTGGACCACAGGGCATGTCGGCTCGCGGCCGCCCAATGCTACGCCGCTGTTGTTCACGCGGTCGGGTCAAATTTTCAAGGAGACAGAGCTATGACGAACCTCGGCAAACCCTGTGTGGTTTTCGATGTGGATGGGACTTTGGCGGAGTTCGATGCCGGGAAACTCGGGCATCTCGTGCACGGGATTGAGAAGCAATGGGATGAGTTTCATGACGCCATGGCCGACGCGCCGTTGATTGCGCCTGTCGCCACGCTGTTGCGCCGGTTGAAAGGCAGCGGCGAGACCATTGTGATCTGTTCCGGCCGACCGGCGGGTTGGGCCGAGCATACGATGGCTTGGCTGCGCAAACATGACCTGCCGTTTGATGGCATTTACCTGCGGGCCGAGGATCAGGACGAGGCCAGTGATCCGGAGGTCAAACGCCGGGCTCTGGCGGAGATGAAAGCCGATGGTTTGGCCCCTTGGCTCGTCATTGATGACCGCAGTTCCGTGGTGGAGGCCTGGCGCGCAGAGGGTCTTGTCTGTTTGCAATGCGCGCCGGGCGATTTTTAAGATTTAAGCTGGATTAGACTCTATTTCTTTCCAGCTTTCGCCATTGTAGGCACTGTCCCAAAAGCGCCATTCATGCCAGCAGCTGCGCTTGAACGCATGATGCATCCGGGCGCGTGTCTCGGAACTCGCCCCGGCTGCAACGCGATCGGTCAGCGCCAACATGCGCGTGACGCTCTCGTCGAAAGCCTCGCCGGAATAGGTGGCGATCCACTCGGCATAGGGGTTTTCCGGGCGGCTGGTTTCAGCGATTTCCTTGCCGACATCGCGGTAAATCCAGAAGCAGGGCAAAAGCGCCGCGACGGCTTCGGGGAATTCCCCGATCGCGGCGGTGCGCAACAGGAAAGACACGTAGTGATCGCAGGCGGCTGAGACATCTGTTGCTTCAAAGCTGGCGGTCGTGATGCCGAAAAGGCCCATGTAATGGCCGTGCAACCCGCGTTCGACGGCGATGGCCCCTGCGGCGGATCCGGCAAGTTGTGCCACGGCCTGTGCGTCAGGGGATTTGGCGGCGGCAAGGGACAGGGCGCGGGCGAAACCTTCGAGGTAATGGGCGTCCTGAATGATGTAGCCTTGAAAGGTTTCCGGCGGCAAAGTGCCTGACGCCAATTCGCGGTTGAACGCCATGGCGTGGATTTGATCGAGCAGGGTTTGGGTCTCTTGCGCCAGCTCTTGAGTAAAGGTCATATTTGACGTCCTTGTAGGGAATAGAAGTGATGCACCGGGCCATGGCCCGCGCCGACCGACAGCTCGTCCGCGTGGGTAATGGCGGATGTGATGTAGGATTTGGCACGTTTCGCGGCCTCCGGCAGGCTCAGCCCCGCACCAAGCCACGTGGCCAGAGCAGACGCATAGGTGCAGCCGGTTCCATGGGTGTTTTTCGTCGCGATCCGCGTGCTTTCGAGCCAGGTTTCTCCGGCCTCCGTGACGAGCAGATCGGGGCTCTCAGAACCGCTCAAATGTCCGCCTTTGAGCAAAACCGCCTTTGGACCAAGTGCGCGCAGTGCGTGAGCCTGCTCCCGCATGTTGTCCACAGTCTTGGCCTCGGAACAGTCGAGAAGATCGGCGGCCTCGGGCAGGTTCGGGGTGATCACGGAGACCTGCGCCAGAACCGCGCGCAGGGCCGAGACGGCGCTTTGTTGCAACAACCGATCCCCGCCTTTCGCGACCATCACCGGGTCGAGCACCACGGGGCAATCGAGATCAGAGATGCCATGCGCTACGGTTTGCGTGATCGCGGCATCGCCCAGCATGCCGATTTTGATCGCATCAATGCGAATGTCGTGGCGGATGGCTTTGATCTGTGCCGCGATAAAGTCCTTTGGGCAAAGCTGGACGCCAGTCACACCACGGGTGTTCTGCGCGGTGATGGCGGTGATGACGGACATCGCGTAGCCGCCATTGGCGGAAATCGACTTGATGTCGGCCTGAATCCCGGCGCCGCCGGAGCAATCGGAGCCAGCGATGGTGAGAATATTCGGGATCATGCGTCCCTCCATGCGTTGAGGAGATCGCGGCTTGCGGCCTCCATATTGTCGGCCTTCGAGATGGCGGAAATCACCGCCAATCCGGCGCCGCCGGAGTGTTTGATCGCTGCGGCGTCGTGATGGGTCACCCCGCCGATGGCGAGACAGGGCAGCGACGTTAGCGATACAATGCCCGCGAACCCATCTAGACCGATGGGGGCGGCGTGATCGGGTTTCGAGCCGGTCGCCCGGATTGGCCCAACACCGAGGTAATCGACACCAGAGGGAATGGCCGAGAGTTGATCCTTGGTCTCGACGGAGAGGCCGAGGATCATGTCCGGGCCGATCCGACGCCGGATGTCGGCGGGGCTTCCGTCACTTTGGCCGACATGCAGTCCCGGCGCTTTGACGGCGATGGCCACCTCCACGCGGTCATTAATCAGGAGCTTGGCGCCAAGCGGCTTTAAGGCGGTCATCAGGGTCCGGGCGAGATCGGCGAACTCTGCGTCCGGCAGGGTCTTGTGTCGCAGCTGCACCCATCCGGCGCCTCCTTTGGCGGCGGCGATGCTTTGTTCGATCATTGCCTCGGGCGTGGCCGGTTCGGTAATGAAGCAGAGCGGAGGAATATCGAGAGCGCTCATCGCAGAGTGATCCTTGCGCCATTGTCGAGCGCCTCGGGGGTCATGCCATAAAGCGCATCGATGAAGGCGGTTTGGAAGGAGGCGGGGCCTTTGGATTCGCGGCCTGCCATCTCTCCGGCCAGCGCATAATAGGCGAGGGCGGCGATCGTGGCCTCAAACGGGTCTTGGTCGACCAGAAAGGCGGCGACGATCCCGGTCAGGGAACATCCTAGAACAGTGACGCGGGGCATCATCGGGTGACCATTGGCAATTTCCGCGATGCGCTCACCGTCGGTGACGATATCAACCGGACCCGTGACCGCAACAACCGCACCGGTTTGGCGGGCCAGATCGCGAGCGGCGTCCTTGGCGGCCTCGACACTATCGGCTGCATCGGCGCCTTTGCCCGCAGTTTGCGCTCCGGCCAGTGCTAGAATTTCAGAGGCATTGCCGCGAATGACCGTGGGTTTGCAGGCCAAAAGACGCACGCCGAGGTCGCGACGATAGCCGGTCGCGCCGACGGCGACAGGATCAAAGACCCAAGGCTTACCCAGCCGATGCGCGGTGCTTGCGGCCTCTATCATCGCTTCCGCCCATGCCAGCGAGGGAGTTCCTATATTGATGGTCAAAGCCTGCGCGAGGGCGGTGAATTCGGTGGCTTCCTCGCGTGCATGCACCATGGCAGGCGAGGCGCCTGCGGCCAGCATAATGTTGGCCATGACATTCATGGCGACGTAATTGGTGATGTTCTGCACCAAGGGCGCGGTTTCGCGCATTTTGGTAAGGTTTAGGCCCGGTTGGTCCATCATGATCTCCTCCATTGCAGGCGAGGAGATCGAAAGAGAAGGCGCGACCGACTGGAGGCCCGTTTTCTCTCACGCGCCTCCCTCCGCCGGCATTATCCGGTTCAGGTTCTAAGGGTTCGTCTCAGCCCGGGTGTCCCCGAGCGCCCCTGTCGCTCACTTCGGGATTGCTCGCATTCCTTGTCGGGCACGTCAAGTGGGGAGATCGCGGGAATGGAATGGCCCGCCGAACGCGGTTGGTTCGACGGGCGGATATTTTGCGGAGGATTTTGGTCTTAGCCGACAATCAACTGTTTGAGTTGCAAAGCCTCATATTCCAGCGCGGTTAGGCGGTAATTCACCACATCTCCGATGGAAATCAGCCCGATCAGGGTCTCGCCTTCCATCACCGGCAAGTGGCGGAAACGCCCGTCGGTCATGCGGCGCAGCACAGTGACAAGCGTCTCATCCGTTGTGGTGGTCTTAAGCTCTGTCGTCATGAGCGCGTCGACGGTTTTGGGCAGGGTTTGACCCGGTGTTTGCGCCAGTTGCCGCACGATATCGCGTTCGGACAGAATGCCGCAAAGCGCACCTTGGGCGTCTTTGACCAGAACGACGCCGATGCGATTTTCGCTCATGATCTCAACGGCATGTTGCACGGTGTCCTGAGGGCGAATGGCGATGACGTCGCCGCCTTTCGTCGCCAACACATCGCCGACGGTCGCCTGCGCTGCGGACATGTTGGTCTGGACGGTTTGGCTATGGCTGTGCTTGTCTGCCATGGCGCCTCGGGTCTTTGGGGTATAAGAAGCTGGCATGTTGAATCCTCCCTGAACTGTCTTTCAGCGTAGAGGAATTCAAGCCTAAGTAAACTTTTTCCGACCGGGAGACCCGTCTTGATTGAACAGCTGACCGGATCACCGCTGACGCTTTCCCCGCTGATGGCCACGATCCTGTTTGTGATCGCCTGTCTCGCGGGCTATCGCTATCGCTCTGTCTGGAAAGCCGAAGGGCCGCGATCTCAGCTTTGGCTTTTCGGGCTGATCGCGGCGGTGATTTTGCTGGTTCTGGGGCTGGTGCCGATCAAGGCCTAAGAGCCAAAAAAAGACGCCTCAGGCGGCGCCTTCTTCCATCTCATCGAGCATTTTGCGCGCGCGTGGACAGGCAAGGCGTTCGCGAAGCGGGCTGTTCGGGTCGATCTCTTTCTTGCAGACCAGACAATGATCCGCCCCTTCGACGGCGTTCAGACCGCCGCAGCTGCCTTTGATGGTGCGCCCGCTGAACATTACGCCAAGCGCCATGCCAGCCATCACAATCAAAAGAAGCCCAAAGGCGAGAATGAACGTTGACATGGATCGACCCCTGTAGAAATTCCGTCAGATCACGCGGTCAGCGCGGTGAACTTGTCCGAAGCATAGCTCACGCGGCCATGCTCGCCGTCTTTCACGACATGGTCAATGAACAGAACCGCGAGATCACGTTGATTTGCGATCTCGAGACCACGTTCGCGACCCAGCACCAAAAGCGCGGTGGCCCAAGCGTCCGCCAGCATCGCGTTCTCGGTCATCACGGTGACGGAGGCGGTGTTGTGGGTCACAGGACGGCCGGTGGTGGCGTCGATGATGTGGGAATAACGCTGGCCGTCGACTTCGAAGAAGTTGCGGTAGTCGCCAGAGGTGGCCATGCCCATGTCGGAGACGCCGACAACCTGTGCTACGCCGCGATCAAAGGCTTCGGGCGTCTCGATACCGATCTGCCAGGCTTTGCCTTCCGGGTTACGGCCAGCGGTGTAGAGATCGCCGCCAATCTCGACCATGTAATCGGTGATGCCAAAGCTTTTGAGCGTGCGCGCGACCTGATCGACGCCGAAGCCTTTGCCGATGGCGGACAGGTAAACTTCTGCGCCGTCGTTCATCTTGGTGAGGGCGCCGTTTTCGACTTCCAGCGAACGCGACTGGCCGCTGCGCGCCATGGCGTTGGCGATTTGTGCGTCACTCGGCGCATCCATGCGGGTGCCGTTTGCGCCAAAGCCCCAGAGATCGATGAGCGAGCCAACGGTGACGTCAAAGCGGCCTTCGGAGGCGTCATGCACGTGTCCGGCAGCGAGCATCACATGCTCAAGCTCGGGGGAAACGGTCAGCGTGTCACCAGCGGAGGCGGCGTTGAAACGGGAAATCTCAGAGGACGCATCCCAGTTCGACATCTGGGTGTTGACCTTGGCAAGCGCCAGATCGACGGCTTTCTGCAACTCGGCCTTGTTCACGTCTTTGGTGTGGTCGACGGCGACGATGGAATAGCTGGTGCCCATCGTGAGGCCGGTGAGTTCCAGAACGGACCACCCTTTCTTGCAGGCGGCCAGACAGATCGGCATGACCAGAAAGCTACGGCGAGAAAGGAGGAAAGAGTCGGACACGAGGCTGCTCCACTAAGCTGCGATGTTTCAATCTGCGGTGTTCTGCATGCTTCTGCGGCAGAATGACATTGGGTTCAACACTAAAGTAAAAGAACTGCACTCGGAAGCCTTCCAAACCGTGGCTCATTATCGCATAAGGTAGCCGGAAAATGGACAGGGCTTAAAAGACGTGCAGCAACATGTGTTGAATAAGGGTCTCGACGTTCCGGTGCTCGGCGCACCTGACGCCAGGATCGAAGAGGCAGCAACGGTCCGAACCGTCGCCGTGCTGGGGCAAGATTATCTCGGTCTGAAACCGCGTTTGGCGGTGGAAGAAGGAGACGTGATTGCCGCTGGTGCTCCGGTTCTGGCGCATAAGGACACGCCGGAGGTTCAGGTGACCGCACCTGTGTCCGGTCGAATCAAGGCGATCAATCGCGGCGCTCGCCGTGTTCTCGTTTCCGTCGAAATCGAGGTGGACCCGACAGCCGCAGAGCCGGTCGACTTTTCACAAGTCGGTGATGACAGCTCCGCTGCGGGTGTGACGGAAAAACTTTGCGCTTCCGGGCTTTGGACTTCGTTCCGCACGCGTCCCTACTCCAAGGTGCCCGCGCCGGATACAGCGCCGGCCGCGATCTATGTGACTGCGATGGACAGCGAGCCGCTCTGCGGCGATGCAACGCTGATCATCAAGGAAGATGCCGAGGCCTTTGCGCGCGGCCTTCAAGCTGTTGCGCTTCTGACCGAGGGTAAGACCTATCTCTGCCAAGAGAACGGTGCGGACATTCCGGGCAGCGATCTCGCGGGCATCACGGCTGTTGGGTTCTCGGGTCCGCACCCAGCCGGTCTCGCGGGGACGCACATGCATTTCCTCGAGCCGCCGTCGGCGTCGAAAATTGTTTGGACCATCGGGTATCATGACGTGATTGCCATCGGGAAACTGATGTTGACCGGCAAGCTCGATTCCAGCCGAATCATCGCTCTTTCCGGTCCGTTGTGTTCCAATCCGCGCCTTGTCCGCACGATTGCGGGGGCGTCGATGGAGGATCTTTGTGCCGGAGATCTGAAAACCGATACGCCGATCCGCGTGATCTCCGGTTCGATTCTGAGCGGACGTGCGGGCGCGGGGCAGACCGGCTATCTTGGGCGCTATGCTCGGCAGATCACCCTGATCGAAGAGGATCGCAAGCAAATCCCGATGGGCTGGATTCGCCCGATGCCGTCGAAATATGCATTCCAGCCGGTGCTGGGCTCTGCGTTCTCCAAAAAGCTTTATGCGCTGACGTCGAACCTCAACGGCGGGCGTCGTGCCATGGTGCCGCTGGGCACTTTCGAAGAGCTGATGCCGCAGGATTTCCTGCCGACGCAGCTTTTGCGCGCGCTTCTCGTGATGGATACGGACCAAGCGCAGGCGCTGGGCGCTCTTGAGCTGGACGAGGAAGACGTCGCGCTTTGCGGCTTTGCCTGCCCGGCGAAATATGAATACGGCCTCGCGCTTCGCGATAGCCTCACCAAGATCGAGAAGGAGGGGTAAGGCTTTGGGTCTTCGCAATTTCTTCGACCGGATCGAGCCGCATTTCGAAAAAGGCGGCAAGTATGAGAAGTATTTCTCCGTCTACGAGATGGTGGAAAGTCTTCTTTATACACCGAAAACGGTCACCACCGTCGCGCCCCACGCGCGGTCTTATGTCGATATGAAGCGGATCATGACCTACGTGGTCATCGCAACGATCCCGACGATCCTCTTTGCGCTTTATAACACCGGTCTTCAGACCAATATGGCGATTGCTGAATACGGTCCCTCGGGCTGGCGTGCGGCGATCATCGAGGCGCTAGGAATTGGCTTCAATCCTAACAATGTGCTGGCCAACATGGCGCATGGGCTTTTGTACTTCCTGCCGATTTACATCGTGACGCTGGTCGCGGGCGGGATTTTCGAAGTGATCTTTGCGGTCGTGCGCGGCCATGAGGTGAACGAGGGTTTCCTCGTGACCTCCATGCTTTACACGCTGATCATGCCCGCCTCGACGCCTTTGTGGATGGTGGCTTTGGGCATCATTTTCGGTGTCGTGATCGGCAAAGAGGTCTTCGGCGGCACGGGCAAGAACTTTCTCAACCCCGCACTTGTGGGCCGCGCGTTCCTGTACTTCGCGTATCCGGCCAGCATGTCGGGCGACTCGATCTGGACGCCTGTCGATGGCTTCTCCGGTGCGACGGCTTTGGCCATTGGCGCCTCTGAGGGTGTCGGCGCTTTTGCGGCACATGGCATCAGCTGGATGGATGCTTTTGTCGGCACGATCCAGGGCTCGCTGGGCGAAACCTCGACCATCGCCTGTATGATCGGCCTCGCATTCCTGTTGCTGACCAAGATCGCCAACTATCGCCTGATCATCGGCTGTATGGCCGGGATGATGGCCTTCTCCGGTCTCTTGAACTTTATCGGCTCCGACACGAATCCGATGTTCGCGATGCCGTGGTATTGGCATCTGGTGACCGGCGGCTTTGCCTTTGGTCTCGCCTTTATGGTGACCGAACCTGTGTCCGGTGCGCATACCAACATGGGGCGTTACATCTACGGCGCGCTCATTGGCTTTATGGTCGTGATGATCCGCGTGGTGAACCCGGCGTTCCCCGAAGGCATGATGCTCGCCATCCTCTTCGGCAACGTGTTTGCGCCGCTGATCGACTATTTCGTCGTGCAGGCCAACATCAAACGGAGGGCCAAGCGCAATGTCTGAAGCGAATGAAAACAAAGGCTTGATCCGTCGTTTCCTCGACGCGCCGCCGGACAGTGTGGGAAAGACGGTGTTCGTCGCCGTGGCGCTCTGTCTCGTGGCCTCAATGGTCGTGTCTGCCGCCGCTGTGGCGCTGCGCCCGATTCAGGACGAGAACAAGCTGCGCGACAAGCGGATCAATATTCTTCAGGTTGCGGGCGTTTATGACGAAAACACCCCCGTGAACGAGGCTTTCGAGGCATTCGAGCCGCATGTGCTCGATCTCTCGACGGGTGAATTCACCGATGCCTTCGAGACCTCCGAATTCGATGCGCTGGCTGATGCCAGAGACCCATCGATCATGCGCCCGATTGACGAAGACCCTGCCGGTCTCGGCGGTCAGATGCAGGCTTACCGCCTCGTCTATCTGCTGCGCGACGACAGCGGGGCGCTCGACAAGGTTGTGATGCCGATCGAGGGCTACGGACTTTGGTCCACGCTCTATGGTTTCATTGCGCTCGAAGAGAACGGCAACGACATTTTCGGCCTGCAATTCTACCAGCACGGCGAGACGCCGGGTCTGGGGGCCGAGGTGGACAACCCGCGTTGGAAAGCGCTCTGGAACGGCAAGAAACTCTTTGCCGAGGATGGTGATCTCGCGATCACAGTGGCGAAAACGCCGCCGCCTGAAGGCACGGATTACTATGTGGACGCGCTTGCAGGCGCGACGCTGACCTCGCGCGGGGTGGATAACCTTGTGCGGTTCTGGATGGGGGAGGCCGGCTACGGCAGCTTCCTTGAGCATCTGCAAGCAGGAGAGGTGAACTGATGGCACAGACATATCGTTCGCAACTGATCGACCCGTTGGTCGACGACAACCCGATCACTTTGCAGGTTCTGGGCATCTGCTCGGCACTTGCTGTGACCTCCTCGATGCAGGTGGCTTTCGTCATGGCGCTGGCTGTGACGCTAGTGACCGGGTTTTCGTCGATGTTCATCTCGATGTTGCGCAACCAAATCCCGAGCTCGATCCGCATCATCGTTCAGATGGTCGTGATCGCCTCTCTCGTGATCCTCGTCGACCAAGTGCTCAAGGCCTACGCCTATGAGATTTCCAAGACGCTTTCCGTGTTCGTGGGCCTGATCATCACCAACTGTATCGTGATGGGCCGCGCAGAGGCCTTCGCGATGAAGAACCCTCCGATTGCGAGTTTCATCGACGGCGTCGGCAACGGGCTTGGTTATGGGCTTTTGTTGATGGTTGTCTCCGTGATCCGCGAGCTTTTCGGCTCTGGTTCCCTGTGGGGCGTGACCATCCTTGAAACCGTGAACAACGGTGGCTGGTATGTGCCCAATGGTCTTCTGCTCCTGCCGCCCTCGGCCTTCTTCGTGATCGGTCTGATCATCTGGGCCGTGCGCACGTGGAAGCCGGAACAGGTCGAAGAGCGTGAATATAAAATCCAGACGGTGGAGGGCCACTGATGGAAGGTCTCATTTCACTCGCGGTTAAGGCCGTCTTTATTGAAAACCTCGCGCTGTCGTTCTTTCTCGGCATGTGTACCTTCCTCGCGGTGTCGAAGAAAATTTCGACCGCGATGGGCCTCGGCATCTCCGTGATGGTGGTGCAGGCGCTCACCGTGCCGGCCAACAACCTGATCCTGACCAAACTCTTGGCGCCCGGCGCGCTGGCTTGGGCTGGCTTCCCGGATGTGGATCTGACTTTCCTTGGTCTGATCTCCTACATCGGGGTGATCGCGGCTCTGGTGCAGATCCTAGAGATGGTGCTCGATAAGTATTTCCCACCGCTTTACAACGCGCTTGGCGTCTATCTTCCGCTGATCACGGTGAACTGTGCCATCATGGGCGGCTCTCTGTTCATGGTGGAGCGCGGTTATAACTTCGCTGAATCCGCCACCTACGGTCTGTCTTCGGGCTTTGGCTGGGCGCTGGCGATCACTGCAATGGCCGGTGTGCGCGAAAAGCTGAAATACTCGGACATTCCGGACGGGCTTCAGGGGCTTGGCATCACCTTCATCACCGCAGGTCTGATGGCGATGGCCTTCATGTCCTTCTCCGGCGTGAAACTGTAAGGGAGGGCCAGAACCATGATGACATTCAGTCTGGGCGTTGTGCTCTTTACCCTGATCGTGATCGCGCTCGTTGCGGTCATTCTGGCAGCGCGCTCCAAACTTGTGAGCTCCGGCAACGTCAACATTACCATCAATGGTGAAAAGACGATCTCCGTCCCCGCCGGTGGCAAGCTGTTGCAGACACTGGCCGGCCAAAAGCTGTTCGTGCCGTCGGCCTGTGGCGGCGGCGGCACCTGTGCGCAGTGTCGTGTGCGCATCCATTCTGGCGGCGGGTCTATCCTGCCGACCGAGGAAAGCCATATCACCAAGCGTGAGGCCGCCTGTGGCGACCGCCTGTCCTGTCAGGTGGCGGTAAAGCAGGATATGGAGATCGAAGTGCCCGAAGAGGTCTTCGGCGTTAAAAAGTGGGAGTGCACCGTGCGCTCAAACCACAACGTGGCGACCTTCATCAAGGCGCTGGTTCTGGACCTGCCCGAAGGCGAGGATGTGAACTTCCGCGCTGGTGGCTATATCCAGATCGAAGCGCCCGCGCACAAATTGTCCTATAAGGATTTCGATATCGAGGAAGAATATCGCGAAGACTGGGACAAGTTTAACCTCTGGCAGTACGAATCGACCGTCACCGAGCCGATCGAGCGCGCCTATTCGATGGCGAACTACCCGGATGAGAAGGGCATGATCATGCTCAACGTCCGCGTCGCCTCGCCGCCGCCGCGTTCCGAAGGTATCCCGCCGGGTCTGATGTCGTCCTACATCTTCAACCTCAAACCCGGTGACAAGGTCACGATTTCCGGTCCGTTCGGCGAATTCTTTGCGCGCGACACCAAAAAGGAAATGGTTTTCATCGGCGGCGGTGCGGGCATGGCGCCGATGCGCTCGCATATCTTCGATCAGCTCAAACGCCTCGAGAATCGCGACCGCAAGATCACCTTCTGGTACGGCGCGCGTTCGAAACGTGAGATGTTCTTTGTTGAGGACTTCGACGAACTGGCCAAGGAATTCCCGAACTTCACCTGGCACGTGGCGCTCTCTGACGCCCTGCCGGAGGACGATTGGGGCGGTTACACCGGCTTCATCCACAATGTGCTGTTTGAAGAATACCTCAAGAATCACCCGGCGCCTGAAGATTGCGAATATTACATGTGTGGCCCGCCCATCATGAACCAATCCGTGATCAACATGCTGTTGGATCTCGGCGTGGACCGCGAAGACATCATGCTTGATGACTTCGGGGGGTAACCCCGCCAAGGGCCTGAAATAACGAACTGCCGCCAAGCCCAGTGGGGTTTTGGCGGCAGTTTTCGTTTTGAGCCTTGGGAACTTTGGGAGATGAGTCGCCAGACAAGCAAAACAAAAGCCGCCAGACTGATGTCTCGCGGCTTTTTGTCTTCGATCTAGGAAGAAAGTGGTGAGCCGTGCAGGATTCGAACCTGCGACCCACTGATTAAAAGTCAGTTGCTCTACCAACTGAGCTAACGGCCCACTCTCTCAGCCTCATCGGCTGTGCGGCGGGGTTTAATGTCGTGGGTCAGGAGCGTCAAGCGGAAAACTGAGATTTTCTTGGAAAAGGTTCCGACAAGGTTTATATGCCCGCCCATGCAACAGGATTTTGACACCTCCCGCCGCCTCCCTTTTCTGAAAATGCATGGGCTAGGCAATGACTTCGTGATTGTTGATTCACGGGGGCGGGACGCGATTGTCACCGCTGATCTGGCGCGCGCCGTGGGCGACCGTCATCGCGGCGTGGGTTTTGATCAGATGGCAGAGATCAGAAGTTCGGACGCCGCAGACATTGATCTCGATTTCTGGAACTCCGACGGATCGCGTGCGGGCGCCTGTGGCAATGCCACGCGCTGTGTCGGGCGGTTGATGTTGGATGAGACGGGAAAGGACGAGATCACAATTCGCACCGAGCGGGGGATTCTGATCGCCCGGCGTGCGGGCGATGAGGTCTCGGTCAATATGGGCCACCCGCAGCGCATGTGGGACGAGGTGCCTTTGTCGCATCCGGTCGACACCGACTTCCTGCCGCTCGACGGCGAGCCTGTCGCGGTGGGCATGGGCAATCCCCATGCAGTGTTCTTTGTGCCGGACATCAAAGAGGTCGATGTTGCCGGTTGGGGCAAGCGCGTCGAATACGATCCGCTCTTTCCGCAGCGCACAAACGTGGAGTTTGCCGAAGTGCGGGCGCGCGACGAGATCAGAATGCGCGTCTGGGAACGCGGCACGGGGATCACGCTGGCCTGTGGCTCTGGCGCCTGTGCGACGGCCGTGGCGGCCTCTGTGCGCGGCCTGACAGACAAAAAGGTACGGATGGAAGTCGATGGCGGCTGGCTGACGCTCGATTGGCGTGAGGACGGCGTCTGGATGACCGGTCCGACGCAGTTGGTGTTCCAGGCGGAATTTGACACGTCTTTTCTGGAGCGCGTCTGATGTCCGCTAATCCCCCGATTTTTGCGACACTCGGCTGTCGCCTCAATGCCTATGAAACCGAGGCGATGAAAGAGCTGGCCGAGGCCAATGGCATCGAGAACGCTGTTGTGGTCAACACCTGTGCCGTGACCGCCGAAGCGGTGCGCAAAGCCCGCCAGGAGATTCGCAAGCTGCGGCGCGAAAACCCGGAGGCGAAGATCATCGTCACTGGATGTGCGGCCCAAACCGAGCCGGAGACTTTTGCCACAATGGGCGAGGTTGATCTGGTGATCGGCAATACGGAAAAGATGCAGCCCGAGACCTGGCAGAACATGGGGCCGAATTTCATCGGCGACACCGAACGCGTGCAGGTCAATGACATCATGTCCGTGACGGAAACCGCCGGGCACCTCATCGACGGATTCGGACGGCACCGCGCCTATGTGCAGGTGCAAAATGGCTGTGATCACCGTTGCACCTTCTGCATCATCCCCTATGGCCGGGGCAATTCGCGCTCTGTGCCAGCCGGTGTCGTGGTCGATCAGATCAAGCGGCTGGTGGACAAGGGCTTCAACGAAGTGGTGCTCACAGGGGTTGATCTGACCTCTTGGGGGGCGGATTTGCCCGCGACCCCGCGTCTGGGCGATCTGGTGATGCGGATTTTGAAACTGGTGCCGGACCTGCGGCGCCTGCGAATCTCGTCGATTGATTCCATCGAGGCCGACGAGATGCTGATGCAGGCGATCGCCACCGAGCCGCGTTTGATGCCGCATTTGCACCTGTCCTTGCAGCATGGCGATGATTTGATCCTGAAACGCATGGCGCGGCGGCACCTGCGCGATGATGCGATCCGCTTCTGCGAAGAGGCGCGCAAGCTGCGGCCCGAGATGACCTTTGGCGCCGACATCATCGCGGGGTTCCCGACAGAGACCGAGGCGCAATTCGAGAATTCGATGAAGCTGGTGACCGACTGCGACCTGACGTGGCTGCATGTCTTTCCCTATTCGAAGCGCGAGGGCACGCCCGCCGCGAAAATTCCGCGTCAGGTGAATGGCAAGGTGATCCGTGACCGCGCCGCGCGGCTGCGGGCGATTGGGGACGAACAGGTTCACAAGCATTTGCAGGCCCAGATTGGGCGGGAGCATGTGATTCTGATGGAGAACCCGCATATGGGCCGGACGGAACAGTTCACGGAAGTGAGTTTCGAGACGGCTCAGGATGAGGGTGCGATCCTCAAAGCGGTGATCAGTGGCGTCAAGGGTACGCAGCTCACCGTATGAAGCCGATTCTCTATTCCTTCCGCCGCTGTCCCTATGCGATGCGGGCGCGGCTAGCGATTGCCTCGGCCGGCATTGAAGTAGAGCTGCGCGAGGTGGTTCTTCGCGATAAGCCGCAGGAGATGCTTGAGGCCTCACCGAAAGGCACGGTGCCTGTGTTGATCACGGAGACAGGCGTGATCGAGGAAAGCCGCGAGATTATGGAATGGGCGTTGGTGCAGAACGACCCGGAGGGGCTGTGCGATATGCCCGCCGAGGGCGAAGACTGGATCGCGCAGATCGAAGGCCCGTTCAAGACTGCGCTGGACCGCTACAAGTATGAAACGCGCTATGAGGGTGTCGAACCTCTGGCGGAACGCGAGGCGGCGGCAGCCATCCTGAGGCAGGTGGACGGACAGCTGCGGGAACGCCTTTGGCTCTATGGTGACAGGCCCAGCTTCGCCGATCTGGCGACGATCACCTTCGTGCGACAATTCGCCATGGTGGACCGAGCATGGTTCGAGGGGGAGGATTGGACGGGGGTTCAGGGCTGGTTGGAACGTTTTTTGGCGTCCGAGCGGTTTGCGCAGATTATGCTGAAATATGCAAAATGGCAGCCGGGAGACGATCCGGTGGTTTTTCCGGCCATTTCACTGAATTGATAATCAACGAAAAACTCTCGTTACCCGTAAATCGCGTCGATGTTAGTGAATATAGGTATCTCGGAGATGTATCTTACCTGTCCCCAAGACACCACACCGCGACAGATCGCGTGTGTTCACAATTCATTGAATGCTAGACGTGGGCGTCTACGCTCGCTAAAACCGCCTGCGAAGGGCTGCGGGAAAACTGCGGCCTCTCATGCATTGGCCGGGGAGGACCGGCCGAAGAAATTGGAGAATTGCAGTGTCCCACGTAGATGAACACGAAGGCACCCGACGCGATTTCCTGTACTACGCCACTGGTGGCGCTGGTGCAGTTGCCGCCGGTGCCGCAGTCTGGCCGCTGGTCAACCAGATGAACCCCTCCGCAGACGTTCAGGCGCTTAGCTCGATCCGCGTTGACATCAGCGGCATCGAGGTCGGCACGCAGCTGACCGTCAAGTGGCGCGGCAAGCCGGTGTTCATCCGTCGTCGCACCCAGGATGAAATCGACGCGGCACGCGCGGTGACCATGGATGAACTGGTCGACCCGATCGCGCGCAACGACAACAAAGATGCGGCGCTCGACGCCGAAGATCAGAACCGCACCATGGACGAAGCTGGCGAATGGCTCGTTATGATGGGCGTCTGCACCCACCTCGGCTGCGTGCCGCTGGGCGATGGCGCTGGTGATTTTGGCGGCTGGTTCTGCCCGTGTCACGGTTCTCACTACGATACCTCCGGTCGTATCCGTAAAGGGCCGGCGCCCGAGAACCTTCCGGTTCCGACTGCCGCCTTCGACGGCGACACCGAGATTGTTCTGGGCTAAGGGAGGAACTTATGTCTGGTATTCCGCACGACCATTACGAGCCGAAGACGACCTTTACCAAAGGCGTCGAGAAACGGCTTCCTATCATCGGCCTGATCTACGGCACGCTGATGATCCCGACGCCTAAAAACCTGAACTGGATGTGGATCTGGGGCATCGTCCTTGCGTTCTGCCTCGCGCTTCAGATTGTCACCGGTATCGTTCTGGTGATGCACTACACCCCGCATGTCGATCTGGCCTTCGCCTCTGTCGAACACATCATGCGTGACGTGAACGGCGGACATATGCTGCGTTATCTGCACGCCAACGGCGCATCGCTGTTCTTCTTCGCTGTGTATCTGCATATTTTCCGCGGTCTCTACTACGGTTCCTACAAGGCGCCGCGCGAGATCACCTGGATCATCGGCATGATCATCTACCTCTTGATGATGGCAACCGGCTTTATGGGCTACGTGCTGCCCTGGGGTCAGATGTCCTTCTGGGGTGCGACCGTGATCACCGGCCTCTTTGGCGCAATCCCGTTCATCGGTGAACCGATCCAGACTTGGCTTCTGGGCGGACCGGCCGTGGACAACGCTACGCTGAACCGCTTCTTCTCGCTGCACTACCTCCTGCCCTTCGTGATCGCAGGTCTGGTCATCGTGCACATCTGGGCTTTCCACAACACCGGCAACAACAACCCCACGGGTGTTGAAGTGCGCCGCACCTCGAAAGCCGAAGCCGAGAAAGACACACTGCCGTTCTGGCCGTATTTCGTGATCAAAGACCTCTTCGCCCTAGGCGTGGTGTTGATCGCCTTCTTCGCGGTTGTCGGCTTCATGCCGAACTACCTGGGCCACCCGGACAACTACATCGAAGCCAACCCGCTTTCGACGCCTGCACACATCGTGCCGGAATGGTACTTCCTGCCGTTCTACGCGATCCTGCGTGCCTTCACCGCTGACGTTTGGGCCGTGCAACTCGTGTCCATGCTCACCGGCGGCATCGTTGATGCGAAATTCTTCGGTGTGCTCGCCATGTTCGGCGCCATCATCGCCATGGCCCTCGTGCCGTGGCTGGACACCTCGACCGTGCGTTCGGGCAAATATCGTCCGAGCTTCAAATGGTGGTTCTGGCTTCTGGCCGTGGACTTCATCGTGCTGATGTGGGTTGGCGCCATGCCGACTGACGGCATCTACCCGTATATCTCGCTGATCGGTGCAACCTATTGGTTCGCCTACTTCTTCGTGATCCTCCCGCTTCTGGGTGTGCTCGAGAAACCGGCCCCGCTGCCGGCCTCTATCGAAGAAGATTTCGCGTCCCACTATCCGGGCGCGGCAGAGTGAGAAAGGAAACAGGGACAATGATCAAGAACCTCACCCTCTCCGCCCTCACCGCTTTGGGTCTTTCTGCCACGGCCGCTCTGGCCGCTGGCGAAGGCGGGCACATCCATGACGTGGACTTCTCCTTTGAGGGCCCGTTTGGCAAATATGACCAGATGCAGCTTCAGCGCGGTCTTCAGATCTACACTGAGGTCTGTTCCGCCTGTCACGGCATGAAGTTCGTGCCGATCCGCACCCTCGCGGATGAAGGTGGCCCGCAGCTTCCCGAAGATCAGGTGCGCGCCTATGCGTCCCAGCTTTTGGTCGCTGACGAAGCCGCGAACATGCATCTCTACGACTATAACGAAGGTGCCGCACGTCCGCTGACCGAGAACGACCACTTCCCGGCCAACGAAGCGCAAAATGCACCGGATCTTTCGCTGATGGCGAAGGCCCGTGCGGGCTTCCACGGTCCGGCTGGCCTCGGGATCAACCAGTTCCTCAAAGGTATTGGTGGCCCTGAGTACATCGTCGCCATTCTCACCGGTTACACCGGCGAAGAGAAAGTCGAAGCGGGCACCACCTATTACGAGAACACCGCCTTCTCGACCGGTTGGATCGCCATGGCCCCGCCGCTTTATGGTGAGGACGTCGAATTTGCTGACGGTCACTCCAATGAGTTGCACCACGAAGCCGAAGATGTTGCGGCCTTCCTGATGTGGGCGGCTGAGCCCAAGATGATGGCCCGCAAGAAAGCCGGTTTCGTTGCCGTGACCTTCCTTGTGATCCTGACCTCGCTTTTGTACCTGACGAACAAAAAGCTTTGGGCACCGCACAAAGGCAAAAAGACCACGCTCTGATTTTAGAGTTGGTTCGAAACAGAAAGCGCCCCGATTTGGGGCGCTTTTTTATGTTCCGATGTAGGCTTTGAGCCCTTCAGGCGGATCGGCTTTCATCTCCGCCCAGTCTCGCGGCGGCTGGCATTGACCGTCTTCGATCCAGATCACCAGATCGGCAAAGCGGTCCACATCCGCAATATCATGGGTGACCATCAACATCGTCGCGCCGAGTTTCTCGCTGACCTCTTTGGCCAACCCGATCATCTCGCCGCGCATTGCCGGACCCAGCGCGGAAAAGGGCTCGTCCAGCAGGATCAAAGGCTTTTCCTGCACCAACACTCTTGCGAGCGCGACACGGCTTTGTTGACCGCCCGAAAGCTCCGCAGGGCGGCGGACCTCCATGCCTGTTAGACCGACGGCACTGAGCGCTTCGGACACACGCTCCTGCTCCGCCTTGCTCAGTCGGAGGCTGGGCTTGATCCCAAGCCCGACATTCTGCGCCGCTGTCATATGGGCAAATAGATTGTTGTCCTGAAACAGATGCGAGATCGGCCGCTCGTGGGGCAGGGCCTGTGTCACGTCTTTTGTGTCCCAAAGCATTGCGCCGGCGTCCGGCGCCTCGAACCCACCGATTAGCGATAACAGCGTGGATTTACCCGCGCCCGATGGGCCGATGATGGCGACACGCGCTCCATCGGGGATCGAAAAGTCTCCGGAAAGAGTGAAATTACCCTGCGTCAGACGGATGGATCGAAGCTCAAGCACGGCGTCTCCCCCAAAGATCGAAGATGTAAAACAGAGCCAAACTCAGCCCCAAAAGCAGCAAAGCCGCCCCCATCGCCTGATCCATGCGATAAGATCCCATGAGGCGATAAATCTGTAGTGGCAACGTTGCGGCTTCCGGGCGGGCGAAAAGGGCGATTACGCCCAAATCCCCCATCGAAAGGGCCGCGGCAAGACCCGCAGAGAACCCCATAGGTACGCGCAGGCGTGGGAAAAGAACGAGCCGAACCCGGCTGAAACCAGTCAAACCAAGACTGTCAGACAGGCGCCCGTAGTCACGCTCTGCGCCACTCAGAGCCGGACCCAAGGCGCGCAAGATAAAGGGCATCGACATCACAGCATTGACTAAAGCCGTGATCGGCAAGGCCCAATCGGCGGGATCGGTGACAGCAAAGAGCACGATGTAAAGCCCCGTGCCCATCACCAGTGGCGAGGCAGCGATGGAGGACATGCCGATGATCTCAAGGCTACGAAACCGAAGCGCGGAAAGGGCGAGAGCCAGAGACATGAAGATCGCCAGAAATGCGGAGCCGATGGCCGTCAAAATCGACCGCAATGCCGCAGACCAGACGGAGGCAGGTAGGTCCAGAAGCCCCGGCGCGCCACGCAAGGCAATGGCGAGCAGGGGCGTCAAAAGAAAGACGCTGATCAGACCAACCCAGAGCATATCCAGCGCACGTGCAGAAGTATTGCGGGCGTCGAAGCGTTGCACCACGCGATGAAGCCCGCCGGACCCCATCTGTGGAACGCGAAATTTCAAAGAGGCAGCCGCCGCGACAGCGCAGATCGCCACTTGGATCAGCGCCAGAAGCGAGGCTTTGCCAAGGTTGAAATCATAGCGAAACGCCTCGTAGATCGCGAGCTCGACCGTGGTCGCCTTGGGGCCGCCGCCAAAGGTGAGCGCGATGGCAAAGGAGGTGGTGCAGATCAGGAAAATGACGGTGAAGGCGCCGGGCACGATCTCTTTGAGCATCGGCAGTTCTAGGTGACGAAAAATATCACGTGGGCCGAAGTGCAGCGAGGAGGCGAGACGGAATCTTTCAGCCGGAATCGCCCCCCAACCCTGAAGCAGAAGCCGGGTTGCCAAAGGCAGGTTGAAAAACACATGCGCCAATACGACACCGTGAAAGCCGTAGATCGAAATAGGCTCTAATCCCGCCCAACTGAGCGCAACAGAGACAAATCCCGCATTGCCGAACACAGCCGTCAAGCCGAGGATCGCCACGATGGTGGGCAAGATAAAAGGCGCGCCCAAAAGCGTGATCAACAGGCCGCGACCCGGAAAGCTGCGCCGCGCCAAAGCGCGCGCGGCGGGAATGGCGAAGAGGATGGAGAGTGCGGCGGACAGGAGCGCCTGCACCACCGTGAAACGCACTGCCATCCAGTCAAAACGGGAGAGGGCGGAAAAGCTTTCCGCCCGCAAGGCCACCGCGCCCAATGTGCCAAAGCTCAAAGCGGCGACCAAAGCCGCCGTGATGAGACCGGGCCAGAGGATTACTGAGAAAACGCGCTGCGCCATTCAGAAATCGCTTCATCCCGCAGGGCTGCGGCTTCGTCCTCACCCAAAAGAATCGCCTTATCGGGATAGTTCAGCTGCGAAAACGCCTCGGGCCATTGCTCTTTCGGAAGTGCGGAGGGATAGGACCAGTTGGCGGTGGGAATGATGTTTTGGAACGCAGGCGACAGGACGAAATTCATAAACTGATCCGCCAATTCCGGCTGATCCGTGCCTGCAAGTTTCGCGGTCAGTTCGACGGACATGTAATGCCCTTCGTCGAAGAGGGCTGCGGATTTGGTTTCGTCCTCTTCTGCGATGATGTGATAGGCGGGGGAGACGGTGTAGGAGAGCACCATATCGACCTGACCGTCGGTGAACATACCGTAGGCCTCCGACCAGCCTTTGGTCACGGTGGTCACCTTGGGCGCCAGTTTCGCCCAGGCCTCTTCGACCTCATCGCCAAAGACTTCGTGCCCCCAAAGGACCAGCGTTAGACCCGAACTCGAGGTGCGCGGGTCTTGAATGGCGATTTTCCAGTCTTGGTCGGAATTCACCAGTTCATGAAAGGATTTCGGCGGATTGGTGATTTTTGTGTTGTCATAGACAAAGGCCGCGAAAGACCAATCGAAGGGCAAAAACGTCTCATCCGTCCACTCAATCGGCATGGTCAGGGGTGACAGGTCCACGCCATGGGGCGCGAACAGACCGGTGTCGCGGGCTTGTTTCATCGCATCCACGTTGATGCCGATCGCGACGTCTGCCTCTGTCCGCGCGCCCTCAAGGCGAATGCGCGGAAGGACATCGCCGGTGATATATTCCAGCTCGCATCCGCATTGTTCTTCGAAGGCCGCCTTGATTGCGGGTCCGGGGCCCCATTCGGAGGCAAAATAATCCGGGGCGTAAACGGTGAGGGTCTCTGCCTGTGCAGAGGTTGCAGCCAGTAGGGCCGCAAGGGTCAATCCATATTTCATGGCTCGCTCCATAGTCATATGGGCGAAGAAAAAGGTCGCGTGTGGAACATCGCTGATACCTTCCCTCCGCCGGTGTTAGCCGGTTCAGGTTCAACGGGTTCGCGTTTGCATCTCAGCCGTGTTTGACACGGGCACCCCGAGGTAGGCGCGAAGCTAGTGATCCGGGGCGTCAAACGCAAGCCCCATGGAAATGATAACGGACGCATAACAGGTCTTTGATGGCGAAGAGATGGACCCGGAACGGGGATGTGCATAGACTCTATCCATCTTACTGGTTGGAGGATGCCATGAAGGTTGCGAGTTTTGTGTTTGTGGGCGCCGTGGCCCTGGCGGCCCCGGTTTTCGCCAATTCTGTGCCGGTCGGGTTCAGCACGAAAGTAATGTGCGAGGGTCTTTCGGGCCGCGTTGGGTTCGCCGATGAGGCTGCCATGCTCGAGATGGATGAGCGCCTTGTGACCCTGCCCCAGACGCTCTCTGCCTCAGGCGCGCGCTATGAGGACGAGGCGGAAGATGTCCTGTTCTGGATTAAGGGCGAAGAGGCGCTTTTGGGCTGGAATGGGGTCGAAATGAACTGTGCGCTTGCGGGGGGCGAGGCACCTTGGACGGCGCGTGGGAATGAGCCGGGTTGGCGTGTTTCGGTGAGCGAAGGTCAGATGCTGGCTGAATTGGACTACGGTGAAACCGTGGTCGAAGCTGAGTTGCCGGTGGCGCAGTTGCGTGACGAGGGCCTTCTCTACGACGCGACTGAGCTTGATCTTTTAGTGTCACCAGAGCTTTGTCGTGACGACATGTCAGGGCAAGTCTATCCGGAAACGGTGACCTTGACCCGTGGCGAGACCTCATTTCGAGGCTGCGCGGGGGAGACGATGGACCTTTTGAGCGGACCGGAGTGGCAAATCGAGGATGTCGCGGGGGCTGGCGTGATTGACGCAAGCAACGCGACGCTGGCGTTCGACGGTGACCGGGTCGCGGGCTCGACCGGTTGCAATCGCTATATGGGCGGAGTTGAGGTGACCGGCGACGGTCTTCGTTTCGGTCAGCTGGCATCCACCCAAATGATGTGCCCGGAGTCCCTGATGCAGCAGGAGGCGCGTGTTTTGGAGGCTCTGGCTAAAGTGGAGCGATTCGACATCGACGAGACCGGCGCGCTTGTGCTCTACAGTCAGGGTGAGCGGCTGATCACGGCACGTCGCTAATATGAAACGCCGCCCCGAATGGAGCGGCGTTTATATCTTTATAGCTGGATTAGAGCCTTATTGCGCGTCTTCCGGCAGGATGCGCACTCCGCCTTTGTCCGCCGCAGAGGCCAGCATCGCATAGGCCTTGAGCGCGGTGGAGACAGCGCGCGGACGCGGGGCCGCAGGTTTCCACGGCAGCGGGCCTTTCTCTTCGCGACGGGCCGCGAGCACGGCGTCATCGACCTTGAGCTGGATCGAACGGTTCGGGATGTCGATCTCGACCGTATCTCCGGTTTCCACCAGCCCGATCAAACCTCCCTCGGCCGCCTCAGGCGACACGTGGCCAATCGAAAGACCCGAGGTGCCGCCAGAAAAGCGCCCATCGGTCAAAAGCGCGCATTTCTTGCCCAGACCTTTGGATTTCAAATAGGACGTCGGGTAGAGCATCTCCTGCATCCCCGGACCGCCTTGCGGGCCTTCGTAGCGGATGATGACCACTTCGCCAGCTTGCACTTCGCGAGTCAAAACGCCGTTAACGGCGTCGTCTTGCGATTCGTAAACGCGGGCGGTGCCGGTGAATTTCAGGATGCTTTCATCCACACCCGCCGTTTTCACGATACAGCCACGCTCAGCAATGTTGCCGAACAGAACGGCCAGACCACCGTCTTTCGAAAACGCGTGTTCCACGGAACGGATCACGCCATTTTCGCGGTCAGTGTCGAGTTCCTTGTAACGGTTCTCGGTCGAAAACGCCTGCGTCGTACGCACGCCGCCGGGGGCCGCTTTGAAAAGCTGCTCGGCTTCGGGGTTATTCGCAACCGTGATATCCCATTTCGCAATCGCAGCTGCCATCGTGTCGCTGTGCACCGTGCGCACATCGCCATGCAGCAATCCGCCACGATGCATTTCGCCCAGAATGGAGAAGATGCCACCAGCACGGTGCACGTCTTCCATATGGACGTTGTGGATGTTCGGCGCGACTTTGCAGAGACAGGGGACCTTGCGCGACAGACGGTCGATGTCTTGCATGGTGAAATCCACCTTGCCCTCATAGGCGATGGCCAAGAGGTGCAGTACCGTGTTGGTCGAGCCGCCCATGGCGATATCGAGAGACATGGCGTTTTCAAACGCCTCGAAGGTCGCGATCTCACGCGGCAGGTAGCCCGGAAGCTCCTCGTCGTAGTGTTTCTTGGTGATCTCGACGATCTTACGCCCGGCCTCGAGGAACAGGTTCTTACGATCCGCATGGGTCGCCAGCGTCGAGCCGTTGCCCGGAAGTGCCAGACCCAAAGCTTCGGCCAGACAGTTCATAGAGTTCGCGGTGAACATGCCGGAGCAGGACCCGCAAGTCGGACATGCGTTTTGTTCGAACGCGTCGACCTGTTCGTCGGTGTATTGATCATCGGCGGCGGCAACCATCGCATCGACGAGGTCCACAGCACGTTCCAGATCACCGATCTGCACCTTGCCAGCTTCCATCGGGCCGCCAGAGACAAAGATCACCGGAATGTTGAGGCGCATCGCGGCCATCATCATGCCGGGGGTGATTTTATCGCAGTTGGAGATACAGACCATGGCATCCGCGCAATGCGCGTTGACCATATACTCGACCGAATCCGCGATGATTTCGCGCGAGGGCAGGGAGTAGAGCATCCCGTCGTGGCCCATCGCAATGCCGTCATCGACCGCAATGGTGTTGAATTCTTTCGCCACACCGCCCGCTTTTTCAATCTCGCGTGCCACCATCTGGCCGAGGTCCTTGAGGTGGACGTGGCCGGGCACGAATTGCGTGAACGAGTTCACGACCGCGATGATCGGCTTGCCGAAATCTCCATCGGTCATGCCGGTCGCGCGCCAAAGGCCGCGGGCACCGGCCATGTTCCGGCCATGGGTCGAGCGGCGGGATCTGTAATGAGGCATGGTGTTGGCTTTCTGTAACGTCATATGAGCCGCCTATTGGGCGGGTTGACGTTGCATAAGGCTTTCGGCGCGACATTTCCAGTCACGAACACATGTGCGCGGATGAATAATGTTGCTGGAAACGGTGCTGACCCTTGGCTCGAAACCTTAGATCAGCTTTTTCTTGCGTTTAAGCGTCTCGCCAAACTCAAGCGAGGGCTCGAGGGTGATGATCTCGCCGCCTGCTGCGTTTTCATCTTCGACCCGTTTGGCGATAATCTGAGCCGCGGCGCGCCCGATCTCGGCACGGCAGGCATCCATCGTGGCCAATTTACGCGGCAGACCATCAAGGAATTCGATGCCGTTGAACCCGGCAAGGCCAACATCCCCCGGCACGTCGATGCCGTTGTCGAGGCAATACATGAGGCCGCCAGCACCGATCATGTCGTTGGAATAGTAAAGGAAATCGATTGGGTCTTCTTCGTTGCGCTTGAGAATGGCCTCGGTCATCTCGCGGCCTTTTTTGAGCGCGGAGCCGCCGGAATAGAATTCGCTGTCGGCAATTTCCAAACCGGATTTCGCGAGCACTTCTGTAAAACCCTCGAAGCGTTTGCGGGCGCGGTGATCAAGCGGCATTTTGGTGCCCAGAAACCCGATCCGTTTGTAGCCGGCATCAATGATCGCCTGCGCCATTTTGCGGCCCGCGCGACGGTGCGAGATCCCAACGGCAGAGTCGATCGCTTCGCCATCCGTGTCCATGATTTCCACGATCGGAATGCCAGCCGCCGCCATCATCGCCTTTGAGGCTTCGGTGTGTTCCAGCCCTGCGATAATCACGCCGGAGGGACGCCAGGACAGCATTTGATAAAGGACTGCCTCTTCGCGTTCGGGTTTGTAATTGGTGATGCCGACGACGGGTTGAAGTTCGGTGTCTTCTAGTACCTCATTGATGCCGGTCATGACCTCGGGGAAGACCATGTTGGACATCGAGGGGATGATCACGGCCACGAGGTTCACCCGGGAAGACGCGAGAGCACCGGCGATTTTATTCGGCACGTAGCCAAGTTCGCGGGCGGCCTCCAAAACTTTGGTCCGGGTCGCTTCGGATACATCGCCACGATTGCGCAGCACGCGGCTGACAGTCATCTCGGACACGCCGGAGGCTTCGGACACATCTCGAAGCGTAAGCGGCCGTTTCGACGGTGTGTTTCCGGAACCCTGTGACATGGCCTGACCCTCTGAACTGTTTGTAATTTCACTCAGTCTACACCATAAAACTGCCTTGTCCATCTGGCGCAGATTAAAATTGTTATCGCTAACAGGCGCCAGGTTCGATTTCTCGGCTCACGGCCCGCCTCAACCCTTGTGCCGATGCGGGTGCCGAGGCTATGAGACGGATGTGGCCCCGTGGCTCAACTGGATAGAGCAGCCCCCTCCTAAGGGGCAGGTTGCAGGTTCGAATCCTGCCGGGGTCACCACTGTCTTATTAGACTTTTGAGTCTAGAAGCATAGCCTGGACGCGAGCCATTCAGTGCCCGAGCGATATCTCTGCGGGATCAGGTGTTCGTTCCATAGGAGAAGGCAGCTCACAAAAGGAGCGACTCAAAACCTAAAAGGTCGGTCGCAACTTTGTAGGGCAAATGCCCTAACTGATTTTAGTTTTGAGCTGTGACCCAAAGTTGTGCCTCTAGATAGAGTGGAAACAGCGTAGTGTCACGTATACGCAGCGCTGTGCGTTCAGAGACTTGCCTCTATTGACGAGAGCTCTTGCCTCTGCCTTTCTCTGCCAAACGCCTTCTCTTATTGGGCGCAACACTCATAAAAACAGGCAAGTCCCGTATCAAAGGCTTCCCTCTTGGTGGGGCTTCGGAGACCTGCCATCAAAATCCCGAAATGCTGTCCCCAGCTTGTCTTTTGAAAGTGTCGGGCATTCCTTCCATTTTCAAGACATCCTCGAAACGAAAGGAAATCAGGATGTCGAAAACAAAAAGCATGACCCAATCCGCAGCCGCCCGGATTCAGGCCGCAGGTGCAGTCAAGTCAGGCGGCCAGACGGCCAAGGGAAGCTTTGCCACACGTGCGCAAAGGGCTGCTGCAAAGGGCTCTAAAAGCTCCAACACCAAGAAATAAATGGTTTGGGATGGTGGCTGTGCCACCATCCCGCTATCGAGGTACAATATGTATTATTCAAAAGATAAAACACTAAACGAAGTGATTGCAAACGAGGTGAATTTAGGGGCGCGTTATGTTCATGGGAAGAAACATGCCAAGCTCTTTCTTGCTGGTGGTGGCCTCTTGGTTTTTTCACGTACGCCCAGCGATCATCGGGCGTATCGGAACGTAAAAGCAGAACTGGCTCGACTGCACAGACAACAGGTTCAGGAATAATGGTTTACGATCTTACCCCCATCCCCCAACCTTCAGAAATCGTCGCATTTCTGATCCGTGCGATGTCGCACGTTGACGATGCAAATGATGCAGCACTCAAGAAAGAGCTTCAACGCCTTCGAAAAGGCAAACCTTTGTCCGCCGAGGCGGCGAATGAGCTTCTGAGAAAGCATCTCCGTGATTTCCATGATGCGAATGGCAATGACGAGTGGGATGCAACCGACTTCCTACCTATGCTTCGGAAGTACACCGAGTTATGCCTTCGCCTTGATTGTTCAGCTTTGCCCGCCGAAGTCGTGCGCGGCGTTTTCGACAGGGTAGCATTCGGTTGCTTCCAAGATATCTTTTGCAACGTCTTGCCCGTCACGGGCGTTTCGCCAGAAGAACTACTCGGCAATCCTGGGCAAGCTACGCAGCTTTTGTGGCAATCCCGTGTGAAAGACTTTGGGCTTGTACGGCTCGCGGCCGAAATCGAAATCAATTTGGGGCCGAGCATATCTGGAGGCGATTGGGAAAAAAACATCCGGCGCTGGTCTAAAGGTGAAAACGACACCCAAATCCGCATGATCCTAGAACTCATGAAGAACTGGGACCGAAAATTTGCACGGGCGTTGTTGGCCGCGAGACTATATCAGCGGTATTGTGATCTTAGTTTGGTCGATTGCCGGAACCATAAGCCACGGTATGAAATTCCCTTTGATTTCCATGAAATTCAGTCGGCGATCACGGCACAGTTGGATGTCCCAGCCTTGAGAGAGGGCTGTGATCTGAATGAAGTACAACAGAGCGCCATAATTGAAATCACGCGACTTACGGACCCACGTCGCGACAAGGCGGAAGGGGAAGCCGCCACTGCCGAAGCGCTTTTCGAAAGCCTCGAAAGTTCTTTACATGGGCAACCTCGTTTGGCTGGTCTTGGCCTTTTTAGGGGGCGCTATTTCGCTCAGTTTGGAAAGCTCGAAGACGCCCTGAATGCGTTCGATGAGGCTGCAAATTGGTTCCAGTTCCGCAGCGCAGATCAGCTGAAGAGCTGTCTACATTACATTTTGAACATTTCGAAGATGCTTGGAAAACGACGAATCTATGCAAAGTGGGAAGGGCTTTGTGAAGGGCTCGGTCTTGCTCTCGATATTTCAGACGCTGAGCTCGCTGTAGAAAGAGACTTCCCAAATCTGTTTCCGGAAGCTGATCCAATTTTCAAATTGCATCCCCTAGATGACTATTTCATTGATCTTTCAAAATGGAAAAGCCGTCAGGTCGATCTTCGGAATCCCGACCGGATCATCAAGGGGTATGGCAAGACGCCAACACCGCAAATTGCGCTTTTTGCCCACCTTGGACAGGTCGATAAGGTCACTCAACTGTTGGCAGCTGGCGCTGATCCTAACAATTTGGACAAGAACGGGGGATCTCCTCTTTTAATGTCACTTCAAGGGAACAATGAGGCTTGCTTCTGGGCTCTGCTTCCTGTGACGAGCGAAGAGGTGATCAACGATAGAACCAAGGGCGGAAAGTCCTCACTATTTGAAGCGATTTCCATGGGGCGAGTCGATTTTGTTCAGGCCCTTCTCAACCGAGGTGCAGATGTTGAAATCAGGGGAGAGAAACAACAAACAGCTCTTTTCGAGGCGGTCGGACATTTTGCAAACCCGAGTGCTTTTGCCCAAGCGGCAAGGCGAGCCGGGACAGTGGGTGCTGATTTCCCTGCATTCCTGCGCAAGACAACTTCGCCTTTCACAGCGGAGGAGGCTCGCGCACAGTCGCTCTCGCAATACACGGAGGATGAATTGGCCATTTTGCCCGGAATCGCAGAGCACCTCCTGCAAGGAGATAACCCGACGACCCGTAAAATTGTTCAATGTCTGTTGGACGCTGGCGCTGATATTAACGCGGTGACTGACAACGAGAATCTGACACCATTTTTGTATGCGGCCGAAGTGGGAAACCCATGGCTACTAAAGATATTGGTTGATCATGGTGCCGATATCAGATCGCGGGATGCGCGAGGTGGGACCGCTTTGTCGCGCCTTCATTTTTTCGGCCATTCGCGACTTTCTGCTGACTTTTTACTTTGGATACAGCCGGTTGATCGGGTTTGGTTGAGAGAAGCGCCGATACAAAATCAAAAAATTTGAAAGCCTCTACGACAAACGATTTATCTATTTTCGTAGCGTACCATCAGAAATTTATTCTGTCCTTGGCAGCACAGTAGGATTTTACGTCGCTTCATCGAAAGACTGTCTATTCAACGCGGTTCAGAGTACCTGTGAAGACGATAGAGGATACTAAATTTGAATAGGTTTCTAAAAAGAATGCATGTAGCTCAGCAGCTACACTTCACCCGTCAGCGCCAAAGCCTCAATAGCCCCATCCAAAGCATCTTTTGTCGTGGCTAGGCAATACTTGACCTCGCCCCACATTGTGGCTGGAATCAGAAAACGTGCTTCTGAGATATCGACAGCATGGTTCGCGAGGAAATGGTTCATTCCATCAAGGCTTATTATCGCATTCACGATAATATCGACTTCATCCAGGTTCAGCAGACCCAAATCAGATGACAGACTGTCAGAGAGAAGCCTCCGCACCCTTCCAATCGAAATAAATTCGCTGTCCGGAGTTGGGCCGTCGAGATTTTGCTTCAGAGCGCGCGCATAGTTCCGAAACTCGGCTGCAAGGATGCGCCGCAATGTTTGGCGTTTGGTTGCCAGTTGTCGCTCATGCGTCTCTCTGTCGTGCTTCGCATTTGCTCTCAAAGTCCAGATGACGCCGAAAAAGCCGATGACCCCAACAATGGATGTCTGAAAGCGATCCAGCAAATCGATGACATCAATGATCGTCAAAACGAAATCCATTCATGAAAAATACTTGGACCCAGAGCATGCATAACAGGATCGACATGGGCAAGAGTTTCCGTGGGCCTTGCCCATGCCTGTCTTCTGCCTGTTCAATCTCAAGATATCAGAAGATCCTTTAAGCTCTCACGATAAATCAAGCGATCCCGGGTATGCCGATCATTTTCTTCGGGACGTTGTTCAGTCAGATTTCCGGCTGCAATCAACGTATAGATACCCTCGGCGTCAGTTCCCAACGCCTTTGCCGATTCTCGAACGGGTGTGACCTGCCGCTGCGCCTTGGAAAGAATGTCAGTCAGGTCAGACGCAATTACCCTCAGTTCCTCGAAACCCTTGTGATACCGGCTTCGCTTGGTGACCGGGATTGGATGGCGCAATATCAGCGCAAGAGCTTGCCAAAGCGGCATTTTGCATGCGCGTGCGGCGTCACGAATCGCCATTGGTTTGCCGCGCTTTTCTATGTCCGCATGGGGCTCAAATGTATCCCTGAGCTTGTGCCAATATTCAGCGATGACACTGGGGTGGTAAACGGGAACAGCCTGCGGATGCTTGAAATAGGTTTCGATCACGCCGTTCTGTGTCAGGGCATCTAGTACCGGCTTGGATATCCCCATATTCTTCGCGGCCTGTGCCGACGTACGAAGCGCTTTGAGTTTTCCGGCGACATCGTCACCGATTGCTGCGGGGATGTAGCCGATAGGGGCAAAATGCGATGACCCTTCGCAGCGTTTCACATATCCGAGCTCCAGAAGCATATAGCCCAACTGTGCCTTGTTGAGGCGTTTTTCCTTGGCCAGGCTGTCAAAGGTATATTTGTGGCGTCTCAGATTTTTCTGCCCAAGAACCTGTCCACCCTTTGGAACTGGAAATGTTTCAAAGATGAACTTGCGCACCAAGTCCCTCAGGTCATCGAAATGCGGGTCGGTATCCCGATCTCGCAACCACTCGAAAAAGACACCATAGCGCGCAATGTAGAGCGAAGTGTCGTCGGGCCTGTTTTGCTCAAGTTCATCCATTTTCTCAATCAGCGCCTGCGGTCCGTGGCGCAGAAAGCTGAAGCCGATCCGCCCCGCCTTTAGCCACTCTGACGCGCTGGTCTCATGCCGTTTGGATCTTGGCCCCTTGAGCAGCAGCAAACCGAAAAACTCGCAGGTTTGCGATGCGACATGGATAGGCAATGTGTCGATCCAGTCGTTCCCCTTTTGCCCGGCGATGCGCCTCAATAGATACCGTTCAAGCTCAAGGTCTTTTGGGTCAGGAAATCTTGGGGATGTGAGGTTTGCACCCAGCGCCAGGCTCGCAATGTCGAAATGATCGTTCCCCGATGGCGCTTTGGGCAACTCTTGCAAATAGCAGCCGTGTTTGTGGCAAGTACGAACTGAGGTGAGCTGCCAGATGCCAAGTTGATAGGCAAATGGTGCCCCAGAGTTTTGGCATGCCTCCCTGAAACACATCGGGCAGATTTGCGGCTTCGTGCGCTGAAACACTGTGAACTTTATGGTTTCGTCACCGAGCAGGAACCAGTCCTGCTCGGAAAGTGATGGTGTCTTGGACTGTAATATGTCTGCGTCCTGACCGGCCAATACCGCAACATGCCGAACCTCATCGACATCGCCATTGCTAAGCCGAAAGTAATCTATGCCCAGATCGGTGCAGAAGGAAATCAAGCGCGGCGTTCCGTTCCGATGCGCGAGACGGCTGGCCAAAGAGGTCGCCGTTTCACCGGGGATGATCGGGACAGACAAAGGAAGGGCGCAGGTGAAACTCATAGGTCGCCCTCCTCGCCAAACAGCTTCCGCGGATCTACCTGTGTAAAGTCCGGGATGAGAAACGGATTGAAAGCATCGCCGCACCCTTTCCACTCCTCGAATGCCGTCGCAAAATGGTCGCGGGAGAGGCAATCCACTTCGGCGTAAAGCGCTTTCTCGATCGCCATGAGCGTCAGTCGAATGGCTAACCCAAATTCGTAAGCGCCGGCATGGATGATCCGCTCACCTAGAGCGTCTTCCTCCGCACCGGATTCCAAACAAATGCCAGCCGCCGAGCAATAGCTTTCGACCAATTCGACCACATCATCAGCATCACTGTGAAGCTTCAGTGGTTCGAAGCGAATGCCCTTGATGCGCCGCCCCAATTGCGTGTCGAAATTGATGATGTCTTTCAGACCCTCTGTCCCTGACAGGAAGAATCCTACGGGCCACGCGTCATCTTGAGAGATCGTTTTGAGCATATTGGCGACATGCGGCAACTCACTCTTCGAGTTTCGCGTGTTGAGGTCTTGCGCCTCATCCAGATGCAGAAACAGAACACGGTTTTCTCGCAGATGGAACCGAACCTTGTCCCAAATGTACCAAGCCTGTCTCTCGGCGGTCAGTTCATAGCCAAGCGCGTGCAGAATTCGCAGCCCCACATATTTGAGAGTGGCGGGCGACGGCACACTGACACTGATGATTTTGGCCTGCGGATAGTCGGAAACGGACAGTTCCCTCTGGATCGCCCGGACCAGATGCCGCATCGCGGTGGTCTTGCCGCTGCCAGAGCCCGCGGTAAGCGCCAGACTCAAACCTTCCGTAACCCGCCCGGAACGCAAATCCGCCAAACGCAAAGAGACAAGCCGATGTGCGAGATCAAAAAGCTGATCATAACGCTCATGCTGAACGAAACGCGCATTCAACGCACTCAGAGTTTCCGCCGTGTCGGGACGGCTCGCAGGCAGATCAGTCATCGTTAAACCCCCAGCGTTTCTTCGGTGCGGGCGCCCCCGGCGCAGTGTCTGGATCATCCGGGGTGTACGGTTTCGGCGAAATTCTCTTTCCACGCGCCAAGGGATTGGTTGGCAACTCTGGCGGAGAAATCAGATTTTCCAGAGGCGCGTCGGGATCGACCTCATCCCTTCGGATGGTCAGCCGCATCGAGCGTTCGTTCCGGAGAACATCTTCATCCTTGATGTAGAACGGCGTACACTCATTGCGCAGCATGGCCTTTCGCACCTCGCTATCAATGCGATCATAAGCACGTCTGATCTGCTCGATATGAACCTCCGCATTTGCCCTATGGGTTTGCCGAATATTTCGCCGGATTTCCTGCCATTCGGCATAGTTCATTCCGGAAAATATCTGTTCATTGGCGCGTGCGGGAACGGTTTGCCCGCCGACACTGACGGACACCCAGCTTAGATCATCCAGATCGGCTCGCACCGTGACTTTGCGCGTCGGGCTATGCAGATAGGCATCACGGAGTTCGTCGCAGGAATAATCAATGCCAAAAAGTGTAATGCCGCTTTTGTTCAGCGTACGTTCAAAGGCGCGACCAAAAGCGGCCCGAAGTTCATGGCCGTCAGGCGGGGTTGGGATGTTATTCGCCTGATTGTGTCGCTCCCAAGCATCCAAGGGTGTTTCTCCCCCCAATCCGGAATGTGGAGTTCTGTGGTAGATATCGACGATATAACTCACGATGGTCATGATCAGCTGATCGTCTGTGAGGCTCGCCAAATATTCGGCAGGATAGTCGCCTCGCTCCTTCGTGTTGGAAAACGTCCTGCCGATCAGGTGCGGCATCAGCTCGTGCCCCAATGTCAGGAAAATGCTTTCGACATTTCCGCGTAAGGCAGGTTGACCAACAGGTGGATGCTCTAACCCCACGCCGATGCGCTCACATGCCAGTTTGAAGTTGGCAGCTGTAAATGCGACACCATGATCGGCAACAATTTGGAATGGACGGCCTCGCATATGCCACGGCGCCGTACAGCCGCACGCCTGCGCAACCGCCGTCTTGTCTCTCAGCACATCTTTCAGACCACGAATGGCATCTTCAGCGTTCTGTGAAGCGGCGAGGCGTAAAGACAGCACGCATTTCGTAGCACAGTCTTTAAACAGGTAGAGATATCGCCGGCCTTTCTCCAAGGTTTCGAGGCGATCTGCGGGGAGCAAATCCAAAAGCCCGGTTGTGGCGAAAAGTGAGATGACATCGAGCTTGTTCTCATCCACCTCCACGCGTTCTAGGGGCATCTGCACATCCAAACCGGATGTACGGAAGATATGCTTCCGATTGGCGGCATCAATGCCGAGACGCTTCACATCCAGATAGTAGGGGCTTACGCGGTCCAAGAAACGCCTTACCGTTCGCCGGGATGGAACGATCAGTTCAGGATGCCCCTCTGCTCTCCGGCAGACATTTTCATTATTAAAGAGGTCGAGCGTCCTCCTGACCGCCTTTGCCTTATTTGGCTTTTGAGTTGATGCGTACAAATCCACGACACGAGAAATGAGCGCCAGTTCTTCTGCATTGAAACGGCGATGGCGATTGCCACATGCATAGTACCGGCTGACGAGACCATCGATATGGTAGCCAGCATTCTCATAGTTGCGTACCCATGTCAGCAAAGTGCGGGGTTTCGGGAATTTTGGTATCTCAATTCTCTGGCCTGCGCGTGACTTTGCCTCCTGATAGACCCTGCCAAAATTATCTTCCGCCAAAAATCGCAGTTCAGCTTCGACAGGCGTAATCCACACATCTTTTCGCTTCACCTTTCCGTGCAGATACAATGTGTAAAACGCATCCACACAGGTCTTTCGCCAAAGCGCAGTCATTTGCTCGTCGTCTTGCGCACGAGTTAAGGCTCCAGCCTCCCCATGCTTGATCTCCCGCAGTCGGTTTCCCGGCGCAAAAGAAATCGCGTTGCAGGACCATATCCGGCCCGGCCAACAGGTGCGTAAATTCAGCGAAACCGATCCTGTGCGTGAGGCCGGGTTTATCTAATTCTTCGAAGACATAACCTGCGTCATCATACCGTTTCAGACGCAATGCGCGCTGGAACAAAGTGACTTGATCATTTGCAGAAATATGAAATCTCTCGGTCATGCTGCCACTCCCATCAAAGAGCGGTTTCGCATCATGAGGTCCCGACCGGCCGCATTGGCTGCCTGAACATCGAGATCCCGGTCCGTAATGAGCATCAAGCTATCGGCAAAGGTTTTGGGCATGTGCGATGCGATGCATTCCAGCTCGCGCTCAAAATTCCGCTGCCAGACCCGCTCCAAGGGTTTGATCGCCACGGCAATCCGTTCCCCGGACATTAGCGTGATCAGAAAATCAAAGATGTGATGCCCGATCCTGCCGTTTGGCTTGCGATATCGAATTTCCGTGGGTTGCTCCCAAATGTCGAACAGGTCGCCGCTCACCGCCATGAGCATCAGAAAGCGCTTCTCAAGGATGCTCTCATAGAAAATTGTCCGAAGCCTTCCATCTTTGGGCAAGGTGAGGGGCAGAAAGCCGCGGCTAGAGGCGCGAGATGGCTTCATGACATTGCGTGTCGCGCGGCTACGAAGAGGTTCGAGGTAGGCGTTTGAGTGGTACATTTGAATTCGGCACAGCATCTCCATTCCCATGCTGTTTCAGCATGGGGTGAGTGCATTTCGCCGCCCTTGTTTAATAAGAATTCTGCTCCGCCGAGAAATCTCCCGGCGGATTGACTTTGCTTTGATTTTGGGGGACACAAGGGCGTCGAAGTTGCAAAATCGATACCAATGAAACGGCCTCCCTGGTTTGGCGATCGGGAGGTCTTTTTCATTTCCCCATGGAAGATTGGGGGTCTAGCGGGTCATTTAATCCCCCCATCATCTTGATAGCGATCCGGGAAAAGCTCCTTAGGTGAGCAGCCGGCAGCTTCCGCCAGCGCTTTTTGAATTTTGTCAGACTTTCTAGAGCCTTGGCTCACGAGAGTGACCGTTGAGGGACGCTCTCCGATGAGCCGGGCGACCTGAGACAAGGACGAGCCACGTAGCCTGAGTCTGTGCTTCAGATCTTCGTGCTGCGTATTTACAGGCTTGTTCATGAGGTTTTTCGCCAGTCGTAAAGTTTTTTCGGACATCTGACTTAAAGCTGAATGCGAATCGGCAAGCAAGCGGAAAAATCAACAATTAATAAGCGTTTTCAATATGATACTGATTTTCGACCACTGGAATTAGTTTCAAATCAAGACTGTGTTTTCTAATGAAAACAGGTTTGGCAGTTCTTTTTTGTCCGGTGACTTGATTGATGTAAGTGGCCCAGAAACCTGTATCAGAGATTTGCCCTTCCAGGCCCTCCGAAGCAGCCATTGGTGTCCCATTTAGAAACGTGCACGAACGGAACACATCCGCCATGGCCGCATGATGGTGTGGGTGGAATTTTCTAGGGTGATCCCAAATTATCGCTAAGGAAGCTCGCCGGACAACGCGTCGCGAGGAAGTCATGCAATTCGACTTGTCCCTCCCCAACACTTTTCGCGAGAGCGCGACACCAATAGATCTGCGCCTCTTCTTCTCGCTTTTGTTGCTGCCTTTCTGTTGAATGCTCGTATGCAACTACAATCAAAATAACGCAGGCCGAACCCGCCAGTGCGGGCATAAAAGCTTTCAGACGAGACCAGATAGGATGAATTTTCATATGGCCACTTTATCATGCAAACAGAAACCTTGCCCAAGTGCTTTCTGATCTCAAGCTACGTTGCCGATGATCATCATGGCTGCTGTGCAGATGGTCATCGGTCCAAATTGGGAGCGCTTATGAGGCCTTTCCACTGCGACGCAGCGCTCCGAAGGAGACCCGTTCCTGATGCTCGATGAGGATAGTATTGCAAGACTCTCCGCCCATACATTGCTTCGCTAAGCATATGTGAGTACGATTCTGTGCCGGTACCCAGATAATCTCTACTTACGCTTTCTTGATCTCACCACCTGGGTTCCGTTCATTGGTGTGAGTGCGCGAGCAGTTGCCCTGCGCTTTGAGCGGCTTTGCGTCGCGGCTAATATTCAAAATCTTGAAGGATTTGAAGGACGGGAAATGTGCCAGAAAAAACCTTCGCTGGCTTTTGAACAATGTCGTCACGTGATCCGGCAACTCGTCGCTCAACATCGTGCATCAAATCCTCGCGTTTACGGCTCTGTGTTGCGTCGAGAAGATACGGAAGATAGCGACCTCGATATTTTAGTTGATCCTATGCCCGAAACCACTCTTTTCGATTTGGGAGGCTTACAGGAATCTCTCGCAGAAGCCTTGAACGTCAAGGTTGATGTTAAGACGCCTGGAGATCTTCCAGAGCGGATCAGAGATCGTGTGTTGAGCGAAGCCGTTCCGGTTTGACGGCGAAAAGCAACTCTGAAGCTCGTTGAAAGGCAGATGAGTTCAATTGCGACGCAGGAAAAGAAGGCCAAAACGGCCCATTGCTGCCATTCGTGCGTTCAGCGTCTAGCGACGGTTCTCCAGCCCAAAGCGGACATTCGGGATTTGCGCCAAATATGCCCGAAGAGCACCAAAACCTAATCGGATGTAATCTTCGGGCAGTTCAGTCGCTGCACTTCACTCGATTGTTGTGGGCGCGATTGCGCGAGCCATATCCGCTTCACCCTGGCCATGAATGGCCGGATTATAGTTCAGGATCGTATCTTCCCGTGCCGTTTCCAAAAGGCGTCCGGCCACTTGGTTCGGGGTCGCCCCTACGAACTTGCTGCTCAAAACTGCGCCGTAACCTGCGATAATCGGTGCCGCGAACGACGTGCCCGCCAGACCGGTTCCCGCGCTATAGGGGCTTGTGCCCGCCTCTACACCGACCACGAGAAACTGACGCTGAACATTTTCGTTGCTACCGGCAATGCTCGAATAGCTTGCCATGCCAGCCAGCGGGTCATTGGTGTCCACAACGTTCCAGTCCAAGGCTCCAACAAAGAGCACGGAATTATAACCCGTCGCAGAGATCGTATTGCCCGTGTTGTCGAGCGTGTCGATCAGAGCCAAAGACAAATAGTCATAGCCTCCGTCAGCCCGATATCCCACCACGTTGCCATAGTCATTCCCCGCCGATTTCGCGATCAAAGCTGTCCCGGCCTCGGCGGCGGCTACGATCGAATGTTCAAGAGCACGATCAAGCGGTGCGGTATAGCCATAGCTGAGGTTCAAGACATTGAAACCGGATGAAAGTGAAATTGCACCTGCACCATAGAAATCATCCATCACCATCGTTGCCTCAGGTGCGATCATGCTCGCTTGTTTGAGTGTCCATTCGCCGTGGCGCAAACGGTTTGAGCCATCCCCGAGATCGCCGCGATACTTTGAGCGACTGGAGAAATCATCCACGACAGTGATCGTGACGCCCTGACCAAGATAGCTGCCGCCGTTATACGTCCAAGCCGTTTCCAATCCCGGGCTCATCCAGTCGTAATAGGTTGGTCCTGATGAAGGAGGCGGGGTGTCTTTCTTTCCTCCGCCCCCGCCAACCCCGTTTGGAGGGGCATAGATTTCAAGCGCGTTTACCTCAGTCGACAGGTCACCCGAATACTCCGAGAGATCTTCGGCGTACGCGGCGGAAGACAGAGCGAAGACCATCAACGTTACGCCAAGTCGCCTTGTCGCACCTTGTCGCTGATCGCATTTCGAATGCATTTCGTGCCCATCGGGCATTCTGATCTCGGCGAATTTTCGGTGCGAATTATTCATCTCGGCGTCTCCCTTGAATGAATGATGCAGTGTCGTTTTAGACCCAACTCCTAACATGCTAGACTCAATTCGATCTTTTTTGCGTCAAAAATGTGGCAAAAATACGTCTGAAATGCCGACTGAGCGAAGAAACGGCAGACAATCAACTATCTATGGTCACATTGGCCTCAGAATAGAACTTGATATTTGAGAGTCACCAGCAGACGATCACTCGGGGCCTCATTCAGCGTGTAGCCGAGAGTTTCTGCAGGCGGCAATGGGGATGCCGCCAATCTACAATTCACAGTTTGGGGTCCAGAGATGACGCCATAGTCTGCGACACAATTTTTCTCCTGGAGGTGCCCGAACACACTTGTCTTAAAAGAGAAAGACAGCGTCCCGGATTTGCCAAATTGTTTTTGCATGATCACCCCGAATTTCAAGCTCGGATCTATTCGATACTTTTCTCCCGCCTCTCCAGTGCTAAAACCCCAGAGAATTCCGAAATCTGTTTTAATCTCAGTTAGAAAGGTCACATGAATGTCGCGCCAATTACTGTCGTACCATCCGCCGAACCGGATGGCTTGCCCCCCGGACAGCTCATATCCGCCGCGTCCCAACTTCTGGGCAACGGACGACAGGTTGCCGTCATCATGAACGGACACAAGGTGCGTTCTTTCCCAAAACGACTGAGAGAGGGCTGGCGCCGCGATCACATCAAAGAGTGCCAAGAACAGACCAAAAACAATCAGTCGCACAGAGCGAAACGACATGCGCGAAGAGCGAAGATATACACGACGCTCGATTGAGTTATGACATCCTCTCCCGATTATGTTTGCCTCCCAGAAAGATTATCACCTCGCTCGCAGTGTTCAAAAAAAATGGGGCAGCAGTATGAAGGTGGGAAGTACAGTTTGTGCGGATAGCGGCCGTTGGCTCGGTTTGCAGCGAACGACTGCTCCCCGCCCAAACTTACAAAACGCTTCACAAGAGATCGAGCTTATAAGATGCTTGAATCCCGAAATCATCTGACGAGGAAAGGTGCCTATTTTATGAGCCAGAGGCAGAACTATGGGGGGCAAAGTGGCAAAACTATGGGGCATACCCCAAGTTTGAATTGGTCGGAGCGAGAGGATTCGAACCTCCGGCCCCTGCCTCCCGAAGACAGTGCTCTACCAGGCTGAGCTACGCTCCGACCGTGACGGGCGGAATATAGCCACCTGCAGGGTTTGGCAAGAGCCAATTCGCGCTTTTCGCCTCCCTATCCGCGAAGTTTTCCACGTCTCACAAAGGGGGAAATGCGGAAAGAGGCCGCAGAGGAGGCGCGGGAGCGGGTTCTGAGCACTGGCGTGTTCGCAGAATGTCCGCCGCGCGATTCTCGGAAGACGATGTAGAGGCCGGAGAGGATGATGATTCCCGCACCCACGATCGTTGGCATGTCGACCGTTTCGCCAAAAATGAAATAGCCGAAAATCGTGGCCCATATGATCTGAGAATACTGCATCGGGGCGACGATGGCGGCCTCAGAGGCGCGGTAGGCGAGGATGAGGATGACGCCGCCGGTAAAGCCCAAAAGCGACACCATGCCGACAGAGCCCAAATCCATCAAAGGAAACGGACGATAGAAGAAGGTCATTGCGAGCCCCATGACGACGAAATTGGCAATCAAAGGATAGAGCATAAGGACTGCGGTGCGCTCTTCGCGGCCGACTTTGCGGACGACGACGGAGGCAAACGCGCCAAAGCCCGCACAGGACAGAGCCGCCATATGGCCCAGCGTGAACTCGGTCGCGCCGGGGCGCAACACGACGATCACGCCGATTAGGCCGACGATGACGGCGGCCCAGCGGTGAAAGCCCACACGCTCTCCCAAAACCGGAATCGACAGGATGGTGATCAGCAAGGGCGTGGCGAAGATCAGCGCGTAGACTTGCGCCAGCGGCAGAACGGAGAACGCATAAAAGGCAGACGCCGTGTTGACCATCGCCGCAATCGTGCGAAACAGCGTCCACCATGGATGGACGGGACGCAGGTGGCCCTCGGTCCGGTCCCGGATCAGCATGAACATCACCAGAGGAAACGAGAAGAGCGTCGAGAAAAAGATGATCTGGAACGGCGAATAGGAGCCGCCCAGGAATTTGATCACCACGTCATGGGTCGAGAACACCGCGAAGGCGGCGAGGGCGTAGAAGGCTCCGGTGATATTCATGCGCTGTCCTGTTTGTTTCCCTCATCACGGTAGCATGCGCGGCAGAGCTTTCAACGGGGGAGGGGCAAAGCCTTGTGTCCTATGACAATCGCCCCCATGTGAAGCTCATGTATTACACACAGAAATCTGCAACCTGCTGCTATTGTGGGTCGAAAACGGTTCTGACGCTGGGTGGCACGACCCGGCATGAGTTGAAATGCTCGGCCTGCGGCGCGCCCTTGTCCCGGATGAAGGCGTTGCATAAACCGCAAGAACCGGTGACCGTGAAAGGTAAGAAAGACTTTCAGGCGAAACTGGCGGGTCCCAAGAAGACCTCGAAGAAGAAAAAGAAACGCAAATCCACGGCGCATCGTTTGTTCGATATGGCGGAGGATATTTTCGACATCTTCGACTGAGGACATGACGCCGATGAAACGAAAAAGGGCGCCTCATATGAGAGACGCCCTTTTCTAATGAAGGATCGCTACGCTCAGAGAGATGCGTCCAGAGCGGCGAGAATCGCATCACCCATGCCGGTGGTGGAGACCGGAGCCACACCTTCTTCGGCCAGAAGGTCGCCGGTGCGGACGCCATCGGCGAGCACTTTTTCGATCGCTTGCTCGAGGCGGGTTGCCTCCACGCCTTCATTGAAGGAGTAGCGTAGCGCCATCGCGAAGGAGAGGATACAGGCGATCGGGTTTGCTTTGCCTTGACCTGCGATGTCCGGCGCAGACCCGTGCACCGGCTCGTACATGGCCTTCGGACGACCGTTTTCCATCGGCGCGCCCAGCGAAGCGGAGGGCAGCATGCCCAGCGAGCCGGTGAGCATCGCGGCACAATCGGACAGGATGTCGCCGAACAGGTTGTCGGTCACGATCACGTCGAACTGTTTCGGCGCACGGACAAGCTGCATCGCGCCGTTGTCGGCATACATGTGCGAAAGCTCGACTTCCGGGTAGTCGGCGGAGACCTCGGTGACCACATCGCGCCACAGGATGCCGGCCTCCATCACGTTGGCCTTTTCCATTGAGCAAAGCTTTTTGTTGCGCTTCATGGCCAGCTCAAAGGCGGCGATGGCGACGCGACGGATCTCGGATTCGGTGTACCGCTGGGTGTTGATACCCACGCGCTCGCCGTCGACGGTGGTAATGCCGCGCGGCTCGCCGAAGTAAACGCCGGAGGTCAGTTCGCGCACGATCATGATATCGAGACCGGCCACGATGTCTTTTTTCAGCGAGGAGAAATCAGCCAGCGCGTCAAAGCACTGTGCCGGGCGCAGGTTGGCGAAAAGGTCCATTTCCTTGCGCAGACGCAACAGGCCGCGTTCCGGTTTCACGGAGAAATCGAGCACGTCGTATTTCGGACCACCCACGGCGCCGAGGAGAACGGCATCGACTTCTTGCGCCTTCGCCATGGTCTCATCCGCGAGCGGTACACCATGTTTGTCGTAGGCGGCGCCGCCCACGAGATCCATGGTCACATCGAATTTGAGTCCACGCTTGTCACCGAACCAATCGATGATCCGAACGACTTCGGCCATCACTTCGGGGCCAATGCCGTCACCGGGGAGAATGAGAAGAGAAGGCGTGCTCATGATCGCGTCCAGTCCTTGGTTTTTTAAGGTTGAAAGCGGCGTAACGACTGCTTGCCGCCTCGTCAAGGAATGGGAGCGATATCAACCCAGACAAGCCCATGGCGAAAGTCGTTTTCTTTCAGGTTCGCATTGGGCCAAGCCACGCCAGCATCCACGACCGTCAGTTCGGAAGAGGGCAAAACATAGTCCACGCGTAGGTTGCCGGGCTCGGGATCCGTCCAGTCCGCTGTGTCGAGTGCCGGATCGCCAAGATGGTCCGCATTGGCCACTGGGCCAGCGTCAGAGCGGGGCTTGATGTCCTGAAAGCGAGGGTCTGAGAGCAGCGCCTGCATCACCTCACGCCGCCCATCGCCGTCCATTGGGTCGAGATTGCTGTCACCCAAGAGAATGAACGCGCCTTCGGGCGGCGGCACCGGCAGAGCGCCATCGAGGTAGAGCGACCAGAACCGGTTCTCATCCGCATTGCGTCGCCCGTTGCGATCCTCGTCGCCATCAAACACTGGCGAGGCAGCTGCGTAGCTGAGGAGATGCAGCGGTTGGTCATTCCACATCACAGGCACATTCCAATGCACATGCGACGAGAGCCTCAGAACATCCAAATCCTCGTCTTGGAAATACCCCTCGGGTAGGGAGGCTTCGGGCAGGTCGCGCCAGAGCATTTCGGAAAAATCGCGGATGTCGTCGGTCATGATCGGCAAGCGCGACAGGAGAGCCACGCCACCCTGGCCGGTGAACTCACCGTAGTATTGCGCATCCTCGGGTTCGCCCGAACGCCCGTCCTTGTCGAGATCGCGGCCCGTCGGGCGGCCGGAGTTGCCTAGGCGGGTGAAGTGATAGGGATAGCCAAGCTGATTGGCCAAAGCGGCTAGCGCATGGCCATCGAGATCGGTGTCGAAACTGGTGAGCAAAAGCACATCCGGCGAGAGCGCGTCGATATGCTGTATCGCGGCAAGCACCTGGGGATCGTCGCCCTCGTTGATGTCGCGCAGCAAAAGCCCGGGACCCTTGCGGGTAAGTTCCACCGTCCATGTGGCCACCCGCAAAGGGTCTTGTGCGGCCAAAGAGGCAGGCAAAAGGCAGAGAAAAAGTGTGGCGAGTCGGATCACGCCGGAAGGTGATCGAGATCGACGCGGGCGTAGGTTTGGCGACGCTTTTCGGCGATCATCGAGGCGATCCGGCCCATGGCGATGCCCCGCATGAAAAGAGAGGACGGCAGGAATGCCCATGCGGCGACGGCCCAAATCATGGATTGGTCGGTGGTGGTGCCAAGGCCGCCGAAGAGGTTCGTCGCCGATTTCAACACCGCTGGGATGAGGAAGGGCAGAAGAAATCCGATGACGATATTGAAACGTGCGTCACGTTTCAGCCGCTCGACAACGTCGCCACCTGCGGTCGGGTCGAAGGTGGGCAGGTTGATCCAAACATTGAAGGACCCGGAGCGGGAGGGCCAATGGCCAAGCCGCAGCACGATGAGGAAGATCGACAGCGCCATGAGCGAAATCAGATAGCTCATTCCAGCTGCTTCGCGCATCATTTCGAGTTCTTGCACGGAGCTGCCGTCCGGCATCGCGAGGATCATCAGACGCACGGGCGAATAGGGGAAGTCGAGGACATAGCCGATCAGCGCGCCGACGGCGGTGACAAATTCGGTCACGATCGTTGGGTTCTGCGTGCCGCGCGCGATCAGGGACAGCAAGACAATGGTCGTGAAAAGCGAGGTGAACCGCACCCGGTTGAACGGCGGCGCGTCCCGGAATTCCACGAGGCCCGGATAGGCGGAGACATATTCGAAAAAGGTCAAAGCCGCGCCGAAGAAGGCGACGAGGGCAACGACTTGTGCGGCATCGTTAGACACATTCGGCAACAGCATGGACGGAATGATGATCAGAACGACCACCAAGAATGCACGTGAAAGCGCTCCTAGCACGCGATGAAACACTGCCCATTTCCCTTCAAACTGGTTGAGCGCGATACGGTGCCGCGCTCTTTTCCCATTTTGATCCCGCCATGTTTGACGGATTGCCACAATCTTGCCCAACTTTTGCCCACTTTCATATCTGCCAGCAAGGAATGGTTAAGGTTAACAATAGAAATGAGGCGCTTTCGTGGACAAAGCGGTGCGATTTTGCATCATTGTGGACTATGCTTGTGGCGTAATCTGGGCGGACTACCATATCTAGGGTGCTTTTCGTTAAGGATTACGACATTAAGAAATAAGGCTCCTTTTTTACATTCTTGACCCAAAGCATGGAAATGCTCCCGGTTCCGTGATTTTCTCTCCCACGCAGAGCGAGGCTTGGAGGAGAAGACATGCATCTGGCCATATCAATCGACGAAGCGGTCGGGCTTATACCGGATGGCGCGACCGTCATGTTGTCGGGATTTATGGGCGTCGGCGTGCCGGACGGGATCGTCCACGCGTTGGCGGACGCGGGTAAAAAGAATCTGACGCTGATTTCCAACGACACGGCGCGTGATACCACAGGCCCCGGTCCTCTCTTTGCGGCGCATTGTGTTCGCAAACTCATCTGTAGCCACATGGGCCTCAATACGATCGTGCAGGCGCAATTCGCCTCGGGCGAGTTGGAAGTGGAATTGGTGCCGCAGGGTACGCTGGTTGAACGCATCCGTGCGGCAGGTGTCGGTCTCGGCGGGATTTTGACGCCGACAGGCGTTGGCACCAAGGTCGCGGAGGGAAAGGAGATCGTCGAGGTCGATGGTAAATCCTTCCTGCTGGAAAAGCCGCTTACGGCCGATTTCGCTCTGATCGCGGCGCGGAGCTGTGATTATGTCGGCAATCTGGCCTACATGCTGACGGCCACGAATTTTAATCCGATCATGGCACTCGCGGGCAAAACGGTGATCTGCGAACCCGAAGAGATCGTGCCTGTCGGGATGATCCCGCCCGATTTGGTCAAAACTCCTGGCGTGCTCGTGGATCACGTCATCAAGACCTCGGCATAGGAGCGACAATCATGGACCCTAAAATCCTCATTGCGCGCCGCGTCGCGCAGGAAATCGAACCCCGGAGCCTTGTGAACCTCGGCATCGGCATTCCGACATTGGTGTCGGACTATCTCGACGAAGGCATGGGCGTGTTCTTTCAGGCCGAAAACGGCGCCGTCGGCATGGGCCATCGTCCGCCAGAGGGCATGACCGACCGTCACCTCACCGACGCGGGCGGGCGCTTTGTGTCTTTCGTGCCGGGGGCGTCCACCATTGATTCTGCCTTTTCCTTTGGGCTGATCCGCGGAGGGCATCTTGATCTGACGGTTCTGGGAGCGCTTCAGGTTGATGAAAAGGGGCATCTGGCGAATTGGATGATCCCCGGTCACTACACCCCCGGTATGGGGGGCGCGATGGACTTGGTCACGGGCGCGAAAAAGGTGATCATCGCGATGCAGCACTCCGCCAAAGGCAAGGCTAAGATTGTGCGGGAATGCACCCTGCCGCTGACTTCTCAGCGGCGCGTTGATTTAATCGTTACGGAACTGGCGGTCATGAAGCCCGAAGATGACGGGCTGCATCTCATTGAGCGCGCGCCGAATGTGCCGCTTGAAGTGATCCTTGAGATGACCGAGGCGAAACTGATCCATGGATCGGATGTGCCGGAGATGCAGTTGGATTGCTGAGATTGTTGGAGAGAGGGGCTCAGCCCCTCTTTTCATACGCGCCCCTAGGAACGGAAATTCCGCAGGAAGAGGCCAAAGCCGACCAGGGCCGCGCCATCGACCAAAAGCTCGATCCCCAGAAAAAGCCCCAAAAGCGACAGAGAAATCGCGGCGAAATTCCCGAGGATATAGCCGCCCAAAAGCACGGTCACCGCGCCCGAGAGAAGCAGCATCCAGAACATCCGACTTTCCCGCATCCGCCAAGCCATCAAAAGCCGGACCACGCCGGAGATCAGTAGGAAAAAGGTGATGACGAGGGTCAAGGAGACCGTGCCGTCCATCGGATTGGCTACGAAACTCACGCCGATCATAAGGCTGATCAGCCCCCAGATCATCGAAAACACGCGGTTGTCGTGTTCAATGCCTGAGAACCCGGCCCAAAGTTTCGCCGCCCCTGCCAAGATAAAAAGAGCGCCGAGCACCACGGTGATTGCGAGCGACGTCGCAACCGCATTTCCGAGCGCCAGAAGGCCGAAGAGAAAGGTCAGTACGCCAATCGCGACCCATGTTTTCCAGTTCGTCATGACGCTCTCCTTTTATGCCTTACCGTAGATATAAGTGTTTACGGCCAAAAGAAAACGGCGCGCATGTGGCACGCCGTTTCATGTTTTTCGCGATCACGCCTTAGGATTAAACCCAGGGGCGCGCCTGAGCCATTTTGTCTTCATAGGCGTCGATGTCTTTGACATGCGCCATGGTCAGGCCAATATCGTCGAGGCCTTCGAGCAGGCAGTGTTTCTTGAACGCGTCAACCTCGAAGGGGAAGCTTTCGCCATCAGACGTGGTCACCGTCTGCGCCTCCAGATCGACGACCATACGGGCGTTCGAGCCTTTCTCGGCGTCCTTCATCAACACATCCACAACCTCTTGCGGCATCACGATCGGCAGGATGCCGTTCTTGAAGCAGTTGTTGTAGAAAATGTCGGCAAACGACGTGGAGATCACGCATTTGATGCCGAAATCCGCAATCGCCCAAGGCGCGTGTTCCCGCGAGGAGCCACAGCCAAAGTTGTCGCCCGCCACGAGGATCTGCGTGTCGCGATACTGCGGTTTGTTCAGGACGAAATCGGGGATTTCATTGCCTTGACGGTCGTAGCGCATCTCGTCGAACAGGTTCACACCAAGGCCGGAGCGCTTGATGGTTTTCAGGAACACTTTCGGGATGATCATATCCGTGTCGATGTTCACCAGCGGCATGGGGGCCGCGATACCGGTCAGTTTTTCGAACTTTTCCATCTTTGCGGCTCCTTAGGCGGTCTCGGTTTCGTTCATCAGCTCGCGCACATCGGTCAGGTGACCGGTGACGGCGGCAGCGGCGGCCATGGCAGGCGACACGAGGTGCGTTCGGCCCTTATAGCCCTGACGACCCTCGAAGTTGCGGTTCGAGGTGGAGGCGCAGCGCTCACCCTCGGACAGCTGATCGGGGTTCATGGCAAGGCACATGGAGCACCCGGCCAGACGCCATTCGAAACCGGCCTCTTTGAAAATGTCGGCGAGACCTTCTTCCTCAGCTTGCGCACGCACAAGACCAGACCCCGGCACGACCATGGCACGCATGCCGTCCTTGATCTTCTTGCCTTTGAGGATCGCAGCCGCGGCCCGCAGGTCTTCGATCCGACCGTTGGTGCAGGAGCCGATGAATACGGTGTCGATCTGGATGTCGGTCAGTTTCTGACCCACTTCGAGACCCATGTACTCAATGGCGCGTTTCGCTGCGTCCACCTTGCCGCCTTTGAAGGATTCGGGCGCAGGCACAACAGCGGAAATCGGCAGAACGTCCTCGGGCGAGGTGCCCCAGGTCACAACCGGCTCAATCTCTTCGCCTTTCAGCGTCACGACCTTGTCGAAATGCGCGCCTTCGTCGGTGTAAAGCGTCTTCCACCACGCCAGAGCGGCCTCGAACTGCGCGCCTTTCGGGGCGTGCGGGCGGCCTTTGACATATTCAAAGGTGGTTTCGTCCGGCGCGATGAGACCGGCGCGGGCGCCACCTTCGATCGCCATGTTACAGACGGTCATCCGACCTTCCATCGACAGATCGCGAATCGCTTCGCCGCAATATTCGATGACGTAGCCGGTGCCGCCGGCGGTGCCGGTTTCGCCGATCACGGCCAGCGTGATGTCCTTGGCGGTCACGCCGGGGCGCAGCTTGCCGGTGATTTCCACCTTCATGTTCTTGGATTTCTTCTGGATCAGCGTTTGCGTCGCCAGAACGTGTTCCACCTCGGAGGTGCCGATACCGTGGGCCAGCGCACCAAACGCGCCGTGAGTCGCGGTGTGGCTGTCGCCGCAAACAACGGTCATACCGGGCAGGGTCCAGCCCTGTTCCGGGCCGACGATGTGCACGATGCCCTGACGCACGTCAGAGACCGGGTAGTAGTTCACGCCAAACTCTTTCGCGTTTTTGTCGAGGGCTTCGACTTGAATGCGGGACTCTTCGTTGGCGATGACGCCGGACACGCGGTCCAGAGTGGTCGGCACGTTGTGGTCCGGCACGGCGATGGTTTTTTCCGGCGCGCGGACTTTACGGCCCGCCATACGCAGACCTTCAAAGGCCTGAGGGGACGTCACTTCGTGGACGAGGTGGCGGTCGATATAGAGCAGGCAGGTGCCATCCTCTTGCTCATGGGCCACATGGGCGTCCCAGATTTTATCATAGAGTGTCTTCGGGGCGGTCATTTCGCTCTCCCGTGGATGTGCTGTGAAATTGGAAAGTTTTGGATCAGGCGCGCGGACACGCCGAAAGGTCCGACATCAAAGTCGGGCTAGCACGGATTGCATTGCGCCGTGGAAACGCCACGGCAACCATGCACGGTCTGCGATCTCAAACATACGTTCCATGGCGCTGACATATAGCTTGCCCGCGAGTCTCGCAAGAGAGATGCGCTTGCAGGTGCGCGCCCGGCCATGCAAAGCTTGGTGAAAAGGGAGTATGGCGTGGATCCGACACAGATCACCAACCTTTTGGGCGAGACGGGCAGCGATGTGCTGACCTTTCTCGAGGGGCTGCTTCGGCGCTGGAACCTTTATCAGATCGGGATTTCACTCGTTGCTTTAAGTGTCGCAATCTTTTTGGGGCGCTACTTGCAGGCGCGGATGCGCGATTGGATGCGGGGGCTCGAAGGGCGCCCGAAATGGCAACTCCGTTGGCTTTTGGCGATTGAAAAGCGGCTGGTTCTGATCGTTTGGGCGGTGCTGCTTTGGGGTGTCTATGCCGTGATGCAGGAAATCACCTGGCCGTCGCGCTCCTACCTTATCGCGATTCTGGCAAGAATCGTTTCGGCTTGGGTCGCGGTTGAACTGGTGGTGCAGCTGGTGAAAAACCGTGCGTTGCGCCGCCTGATGCGCTGGGGGCTTTGGGCCTATGTGACGCTCTATTTCTTTGGCGGCATTGAGGGCGCGGCGGCGTTTCTCGACTCTGTCGCCATCACCTTCGGCAGCTTCCGCCTGTCTGCTCTTGCGGTGCTCAAGGCGCTAGTCGTCACAGGCCTGCTCTTTACCATGGCCAAGCTTATTTCGGGGCAAACATCGACCCAAATCCGGCGGAATGAGGATATTTCGCCCTCGATGAAAGAGCTGATCATCAAGGTGGTTCAGCTCGCTCTCTTTGGCTCCGCCTTCTTTATCGGGTTGAAGGCTGTGGGTTTCGATCTCACCGGCCTTGCGGTGCTTTCGGGCGCGATTGGTGTCGGTTTGGGCTTTGGTCTGCAAAAGGTGGTGTCGAATCTCATCTCGGGTGTGATCATTCTCTTGGACAAGTCGATCAAGCCCGGTGATGTGATCTCTCTGGGCGAGACCTTTGGTTGGATCAACGCGCTGGGCGCACGCTATGCGTCGATCACGACACGGGACGGCAAGGAATACCTGATCCCGAACGAGGATCTGATCACAGGTCAGGTGGTGAATTGGTCTCACACCAATGATTTCGTGCGTCTCGACATCTATTTCGGCACCGCCTACGGCGACGACCCACATTTGGTGCGCAAGGTCGCGATTGAGGCCGCGCAGACCGTGGATCGTGTGCTCACATCGAAACCGCCCGTCTGTCACATCGTGGGCTTCGGCGACAGCTCCGTGGATTACATCCTGCGGTTCTGGATTACGGACCCCACGGGCGGCCTCACCAATGTGCGCGGCAATGTCTATCTGGCGCTTTGGGATGCGTTCAAAGCCCATGAGATTTCCATTCCCTTCCCGCAACGCGAGGTGCGCGTGTTGGATGGCTCTACCCTTGCGACGAAGGCGTTGGACTGAACGTTGCTCCGCGAATTCGCCAAACATTGAGATTTCGCCAGAGCGATGCTATCTTTGATCCATGCCCAGTGCCGGGGCCGACCGGCGCGTATCCCAAGGAGGACTATGTCCTGTCTCACGCACAGAGCGCGGCAAACAGCGCCGCAACCCCGGAGGCGCCCATGACGGGAGCCATGCCGGTGAAGATCGGAGGCGAGCAATTGCTCGATTTCGTTACCTCTTTCCTTGATCAAGACAAAGCCGAAGACCTCGTGTCCATCGACCTCTCGGGGAAATCCGAAGTGGCCGATTACATGGTCATTTGCTCCGGTCGTTCGACGCGTCAGGTGTCCGCGATGGCGGAAAAACTGTCCGACACGCTGAAACAGCAGTTCGGCATTTTCTCGCGTGTCGAGGGCAAGGAACAGGGCGACTGGGTGCTGATCGACGCAGGCGATGTGATCGTCCACATCTTCCGTCCGGAAGTGCGCGATTTCTACCAGCTCGAAAAAATGTGGATGTCCCCGGAAGAGGCCAAAGAGGCGCTCAAGGGCAGAGCCACTGAAGTTTCGTCCGAGAGCTAATGCGGGTTCAGATATGCGCTGTGGGCCGGCTTCGCGCCGGTCCTGAAGCCGCGCTGATTGACGATTACACCACCCGGTTCGACCGCACCGGGCGTGCGCTGGGCCTCGGGCCTTTGACCATCACGGAAGTCGAAGACAAGAAAGGCGGCGGCATGAAGGCCGAAGCCGATCTGTTGCAGCGCGCCCTGCCGAAAGGCGGCGTGATTGTCACGATGGACGAGCGCGGCAAGATTGTGTCCTCGCCCGAATTTTCCAACAAACTGGCGGAATGGCGCGATGCCGGGCGCTCTGACGTGGCTTTCGTCATCGGTGGTGCGGATGGGATCGACCCAAGCCTGCGGGCGCAGGCGGATTTCTCAATCTCGCTGGGGAAAATGGTCTGGCCGCACATGCTGGCCCGAGCGATGCTGACCGAACAGCTTTATCGCGCCGCCTCTATTCTGGCCGGATCGCCCTATCATCGGGTGTAGTGAGAGTATTTTTGCCAAGAAGAAGCGCAAAGCGGTTCAAACGCACGCGGTGGCGCGTTAGATAGGGGCAAAGAGGTCGTTCTCTTATTGTAAAGGAGCCCGCTATGGCCGCGCCGAAACCCGTTGTTCTTTGCATTCTCGATGGTTGGGGCGTTGGCCCGACGCCCGAGGCCAACGCGCCGGTTCTGGCGAAGACGCCGAATTTTGATCGGCTGATGGCGGAGTGTCCGAACAATACACTGATCACCTTCGGGCCGGATGTGGGGCTGCCGACCGGGCAGATGGGCAACTCCGAAGTGGGGCATACCAACATCGGTGCGGGTCGAGTTGTTGCGATGGATTTGGGTCAGATTGACCTAGCCATTGAAGACGGCTCTTTCTTTAAAAACGAGGCGATTGTGCGCTTTGCCAAGACCGTCAAAGAGGCGGGTGGCACAGCGCATCTCATGGGTGTGATTTCCGACGGTGGCGTGCATGGCCATATCGAGCATACGCTGGCCGCCGCGCAGGCGATCACCGATCTCGGTGTGCCGGTTGTGATTCATGCGATCACCGACGGGCGTGACGTGGCGCCGCAATCCGCAGTCAAGTTCATGGCGGAGTTTGAAAAACGTCTGCCGGAGTTTGCGACCATCGGCACTGTGATCGGGCGCTATTACGCGATGGATCGAGACAACCGCTGGGAGCGGGTGTCTCAGGCCTATGAGGCCATCGTCAAAGGCATCGGCGTGGAACGCGCTGCGACGGCGCTTGAGGCTGTGGAAAACTCCTACGCGCGCGGTGACACGGACGAATTCGTGAAAGCCACCGTGATTGGGGATTATGACGGCATCGTCGATGGCGATGGGGTCTTTTGCAATAATTTCCGGGCCGACCGGGCGCGCGAGATTCTGCGCGCGATTGGTGAGCCGGAGTTCGCGGATTTCGACACCGGCCCGCGTCCGACCTATTCGGAACTCTTGGGCATGGTGGAATATTCCACGGGCCACAACGCCTATATGCAAACCGCCTATCCGCCGCGCGACATCAAGAACACGCTGGGGGAATGGGTCGCCAAACACGGGCTGAAACAGTTCCGCCTAGCCGAGACCGAGAAATATCCGCATGTGACCTTCTTTCTCAATGGCGGCAAGGAAGTGCCGGAGGAGGGCGAAGATCGTTTCATGCCGAAATCGCCGAAAGTGGCGACCTATGATCTTCAGCCGGAGATGAGCGAGCCGGAAGTGGCGGAGAAATTCGTCTGGGCGATTGATGAGGGTTACGACTTGATTGTGACCAATTTCGCCAACCCTGATATGGTCGGGCATACCGGCATTCTGGAGGCTGCGATGGCTGCTTGTGAGGCGGTGGATGACGGTCTGGGCAAGGTGGTCGCCGAGCTGGAAAAGGTCGGCGGCGCGATGTTGGTGATCGCGGATCACGGCAATTGCGAGACCATGGTCGATCCGGTGACCGGCGGGCCGCACACGGCGCATACCACGAACCCGGTTCCGGTGATCCTGTTCGGCGGGCCCGCAGGCGTGTCTCTGCGCGATGGTGGGCGTCTGGCCGATGTGGCGCCGACGATCCTTGAACTGATGGGATTGCCGCAGCCGAAGGAAATGACGGGTGTGAGTCTCATCGTCAAATGAAGACCCTGATCGCAGCCTTTGCCTTGGTGCTGGCCACGCCGGTCGTGGCCCAGGAAAGCCCGGCGGCCCTGGCCGAGCTGGCGGTTGCGCAATTCAACGATGCGCACAGCAGGTTGGAGGCCGCCGAGTCTGCACCGGATCGGGTCAAGGCCCTGACAGGCGTCGTGCGCGCCTATGAAGATGGTCTCGAAGCCATGCGTTCGGGTCTCAGACAGGTGTCTTTGCGCGAGAGCGAGTTGTCGCGCGAGTTCGCCGATGAAAGCGGGCAATATGCTCAGCTTTTGGGGGTTCTAATCGGTATGAAACCGGATGCCTCGCCCGAGGCTTTGGTGCATCCGAGTGGCCCTCTGGGACAGGCGCGAGCCGGCATGTTGGTGGCTTCTGTCGCGCCGTCGGTGCAGGCCGAGGTCGAAGAAATGCGTATTCGCCTCGAAGAGGTGCAAATCCTGCGCGAGTTGCAGAGCGAGGCTTTGGAGACCCTGTCGCAAGGACTTCAAGACGTGCAACAGGCGCGCACTGATCTGTCGCAGGCCATGTCGGATCGCACCGATCTGCCGCGGCGGTTCACAACCGATCCGGAGCGGATCAAAACATTGATCGACAGTTCGGAGACGCTTGAAGCCTTTGCTGCGGGGCTTGCCGTGATGGATGTGGTGGATGGGATCGCGCCTATGCCGGCGCTGGAGCCCGGCACATGGTCCGCGCCCGTGCCGGGCCGACCGCTTCGGGGCTTTAACGAGGCCGATGCGGCGGGCGTGGAACGCCCCGGCTGGCTTTGGGCGACGCGGCCCTTGTCGCTTGTGACCACGCCCTGGCCCGCCACCGTGCGCTATAAGGGACCGTTTCTCGACTACGGAAACGTGATCATTCTTGAGCCCGGAAATGACCTATTGCTCATTCTGGCCGGGCTCGATGAGGTTTATGGTGATGTTGGCGCGGTTGTTCCCGCCGGAACGGCCGTGGGTCTCATGGGGGGCGCTGCTCCCGATCTCGACGACTTTGTTAAAAATGCTACCCAAGGCACTGGCGCGAGTCTGTCGGAGACGCTTTATATAGAGGTAAGAGAGGGTGGCCAGCCCGTGAACCCGGAACGGTGGTTTGCTGGCGGCCCGCTGTGAGACGATTCAGAACTTGCAGATGTGGGTTCGTGAGAGAGGACTGAGATGAAAAAATACATGATGGCTGGCGTGGCCGGCATCCTTGCAGGCACGTTGATCTCGACCCAGTTCGCGGGGCCGCTTCTGGCACAAGAGGCGGAGAAATCGTCGAATGTCTATGAGCAGCTCGACCTGTTTGGCGATGTGTTCGAACGCATCCGCGCGCAATATGTCGAAGAGGTCGATGCCGAAGATCTGGTCGAGGCGGCCATTGACGGCATGCTTTCCTCGCTCGATCCGCACTCGTCTTATCTGTCGCCGAAGGACGCTGCGGATATGCGTGTGCAGACCTCCGGTTCCTTCGGCGGTCTTGGCATCGAGGTGACCCAAGAAGAAGGCTTTGTCAAAGTCGTCGCGCCTATGGATGGGACGCCTGCGGATATCGCCGGGATCGAAGCGGGCGATTTCATCACTGGCGTGGATGGTCAAAGCGTTCTGGGCATGACTTTGGATGAAACCGTGGAGTTGATGCGCGGGCCGGTGGGCTCCGAGATCATCATCACCGTGGTGCGCGAAGGCGTCGAAGAGCCGTTTGATGTGTCGATCATCCGCGACACGATTAAACTCACCGCCGTGCGTTCGCGTGTCGAAGATCATGCCATTGTGCTGCGTGTCACCACCTTTAACGACCAGACCTATCCGAACTTGGAAAGCGGTCTGAAAGAGGGGATCGAAGAACTGGGTGGCATCGATAATGTTGACGGCATCATCGTCGATCTGCGCAACAACCCGGGCGGTCTTTTGGATCAGGCGATCAAGGTCTCTGACGCTTTCCTCGATGAGGGCGAGATCGTTTCGACCCGTGGCCGCACGCCGGAAGAAAGCACCCGCGTGAACGCCACCGAGGGCGATCTGGCCGAGGGCAAGCCGATTGTCGTGCTGATCAACGGCGGCTCTGCCTCGGCGTCCGAGATTGTGTCCGGCGCGCTTCAGGATCATCACCGCGCGGTTGTGGTCGGCACCAAATCTTTTGGCAAGGGTTCGGTTCAGACCGTCATGCCCCTGCGTTCTGATGGTGCCATGCGTCTGACCACGGCGCGTTACTATACGCCGTCGGGTCGTTCGATTCAGGCGTTGGGCATTTCGCCTGACATCGTTGTGCAGCAACCGCCGCGCCAGCCTGTCACCGAAGAGACGGAGGACACGCCGACGTTCCGTTCCGAGGCCGATCTGCGCGGTGCGCTGGACAATGACAGCCTGACCGAGGACGAACGTGCCAAGATTGAAGAGGAGCGCGCCGCCGCCGAAGAGGCCGCGAAGCTGCGCGATGAGGACTTCCAACTGGCCTATGCGATCGACCTTTTGAAAGGCCTGTCGAAAATCGGCAACTGATCCCAAATAACAGAGCTTATAAGGGGGCGCATTGAGCGCCCCTTTTACTGAAGGCAAAGAAAACCCATGAGCACAGATTTCTCTACGCTTCCCTATCGCCCCTGCGTGGGCGTCATGCTGTTGAACGACAAAGGCCAGGTCTTTGTCGGCGAGCGCATCGACACGCCGGGAGCCTGGCAAATGCCGCAGGGCGGGATTGATCCGGGCGAGATGCCGCAAGAAGCGGCTCTGCGAGAATTGTGGGAAGAGATCGGGGTGACCGCCGATCAGGTCGAAGTGGTCGCGCAAACTTCGGATTGGCTGACCTATGACTTGCCGGATCACCTTTTGGGCAAGGTCTGGAAGGGCAAATATCGCGGCCAGAAACAGCTGTGGTTTGCGCTTCGTCTCACGGGGCCGGAAACCGCGATCAATATCGAGACCGATCACCCGGAGTTCGGTCAGTGGAAATGGTCGAATTCAGCTGAATTGGTCTCAGATATCGTGCCGTTCAAGCGTGACATCTATGAGGCATTGGTGGCCGAATTCTCCGGCCACCTTGCTTAAAGATTAACGCAGATGTTTCAGCAATTCCTGTGACGGGTAGCCGTCGGGGGTGACCCCGATGGAATTCTGAAATGCGCGGATCGCATTGATCGTGTTCGGGCCGATGATGCCGTCCACTTTGTCGTCGAGAAAACCTCTGCGCGTCAAAATCCGCTGCATCTGTTTCTTTTCCTGGAAGGACAGCGGCTGATACCCGCGGGGCCATGACGCCTGTATGGCAGGTCCGCCCTTGAGCCGATCCGACAGGTGGCCGACCCCGATCACATAGGCATCCGCTTTGTTGTACCGCTCGATCACCGCGAAATTGTCGAAGATCATGAAGGCAGCTCCTGCAGAGCCCGCAGGCAAGAGGATAGAAGCGCGGCCATAGTTCGGCACAGCCCTGCCATCGACCCCAACCACGCCCAAAGCGGCCCAATCAGAGGGGCTGCGCATGTTGTCACGGCGGGCGGAGCTATAGTCGAACCCACGCGGCAAGCGCACTTCGACCCCCCACGGCTGACCTTTGTTCCAACCGTGCCGCGCCAGATAGGCGGCTGTTGAGGCCAGGGCATCCGTCGGGTCGTTTGACCAGATGTCGCGTTTGCCATCGCCATCGCCATCGACGGCAAAGGCCTCGAACGAGGTCGGAATAAATTGGGTGTGGCCCATGGCCCCTGCCCAGCTGCCCTTCATGTTGCGCGGATGGGTGTCGCCCTTTTGAAGGATTTTCAGCGCTGCGATCAATTGTGCTTCAAAGAATTTCCCTCGCCGTCCGTCATAGGCCAGCGTCGCCATCGCTTCGATCACGTTGATGTCGCCACGATGCTCGCCATAGGCGCTTTCAAGACCCCAAATTGCGGCCACGACATGTTTGTCGACGCCATAGTGGCGTTCGATCGCGTCCAATGTGCGGGCATGTTGGCGCATGGCCTTCTGGCCGTTGGACACACGGGTAGGGGAGGCGGCGCTGTCGAGATAATCCCAAATTTGCTTGGTAAACTCGGATTGTTTGCGATCCTTTGCGATCACATCCGCGTTGTATTGAACGCCACGAAACGCCTGGTTGAGCACCGTTTCGGAAATGCCCTCGCGCCGTGCTCGCTGTTTGAAATTCGCGATCCAAGTCTCGAATCCGGCCTGAGATGCCACATTTTGCACCAATTGAGCTCCTGGAAGTTGGGGTGGGGTTTCTATCACTCGCCCCGACGTTTGCGCCGACGTTGAGGAAAGGCCAAGCCCCAGAAAAATACCGGCGGCACCAAGAACAAGAGAACGCATGCTGACTGCTCCATTTTAATTTTATTTCAGGCTAAACTGAATCGGCCTGTAGCTTGAACCGGGCAAATTGCGGGCGGCGAATTTCCGCTGCGATCTTATTTCCTGCGACGCTGAACCTTTTTCTGTATCTTGGCCTTTTTGGCTTTGCTCTTGTTGTATTTACGGGACACTGGCCGGCCTTTGGCGCGACGCGGGCCGCGTGGCAACATGGCGCCATCGACGGACAGAAGTTCTAGCTCCAGCCCGCCGGTCACAGGCACGGCTTCGGCGATCCGGACGGTGACTTTTTGCCCGATAGAAATCACGATGCCTGTGTCAGCGCCCATCAGGGTCTGTTCTTCGGGATCGAAATGGAAAAACTCCGCGCCCATGGTGCGCACAGGGACCAATCCATCGGCGCCTGTTTCATCCAGTTTGACGAAAGCGCCGAATTTCTGAATGCCGGAAATATGCCCGGTCATCTCGTTACCAACGCGTTCGCTCAGATAGGCGGCGAGGTAGCGATCATTCGTGTCGCGTTCCGCCGTCATCGAGCGGCGTTCGGTCTCCGAGATGTGTTTTGCGGTGGATTCGAGCCTTTCGATCTCTTCGGGAGACAGTCCATCCTTACCCCAACCGTGCGCCGAAATCAGCGCGCGGTGCACGATCAGGTCCGCATAGCGCCGGATCGGTGACGTGAAATGCGCGTAGGACCGCAAAGCCAGCCCAAAGTGCCCGTAGTTCTCGGGATGGTAATAGGCCTGTGTCATCGAGCGCAGGGTCGAGATGTTGATCAACTCGTCATGATCGGTGCCTTCGGACTGTGCCAAAAGCTTGTTGAGGTGGGAGGTGTGGATCACCTGTCCCTTGGCCAGCGTAAACCCGGAGGCCTGGGCCACCTCGCGCAGCGCATCCATTTTTTCGTCTGAGGGCTCTTCGTGCACGCGGTACAAAAGCGGGCGGTTGCGGTGGAACAGCTCCTCGGCGGCGGCCACATTGGCCAGCACCATGAACTCTTCGATCAGTTTATGCGCATCATAGCGTTCGGCCAAAGCCACAGAACTCACGCGACCATCTTCGCCCAGCACGATTTTGCGTTCTGGAAGATCCAAATCCAGCGGCTGACGCGCTTTTCGTGCGCGTTTGAGAGCCTCATAGGCCTCGAACAGTGGCGTGATCACCTCGTCCATCAGTGGACCGCAGGCTTCGTTGATCTGACCGTCGCGCGCGGCCTGAACTTCGGCGTAGTTCAGAGAGGCCGCGGATTTCATCAAGCCGCGCAGAAAACGATGCGAGAGTTTTTTGCCATCCGCATCGATTACCATACGCACGGCAAGACAGGCGCGCGGCACGCCCTCGTGAAGCGAACAGAGATCGCCAGATAGGCGATCCGGCAGCATCGGCACGACGCGGTCCGGGAAATAGGTCGAGTTGCCCCGGTTCCAGGCCTCGCGGTCCAGTGCCGATCCGGGCGTCACATAATGAGCCACATCGGCAATGGCGACCCAGAGGATAAAGCCGCCTTCATTCTTGGGGTCAGGGTCGAACTCGGCCCAAACCGCATCATCGTGATCGCGGGCATCCGCCGGGTCGATGGTCACAAGCGGCAGGTCGCGAAGGTCTTCGCGCCCCTTCAAGCCCGCAGGCTTTGCCTTGTCTGCCTCTGCGATAACATCGTCCGGGAAATCATCCGGGATACCATGTTGATGGATCGCGATGAGCGACACGGCCTTGGGCTCAGACGGGTCGCCGAGACGCGTGATGATCCGCGCTTGCGGCAGGCCCATACGGTTTTTGGGACCGGCCTGTTCGGCCTCAACCAACTCTCCGTCTTTGGCGCCGTAATCGTTGCCAGCGCGCACAAGGAAGTCTTTGTCACTGCCTTTATCGATGGGGACAACGCGGCCACCTTCGGCACCTTTGCGGTAAATCCCAAGGATTTTACGTGGATTAGAGCCTATTTTGCGGATCAGGCGCGCGACATATTGATGATCTTCGCCTTTGACTTCCTGAAGTTTGGCAAGGATGCGTTCACCCTCTCCAAGTGCGGGATCACTCTCTCGAAGAGACATCAAGACGCGGGGCTCCGGGCCGTCACCGGCCCACTCCAGCGGTCGCGCGAACAAATCGCCATCGCGATCCGGCGCCAAGACGGAGAGCACGGAGACGGGCGGCAACTTATCGGGGTCGCGATACGTCTTGCGCTGTTTGCGAAGGTGCCCCTCGTCCTCAAGTTCCTTGAGAACGCGTTTCAAATCGATCCGCGCTGCGCCTTTGATGCCGAAAGCCTTGGCAATATCGCGTTTTGCGGTTTGGGTCGGGTTGTCGGAAATCCATTGGAGGATTTCGTCCTTTGTCGGGATCCTGCTCATAGGGTGATTCTACCATGAGCCGATGCGCCTCACCACTGACAAAGCATGCTGTCGCTAGGATTTCATATCCTTGCCTGCCAGCGCGCATAATCCGCGCCGGTATCGATGTCCGAAAGCGTCTCTAACTCGGCCCAATTCAAGGATTTCGCAGAGGCGATGGTATCGGCTTTGGCCCATTGCGTCGACCAACGCACTTTGCCCAGAAAGCCTGCGGGCTGACGCGTGGGATGACGTAGACCGATAAGCCAGTATCCGCCATCCGTCGCGGGACCGATACAGGCGGAATGCGTGCCCAATGACGCGAAGGCGGAAACGATGTGGCTTTTCTCGATGCCGGGTATATCGGAGCCGATGAGGCAGGTCGGACGTGGCCCGATCTGGCGCATGACCCTAGACATTCGCTGGCCAAGGTCGCCGGTCCCTTGTGGAATGCGGGGAAGGTGCCTCGGCCAGAAGGCACTTTGTACCCCCTCCCGATCCGGTGCGACGGCGAGGACAGTATCCCAGCGCGGATCGTTTAGGGTGCGAAGTGTTTTTAAGGCCTGATGTCGATACCACCAGGTTGCACGAATGAGACCCAAATCCCGCGCAAGACGGGTTTTCACCCGACCTGCGCGCGGCTCTTTCACCATGACGATCAGGCAAGGTTTCAAAAGTCTAAGACCATGTCCCGATGCGGGATGCCGCCGTCGAGATATTCCTCGCCGATGACGTGAAACCCGAACCGTTCATAAAACCCGATGGCATGGGTCTGTGCTCCGAGTTTGGCCTGCGTCAGATGAGGGCGTTGTCGAAGGTCTTCGAGGCAGGCCTCGATCAACCGTGCGCCAAGGCCCGTACCGCGTTGCGATTTTTCTACACAAACCCGGCCGATTTTACCGATCTCGCCAAGCTCATAGGTGCGGGCGGTGCCGACGGGCGTCCCTTTTGCATCAGAGGCGAGAAAATGCGTGGAAACAGGATCCAGATCATCGAGTTCGTCCTCCACAGGGACCTTTTGCTCTTCGACGAAGACGGTCATTCTGAGGGCGAGGCAGGCTTGGAAATCGTCAGTCTTGGAGATGGTGATTGTCATGCGAAATAGTCTCTAATCAGGCGGGAATAGACGTTTTTGAGCGCATGGATGTGTTCCACTTCCACATGCTCATCGACTTTATGCATGGTCTTGCCGACCAGTCCGAATTCGACCACCGGACAGTGGTTTTTGACGAAACGCGCATCAGATGTGCCACCGGTTGTGGAAAGAATAGGGGTGACGCCCGTTTCCTTGGCAACGGCGCCCGCGACCAGATCGACGAATGGACCCGGCGGGGTCAAAAAACTTTCACCGGAAATCTGGAAACGCACGTCGATGTCGATGCCGGTGCGTTCAGCGGTGACTTTGGCTTTCGCGCGCATCCAATCACTCAGTGAGGCACCACTGTGCGCATCGTTAAAGCGGATGTTGACCGTCGCTTGGGCCTGAGCGGGCACGACATTGGTCGCGGCGTTGCCGACATCAAAAGTGGTGACTTCTAGGTTGGAGGGATCGAAATGTTCGGTGCCCTGATCGAGGCTATGCGCTGAAAGTTCGGCCATGAGACTTGCCAGAGCAGGCACTGGATTGTTGGTCTGCTGCGGGTAAGCGACGTGCCCCTGTGTGCCGCGGGCGGTGAAATAGCCGGTGATAGACCCCCGTCGTCCGATCTTCATCATCTCACCCATGGTGTTGGGGCAGGTGGGTTCGCCGACAATACAATCGCTCATCACCTCACCCGCCGTGTCCATGTAATCCAAAAGCGCCGTGGTGCCGTCGGTCGCATCGCCTTCTTCGTCACCTGTGATGGTGATAATGATTGCGGTCTCTTTCGGCTGGCTTTGGGTCGCATAATCACAGGCGGCGGCTACGAAAGCGGCGACGCCGGACTTCATATCCGTAGCGCCTCGGCCCCAAAGTTTGCCGTCTTTGATCTCGCCGCCGAAGGGATCACAGGTCCAGGCCGCTTCGTCTCCAATCGGAACCACGTCGGTGTGACCATTAAAGCCAAGAGTCCGAGGTGCGGCCTTATCGCCCCAGCGCGCAAAGAGGTTCGGTGTGCCGTTGCGATCGACCCGAACGCAGTCAAATCCGGCTTCTGTGAGTGTTTTATCAAGCAATTCCAGAGCGCCGCCTTCGATTGGCGTCACGCTTGGGCAGCGGATGAGAGCGGAGGTCAACTCGACGGGATCTAGGGGCATGAGGCGTCCTTTGGGCAGTGTTGCCCTGTAGAGTTACCGAGGCACGCGTCGAGGAGCAATGCGAAGCTTGTGTTGTAGTTGTGACAATCGCCGTTGAACCAACGCGCTCTTAGGATCGATGATTGAAAGCTGCCCAAAGCCTATGCCATATGCGCACAGAGATGAGGAAATTCCATGAAACACGTCCTTCGCGTTTTTGCGACGCTCTTTGTGCTATTTGGTCCGCTGATGGCCCAAGCTCAGGAACACCGGGTCATGACCGTGACGCGTGTCCCGTTTTCTATGGAAATCGATGGGGAACAAACCGGATTCTCCATGGAGCTTTGGGAGGCCTTGGCCGAGGATCTGGGGTGGACCTATACCGTCTCGCGCGTTGACAGTTTCGCCGAGATGCTGGGTGCGATCGAGACAGGTGAGGCCGAGGCCGCCATTGCGAATATCTCGATCACCTCCAACCGCGAGTTGGTGATGGACTTCACGCAACCGATTTTCGAGGCCGGGCTCCAGATCATGACGCGGGCCGATGGTGGAGAGGTGACGATCTGGTCCGCGATTCTGTCGAAGGACATGCTTTTGTACATTGCGGGTGCCTTCGCCCTGTTGTTCGGCGGCGGCATGTTGATGTGGTATTTCGAAAAACATCACCAAGAGTATTTCAATATGCCCGCGCGCAAGGCGATGTTCCCGGCTTTTTGGTGGGCGTTGAACCTCGTCGTGAATGGCGGCTTTGAGGAGCGTCAGCCGCGCTCGCCTCTCGGGCGCGTATTCGGGGTGTTTCTGGTGATTTCGTCCCTGTTTCTGGTCTCCGTTTTTGTTGCGCGCATCACGGCGGTTCTGACGGTGGAGGCGATTCAGTCGAACGTGTCCGGCATTGGTGATCTCTATGGAAAATCCATTGGCACCGTCGCAAATTCTACGGCTGCCGAGTTCCTCCTACGTCGGGATCTCAGTTTCGCGGACTATTCGAATCCGAGGGAGTTGATTGAAGCTTTCGAAGGTGGCGATATCGACGCCGTTGTCTTCGACGCGCCCATTCTGGCCTATTATGTGAACCATGAAGGGCGTGGCGTTGGGCGCATGGTCGGGCCGATTTTCCTGCCGGAAAACTACGGCATCGCTTTGCCGACCAGCTCTCCCTATGCCGATCAGATCAACCACAGCCTGTTGAAGCTTCGCGAGAACGGGACGTATAACACGATTTATCGAAAATGGTTCGGAGCCAAATAGGCTCCGATCCAGCGCAAAAGATACTTTGGTGCCTTAGTGCCGTGTGCCGGTGTCGTCTTCGAAGAACGGCGTCATCTGGGCGACGATCACCGAGTTCTCGTCAAGCGCACGCTGCATCAGCTCTTTTTCCTCATCGGAAATCTCGTGGCCCTCTTCGAGCCGCTCTTCGAGCGTGCCGTAGCCCGTGACATCCAGCGGCGCGACATCGGCCTGCTTCAGGATTGCGACGGTTTCCCGGACGGCTTCGGCCTCGTCCACGCCTGAGGCATAGATCATCAACGCTCCGCCCGTGGCGCCTTTGGGCAGGCCATCGCCCTCCTTGCGGCCGATCTCGACCAGGAGCGTGTAGACTTTTTGGCGGGAGGGTTTGGATGCTTTCGACATGCCTCTCCTTTGCGGAGGGCGCGGGCAAAAGTCAAGCGGGGGCTTTTCATACGGGATTGACGTTATGTTATTACATATCTAAAACTCACCCCCGTCTCTCCACGAAGGAACTTACCTATGTCCGAACGCTTGCCCGTCACTGTCCTTTCCGGCTTTCTCGGCTCCGGGAAAACCACTTTGCTCAATCGCCTCCTGAACAATCGCGCCGGACTGCGTGTGGCGGTGATCGTCAACGATATGTCCGAAGTGAACATCGACGCCGATCTCGTGCGTCAGGGCGGAGCTGATCTGTCGCGGACCGAAGAAACGCTTGTCGAAATGAGCAATGGCTGCATTTGCTGCACTCTGCGCGATGATCTTTTGACCGAGGTGCGTCGGCTCGCCGAAGCGAACAAATACGACTACCTGCTGATCGAATCGACCGGCATCGCGGAGCCGCTGCCTGTCGCCGCGACCTTTGAATTCCGGGATGAACATGGCGAAAGCCTCGATGACATCGCGCGCCTCGACACGATGGTGACGGTGGTCGATACGGTCAACATGCTGAACGACTATTCCAGCCACGATTTTCTCGAAGATCGCGGCGAGGTGGCGGGCGAGGGCGATCAGCGTCGCATCGTCGATCTGCTGGTCGATCAAATCGAATTTGCCGATGTGATCATTCTGAACAAGATCACGGATGCCGGTCCTGACAAGGTTCTCGCCGCGCGCAAGATCGTCGCTGCGTTGAACCCCGACGCCAAGGTGATCGAAGCAGATTTCTCTGAGGTCGCCACCGAGGAGGTTCTCGGCACCGGTCTCTTTGATTTCGACCACGCGCATGAGCATCCGCTTTGGGCCAAGGAGCTTTACGGCTTCGCCAATCACGTTCCGGAAACCGATGAGTACGATGTGACGTCCTTCGTCTATCGTGCGCGCCGTCCCTTTGATCCGACCGCGATTGAGATCGTTCTGAACGGCGATTTGCCAGGGGTGATCCGTGCCAAAGGCCATTTCTGGATGGCCACTCGTCCTGACTGGGCGGCGGAATTTTCCATGGCGGGCGCGCTCAGCACGATTAAGCCTTTGGGCAATTGGTGGGCCGCCGTGCCGGAGAAATATTGGCCCAACCACCCGGAAGGCCGGGCGCAGATTGCCGAGGTTTGGGTCGATGGATTTGGCGACCGCCGCCAAGAGATCGTCTTTATCGGATCGGGAATGGATGAGGCTCTGATCCGCGCGAAACTCGATTCCGCTTTGATCGGCCCCGAGGATCAAATCGACCCCAATCTGGCCCAAACCCTCAAAGATCCCTTCCCGAAATGGGGTCGGGCGGTGGCATGAGTAATCTCAAAACGTCTCTGCGCAAACGCAGGCGGTCGAGCGACCCGATGCGAGAGTTTGACCGCCTGCCGCGCACGTTGCGGATATGGTTGGCCGAGGCTGCTTTGCCTTGGTCGCCACGCTCCGTGCGCAGGCTCTGGTCGAAGGCGTTGCAGCAAAGCGGCGGGTGCGAGACCCGTGCCTTGGCGCATCTCTCGCAGATTGAGGCCAAGCGCCTGACATATGACGCGCCCCGGGTTTGGGGCGCGACCTTTCCGCATATGTAAAGGAAATTTCGGCGCTGCTTACCGCAAGCGCCGGGCCAGCCCGATCAACAGGCTCGCGCCGAAAATTCCGACAATGAGCTGCGGCACCCAGCTGTTTGCGGCATAAATGCCGACGAGCGACAGGATCAGGTTCAGCACAAAGGCGCCCGCGATCCCCAACAGAATATTCGCGAGAATCCCTGTGTCTGCCTTCATGAAGCTGCTGGCAATCCAGCCCGCAAGCCCGCCAACGATGATCGATGCGATAAGTCCAAGTCCCATGGTCCACTCCTTTTCGGTACATCTTTCAACGAAAACGGGCGCCGAAAGGTTCCCCCTTCGACGCCCGTAAATCATGTCACCGAAAATCAGTCGCGCAGTAGCTCGTTGATCCCGGTTTTGGAACGGGTCTTGGCGTCCACACGCTTCACGATCACCGCGCAGTAGAGGTTCACACCGTTCTTCGACGGCATGGTGCCCGCGACGACGACGGAGTACGGCGGCACTTCGCCGTAGAAAACTTCGCCGGTTTCGCGATCAACGATCTTGGTGGACTGACCGAGGAAGACGCCCATACCGAGCACGGTGCCTTCGCGGACGATCACGCCTTCGACCACTTCGGAGCGCGCGCCGATGAAGCAATTGTCTTCGATGATGGTCGGGCCGGCCTGCATCGGTTCAAGCACGCCGCCGATGCCGACGCCACCGGACAGGTGGACGTTCTTGCCGATCTGCGCACAGGAGCCAACGGTGGCCCAGGTGTCGACCATGGTGCCGGTGTCGACGTGTGCGCCGAGGTTCACGAAGGACGGCATCAACACGACGCCCGGCGCGATGTAGGCGGATTTGCGGACCACGGCGTTCGGCACGGCGCGGAACCCGGCTTCTTTGAACTCGGCGGTGCCCCAACCTTTGAACTTGCTGTCGACCTTGTCCCACCAGCCGGAGCCTTGCGGGCCGCCGTCATGCAGTTCCATGTCCTTGATGCGGAAGCCCAGTAGCACGGCTTTCTTGGCCCATTGGTTCACATGCCAGCTACCGTCGTCCTGTTTCTCGGCAACCCGAAGCGTGCCGCTGTCGAGCGCATTGAGAGTGGCTTCAATGGCTTCGCGGGTTTCGCCGCCTGTTGCAGGGGTGATCGTATCGCGCGCGTCCCACGCGGCTTCGATGGCGGCTTCGAGCTGTGCATTCGACATGTTGGTCTCCGAGGTCATCGTGGAATATATGGTCCCGCAGGCTATAGTCGTTCAAACACCTCCGCGCAACGCGCGAGAGAGCACAGGCGACGAGACAAAACGACATAAGGCAGGACAGCAATGACCGAGACGAAACAAACCGACCGCCGCCACCCGTTGCGCGACAGCCGCATCGACCGCGATACGGCGCAACATATCCCGGACACGCCGCAAACCCGCTCGCCATCCTATAAGCTTGCGTTTACCGACGGCGATTTCATGTTTCGGGACGAATTGCGGCCGGTGCGCTTGCAGTTGGAGCTGTTGAAGCCTGAGATTTTGATGGAGGAATTCGGGGTCGAAAGCACCATCGTGCTCTTCGGCGGCGCCCGCATTCCAGCGCCGGACAAAAAAGAAAAGGCGAAGACCAAGACTTTGGCCGAGCTGTCGAAATACTACGATGAGGCGCGCGAATTTTCCCGGATCATGACGGCGCGTAACAACGGGCATAAAGACAACATCATCGTCACCGGCGGTGGACCCGGTGTGATGGAGGCGGGAAATCGAGGCGCGCAGGATGCCGGCGGGATTTCCATCGGCCTCAACATCGTTTTGCCGCATGAGCAGGCGCCGAATGAATATGTCACGCCGGAGTTGTGTTTCAATTTTCATTATTTCGCCATCCGCAAGATGCATTTCCTGATGCGGGCGAAGGCCATCGTGGTGTTCCCCGGCGGCTTTGGCACGCTCGATGAGATGTTCGAAAGCCTGACGTTGATTCAAACGGGGCGGATGCGGCGCGTGCCGTTTCTTTTGTTCGGCAAAGAGTTTTGGCAAAACATCATCAATTGGGAGGCTCTGGCCGAAGCGGGGACGATCGCTCCGACGGATCTCGAACTGTTCAAATTCGTGGAGACGGCTGACGAGGCGGTGCGAGCGATTGATGACTGGCCAAACCAGGGCCCACGTGAGGAGATTGACGGGCGCTCATCTTAAGCTTCTTGCACCTTTGAGGCGGGAGTAGGCGGTTTAAAGGTGCGTTGAGGTGACATCATCTGCTGCATGTAACGATCCAGTGCCATTTCTTGGATGATGGCGCCGATGGTCTGGCCTTCGGTCCTGGCCAAAAGGTGTATCATTTCGACAGTGGTTTTGGGCAGAAGCAGTGTGAGCTTTTCCATTGGTTGCCTCGGATCAGAAGGGAAGGGGCTTTTGCGCCAGATAACGCGTGACGAGATGATGATGCGCGTGGTCGGGAAAGGGTGTGCCAAAGCGTTTCATCAGAGCGGAATAGGGATGGCCAAGTTCGGAGGCCTTGCACAACCGATCGCCCTCAACGGTTTGAAGGATCAAACCGCCGCCCCGTTCTGCAAGTTCATAACCCTTGGCGCGCAGGGTTTCTTGTAGGTCCGTCCAGCTGGTCGCGTAGGCGAAGTCATGAGCCAGATAGGCCTGCAACGCATGGGGTTTGCGGGGGCCTTTGTAGCCAAAAGACCCCTCAAGTGGGCGCACGGCCTCGTCGAGCCTGTCGCGAATGAACGCCCCGATCGGCAGACCTGCAAGGGTCGCCGCCCGCTCGATGCGGGTTCCAAGGTCGTCTTCGAATCTGATTGTTATCCAGTCCATGCCCGAATGATCACTCGGGCATGGTTAAGATGAGGTTACGGCGCCTGAATGCCCGCCTCTGCCTCAATCTGACGGCGCGATTTGCGGGCGCGCTCGGTCGCGGATTTGAGCTGGCCACAGGCCGCCATGATGTCCTCGCCCCGCGGCGTTCGGATCGGAGACGCGTAACCCGCCTGCATCAGGATCGTCGCAAAGGCGCGAATGCGGTTGTTCGACGACCGTTGATAGGGTGCACCGGGCCATTCGTTAAATGGAATGAGGTTCACCTTGGCCGGAATGCCGTCCAGAAGTTTCACAAGACGGTGCGCATCCTCATCCGTGTCGTTCACATCCTTGAGCATCACATATTCAAAGGTGATGCGTTCGGAGTTCGTCGCCTTGGGATATTCGCGCAGTGCCTCCAAGAGCTTCTCGATGTTCCACTTCTTGTTGATCGGCACCAGAACGTCGCGGGTCTCGTCGGTGGTCGCATGGAAGGACACGGCCAGCAGACAACCGATCTCTTGAGCCGTGCGGTGAATTTCCGGAACGACGCCAGAGGTCGACAGCGTGATGCGCCGACGCCCCAAAGCGATGCCTTCGCCATCCATCACGATCTTCATTGCATCGCGGACGTTCTCGAAATTGTACAGAGGCTCGCCCATCCCCATCAGCACGATGTTGGACAACAGCCGCGTCTCATCTTTGGGTGCGCCCTTTTCCGGCCATTCGTCCAGATCGTCTCGCGCCATCATTACCTGGCCGACGATCTCGGCGGCGGTGAGGTTGCGCACCAGTTTCTGCGTGCCGGTGTGACAGAAGGAACATGTCAGGGTGCAGCCCACCTGCGACGATACACAAAGCGTGCCGCGGCCTTCTTCGGGGATGTAGACCACCTCAACCTCATGTCCGCCATCGATGCGGACGAGGTATTTGCGGGTGCCATCCTCTGAGACCTGTTTCGAAACAACCTCCGGCACACGCACTTCGAACTTTTCGGACAGCTCGGCGCGATAGCCCTTGGCAAGGTTGGTCATCTCCGCGAAATCGCGTTCGCCCCATTGGTAGATCCACTGCCAGATCTGGCCAGCGCGCATCTTTGCCTGTTTCTCTGGTGTGCCGTTTTCGATCAACACCTGCCGCAGCGCATCACGCGTCAGCCCGACAAGATTGATCTTGTCAGAGGGCGTTTCCTTGCGCGGAAAGGTCATAACATCCTGCGTGATCGGTGCGCTGGGTTCCATGGCGGGTCTCATCAGTAACGGTGATTAAGCGGCTCCCCTACAGGATTCCCCGCTGGAAAGCCATAAGAAAAGGCCCCGCGACAGCAGGGCCTGACCTCACATCTTCGGCAATGTTTACTTGCCGCAGCGGTTTGCGGCCTCTTCGACAGAGGCGGTAAAGCCCAGAAGCGAGAAGGTGTCTTTAGTGATCGTGCCGCGCGAGGAGTTGCCGGTCAGCGTCGCCGTGGCGCCGCGCTTCATCGCTGCGATGATTTTGGCGTCATCCTCGGGCGTGACGGCCCAAGCGGTCTCGTCGTCCGAGTTGGTGAACAGTGTGAATTCCGAACCGCCGATTTCCATCGTCACGTTGGAGCCCGGCTCGAACGGATAGCCGCCCAGGAAAGACACCTGACCGTTGACGCCATTGCCCGGACCATAGGTCACGAAGAGCAAAATCTCAGAGCGCGTCACCGATTTCGGACGACCCGAACTGTCGGTGTTCAGCGTCTCTTTCGGCACCGAAACCGCCCAGCAGGTCTTGTTCGGCTGGCTTTCTTCATAGACATACCAATCGGTGTTTGAGCCGACCTGATTGGTGCTTTCCTGCGCGAATGCCGGACCTGCTAGACCCAGCAGGGTCGTTGCGAACAGGGTCTGTTTCACGAAAAATCTCATTGAACTCTCGCTGCCTCTCAACTTTCGGTCGATTGCGACCATTTCAGGCCTGTCTTGACCACATCTTCCGCTGTCTATAGCCGCGGTTTCGAGAAGGGGTCAGGCCAAATTCCATCATCTGCGGGCACAGTAACGCAATTCCGCCGATTTGGGAAAGACCCTTGGCAGAAATTCGCTGAAACGTGAAAAGCCGTCAAAACCAATGCGATTGTGCGGGTTTTCTTTGTTGCCGAAAATACTCAGAACCACTCGGAAATGAGTTTGAGCGCCAGGGCCGTTGAGGCGATCACCAACACGGGTTTGATCAGCTTTGCCCCGACTTTCGTGGCGAGTGTGGACCCCACATAGGCGCCTGCGATCTGGGCCACGCCCATGGCAAGGCCGAGCATCCACAAAGGCTTGGCCACAAGTACAAATCCCGCCAGCCCGCCGATGTTCGAGGCGAAGTTCAAAAGTTTCGTGTGAGCCGTGGCCTTGAGGATTCCGTAGCCCGCAAGGCTGACGAAACCCAACATGAAAAACGCACCCGTACCCGGCCCGACAAGCCCATCATAAAACCCGATGAACGGCACGAAGGTAGAGGCAAACAAAAGAGGTGTGATGCGCTGGGTCCGGTCCATATCGTTGAGGCCGGGTTTGAAGGCAAAGAACAGCGCGATGGCAATCAAAAGGACGGGCAGGCCGAGGCGGATCACATCGGTAGGGAGCGAGCTTGCCAAAAGTGCGCCGAGCATTGCGCCCGCGAAGGACAGCGCCGCGGGGCCGGTCTGTTTGCGCAGATCGACGTGCCCGGCGCGCGCGTAATTGATCGCGGCCATGCCAGCGCCAAAGAGGCCTTGGACTTTGTTCGTCGCCAGCGCCTGAACCGGCGGAATGCCCGCGAGCATGAGGACAGGCACGGTGATCAAGCCACCGCCGCCTGCGATGCTGTCAACAAAACCGGCGATGAACCCGGCCGCCATGAGGATCAGCAGGAGATCGAGCGAGACCTCAAACACAGTAAAATCAAACACTGGCGAAATCGGACCGCGCGTAGCCCTGAACGAACAGGAGCGCAGAAAGATCGCCGTGATTGATCCGAATCTCACATTCGGCAGCGACAGAAGGTTTGGCATGAAGCGCCACACCCGCGCCCGCCAGTTTCAGCATGCCAAGGTCATTCGCGCCGTCACCTACGGCCATCACATCCGAGTGCGTCAAACCGAGCCGCGCGGTGATCTCTTCGAGCGCGGCGACCTTGGCCTCACGTCCGAGGATCGGCAGGCCCGGTTTGCCGACCAGCTCACCATTCTCGACTAGCAAGGTGTTGGCGCGGTTCTCGTCGAACCCAAGCGCCTCTGCGACATAGCCGGTGAAGGCCGTAAAGCCGCCAGACACCAGCGCGCAATAGGCGCCGTCACGCTTCATGGTGGCGAGTAGCTCCTTGCCGCCGGGCATGAAGGTGATGCGTTCGTCGATGACCTTTTGAATGACGCTTTCTGGCAGACCTTTCAAAAGCCCGACGCGTTCGGTCAGTGCGCCTTCGAAATCCAGCTCGCCGTTCATCGCCTTCGCGGTGATCTCCTTGACCCGCTCACCGACACCTGCGACATCCGCCAGCTCGTCGATGCATTCTTGCTGGATCATGGTCGAATCCATATCGGCCAAGAGCATCTTTTTGCGGCGCCCCTCGGTCGGCACGACGATCAGATCGATGCCCTGCGTTTGCAGACCTTCCCAGACATCCCAGTGATTCGACGGCACAGAGGCCACGCTGAACTCCGCGGCCTCGCCAAGCGACAGCCATTTGAGATCGCCACCACCCCAAGCCGAACGAAGCGCGTCGGCGGTGGTCAGATTGAGTGCCGGTGCGGCGGGGTTGGTGAGAAGGATACAGGTGAACATGGGAGGCCTCCGTTTGTCGCCTGTCTACGCAATGAAATGCCGGGTTTCCAGCGCTATGAGGCCCTGTCGTGATGGTTTTCCGAGGCGAGGCCGAAGTTTCCAATCGGAAACGATCCAGCGCATATGCGACGTATGTCGGATAAAAATGCGACAGATTTTTGCGAATCCATATTGCTGAGCGCTCAGAAAGCCACTAATTCGATCCGCGGGACACCTCTCCCCAACGAGAGGCATTTATCTGGAAGGATAGCATTATGGCTACCAAGCACCCGCAGGCGCGCCCTGCGAATCCGCGTTTTTCGTCCGGCCCTTGCGCCAAAATCCCCACATTCTCTCTTGATCTGCTGGCTGACGCGCCTCTGGGCCGTTCGCACCGTGCCAAAGTTGGCAAGGAAAAGCTGAACGCCGCGATCGAGACGACCCGCGACATTCTTGGCATCCCTGCCGATTACAAAATCGGTATCGTGCCCGCTTCCGACACCGGCGCCGTTGAAATGGCCATGTGGTCCCTTCTGGGGGCTCGTAAGGCCACGATGGTTGCCTGGGAATCCTTCGGTGCTGGCTGGGTCACCGACGTTGTCAAACAGCTCAAGATCGACGCTGATGTGAAAACCGCTGACTACGGTCAGATCGTCGATTTCGCTGACATTGATTTCAACACCGATGTGGTCTTCACTTGGAACGGCACCACCTCCGGCGTGCGCGTGGCCAATGGCGATGCGATCCCGGCCGACCGCGAAGGTCTGACCATCTGTGACGCGACCTCTGCGGCCTTCGCGATGGACCTGCCTTGGGACAAGCTCGATGTCACCACCTTCTCCTGGCAGAAGGTGATGGGCGGCGAAGCGGCTCATGGCATCATCGTGCTCTCCCCGCGCGCCGTTGAGCGTCTGGAAAGCTACACGCCCGCATGGCCGCTGCCGAAAATCTTCCGCATGACCAAAGGCGGCAAGCTGATCGAAGGCATCTTCAAAGGTGAAACGATCAACACGCCCTCGATGCTTGCGGTCGAGGATTATCTTGTGGCGCTTGAGTGGGCGCAAAAGATCGGCGGCCTGCCGAAACTGATCGAACGTTCGACCACCAATGCGAAAGTGCTTTGGGATTTCTGTGATCGTCATGACTGGATCGCCAACCTCGCCGAAGATGAGGCCACGCGGTCGAACACCTCTGTGTGTCTGAAGTTCACCGATGACCGCATCAAGGACGGTGCAGCCTTCGCGAAAGCCGTGGCCAAGAAGCTCGAAGATTACAACGTCGCTTATGACGTTGGTGCCTACCGCGATGCTCCTGCCGGTCTGCGGGTTTGGTGTGGTGCGACAATCGAAGCCGCTGATGTCGAGGCGCTGACGCTTTGGCTCAAGTGGGCCTTCGAAGAGTGCATCGCTGAGCAATAATACCGCGCATTAGGCGCTTATGGACTTCAACGGGCGGCGGCCTGCCGCCCGGTTTTCCCACAGAATTCTCATATGACAGGAGCCTGAAAATCATGGCACCCAAAGTTCTCGTCTCCGACAAACTCTCGGAAACTGCCGTTCAAATCTTTCGCGACCGTGGCATCGACGTCGATTTCCTGCCCGATCTCGGCAAGGACAAAGACAAACTCGCCGAGGTGATCGGCAAATATGACGGTCTCGCAATCCGTTCCGCGACCAAAGTCACCGCAGCCCTTCTGGAGCATGCTGACAACCTGAAAGTCGTGGGTCGCGCTGGTATCGGCACCGACAACGTCGACAAGGAAGCCGCGTCGAAAAAAGGTGTGATCGTCATGAACACGCCGTTCGGCAACATGATCACCACTGCCGAGCACGCCATTGCGATGATGTTCGCGGTTGCCCGTCAAATCCCCGAAGCCTCCGCCTCCACCCACGCGGGCAAATGGGAGAAATCCAAGTTCATGGGGGTCGAGCTGACCGCCAAGACCCTCGGCGTGATCGGTGCGGGCAACATCGGTGGCATCGTCTGTAACCGTGCGCTGGGCCTGAAGATGAAAGTGGTCGCCTACGATCCCTTCCTCTCCGAGGAGCGTGCCACCGAGATCGGTGTGGAGAAAGTCGAGCTTGACGAGCTTCTGCGCCGCGCTGACTTCATCACCCTGCACGTGCCGCTGACCGACAGCACCCGCAACATCCTCTCGAAAGAAAACCTCGAGAAGACCAAGAAAGGTGTGCGGATCATCAACTGTGCCCGTGGTGGCCTCGTCGATGAGGAAGCTCTCGCAGAGCTGTTGAAATCCGGTCATGTTGCGGGCGCCGCTTTCGACGTTTTCGCCGAAGAGCCCGCCAAAGAGAACGTGCTCTTTAACCTCCCGAACGTGGTCTGCACTCCGCACCTGGGCGCCTCCACCACGGAAGCTCAGGAAAACGTGGCGCTGCAAGTGGCCGAGCAAATGTCCAACTATCTCTTGGACGGTGCTGTCGAAAACGCGCTCAACATGCCGTCGATGACCGCCGAAGAAGCCAAGGTCATGGGCCCGTGGGTTCAACTGGCCGAAAACCTCGGCGCCTTCATCGGTCAGGTCACCGAAGAAGCCATCGAAGACATCAAGATCACCTTTGACGGTGTCGCCTCTGAGATGAACCTCAAGGCGCTGGAATGTGCCGTTCTTGCAGGGATCATGCAGGCGGTGAACCCGGACGTGAACATGGTGTCCGCGCCGCTGATCGCGAAAGACCGTGGCATCCAGATCTCGAAAACCACGCAGGACGCGTCCGGCGTGTTTGACGGCTACATCAAGCTCGACATCCAGACCGTCGAGAAATACCGCACCATCGCGGGCACGGTGTTCTCCGATGGCAAGCCGCGTTTCATCCAGATCAAGGGCATCACCATCGACGCCGAAGTGGGTGAGCATATGCTTTACACTACGAACAAGGACGTCCCCGGCGTTCTGGGCAAACTCGGCACCCTGTTGGCTGAGCATGACGAGAACATCGCAAACTTTACCCTGGGCCGTGCCGAAGCGGGTGGAGACGCGATTGCCATGACCTTCCTTGATACGCCGATCAAGCCGGAAACCGTCAAGGCGCTCAAGGACTCCGGGCTGTTCCAGCGGGTCAATCCGCTGCACTTCAAGGCCTGATATTCGGGTGACTAAGCGCCCTCGGGCGCGCGTCTGATCGCACAGGCGTCTTTGACAAAATTATCAGAAGGGCCGCTGGACAAATCAGCGGCCCTTCGTCTTTTTATGCCCTACCGCAGCGTCAAGACGCTATTGTACCCAGAGAAAGACACGGGGCCGAGGCCCCTTTAGGGAGAAAAGACCCCATGAGAACGAAAGCCGCTGTGGCCCTTGAGGCCGGGAAACCCCTTGAAATCATGGAAGTAAACCTCGAAGGCCCGAAAAAGGGCGAGGTTCTTATCGAGGTGAAGGCCACCGGTCTTTGCCACACCGACGAATTCACCCGTTCGGGCGCTGATCCGGAGGGACTCTTCCCCTGTATCCTCGGCCACGAGGGCGCAGGTGTCGTTTTGGAGGTTGGCGAAGGCGTCACCACGCTGAAACCGGGCGACCACGTGATCCCGCTTTACACGCCGGAATGCCGTGAATGTCCGTCCTGCCTGTCCGGCAAAACGAACCTCTGCACCGCGATCCGCAACACCCAAGGTCAGGGCCTGATGCCCGATGGCACCACGCGCTTTTCCATGCTCGATGGCACGCCGATCTACCACTATATGGGTTGCTCGACCTTCGCGAACCACACCGTCATGCCGGAGATCGCTTTGGCTAAGGTGCGTGAAGACGCCCCCTTCGACAAAATCTGCTACATCGGTTGTGGCGTGACCACCGGCATCGGCGCTGTGATCAACACGGCTGGCGTTGAGATCGGGTCCACCGCCGCTGTGTTCGGTCTGGGCGGCATCGGCCTCAACGTGATCCAGGGCCTGCGCATGGCAGGTGCCGACATGATCATCGGTGTGGACCTGAACGACGACAAAGCTGAAATGGCGAAGAAATTCGGCATGACGCATTTCGTCAACCCGTCGAAAATCGAAGGCACCGTGGTTGAAGAGATCGTGAACCTCACCAAACGCGGTGCGGATCAGATCGGTGGCGTGGATTACTCATTCGATGCGACTGGCAACGTCAAAGTCATGCGTGACGCTCTGGAATGTTCGCACCGTGGTTGGGGCGTGTCCGTTGTGATCGGCGTGGCTCCGGCTGGCGCCGAGATTTCCACCCGTCCGTTCCAGTTGGTGACCGGCCGTGTTTGGAAAGGCACCGCTTTCGGTGGCGCCAAAGGTCGCACCGATGTGCCGAAATTCGTCGATTGGTACATGGACGGCAAGATCGAGATCGACCCGATGATCACCCACAAACTCAGCCTCGAAGAGATCAACCACGGGTTCGATCTCATGCATGAGGGCAAATCCATCCGCGCTGTCGTGGAATTCTGAGGGGAACTGTGATGCAGGTCAAATCCACCAACCGAAGCCATGGCGGCACTCAGGGTGTCTACACCCACAGCTCGACGGCGACCGGAACCGAGATGGAGTTTTCCGTCTTCGTGCCGGATCATGCCGAGGGCGAGGTGCTTCCCGTGGTGTTCTATCTCTCGGGTCTGACGTGCACACAGGCCAACGTCACTGAAAAAGGCGAGTTCCGCGCAGCATGCGCGGAGCTTGGTCTCATCCTTGTCGCACCTGACACATCGCCCCGTGGCGAAGGCGTGCCGGACGACGCGGAAGGTGCCTATGATTTCGGTCTGGGCGCCGGGTTCTACGTGAACGCCACCGAAGAACCTTTCGCGAAAAACTACCGGATGCGTGAGTATATCGAAACGGAACTGCCTGCGCTCATCGGCGCGGAATTCCCGGCGGATATGTCGCGCGTGTCCATCATGGGGCATTCGATGGGTGGCCATGGCGCGCTGACCATCGCGCTCAGAAATCCTGAAAAATACAAATCCGTTTCGGCCTTCTCCCCGATCGTCAGTCCGCTGAATTGCCCTTGGGGGGAAAAGGCGCTGACCGGCTATATCGGTGCCGACAAATCGAGCTGGCGGGAATACGACGCTTGTGCGTTGATCGAGGATGGCGCGCGTGTGCCGGAGATTCTTGTCGATCAGGGCACGGCGGATAATTTCCTCGAAGGTCAGCTCAAGCCGGAGCTTTTGACACAGGTTTGTGAAAAAACCGGCCAGCCCCTAACACTTCGGATGCAAGAGGGCTATGACCATAGCTATTACTTCATCTCCACCTTCATGCGCGACCACCTCGAATGGCATGCGATCCGCATGAAATCCTAACAGGAGGCACCCTTGCGCATCTACGCCATCGGCGACATTCACGGCCAACTCGACATGCTCAAAGCCGCCCACGCGCGGATCGAGGCAGATAAGGCAAGGGTCGGCGATACCGACGCCCGGATCATCCACTTGGGCGACTATGTGGATCGGGGGCCGGACAGCGCAGGGGTCATTCAATATCTGATGGACGGCATCGCTGCGGGCAAACCGTGGCGGGCCATTCGCGGCAATCACGATCGGATGTTCACCCGTTTCGTGCGCCACGGCATCGCCCATGACAACCAGCACATCAAATCCGGCAAAAGTTGGCTTCACCCGGCTTTGGGCGGTCCGACGACCTTGGCCTCTTACGGCGTCGAGGCGGTCGATGGCGAGTTTGAGATCGCGCATATGCGGGCGAAAAAGGCGGTGCCTGAGGCGCACCTCGATTTCGTGGAAAACCTGCCGCTGACTTACGCTTGGGGCGATTATCTTTTCGTCCACGCGGGCATTCGTCCCCGTGTCGCGGTCGAGCATCAGACCGAAGAGGATCTTTTGTGGATCAGAGAAGGCTGGCTCGATTATCGCGGCCCGCTACCCTTTACGGTCGTGCATGGTCACACGGCGCTCGATGAGGCGACGCATTTCGGCAACCGGATCGATATCGACTCGGGCGCGGGCTATGGGCGGCCTCTCTCCGTGTTGGTGATCGAAAACAGCCACGAAGAGATCGTCACCGAAACCGGTCGCGCGCATCTCACTCACGCCAATCCTCAGTAACAATCCACAGTAAGACGCAGCGTTCCATCTTTCTCTGATCGCAGCCTTGGTTACACTCGGGCGCAGGATCAGAGGAGGAACACATGTCCGACATCGTCATTCTGGGCGGCGCTCGCACCGCCATCGGGACTTTTGGCGGAGCCTTGGCCGGGGTGCGCCCCGCCGATCTCGGCGCGCTTGTCACCAAAGCCGCACTTGAACGTGCCGGTGTCGAAGGTGCGCAAATTGGCCATGCCGTCTTTGGCCACATCATCAACACCGAACCCAAGGACATGTATGTCTCCCGCCTCGCCGCCATGGGCGCGGGTATCCCTGAGACGACGCCCGCGATGAACGTCAACCGGCTCTGCGGCTCGGGCGCCCAGGCCGTGGTCTCCGCCACGCAGTCCCTGATGCTGGGTGACGCCGATTTCGCCGTGGCGGGCGGGACCGAGGTCATGAGCCGTTCGCCCTATATCCTTCCCGCCGCGCGCTGGGGGCAAAAGATGGGTGATGTGGGCGCGCAAGATATGATGTTGGGCGCGCTGACCTGTCCCTTCGGCACCGGTCATATGGGGGTGACGGCGGAAAACGTCGCCCGTGAACATGGTGTGTCGCGCGAGGATCAGGACGCTTTTGCCTTGGAAAGCCAGACGCGTGCGGCCCGCGCCATCGAGGCCGGCGTGTTTCGCGATCAGATCGTGCCGGTTGAGGTCAAAGTGAAACGCGATCTCGTGGCTTTTGAAACGGACGAACACCCGAAACTCACCACGTTGGAGGGCCTCGGAAAACTCCGCCCGGCGTTTGAAAAAGACGGCACGGTGACGGCGGGCAATGCCTCTGGTCTCAATGATGGTGCCGCGGCCTTGGTGCTTGCGCGGCGCGAGGCGGCAGAGGCGGCGGGTTTGACACCCAAATTCCGCATCGTCGGCTATGCCCATTCCGGTGTGCGCCCTGAAGTTATGGGCATCGGTCCGATCCCGGCGGTCGAAAGCCTGTGCGCCCGCAGCGGTCTGACGGTTGGCGATTTCGATGTGATCGAGAGCAACGAAGCCTTCGCGGCGCAGGCCATCGCAGTCAACCGCGCGCTTGGGCTGGACGTGGCGAAAGTGAACCCGAATGGTGGCGCCATCGCGCTTGGCCATCCTGTCGGCGCGACCGGCGCCATTCTGGTGGTGAAGACCATGTATGAGCTGGAGCGCATCGGCGGGCGATATGGCCTCATCACCATGTGTATCGGCGGCGGACAGGGCATTGCCTTGGCGATTGAGCGGCTCTGAACGGTCTTTCGGACAATTTTCCGCCAATTTGCATGGGTTGATTAAGATTCTTTTCACCCTGTTCAGGGCATTCTGGCCGAAAGCTCGGGTCAGAAGGCCCGGGACGGATAGGAAGAGGTCCCCATGTCATTGTCGGATACGCTGTCTCAGGAACGTCGCGCGCGCCTCGCTGCGGAACGTTTGTTGGAACTCAAACAGGCGGAACTGTTTGAGGCCAATCGCAAACTCTCGAAACATGCGCGCTCCCTGTCTGATGAGATCATCATCAAACGCGAAGAGACCGAAGTATTGCGCGATGAGAACATCCGCACCAAGGAGGACTTGGAAAAAGCCAATGTCGCAGTGCACATCGCCGAGCGGCGGCTGTGGGATTCGATTGAGACCATTCAGGACGGGTTCGCCGTTTTTGACCCCTCCGACATCATGATCGCCGCCAATCCCGCCTATTTGCGTATCTTTGATGGGCTGGACGATGTCCGGCCGGGCATTTCCTATCCGGAAATCGTGCGTCTTGCCGTCGAAGAGGGGATCATCGATGTCGGAGACCTGACCCGCGAGGCCTTTATCGAACAGGCGGTGGGCCGCTGGCATGCGCCGGTGCGCGAACCGCAGACGGTGCGGCTTTGGAACAACCAATTTGTGAAACTGGTGGATCGCCGTTCTTCGGATGGCGATATGGTGTCTCTCGGCCTCAACATCACCTCGACGATCCGCTACGAAGATCGTTTGAAAAAAGCCCGAACAAAAGCCGAGGCCGCGAACCGCGCCAAATCCGCCTTCCTCGCCAATATGAGCCACGAAATTCGCACGCCGATGAACGGCATGGTGGGCATGGCCGACCTTCTGGCGGAGACGGATCTGAACGACGAACAGTCGCTTTATGTCGAGACGATCAAATCCTCGGGCGAGGCGCTTTTGAGTCTGATCAACGATGTGTTGGACTACTCGAAAATTGAGGCGTCGAAACTGTCTCTGCACCCGGAAGTCTTTGATCTCGAACGCTGTATTCAGGACGTGATGGTGCTGTTGCAGCCCTCTGCGGCGCAAAAGGGCGTCGATCTGATCATTGATTACGACATGTTCATGCCGACCAATTTCATCGGCGATCCGGGCCGCATGCGGCAGGTTCTGACCAATCTCGTCGGCAACGCGGTCAAGTTCACCCATACCGGTCATGTCATCGTTCGGGTCGTTGGCCTGCCCGACGACGAGGGCAAGCGTCAGCGCGTGCACGTGTCTGTCGAAGACAGTGGCATCGGCATCGCGCCCGATATGATCGAGCACATCTTCGGTGAGTTCAATCAGGTCGAGGGGGCGCACAATCGTAAGTTCGAAGGCACCGGCCTCGGCCTCGCCATCACGCGTCAACTCGTTCAACTCATGGGCGGTGAGATTTGGGTGGATAGCGAAGAGGGCGTCGGCTCCTGTTTCGGGTTCCACATCACGATGGATGTGGTCGAAGAGGCGAAACATCTGACCCTGCCGTCCTGGATGCATAAGGCGGCTTTGGTCGATCACATCAACGCCAACTCCCTGATCCTTGAAAAGCAACTGACGGCGCTTGGTTTCGAAGTGTCGCCTTTTGCCTCTGCCGAAGAACTATTGACCTCGCCTCTCGATGCACAGGTCTATCTGATCGACAACAAACTGCCCAATACGGACATTGCCAAGGTCATCGCGACCCTGCGCGTGCGCGGCGTCACGGCGCCGGTGCTCTTGATGACTTCCGGCCCGACCTCCGCCGACCGGCTGGATATTGAGGACGCCACCAGCCTGCAAAAACCCCTGCTGCGTGCCGATCTTTGGCGCACCTTGTCGGCCCTGATCCCGGTCGAGCCGGACGAGGTTCAGAAGACCGAGGGCCGTCGGATGCGCATTCTGGCCGCTGAGGACAATAAGACGAACCAGCTTGTGTTCGGTAAAATGCTCAAATCCCTCGACATCGAATTGCGTTTTGCCAACAACGGGCGCGAGGCGGTGGAACTCTATCAGGGCTTTCAACCCGACCTGATCTTCATGGATATTTCCATGCCTGAGGTCGATGGCAAAGAGGCCACCCGGCAAATCCGCGCGCTCGAAATCGACACCGGCACGCATCTTACGATTGTCGCGCTGACGGCCCATGCCATGGCGGGGGATGAACAGGAAATACTGGCGGCGGGGCTCGATCACTACATGACGAAACCGCTGCGCAAGGCGGCGATCATTGATCGTATCCTTCAGGAGCTTCCCCAAGGTTGCCGTCCGATCCTCCCCGAAGAACCGGCGCAGGTTCTTGCGGGCGAGTGAACCGCTCAGGCCGCGTGGATCGCCTCAATCATCGCGGGGCCAAACCGTTCGGCGGATCTGTCGCCGACGATGCGGGCGAAACTGTGCATGTCCGAGGGGCGCATTTTCACGATCTTGGTGATCTGTGAGGCGGTCAAGCTCATGGGTTTGAGCGTGCCGCAATCCCCGCGCGCCAAATCGTTGTGAATGCCTTGCAACAGATCAAACAAATCGCCGCCGCCGGAGCTGGCCAACTTGCGCCGCGCCGGATGCATCTCTGGCACCGGAGCGCCGAGAATGACCGAGAGAAACAGATCGCCGTAGCGTTCGAGTTTTTTCGCGCCGACCCCGCCGATCCGCCCCATCTCATCGAGCGTTTTCGGACGCTTTTCGGCCATTTCGATCAAGGTCCGGTCGGCAAAAACCACATAGGCGGGCACGCGCGCCTCTTCGGCCAGCGCGCGGCGTTTCGCCTTGAGCGCGGACAAAAGCGGTGCGTCTTCCTCGGAGACCAGCGCCTTGGCGACCGGCCCTTTGCGCGCCTTTGCCAAAGTGTCTTTGCGCAGCGTCATCTCCGCTTCGCCCTTGAGGATCGGCATCGCCGGTTCGGTCATGAACAATGCGCCATGCCGTTCCGGGTCGGGGCGCAGCAGATCCGCCCCCATCATCTGCCGGAAAATCGCGTTCCACTGGCGTTTGTCATAGTTCTTGCCGATGCCAAAGACAGACAGTTGATCATGGTTCCACTGCCGCACCTTGTCGGTCATCTTGCCGGTCAAAACGTCGATGAGATGCCCGGCGCCAAAGCCCTGATCACAACGCAGCACGGTGGAGAGCGCTTTGCGCACCGCCGTGGTGCCGTCGAACAGCTCCGGTGGGCTGTCGCAGAGATCGCAATTGCCACAGGGCGCGGCTTCTTCGCCGAAGAATTTGAGCAAAGTCTGACGCCGACAGACCTGCGCTTCGGCCAGCCCCAAGAGCGCATTCAAACGCGCATGATCGGCAGCGCGGCGTTCAGGCGGCGCGAGGCTTTCGTCGATCTGTGTGCGGCGAAACCGGATGTCGTCGGGGCCAAAGAGTGTCAGCGTTTCCGCAGGTGCGCCGTCGCGACCGGCGCGCCCGATTTCCTGATAGTAGCCCTCGACACTTTTCGGCAGATCGGCATGGGCGACCCAGCGGATGTCCGGTTTGTCGATCCCCATGCCAAAGGCGATGGTGGCGACGACGATCAACTCGTCTTCCTGCTGAAACCGCCGCTCGACCTCACGTCTGCGGTCCGGCTCCATGCCGCCGTGATAGGCGAGCGCCAGATGTCCTGCGTCCGAGAGCGCCTTGGCGAGGCTTTCGGTTTTGGCCCGCGTGCCGCAATAGACGATGCCGGACTGCCCTTTGCGGGCTGCTGCAAAATCGAGGATTTGGCGGCGTGGGCTGTCTTTCACGGCAAAGGCAAGGTGGATGTTCGGTCGGTCGAAGCCGCGCAGAAAGCTTTCGGGCGGGGTGCCGTCGAAGAGGCGCGTGACGATCTCGGCTTGGGTTTCCTCATCGGCGGTGGCGGTGAAGGCCGCGAGTGGCACATTCAAGGCGCGTTTCAGATCGCCGATGCGGAGATAGTCTGGCCGGAAATCATGGCCCCATTGCGAGACACAATGCGCCTCATCGACGGCAATCAAAGACACATTTGCGCGCCGCAGCATCGGCAAGGTGCCACCGGAGGCCAGCCGCTCAGGCGCCATGTAGAGGAGTTTCAACTCACCATTGGAAAGCGCGGCGAAGACGGCGTCGTTTTCCTCTTCGGTGTTGCCCGAGGTCAGCGAGCCAGCGGCGACACCGGCGGCTTGCAGCCCCTGCACCTGATCGCGCATGAGCGCAATCAAAGGCGAGATCACCACGGTCAACCCTTCGCGCACCAGAGCAGGGAGTTGGAAACACAGGGATTTGCCGCCGCCCGTGGGCATGATGGCAAGCACATCGCGGCCCGCCACGACGGCTTCGACGATCTCCGCCTGACCGGGTCGGAAGTCGTCAAATCCGAAAACGGAAGATAAAAGCGCCTGTGTCGTGCTCATTCTGTCTGCTCTTTATGATTGGCGACAGATTCGCACGCGGGGGCGTGAGGCTCAAGGCCTTAGTAGAACATACCCATGTTGTTGTAGATGATCCGCTCTATCGCATAGATCGCGATAAAAGCTACCAGAGGGGCAAGGTCCAAGCCGCTCATCGGGGGCAGGATTTTGCGGATCGGGCGGTAGATCGGCTCAAGAAGGCGCGAAAGACCGTTCCAGATTTGATAGACGAGCGGTTGGCGCACATTGAGCACCTGAAAATTGATCAGCCAGCTCATGATGATCTGAATGATCATGACAAATTTCACGACGCCGAGGATCATCAGCAGGATTTGCATCAAAGACAGCATGTATCAGGTTCCCAAGTTATCATCGTAGTCTCACCTAAGGTCTCAATCCCCGTCGCGCAAGCCCGAGGCGGTTTGTGCCGCAACGTCCGGTCTTGACCTTTGCAACCGCAGCAACACACTGACGCGCATGTATCCATTTGTCCGCATGTTCTATCAAGCGTGGAAAGTCCGCAACGCGCCCAAACTCGGCCTTTTCGAGCCGCATCATTCCCGGCATGTCTGTATGCCGTGGGACATTGACCTTTGGCTTGAGCTTAATAACGGCAGAACCTTAACAATCTTTGATCTTGGTCGCGTGCCGATGTCGATCCGTAATGGCACGGCCAAGGCCGCGAAAGAGGGTGGCTATGGCATGGCGGTGGCGGGCGCCTCTGTGCGCTATCGGCGCCGGGTGACGACGTTTCAGACCGTCGATATGGTGACCACGCCGATTGGGTTCGATGACAAGTTTCTCTATATCGAGCAATCGATGTGGGACCAGAAGGGCGAATGCTGCAATCATATCCTGCTGCGCGGTGCGGTGATCAAAAAACGCAAGATGGTGCCGCCGAAAGAGCTTTTGGTGCGGCTTGAGCCGGGGGTGGAAAGCCCCGATCTTCCGGCCTGGGTGCGCAACTGGATTGAGGCGGATGACACACGTCCGTGGCCGCCCACACGTTAAAGCCATGATAAGCGTTGCGCCGGTGGCGCTTTCTCTGTTCTATCGCCGCAACTGAGGTGAAAAGGGCAGGGACCATGGCAGAGCCAAGCCATCGCAAGCGCATCTGGGGCTGGATGATGTACGATTGGGCGACGCAGCCCTTTCATACGTTGATCCTGACCTTCATTTTCGGGCCTTATTTTGCCGAACAGGTGATCGCCTATCTCACTGCTGGCGGCATGGATCCGGCACATGCCAAGGCCGAAGCGCAGTCGATTTGGGGCTACGGTTTGACCGTTGCGGGGCTGACGATTGCAATCTTTGCGCCGATCCTGGGGTCCATCGCCGATGAGAACAAACGCCGGATGCCGTGGATTTGGCTCTTTTCATCGCTCTATGTTATTGGATCGGCTGGGCTTTGGCTGGCCGCACCTTCGGATTTTCCCACCATGTGGGTGCTGGTTTTTTTTGGATTGGGCCTGATTGGGGTCGAATTCACCACAATTTTCACCAATGCGCTTTTGCCGGATTTGGGTACGCGTGAAGAAATCGGCAAAATCTCCGGCAATGGCTGGGCTTGGGGCTATGTCGGCGGGATCATCGCGCTGGTGATCATGCTTTTGCTCTTTGCGGAAAATGCCTCCGGTGTGACGCTTTTGGGACGCGCGCCTTTGTTCGGGCTTGATCCCGAGGCGCGGGAAGGCACGAGGTTTGTCGGTCCCTTCGTGGCGCTGTGGTTCGTGATTTCCATGGTGCCGTTTTTCCTCTGGGTGCGCGAACCTAAGGGAAAAAGCCTGCCGATGGGGCGGGCGGTTAGCAAGGGTATAAGCGATCTGATCAAGACATTGAAAACCCTGCCGTCGCGCCGCTCGCTTTTCGCCTATCTCGGTGCCTCGATGTTCTATCGCGATGCGCTCAATGGCGTGTTCACCTTTGGCGGCATCTATGCGCTGGGTGCGTTGGAATGGAGCGTTGTGCAGATCGGCGTCTTCGGCATACTCGCGGCCTTCACCGGAGCGGTTTTTACCTACTTCGGTGGTATTGCGGATCAGAAGTTCGGCCCGAAACCAGTGATCATATTCTCTATCCTCGTGCTGGTCTCCGTCTGTCTTGTGATCCTGACCATCACCCGCGAAAGCGTGCTGTTCACGGCGGTCGAAGCCGGAAGCAAACTGCCGGACATCGCCTTTTATATCTGTGGTGCGGTGCTGGGCGCGGTCTCCGGTGTGATCCAATCCGCCTCGCGCACGATGATGGTGCGTCAGGCCGATCCTGAGCGGATGACCGAAGCCTTCGGCCTCTTCGCGCTCTCCGGAAAAGCGACGACATTTTTGGCGCCTGCGCTGATTGCTTTGGTCTCTGATTTGAGTAGTTCTCAGCGCCTCGGCATCACTCCGCTTATCGCCCTTTTCATTCTGGGGCTGGTGCTGCTAGCGTGGGTGCATCCCGAGGGCACAAAGGTTTCTGATGATGCGTAAATGGTTGAGCTTGGCTTTGGTTGCAACTCTCGCCGCCTGTATAGGCGGCGGAGACAGCAGTCCGCCCCCCACAGTGACGGTGTCCTCGTCGGATCACCGCCCGGCCAAGGCCCTGTTTGGGCCGGTCGCGCTCCCTTCCTCGCAAACGCCCGAATCCTTTGGTAGCTATTCCAAAGGCTGTTTGGCTGGCGCTGCGGCCTTGCCGGAAAACGGCCCGACATGGCAGGCCATGCGCCTCTCTCGCAATCGTAACTGGGGCCAGCCGGTCTTGGTCGATTTTCTCGAAGACCTGTCGCGCAAAGCCGCTGCTCAGCCCGGCTGGAACGGGCTTTATATTGGCGACATGAGCCAGCCCCGTGGTGGTCCGATGTCGTCGGGCCATGCGAGCCATCAGATCGGTCTGGATGCTGACATCTGGATGCTGCCCGCGACCCGTCTCGATCTGAGCCGCGCGGAGCGTGAAAGCCTGTCTTCGATCTCGATGCAGCGCTCTTCCGGCGCCTATACGAATGGAAGCTGGACTCGCGCGCATCATGAGATCATCAAAGCCGCCGCCTCTGACCCGCGCGTCGCGCGGATTTTCGTCTTCCCCGGCGCCAAGGTGCAGATGTGCAACGACGAAAAAGGTGACAAAAGCTGGCTGCGCAAGGTGCGCCCGTGGTGGGGGCATCACTATCATTTCCATGTGCGGCTGAACTGTCCGCGCGGCGATAAAACCTGTGTCGATCAGGCCGCGCCGCCCCCCGGAGACGGCTGCGCCGATGCGCAGGATTGGGTGAACAATATCCTGAACCCGCCGCCGCCGGACCCGAATGCCAAACCGGCGAAACCCAAACCTCCGATCACGCTTGCGAGTTTGCCTGCTCAATGCTCCGCCGTCTTGTCCTCGCGCTGATCGCGAGCCTGTCTGTCCAGACCGCTATGGCCGCCGAGGCGCGCTATTTGGGGTCCTACTCATGGGTGTCCGAGAATGCCCTCGTGGGGGGGCTCTCGGGTCTTGAACTGTCCGAAGATGGGCTGCAATTCGTGGCCCTCTCAGACCGCGGCAACTATTTCATCGGGCAGCTGACGCGTGACGACGCTGGCGTGGTTTCTGGCGTGTCTCTTGATAGGGGCGCGGCGCTCGTGGCCGAGGATGGCGGGCCTTTGCCACAATATAGCGACGACTCCGAAGGCATCGCGATCTCTGATGATGGACAGGTCTATGTAAGCTTTGAGTCCAACCACAGGGTCGCAAAGCTTGATCTGGAGACAGGGCGTGTGGTGGATCTTCCGAAGCATCCCGATTTCGCAAGCATGCAAAACAACTCCTCGCTTGAGGGACTGGCCGTCGATGATGTCGGTACGATCTACACTCTGCCGGAGCGCTCGGGGGCCGTTGGGCGCCCCTTTCCGCTCTACCGCTTCGTGGATGGAACTTGGGACAACACATGGTCGATCCCGCGCGATCCAGATACGGATTTCCTGCCGGTCGGCCTCGATATCGGACCGGACGGGCGGCTGTATCTCTTGGAGCGCTGGTTCATGGGGTTGGGTTTTGCCTCCCGTGTGCGGCGCTTTGATCTCGGTCCTGACGGGCCGGAGAATGAGGTCGCGCTGTTGCGCACTTTGACCGCGACCCATGACAACCTCGAAGGCATTGCGGTCTGGGCCGATGACGAAGGCATTCGCCTCACGATGGTCTCGGACGACAATTTCCGTTTCTTCCAGCGCACCGAATTCGTCGATTACCGCGTCATCGAATAACGCTTGCTTTGTGATCCGGCCAAGGTTAGACCGCCGCGTCGCTCCATAATGGGGCCGAGTTGCCGTCACCTTCGATAAAAAACGGGTACATCATGAAACAGCTTCTTCTTGGCATTCTTGCCATGGCCGCCATTGTTGTGGCCTCCAACATCCTCGTTCAATTCCTGCTCCTCGACGGGCTGCTGACCTGGGGTGCCTTCACCTATCCTTTCGCCTTCCTCGTCACCGATGTGATGAACCGCGTGTACGGGGTGCAGTCCGCGCGCAAAGTCATCTTCGCGGGCTTTGTTGCCGGCATCGTCTGTTCCCTCATCGGCACGCAAATCACGCTGCAAGGCGATGGCTATACCTATCAGGCCGTCGCTCTGCGTGTCGCCGTGGGCTCCGCCACCGCCTTTCTGATCGCCCAGCTTGTCGACGTCTTCGTCTTCAACCGGATGCGCGATGGCTCGTGGTGGAAAGCACCTTTCACTTCGTCGCTCGTCGGCTCTGCGCTCGACACCGCGATTTTCTTCACCATCGCGTTTTCGCAAAGCATCACTGTCTTTGGCGAGAATGCCGATATGGAAGTGTCCTGGGCCTGGGACGCCGTGCCCTTCCTCTTGGTCGGTCAACCGGTTCCGCTCTGGATTTCGCTCGCTGTGGCCGATTGGGGTCTAAAATTCGCTCTCGCATTGATCGCTCTCGTGCCTTTCCGCCTAATTGTTGGGCGCCTCACGGCACGTATGGTATAAATTTACTTGCTATATACCAAATCTGTGGCACCATCATCTTATCGGCAATTCATCGAAAGGAGGTGGTCCAGTGTCTAGAGTGATGTTGGAGAGCGAGGTCAAGACAGTCGGGGGGGCCGCCACCTAGAGGAAAAATCTAGTGTGAAACACTCCTGATTGGGTGTCCTAACTGACCCCATCTCCTGAGATCTCGGAGGGCTGCTCTATCTGGCAGCCCTTTTCCTTTTGCGGTATCTGTTCACCATGCCCCTGACCGTCACAGATCAAATCACCATCGCCGATTGGGAACTGACCGAGCAATTCATCCGCTCGTCCGGTCCCGGCGGGCAGAACGTGAACAAGGTCTCGACGGCGGTCGAGCTCCGGTTCGAAGCCGCCCGCTCGCCTAATTTGCCCGAACCCGTGAAGAACCGCCTGCGCCGTCTGGCTGGACGCCGCTGGACTAAGGAAGGTGCCGTCGTCATTCAGGTCGAAGAAACCCGCTCGCAGGCGCGGAACAGAGAGATCGCGCGGGAACGACTGGCGGAGCTGGTGCGGAAAGCCACGGAAAAGCCGAAACGCCGGATCAAGACGAAACCGACGAAGGGCAGTGTGGAACGGCGGATCAAGGCGAAGAAGGAACGGGGGGAGGTTAAGAAGTTGCGGGGGAAGGTATAGATCAAGTGTTATGCTTGTGCTTTAAATGTATTAAGTATTTTTAAGGAATGAAATGTGACGGATAATTCGGCAAGCTCTAAACGAGGTTTCTTAGTTGGAGCTATTTACGTTTCTTTGGGTATTCATGTCCTGTGGCTTATATTGTTTTCTTTCGTTATTTTGGTCGGTCCTTTCCAAAAAAACAGAGATGATTGTTCGCAGTTTGCTCAATCTATTGAAGTGTTCCAGATATGTGAGTTGGGAGAATTGGCAGGAAATGCACTGGCAACTGCTGGTCAAATGGGCAGATTAGATATCGTCAGTCTTTCCTTAACTGTGCTGGGAGTTGTTTTGGCTTCTGCTGCGCTAGGTAGCTTTTTTCTCATCAGGGGCGCTGCGAAAGATGCCGCAGCTGATGAAGCCGTTGAATGGCTTGATAAGAAGAAATCTCAACTGATTACGACAGAGCTAGTAGAAAAGTCCATTTTAAATGATAGGATTGTATTGACACTTGCAAATGAAGTGGAAAAGCGCATATCGCACAATAAAGATGGAATCGATGGAAAAACCGCAGACTCTATTGCTGAATCGATGAAAAATGATGAACTCTAATTTTCGAGACATAGCGGCTAAACATCTTGGGCCACCGGTCAACATTGAAGCGATTATTCGCTCAATGGGTATTGCCTTGAATAAAAAGGCTGATCTTGATGACCAGATATCTGGGCAGTTAAAACGTTTGCCTGCGAACAAGTTTGAAATATCTGCAAATAAATCAGATCATTATTTCCGCCAGAGATTTACTATGGCGCATGAGCTTGGCCATTATCTTTTGCATGCGCATTTAATCGGCGAGGGTGTGGATGACAGCGTTGCGTACCGTAGTGAACCCTTTGGCGAATTTTATAATGAAATGATATCTGCAACGGAAGAAACCGAAGCAAATCAATTTGCTGCACGGTTGTTGATGCCTAAAAGTAAGATCATAGAGTGTGTTGGTGTCGGCGATTCCATTTCTGAACTCGCAAAAAAATTTCAGGTTTCCAAGCAGGCAATGAATATACGGCTTCAAGCACTCGGATACATAATTGACGCAGATAAAGTGGGAGTTATTCCTTAAAAGCAAATCATCAAATTTGCTTTTAAGTGATTAAACCACAACCTCCATTTCCTCCTGCTCCCCAACCCCAAACACCCGCTTATAGCGCTCGACCTCTTCCGCCGGCCCCATCGCTTTCTTCGGATTATCAGACAGCTTCACCGTCGGATTGCCATTCGCAGAGATTGCTTTGCAGACCAGTGAAAACGGCGCCAGCGCGTCGTCCGGGGTCAGGCCGCGGAAGTCGTTGGTGAGCAGAGTGCCCCAGCCGAAGGAGGTCTTCACCCGGCCTTTGAACTGATTGTGCAACTCGATGATTTTGTCCGTGTCCAAGCCGTCCGAGAAGATGACGAGCTTTTTGGTCGGGTCTTCGCCACGCGCTTTCCACCAGTCAATCGCCACCTCAGCACCGGTCGCGGGATCGCCGGAGTCGATGCGGATGCCGGTCCAGCCCGCGAGCCAATCGGGGGCGCGGTCCAGAAAGCCTTTGGTGCCATACGTGTCCGGCAGGATGATCCGAAGATTGCCGGAGTGCTCCTCGTGCCAGTCGCGCAGCACATCATAGGGCGCGGCGGCGAGTGCGGCATCGTCTTTGGCCAAGGCGGAATAGACCATGGGCAATTCATGCGCGTTGGTGCCCACCGCTTCCAGATCGCGCTTCATGGCGATGTGGCAATTTGAGGTGCCGGTGAATTTGCTGCCAAGCCCCTCGACCATGGCCTGAACGCACCAATCCTGCCAGAGGTAGGAGTGCCGGCGACGGGTGCCGAAATCGGCGATCTTGAGCCCGTCGAGCGGCTGCAACTGTTTCACCTTTTCCCAAAGCTTGGTCATCGCGCGGGCGTAGAGCACCTGAAGCTCGAATTTCTTCATTGGGTCAAGCACGGCGCGCGACCGTAGCTCCATCAGGATCGACAAAGCGGGAATTTCCCAGAGCATCACCTCGGGCCAGCTGCCCTCAAAGGTCAGCTCATATTGCCCGTCCCGCTTTTCGAGCTGATAGGCCGGAAGGCGCAGGTTTTCGAACCACTCCATGAAATCCGGGCGGAACATCTGGCGTTTACCGTAAAACGTGTTGCCGCGCATCCAAGTGCTCTCGCCACGTTTCAGGGATAGGGACCGCACATGGTCAAGCTGTTCTCGCAACTCGCCCTCATCGATCATCTCGGCCAGGCGGATGTCTTTCGAGCGGTTGATGAGAGAGAAGGTGACCGTGGTGTCCGGACGATTGCGGAACACCGATTGGCACATCAGCAGCTTGTAGAAATCCGTGTCGATCAGGGAGCGGACGATCGGGTCGATCTTCCATTTATGATTGTAGACGCGGGTTGCGATATCGACCATTTGGGCGGTCCCTCTTCCTATGACCGCCTTGTTAAAGCAGGGGGGACAAGGGTTTGGCAAGGAAAAGGCGTAAGAAAGGAGTTTGTGATCACAGGCTGGCGCCCCTTGTCATTTGTCGCGCGGATTCCAATCAGGATTGTCCGTGCCACGGCGCGACAGACGCAGAGCCAAGCCAAGCGCGATCCCCGTGCCGATAGCGACCGTGAGGTCTGTGATCACAGTCAGGGCGAGGGTGATCAGCAAGAGCACAAGATCAGACCGCCGCCCGCGCAGATATTCGCCCCAGCGATGCGGTTCGGACATATTCCAAGCCGTCAAAAGCAAAAGGCCCGAGAGCGCAGGAAGCGCGAGATAGCCCGCCAGCGGCGCGGCCAGCATCATGATCGCCAAAAGCGTCACGGCATGCACGATCCCGGCGACCGGGGTCTTGCCGCCTGCGCGCACGTTGGTCGCGGTGCGGGCAATCGCGCCGGTGGCAGGCAGGCCGCCAAACAGAGAAGACCCGATATTGGCCCAGCCCTGTGCCATCAGTTCTGCGTTGGAGCGGTGACGCCCACCGATCATCCGGTCCGCGACCATGGCCGAGAGGAGGGACTCGACACCGGCGAGAAAGGCAATGACAAGCGCGGAGGGCAACAGTTCTCGCAGGGTCGCAAAGCTCAATTCCGGCAGATGCGGTGCGGGTAGGCTTTGTGGCAGCTCGCCAAACCGCGAGCGAATGGTCTCAACCGGTAGATCGAAAAGCGCCACCGCGGCGGACGTCAGCGCCACGGCGACGATCAGCCCCGGCAGGCGCGGAAAAGCTCGGCGTAAGGCAACGATCAGAACCATAGTGGAGAGGCCAATTCCAAAAGACGCGGGGCTGAGGTCGGGCAAGGCCTCGATCAGCGCGGGAATTTTCTCGAGGAAATCGGCGGGGAAGGGGCCGGTAAGACCGAAGAGATCGGCCAGTTGGCTTGTCCCGATGATCACGCCGATCCCGATGGTAAAGCCATTGATCACCGCTTCGGGCACATGGCGCACCAACTGCCCGGCGCGGAGCAATCCGGCAATGATGAGGATAATCCCGGCGAGGAAGGTGGCGGCGACGAGACCGGTATAACCATGTGTGGCGATGACGCCTGCAACAACAACGATGAACGCACCAGTGGGCCCGCCAATTTGCACCCGGCTGCCGCCCAAAGCGGAGATCAGAAATCCCGCAACAATGGCCGTGACGAACCCCACGGCGGGCGCGGCACCCGAAGCGATGGCAATCGCAATGGAAAGTGGCAGGGCGACGAGGGCAACAGTGATCCCCGCAAAGAGATCAGAGCCAAATTCGGCCCGCGTGTAGGTTTTCAGCGTGGTGAAAAGTTTGGGCGTCATGGCCCTAAAGGACCTCGACCCCGGCCGCGGTCATCCCACTGAGTGCCGCTGCCAGAGAGCCATCCATGTCAATCGCGCGACACAGATCTGTGCGCACGGTGACCTTGAAACCAAGTTTGGCGGCATCCACAGCGGAGAAATTCACACAGAAATCCGTCGCCAGCCCCACCAAAGTGAGCGTGTCGATCCCGCGGGTGCGCAGGTAGCCCTCAAGCCCGGTCGGGGTGACATGATCATTCTCGAAAAATGCCGAGTAGCTGTCGATCAGCGGGTTGAACCCTTTGCGGATGATCAGGTCGCCCGTGGTCACGAGGTTCTTGTGGAATGCGGCGCCATCGGAGCCTTGTATGCAATGGTCGGGCCAAAGCACCTGCGTGCCATAGGGCATTTCAGTGGCCGAAAAGGGTGCGGCATCATGTGTGCTGGCAAAGGAACTGTGCCCAGCCGGGTGCCAATCCTGCGTCAGGATCACGGAGGCGAAGTCCGCCATCAGCGCATTGACCCCCGGCACAATCTCATCGCCTCCCGTCACTGCCAGCGCGCCGCCGGGGCAGAAGTCATTCTGGATGTCGATGACGATGAGGGCTTCGTTGGCTGCGCGCATGGGAGGTCTCCTTTGCCAAAGTGGTAGCGCGGTGGCGAGTTTCGGGCAAGGTGCGGTCGTCAATGTGAGATATTCAGCATTTCTCTCAAAATGACGCGAGGGCTCAACGCTTTCTTAGCCTTTGCCTGCTTTACTTCTGTGTGAGCCGATTGGGGTCGGTGGTCTGAGGCGAGAAAGCCTCTTCACGTGGGGTGAAATCATGACAGTCTTAAATTTTCTGCGCACGCTTTCGGCGTGTGCGCTGGAGGCCTGCAATCTACGTCGTCCGGTTCTTTTAGTGTGTTTGGCGTGGACGCTAGCCATGGGCGGTGCCTCAAGCGTGGAAGCTGCCAAGCCGGGATCGCAGCAGCCGGGGGCCACAATCGTTATCTCAAACGATTATGGCGGCAGTGTGCGCAAGCGGAAGGCGGAGATTCAGAAAATCAACCGCCTTGGCCAAACTGTGGAAATACGGGGCAGCGTCTGCATGTCCAGTTGCACGATGTTTTTAGGGGCCAACTCCGTTTGTGTGACGCCGGAGACGTCATTCGCGTTTCATGGGCCATATCGGTTTTTCTCGAAGCTCACACCTTTGGAATTTGACCAATGGTCAAAAGTGATCGCTCATCATTACCCAAGCTTCCTGCGGAGCTGGTACATGCAGACCGGACGCTATCGAAGCGGCAACCCGGCGCGTGTCAAAGGCAGCGAGCTGATCCGACACGGGGTCGCTCAATGCCCTTGAATGCGGCCTTCGGGGGCTGGAATTGGTGCGGGCGATGAAAAAACGGGCGATTTGCCCAAAGTGAGGCCGCATTTATGAGCGTGCGGCCTTTTTGCCCGTGAAGCTCTGAAACAGCCCTTATAACCTGTAGGTGAAGATCAGGGAAAAGGGCGCAGTCAGAGCCATGGCGATTTACGCATCGATCCACCACGTCACCCATTACAAATACGACCGCAATGTCGAGCTTGGGCCACAAATCATCCGCCTGCGACCGGCGCCACATTCGCGCACGCGGGTGATTTCGCACTCACTCAAGGTCACGCCCTCGGGTCATTTCGTGAACCATCAACAAGACCCCTATGGCAACTGGCAATCGCGTTTCGTCTTCCCGGAGCCGGTGCGCGAATTCAAGATCGAGGTCGATCTGGTGGCCGATATGACCGTCTACAACCCGTTCGATTTCTTCGTAGAGGAAAGTGCCGAACATTGGCCGTTCGAGTATCCGCCGGAGTTGAAAGACGATCTGGTGATTTATCGCACACCTGAACCTGAAGGCCCGCTTTTGGCGCAATTTGTGGGCTCGATTGATTTCAAGGAAACCCGCACGGTCGATTTTCTCGTCGGCCTCAACGCTCGGATTTCGGACTATGTCGATTATACGATCCGCATGGAGCCGGGGGTGCAGACGCCCGATGAAACGCTCTCGAAAAAATCCGGTTCCTGTCGAGATAGCTCGTGGCTCTTGGTGCAGGTGCTGCGTCACCTAGGCTTCGCCGCACGCTTTGTCTCCGGCTATCTCATCCAGCTCAAACCTGACCTCGAAGCGCTAGATGGGCCGTCTGGGACCGATCATGATTTCACAGATCTACATGCTTGGTGCGAGGTCTTCCTACCCGGCGCGGGCTGGATCGGGCTGGACCCAACCTCCGGGCTTTTGACCGGCGAAAGCCACATCCCGTTGGCTGCCACCCCGCATTACCAAAACGCCGCACCGATTGCGGGCGGGTTCTCTTCGGTCGGCACGCCGGAGGTGTCGTTTGATTTCGACATGCAGGTCAAACGCGTTGCCGAACATCCCCGCATCACGAAACCTTTCTCCGAGGAAAGCTGGGACCGGCTCAACGCGCTGGGTCATAAGGTGGACGAGGCGCTCAAAGAGGGCGATGTGCGTCTGACCATGGGCGGCGAGCCGACGTTCGTGTCGATCGACGACTTCGAGAGCGATGAATGGAACACTGCCGCTGTCGGACCGCAAAAACGGGCGCTTGCCGATCAGTTGATCCGGCGTCTGCAAACCCGTTTCGCGCCGGGAGGCTTTCTGCATTACGGGCAGGGCAAATGGTATCCGGGCGAAAGCCTGCCGCGCTGGACCTTTTCGCTCTATTGGCGGCATGACGGAAAACCTGTGTGGAAGAACCCCGATCTGATCGCGAAAGAGGACACCCCCTCGCCCGCCACGCCGAAGGATGCCGGGGATTTCATGACGAAATTCGCCGAGAATTTGGGTGTCGATCCGATCTGCGCGCAGCCCGCCTTTGAAGACCCCGGCGAGTGGATTTTGAAGGAGTCTCTCCTGCCGGAAAACGTCACACCCGAGAATTCGAAACTCAAAAACCCCGAAGATCGCGCGCGCTTTGCCCGCGTCTTTTCGCGTGGTTTGACGGAGCCCTCGGGCTATGTCCTCCCGATCCAGAGATGGCAGTCGAAAGCCGGATCAAGTTGGCTTTCGGAAGTTTGGAAAACCCGGCGCGGGCATTTGTTCCTGATCCCCGGTGATAGCCCTGTGGGCTTCCGCCTGCCGCTCAATGCGCTGCCCTATATTGCGCCCTCGGCCTATCCCTATTCCTACCCGGCGGACCCGATGATGGACCACGCACCGCTGCCGGATTTTCATGCAGCCATGGACGAACGGCGCAAGAAATTCCGCGCCGAAGTCGACCGGTTGGAAAAAGAGGAAGCGGAGCGCGAGGCAAAAGAAGCCAAGGAACGCGCAGATATTCTGCCAAAAACATCAAAAGAGCATAGTCAGCCTGTATCCGAAGTGTCCGGCGATGAGACCGAGCGGCAAAAGATCATGGCTCAAGGCGTTGATCCGGCGGGCGGTCAGGTCCGTACCGCGATCACCATCGAGCCACGCGATGGGCGTCTGTGCCTCTTCATGCCGCCGTGCGAAACGCTTGAAGATTATCTCGACTTGATCGCCACTGCGGAGACCACGGCCGAGGAGCTTGGCCTGCCGATCCATATCGAGGGCTATTCCCCGCCCCATGACCCGCGTCTGAACGTGATCCGCGTCGCCCCCGATCCCGGCGTGATCGAGGTGAACATCCACCCGGCGCACAGCTGGGACGATTGTGTTGCGACGACCGAAGCGATCTACGAAGAGGCGCGTCAGTCGCGTCTGGGCGCTGACAAATTCATGATCGACGGGCGGCATACTGGCACGGGCGGCGGCAACCACGTTGTGGTCGGCGGTGCGACCCCGTCGGACTCGCCCTTTTTGCGGCGGCCCGATCTCTTGAAGTCGCTGATCCTGATCTGGCAACGCCACCCGTCGCTGTCCTATCTGTTCTCGGGCCTCTTCATCGGGCCGACCTCGCAAGCCCCGCGCATCGACGAAGCGCGGCACGACACGCTTTATGAGCTGGAAATCGCCCTGTCGCAGATCAAGCCTCCCTCGGAGGCCGCTGTGCCGCCCGCGTGGTTGGTCGACCGTCTGCTTAGAAACATGCTCACGGATGTCACGGGTAACACCCACCGGGCGGAGATTTGCATCGACAAGCTGTTCTCTCCTGATGGCCCGACCGGGCGTCTGGGGTTGGTCGAATTCCGCGGCTTCGAGATGCCGCCGGACCCGCGCATGTCTCTCGCGCAACAGCTCTTGCTCAGGGCTATCATCGCGCGCTGTTGGAACGCGCCCGTTGAGGGCAAGCCGGTGCGCTGGGGCACCGTGCTGCACGACCGTTTCATGTTGCCGCACTATCTGTGGGAAGACCTGCTTTCGCTCCTTGCGGATCTCAAACATCATGGCTTCGACATGGACCCAGAATGGTTCAAGGCGCAGGCTGAATTCCGATTCCCGTTCTGCGGTCAGATTGAGGCCGAAGGTGTGCATCTTGAGGTGCGACAAGCGCTGGAGCCCTGGCATGTTCTGGGCGAAACCGGTGCGATTGGCGGTACGGTGCGCTACACCGACAGTTCGGTCGAGCGGCTACAGGTCAAGATGACGACACTGCATCAGGATCGCTACCGGATCATGTGCAACCAAAGGCCGATCCCCTTGGCGAAAACCCAAACCTCGGGTGTGTCCGTCGCCGGTGTCCGGTTCAAGGCTTGGCAACCGCCAGAGGCGCTGCACCCGGTTTTGCCGGTTAATGCGCCTTTGCATTTCGACATCTATGACGACTGGACAGGCCGGCCCATCGCCGGTTGCACCTATCATGTGGCGCATCCGGGCGGGCGGAATTACGACACTTTCCCGGTGAACGGCAACGAGGCCGAAGCCCGGCGTTTGGCGCGGTTTGAACCCTATGGTCACACCCCGGGAAGCTATACACCCGGAACAGAAGTGCCACACCCGGAGTTTCCCTTGACGCTTGACCTCAGACGGCCCATTGGGCTTGTCTGAACAGCACCAAGGAAAACGAAACCACAATGTCGCAGCGCCTGATCTCAGGTTCCGCTCATCCGGATCTCTTTGCAGACTATCAGCAAAGCCCGGATGTGGCCGACGAGCTTTTTGACGCCACAGGCCAGATGCGGCCTGTGTGGCGGCGCTTTGTCGATCGGTTCTCGCGGCTTTCACCCGAAGAAATTCGCGCGCGCTTTGAGCGAGGCGATCAATATCTGCGCGATGCGGGCGTGTTTTTTCGGCAATATTCCAACGATCCGCTGACCGAGCGCGCTTGGCCGTTGAGCCATATTCCCGTGATCCTGCATGAGCTGGAATGGGAGCACATCTGTGCGGGCCTGTCCCAACGCGCGGACTTGTTGGAGCGCGTCATGGCCGATCTTTATGGGCCAGCGCAACTGGTCAGTGACGGGCATCTGCCGGCCGAACTGATCGCACGCTCGCCGCAATGGCTGCGCCCGATGGTGGGGGTTCAGCCGAAGGGCGGGCATTACCTGCATTTTCTGGCCTTCGAGATTGGCCGCTCTCCCGATGGCTCTTGGTTCGTTCTGGGTGACCGGACGCAGGCGCCCTCAGGGGCAGGCTTTGCGCTTGAGAACCGCATGGCAACGGGGCGGATTTTTCCTGAGCGCTTCCCGCGCGCGCACATTCACAAACTCGCGGGGTTCTTCAGCGCGTTCCGGGATTCTATGGAAGACCTTGCGAGCGCGTCCTTCAAACATCCGCACGTTGCCGGGATCCTGACGCCGGGGCCGTCGAACGACACCTATTACGAACACACCTACATCGCGCGCTACCTTGGCATGATGCTGCTCGAAGGTGAGGACATCGTCGTCGAAAACGGCGAGGCCATGGTGCGCACCATTGATGGCCTACGGCCTCTGGGGATGCTGTGGCGCAGGATCGACGCGAGCTTTGCCGATCCGCTGGAATTCAACGCACGTTCACAGATCGGCACTCCGGGGCTGATGGAAGCAGTGCGGACGGGTCATCTGGCGATGGCCAATGCGCTTGGTTCCGGCGTTCTGGAAATGCGTGCAATGATGGCGTTTCTGCCTCGGATCAGCGAGGTGCTGATGGGCGAGAGGCTCAAGCTGCCCAACATTGCGACTTGGTGGTGCGGCGGCGCGACGGAGCGCGCTTATGTCCACGGCAACGCTCAGAACATGCTGATCAGCCCGGCCCATGCGGTGGATCTGCCATTTGATCTTGGCGCGACCACGGCGCTGGGCGGGGAGTTCCGTGGCAGGGCGATGGGCTCGATCGCGGATTGGCTCGACCGCGAGGGCGAAAAGCTGGTCGGGCAAGAGGCTGTCACGCTCTCGACGACGCCAGCATGGGAAGACAGCGAGGAGGGTGGCACCGTGGTGCCGCGTCCGATGACCGTGCGGGTCTTTGCCGCGCGCACGCCCATCGGCTGGCAATTCATGAAGGGCGGCTATGCTCGGATTGGCCGCTCTGGGGATGCGACTGCGCTTGCGATGCAGCGCGGCGGGTCTGTGGCCGATGTGTGGGTCGTTTCCGACCGGCCTTTGGCGAGAACCGGACCGCGACAAGAGGACGGCGTCTCCTATCTGCGCACCAGCCCCGGACTTTTGCCGTCGCGTGCGGCGGACAACCTCTATTGGCTCGGCCGTTATGTGGAGCGGTTTGAGGATGCCGCGCGATTGGTGCGGGCCTATCACCTTCGTCTGGCGGCGACGGACAACCGCAATGATCCGCGCTTGAAGGCGCTGCGAGATTACCTTTTGGGCTTTGGGATCGACCTGAAACAGACGTTGCCTGAGGCCCTCATCGGGCGGATCATCGCTGCGCGCGGCTGTGCCACAAAGGTGCGAGACCGGTTTTCTGCCGATGGCCTGTCGGCGCTCAATGATCTGTTGCAAACCGCGATGCGGATGACGGCGACGGCGCAGCCCGGTGACGATTGCGCGCGGGCGACCTCTGTCTTGATCCGCAAGATTGCGGGCATCACCGGGCTTGTGCATGAGAACATGTATCGCTCTGCAGGGTGGCGATTCCTGAGCCTTGGGCGGGAGTTGGAGCGCGCCGATGCGATGGCGGCTTTGCTGGCGGAATTTGCCGACAGTGCGGCGCCCGAAGGTTCGCTCGATTTGGCGGTCGAAGTGGGCGACTCCATCATCACGCATCAACGCCGCTACCGTGTGGAGACCAGCCGCAATGCCGTGGTCGATCTTTTGGCACTCGATGCCGACAACCCGCGAGCGATCCTGTTCCTGATCCGCGAGATGCGCAAACATGCCGAGGCCTTGCCGCAGGCGGAACTGCATGGTCGTCCGTCGGAGTTGCTGCGCGCGATCCTGCCTTTGGAGGCGCGGCTGACCTGTGCCCGTCCAGAAGAGGTGACGACGGAGTATCTCTTGGGCGTTCGGGCCGATCTGGCGCATGTGTCCGATCTGGTCTCTACGATCTATCTGAGGTGAGCAATGCTGTATGAGATCAGCCTGACCATCGATTATAGCTATGATGCGGCCTCGGACCGGGCGCGGAATATTCTGCGGCTTTTGCCCTCGAATGTGGCGGGGGTGCAGCAGGTGCGTCAGAGGTTGTTGACCATCTTGCCACGCCCCGACGAGCGCCGAGATGGCTGGGATTTCTTCGGCAACGAGATGAGCATGGTGGCCTGGCATCACCCGATCGATGCCATGTCTATGCAGCTCACGGCCCAAATCGAGCGCTTTGAACCTGCTTCGCTTTTTGATCTCTCGCCGCCTTTGGAAGAGTTGCGTGCCGAAATTCTCGCGTTGAAATCGCTGGCTCCTGATGCGCCGCATCACTTTCTCGCGGCCTCGCCGCGTGTGGCTTTGTCACCAAAGATTACGGATTATGGTTGGGACTGCATCACGGATGTGGGGGACGGAGTGACCGCCCTCAAAGCCGTCGAGGCCGTCGGGCGCGCGCTCAATCGTGACATGAGTTTCGACCCAGAGGCTACAGATGTGGACACGCCGCCCGAGGTGGCGTTTGAGAACCGGCATGGAGTCTGTCAGGATTTCGCCCATATTATGATCGCCGCCCTTAGGGGGATCGGCATTCCGGCAGGCTATGTCTCAGGTTTTCTGCGCACCTTCCCGCCGCCCGGGCAACCTCGGCTCGAAGGGGCCGATGCCATGCACGCCTGGGTGCGGGCCTGGGTCGGTAAACAGGTGGGCTGGATTGAATTCGACCCGACGAACGATCAGTTCGCCGGGACGGATTATATTACAATCGGGCATGGCCGGGATTACGGCGATGTGGCGCCGGTCAAAGGCGCCGTGCGCTCGGCCGGTGGGCACAGCACCCAGCAGGCCGTCGACGTCATCCCGCTCGAAGATGCGCCCGCTTAAACGGACGCGATCAATGCTTCGATATGCGCCGGACCTGTCGGGCGGATGCGGTTGGGGTTCAAGGCCTTGATCGAGTAATAGCCCCGCGTAATGTGGTCCATATTCACCGTTTCGGCCACACCCGGAAGGCGATAGATGCGCTCCATATAGGCCGTCAGACGCGGGTAATCCTTGATCTGTTTCAGGTTACATTTGAACACGCCGTGATAGGCGGCATCAAAGCGGATCAGCGTCACGAAGGTGCGAATGTCGGTTTCCGTGATCCGGTCGCCAAAGAGGTAATCGCCGGTCAAACGGGTCTCTAGATCGTCCAGCATCTCGAACACGCCCGCGACGGCTTCGTCATAGGCCTCTTGCGAGGTCGCAAAGCCGGCCTTGTAGACGCCGTTGTTCAGCTGGTCGTAGATCACCGGATTGAGCGCATCGATCTCGGCTGCCAGATCGTCGGGGTAGAGTCGCAAATCGGAGGGTACGAGGTGCTCAAACGCCGTGTCGAACATACGCACGATGTCGGCGCTCTCGTTGTTCACGATGGTGTTCGTCTTGGTATCCCAAAGAACCGGCACCGTGGCGCGGCCCGAGACATGCGGATCGGCGCGGGTGTAAAGCTCGTGGATATAGGTGGCACCAAACAGCGGGTCTTCGTCCGCGGCATCATAGCCACCAAATTGCCACCCCTGATCGGTCATCGTCGGGTTCACTACGGTCACGGAGATGTAGTCTTCGAGACCTTTCAATTTTCGCGCGATCAGCGTGCGCGAGGCCCAGGGGCAGATGAAAGCGACGTAAAGCCGGTAACGCCCGGCCTCCGCCTTGTATCCGGCCTCCCCGGTCGGCCCGGCAGAGCCGTCCGGGGTGATCCAGTTGCGAAAGCTCGACACTTGCCGAACGAAACGGCCTTTGGCGTCGGATTTTTGGACCGGGTCCCAGCTTTTGGACCATGTTCCGTCAACAAGCATGTCAAACTCCTTAGTAGTAGATAAAGCTGCGCATGGAGACCGAGCCGATGTCGATCGAGTCGTTCATGAACAACAATTCGTCTTTCGCGTCGGACGCGCCCGCGATGGTCAGCGCCGGAAGATAGTGGTCCACCGAGGGGTGTGCCATTTTCAGAAGATGGCCGAGACCGGCGCGATCCGTGATCGTTTTATGGTCACGCGCCTGAAGACGGTCGGTGAACAGTTGGTCGAAATCCAGCGCCCAGTCGTAGGGCGTCGAGCCATAGCGCATGGCGCGCAGGTTGTGCACGATGTTGCCAGAGCCGAGGATCAAGACGCCGCGGTTGCGCAGATCGGCCAACGCCTGCCCGATTTCGAGATGATGTTCGAGGTCCTTGGTCATGTCGATCGACAGCTGGAACACCGGCACATCCGCATCCGGGTAGAGGAACTTCAGCACCGACCATGCCCCGTGATCCAGACCCCATGTGTCATCGCCTTCGGCGTGGTGGCTGGCCAGAAGGCTGATCACCTCTTGGGCCACCTCAGGAGCGCCGGGGGCAGGGTACTGTTGGGCGAAAAGCTCGTCCGGGAAGCCATAGAAATCGTGAATCGTCTTCGGCATTTTCGAGACGTTCACCAAGGTCGATCCGCGAGTCATCCAGTGTGCGGAGACTACGAGAATGGCCTGCGGCTGGGGCAGGGACTCGCCCAGTTTTTTCCAGCTGCGGGAATAGCCGTTGTCCTCGATGGCGTTCATCGGGCTGCCGTGACCCAGAAAGACCACCGGCATCCGGTCGGAAGATTTGAGGCTGTCTTTGAGCCGTTGAAGTTGCTGTGCAATGCTCATGGCCGTCTCCTTTCAGAGGCTGATGTCTTAGAGTAGGTTACGAGGCCGCGCCGGGAAAGACGCGGCTCTCACACAGTCTTTGTGTTTATTTGCGTTTGAGCGGGTAGAGCGCATAGGCGCCATCGCCGAGCAGAACCAAAGCGGCCTGAACCATCGCCCACATCGCCGGATATTCCCAGCCGCCGCCGGTGTTGGCAAAGCCAAAGCCGTTGCCCCAGTGGGCAAAGATCACGGCACCCAGAAGCGGGAAGATGAGGGCGGCAGAGACGAGCCGTGTCGCGACGCCGAGGATCAGGGCAAGACCGCCTGCGATCTCAGCGATCATGGTCAGAATGCCGAGCCACCCGGGCAGGTCAAGGCTTTCGAAAAAGCCAGCGGTGCCGCCGGGGGTGAAGACGAAGAACTTCGTCAGCCCGTGGGCAAGAAACAGTCCACCCGTGGTTAGGCGCAGAAGCAGGGCGGCGTAGGGAGCGGTTTTTTGGTCAATCATAGGTCTCTCCATCTATCTTGGCCTTCTTCTGGTCCGTGAAGAAGGCCGGTTGTGGCGTCCCGGCCTGTGCCGCTTTGCTGACGCGCTGTGTTTTGCGTTGATCCAAAGATGCCTCTTGCGGCTCAGGAATAAAATGGCGAAGATGTAGAATAACTTTACCCATTTTGTTCTTAATGGAGGCAAGGCGGCAGATATGGATTTGATCGACGGCTTGCGGGCCTTTGTGGCGACGGCGGAAACCGGGTCCTTCACGGGGGCGGCTGAGCGGCTTGGCATGTCCAACCGCCTGACCTCGAAATATGTCGCCGAACTGGAAGAGCGCCTTGGCGTCCGCCTGTTGCAGCGCACCACGCGCAGGGTTGGGCTGACCGCTTCCGGCGAGGACCTTTTGGCCCGCGCGCCCGCTTTGCTCGACGAGATGGACGACATGCTGAGTGCCGTCACCGAAGACACGCGGGGCTATTCCGGTACGCTGCGCATCTCTGCACCTGTGACCTTCGGGGAGGTCTATGTGAAGGACTTGCTCAGCCGTTTCGCCGCGCCGCATCCCGATCTGGTGCTGGATTTGCGGCTAAGCGACGCCTTTGTTGACCTCGCCTCTGAGGGCATTGATCTGGCCTTTCGCATCGGCACGCCGGACGTCTCCGCGCTCAAGTCCCGCAAAATCGGCGAGCTGCAATCTCTTGTGGTCGCCTCGCCCGAGTATCTCGCGCATCATGACGCGCCGAAACATCCCGATGACCTGCAGAGCCACATCTGCATCATCGACAGCAACCGGCGGAACCCGTCGCGTTGGGGGTTTGTCCATGAGGGGCGTGAGCTGACCGTGCAGGTGCCCTCGCGCTTTACCGTCAACAGCGCCCGTGTGACCCGTGATCTGGCGCGGCGCGGTGAGGGCATCGCCTTTTGTCCGCCGTTCATCTTGGGCGACGATCTGGAAACCGGGCGGCTTGTGCAGCTTTTGCCGGAGTTCAAAGGCGCCACCCATCCGATCAGCATCGTCTATCTCGAAGGCCGCACCTTACCGCGCAAAGTCCGCGCTTTGATCGATTTCGCCGTGCAAGACTACCGGGAGAGGGCGAAATCGTGAGAAAACCCGGCGCAACTTGACCTGAGCCAAGGTCGAGATGCGCGCGGGTCCTATAGTGACTCCCGGACAGCGGCCGCAAATGTGGGCGCTTGCAACAGATCGGGAGACAGATGTCATGAAAACCGTCACTATTCTCGGGCCGTCACAATCCGGCAAATCATCATTGGCGGCGGCGCTTGCCGGGCTGGATGCGGGCAAGTCCCAAAGCCTGCGCCTGTTCGGCGAGGCCGCAGTGACCCGGTTCAATTATCTCGATCAAGACTGGGCGATGCTCGACTGTCCGGGCGGTGCCGAGGGCCTCGCGCAGGCAGGCTCTGCGCTGGCCGTAAGTGATGCTGCCGTGCTTTGTGTGCCTGCCGAAGCCGAGGCCGCCGTTCTGGCCGCGCCTTACCTGCGGCTCTTGGAGGCCTCCGGCCTTCCGACGATGATTTTTATCAACAAGATCGACGCCGCCACCGACCGCACCGCCGAAATCGCCGCCGCTCTGCAAACCTATTCCGCGCACGGCATCGTCCTTAGGGAAGTGCCGATCCGGGAAGGCGGCGAGATCACCGGCATGGTTGATTTGATTTCTGAGCGCGCTTGGGCCTTTAAAGAGGGCGAACGCTCTGCTCTGGTCGAAATGCCTGACAGCGCCCGCGCGCGCGAAGAGGAAGCCCGCGCCGAGCTTTTGGAACATCTCGCCGATTTCGATGATCACCTTTTGGAGGAATTGATCGAAGATCAGAAACCCATGTCCGATGAGCTTTACGAAGTCGCCACCAAGGTGCTGCAACATCACGACCTCATCCCGGCTTTCCTTGGGTCTGCGGCGAAGGCGAACGGGCTGACGCGTCTGATGAAAAGCCTGCGTCATGAGGTGCCGGGTGTTGAGGCGCTCACGGATCGCTTTGGCGAAACACCTGTGGCCGTCGGTATCTTTGCGGATCAGATCAAACACCTTGGCAAAACCGTCTTGATCCGTGCTGTGGGCGAAACACTGAAGCCCGGCTCTGATCTGATGGGCGCGGCGATTGGGTCGCTTGTCGACATTGACACGAAAACCCCTGTCGCGGAACTGGCGCCGGGTGAGATCGCTCTGACTGTGAAGACCGATCACTTGGCACTCCGGGCGCCGATTTATGGCGCAAGCGGTGCCATTGATACGCCGGATTGGGCTGTGCCGCATAAGCCGAAAAACCGTGTGCTGCTGAGCCCCGAAAATGAGCGCGACGAAGCGCGGTTGTCCACGGCGCTGGGCAAGCTGGCGGAGATCGATCCGGGGTTGGCGGTCGTGCAAGATCCGCTCTCCGGCAAAACCATCCTCGCCACCCAGGGCCAGCTTCATGAGCGTCGTGTGCTCGAAAAGCTCACCGAAGTCTTTGGCGTTACTGTCGCCACCCAACCGATTCCGCCCGCCCTGCGTGAGACCATTCAAACCTCGGGGGGCACCCATTATCGTCACCGCAAACAATCGGGCGGCGCAGGGCAATTCGCCGATGTGGTGATCGACGCGGCGCCTTTGGCCCGTGGCGCAGGGTTTGTCTTTGAAGAGGTCGTCAAGGGTGGCGCCGTGCCGCGCAATTACATGTCGGCGGTCGAGGCGGGGGTGCGCGATGCGCTGGCCGAGGGGCCGAACGGATTGCCGGTCGTGGATGTCAAAGTGACGCTCACAGATGGCAAACACCACGCGGTCGACAGTTCTGACTATGCCTTCCGCACGGCGGCCAAGGCGGCGGTGCGCGAGGCGCTGGCGGGCTGCAAACCCGTCGTGCTGCAACCCATCGACAAGATCGCGATCCATGTGCCGAGCGTCTATTCCGGCGGGCTGATGCCGCTGATCACCGGGCTCAAGGGGCAGGTTCTGGGCTTTGAGGCCCACCCCGAGGCCTCCGGTTGGGACGTCTTTAACGCGCTCTTGCCCGCGACTGCCGAGGCGGAACTGTTCCGGGCTTTGGGTGGTGCGACACGGGGCACGGCTTGGTATGAGGCCGAGCTTGATCACTACGAGGAAACCTTTGAGCCAGTGGCGCAATTGCTGGCCGTGGAATGATTACAGACTGACATAGAAAGGCTTTGCTAGATGCCGTCGGGTCATCCGCCTGGCGGCATTTTGACATCTGGTCGCGACGGAAAGCCGGTTTACATCCGTATCACATGTCTGATCGCTGATGTTGTCGGGCCGTTCGGGCCGTGAAAGGATTTCCATGAAAACGCCGTTTCGTCTTTTAGGCTTCGCTCTTGTTGTCGTGGTCGGATTGGTTGGCTGGACGCAATTTTCCGGCGAGGATGATACGGTCATTCCGCAAACCGCACGCGCGACACGCGGGACGGTGCAGGAAACCGTGCTGGCCTCCGGCGTGATTGAGGCGAGCCAGTTGGTCAGCGTCGGCGCACGCACCTCCGGCCAGATCGAGGAGCTTGCCGTTAGCTTGGGCGATCAGGTGGCCGCGGGCGATTTGATCGCGCAGATCGACAGCGAAGATCAGCAAAACGACCTTTTGCAGGCGCAGGCGGACCTTGCCAATATCGAGGCGCAGATCGCCGCGAAACGCGCCAATATCAAACAGGCGGAGTTAAGCCTGACGCGGGTCACCAGCCTTCATACGCAAAACTATGCCTCGCAAGAGGATGTCGAGGCGGCCGAGGCGACGCTTGAGGTCTATCAGGCGGAATTGGATGCGCTGAATGCGCAGAAATCCAGTGCCGAGGTGACGGTGTCCACGGCGCAAATCGCGCTGGACCGCACGAAAGTCACTGCGCCGATGGCAGGCACGGTCGTGGCCGTTGTCGTGGATGCGGGCCAGACGGTGAACGCCAGTACCGATGCGCCGACCATCGTGAAACTCGCCAATCTCGACAAGATGATCGTCAAGGCGGAGATCTCAGAGGCTGATGTGGTGCATGTCGCGCCCGGTCAAAGCGTGCGGTTTTCCATTTTGGGGGAGCCGGACAAGGCGTTCGAGGCCACCGTGCGTGATGTAGAGCCGGCCCCATCCGAGATCGAAGACAGCGACACGATCAGCACGGATGAGGCGATTTACTACAACGGGCGGCTGGAGGTTGATAACCCAGACCATCTGTTGCGCATTGGGATGACCACCGAAGTGTCCATCGTGTTGGACGAGGCTTCCGATGTGTTGACCGTGCCGTCTTCGGCGCTCAGCAGCACGCCTGAGGGCTATTATATGGTCGAGATTTACAACGAGGGCGACAACACGCGCGAAGCCCGTCAGGTCGAGGTTGGTCTGAACAATAAGGTCACGGCAGAGATCATATCGGGCCTGAATGCAGGCGATCTGGTGGTTACCGGCGGCGCCGTCTCCGCAACGGCGTCCAGCAGCACCCGCATGGGCCCTCCGGGGATGTTCTAAGATGGCCGCGCCCCTTATTTCCGCCCGCGGCATCAGCCGCTCTTTCCAAGCTGGTGATGAAACCATCACCGTCTTGCGTGACGTCGATATCGACATCTACCCCGGCGAAATGGTCGCCATCATCGGCACCTCCGGCTCCGGCAAATCGACGCTGATGAACATTCTCGGCTGCCTCGATCATGCGAGCGCCGGGCAGTATGAATTCAACGGTAAGGATGTGAGCGATCTGAGCCCTGATGAGCTGGCGCAGCTCAGACGAGAGCATTTCGGGTTTATCTTTCAACGCTATCAATTGCTCTCCGATCTCGATGCGGTCGGCAATGTCGAAGTGCCTGCGATCTACGCTGGCGCCAGTCGGTCCGCGCGCCGTGATCACGCCAAAGCGCTCTTGGAGCAATTGGGCCTCGACACCCGCCTCGATCACCGCCCGTCCGAATTGTCGGGCGGTCAGCAACAGCGTGTCTCTGTTGCGCGCGCCTTGATGAATGGCGGTGAGGTGATCCTCGCCGATGAGCCCACCGGCGCGCTCGACACAAAGAGCGGCGAAGACCTGATCAAACTGCTATTGGAGCTGAACGCCAAGGGGCACACCATCGTCATGGTGACCCACGACCCGAATGTCGCGGCGCATGCGCATCGGATCGTCGAGATCAGCGACGGGCGGATCATTTCCGACACGCGCAAAGAGGACACCTCTGTTCCAACCGCCCAATGGTCACGCCCGAGCGCGGATCATGCCGGTTTCGGCGCCGGTCTGCGGCGGTTGGGCGAGGCGTTCAACATCTCTCTCAAGGCCATGCTGGCCCATCGCACGCGGTCCTTTCTGACCATGCTCGGCATTATCATCGGCATCGCTTCCGTGGTGCTGGTCGTGGCTCTGGGCAATGGATCACAGGAAAAGGTTCTGGAAAACATCTCGTCCTTGGGCACCAACACGATCACCGTGCGGGCGGGGTCGGGGTTTGGCTCCCGTGATCAGGGGCGGATAGAGACCCTCGTGCCTTCGGATGCGGCCGCTCTTGCGCTCATGGATTTGGCCGATAGCGTGTCGCCTGCTGTGTCCTCCTCGGCCACCGTGCGGTATCGCAACACCGAGGCCTCTGCCGCGATCAATGGCGTGTCGGGTGATTATTTTCAGGTGCATTCCTACGAAACCGTCTCTGGATCCGTGTTCACCAAAGAGGATGTCGACAGCTACGCCCAAGTCGCTGTGATCGACGCCGACACGCAGGAGACTTTCTTTGGCGCGAATTCCGATCCTTTGGGCGAAGTGCTGCTTTTGGGCCATGTCCCGGTGCGCATCATCGGCATTGTGCAATCGACGGGCGCCACCTTTGGGCCTTCGTCGCTCAACGTCTGGGTGCCCTACACCACGTCGATGGCGCGGGTCTCCGGGCAGGACAATCTCGACAGCATCGGTGTGCGCGTGGCGGATGCTTACGACATGACGCTGGCCGAGGCGGAGATTTCGGCGCTCTTGATCTCGCGCCACGGGACCAAGGATTTCTTTCTGTCGAACACCGATACGATCCGCGAGACCATCACCTCGACCACGGAGACGCTGACTTATCTGGTGGCGATGATCGCGGTGATTTCTTTGGTTGTGGGGGGCATTGGCGTGATGAACATCATGCTGGTCTCTGTGACAGAGAGGACCAAGGAAATCGGTGTGCGCATCGCCATCGGGGCGCGGCGCTCCGACATTGTCAGCCAGTTTCTAATCGAGGCGGTGATGGTCTGTTTCGTGGGGGGCGTCTTGGGCATTCTGGGCGCTCTGACGGGCGGCTATCTGATCGAGGAATTTGTCTCCAGTATCCGGCTCAGTTTCTCGACCACCGCGATTGTCGTGGCCTTCCTGTCCTCGACTCTCATTGGCATCACCTTCGGCTTCCTTCCGGCGCGCAACGCGGCGCGGCTCGATCCGGTGGTGGCGCTCAGCCGCGAGTGAGGCCTCTTAACTTGACTAAAAGACTAGGATAATTTATCCGAGGCCAAACGCCAGCTGAATGGATCAGCCAGCTACACGCATAGTATGGTGACTGATATGGATGATTCGGCTCTTTTCTCTTCTCTGTTCTCCTTCCTCGCCCAAGGCGGCCCGTCGATCTGGGCGATTGCGGCGCTGTCGGTGATTACCCTCGCGTTGATCTTTTGGAAGGTCTGGGATTTGGCCTATATGGGCGCGTGGCGTAGCCGGGCAGTAAGTGAACGTGCCTTAGCGCTTTGGGCGCAAGGAGATAGCCAATCTGCGCGTGAGGTATTGGCTGGGCGAAAGGGCCTGCGCTCGCGGTTCCTGCGTGAAGCCTTCGAGGCGCATGAAAACACAGGTTTTGACGATGCGGCGGCAGAAGCTGAGACCACCCGTCTGGCCAAGAAAGACCTCGAACGCACCCGCACCGGCCTGCGCCCACTGGAACTCATCTCCACGATTGCCCCGCTTTTGGGTCTTTTGGGCACCGTTTTGGGCATGATCACCGCCTTTCAAACCCTGCAAGAAGCCGGTGCCAAAGCCGATCCTGCGATGCTCGCGGGCGGTATTTGGGAAGCACTTTTGACCACCGCCGCCGGTATGGCCGTCGCCATTCCCGCCTCCATCGCCTTCACCGGCTTCGAGGCCGTCGCTGACCGCCTGCGTCACGAATTGGAAGACATGGCGACCCGCGTCTTCCTGCGTTCCCGTGTGGTCGACGGCTCCCGCCTGAGCGTCGCTCAAGCGGCGGAGTGAGCCATGGATTTCGGCGCACCCCGGCGCAAACACCGGATGTCGCTCACGCCGATGATCGACGTTGTGTTCCTGCTTCTGGTCTTTTTCATGCTGGCCTCGCAATTCGGCACGCCCGCGCAGGTCTCATTGAGCTTGGGCGGCGGCGCGTCGAGCGGCTACACCGGCCCCGCGCGTTTGATCCGCGTGGGCGATGAGGCCTTACAGCTCAATGGCGCGGCCCGCAACGAAGGCGACATCCTCGCGGCACTGCCCGGCCTCATGGACGGTCCAGAAGACATGATTATCCTGCGCGCAGACGAAGAGGTGCCGATGCAACGGGTGATCGAGGTGATGGAATGGCTCGGCGCCGAGGGCTACAGCAACCTCGTGCTGGTGGAGTGAGCGGTATGGATTTTTCCAACAAGCCCCGCCAAGCGCCTGCCGAGAGCGTTGTTCCGATGATCAACGTGGTGTTTCTTTTGCTGATCTTTTTCCTGATGACCGCCCAGATCGCGCCACCTGCACCCATCGAGGTCGAACTGCCCGACGCGGGTGTCGAGGCCGAGGTCGAGGCCGCGTTGCCGCTGTTCCTCGGGCGCGATGGTCTCTTGGCGTTTCAAGAGGCGCAGGGCGCGGAAGAGGCGCTTCATGCCTTGGAATTGGAGCGTCTGAAACTCTGCGCCGATGGAGGATGCGACGGAAGTGTAGGCCCCAGTGTGGCGCTTCATGCGGACCGCGAGGTGCCGGCCAAGGATGTTGCGGCGCTTTTACCAAAACTCTCGGCGCTCGGCTTTTCGCAGGTTGAACTGGTCACCAGCCAAGGCGGAGGTGCGCCATGAAGCGGCTTTTGACCGGGCTTTTGTTTCTCGCGCTGGCTGTCGGGGCGCATCTGGCTGTGGCGGCGATCAGTCTCGCGGATCATTCGTCAGGAACAGAAGCCGCTGGCGCAGGCGGCGAGGCGCATTTGACGCTTCAGGCCTCTGACGTGGCTTTGGTCGCGATGGTCGACAGATGGGAAACCCCTGTTGAGCAGCCGATCGAACGGCTTGAGATGCCCCGCCCGGAGGAGCCCGTGATGCCGGTGCAGCCACGGGTGGACCTGCCGGAGATTGATCTCGCCCCGTCGCAAAAGGCTCTGCCGCTGCCCGTTCAGCCACCGCAGCCGACGGAAAGCTTTGCCGAGCCTAAGGCTCCGATCACTCCGCCGCCGCCAAAACCGCCCGCGCCACCGAAGAAAGTGGAGGCGCCCAAGGCTCAACCGGCAGAGGCCACCCAGCAAGCCCGTGCAGGTAGCGAACGCACCAGTAGTGCGACCCGTGCCGCAGGCAGCGGTGGTGGCGCGCAGGCAGGGCAGGCCCAAAGCGCGCAAGCGGCGGGCCTATCGCAGGCAGCGCGGCAATCGGCGCTGAGCAAATGGCAGTCGATGATCCGTTCGCGCATCGAGCGGCGTAAACGGGCGCCCAGAGGCGCCGGGGCCGGCAGCGTGACTTTGGTGCTGACCATCGCCAACAGCGGTGCGCTGCAGCAGGTGAGCGTGACGAAAAGCTCCGGTATTTCTGCGCTTGATAGCGCGGCCCTTGCAGCGGTCAGAGGCGCGAGGTTCCCGCAAGCGCCCAAGGGCCTGACGGACCCTGTATATCGATTCCAGCAGACGATGACCTTCAATAATTGAGCCCTACCTCGCATCCTTCTGGTTGAAATTGCCGATTCATCTTCGTTGAAAAGGCGTTATGATGAAGAGGCTTATCACTTTGGGGGCGTCATATGTTTGAGACCCGCCACGCTTTCCTTGGGGCGTCCGGCCGAATTGGTCGGCTGTTGCGTGTGGCCGAACGCATGACTGTCGATCGTTCGATGCTCTGGCAGTTTCGGGGGCATGTTCCGGCGGACACGCGTGGCTTTCAGTGGTCCGATTTCTCTGATCCCGATCCGCTCATGGCTGTGAATCGCAAGGCGCCGATCTCAACGCTTCTTGTGCTTAGCGGCGTGACCCAGTCGGGGGATAAAAGCGATCCGGTTGCGATGCGGGCGAATATAACTCTTGTCGAACAGGCGATCTCTGCTGCGGCCCAGGCGGGTGTGCCACGTGTCCTCGTCGCCTCCTCTTCCGCGGTCTATGGCGCAGGGAAGGGGCAACCATTTCGGGAAGCCGAGCCTCTTGATCCGGTCAATGCCTACGGTGCTTCGAAAGCAGAGATGGAGGCTTTGGCAGCGCGGCGCGCACGGGACGAGGGGATTGAACTCTGCGCGCTTCGTATTGGCAATGTCGCGGGGGCGGATATGTTGCTTGGCAACGCTATGGCGCGCCGGGGGGCGCCGCTCACGCTCGATGTGTTTCCGGACGGTGCCGGTCCGCGGCGCTCCTATATCGGGCCGCAGACTTTGCTGCAGGTTCTCAAAGCCTTGTCCGACTTTGAGGGGCGTTTGCCTCCGTGTCTCAATGTGGCGGGAACGTCGCCTGTTGAGATGAATGCATTGCTTGATGCGGCGCAGGTGCCGTGGGAGGCGCGCTCAAAGACCGATCAGGGACATCAGAACATCACTCTGGAGTGTTCCGCTTTGGCCGAGATATGTGCCGGGGTTGACCTCAGTGGTGGTGCAGAGGACATCATAGCGGATTGGCAGGGCTGTCTGGAGCGGGAATGACATTCGGCAAGCGTCTCTTCGACATCATATTTGCGTTGGTCCTCGGGCTCTTGCTTTTGCCCGTCATGATGGTGATTGCCGCGTTGGTTCTTTTGCGGGATGGGCGCCCGATCCTGTTTCGATCTGAGCGCATGCAGACGCCCGAGCGTGCCTTTCAGCTGATCAAATTTCGTACAATGACAGTGAATGCCGCCGATCACGGGGTGTCTGGCGGCAATAAGGATCATCGGATCACACAGACGGGTGCCATGTTGCGGCGCACCCGTCTGGATGAGTTGCCACAGCTTTGGAACATCCTGAAAGGCGATATGTCTTTTGTTGGCCCGCGCCCGCCGCTTCGCCTCTACGTTGAAAAATTTCCCGAGCTTTATGTGCTGGTTTTGCGCAATCGGCCGGGTGTGACGGGGCTCGCGTCTCTGGTTTTTCATGAGCATGAAGCAAAGATTTTGGCGTCCTGTCAGAGTTCTGAAGAGACGGATCGGGTCTATAGTCGGCGATGTGTGCCACGAAAAGCACGCTTGGATCTGATCTATTTTTTGAACTCAAGCATTTGTTTAGATTTGGAGATTATCCTTAAGACAGTGCTGGGGACTTTGCGAAAACTCAAGTGAGCGGCACGTGCTCGCTGAAGTTGTGTCAAAGTTTGCAAAAAGCGAACACTATTGCTGGACTTGACGATGGTCCATATCTTAGGTTGGGAATATGAGGGGCGGGATCACACTTTTCGAGCGAGTTGGCTTTGTATAGAAAAATGCTGATCGTAGGACTGACGTCCTTGCCCCACAAAGTTGTCAGGGCGACCCTTTTGGTTGCAGACATCGCGATCATCGCCTTGGCATTGTCCCTCACCAACCTCTTCTTGCTGGGAACCCATCTGTCGCAATGGCCGAGCGCGACGCTTTGGACCTATCCCGTCTTATTGCTGACCGGGGCTGCGCTGATCTTTGGGTTGCGGTTGCATCGCATCAAACTTGTGATGCTCAATTCCACCGACATTCTGAACATCGCGCGCGCCAGCTTTGCCTTGGCGATGACGCTTTTGGTGGCTTTGTTGGTCCTGAATGGAGCGCGGCCCATTGAAACCGTGTTGATCTTTAGCACCTTCGCCTTTTCCGGCATGGTGAGTGCGCGGGCCATCGCTGTGTCGATTCTCGGGCATCTGCGCGAGCGCATGCGCAATCGTACGACGGTCGCTATCTTTGGTGCAGGGGCTGCTGGGGTGCAACTGGCCTCGGCGCTTAGCCAATCCATGGACATGCGCGTCGTGGCCTTTTTTGATGACAATCCGACGATGCATGGCATGGAGATCGGGGGCATCCCCGTTCTTGCGCCTGGCGATCTCGTCGGAGAGGTGTTTCGCAACTCAATCAAGAAGATGATGATCGCCTTGCCGGACACGGCGCGGCAGCGTCGCAACGCCATCGTCGAGATGTGCGATCGAGCAGAGATTGAGGTTCAGATCTTGCCTTCCTTCATCGATCTTCTGGCAGATCGCGGCAATGCCAAGCTGCGCACGGTGGAGCCGCATGAGGTTCTTGGGCGCGGTAAGGTCGATCTTGAAACGCCTGAGGTCGCAAAGAGTTACGCCGGACGTGTCGTCATGGTGACGGGCGCCGGGGGGTCTATCGGGTCGGAACTTTGTCGGCAGTTGATGAACTGTCGTCCTGCGAAAATTATCCTCTTCGAGCGCAGTGAATTTAACCTCTACGAGGTCGAGCGCGATCTGCGCGTTCGCTCGTCAAAATACAACATTCCGATCAAGGCCTGCCTCGGTTCCGTCACCAATGCCGAGCGTTTGCGGCACGTTATGCGCAGCGAAGGTGTCGAGATCGTCATCCACGCAGCGGCCTACAAACACGTGCCTCTTGTCGAGGAGAACGAGATCGAGGGGGCCCGGAACAACATCATCGGGACAAAGACCCTCGCGGATGTGGCCGTAGAAGAGAACGTTGAACGATTCATTTTGGTCTCCACTGACAAGGCTGTGCGTCCCAGCAGCGTCATGGGCGCGACGAAACGGATCGCGGAACTGGTGATCCAAGATATTCAGACACGCGCCTCAGGGACGAAATTTGCTATGGTCCGTTTCGGCAATGTGCTTGGCTCCTCCGGCTCCGTTTTGCCGCTGTTTCAGTCTCAGATCGAAGCGGGCGGGCCGGTTACAGTCACCCACCCCGACGTGCGCCGCTATTTTATGACCGTGTCCGAAGCCTCTCGCTTGGTGCTTTTGTCCGGGGCTTATGCTGAGGGCGGTGATGTCTTTGTTCTGAACATGGGTGAGCCGCAGAAAATCATTCATCTCGCGCAAAAATTGATCCATCTCTCAGGGCGCCGGGTTTACAACCCGCAAACAGGCGAGGGCGACATCGAGATCAAGATCACGGGGTTGCGGCCTGGTGAGAAGCTTTGCGAAGAACTGTTCGTTACTTTGGACAACCTGCGAAAAACGCCACACGCCAAAATTCTGCGTGCAGAAGAGGCAATGCTCAGTCAGATCGAAATCGCTGGGATGCTTCGTGAAATTCACAGCGCGATCGACAGCGGCAATGCGCTTATGCTGCGCAGGGTTGTGACCGAACGTCTGGATGGTTACCCCGCGCCGCAGGTGCAGCGCGAGGCATAAACCTCACGTCCAGACCTTGTTCGGCTTTGGCGGGAAATCTGTGATTCAGTTTTGACGCGAAACGCTTTAACCTGCGTCGAAACAAGAAGACGGTGGGGAGCCGAGCAATGGTCAAGACGAAACGAGCGGCACAGCGGGACGCGACGCAATGGGCATCTGCGCGTGTTGTCTCGGCAGGGTCTCTGGGTGTTCTTTTGGCTGTTTCTGCTACGGCCCAAGACGCCGCGGACACACACTACGGTTTTTATGGCAATCCCGGCCTGCTTGATATGCCGACGGCGGAGATGGCGCCGAATGGGCAACTGAGTCTGTCACACAATCGCTTTGGCCCGATGCGTCGCTCCACGCTGACCTTCCAGATCACGCCAAAGCTGAGCGGCAGCTTTAGCTACACTGGCACAGACGACCTGACCGATGATTTCGATGTCTATTGGGATCGAACCTTTGATCTGTCCTATCAGATTGTCGATGAAGGTGTGCTGCGCCCCTCGATCGCCGTCGGCTTGCGTGACATCATCGGAACCGGGCTTTTGAGCAGCGAATACATCGTGGCCACCAAATCCATTGGCGAGCGTTTGACGGTGACGGGCGGGCTCGGGTGGGGGCGGCTTGCGTCCGAGAATTCTCTAGGTCTGTCGATTGGCGAGCGTGATGAGACGGTGATCGAGACCGGCGGCACATTGAACTCCGGGCAATGGTTCCGCGGCCCTGTCGGGGCCTTTGGGGGGGTGAGCTACGACCTCACTGACAAGCTGACGCTTTTGGCTGAATATTCATCGGACGCCTATGTCGAGGAAACCGATCGCGGTATTGTGGACCACACGTCGCCCTATAACATCGGGCTGTCCTATGCGATTCACCCGAATATCTCGATGACTATGGCCTATATGTATGGCGACACTTTCGGGTTTGGTATCAGTGGCCACCTAAATCCCAATAACCCGGCCTATGCGGGCGGGATCGAAACCGCACCTATGCCGGTGAAACATCGACCGAGCCGGTCTGCCGATGCGCTCGGTTGGTCCGGGGCCTGGATTGAGGACGGGCGCGATGCGCCGGGCATTCGCAAAGCCCTTGCGGGTGCCATGCTCAAAGAGGGGCTGACGCTTGAGGCGATGTCTCTCACCGCCACCAAGGCCGAGATCGAATTCCGCAACAATCGCTACCCTGCGCATGCTCAGGCCTTGGGGCGTCTGTCGCGGCTTGCGACGCGGGCTTTTCCGCCCTCGGTCGAGACCTTTGTATTCACCGAAATTGTTCATGGCATGCCGGTGCAATCTACCGTGATCCGCCGCAGCGCCATTGAACAGCTTGAATTCGAACCCGCCGGCGAAATGCTCGCCGCCGCACGCTTTGTTGACCCGCTGGCCTTGCCCTCCGATCCGATGGTCCGGGCCGAGGGCGCCTATCCGGATTTTAACTGGAGTGTGACCCCCTATCTGAGCGCCACGCTCTTTGATCCGGACAGCCCGATCCGCGCTGATCTGGGGCTGCGTGGAAACCTATCCTATGAATTTGCTCCGGGGCTGTCGCTGACGAGCACCGCGTCTTTGAAACTGACGGGCAATGTCGATGACTTGGAGACGGCGAGTGGCGACGACGAGGCGCTGCCTCCGGTGCGCTCGAACGCGTCGAAATATTCCAATCAGTTCCAACTGAATTCTCTGGCGGCCAATTGGTATGCGCATCCGGCCGAGAATCTCTTCACGCGGGTTTCCGTGGGCTATCTGGAGCGTATGTTCGGCGGCGTGGCCGGTGAGGTGCTTTGGAAAAAGCCGGAGAACGCTTTCGCCCTTGGGGCTGAGATCGCCTATGTTCAGCAACGCGATTACGAGGACCTTTTCGGCTTTCAGGATTACGATGTGGTGACGGGCCATGTCTCTGGCTACATGGATTTCGGCAATGGCTTCCACGGTCAACTCGATGTCGGGCGTTATCTGGCCGAAGACTGGGGCGCGACGCTCTCGATCGACCGCGAATTTAACAACGGCTGGCGTGTTGGCGCCTATGCCACACTGACCGATGTGCCGTTTGAGGATTTTGGCGAGGGCTCTTTTGACAAAGGTATTCGGATTTCCATGCCGGTCGATTGGTTCATCGGCACCCCGACGTCTGAGACCCGCGATCTCGATCTCAATTCGCTGTCGCGCGATGGCGGCGCGCGTCTTGATCTCTCTGGTCGCCTTTACGAACGTGTGCGAGGTGCGGGCCAGGCCGAGGTTGAGGATCGTTGGGGCCGGTTCTGGAGATGAGAGATATGCTGACTGCCGCGCGTCTGCGCAAAGCTGTTTTGGGCCTCTTGGTGGTGTCGGGGCTCGCTCTGTCCGCCTGCGGCAATGATGCGAATACCAAACGCACGAAGGCCACGCTTGATGAGGTGAGCAGCCTGATCAAATCCGCTTTTGGCCGGAACAAGGGGGCCGCCGGTCCGGGTGATCCCAATGTCATGATTGCCAATGCCTTGAGAGAATTCGAAGATGCGTCCCTGATGTTTGTGCTGCGGGAGAAGACCGGGGCCTATGGTATGGCGTCGATCTACGGGCAGAATGACCGTGTGACCACATGGGTGACGCGCGATATTGTGAGCCTCAGTTTGGATCGCCCGATGCTGACCGCGACGCGGGGCTTTGGCAATGATCTGATGTCGGTCGAGGATGGTGGTGCCGCTGGGTTGATCACCGCGCGTCAGGCGGGGCAGGCTCAAAAGACTTACCGCTTCCTGGATGGGCAGGATCGCACCAGCCGTCTGATCCTGAGCTGTTCCATTGTTCCGGGCGAGACCCAGGCGGTGGAGAGTGGGGTTATTTCGACCTCTACGCGAGTTGTGCGGGAAACCTGCCGCAGGGATGCGTTCAACTTCACCAACACCTATTGGATCGACGCGCAGGGCCGCATGGTTCAGTCTGTGCAATGGGCCGGTGCCGAGAATGGCCAACTTGTGCTCCGCCGCGTGAGATGGTGAGCGGGAGCGACACATGAAAACGGCGGCTCGAAAGCCGCCGCTTCAAACCTTCGGGCTTTGACCCACGCTTAGTCAGGCTGCGGGTTGCTGTCGCCGCCGCTGGTCCCGTCGGAGGAATCGGAGTTCAGTGCCAGAGCAATCGCTGCTGCGCCGAGAAGGAGCAGGAGCGCACTGCCACCCATAGAACCTGCGGAGGAGCTGGAAGCCTCTTGAACGACGACGGGGGCATCCATCATCGGCTCTTCATAGCCGCCAGCGAAAGATGCAGACGCGGTCGCAAGAGCGAGCGCAGAAGCAAGGACAACTTTTTTCATTTGTAAGTATCTCCATTACGACAGATGCAATCGACCTTTGCGGCCAAGTTCACAATGAGCCTCGCATATGTGGTCAGAGCAGAAAACCCTTTAAGTTGTATTCGGGCGATTGGGTGCGGGATTTCGTCGAAGCGTGGCGAATTGGCGTCACATGTTGTTGTGCACTGTCGAAGTCGATGTCAGTCTCGGTGCAAAGCGCCGAAAAGATAGAGAAACTTCTAATTGAATTGAAGTGAAGTGCCTGACTTCAGAGCAGATTTCACCTTGTGGATTTGAGGGCGGGCTGTGTCGTCGCTTGTCGAAACGCTGTCGCTCGCTTAGATCGAAAGTGTGACACGTATCGAAAGATGCGGGGAAGAATTCTCATGAGGCACACGACACAAGGGGCGGGCCGTGACGATCACCTATCTCAAAGGATTCACGAAGAAAAAGGACAGCTTTATGTCCTCCGTGGCGGCCGTCGATGGCGGTGCGCGGACGCTTTGGACCATCCCTTTGTCTTTGCGCGATTTTCCCGAGACTCCCGACCGTGTCATTCGGGCGCTCACCGTGGCCAAAAGACAGCCGAAAAGGGCCCTGGGACGGGCGCTCAAGCGGGTGTTGCTGCGGCTTCAATATAACGGCTCGCGCCGCTATTTCATGCGCCACTCCGACACCATCGCGATGTGCTGGAACGGCGTCACCGGATCGCGGCGTTTGTTCATGGAGGGCGCGCGCGATGCTGGCGTGCCGACACTTTACGCCGAACTTGCCCCCTTTCCCGGGCGGATGCAGTTGGATCATGCGGGCGTCAACGCACTTGGCTCTGTCCCGCGCGATCCGGGGTTCTATGCCGCTTGGGCTGCAGGGCGTGAAGACCGTCAGGGCGAGGTTTGGCGGGCTTTGGGCGACACCCTCACGGCTAGGGTCTCGCGCCGGTCGGATGTGGGGCAAAAGTCAGGTGCGGATTTGGCGCAGGAGGATTTCATCTTTGTGCCGCTGCAAGTGCCCAATGACAGTCAGATCACATTGTTTTCCGGTTGGGTGCGTTCGGTCGAGAATATGATCGACATGCTGGCGCTGGCCGCGCCATCCCTGCCCGAAGGCTGGCACATTCGCATCAAGGAACACCCCTCGGCCAAGATTTCTCTCGCAGATGCGCTGCATCGGGCGATTGAGATTTCCGGTCATCGTATTCGCATTGACAATGACACCGACACCTTCGATCAGGTCCGTGCCAGCCGCGCCGTTCTGACCATCAATTCCTCGGTCGGGCTACAGGCGTTTTTCTACGACAAACCTGTGATCACCCTCGGAGAGGCCTTTTTCGCTATTCCGGGTCTCGTGCGGGCAGTCGATGGCATCGAAGTGCTGCAAGAGGCCCTGTCTGGCGCAGAATCGCTCGGTTTTGATCCTGCTCTGCGCGCCGCTTTCATGAATTATCTTGATGAGGTGCATTTCCCGAAAGTGTCGAACGGGGAGGATGGCGGCGTCACGGTCGACGAAACTGCCGCAAAGGCATGCATTCAGGCCGCTCGCAAGGCGCGCTCGCATTAAACGCTTTTCTCCAAAGCCCCTTTCTAGTAAGGGTCCGCGCCAGTCACCCTAAGACTGATGAGGAGACCCAAATGGGCTATAAAGTCGTCGTCGTGGGCGCCACGGGCAATGTGGGCCGCGAAATGCTGAACATCCTCGCTGAACGCGAGTTTCCTGTTGATGAGATCGCCGCACTCGCGTCGCGCAAGTCTCTCGGCACCGAAGTGAGCTTTGGCGACAAGACCCTGACCACCAAGGATCTCGACACCTTCGATTTCTCCGGTTGGGACATCGCTCTGTTTGCGGTCGGCTCCGACGCCACCAAAGTCTACGCCCCGAAAGCGGCGGCTGCGGGCTGTGTCGTGATCGACAACTCGTCCCTCTACCGCTACGATCCGGAAATCCCGTTGATCGTTCCGGAAGTGAACCCGGACGCGATCGAGATGTATTCCAACAAGAACATCATCGCGAACCCGAACTGCTCCACCGCGCAGATGGTTGTGGCTCTGAAGCCGCTGCATGACCGTGCCAAGATCAAACGCGTTGTCGTGTCCACCTACCAATCCGTGTCGGGCGCTGGCAAAGAGGGCATCGACGAGCTTTGGGACCAGACCAAGGGCATGTATGTCCCGGGTCAGGAAGTGGCCGCATCGAAATTCACCAAACAGATCGCCTTCAACGTGATCCCGCATATCGACGTCTTCATGGACTCTGGCGACACGAAAGAAGAGTGGAAGATGATCGCAGAGACGAAGAAAATCGTCGACTCGTCGATCAAGGTCACCGCGACCTGCGTCCGTGTGCCGGTCTTCGTTGGTCACTCTGAGTCGATCAACATTGAGTTTGAAGAGTTCCTCGACGAGGACGAAGCTCGCGAAATCCTGCGCACCGCGCCGGGCATTCTGGTGGTCGATAAGCGTGAAAACGGCGGTTATGTGACCCCGGTGGAATGCGTGGGCGATTTCGCGACGTTCATTTCCCGCATCCGTCAGGACGTCACCATTGAGAACGGTCTGAACCTCTGGTGCGTCTCCGACAACCTGCGCAAAGGCGCGGCGCTGAACGCGGTGCAGATCGCTGAGCTTCTGGGGCGTCGTGTGCTCAAAAAGGGCTGAGACGCTCTAGCAGGGTTACTAAACTCTTAACGAAAGGGCGCTCGTGGGCGCCCTTTTTTGCTGGCTCGATTCGGTCAGATCGGGCTGATTGAGGACGAAAGCGCCTCTTTGCCGTAACAGTGTTCGTAAAAGGTAGATCGCAGCCGCTTTGGGCCTCTCAGAAAAACTTCGATTTTTAAGTGTTCAAGGTTCTGAAATTTAAATGAATTTCGAAACCATTCCGGGTGGGTGCGCCATTTATCTTAAACTTTAATCATCCACGCGGCGCAACGGCGGCGTTGCTATGCTTATTTTCGGTCAGCAGAGCCATGCAGCGAAGGGGTAGGGTGATGTTTCGAGTGAAAATCGATCTTGGCGCGACGCGTCATTACGACAAGAAAACAACGGATGCGGGGGCATCGCGATGTGCAGCGGACCGTCTGGGTGACTGGGCGGAGGAACTGTCCAAGCCCGCGCCCCGGCTCACCAAGGAAGACCTGTGTGAGACCTTTCATGAAAAGCTTCAGGACGGGTTCCTCCGCGAGACCAATACCGACGCCTGACTCATGAACCGGGGGATCGGCGAGGTTCCGCCGCGCGGGTGATCAGGGGCTGCCGGAAGCCGAATTCCCCTTGCGCGGGACGGCCCCGCATCGGACCTTTCCTCCGATCTTTAAGGAGGAAATCATGTTCCCGAAATTTAGCACGCGTTCCATTCTGACCGTCACCTGTCTCGCGGGGAGCGCCTTGGCTGCGCTGCCGGCCTATGCAGAGCGCTTCGAGGCGCGCAGCCTTGTGACCGAGGCCACTCTCTATCCGTCAGGCGCGATGATCACACGCGATGCGACCGTGTCCCTGCCCGGAGGCGCGCATGAGATCGTCTTTGCCGACATTCCGACCCGCTATTCCTACGAAGAGATCGCACGGAACATGCAGATCCGTGTCGAGGGGGGCGAACTTGGCCCAGTGGCTTATGGAATCGAAGAAATCTCTGAGGCGCTGCTCATTCGTTCGGAGGAGGAGAAAGCTGCTTGGGCCCGTGTCGAGGCGCTTGAGGATGAGATTGACGATCGACGGGCCGAAATCGCGCAAATCGGGTTCGAGGCCGAGGCTGCGGACGACACGCTTGCCTACCTCGCGCGACTGAAAGATGGGAAGGACGCCGAGCAAAGTGCTGCGACCGCGCGGATGATCCGTGAAGAATCGCTGGCGGCAAGAATTGCGCAACAGGATGCGGAACGTCGGGCTGAGGCCGCCGAAGAGGCGTTGGAAGACCTGGAGACAGAACTGGCGGAGGCAATGAAGGCGCTTGAGCTGTTGGTACCGTCTGACGACAGCCGCATTTCCATCACCCTGCCTGTGACGATGGAGCAGTCCGGGGAGGTGCAGGTCCGTTTCACCTATATGGCTGATCAGGCCCATTGGCAGCCTCGGTACACTGCGCGCCTGAACACGGAGGACAGCACCCTGTCGCTCACGCGCTCGGTCGTCGCCATGCAAGACACCGGCGAGCCTTGGACCGATGTCGCGCTGACCCTCGCTACGGACGACCCGACACGGCGCAGTGTCCCGCACGAGGTTTATCCGCTGATCCGCCGCGTCTATGAGCCGCGTCCGATTGAGCCGCTGATGCGCAGTATGGCCAGTGACGAAATGGAGTCGGATGGCTACGCGGCCCCCGTTGTGGAATCGCCGGTGATGGTGAAAACCATGCAGGCGAACCTCTCCGGTTTGAGCCAGACCTACAGCTACCCGACGCCGGCAACGCTCTATTCGGGCGACGATGCGGTGGAGTTTGCTCTGGCCACCGTCGATCTGTCGCCGGAGGTGTTCGTGCGCGCCGTGCCGCTGCATGAGAAGACGGGCTATCTCATGGCGTCCTTCACGAATGAGACCGGAGAGATGCTGGTGCCAGGTCAGGTGCAGCTGATCCGCGACGGGGTGAGCCTCGGCGAAGCGGCGCTCGACACGTTGGTCGATGGGGAGGAGGCTGAGCTGGCCTTTGGGCCTATGGATGGCATCTCGGTGGAGCGCGTGCTGTTGACCCGCAACGAGGGCGACCGTGGCATGATCTCCAAATCCAACGAGACGGAAACGGAATGGCGGATTGAGGTCGCGAACCTGACCGCGCGCAGCTGGCCGATCGAGGTTCTGGATCGGGTCTCCGTGTCTGAACAGGACGAGTTGAAAGTGGAATGGTCCGCCTCGCCTTCGCCGGACGTCGAGGGCGTGGAGGACAAACGTGGCGTGTTGGCCTGGCATTTCGACCTTGATGCGGGCGAAAGTCAGGAGATCAGCCTGAGCGAAAACCTCCGTTGGCCGGAGGGCAAGATGCTGCAGTAAGCGCGGTCCTGCGCCGAGCGTAGCCTACAATTTTTGCGGGTGCCCCACTGCCTTAAACGCGGTGTTCGGGCGCCCGCGATTCGGGAAATTTAAGGCTTTGTTAAGCCTGTCATAAAGCTGCCGCAGGAGGGTCCGATCGCGGTCATGGGTCTCAAGACAAATTAACCACATTTTAAGAGATATTAAGAATTTTAACTTTTGGATACCGCCTCGTTTGGGGGGCGGTATCCCTTTGACTTTTAATAGTTATTTTCTGTGCATCTGCGAGAAAAATCGCAAATATCTCAAATTGTTTCCATGCTCCATTTCCGCCGAACGACCGCGCGTGTTCCCATGATCTCAAGGGTTCCGAAGGATCGGAACGACTGGCGACGAAAGGATGGAAACATGATCAAGCTGATGAGAACTGCAGGTCAACCTGTCGAGGCCAAAGGTGGGCTCCTTTTCAACTGGGACGTGCCCGCCGCCGATGCCGCAGGCCGCCCGGCCAACCATAATCTCACCCGCGAAGCGCGACGTTCGAACGTCATTCTTCTCGGAGGTCATCACTCTGCACCGGATTACCGCCCAGATCTCGGCGCGCGCGCGTCTCACGACGCCAAAGCCGCCTGACCCGGATCATTACATTTACAGAAAGGACGAACCCATGACCGACTATTTCGAAAAAGCCCGCCAAGGCCGCATCATCGCGCTGAACCTGCATCAAAGCGGTGCCGTGATGTTCTTTCCCGAAGATATGGAAGACGCCGCCATGACCGCACGGCCTAGCAGCCATCACATCATCACGCAGGTGAGCAAGCCGATGTTTGTCCGCTCGGCGTCTATCACATCCGGCGCGATGATCGACGCGCCGCGCTTGGAAAATGTGGCCAATACGCCGCTCGTTCTGACGGAAGAGCATGCGGTGTCGGCAGAGGACGCCGTTGAAAACGTCCTGCACCTGGTTGCTTAAAGGTCGTTTTGATGCTCTCAGGCCGATAGGTTAAACGGGCAGGAACGACTTCGTTTCGGGATCGTATTGATGCAAATCACCCTCGCCAATATCCGTCCAGAGCCCGTGAAGGGTGAGATCGCCCTTCTCGACGGCCTCGCGGACAAAGGGGAAGCTCATCAGGTTCTCGAGCGACACAAGGATGGATTCTTTCTCGAGGGCGCGTTTGCGTTGATCTTCCGGAATTTGCAGGACGCGTTCGTAGCCAGGGCGGAGGATGTCCATCCAGCGACCGACAAAGGAGGATTTTTCCTCCAACTCCGGCGCATTGCCTGAACACATGTCGTAACAGCCCTGCACACCGCCGCAGTTAGAGTGCCCGAGCACGACGATATGAGCGACCTTCAGTGCGGTGACGGCATATTCCACCGCCGCGGAGGTCCCGTGGTGGTCGCCGTCGTCCGTGAAGGGCGGCACGAGGTTGGCGATATTGCGGTGAATGAAGAATTCGCCCTGATCCGCGCCGAAAATGGATGTCACATGAACACGCGAGTCGCAGCAGGAAATGATGAACGCCCGGGGACGTTGTCCTTCGTCTGCCAGACGGCGATACCAGGACTTGTTTTCCGAAAATGTGGTGGCTTTCCAGCCTTGATAGCGTTGCACCATATAGTTCGGGAGAGGTTTTGCGTATTTCATCGCTGCGTAACTCACTTTGTGGAGGTCAGGGACAATCTCGGCGAATGTAATGAGAGTTTTCGAGGAATTCGAGTGAAAAACCTGTTTCGATTAAACCTTTTCTTGAGGCTGATCGGGCAAGGTCAACACACAGCGCGTGGGGCGCAGGAAAAATTGGGGTATTGATATGGTGGTGGCAAGGTTGCGACCTGATGGGTCGGTGAATGTTGATCGAGACCGTTTGGATCAGCTTTATGATCAGCTAGGGACGTCCGGCGCGGACGGGGTTGTGTCCCGTGCGATGGAGGAGTTGGCGGTTCGGCTATCGAAGGTCGAAAGCAGCTATAAAAGAGGTGAGTTCGAGGAGATGCAGCGCGCTGCACGTTCGATGATCGCCATTTCGGAGCAGATCGGCATGGTCACCTTTGCACAGGTGGCCGAAGACGTGAAAACACTGGCGCTGACGGAAGACAGCACGGCGCTTGCAGCTTGTGTCGCGCGTCTCATGCGGATCGGGGAAAATTCCCTTTTGGCGGTTTGGGACCTTCAGGGCGCCTCGCTTTAAGGGGGATCAAAAAGAATTGGTTCATGTGGTGCCAAAAGGTGCTTGGAACCAGCTTGCAGGTGGCATCGGATGGGCTACTCTTGGGGCGATCCTCAAGAAAGGCCCTATTCGATGCCACTTTCCTTTGCCGCCTCCGGCAGCGCTTCCCTTCCGCTTCATCTCATCACGCCAGACCAGCTCGACGACACGCTGGCCGGTCTCGACCCGGCGCAAGCCGATTGGATCAGGGCGCAGGGATTTACCGCAGCCTCAGGAAGTGTTTGCACCTATCCGGGGGCCTCTGGCATTGCTGGCGCCGTGGCGGGGCTCGGGCCTGACAAGGAGCGGCTGCGTGGACGATTCGCGCTGGGGGCCGTGCGGAAATCTCTCCCGAAAGGTGTTTATCACCTGGAAACGACCCTTGCGGGGGCAGCGCTGGACGAGCAGCTTTTGGGATGGCTATTTGCGGGCTATGTCTTTGATACCTACGCGAAGAAGCCCGCACCCGAGGCCGAACTTATAGCTCCCGAAGGTGCCGATGCCGCACGGCTTGAGGCCATTGCAGCAGGCGAATCCCTCACCCGCGATCTGATCAATACACCCGCCAATGACATGGGGCCTGCGGAGCTGGAAGCTGCCGCAGTCGCACTGGCGAAAGATCATGCTGCGGAGATGTCTGTCATCAGCGGCGCCGATCTTTTGGATCAGAATTTCCCGATGATCCACGCCGTGGGCCGTGCCTCGCCGCGTGCGCCGCGGTTGATCGACATGCGCTGGGGCAAAGCTGGCCCAACGCTGACGCTCGTTGGCAAAGGGGTGTGTTTCGACACCGGCGGGCTGAACCTTAAACCGGGCGCTTCCATGGGGCTGATGAAAAAGGACATGGGCGGAGCGGCCACGGTTTTGGGGCTGGCGAAAATGATCATGGCGCTGAACTTGCCGTTGCAACTGCGCGTGCTGATCCCAGCGGTGGAAAACGCGGTTGATGGCTCTGCCTTCCGCCCGCAAGACATCCTGACCTCGCGCAAAGGTCTGACGGTCGAGATCAACAACACCGACGCCGAAGGGCGTCTGGTTCTGGCCGATGCTCTCGCGCTGGCCGATGAAAGCCCGAGCGATCTGGTGATCTCCATGGCGACGCTGACGGGTGCTGCGCGGGTGGCGCTTGGTCCCGATGTGCCGCCGTTCTTTGCCACAGATGCGGCCGACGCAGGTGTGCTCTCTAAGGCCGCGATGACTGTTGCCGATCCGGTTTGGCAACTGCCCTATTGGGAGCCCTACGAGCCGATGATTGAACCGGGGATCGCCGATCTCGACAACGCGCCTTCGGGCGGCATGGCGGGGGCGATTACAGCCGCTTTGTTCTTGCGGCGTTTCGTGACTGAGACCCCGCGCTACATGCATTTCGACATTTACGGCTGGAATCCTTCGGCCAAACCGGCGCGTCCGAAAGGCGGCGTGGGGCAGGGGGCGCGGGCGATTCTTGCGGCTTTGCCGGAACTGTTGAAACTGTGAGTGATCGTCGTCTGACCCCCGCCAACACGCGTGTGGCCTTGGATGGGTTTGCCCAAGAGGGGCAGGCCGTCGTGACGCCTGAGCGCATGATTGTCTCTGTGCCGTTGGCAGATTTGCGCGCCAGCCCCGAGGGCAAGCGCGACCGTCAATTGCTTTGGGGTGAGGGTTTTGATGTCTTGGAGCGGCGCGAAGGCTGGGCCTTTGGCGTAGCCCTGCGCGATGGCTATGTCGGTTATGTCGATGAGAGCATGCTTGGCGCGGATCAAGTTGCAACGCACCTGATTTCGGTGCGCGCCACGCATCTTTACCCGACCGATTCTTTCAAAGCTGAGGAGGTCACCAGCCTGTCCTTTGGAGCGCGTCTTCGCGTCGTCGATGAACGTCATAAGTTCATGGAAGTCGCGAGCGGCGACGGAACGGAGACGCTTTTCGTCCCCAAGCCCCATATTCGCCCCATCGAACGCCCTTTCGCCGACCCGGTGACCATCGCGCAGCTGTTCTTCGGCACGCCGTATCTTTGGGGCGGGAACTCCGCCTTTGGGATTGATTGCTCTGGTCTGGTTCAGGCGGGGCTTTTGGCCTGTGGCATTTCCTGTCCCGGGGATAGCGATATGCAGCAGAGCCTCGGAGCTGAAGCTACAGGCGGCTATCAGCGCGGCGATTTATTGTTTTGGAAGGGCCATGTGGCCATCTGTGTCGATGACGAGGTGCTGATCCATGCCAATGCGCATCACATGGCGGTGGCCTATGAGCCGATCGCGCGGGCGATCACCCGGATTGAGGCGCAGGGTGACGGGCCGGTGACCGCCCACCGGAGACTCTAGATCACTCCACCGCGCGAATGAGTTTGCGGTCGAACACCCGCAGCACGGTGCGCAGATCCGCACCTCGTTTGAGGATCTGCCCGTCCATGCCGATCACCGCATACATCCCCTGTTTGCCCCGCAGTTTGGGACGCTTTTCGATGCGATAGAGAGGGTGCTCGGCAGTGCGACGAAACACTGCGAATACAGCCACTTCTTTGAGAAAGGACATGCCGTAGTCGCGCCACTCTCCAGCGGCAACCATCCGTCCATAAAGTCCCATGATCGCGCCAAGCTCATGCCGGTCGAAAACGACCTTGTCAGGAGCTTGTGGAGCTTGCGGTTGGCCCGGAAAGGGCGTCGGCGTTTGTATGGTCATAAGGTAAGAGTGGGGCCAATCGTGCAGTAAATCAAGAGAACTCCACCATAAGGCGAGAGGCGCCTTATTCTGGGCGCAAAATGGCCCACGTTTTTTCTTGTTGGGTTCCTCATTTGGCCGGGATGAATCGACATAACGAATGTCAGAGCGAGAACGCTTTGCCCCGGTGCCGCGGTTTAACAGCCCCCACCCAGTTCGTGGCGCCGGGGATCTCGCTCTAAACCAACTTGTCAGGCCGAGGCAGCTCCACTGTCTCGGCTTTTCCTTTATGTGCAGATTTGATGGTGCTGGTGTCAGCCGCACCAGACGCGGGCAATTCGTCCGTCGCGTCCGATGTCGATATTTGTCCTGTTGGGGCGGTAGTCTTCGGTCATGGCCATACCAGGGCGGATTACCCGGACAGGTTCCGGAATGTCGAGCGTGTCGAGCACTGCGGGCAACTCTCCGATCAACGGCGTGATCAGATCTGTGGCGCAGCTAAGATCGTCTGGGGAGGGAATGGCAGGGTCGCGATCCTCTGAGGCGGGGGCCTCGTCTTTGCAGGCCATGAGGGCGCAAAATGAGAGAACGAGAAGACGGGCAGGTGTTTTGATCATGAGCGGGTTCCGTATCGGGCCAAAAACAGGGCGACAGCGCTGTCGATGATCCTGTTTCGCTCTGCCTCATCCACGTCTGTGCGACCGAGGAACAGGCGGGCGGGGAACAGGTGCACCTTGCACAGTTCGGCGAATTGTTCCGCGGCCAGCTCTGGATCGTCAATGTTTAGGACACCTTGAGCGCTGCAACTGGCAAGATATTGCGACAACCTCTCCCTCAGCAGTCCCGGCCCGCTGTCGTAAAATTTCTGACCGATCTCCGGGAAACGCGCGCTTTCGGCGACGGCGATGCGAAACACGGCGATTCCGAAATCCGACAGGATGAAATCAATGATTTTGCGGCCCGCCGCGGGCAGAACGACCTCTGGCGGGTCTGTGATGTCCAGCCGATCCTCCTGCGCGTCTGCTTGCCGTCGGGTTTCGAGGGCTGCTATTTCCAGAAATAGCACGCGTTTGTCGGGGAAATAGCTATAGAGCGTGGCTTTCGACACGCCAGCCTCGCGGGCGATGTCATCGACCGAGGCGCCCTCATAGCCGTCTCGCAAAAACACAGTGCGTGCGCCTGCAATGACTTGATCGAATTTGCGCCCTTTTTTGATGCCGAGGGTCGTATGTGCCATGCTTTGCTCTTTCTATGGCTCGATCTTAGTGCGAGGTTCCCAATTATGGCCAGTGAAAAACCTGCAATGAAGAATACTCTGTCATGCGGCCTGCCCCGTCATCTAAGGTTGTAATGCCAATCTCATGGGGCTTTTTAAAATCTAAACAGATCAGTTTAGATTTCGCAAGTGCAGAATTTCTCCCTTCTGAGTGGCAATTTCTGTTGCAGACTGTGCAAGGTCTTACTAATTTAGAACCATTCTAAATCGGAGATGCCCATGTTCCCCGCCATTGCCAATCGTAAACGCTTTTCCGACCTCAGCGAGCAGGAAATCATCGCTCTGGCGATTTCCTCGGAGGAAGACGACGCGCGGATTTATCGGCAATATGCGGAACATCTGCGGGCCGATTTCCCGGATAGCGCCAAGATTTTCGATGGTATGGCCGAAGAGGAGGACGGGCACAGAGAGGCGTTGATCGCCTTGCACAAGCGTCGGTTTGGAGACGTTATTCCGCTTATTCGTCGCGAACACGTTGCGGGCTATTACACACGCAATCCTGTTTGGCTGATCGGCAACCTCGGCCTTGAGCGTATCCGCGAAGAAGCGCACGCGATGGAGCAGGGCGCCGAGGCCTTTTACCGCAAAGCGGCGGAGCGCACGCAGGACGCCGACACACGGGCGCTTCTTGGGCGGCTAGCGGCAGCGGAGGCCGGTCACGACAGACGTGCGAGTGAGCTGGAGGAGGAGCATCTCGACGATGCGACCCGCAGCGAAGAGGAAAAGACCGCACATCGCCAGTTTGTCCTGACCTGGGTGCAACCGGGTTTGGCGGGATTGATGGATGGCTCTGTCTCGACCCTCGCGCCGATCTTCGCCACCGCTTTCGCGACGCAGGACACGCACACGACCTTCCTCGTAGGCTTGGCGGCCTCCGTCGGTGCCGGGATTTCGATGGGCTTCACCGAGGCCGCCTCTGACGATGGTGAACTCTCGGGCCGTGGCTCGCCGATGAAACGCGGCATTGCTTCGGGTGTGATGACGACTGTGGGTGGCCTGGGGCACGCACTACCCTATTTGATCCCGCATTTTTGGACCGCGACCTTCATTGCCATGGCGGTGGTGTTCATTGAACTCTGGTCCATCGCTTGGATTCAAAAGAAATATATGAACACGCCCTTCATGCGCGCGGCATTTCAGGTTGTGTTCGGGGGCGCTCTGGTGTTCGCTGCGGGCGTGCTCATCGGCGGCGGCTGATTGAGTATTATTGCCACGAAAAAGACGCCAGAAAAGACGGACCCCGTGACCAAGATTTATGTCGATGCTGATGCCTGCCCCGTGAAAGCCGAGGTGGAAAAAGTCGCCACGCGGCATCAAATCCAGTGCCTGCTCGTCTGCAATGGTGGGCTTCGGCCTTCGCAAAATCCCTATGTCGAGATGGTCTTTGTGCCCGATGGGCCGGATGTGGCCGACATGTGGATCGCGGAGCACGCGGGGCGCGGAGACGTGGTGGTCACGGGCGATATTCCTCTGGCCGCGAAAACAGTCGAGGCAGGGGCACGCACGCTCAAGCACGATGGTGAGGCGTTCACGCCGTCCAACATCGGCAATGCTTTGGCGACGCGGGATCTGATGTATGACCTGCGCGCGGCGGACCCGTTTCGACAGGGCGGCGGCAAACCGTTCTCAAAAACGGATCGCTCGCGTTTTCTGGATGCTTTGGAGCGCGCCGTGCAGGGCGCCAAAAGGGATGCGACATGACGATTGAGGCGGTTATTTTCGACATCGGCAACGTGTTGATCGAATGGCAGCCGGAGCGGCATTACGATGCGGTGATTGGCGAAGCCCGGCGCAAGGCGATGTTCGAGGCGGTCGATCTGCATGCGATGAATGATCTGGTCGATCAGGGTCATGATTTCCGCAAGACAATCGAGGCCTGTGCCGCTCAATATCCTGAGTTCAAAGACGAAATCCTGATGTGGTATTTCGATTGGATCAAAATGGCGACGCCTGCGATTCCTGGCTCGGTCAAGATTTTGCGGGCTCTGCGCGCCAAAGGCGTGCCGGTTTTTGCACTGACGAATTTTGGGGTCGAAAGCTTTGAGTATGCCGAAACTCAATACCCGTTTCTGATGGAGTTTGACCGGCGCTATGTCTCCGGGCGGATGGGCTGCGTCAAACCGCATTCCATCATTTTCGAGATGGTCGAAGCCGATTGTAAAATCGTGCCGGAGCGCCTGTTGTTTACCGATGACCGGCAGGACAATATTGCCACCGCCGCCTCGCGCGGATGGCAGACGCATGTGTTCGAGGGGCCGGACGGCTGGGCCGCACGGCTGATCTCAGAGGGGCTTTTGACGGCGGAAGACTTAGCTTAACGCGCGCTCTGCGCGTTGCCCCAAGGGGATTTCCTTGACTGGCAGGTGCACGATCGCGGAGAACGCACCGATGCCGACACCGACCCACCAGACAAGGGTGTAATCGCCATAGAGATCGTACAAACGCCCGCCGAGCCAAACACCCAAAAATGCGCCCAATTGGTGGGAAAAGAACACAATCCCGTAGAGCGTGCCCATGTAGCGCAGCCCGTAGATATGTGCGACGAGCCCCGAGGTCAGCGGCACGGTGGCCAGCCATAGCGCGCCCATAACGACGGAGAATATCAGCACTGATGTGGGTGTGATCGGGAGGGCGATAAAGACGGCGGCTGCGAGCGTGCGGCCGAGGTAAATGCCTGCAAGCAGGTATTTCTTAGAGAACCGATTGCCGAGCCAGCCGGCAAACAAGGTGCCACCAATGTTGGCAAGGCCAATGAGAGAGATCGACACAGCGCCTAAGGCGGAGGTCGTCGAAACGCCTAGGGAGGCCAAAGTGCCAGAGGGGTCAATTGCGCCGCACATCTCGGTCACAAGCGCCGGGAAATGCGCGGTGATAAAGGCGAGCTGATAGCCGCAGGAGAAGAAGCCAAGGAAGATCAGCGTGTAGGTCGGGTCACGAAAGGCCTTGCCGAGAATGGCGCCAAGGCTTTCTTCCAACTCGGCTTTGCTGGCGACATCCGGGCTGCGCATCATCGGCAGGACGGCGAGAGACGCCAGCACGGACGCGGCGAACAGCAGGAATACGTTCTGCCAGGACATGAAGCTCAACAGCCACTCGGCCAAAGGTGCGCCAAAAACCTGACCGGCGGAACCCGCCGCGGTGGCGATGGCCAAGGACATTGAGCGGTTTTCATCACTTGAGGCCCGGCCCACGACGGCCAAAATTACGCCAAAACCGGTGCCCGCGATACCAAAACCCACGAGAGTTTCGTAGAATTGATGCGCGAGCGGTGAGACCGCCATAGAGGACAACACAAGTCCCGCCGCATAGGTCACAGCGCCCAGAATGATCGCCTTGCGATCCCCGATGCGCTCGGCCAAGGCGCCGAAAATCGGCTGGCCGATGCCCCAAAACAGGTTTTGGATCGCAATCGCCAGAGAAAACTCGGCGCGGGGCCAGTTGAATTCTGTGGCAATCGGGATCTGAAATACGCCGAAAGACGCGCGGATCGCAAAGCTGATGACGATGACGACACAGCCGGCGATGAGGACGGGCGTGATGAGGGGCGTGCGTGTTTGGGACATCGGGGTCTCCTTTGCCACAGGTTTCGGCAAAATTGAGCTTGCGGTCAATCGAATGATCAAGATGGTGTGCATCATCTTTCCTTATGCGTTGGCGCGCAGTAGGAACGGGGCATGACAACGTTGATGGACATTTACGCGGCCCGTGTGGCCGAAGGCACGCTGCGCGCCGATCCGGCGCAAGAGGCGGTCTTGCCGCTGTTGGAGCGGGTGCGCTCCGATCTTGCCAATCTGCCGACGAAGAAGGGCTTGATGTCCCTGATCGGTGGTCGCAAAAAGCCCGAAGCCGTGCTGGGGCTTTATCTATGGGGCGGTGTGGGGCGTGGCAAATCCATGCTGATGGACCTGTTCTATGAACACTCTCCCGTGCCCGCGCGCCGCGTGCATTTTCACGCCTTCATGCAAGAGGTCCAGGCCGGGATCGAGGCCGCGCGCAAGGCCGGAACCTCGGACGCCATTGCGCCCGTCGTCGATAAGCTTTCGCATGAGATCAAACTCTTGTGCTTTGATGAAATGCAGATCACGGACATCGCCGATGCGATGATCGTGGGGCGGCTGTTCGAGGGGCTGTTTGCCAAGGGTGTGACCGTGGTCACCACCTCCAACCGTGTGCCGGACGATCTTTATAAGGACGGGCTGAACCGGCAATTGTTCCTGCCCTTCATCGAGATTTTGAAACAGAAGCTCGAGGTGCATCACCTGCATTCGCCGGTGGATTATCGGCAGGGGCGCCTGACTGGGACGCCCGTGTATTTCCATCCGGTGACGGGTGATGTGCGCGCGACGATCAACGACATCTGGAACGACCTGACCGGCGGCGCGACAGAGAGCCTGACGCTTAAGGTCAAAGGCCGTGATGTGGTCCTGCCAAAGTTCCACAACGGCATCGCACGGGCGACATTTTGGGATCTTTGCGGTCAGATGTTCGGGCCGGGGGACTACCTTGTGATCGCCGATGCGGTGAAGCTTTTGATTCTCGAAGACATCCCGCGTCTGACGCGTGGCAATTTCAACGAGGCGAAGCGGTTCGTGACCTTGATCGACGCGCTCTACGAGGCCAAAGTGCGCACGGTCTGCACCGCCGTCGATGAGCCGGAGCGGCTTTATATCGAAGGCGCAGGGGCGTTCGAGTTTGAACGTACCGCCTCGCGGTTGCGGGAGATGCAAGATAAAGATTGGGGGGAGGATAGTAAGTCCTAAGACTTACTTCCCTGCCAAAATCTCCCGCACGCGCGGTGCGACCTCTTCGCCGTAGAGACGGATCGTGTCCATGATCGCGTCATGGCTCACAGGACCGGCGGAATATTTAAGGTCAAAACGATCTAGCCCCAGCACAGAGACAGTGGCCGCGATTTTCTGTGCGACTGTTTCGGGCGAGCCGACAAAGAGCGCGCCGTGATCCACCTCATGTTCAAAGGCCTCGCGCGTCAAAGGCGGCCAGCCGCGGCTGCGGCCGATGCGTTGATGCATGATCCGGTAGCCGTCGAAATAGCGATCGCGGGCCTCGGCGTCCGTCTTGGCGATATGCCCCGGCGAATGCGCCCCTAGCGGCAACATCGGCGCATCCATTTGCTTGCGCACGTCGCGGTAAAGATCGGCAAAGGGTTTGAACCGCGCGGGGCTGCCGCCGATGATCGCAAGCGTCATGGAGACATCGTTGGTGGCCGCGCGCACCACCGATTGCGGGGTGCCGCCAACACCGAGCCAGACGGGGATCGGGCGTTCGGGACGCGGGTAGACCGCCTGCTGTTTCAACGCGGTGCGGTGACGTCCTGACCAGCTGACTTTGTCTTGCGTGGTCAAAAGTTTGAACAGTTCGAATTTCTCTTCGAACAGCATTTCGTAATCCGAGAGATCAAAGCCGAAGAGCGGAAAGCTTTCGGTGAACGAGCCTCGCCCCAGCGTGATCTCGGCGCGACCATTGGAGATCGCTTGCAGCGTGGAGAAGCGCTGAAACACCCGGATCGGATCGTCGGAGGAGAGGACCGTGACGGCGGAGGTCAGTTTAACCTTCGAGGTCTGCGCGGCGATGGCGGAAAGCACGGGTTCGATGGCGGAGACGGCGAAATCCGGGCGGTGATGTTCGCCAAGGCCGAACACATCGAGGCCGACCTGATCGGTCAATACGCCTTCCGCGATGACGTTGCGAATGACCTGACCCTGCGGCAAATCATTGCCGTTTTCGTCCCATGTGACGTCGCCAAATGTGTCTACGCCGAATTCCAAAGCCATGTCCTGTCTCCTTACACTTGCAGACAGAGATACGGTGTGTGTGCCCAAACGCAAACACGCGCGGGCGCACAGAAGCTGTTCGAAACGCTCTTAGCCGTTGGTTTGCAGCACATGCCCCGCGAGGTAGAGCGATCCGCAAATCAGGATGCGCGCCTCTGGATGGTCCGCGACGATGCCTTGGATCGCGGAGAGCACGCTGTCGGCTTCGAACGTGTCGAACCCTTCGGCGCGGGCGAACTCGGCGGTTTCATGCGCCGACAACGTGGCCTGAGAATCCGGGATCGATACGGCGATCAGCTGTTCCGTGTGACTTTTGAGTGGACGCAGATAGCCGCTGACGTCTTTCGTGCTGAGCATGCCGCAGATCATATAGGTCGGGCGCTTGGGCAGGCGATCCAGCGCTTCGGCAAGGGCGATCCCTGCCGCCGGGTTATGCCCGCCATCGAGCCAAAGCTCGGCCTTGGGGGCTGCGTCGATCAGAGGTCCGGTTTTCAGGCGCTGCATGCGCGCAGGCCAATAGGCGTCGGTGAGGGCAGCCTCAAGCGCGTCGTCACCATAGCCCATGTGACGCAGCGCAGCGATGGCGGCGCCTGCGTTGATGATCTGGTGATGCCCAAGAAGGCGCGGCAAGGGCAGATCTCGCAGGCCGGTTTCGTCTTGGAAAATCAACCGGCCACGCTCTTCCCAAACATGCCATTCCTGACCGTAGCGCAGCAAAGGTGCGCCGAGGCGGGCGGCGGTGGCTTCGATCACGTCCAAAGCTTCGTCCGGCTGCGGGCCGACAACACAGGGCACGCCGCGTTTGATGATCCCGGCCTTCTCGCCCGCAATTGCGGTGAGCGTTTCGCCGAGGAATTGCGTGTGGTCGATGGAAATCGGTGTGATGATCGACAGCTCAGGCGCCTCGATCACATTGGTGGCGTCGAGGCGCCCGCCAAGGCCCACTTCCAACAGGGTGTAATCGGCTGGCACCCGCGACATGGCGAGGATGCCGGCCACGGTGGTGATCTCGAAATAGGTGATCGGCTCACCGCCATTGGCGCGTTCGCATTCTTCGAGCACGTCCATCAGGTCAGGCTCGGAAATCAGCTCTCCGGCCAGACGGATGCGTTCATGAAACCGCGCCAGATGCGGCGAGGTATAGGCGTGGACGTTTTTGCCCGCCGCCTCAAGACCAGCGCGGATCATCGCCTGAGTGGAGCCTTTGCCATTGGTGCCCGCGATATGGATCACGGGCGGCAATTTGCGCTCCGGATGATCCAAAGCGTCAAGAAGGCGCCAGACACGATCAAGGACAAGATCAATGATCTTGGGATGCAGGGACATCAGCCGGTCGAGGATGACGTCGGAATTTTGGGCGGTCACTTTTGCGCGTCCTTGTTTCCGCTCTTGGCGGAGGGCGTTTCAGATTTGGCCGGTTCTGCCGGAGCCTCTTCCGCTTTCGGCGCAGGCAATTCGCCCGCAACCGCTGGCGGCAGGCCGCCCAGCATCCGCAGAATGGTGACCAGCTCGTCCTTCATTTTCGTGCGATGTGTGACGCGGTCGAGCATGCCGTGATCCAAAAGGTATTCGGCGCGCTGGAAGCCTTCGGGCAGTTTCTCGCGGATCGTCTGTTCGATCACACGGGGACCCGCGAAACAGATCAGCGCGTTGGGTTCGGCAATCTGCACATCGCCCAACATCGCGTAAGACGCCGTCACGCCGCCCGTGGTCGGGTGGGTGAGGACGACGATATAGGGCAGACCCGCCTCTTTGAGCATTTCAATCGCCACAGTGGTGCGCGGCATCTGCATCAGGGAGAGAATCCCCTCCTGCATCCGGGCGCCACCGGCAGCGGAGAACATGATGAAGGGGCGTTTCAATTCAATCGCGCGCTCTGCGCCAGCGATGAAGGCGTTGCCGACATACATGCCCATGGAGCCGCCCATGAATGAGAAATCCTGAGCCGCAGCCACGACAGGCGTGCGACCGATCTCACCCTCGGCAACGAGCATGGCTTCTTTCTCGCCCGTGGATTTCTGGGCGGCGCGCATGCGGTCCGGGTATTTCTTTTGATCGCGGAATTTCAGAGGGTCTTCAATCGGCTCGGGAACTTTGACCTCGGAAAAAATGCCGCCATCGAACATCGCCTTGAACCGCGCCCGCGGCGTGATGTGCATATGGTGGTCGCAATTGGTGCAGACGTTCTGGTTCTCCGCTAATTCGCGGTGGAACAGCATGGTGCCGCACTCCGGGCATTTCGTCCAAAGATTGTCCGGCGTCTCATGTTTCGAGAACAGCGAATTGATCTTCGGGCGGACGTAGTTCGAGATCCAGTTCATGCGCGGGCCTTTGGACGTTACGTGACGGGGCGTTACTTGTGGCCCCAGATAAGCCTCTTGCGGATGAATTGCAATCAACGCCTGATCGCGAGCCGCGCGACGAGCCAGCTTGTGATCAACAGGAGCGTTTGAAACACCATCACTTTCGGGTCGGCCAAAAGCACGGATGGCTCCTCTGTCTGCACGAAAAGCGCGAAGCCAGACATCATATCCTGTTGTGCCGCCAAGAGGATGGGGCTGACATTGTTGACGAGATGAAGGGCGATGGCCGGACCGATGGTGCCGGAGCGCATGGTCAGATCACCCGCCAAAAGGCCAAACCCCATGGCCCAAATCACGGGAAAAAACGCGGCCACGCCTTCCAGAGAGCCATTCATATGTGCCAGTCCGAACAGAACGGCGGAGGCGGCAAGCCCCAGCGGATAAGATCCGGTGGAGCCAGCGATTTGGCTTTGAAGATAGCCGCGAAAGAACAGCTCTTCTGCGGTGACCTGAATCATCAGTCCCAAAAGTGCGAAGGGGAGCCAGAACAACCACGTCCGGGGCTCTAGGTTTGCGACAACTTCTGTGTCTCCATCCCACGGCAGGAAAAAGATCAGCGCGGTAAAGCCCACGATCCATTTAAGTGTCGTGACAAACTGCGCACGCATGAGAGCGCCGGGACCCGTGATGTCACGCAAGCTGCGGGCGTGTAGCCGTCTTGCCATCCAAATCGTGCCAAATGCGACCAGCAAAAAGCCTGAGAGTATGGTGAACATTCCGCCGGGGGTTGCCCCAACCGCCAGACCACGCGCCCCGAACTGGAACGGGGCGAGATTGGGGGCAAAATGGCTGATGAGCGCGAAAAGCACCGGTGTTAGGATGAGGCCGATCAGAATGATCCCTACAATCGAAAGCCCCGCGCGCCACAGTTCAGGCCGACGCATCGCCGAGGCGATGATCGGCGCATAGGGATGATGAGCGGGGGGATGGGGGGAGGTGCGATCGGACATGAAGCTCTCGGAAAACGGTTTCTCGAGCGATAGCATGGGGATGTGTGTAGGGGAAGCAATCGACCAAGCGCGGGATTTCGCCGATTGACACATCTGTGTGACGTGGGGTGGCTTGGAAGCCGGGAAGAGGCCCTGTATGCCGTGCCGGAATCGCTTCCGGCTTGGGAGGCTGTGTGTCCAAAGGGGGATAGGGTCGATGAAAAAGATGTTTTGGGCGATGTGCGCCCCGGTTTTCGCCCTTGTCTTGTCGGCCTGCACCCTTGAAACGCCGGGAACGGGGCCGCGCCCTCCGAGCGCGGTGACGTTGCCGACCACCGGGCTGACTGTGTCAGGGCCGAGCGGGTTTTGCGTCGATACCGGCTCGATCCGGGACGGGGCTAACGGTGGTTTCGTCCTGTTGGGCAGCTGCACCGGCCTGAGCGGTGGCAACAATCCCAGTCTCAAGGGCAAAACCGCGGTTCTGACCCTTTCCGCCTCCGCCCCTTTGGCACAAGACGAGAGCTTTGATGCGCCGAGTGTCGAGGCCTTCTTTGCCTCCGAGACCGGGCGCAAGGCTCTGTCGCGCAGCGGATCGGCGCGCACGGTGACGTTGATCGAGAGCGAGGTCGAGAACGGGCGGCTGTGGCTTCATGCCCGTGACAGCGCGCCCAACATGTTGGCCGGGCAGAGCGACGAATACTGGCGGGCCCTGTTCGTGCTGAAAGGCCGTTTGGTCACTGTGACGGCCACGCCTTTTAACGAAGCGCCCATGCCTGAGGCGGGTCTGCGCAAGTTGTTGGACCGCTTTGTCTCTGATCTGCAGCGCCGCAATCCCGAGCCGCTTTAAAATACTGTTGCCGAAAAGGAACCAAACTCTGGAATCTTCTCGTCTTTGTTGAGTAGAAACCTTTGTCGGACATAGTAAAGCTCTGAAGAGTTTAGCAAGGGTTTGGGAATGCGGCGCCGCCTCAGAAATCTGATTGAAAAAAGGTTCAATACCATCTCGACCCGGCGCTGGTCGCGACGCGCAAAGACTGCGGACCAGCTGAGTGTGCGGGCCCTGCGCCGTCTTCGGGGGCAGGCACGGTCTTTGCGCTGGGAAATCGACCGGTTTCTGTTTTTGGCCGACGGACGTCTCGCGCTGCCGCTCATCGGGTCGAACGCGATGCAGTTGCCGCTGTACACCGATTGGTCGCATCGTCCGGAATTGTGGCGCGGACCGATTACACCGCAAGGCGCCTCCACTGTGCCGAACAAGGCATTGATCGGCTCCGAGGCGACGCTCTATCACGATTGTAAAATCTCTGAACTGACCTATCGACAGGTGCGCAACACGTTAGAGGAAGACCTTGCGCCCTTTGGTCTGCGTCTTGAGGTGTTTCGGTTCGACGGCTCCTTTTTGTCGCTGTCCATTGAGGTGCCGGACGACGTGTGTGACGGTCTGAGCCGTCGTCATATCGTGCGGCTGGATTATGCGGTGGATATGGAGAAAGGGTTGGAGATTTTCGCCCGTCTCAATGTGAAACACGGCCCCAATCTGGAACAGGTGGTCCGCGAGTTGCCGCTTCACACCGACGAAGGCCATGTGGATTTCGATCTTGCTTACACCAAGCTCAACGAGAAGCGGGTTGAAAAGCTATGGATCGATTTGATTTTCGAAGGCCCGGAGATGAATCAAGTGTTCATCCGGGATTTGACCCTGTCGCGCCGTCCGCGCGCTGAACTGTGAGGGATATGAGCGATGGATGAGGTGACATTGGTCAAAACGCGGCTTCAGGCGGGAATTTGGGAGGGCGAATTGCATGTGCCGGATGTCGTCGCCACCTTGCCGGAGATCGAAGTGACTTATCTTGATCAGCCGGTGCAGGGTCACACGCTCTCTGAGGACACCGAACGCGACGGCGTCTGGTTCTTTCGCTTTGCAGTGCCCGCGGAGTTGATCAACGACGGGGTGCAGACCTTTGTGATGACGGACCGCGCCACGGGTCAGGTGCTCAATTCGTTGTCCATGATTGCGGGCGAGGGGCTGTCCGAAGACATTCGTGCGGAGATGGATCTTTTGCGGCAAGAGTTGGACCTGTTGAAACGGGCTTTCCGTCGGCATTGTCTTGAGACCGGCACCAATTGATGTCGATGTCACATTGATCTGACGTCGCGTTTCGGGTGACATCCCGCCTGCGCCTGCGCATTTTGGCGCCCAAGGTTGGCGTAAAGGGAGGCACGCGACATGACCCACTATCCGCATCTTTTGGCCCCGCTCGATCTGGGCTTTACCACCCTGCGCAACCGCACTCTGATGGGGTCGATGCACACTGGGCTCGAAGAGCGCGGGGATTGGGAGGCGGTCTCGGCCTTTTACGCCGCACGGGCCAAAGGGGGGGCTGGCCTCATCGTCACCGGCGGTATGGCCCCCAATGCTGAAGGCGGGGTGTTCCCCGGCGCTGCGGGTCTGTTCACGGATCAAGACATCGCCAACCATCGCAAAGTCACCGACCGCGTCCATGCCGAGGGCGGCAAGATCGCGATGCAGATTCTGAATGCGGGCCGCTATGCCTATGGCCCCAACTGCATCGCCCCCTCCGCGATCAAATCGCCGATTTCGCCGTTCAAACCGACCGAATTGGATGAGGCGGGGATCGAAAAGCAGATTGCGGATTACGCCACCGCCGCCGCTCGCGCCAAAGAGGCGGGCTATGATGGTGTCGAAGTCATGGGGTCCGAAGGCTACCTGATCAACCAGTTTCTCGTCACCCACACCAACCGGCGCGAGGACGACTGGGGCGGCTCTTATGAAAACCGCATGCGCTTCGCCATCGAGGTGGTGAAACGCTGCCGCGAAGCTGTCGGGCCCGAGTTTATCATTATCTACCGCATTTCTATGATCGACCTCATTCCCAATGGTTCGACCTGGGAAGAGGTCGTTCAACTGGCGAAAGAGGTCGAAAAAGCCGGGGCGACGATCCTCAACACCGGCATCGGCTGGCATGAGGCGCGCGTGCCGACGATTGCCACCTCCGTGCCGCGTGCGGCTTTCACCGATGTGACCAAACGCATGATGGGTGAGGTGACGATCCCGGTCATTACCTCGAACCGCATCAACCACCCGCAGGTCGCCGAGGATGTGCTCTCTGAGGGCTGTGCCGATATGGTCTCCATGGCGCGGCCGTTTTTGGCCGATCCCGATTTCGTTGCCAAGGCCAGCGCCGGCAAACCCGAGGAGATCGCGCCCTGTATCGCCTGTAACCAGGCCTGTCTCGACCACACGTTTTCCGGCAAGCTCACCTCTTGTCTGGTGAACCCGCGCGCCTGTCATGAAACCGAACTGAAATACACACCTACCGAGACGCCCAAATCGGTCGCCGTTGTCGGTGCAGGCCCCGCGGGTCTCATGGCGGCGCTCGTTGCCGATCAGCGCGGGCATAAGGTGACCTTGTTTGACAAAAGCGAGGAGCTTGGCGGCCAGCTCAATATGGCCAAACAGGTGCCAGGCAAAGAGGAATTCTTTGGCCTTGTTGATTGGTTCAAAACCAGCGTCGCCGGTTCCGACATCACCGTGCGTCTCGACACAGAGGTTACGGCGGACATGCTCGCCATTTTCGATGAGATCATTATCGCGACCGGCGTCGTCCCGCGCGATCCCGAGATTCCGGGCCAAGATGAGCACGGCAATGTCGTCACCTATATAGATGTGCTGCGGGGCACCCGTGTCGCCGGGCCGCGTGCCATTGTGATCGGGGCAGGTGGCATTGGCTTCGACGTTGCGGAGTATTTGACCACTGCGATCAGCCCGACACTCAATCTGACCGAATGGAAAGAGGAATGGGGCATCACCGACCCGGTGCAGGACCGGGGAGGCCTATCGCCGCAAGGTCCGCAACCGGAACCGCCCGCGCGTCAGGTGACACTGCTGCAACGCAAATCCGAGAAGCCGGGCAAGCGTCTCGGCAAAACCACGGGATGGATCCACCGCGCCGCGCTTCAGATGAAAGCGGTCAAGATGATGGGCGGCGTCACCTATGACCGGATCACGTCCGAAGGCCTCTGGATCACGAAGGACGGTGCGCCGCAATTGATCGAGGCCGACACCATCGTGCTTTGCACCGGACAGCTGTCTGAACGCAGTCTTGCCGAAGTCTTGGAGGCCCGAGGCAGGTCCTGCCATGTGATTGGTGGCGCTGATGTGGCAGCGGAGCTTGACGCCAAACGGGCCATCGATCAGGGCGCCCGACTTGCCGCAATCCTCTAAGCTGTTTCCTTTGTTGCAAAAAAATACTCCTGCCGGCGGCAAAATTCGGCAGGAGATTTATGAAACCGTCATATTTCGTCCGTGTTTCCTGTGATTCAACGATCCCGGAAAGACCACGCTATTGTCCCCCGCCTTCCCCATTCTTGCCTGATTTGGCCACGATAAATTCTCCTCAGGGGCCAAGAACGTAGGTAAAATTAAATGGACCGACTGACTGAAATGGAAGCCTTTGCCACGGTGGTGGATCAAGGCGGTTTCACGGATGCAGCCAAGAAGATGGGGATCTCTAAATCCGCCGTTTCCAAACACGTTTCTGCGCTTGAGGCCCGTCTTGGCGCCCGTCTTCTCAATCGCACCACCCGCCGCGTGTCTCCGACGGAGATCGGCTTGGCCTATTACGACCGCGCGCGCCGTGTTTTGAATGATGCGGGCGAGGCGGATGCCCTTGTCACTTCGATGCAATCTGCGCCCTCGGGCCTCTTGCGCATTTCCGTTGCGACCGATTTTGGGGTGAATCATCTGTCGCCGGTGCTCGGCGAATTCCTGTCTGAATTCCCTGACATCACCGTGAATATGGTGCTGAACAACCGCTATGTCGAACTGATTTCCGAAGGCTTCGACATGGCTGTGCGCATCGGCGAGTTGGAAGACAGCACGCTGCGTGCGCGCAAGCTGACGGAAACCACTAAACGCATGGTCGGCTCGCCGTCGTATTTCCAAAAATACGGTCGCCCGCAGAAGATCGACGATCTGAATGAGCACAAGCTGCTGCACTATTCCAACCAGTCGAACGGCGCCGTGTGGAAGCTCACCGCGCCGTCGGGTGAAAAGCGTCAGGTGCGCACCGCCGGGTGGTTGACGGTCAACGACGGCCAGTCTTTGTTGAACGCTTGTATCTCCGGTCTCGGTATCGCGTATCTGCCGTCGTTCCTCTACGCTGATGCGATGGAGCAAGGGCTGATTGAAGAGGCGATCCCGGATTTGCCGACTGAGACACAAGGCATCTATGCCGTCTATCCGCCGGGTCGTTTTACCCAGCCGAAAGTGCGCGCTTTCATCGATTTCCTTGTCCATTCTTTTGCCGAAAAAGGCCCGGACAACTGGTGAGCGCGACCTAAATTTCTGTCGACACTATTGGGTCGAGGCGATCACCGCTTCGACCCTTCTGTTTTGCTCGCGCCCCTCAGGCGTGGCGTTCGAGACGCGCGGTGCAAGATAGCCGATGCCGTCGGCGCTGATCTGGCCAGAGGGCACACCATAGGTGTTGATCAGCCGCTGTCGCACAGCCTGCGCGCGCTGGCGCGACAGGTTGGTGTTGCTCTCAAGCGCGCCGGTATTATCCGTGTGACCGACCAGAATGATCCGCACGTCGGGATGGGATGTCAGGTAGGCCGCAAGGTTTTGCAGAGAGGTGAACGGCCCGGTTCCGAGCGTCGCAGAGCCTGTATCAAAGGCCAGATCATCCAAGACAACGCGCCCGCGGGCCTCGAGACGGGTCACCAAGTCGCCGGTCGCGGGTGAGGGGCGAAGAGATTGGGTCAAATTCGTTTGGCTGGGCGTCGTCAGTTCAAGGGGCGGCGCGTCAGAGGGCGTTACCGTGCTGATCTGAACAAAGCCTGCGCCCGGCGCATGGCTGGTCAAAAGAGCAACGACGCGCCCGTCGGCATGTTCGGCGACCAGATATTCATAGTCGCTCAGGTCCACATGCATCGCGGGTTCTGGCAGGACATCGAGCTGATAGCGGAAATCAAAGCCGCCACAAACTGTGTCGGCGCAAGAAAAGAGGGTTTGAAACCCTTCCGACTCCAACTGACTGCGCAGCGGCGTGATCAATTGGCGACTCGTCAGCGACGTACCTGTTACACGGTAAGCGACCCGTTCGACATCGCCTTCGGCCATGATCCTAGGCGTGTCAGCGCCCTGATAGGGGCCGGTCGGAAAGGGCTCGGCGGAGGTCAGTTCGCTTTGTCGTGCGGTTTCAGAGGCCGCCCCGGGCAGGTCGAGCGCCGCGGCGGCACAAGCCGATACAAGCCCATAAAAGGCAGAGGTCAGGCAAAAAGCGAGGCGCGGGGTCAGTCTCATGCGTGTCCGGTCAAAACTTTGGTTCTGTAGTGGTACTGGCCCACCTCTTCCATTCCAAGCGAAGAATAGAGCGCAAGTGCTGCCCTATTCGCCCGCGTGACCTGAAGTGCGAGGCTGTGGGCCCCGTTCGCGCGCGCCCAATCAGCAGCCAGCGCCATCATCGCGCGGGCAAGACCTCGGCGTCGCGCGGGCAGGGCAATTTCCAAGGCGTGAAGCGCGGCGATGCCATTATGCATGGCGACAAATCCGGTGCCGGCGGGCGTGTCTTCGAGGCGTCCAAGCAGCGTGCATTTCGGCTCAGGCGCGCGCAGCATGATCGCGATCCGCGAAGGTCCGATGCCACCCTCGGCCCAAATCTCCCGCTGGATGGCGGTTGGTGGCCAAGAGACATACCCATCTTTGGCGTGAGCGGGGGCAAACCGGTCCAAGGGTGCCACGAGGCAGGCCACAGGATCAAACATCCGGTAGCCGCGCGCATCGAGTGCCGCATCAAAGGACTCTTCGTCGCTGCGAATTTGGAACAGGGCGTTACGCCCGTCCTTGGCAAAACGAGCCTCAATCTCGTCCAGCGCGCTGTCTGTCAGGTCACCATCGAGCGTTGCTGCCGACACGCGGCTGCCTCCGTTCGCCCCATCACGGTAGGTGAACGGCCCAAGGCTTTCGCGCGTCAAAGGCGGCCAAGTCGCCTCGAAGGCTTGAAACAGGTCAGGCCTGTTCATTGGCGGGGAAAATTGTGGCCAGCTCCAAAATTGCGGCATCGACCATCGCGCCGTCCTGCCCGCGGATTACAATATTGGTGCCAAAGGCCCCATCGCGGCTGAAGGGGTAGGACCCCATGGAAAGGGCGGGGTATTTCGCGGCCAATGTGCCCAGAGGCTCGGCCACGGCGCTTTCGGGCCGGTCGATGCGATAGGTCTGCGACAACAAAGGCTTGCCGCCGGTGAGCGTGGGCAAAAGTCCCGCGACCATGGCGATAAAGACGCTCGGCACGCCTGCCATGACATGGACATTCTCTACAGAGAACCCCGGAGCAATAGAGACTGGATTTTCGATCAGGGTGGCGCCTTCGGGAATGCGGGCCATGCGCATGCGGGCCTCGTTGAACTCGACGCCGCGCCCCTCGTAATGCGCGGCCAAAAGCGCGCGGGCATCCTCGCGCACATCAATGGAGCGCCCAAAAGCGGCGGCAATGCAATCGGCGGTGATGTCGTCATGGGTCGGCCCAATGCCGCCGGAGGTGAAGACATGGGTGTATTTCGAAGACAGAGTTTGAACTGCCTCGACAATCGCTTCGCTGTCATCGGAGACCACGCGCGCCTCTTTGAGATCAATGCCGACGCGGGTCAATTCACCGGCGAGGTGATACATATTCGCATCGCGGGTCCGACCCGAGAGGATCTCGTCCCCGATGATGAGAATGGCGGCGGTGGGATTGTGATCGGTCATGTCTCGCCCTCCTTGAGCGGCTGTTACATTGGGTATAGGCCTCTCCCCATGCGCTTTCAAACTGATCTGATCCCCGCCACGCTTTTGCGCCGCTATAAACGCTTTCTCGCAGACATTCGTCTCGAAGACGGGCGCGAGGTGACGGCGCATTGTCCGAACCCCGGGTCTATGATGGGGCTGTCCGATCCGGGCACGCGCGTCTGGGTCGAACCCAATGACGATCCGAAGAAAAAGCTCAAATTCGGGCTGCGGATTGTCGAGCTGGAGGCCGCGCGGGTGGTGGTCGACACTGGCGTTGCCAATCGTGTGGTGAAGGAGGCACTTGAGGTCGGTCAAGTGTCGGGGCTGACGGGCGATGTGCGGGCCGAGGTCAAATATGGTGAAAACTCGCGCGCGGATTTTCTGGTGAGGCAGGGGGACCAAAACATCTGGGTTGAGGTGAAATCCGTGACGCTTTCACGCGAAACCGGATTGGCCGAATTCCCGGACGCCAAAACCGCGCGGGGCGCAAAACACCTCTCCGTTCTGGCCGATCAAGTGGCTAAGGGCGACCGGGCCGTGATGCTCTATCTCGTCTCGCGCGATGATTGCGACCGCTTTCATCCCGCCGCCGACATCGACCCGACCTATGCGGCGGCAGAGGCGGCGGCGCGGGCGGCGGGGGTCGAGATCATGGTCTTCCCAGTCGAAATCACACCGCAGCAGGTCGTTTTTGTGCCCCGGGCTTTGCATCAGATGTAATCCTCCGGCACTGGCCCTTTCTGCGCAAAGCCCTTATATCGGGTCGAAAGATAACGGAGTGGACCCTTGGACGAGACGCATCGCGGCCGCATCACCAAAGACGGAATTCGGATTTACGAGGACGCCGATTTTGCCGGCATGCATGCCGCCGGTCAGGTCGCATCGCAAATCCTCGATGAGGTCGGCCCTCTGGTCGTGCCGGGGGCGACGACCGCAGAAATCGATGCTTTCATCGAACGCCGAGTGACGGAACTGGGCACCACCTCGGCGACCATCGGTTACAAAGGCTACAAACACGCCTCCTGCATTTCGACCAACCATGTGGTCTGTCACGGCATCCCCGGCGCGAAAATTCCGGGGCATAAAGATGATACGTTGCTGGAAGGCGATATCATCAACATCGACGTGACGGTGATCAAGGACGGTTGGTTCGGCGACACCAGCCGGATGTATTTCGTCGGTCAGCCGAAGAAATTCGCCGAACGCCTCGTGCAAGTGACCCATGACTGCCTGATGTATGGCATCGAACAGGTGAAGCCCGGCAACACCTTCGATGACATCGCGCGCGCGATCCAAGAACATGCGCATAAGAACCGCATGTCGGTGGTGCGTGATTTCTGTGGCCATGGTCTGGGCCGGGTGTTCCACGCGCCGCCAAATGTCCTTCACTACGTGCCGCATCGCCGCGCGGGCGAGACCGCCCCGGTGCTTGAAGAGGGTATGTTCTTTACCATTGAGCCTATGATCAATCTGGGCCGCCCCGAGACGAAAGTGCTCGGCGACGACTGGACCGCGATCACCAAGGACAAGAAGCTGTCCGCCCAGTTCGAACACTCGATCGGGGTGACTGCGACCGGGTGCGAGATCTTCACCCTCTCTCCGGGGAACATCTATTTCCCGACATATTGAGACAAACGCTAAGGCGGAGACTGAAAAGTTCTCCGCTTTTTCTTTATGAAACAAAGGACTGACTGATTGGTCAGAGAAAAGATAGGTTCAGGCTGTTGCGAGATACCCGTAAGCGGACTAGCAAATTGCCAAGTTTGAGCGATCCTGAATACGCGGTCGCGCTCACAGCCTGAAGGAGGCCTGCCGATGAACCACCTCTTGAAATCCGCCGCTCTCGCCGCTCTGCTCACCGCGACCGGAACCCTGTCCGCGGCTGCGCAGGAGGTAACTCTCCGGTTCCAGCATTTCGTATCCCCGAAAGCCGGCTCCGCCACCTATTTCATGGAGCCTTGGGCCCGCAAAGTCGAGAAAGACAGCGGTGGGCGCATCAAGGTCGAGATTTACCCGCTGATGCAGCTCGGCGGCAAAGCGCCGGATCAATATGACCTGATCCGTGACGGCGCCATCGACGGCGGCTGGATCATCCCGGGCTATCAGCCGGGTCGTTTTCCGGAAACCGAAGCCATCGAGCTGCCGTTTGTCTCACTGAAATCGGCGGAACTCTCGTCGATGGCGGCGTGGGAATTTACCCAAGAGCACCTTATGGACGATTTCGCCGACATCCACATTCTGGCGGCCCACACTCATGGTGAGGGGTTGGTTCACAAGAAAGGCGAACCGATCCGTCAGGTCGAAGACTTCGAAGGTCTGAAACTCCGTGCGCCGACCCGCACCTCGACGCTTTTGCTCGAGAAAATGGGTGCGACGCCCGTTGGCTTGCCGGTCCCTGCCTTCCCCGAGGCGCTGTCCAAAGGCGTTCTGGATGGTGGCATCATCACTTTCGCCATGTCGCCGTCGTTGAAACTCGACGAGTTGACCGACGCGGAAACCGACGTGGCGGGGGATCGGTCGTTTTATAACCTTTATTTCCTTTGGGCGATGAACAAGGCGAAATACGACAGCCTGCCCGATGATCTGAAAGAGGTGATCGACCGCAACTCCGGTCTTATGGCCTCGCGTTGGTCCGGCATCGCCTATGACATGGGCGACGACGATGGCGTGAAAGTCATTGCGGCGAGCGACAATGCGGTCAACGTGTTGAGCGAGGAGGAGACCACAAAGATCACCGCCTTGGGCGACGAGGTCGTAGCCGACTGGATCGCCGAGATGGACGAGAAAGGCTTCGATGGTGAAAAGCTTGTAGCCGATGTGAAAGCGGCGATGGAGCATGCGCAGGATGCGGCGCCTTGGGTCGATGCGCAGGGCGCAGCTTATACGATCACCACGGAATAATTTCTGTGATCATTTGAGAAAAGGCCGCCTTTGGGCGGCCTTTTTGTTTGATTATTTGATTTAGATTAAGACTTAAAGCCCGAGGCGGGCGGGCAGCTCATGCATGTCGGAGAGGTGCTCGGCGCCCTCTTTGATCAGCCGTGCGCCGTCGCCATGCGGATCAAAACCAAAGCAGCGCATTCCGGCCCGGCGCGCGGCGATGCAGCCAGAGGGGCTGTCGTCAATCACCACGCAGTCTTCGGGTGCGATGCCAAGCTGTTCGGCGGCAATCAGGAAAAGTCCCGGCTCAGGTTTCGCCGTGCCATAGGTATGCGCGGAATGGATTCGGCCTTTGAGACGGGCAAAGACTGCGGGGTGTGCGCCGAGTGTCACGTCCATTTTCTCCATCGGTCCGTTGGAGCCAACCGCGTAGGGAATGTCCGCCGCGTCCAGCGCATCGAAGGCGGCCTCAACGCCTGGGATCAGTGGCACGCCTGAACGCAGCATCTCGAAAACGCGGGGGTAGACCTCGATCTGCCAATCGTCGGGCAGGGCGGCGCCTGCGGCCCGCGCACGCTCGCCCACAAGCGCCATGGTGCCGCCGACATATTTCGTCTCCAACTCATGCAGCGAAATGTCGAGGCCAAAGCGCGCGAAGTCCTTTTGCAGGAACTCCAACAGCGGCGGCTCGCTATCGACGATCACCCCGTCACAATCGAAAATTACGGCTTTCGGTGTCATTTCGGCTCCAGAAAGTTGATTTTGGTGTCGCCATATTTGCGCGTGTCCAACAGCGTGAGAGCGTCAGGCGGCGTGATCTCCGCGCTGTCTTCCCAGACCACAAGCGCACGTTTTGTGAGCCAGTTCCCGGCAATCGCGGCGGCAATCGCAATCTCCCCCAACCCCTTGGCATAGGGCGGGTCGAGGAAGATCAGATCATAGGGTTCGGACGGATTTGCAGGCAATCGTGTCGCATCCATGCGCATTAGGTCGCAGCGGGCTTCGGCGCGGCATTTCCCGATATTCTCGGTGATCAGGCTTTGCGCCTTGCGTCCGTCATCGACAAAGGTGACGCATTCCGCCCCGCGCGAAAGGGCCTCAAGGCCGAGTGCGCCGGTGCCAGCAAAGAGGTCGAGCACCCGCGCGTCTTCGACCGCATCGCCGTATTTACCAGCAGTCAAAACGGAAAACAGGCTCTCGCGCACGCGGTCCGTGGTCGGGCGCAGATGCGCGCCTGCATCGCCTTTTCCGACAGAGGCCAGCGCCAGCCCGCGAAATTCTCCAGCAATGATCCGCATCAGCCGCGCATCAGTTCTTTGAGGTCGGTGGCGGGATCGGCCACCTTGGCCGGATCGGCGCTTTTACCGCTCTCAATGAGCCGTTTGGCGACCATGTAGCCACGTGGATCGTTCATGGCGTCGATGGCGATCAACTGGTCGTCCTTGTAATACCAATGGGAATGCGTGCCTTCGCCCTCGCGGATCACGACCCGGTCGTGGCCATTGAAGAGCCCGGCGATTTGCAGTTTGACGTCATATTGATCGGACCAGAACCACGGCTTCGGCATATAGGTGACGGCTTGGCCGAGCATGTTTTTCGCCACGACTGCGCCTTGATCAATCGCATTGCCGACGGATTCGAGCCGCATCTGCGTGCCGTCATGCGGGAAGGAGGCACAGTCACCCGCCGCGAAAATATCGGAGTTCGAAGTGGCGCCATAGAGGTCGGTCTTGATGCCGTTCTCGAGCGTCAGCCCCGCGAGTTCGGCCAGCTCCGTGCCGGGGGTGATGCCGACGCCGACGATGACGAAATCCACATTGAGTGTGGTGCCGTCGGTCAGCTCAGCGGCTTCAACGCGCGTGTCGCCTGTCAGTTTCACAAGCCCCACGCCCTCGCGCAGATCGACGCCATGGGCACGGTGCAGCGCGCGGAAATAGTCGGAGGTCTCGACAGAGGCGACGCGTTGCAAAATCCGGTCGGCCATTTCCACGAGCGTGACCTTGAGCCCCTTCTTGGCGGCGACCGCGGCGGCCTCAAGCCCGATGTACCCGCCGCCGACGATCAGCACAGAGGCGCCTTCACGGAACTCCGGTTCGATCGCGTCAGCGTCGGCCAGCGTGCGCATGGTGTAGACCCCGCCAAGTTCGCCGCCGATGGCCGTCGGCAAGAGGCGCGGCGCAGAGCCCGTGGTGAGCGCCAGCTTGTCATAGGACAGAACCTCGTCACTAATGGAGATGGTCTTCTCCACCGGGTCGATGCCGGTCACCTTGGTGCTCATGCGCAGGGTGATGTTTTCATCCGCGTAATAGCTCTCGGGGCGCAGGAACATCCGATCCAGCTCCATCTCGCCCAGAAGGTAAGCCTTGGACAGAGGCGGGCGCTGATAGGGCGGCACAGGCTCTTCGCCGATCAAGGTGATCTCGCCCTCGAATCCTTGCCCGCGCAGGGTGGTGACGATGCTCTGCCCGGCCTGCCCGGCCCCGATGACGATGAAGTGGCTCATGCTCTTTCCTCTGGTCGCGAAACGCTCTGACCCTATATCGTCGCGAGATAAAATGACAACGCACAGAGGATCACAAAGATGACGATTGCAACAGGAGACAACCTGCCGGGCGGCACGGTGCTTGAAATGACGGCAGAGGGACCGGCGACGGTTGATCTTGCCGCGAAATTCAAGGGCCGGAAGGTTGTGCTCTTTGGCCTTCCGGGCGCCTATACCGGGGTTTGCAGCACCGCGCATGTGCCGAGCTTTATTCGTACCATGCCGCAATTCAAAGAGAAGGGGGTCGATGAGGTGATTTGTGTCTCCGTCAACGATCCGTTCGTGATGGGCGCCTGGGGGAAAGACACCGGTGCCAATGAGGCCGGGATCACCATGATGGGTGACGCGGATGCAGGGTTCATCAAAGCATTGGGTCTCGATTTTACGGCGCCGCCTGCCGGGCTGATCAACCGTTCGAAACGCTTTGCGCTTTATGCCGAAGACGGGGTGGTCAAAGTGCTGGAGGTCGAGGAGAGCCCGGGCGAATGCACGATTTCCGCAGGGGAATCTCTGGTCGAGAAGATCTAAAAAGAACGCCCGGGAGAGCATCCCGGGCGTTTTGCTTTATTCGGCGGCGTTGACCAAGGTCCGCGTCGGGAAGGGAATATCCACCCCGGCCTCATCGAGCGCCTCTTTGACCTGACGTTTCATGTCGGCCTGAAACTGGAAGAAATCACCGGATTTGACCCAGACCCGGACGAGGAAATCGACGGAGAAATCGCCGAGATTGTTGACCTGAATGAAGGGCTCCGGCTCCATGAGAGCGCGCGGGTCCGACAGGATCGTTTTGCGGATCACCTCTTCAGCGGTTTTCAGGTTCGCACCATAGCCCACGCCAAAGGTCCATTCGGCGCGGCGCGTCTGATTGGTCGAGAAGTTGGTGATGATATTGCCCCAGACCTGCGAGTTCGGCACGATGACCTGTACGTTGGACAGGTCGGCCAGCTCGGTGAAGTTCAGGGAAATGTCTTTCACAGTGCCCATTTTGCCGGAGACTTCGACGAAATCGCCGTTCTTGAAGGGGCGGAAGAGGATGATCATCACACCGGCCGCGACATTGGACAGCGTGCCTTGCAAGGCCAGACCGATGGCAAGACCGGCGGCACCGATGACGGCCACGATGGAGGTGGTCTGAATGCCGAAGGTGTTGAGGATGATCAGGACCGTAAAGGCCAGAATCGCGTAGCGGGCGATATTGGCGAGGAAGTTGAACAGCGTATCATCGAGGCGTTCGTATCTCGCTCCGATGGCGCGAATGCGTCGACCGATCCAGCCGGAAATCATCATCCCGACGATTAACAACACCAGCGCGCCAAGGAACGATCCGGCGATGCCCGCCAGAAATTCGAGGGACAGGTAGTCCCCGACGGTCTGGCCGTTGTAGATTTGGTAATTCAGAAGGTCTTCAAACATGTGCGGCTGCCTCGTCCATTTTTTCTGCCAAGGTTATGTCTTTCTGGGTCAGTCCACCGGCATCATGGGTCGAAAGCGTCACTTCAACCGTGCGGTAAACATTGCGCCAATCCGGGTGGTGATCGCGTTTCTCGGCCCAAAGTGCAACCCGTGTCATAAATCCGAAGGCCTCGTTAAAGTTCCGGAACTCATAGCGTTTCTCGATGGCCGTGCCGTCGTCTGTCTCGGTCCAGCCGCGTGAGAGCAAGGGGGCGAGTGCGTTGGTGCGGGCGGCGCCTTGCAAGGTCTCAGTCATGATCGTCCTCCTCAGGAGTGGATTTGAACGGGCCGTAGGAGGTGAGTACCTCGACCTCTTCGGCTACGGCGGCGCGCTCGGCTTCGAGATATTCGGCCACGGCGCGGGCAAAGCCCGGATCGCGCATCCAATGCAGCGAATGCGTCGTGTTGGGCATATAGCCGCGTGCGAGCTTGTGCTCGCCCTGCGCGCCCGCCTCAACCCGTTTGAGGCCGTGGGCGATGGCGTAGTCGATGGCCTGATAATAGCAAATTTCGAAATGCAGGCTGGGGTGATATTCGGTGCAGCCCCAATAGCGCCCGAACAATCGATCCCGCCCGATGAAATTCAACGCGCCCGCAATCGGCACCCCGTCGATCTGTGCCAGCACCAGCAAGACGTCGTCGCGCATGGTCTCCTGCAGCTCATCGAAGAACGCCCGCGTCAGGTACGGCGAGCCCCATTTGCGACTGCCGGTGTCCTGATAAAAGGTCCAGAAGGCGTCCCAGTGTTCAGGGCGAATGTCATCGCCGGTAAGCTGAACGATCTCGCCGCCAAAGCTCTGCGCCTGTGCGCGTTCCTTACGGATGTTCTTGCGCTTGCGTGACGACAGGACGGCGAGGAAATCGTCGAACGTGGCATAACCTGCGTTGTCCCAGTGAAACTGTTGCCCGGTGCGGTGCAAAAGCCCCATGGCCTCGCCAGCAGCCACTTCGTCTTCGGTGCAAAATGTCAGGTGCAGCGACGACAGCGTGTTCTGATCCGCCACCTCAACCGCACCTTGAACCAATGCGGCCTTGCCGATGTCTTCGAACCCCGGACGTGTCAAAAGCCTGCGGCCTGTCACGGGCGTAAACGGCACCGCGATCTGGAGTTTCGGGTAATACCGCCCGCCCGCGCGCTCATAGGCATCGGCCCAGCCGTGGTCGAAGACATATTCGCCCTGGCTATGGCCCTTGGCATACATCGGCGCGACGGCGATCACCTGATCACCCGCGCGCGCCACGAGATAGCTGGGCTGCCAGCCCGTGCCGGAACCGACAGAGCCGGAGTTTTCCAAAGCCATCAGGAACCGATGCGTGACAAAGGGATCGTCGGACCGTCCAACTCCGGGAGCTGCACAAGCATCCCAGTCCTCCGGCGCAATCGCACCGAGGCTGTTCATCAGGCTGATCTCGATCTGGTCGGTCATAAAGGTCCTGCGCGCGTCCTCTGCCTAGAAACTGGCACGCAGGGCCTTCGCGTCAAGTCGGCAGGTAGCCTTCAAACGTGATATTCTCCGCAATCTTGCGTGCTTCTGCTTCGTCTTCCGGGTTTCGGATCGTCCAGCACAGAATATGAGCACCTGCGTCTTTCAACTCACTGACCCGAGGCGCGTTGAGGTTCGACCATTGATGGCTGATGAAAGACGCCCCCACGCGCTCATAATCTTCGATGAGTCCCAAAGTTTCGCGGCGGTCGGCGGGGATGAGTTTCGCCCCCTCATCTTCCCAGTTCGCCGTGGTGATGCCGCGCGGGATCTCGGGGCAAAGTTCCGCCAGAACTGCGACCGAATGCGGGTTGAAGGACATAAGCGCGACAGGGCCATCGTAGCCCCCAAGCGCTTTGGCGGCAGCCACCTCCAGGGCGCCGACACTGGGCCCCATCGCTCCGTCCTGATCCTTCACTTCGATCAAGAGAGGCACGCGGCCAGCAACGTGATCCAGCACCTGTTTCAGTGTCGGAACGCCGACCTCGCCGGTTTTGAACCGCAGGGTGGAAAGCGCCTCGGAGCTTTGGAGCGCAAAGGCGCCGTGGCCTTCAGTCAGACGGTTCAGCGCATAGTCGTGAAACACCATCGCCACCCCGTCCGAGGACAGTTGCAGGTCGATCTCGATACCAAAGCCCCGCGAGATCGCCGCATCTATGGCGGCGATATTGTTTTCTGCACGGGCAATATTGTCATCGTGCAAGGCGCGATGCGCAATCGGGGCCTTCAAAAAGGCCTCTGGCAGAGTGGGCATCAGACGAGCTCGAAAATCGCTTCGATCTCGACCGCAACGCCCAGCGGCAGGCTGGCCGCAGAGACAGCGGAGCGGGCATGACGGCCCATGTCGCCCATCACTTCGACCATCAGGTCCGAGGCGCCGTTGACGACTTTTGGTTGCTCGGTGAACTCTGCCGTCGAATTGACGAAGCCCACGAGTTTCACCAGACGCTTCACCTTGGAGAAATCGCCGCCCACGGCGGCGTTGGCTTGGGCCAAAAGCGCCAGCGCACAGCTTTGTGCCGCCTTCGCGCCGTCTTCCGTTGCCATGTCAGCGCCCAGTTTCCCACAGATCAGTCCGTCCGGACCGTTGGAGATTTGCCCGGAGATAAAGAGCTGATTGCCACTGATCACATAGGGCACGTAGTTGGCGGCGGGCGCGGGCGCTGCGGGCAGGGTGAGGCCAAGGTCAGAGAGTTTTGCGGAGAGATCCATGAGGAGGGTCCTTTGTCGTAGGGCGTTATTTCTCGCGGAAGGCGCGGGTGAAATAATCGGTAAGGGGTTTTGTGAGATAGGCCAAGGGCGAGCGTTCACCTGTGGACATATAGGCTTCGACCGGCATGCCGGGAATGAGAACGGTCCCCTCGGGCAGACGCGCGCGTTGTGCTTCGGGGAGGTGGATGTCGGCGCGATAATAGCTCGCGCCGGTCGCCTCGTCGACAAAGGCATCGGCGGAGACACGCATCACCTGACCTTCGAGTTCGGGCGTGGTGCGCCGGTCAAAGGTCGTGAACCGCAGGCGCACGGGTTGGCCGGGGTAGACCTGATCGACATGGGTTGGGCTGACCCGCGCCATGATGATGAGCGGGCGGTCTTGGGGCACGATGTAAAGCGCGGGCTGTGCGGGCGGGATCACCGCACCGGGGCCAAACACCGAGAGGCCATAGACGACACCCGCGACCGGTGCTTGAATGTCGAGCCGGGCCAGACGCGCCCGAAGTCCGGAAATCTGTTCGCGCAGGCGACTGACGCTGGCCTGAATGTCTCGCAGTTCTGTGATGGCGGATTCGCGTCGATCGCTGCTGGCCTTGAGGATGTTCAGCTCGATCTCTGTGATCTGCACCTGCGCTTGAGCCTCGGCCGTCTCCAGCCGTCCGATTTCGGCCGCATATTGCACGGCGTCGCGGCGGATGCCGATGACGCGGCTTTGCTGGGTCAGGCCGCGTTCGAGCAATTCGGTTTGCGCCGCAAGGTCCTCTTCGATCAGCGACAATTGCTCGGAGAGCGCGGATTTTTGCGCCGCGAGGCCCTCGATCTGGACCTCGATCTGGCTGCGTTGCTTGTTGAGTTGTTCGATCTCGGCCTTGGCCGTGTCCTGACGGGCTTGGAATAGGTCTTTTTGGCCGGCCACCGAGCGCGCGACCTGAGGGTCCTCCTCCATACGTTCGATCAACTCTTGCGGGAAGTTAATCGCCGCCGCTCCGTCGCGTTCGGCCTCAAGTCGGGCGGCGCGGGCCAGAAGTTCGAAAAGCTGGGTTTCCTGAAGCGAGATTTCGTTGAGGTAGTCCTCGGACGACAATTCGATCAACAAGGCGCCTTTTTCAACCACCGCGCCCTCGCTGACATGCACAGCGGCCACTTCGCCACCGTCGCGATGGGCGACGGCCTGACGGTTCTGTTCGACCTGAAGTTGGCCGGCGGCCACAACGGCGCCGTCAATGCTTGCGAAAATAGCCCAGCCGCCAAAGCCGCCGATCAGAATTGCCATACAGGCGAACCCGAACCAGATCGCGCGGCGGGCGGACCATGTGTTCTCTTGGGTCTTTTTCTGGGTTTGTGTGGTCATTGGACGCCCCCCTGACCCGCGTCTTTGCGCAGGATGTCTTTGGAGTTCTTGACCATCTCGCTCAACACCTGATCGCGGGGCCCAAAGGCGCGACGCAGCCCGCCGTCCAGCACCATGAGCTTTTCGCATTCCTGAATCGCAGAGGGGCGATGCGCCATGATCAACACCGCGCCGCCTTCGGCCTTGTGACGCCGGATTGCGGCGTTCAGGGCGATGGAACCCGCGTTGTCCAAATTAGAGTTTGGTTCATCGAGAATGACGATCACCGGATTGCCGTAAAACGCCCGCGCCAAGCCGATCCGCTGCAATTGCCCACCGGACAACAGCCCGCCCGCGGAGGCGACAGGCGTGTCATAGCCGTCGGGCAGCGACAGGATCAGATCATGCGCATCGGCCTTTTTCGCGGCGGTAATCACCGCCTCCGCATCGGGGCTGAGCGCCAATTTGGCAATGTTTTCGGCAATGGTGCCGTCGAAAAGCTGCACCTGTTGCGGCAGGTAGCCGATGTAGCTGCCAAGGGCTTCGCTGGCGTAATGCTCCAGTTTCGCACCATCCAGCCGGATCGCGCCACTGGACGGCGCCCAAACCCCGGTCAGAGTACGTGCCAGCGTGGATTTGCCCGCGCCAGACGGCCCAATCACGCCCAGGGCTTCGCCCGGCGCCAGATCGAAACTAATCATCCGCAAAGAGGCCTGTTGCTGACCCGGGGGCACAACAGAGACCTGTTGCGCCGTCAACGCGGCCGTGGGGCGCGGCAATTCGGTGCGGATGACATCGGCGGGGTTTTTGCCCAGCAATTCGGCCAGATCGCCCCAGCCACGTTGGGCATGCTGCAACAGGTTCCATTGGCCGATCAAAAGATCGACGGGCTGAAGCGCGCGTCCAAGCAGGATGGAGCTTGCGATCATGGCGCCTGGGCTGATCTGACGCTCCAGCACCAACCAGGCGCCAAGCGCCAGCATCGCGGATTGCAAAAACAACCGAAGCGCGCGGGAGGCGGCGGTGAAGCCATGGGTGGTGTCCTCGCTCGCCACGGATTTCTCCAAGGCGGTCTCGCGCGATCTCAGCCAGCGGCGATAGGCGGCCTCCTTCATGCCCAAAGCGGCCAATGCCTCCGCTGCAGCGGTCATGCGGCCCGCGGTCAGGGCGGCCTCGCTTTCGGCGCGGATCACGGCCTCCTGCATCGGCTTCGCGGCAGAGCGGTGCAATAGCGCGATCCCGACCAGGAGGACGCCGCCGGCGGTGGCCAAAAGCCCGAGGTAGGGGTGGAACAGGCCGATGCCGAATAGAAAGAGCGGAGTGAACGGCAGGTCGAAAAGCGCCGCCAACGCCGGCGATCCGAAAAAGCGGCGAATCGCTGTGAGGTTGTCCATGCCGCGAATTTTGCGGCTTTCGCGTGGATTATGCGCCGCCTGCGCCATGGTGGCGTGAAATACGCGGTCTTCGAGGCGGCTTTGAAACCGTGCGGCGATGCGCGACAGGATGTGCGCGCGCGTGCCGTCCAAAAGGCCCATCATCAGGTAGAGAAACGCGACGATGGAGAAGAGCGCGATCAATGTCGCCTCGGAACCAGACCCCAGAACGCGGTCGTAAACCTGAAGCATGAACAGCGGTCCGGTGAGCATCAAGATATTGATACAAATGGAAAAGACACCCGACGCCCAAAACAGGCCGCGCGAGTCACGTCGCGCGCTGGAAAGCTCTCTCTGTCCGAGGCGGATGTCTTCCTGTGTCATGGCGATGTCTTAACTCGGTCCCGTCTGATATGGCATGTGCGCCTGTCGCGCCTGATGTTGACCAGAGGCGATCTGTTGAAACAATGTCACAGGATAAATATCAGAGTGTATGTTAATATTGGGCTTCCGTTTCAGGAATACTATCTGGCGGTATAGCCCGCGGGGGTGACGACTGTCACCTGTTCCTGCCAGATTTGCCTTGTTGCCTAGCCCGAAGGTCTGCTGCCATGTTTTCTTCTCTCAAAAGAGGCGTTCTGCCCTCCCTCGCCGCTGTTTTGGGGCTCGCTGTTATGGCCGGTTGCGCTACGCCGGGACCGGACGGGATTGCCGATCCCTACGAAGAGGTGAACCGCGGCTGGCATGACTCCAACGTCGCGCTGGATAAGGCGGTGATCAAGCCGGTGTCGACGGCCTACGGCACGGTGGTGCCCGATCCCTTGCGCAAAGGCTTCTCCAATGTCTCGGACACGTTGGGCATTCCGGGCACCGTTGTGAATGACGTGCTCCAACTGCGCTTTGGCGATGCGTTGCACAACACGGCACGCTTCGCGGTAAACGCCACGGTCGGGATTGGCGGGCTGTTCGATCCGGCGACCGAGATGGGCCTTGAAGAGCGCGACTCTGATTTTGGTGAAACGCTTTACACCTGGGGTGTGGGCGAAGGGGCCTATGTCGTCCTGCCGATCTATGGCCCCTCTACAGAACGCGATTCCATCGGGCTGTTGGTCGATATCGCGCTCGATCCCGTCGGCAACCTCTTGGGGAATCCGGAGAAGAGCTACAGGACCGGGTTGAAAGTCGCCGATGTGGCGGACACACGCTATCGTTACTCAGATCTCTATGAATCTGTGATTTACGACAGTGCCGATGGCTACGCTCAGATGCGTTTGACCTATCTCGACAACCGCCGGTTTGCATTGGGAACGCCGATCATTTCCGGCGGGGGCGAGGCCGCGGATCAGAGTGCGGCCCCTTATGACATTTACGAGGACTTCTATGAGTGATTTTACTTTCTCGCGCCGGTCGGTTCTCGCCGCTCTGGGCGTTTCGCTGATCTCGCCGCAGGCCGCTATGGCCTTTTCTGTGTCTCAGGCTGAGGCGCTGATCGGAAAGGCGGTGAATGACATCAACGCCATCATCAATTCGGGCAAATCCGAAGCGGCGATGTATGTCGATTTCGAACGTGTTTTGGTGCGCTACGCCGATATGCCGAACATCGCGCGCTCTGTGCTTGGGCCGCCTGCGCGTTCCGCCTCTTCCGCCCAGCTCAGCGCCTTTACCAAAGCGTTTCAGACCTATGTTGCCCGCAAATATGGTTCGCGCTTCCGCGAATTCATCGGCGGCAAGGTGCAGGTGAACAGCACACAGCAGATCAACTCGGTCTATGACGTGCGCTGCACCGCGATCCTGCGCGGCGAACCGCCTTTCGCGATCTCTTTCATCGTGCATGATCGTGCGGGCAAGTTCATCGATTTGCAGATCGAGGGGATTTCTTTGTTGAAATCCGAACGTGCCGAGATTGGTGCGATGCTTGATCGGGCTGGTGGTAACATCGACGCGCTGACGGCGTCGCTGCGCTAATCCTATTCGCAGACCGTAGACGAAAAAAACGCGCCCAGAGAGGCGCGTTTTTTATTGGCTTATCTTAATTTCCGTTTCCGAAAATCGCGCCCAAGAGGTCAAGCAACACATTGTCGGCCTTGTCGTTGCCGCGCTGACCGTTGCCCGAGGGCTGCACGCGCTGCACGGTCGGCGGGCTGGAGGGGCGGATCATCGGCAGAGGTTTCGGCTCGATGCCCTCTTGCACCTGCGCCATGGTCCGTTGCCAGATCTCGGCCGGAAGGCCGCCGCCCGTCACACCGCTCAGGGGCGAGTTGTCGTCATAGCCCATCCAGACACCTGCGACGTAATCGGCGGTAAAGCCCATGAACCACGCGTCACGCGCTGCCTGCGTTGTGCCGGTCTTGCCCGCCACCTCGACGCCGGGGATTTGCGCCCGACCGCCAGTGCCGCCTTGGACGGCGTTATACATCATATAAATGAGCTGCTGCGCGCTGTCGGGGGTGATGACACGTTCGCCAAGTCCACCTTCTTGCCCCATCAACGGCGTGTTGTCGCCTTTGAGACGCAGGGAGCGCAAGCCGTAGGGCGTCACCGACGAGCCGCCATTGAGGATGCCGGCATAGGCGCCGGTCATTTCCAACAGCGTGGTTTCCGACACACCAAGCGCCAGCGCAGGGCCTTGTGCCAAATCGCTCTCGATGCCGAACATCGAGGCCACGGTGCGCACGTTCTCAAGCCCGGCATCCATCGCCAGCTCGACCGCCGGGATGTTGTAGCTGTGTTTCAAAGCGTCGGTGACGGTCACGAGGCCATGGAATTTGCGGTCATAGTTCTGCGGCGACCATGGGCCGGAGCCGGGAATGTTGAGCGTGATCGGCTCGTCCATAATGGGATCGTCATAGGACCAGCCCATGTCCAATGCGGTCGCATAGACGAAGGGTTTGAACGAAGAGCCAGGCTGGCGTTTCGCCTGTGTCGCGCGGTTGAAGGCGCCCGAGACCTTGAGCTTGCGTCCGCCGACCATCGCGCGCACGGCGCCGTCGGCAGACATCACCACGATGGCGGCCTGCGCCTCGGAGCCCTCACGCACCTTATTCTCGAAAATCCAGGTCAGGGCCTCTTCGGCCGCACTTTGGATGCGCTGATCAAAAGTGGTTTCGATCACCACATCTTCGGTGGTGTCGCGGGTCAGGAAATCCGGGCCAGCGCCCATCACCCAATCGGCAAAATAGCCGCCTGCGCGTTTCTCGGCGGTTTCGGACAGCTCGGCGGGGTGCGATTTCGCGTAAGCGCGTTCCTCGTCGGTGATGTAGCCCTGTTGGTTCATCAAGAGCAAAACGATGCCCGCGCGCTCTTGCGAGCGTTGCAGGTTGTTCGTCGGCGCATAGCGGGTCGGCGCGGTCAAAAGACCGGCGAGCATGGCGGATTCGGCGATGGTCACCTCGGCGGCGGATTTACCGAAATAGCGCTGGGCGGCGGCTTCGAACCCGTTGGCACCCGAGCCGAGGTATGCGCGGTTCATGTAGATCGATAGAATCTCATCCTTGGAATAGCGCGCCTCCATGGCCATCGCGTAGATAGCCTCTTTGGCTTTCCGCGCGATCGAGCCTTCGCGGCAATCGGCCTCGTATTCCGTCTGGCTCTTCCACTTCGCCGGGTCGTAGGGCACGCCAAGACACAAAAGCTTTGCGGTCTGCTGCGTCAGTGTAGAGCCGCCATGGCCCGACAGCGGGCCGCGACCCTCGGAGAGGTTGATCCTCACCGCAGAGGCGACACCGCGCGGCGAGACGCCAAAGTGGCGGTAGAACCGTTTGTCCTCTGTCGCAACGATGGCGTTCTTGAGATGTGGCGACACGGTGTCTGCCGTGATCTGGCCGCCGAACTGTTCTCCGCGCCAGGCAAACACGGAGCTGTTGCGATCCAAAAGCGTGACCGAGCCGCGCGCGCGCCCATCGAGAAGCTCGGAATAGGGCGGCAGGGTGGAATAGATATAAAAAACGGCAATGCCCAAAACGACAGCAAATGCCAGCGCGCCACGAGAGAACGTTAGCCAAATTAGCCGCCCGATCCAACGGAACACCCCGCTCACCAAACGCACGATCGGATTCGAAGAGCGTTTGCGAGTCGACGCCCGCTTCGCTTTGCGCGGGGCGGCTTTTTTGCGGGTCAGGGGCGATTTTGCCTTTCTTTTCGGCTTCTTCGCCGCTTTCGCGCCGTTGGGATAGCGGCGCTCTGCGACGAGTTTGCGCTTTCCGCCGTTGGGTCCTGTCATGCTTTTGCTCGATATCTGCCAGGTTTTGATTGCACAGGACTCTAATCAGTTGGGGGGTGAATGTTGAGGGGAAACGAGTCGCGTTCACGTCTTTATTTTCTGCACATTTTTTAGTCTCGCTGCACAAAATGTATAATTTTTAGGCGAACGTGCTCGAAAATGACTCACGTCAAGCAACCCCATCGCTTGTGAAAAAACGCCTAACGTCGTTTTGCTGAGCCGTGGTCGCACCAGCAGTGGCACCACCCGCTCAAACGGAAGGGGAAAAACGTGAAACTCATTATTGCTGCAATCAAGCCGTTCAAGCTTGAAGAAGTCCGCGAAGCGCTGACCGGGATCGGCGTTCGGGGCATGATGGTGACGGAGATCAAGGGCTTTGGCTCTCAGTCCGGTCACACCGAGATCTACCGCGGTGCGGAATACGCCGTGAACTTCGTGCCGAAGGTGAAACTTGAGATCGTCGTGGCTGATGCCATGGCTGAGCAAGTTGTCGAAACCATCGCAACCACCGCCAAAACCGACAAGATCGGCGACGGCAAGATTTTTGTCCTCGACGTGGAAGGCGCAACGCGCGTCCGTACCGGCGAGACCAACGACGACGCGATCTAATCGCGCTTACCCGAGACGAAAGGGACTGAAACCTATGAAACTCACCAAGCTCATTCCGGCCACTGCGCTCGCGACCGCGATGCCGCTTATGGCCTTTGCGCAGGATGCAGAAGAAGTTGTGGCGGCAGCCGTGCCGACCGATTCCGTCTTCATCCTCAACACGCTGCTCTTCCTTATCGGCGGCTTCCTCGTGTTCTTCATGGCCGCTGGTTTTGCCATGCTCGAAGCCGGCCTCGTGCGTTCCAAGAACGTGGCGATGCAGCTGACCAAAAACGTGGCTCTCTTCGGCCTCGCGTCCATCTTCTACTACCTGATCGGCTACAACCTGATGTACCCGCTCGGCACCTGGTCCATGGACGGCGTCCTCTCCGGCGTGTTCGGCCCGGGCGTGCTTGAAGCTGTTGGCATCACCGCTGAAACGGCTGACGACTATTCCTACGCCTCCACCGGTTCCGACTTCTTCTTCCAGCTGATGTTCTGTGCCGCCACCGCGTCCATCGTGTCCGGTGCTCTGGCTGAGCGTATCAAACTGTGGCCGTTCCTGGTCTTCACGATCATCCTGACCTCCATCATCTACCCGATCACGGCCTCCTGGACCTGGGGTGGTGGCTTCGTTGGTGAAGCTGGCTTCTCCGACTTCGCTGGTTCCACGATCGTGCACTCCGTGGGTGGCTGGGCTGCTCTGACCGGTGCGCTGATCCTCGGCCCGCGTCTTGGCAAATACAAAGACGGCAAAGTGACCGCGTTCCCGGGGTCCAACCTGACGCTCGCTACGCTGGGTACGTTCATCCTGTGGCTCGGTTGGTTCGGCTTCAACGGCGGTTCCCAGCTTGCTATGGGCTCCGTGGGTGACGTGGCTGACGTGTCCCGCATCTTCTCCAACACCAACGCTGCTGCTGCTGGTGGTGCCGTCGCTGCTCTGATCGTGACCCAGCTGGTTTACGGCAAAGTCGACCTGACCATGGTGCTCAACGGCTCCCTCGCAGGTCTTGTGTCCATCACCGCTGAGCCGCTCGCACCGGGTCTGGGCGCTGCAACTCTGATCGGTATGGTCGGTGGCGTGCTCGTGGTCTTCGCTGTGCCGTTCCTCGACAAGCTGAAAATCGATGACGTCGTCGGTGCGATCCCGGTCCACCTTGTCTGCGGCATCTGGGGCACCATCGCGGTTGTGTTCACCAACTCCGACGCCACCATCGGTGCTCAGCTCTACGGTATCGTCGTGATCGGTCTCGCAACCGTCATCTCCTCCGGTATCGTTTGGTTCATCCTGAAGGCCGTCATGGGTATCCGCGTCTCCGAAGAAGAAGAGATGATGGGCCTCGACAAAGCCGAGCTGGGCATGGAAGCCTACCCGGAATTCTACAAAGGCTGATCCCTTCCTCAGTCTGAAAATCATGAGCCCGGGCGCGCAATCGCCCGGGCTTTTTCTATCGTGGAAACCATTTCTCAATCATGACGCCCTAAGCCTGATGTCGAGTTTTAGAACCCTCGAGGTCTCGATGTTGCGCAAGAACTGCGGTCTTTTTCTTATTTTTATGCTCTGGCCTTTTGCTTTGGCGGCGGAGCCACTATCGCTATTGCGGCCCAGCGGGCAGGGTTGGGATTTGGAACGTCAGCCACTGATCGCAGTGGCTCCGCAGCCTTTGGTGAACGCCTCGCTAAAGGGAGCCACGGCCATTGGCCCAAGCCTCTTTGCCGGGCGCGCGGAAGGAAGTTTCTTCGAACCCCTGCCGCCACGCCCAGAAGCCCGCGCCAAAATCCGAACCCTGTCGCGCGCGCCTGCTGACATTGCCTTGATCCGCGCCATGATCGGGCGCGCCGAAAGTCCGCGCGATGGCTATGATGCCGTGCAGCATGGGGCAAAGCGTAAGCCGGGCAAGAAGCCGTCGCAGATGTCGCTGGGCGAGATTTTCGAATGGATCAAGGATACGCCGGGCCAGCCCCATGCCATCGGCTATTACCAATTCATTCCCTCGACGCTGGGGCGTCTGGTGATGGAGTTGGATCTGGGGCCGGAGGTGATCTTTACTCCGGCGGTGCAGGACCAACTGGCGAATATCTTGCTGGCGGATGCGGGGATTTACGAACTGCGCGCGGGGCAGATCACCCGGCATCAATTCATGAACAATCTCGCCAAAATCTGGGCCGGTCTGCCAACCTCGTCGGGCAAGTCGCATTATCATGGCTATGCCGGGAACAAGGCGACGGTGAGCTGGGCCGAGTTTGATCGGGAGATGGCCAAGGCTTTCCCGAGTTGAAAAGGGCGCGCTGAGGCGCCCTTTCACCTTCGCTTAGGAGGCGGGCACGGCTTTGGGGGCGCCGGTTGCCATGTCGGTGCCGGTGTAGGCCTTGCCCGCGGCTTTCCAGGCGCCAAAGCCGCCTTCCATATGGGCCACAGGGTTCATGCCGGCTGCGGCACAGGCGGCGGCCACTTTGGCGGAGCGCATGCCAGAGCCACAATGGAACACGATGCGTTTGCCTGTCTGAGATGGCAGTTTCTCGGCGGAGAAGAAGGACATCGGCAAGAGGAGCGCGCCGGGGATATGCTCAAAGGCGTATTCCTGCGGCGTGCGCACGTCGATCAGAGCGATCTCATTAGCGTCAAAGGCTTTGGCGACTTCATCCACAGTCCATGTTTCAAAGCTCAGCCCATCTACAGTCTCAGTTTTCATAGCGGTTCCTTCGGAGGTTTGTCTGGCCATAGACATATGTGACCAGACCGCATTTAAAACTCATCTTTTCGTGACGCGCGTTTGTGTCACGCCGTAGCGACCGCAGGCTAACACGAAAAAAGCGCGCCGAAGCGCGCTTTTGATCCGTTGTTTTCGCAAGAGCTTACTTGCAGGTCTTTGCCACGGCCTCGGCCAGAAGCGGCACGGTCTCTGCGTTGAGGCCGGCAATGTTCATGCGCGAGTCGCCGACCATGTAGATGCCGAAGTCTTCGCGGATTTTCAGCACCTCTTCCGACGTCGCACCGATGCGGGAGAACATGCCGCGGTGACGGGCGATGAAGTCAAAGCGATCCGAATTTGTCAGGCGCTTCAGCTCGTCGGAGAGCTGTTGGCGCAGGCCCAGCATGCCGAGGCGCACTTCTTCCAATTCCGCCATCCAGTCGGCCTTGAGGGCCTCATCGGTGAGGATCATCGTCACCAAACGTGCGCCATGATCCGGCGGGAAAGAGTAGTTCTGACGGTTGAGGAAGTTGAGCGTGCCTTGCGTGACCGGGGTTTGCTCGGCTGTCTCGGAGATCGCCATGAGGCAGCCGGTGCGCTCACGGTAAATGCCGAAGTTTTTCGAGCAGCTTGAGGCGATCAGAAGTTCCGGCAGTTTCGCAGCCAAAAGACGGGTCGCCGCCGCGTCTTCTTCAAGCCCGTCACCAAAGCCCTGATAGGCGATGTCCACCAGAGCGGTGGCGCCCTTCTCGGCGATCAGATCGGCCACGAGACCGTATTGCTCCAGCGTCAGGTTTGCGCCGGTCGGGTTGTGACAGCAGCCATGCAGCAAAACCACATCGCCTGCTTTCACCGCCTTGAGGCTGTCCATCATCGCGTCGAAATCGACGGTGCAGGAGGCCTCGTCGAAATAGGCGTATTCCGCGTGGTTCAGCTTCATGAACTTGATGATCGAGACGTGGTTCGGCCAGGTCGGGTTCGAGGTCCAGATCGTGGTCTCGGGATCGACCAGTTTCGCCAGCTCAAGCGCCTGACGCACGGCGCCCGTGCCGCCAGGCGTCGCAATCGCGCCAACGCGCGCGTGATCCACAGAAGAGCTCAGAACCAGAGTCTTCATCGCCGCACCAAAGGCCGGATCGCCGGAAAGCGCGGTGTATTTTTTGGTGGTCTCGACTTCCCAAAGCTGCTTTTCGGCCGCTTTGATTGCACGCATCACCGGGGTCTCGCCGTCCGCATTCTTATAGATGCCGACGCCCAGGTCGATCTTCGTGTCGCGCGGATCGTTTTGATACAGCGCCATGAGTTCGAGGATTTTATCCGCCGGTTGGGGTTTCAGATTGCTCAGCATTACGCGTCTCCAGTCGCGACTTTCAGGTCGCCATACATGCCCCATTCCGCCCAGGATCCGTCATAAAGCGCGAAAGGCACGCCAAGACGGGTGAGCGCGAGGCCCAAGATTGCAGCACTCACCCCTGACCCACAGCTGGTGATTGCCGGTTTGCTCAAATCAACGCCAGCGGCCTCGAAAACGGCGCGCAGCTCGTCGGTGGATTTCATCGTGCCATCGGGGTTCAAGACCTCGCCAAAGGGCACGTTGTGGGAATTCGGGATGTGACCAGAGGCCAGCCCCGGACGCGGTTCGGGGGCGTCACCCCGAAAACGCTCGCGCGAGCGCGCGTCGATGATCACATAGTCGCCCAGTTTTGCAGAGGCCGCGACCTGCGTCACGTCCCGCACCAGTTCGGGGCGAATTTCCGTGATCATATGGCGGTCGCGAATGGTCGGCGGCTGATCCGTGACCGGGTGGCCTTCGGCCTTCCATTTCGGCAGGCCGCCATCAAGAACGGCGACATTGTCCTGACCGAAATATTTGAACATCCACCACACACGGGGCGCGGAGAACATGCCGGAGCTGTCATAGACCACCACCTGATGTCCGTCGCCAATGCCAAGCGCGCGCATGCGGGACATGAACTTTTCAACGGGCGGCAACATATGCGGCAGATCGGAGCGCAGGTCGGCGACCTCGTCGATGTCGACAAACCGCGCGCCGGGAATATGTTCGCGCTCATACTCGTCGAGACAATCGCGCTCCTCCGCCGGCATGTACCAACTGGCGTCGATGAGGCGAAGCTCCGGCGCTTTCAGGTGCTCGGCGAGCCAGTCGGTCGAGACGAGCGTTTTGGGATCGCTATTGGGCATGATCAGACCTTTGCTGAGCTTTCGGGTTCTGCCTTAGCGCTCTCTCACCGCGCGTGCAAGCATCGCCCGCCGCACATGCGGCTTGCGGCGCAATAAAGTAACCGAGACGTGAGAATTCAGCCGCCGTGGCGCAGCAGGCGCTGTTTCTGACGGCCCCAATCGCGCTTGGCTTCTGTCTGGCGCTTGTCGACGGTCTTCTTACCTTTGGCGATGCCGAGTTTGATTTTGACCCGACCCTTATGGTTGAAATACATCACCAGAGGCACAAGCGTCATGCCCTCGCGCCCCGTCGCCTGCCACAGTTTCGACAGCTCGCGGCGTGACACCAAAAGCTTGCGCTTGCGGCGTTCCTCATGCGGGAACATCGCCTGCTCGTAGGGCGCGATATAGGAGTTGGTCAGCCACAGCTCGCCATTGTCGACCGAAGCGTAGCTTTCGGCGATGTTCGATTGGCCGGTGCGCAGGGATTTGACCTCGGAGCCGGTGAGCACGATCCCGCATTCAATGTCATCCTCGATGGCATAGTCGTAGCGGGCCCGCCGGTTTTCGGCGATGACCTTGTAGTTCTTTTCTTCGGGCGTTTGTTTTTTCTTGGCCATGATGAGTGCTCAGATAGGTGTTTGTGGACGATCTGTCCACTGGCCCCGTGTCTGGAATTCTGGCAAAACATCCGGAAATCTCTTCGAGGCGCCTATGTTTATCCAGATTTTCGTCGGCACGGTCCTGATCCTCCTGTCCGTTTTCGTGGCGGCCTTGGGGTTTCTGGTTATGGAGCTGGCGCTTCAGCGCGCGCATGGCTGGCTGATCCGTGAGCCGCATCGACCGAAACTGGCGGTGGTTTTGTTTGGCGCGGTGATTGCGGTGTTGTGGATGATCACGGCAGGGGTCTGGATCTGGGCGATTGGGTTTCGTCTTTTGGGCCTGTTCGCGCACTTCGAAGAGGCTTTGTATTTTTCCCTCGTGGCCTTCACGACGCTGGGTTTTGGCGATCTGTTGTTGCCGGAGAATTGGCGTTTGCTGGGCGGGTTTGCCGCCACGAACGGGCTTTTGAACATCGGGATGATGACCGCTCTTTTGATGGAAGTGCTGCGCCATGTGCGGCGCAACCAGTTGGAAAGTCGGCATTCACGATAAAAAAAGGGCTCCGAATGGAGCCCTTTCTCGAAGTCGATCTGCGCGAACTTTAGAGCAGCCCGGCATGCTCCATTGCCGATTTGATCGCGGCCTTGGTGTCGTCAGAGAGTGGCGTCAGCGGCAGACGCACGTCGTCGGAGCACAGCCCCAGCAAGGACATCGCATATTTCGCACCGCACACTCCCGGCTCCATGAAGATCGCCAGATGCAGCGGCATCAGTTTGTCGGTGATTTTCAGGGCTTTCGCGTAATCGCCAAGCGCGCAGGCGGCCTGCATCTCGGCGCAGAGTTTCGGTGCGACGTTGGCGGTTACGGAAATGCAGCCGACACCCCCATGGGCGTTGAAGCCCAGAGCGGTGGCATCCTCACCGGAGAGTTGGCAGAACTCCGGTCCGCACGCCATGCGGGTTTTCGGCACGCGAGACAGATCGCCGGTGGCATCTTTCACGCCGACAATGCGCGGCAGTTTCGAGAGCTGCGCCATCGTTTCCGTGGTCATGTCGATCACCGAACGGCCCGGAATGTTGTAGATCACGATCGGCAATTCGGCGGCGTCATGCATCGCGGTGAAATGCGCGATGAGGCCTTTTTGCGTCGGCTTGTTATAATAGGGCGTTACGACCAGCGCCGCGTCTGCGCCCACTTTGGCCGCATGTTGGATCAGGCGAATGCCCTCGGCGGTGTTGTTCGACCCGGCACCCGCAATGACCGGCACGCGACCGGCGGCGGTTTCCACCACGATCTCGATGACTTTTTCATGCTCGGCATGGCTCAGTGTCGGGCTTTCGCCGGTTGTGCCGACGGGAACGAGGCCGGAAGAGCCTTGTTCTATGTGCCATTCGACCAAGCGTTTGAGCGTATCGACATCCAGTTCGCCGTTCTTAAACGGCGTCACCAGTGCAGGAATGGATCCTTTGAACATCGTACGCTCCTTTTCGTTTTGCTCGTTCGTCGTGATGAGTGAGGCGTGAGTCGCCCCTGAAAGTTCCGGCGGAAACTAGCCGCCTTCGCGCCCGTTCACAAGAATCTGTGTTGCCGCATATTTCGAAGCCGTTACTTTGGTCTTTAAGACAAGAGCAGCTCTCACAAGAACAAGACCAGATCATGCCCAAAACGCCTACGGCAAAAGCAATATATGCTTTTGTTTTCGCTTTGCTTTCTCCATTTTCCATGGCGGCGTCTCCCGAATCGGATGCGCTGACGCGGGCCTATCAGGCGCGCGCTCAGGGCGACTGGAATTTGGCCCGGCAGGAGGCCCAAGGTGTTGGACGGGACATCATCGAATGGGATTATCTGCGCGCTGGGCGCGGTAGCTTTGAGGCTTACCGCGATTTCCTGAAACGCAATGCCGATTGGCCGGGCTTGCCGCTTTTGGCGGAAAAAGGCGAGGCGGTGATCCCGACCGATGCCGACCCCAAAGTGGTGTTGGACTATCTGACTGCCTATCCGCCGCAAACCGGGACCGGCGCGCTGCGATTGATCTCGGCCTATGAGGCGCTGAACATGTCGGCGGACGCTCAGGCGCAGGCGGTGCTCACTTGGAACACCCTGCCGATGGGCGCGGAGGACGAAGCTGTTTTGCTCTCGCGCTATGGTTCGATTTTGGCCAGCCATCATGTCGCGCGCGCCGAGATGCTTTTGTGGCGAGAGCGGTTCACTGAAGCGTCGCGGATGGTGCCGAACCTGCCGGCGGGTTGGGACGCGCTCATCGTGGCGGCGCGCAAACTGGTCAAGGACGAGGCCGGCGTTGATGAGGCGATCACCGCCGTGCCGTCTGATTTGGCGGATCATCCGATCTTGGCGCATGCGCGGTTTGAGTGGCGTGTGCGGCGTGGACGCAATGAAGATGCCACGACGCTTTTGCTGCAACACTCTACCGCGGAGGGGCTGGGCGAACCGGTTGAATGGGGCAATCGCCGCCGGATGCTGGCGCGGCAGATGATGCGCGACGGCAAGGCGAAGATCGCCTATTCCGTCGCATCGCGTCATGGCTTGGCGCCCGAAGAAGACCATTACGCCGATCTCGAATGGCTGTCGGGCTATATCGCGCTGCGCTATCTCGAAGATGCTGGGCTGGCTTTGGACCATTTCAATCGCTTCCGCATGGCTGTCGGCACACCGATCTCTTTGGGGCGTGCGGGGTACTGGGAAGGTCGCGCGCTTGAAGCGATGGGCGCCCGCGACGATGCGGCGGCGGCCTATGCCTTTGGCGCGCAATTCCAGACGGCGTTCTATGGCCTTTTGTCGGCGGAAAAAATCGGCCTGCCGTTGGATCCGGCGCTGACCGGGGAGATGCGGTTCGCGGATTACAACCAAGCGAGCTTTATGGGGTCGTCGGTTTTGAAAGCCGCGCTCTTGTTGGAAGAGGCGGGCGAGACGCCACTCGCCGCGCGTTTTCTGCGACACTTGGGTGAAAGCCTGAGTCCGCAAGAGCTTGGGCAGTTGGGCGATCTCGCCTTGGATCACGATCCTTATCTCGCAGTGCTCGTGGCGAAGTTCGCCGCTGATCAGGGCATCGTGTTGAACCGGGCTTACTACCCGCTGCATGCTTTGGCGGAGGCCGATCTGCCGGTTGAGCCGGAACTCGCCATGTCGATCGCACGCCGCGAAAGCGAATTCTATCCGAGAGCGCAGTCCCACGTGGGCGCGCGTGGGTTGATGCAGCTTATGCCGCGTACGGGGGAGGCGATGGCGGAGAAGGTCGGGATTGAAAACTATTCCGACAGCCTGCTGTTCGACCCGATCATCAACACTCGATTGGGCTCGGCCTATCTGGCGCAGCTTATCGAAGAATTTGGCAACAATATCCTGCTGGTGTCAGTGGGCTATAACGCTGGTCCGACGCGCGCGCGGGACTGGATCAAACGCTATGGCGACCCGCGCACAGGCGAAGTGGATCCCGTCGATTGGATCGAGCATCTGCCGTTTCGCGAGACCCAGAACTACGTCATGCGCGTCGCGGAGAGTATTCCTGTCTATCGAGCGCGACTGCATGGAGAAACCGGGCCGGTCCATATGATGGACATGCTGTCAGGGCGCTGATGTCTCAGGTCATTGGGGGTAACGGCTTGTGTCGTTAACGCGCGATGACCCGTGAGCGCCGGGCCAGTTGTTGTGCCCGCAGGAAGGTAAACACCCCGGCGCCGACGACGATAATGGCCCCGATCACCACATTGGCCCGGATCACATCGCCGAATACGAAGACGCCCAGCACGGCGGCGAACGGCAGTTGCAGATAGGCAAAAGGCTGAATTGCTGAAGCCTCGGACAGCTCATAGGCTTTGATCAACATGTAATGCCCGGCAATGCCCGTCATGCACAAAAGCCCCATCCAAAGCCAATCTGAGGGCAGCATCGGTTCCCAATGCCACGCGCCGACCAAAGATGTCACCACCATCCCCGCGACCCCTGTGTAGAAGAAGGTGACATTCGCCCCGTCGAAGCGTGAGACATAGCGATTGAGTAGGCCGTAAAGAGCGAAGCCAAACGCCGCCGTGAAGGCGATCAAGGCATCTGGGGAGAAGACGCCGCTTCCTGGGCGGATGATGATGATCACGCCGATAAAGCCGACCGCGACCATGGCCCAACGCCGCCAACCGATGCGCTCGCCAAGGATCGGACCGGACAGGGCGGTGATCAAAAGAGGGTAGGCCGCAAAGATCGCGGGGGCGTCAACCAACCCCATGCGCACGAAGGCGGTGATCATGATTAAGACTTCAATGGCCAAAAGTGCGCCACGAAAGAATTGCAGTTTGGGTCTTTGGGAGCGTAGCGCCTTGGCAATCCCGCCTTGGCGCATCGACAGAGCCACGACGAAAGCGGCAAAGGCCCAATAGCGGATCATCACGATCATGAAGACATTGTAGCTGTCGGCCAGATGTCGCGAGATGCCATCCTGCATCGCAAAGATGAAGGTGGCACCGATCATCAGAAGGGTACCAAGCGTGGCGTTGTCACGGCTCATGATTTTACTCCGCCTTTGATCCCTCGGCTCATGTGGCGTTTGCGGCCAAACCCCGGCACGCGTTCGACTGTGAAACCGGCGTCGGTGAGTTTTTGTCGCACATGCCCTGCCGCCGTATAGGTCGCGAATGTGCCGCCCGTCGCAGTGTGCCGCCCGACCTCGAGCATCAGGTCTTCGCCCCATAGCTCTGGGTTTTTTGCGGGCGAAAACCCGTCGAGGAACCAAGCGTCAGCTTGACCGTCCCAAGCGGCAAGCGTCTCGCGGGCGTCACCTATTTTGACCTCGACGTCGATCTGACCCAGCCGGAACTGTCGCAAGCCTTGCGCCCAGGCGTCGAGAAACGGTTCGGCGATGGCGGCCGCTTCAGGAAAGGCGTCGAGCGCTGTGCGGATGTCGGCGGTTTCCATCGGGAAGGCCTCAAACGATGTAAAGCGCGCCACGCCGGGACCGTCCCACATCAGCGCCAAAGCCAACATGTTGAGCCCAGTGCCAAACCCCAGTTCTGCAATGTGAAACCCATCCCGCAACCGCGCAGGCAGGTCATTGCCTGACAGGAACACATGCCGCGTTTCCTCCAACCCGTTGCCGAGCGAGAAATAGGGGTCGTCGAATTGGGTCGAAACGGGAATTTTCCCGTCTCGCCAATCGATTTGCGCGGTTTGAGGGGCCGTCTGTGGGGCGGTCTGGTCGTTGGTCATCGGATGGCTTATGAGAGGGGCGAATGCGGCAGACCATGCGGGGGGCGGTCGCCACTTGCAATGGGTAAATGCGCATATGGGCAGAGCAGAAATCACGATCTATGGCGCAGGCGCTTTTGGGCTGTCCTGCGGATATGAGGCGGCGAAGCGCGGTGCAAAGGTGCGGGTGATCGATCCTTATGGCGTGGGGCATGGCTCGTCTGGCGGCATTGTCGGCGCTTTGGCGCCGCACACGCCGGAGCGTTGGAATGCCAAGAAAGAGTTTCAGTTTCAAAGCCTGATCATGGCGCGCACGCACTGGCCGGAGGTTGAGGCGACCGGGGGCGTGTCGTCCGGGTACGGCAATCTGGGGCGGGTGCAGGCCATTAAAGATGAGCGTCAGTTGCAACTGGCCCGCGAGCGTGAAGAACAGGCGAAAGAACTTTGGCGAGGCCAAGCCGACTGGCGCGTGGTGACACAGGGCGAGACCGGATATTGGGCGCCGCTCAGTCCGACCGGATACCTCATCCATGATACGCTCTCGGCCCGGTTGAACCCGTGGCGGGCGTGCCAAGCACTGGCCGCAGCGATCACTGCGCTGGGCGGTGAGGTCGTGACCGAAGGGCCTGAGGAGGGCGCGGTGATCCATGCCTCCGGTTGGTGGGGCCTTAAGGCGCTCAATGAGGCCTTTGGCAAAGAGGTCGGCAATGGCGTGAAAGGACAGGCTATCCTGCTTGATCTGTCGCTGCCAGAAGCGCCGCAGCTTTATGGCGAGAGCCTGCATGTCATTCCCCATGCAGATGGGACCACGGCGATTGGCTCGACATCCGAGCGGGACTTCGAAAGTCCCGAGACGACCGACGAACAGGCCGCCGCGCTTTTGGAGCGGGCGATTGTGGCGGTGCCGATGCTTGCGGGCGCGAAAGAGATCCGGCGCTGGGCCGGGGTGCGTCCGCGCGCCAAATCCCGTGCGCCGATGCTGGGCGCTTGGCCGGGTCGTGACGGGCATTTCATTGCCAATGGCGGGTTCAAGATCGGCTACGGCATGGCGCCGCTGGCCGCACAGGTTTTGATTGACCTCGTACTGGAGGGGCGCGACGCTATTCCTGAGGATTTCCGCGTGGAGGCGAGTCTGTGACGATCCTCAATCCGCATGAAAGAGCGACCTTGGCCTCAAACCGGCTTTGAAGCCGCCTCGCGCAACGTGCTCATCAGCTTTTCAAGCCCCGCAATCGTGCGATCATTCGTGAGGCGCCCCTGATCGTCGAAGGCGTTGGAACTGTTCGCGACCAAGACCTCTGGCGCTTGTAGAAGATGCGCGTTGAAGGGCGTCATGGCCCACCGCAGGCTATATTGCGATCGTTCACCACCCGCGCGCCCTGCCGCCGCGGACATGATCGCGACGGGTTTGTGCTCCCAAGGTTTTAGACCTGTGCGGCTGATCCAGTCGAGCGCGTTTTTCAAGAGGCCGGGGATCATCTTGTTATACTCTGGCGTTGAGATCACCACGGCATCGGCGTCACGGATCTGCTCGGCCAATGTTGTGACCGCCTCGGGCATTCCCTCGGCCTCCAGATCTGCGTCATAAAGCGGTAGGCGCAGATCAGCGCGGGTGAAGTCGCAGGGGCCAAACAGGCGCACGGCCTCATGCATCAACTTGGTGTTGGTCGACTGTGCCCGCAGAGCGCCGGAAATGCCGAGGAGGTTCAGAGTCATATTGGCTCCTAGAAAAACAGGTGAACGAAGAGCGGCGCGACAAGGGCGGTCAGGATGGCGTTCAACACCATGCCGATGCCCGCAAAAGCCCCCGCCGTGCCGTGGACCTGAAAGGCCCGCGCGGTGCCGATGCCATGGGCGGCCACGCCGGTGGCAAAGCCGCGGCCGCGGTAGTCGCGGATGCGCAAGGCATTTAGCAAAGGCGTGGTCACCACCGCACCGATCACCCCGGTGATCAGCACCAGCGCCACGGTGAGCGTCGGCAAGCCGCCGATGGCCTCAGAGACACCGATGGCGACGGGTGAGGTCGCGGCTTTGGGCACCAAGGAGAGCAACAATTCGCCGCGCAGCCCGCAGGCATAGCCAATGGCGACGGCGGAGATCATGGAGACGGTGCCGCCCACAACCAGCGCGGCCAGCATGGGAACGGCAGCGGCTTTGACGCGCTGCCAGTTCTGCCAAAGCGGAACCGCGAGGGCGACAGTGGCCGGGCCCAACATGAAATGCACGAATTGCGCGCCTTCGAAATAGGTCGCGTAGCTGGTGTCGGTGAGTTTCAAAAGCGCGGAGAGCAGGATCATCGAGATCAGAACGGGATTCACCACGGGCTTGTTGCCCGACAGGTTGAAGCAGCCGAGACCGATCAGATAGGCGAAAAGCGTCACTGTCAGCCACAACAGCGGCCCTTCGGAGAGGTAACTCCAGATGTTAAGAATTTCGTTCATTCGGGGGTCTCGTCGGGGACGCCTCTTACGCGGTTCACATATTTGAAGGTCAAAGCCCCCGCCGCGATGGACAGGACGGTGGACCCCACAAGAGCGGCTGCAAGTGGCAGGCCGATGTCGGAGACTTGGTCGAGATATTGCACCACACCGACGCCCGCAGGCACGAACAGCAGAGACAAATGCGAGAGAAATCCGGTGGCGGTTTTCTCAATGGCGTGGCCGATGCGAGGTTGTAGCAAAAGGAGGGCGGCCAAGAGGATCATGCCGACCACTGGGCCGGGGAGGTTCAGGGACAGTGTACGGGCGAGGATTTCGCCGACCAGCTGGAACCCCAGAAAAAGTCCAAAATGAAAGATCATGCCGCCGCCGCACCTCGTTTGTGATCGCTGTTGGGCCCATGTCAGGCCATAAGCCGCGAGTTTACAATGCAGGGACGTGGTCGCAAGCGCAGAAGCGGCAAGAGAACGCGCGCCGCGCAGAGAGCGTGACGCGCGCGGAACAGAGTGAACGGTTTCGCTTATTCCGCAGGCACGGGGTCGGCGGTCGAACGTGCGAAATGCTGTCTGTTGAGGCGGACCACCAAGGCGATCATGGCGACTTGGAACGCGATGGCGATGGCGGTTAGGATCCAATAGGTAACGCCGAACTTTGTGAGGACGCCGGCCTGCACCAGACCCGAATTCACGAAGAACTGGATCAGGACGGAGAGCGCAACTCCCGGACAGACGAGCGCATAAGACCCCGCCGAGGTTTTCGAACCAAAGACGAAATCCGTGAGATAGCCCTGACGTTTCAACACGACGAGACCGAGGCCAAGGAAGACGACCTGTAGCGACAGCATCCGGGCGAGGAACATCATCGTGCTGGCCGGGTCGGAATGGCCGTCAAAGGTATGCAGCCCGTGGTTTTGACGCAGGAAGAGGATCGAGAGGATTGTCACGATGGGGATCACGATCAAAAGCGTGGGGCCGGATTCTTCGTGTGTGCCGTAATGCAGCATCGAGTTGAACGCAGTGGTCAGTGCCACGAGCGCGTAGATCAGTGCGGCCACGGCAAAGAAGGTCGACAGCACCAGAGCGGTCGCAACCACCCAGGGCACATGTGACATGGCGGCAGGCGCGGCAAATCCGACGCCGATCATCGAAAGTGCAAAAGCCGGAAGCATCTGGGCAAAAGAGTTGTGCGCGGTCACATCGAACACACCGCCTTTTGACAGAACACGCCCAAGGAAGTCACCGATGGTCGACAGGGCAATCCAGCCGATCAGCCCAAAGGCGATCATCGCGAAGGGAAAGAGATATTCCACGATGGACCAGAGGTTCGGTACAAAAACCAGCCCCGCGATGAACAGCCCGTTTACCGACATGGCCAGCGCCAAAGGCATCGCCAAAAGTGTGGACTCGGCATTCGAGTTGCGCAGCTGCGTGTAGCGCTCGGTTTTCTTCAGCGCCGCATATTGGTTCAGGTTCCAGATCAAAAGTTTGAGGTTGAGAAAGACGAACACGGCAATACCCGCGATGGCGGCCGCGATCCCGAAGCGCATGGGCAGGCTTCCTGCGGCCCATGCGGCCAAGATGTCCTCAAACACCGGAACAGGGCGACCGGGATGCGGCACCCAGAACATCAGATACATGAAGAAGGTGACAGAAAGGCCACCCGCGCCCAATGAGGCGAGAAAATACGTTGGCACGTAGTGGTGCGTCGCGTGAGATGGTTTCATCAACGGTCTCCCATTCATATTCGTTTTGTCGAATATAATGGAGGCAAAACCTATATCTTTGATACATGTCAAACTGTCGTTAGGCTCTCCCGGAGCCCGGCGTCGGCATTTTGTCGCAAAGTGACGGCCCAGATGACGAGCCTGTCTTTTGAGCCAACTGCTCTTTTCAGACCGAATCGTTTAGGAGGAGGCAAATCTTGAAATCTGCTCGAGGGGACAATGAAGCTGGCGCGCATCACCACCTACCCGGTGAAGAGCTTGACCGGGACGGATCATGCCGCCGTCAAGGTTCAGTCCATGGGTATTGCAGGCGACCGACGCTGGGCCGTTGTCTACCCGAATGGGAAGGTAGCCACGCGGCGGGAATTGCCCCATATGGCGCATTTGAATGCGGTCGATACGGAGATCGGTGTCTCGATTTCATTTGAGGGCAGCCGTCTTGATGTGCCTTTCCCCAGCGGTGCGGCCGTTTCGGTCCGCGTGTTCTCGACCGAGGTCGAAGGGGTGGAAGATGCCGGCAACTATGCCTCGCATTTCCTGTCTTCTGCGCTCGAACGCGAGGTGCGGCTGGTTTATTTTCCTGACCATGCGCGCCGTCCTGTGGATCGCATCTATGCTCCGGATGGTCATTTTACGGCGCTCTCCGACGGTTTTCCGCTGCTTTTGACCACTCAGGCCTCCTTGGCGGAGTTGAACGCGGAACTGGCCTCTCCGGTCGAAATGCGCCGTTTTCGGCCCAATGTCGTGATCGCGGGCGATATCGAACCCTGGAGCGAGGACACATGGCGTGTGCTGCGTATCGGCTCGACCATTTTGCGGATCGTAAAACCCTGTGATCGCTGTGTGATGACGACCCAAGACCCGCAAACCGGCGAGCAAACCCATCCGCACGAACCCTTGGCGACGCTGCGCCGCATTCACCGGTCCGTGTCCGGCCAAATCATCTTCGGTCAGAATATGGTCGTTGAGGAAGAGGGCAGCATGGTGCTCGGTGATGAGGTCGAGGTGCTGGAAACCGGGCCGTCCAACCTGCTTGATCCGAAGCGCGGCGGGATGCAGTCGTTTTAGCTGACGCAGTTGCGGGCGTGAAATGACCGGGCATGGAGTGGCGTTAACGATCAGTTAACCAAGCTGACGCACTCTCTCGTCATGAAACTCCGTCTTATGCCTCTTTCTGCGCTCGCGCTTATGCTCCCAGCCTGCATGGTGGATAGCCCTGCGCTGGGCTATTCGCGCGCGGCCTTTTCCACAGTCGAACTCGGCGGCAACAGCTACCGCGTTTATACCGAAGAGACCCGCAATTGCGTCGAGGTCCATCGCGTTAATTTCGTCTTTCCGCCGCCGTCGCGTCTGGAGATCCTGATGCAAATGGAAGCCGCCGCGAAGCAGGTCACCCAGTGCAATGTGAAGAAAGGCACCTTCATCGGGGATCAGGCGATGTCGAAAGGTCAGCTGGACTGTTCCGAAGGGCCGGGGGCGAAGGATTGGGTGCCGGGCACCTGCAACACGATGCCCTGGCGCTGAGCACAGCACTCATGAGAGGTGTGTGCCGTGCGTCGGGGCTTGCCCGCGCCACGATTTCAAGGCATCACATCTGCCAACTCTCATGAGGTATCCCGATGGATTATTCGAAAATGGGTGGCCCGAAAAAGGCCTCCGCAGCTCCCAAACATGGCGAACACAAACGTCAGGCTCCGGCTGGTAAAGCCGCGCCCAAAGCCGAGCTTTTGGCCCGGATGAAAGCCGCAGCCCAAAAGAAGACTGAGAAGTAAGTCGCTCCGGCTGGCTGATTTGCGGCGCGTGAATGCGATATTTTGTGGATAACTCTCCGGTTTTCCCCATATCTCGCGGCTTCACCGTTGACTCACGTCCGCCCCTCCCAAAGAATTTTCATCTGTAGGAATCAGAAAAGAGTTTTCGTTTGCGTTTCACCCGTCTGCGTCTCAATGGCTTCAAAAGCTTTGTGGACCCCACCGATCTTGTGATCGCGGATGGGCTGACGGGCGTTGTCGGCCCGAACGGCTGCGGGAAATCGAATCTTTTGGAGGCGCTGCGCTGGGTGATGGGCGAGAACCGCCCCAAGGCGATGCGGGGCGCGGGCATGGAAGACGTGATCTTCGCGGGTGCTTCAACCCGGCCCGCGCGCAATTTCGCCGAAGTCTGCCTGATGATCGACAACTCGGAGCGCCTCGCGCCCGCGGGGTTCAACGACAGCGACTCGGTCGAGATCATCCGCCGCATCACCCGCGACGCGGGCTCCGCCTATAAGGTGAACACGAAAGACGTGCGGGCGCGCGACGTCTCGATGCTCTTTGCCGATGCCTCCACCGGTGCCCATTCGCCGGCGCTTGTGCGTCAGGGTCAAATCTCAGAGTTGATCAACGCCAAACCGAAGGCTCGCCGACGCATTCTCGAAGAAGCCGCAGGGATTTCTGGGCTTTATCAGCGCCGCCACGAGGCGGAACTGAAACTCAAAGGCGCGGAGACCAACCTCGCCCGCGTCGATGACGTGATCGAGCAGCTTGCGAGCCAATTGGCCTCGCTTGCGCGTCAGGCCCGCCAGGCCGCGCGCTACCGCGAGATCGGCACGGAGCTGCGTCACGCCGAGGGGCTTTTGCACTATCGCCGCTGGCGCGATGCCGATCTGGCTCGGGCCGAGGCCGAAGACGTCTTGCGCACTCGGTTGAAACAGGCCTCTGAGGCAGAACGCCTTGCGCGTGACGCCGCGAAACAGCGTGAGAAACTCGAAGAGGCCTTGCCGCCCCTGCGCGAGGAAGAGGCGATTGCGGCGGCCGTCTTGCAACGTCTCACCGTGTCACGCGATCAGCTCTCTGATGAGGAGCGCCGCGCTCGCGAAATGATCGAAACCCTGTCGCGCCGCATTGACCAACTGGTCGCCGACATGGCGCGGGAAGAGCAGCTCAACAAGGACGCAGGCGAGACGATTTCGCGTCTCGAATGGGAACAGCGCGAGCTGATCAAAGCCGCCGAAGGCCATGAGCCGAAGTTGTTGGAAGCCTCCGCCGAGGCCTCGGAAGCCAGCCAGATTTTGGCGGATCGTGAAACCACGCTGACCGAAATGACTGAGGACGTCGCTCGTCTGGCGGCACGCCATCAGTCGGCGACGCGTCTGGTTGAGGACAATCGCAAGACATTGGATCGCGCGCGCGGCGAGGCGGATCGGGCGCGGGGCGCGGTTGAGACGGCGCGCGAAACGCTGGCGCAATCCGCAGAGGCGCTGGATGAAGCTGAAGCACAGCAGGAGGAGGCCGTTGCCCGCACCGAAGAGGCCGAGGCGATGTTGATTGAGGCCGACGAGGCCCGGACCGAGGCGCAATCGCGCGAGGCGCTGGCCCGTGCGGCCCGCTCCGAGGCCGAGGGCGAAGTGGGCGCGCTGAAGGCGGAAGTTGCAGCCTTGGCGAAGATGCTCGACCGCGACCAGATCGGCGGCGCGCAGCTTTTGGATTTGGTGAAAGTCAAATCAGGATATGAAAAAGCGCTCGGTGCGGCGCTTTCTGACGATTTAAGACAGCCTTCGATTGAGAGCTATCAGGCCTCCGGTTGGGTCACTTTGCCGGACTACCCAGATGATCAGGACCTGCCCAACGGGGTAGAGGCGCTTGAGGAATACGTTACCGCACCGCCGGTTCTGGGCCGTCGTCTGGCGCAGATCGGGTTGGTACGGGCCGAGGACGGCGCGCGGTTGCAAGCCGATCTTGAGCCGGGGCAACGGCTTGTTTCTATCGAAGGTGATATGTGGCGTTGGGACGGGTATCGCGCAGGCGCCGAAGATGCGCCGTCAGCTGCGGCACTGCGGTTGCAACAGCTCAACCGGCTCGAAGACCTGAAACAGGAACTCGTCGCGGCAGAGGCCAAGGCTGCTGGTGCGGCGCAGGCGCATGAGCATCTCAAAGCGGAACTGACCCGCCTGACCGAGGCGGATCGTATGGCCCGCGAAGCCCGCCGCGATGCGGACCGCGCCATGTCCGAAGCCGCGCGGACCCTGTCGAAGGTCGAGAATGAAAAGACCTTGGCAGAGGGGAAGGTCGAAAACCTTGGCCTCGCCGTGGCGCGCCACGAGGAAGAGGCACGGGGGGCGGAGCAACGTCTGCGCGAGGCGGAAAAAACGGTGAAGGACCTGCCGGATTTGCAAGCCGCGCGGTCGGACATCGAAGAGGTGAAACTTGCGGTCGAGGCCGCGCGAATCACTATGATGACGAAGCGGTCTTCGCATGATGAAATCCGCCGCGAAGGTGAAGCACGCACGCGTCGTTCGCAGGAAGTTACCAAGGAATTGTCCGGCTGGCGGCATCGTCTTGAGACGGCTGGCAAACGGATTGCCGAGCTTCAGGATCGCAAGGAAGCGACCGAAGAAGAACTTTACGAAGCCGCCGCCCAACCCGAGGAAATCGCCGAAAAGCGCGAGGCCCTGATGGCGCAAATTGAGGAGGCGGAGCATCGTCGCAAACGCGCGTCCGATGGTCTGGCCGTGGCCGAAGAGGGGCTGCGCGAGGCGGTTCATGCGGAGCGTGAGGCGGAGCGTTTGGCGTCGGAGGCGCGTGAGACCCGTGCTGCGTCAGAGGCCCGTCGCGACGCAGCGAAAGAGACCGTCGAGGCGGCGCTTGAGCGTATCCGCGAAGAGTTGGAAACCACGCCCGCGAAACTTTTGGAAGAGCTCGACATCGAACCGGAGAAAATCCCCTCGCATGAGGTGATCGAGGTAGATGTGAACCGGTTGAAACGCCTGCGCGATAGCCTTGGGGCGGTGAACCTTCGGGCCGAGGAAGATGCGAAAGAGGTGCGTGAGGAACACGACACCCTTTTGAAAGAAAAGCAGGATTTGGAAGAGGCGATCAAGACGCTGCGCTCCGGGATTGCGTCGTTGAACCGTGAAGGGCGCGAGCGTTTGCTGACCGCCTTCGAGCAGGTGAACAGCAATTTCTCCATGCTCTTCACCCACCTGTTTGGCGGTGGTGAAGCGCGGCTCATGATGGTCGAAAGCGACGATCCGCTGGAGGCCGGTCTTGAGATCATGTGTCAGCCGCCGGGCAAGAAATTGTCGACGCTGTCGCTCTTGTCGGGGGGCGAACAGACGCTCACCGCACTGGCGCTGATCTTTGCCGTGTTCATGGCGAACCCGGCGCCGATCTGTGTGCTGGACGAGGTCGACGCGCCGCTGGACGACGCCAACGTGACGCGGTTCTGCGACATGCTCGACGAGATGACCCAGCGCACCGATACGCGGTTTTTGGTGATCACCCACCACGCTGTGACGATGGCCCGCATGGACCGCCTGTTTGGCGTGACCATGCAGGAACAAGGTGTGTCGCAGCTGGTGTCCGTGGACCTGAAAAAGGCCGAGGCGCTGGTGGCCTAACCGGCCTTAGGCGTCCAAATCCTTGATCGAGGCTTCGGCCTCGCCGTTGATCCAATAACCCGCCGCCTTCAGCCATTGCAGAGGATGACCCATGTCGAGAACAGCCTCGCGCAATTGCTTGGCGATCCCGGCCTCGGTGGCGATCCAGACGAAGGTGCCGGGCGTCAACGCGATCTGCGGCAGAGCATCCAAGAAGGGCTGAGCCTCGGTCGCCTGATCCATCGGACGATGCACCCAATGGGAGGTCACATCGGCTGCACTTTCGATCACTTGTTCATCTTCGCTGCCTGGCACGGCGGCGATCATCGTGACCTTCACACCTGCGGGCAGTTCTTCGAGTTTGCGGCCCATGGCAGGGAGGGCGGTTTCGTCGCCGATCAGCACCCAATGGGCAATCTCGCCTTCGATCACGCGGGAGCCACGGGGGCCTGCGACCTGAACCGTGTCGCCGGATTTCACATCACGCGCCCAGCTTGCCGCAGGACCCTCGCCGTGATCGGCGAAGTCGATGACCAACTCTTGCGCCTCGGTGTCGAACCGGCGCGGAGTGTAATCGCGTTTCGCCGAGTCTCCGTCCGTGGGGATAATCATTTTGAGGTGATCGTCAAACGAACCGCTGGCGAAATCTGCCAAATCGGCCCCGCTCAATGTGATACGGATCATATGCGGGGTCAGGCGTTCGGTGCTGGCCACGGTGAGGTCGCGGAATTTCAGCTCATGCCGCATGCGGCGGATGGTGGGGGCAGTCATGGCGAGTCACTTTCACTGGTTATTCTGATGTTTGCGCAAAACAAACTATTTTACTCAGAAAATGCAAGCCCCGCCATAACACAGGGCCTGTGCATCCCGGACCACTGCCCCCGAAATCCCTTGTTTTACAGGCGCGACAACAGCGCAGGCGTGGGCCATGCATCCGCGGGCAGGCCCAGCTTCTCCTGAACGCTTTGCACCGCCTCACGGGTTTTCTCGCCCAGAATGCCGTCCACGCCGCCTACGTCATAGCCCATGTTCACGAGTTTCTGTTGCAGCTGTTTCATCTGCGCACCCGAAAGCCCGGCGTCCGGGTTGCCCGCATTGTAAACCGGAGCACCTTCGAGACGGGTGGCGAAGTAGGCGGCAGTGGTCACATAGACAAAGCTCTTGTTCCACTCGAACAGGACCTCGAAATTCGGATAGGCTAGGAAGGCCGGTCCGTTGCGCCCCATCGGCAAAAGCACCGAGGCCTGAAGGTTGCCGTTCTGGAACGACCCGCTGCGAGGCTTGACGCCGAGGCGTTCCCAGTCGCGCACGGACATTTTGTGGTTCAGGCCCGTTGTCGACCAGTCGAGGGTCGAGGGCAGGGTGATTTCCTGCAACCATGGTTCGTTCGCGCGCCAGCCGAGATGCCGCAGCATTTTCGCACCGGACATGAGCGCATCGGGGGCGGAGGACTTGAGCCGGACATGGCCGTCGCCATCCCCATCGACACCGTTTTCAAGGATGTCTTTCGGCAGCATCTGAACCATACCAATCTCACCGGCCCAGGCGCCCTGCGTGGTCGCCGGGTCGAAATCGCCATGCTCGAACAGGGTGAGTGCGGCGAAGACCTGCGGCTGGAACAATTCCGGGCGGCGGCAATCGTGGCTCAGGGTCATCAGCGCGTTCAGCGTGTTGAAATTGCCCTGCACCTGACCGTAGTCGGTCTCCAGCGCCCAGAAGGCCAAAAGCACGCCGCGCGAGACGCCATAGTCGCGCTCGATCCGGTCGAAGACGCTTTTATAACGCGACGCATTCGCTGCGCCGTTCTGGATCCGGTTCTGGCTGATCAACGCGCGTGAAAAGTCGATGAATGTTTTTTGAAACACGCCCTGCGCGCGGTCGGCGCGGATCACTGAGGGGTCGTGACGCACTGAGGAAAAGAACCGATCGACGTTGGCCTGCGCGTGACCTTGTTGCACGGCGGATTGCTTCATCTTGCTGACAAAGCTTGAGAAGTTCCCGCCACAGGAGACATTGGCAGCGGCAGGAGAGGCGAGGGTGACCGCGAGTGTGAGGCCGAGAGAGCCGACGAGGGAACGCATGGATTTACCTTTTAAAGTCATAATTTGAGACAGGATAACGGGCTGTGCGATGTCACGCAAATGACAGAATAGCGACGCAGACAAAGACGAGCGCCCAGGCGCTCCAAAGCCGATGGCAGGCGGCGTCAATGTCGCAAGGATTGGCCTCTTGTCCGTGGGGGTTGACCCAAGGATAGTCGCGCATTTCGCCGTGATAGGCGCGGGGACCCGAAAGAGCGACACCAAGGCTGCGTGAAAGTGCCGCTTCGGGCCATCCTGCATTGGGGGAGCGATGGCGGCGGGCTTCGGCGAAGATCTCCCGCCAAAGCGACAGCTTCTTGCCCCAAGGAAAGAGAAGGAGTGCCGTGAGCCGTGCTGGGATCAGGTTCAGCACATCATCAAGCCGCGCGGCAGCCCAGCCAAAGTCGCGATGCCGCTCGGTGCGATAGCCAATCATGCTGTCGGCCGTGTTGGTGATTTTATAGACCAGAATGCCGGGTAGGCCGAACAGCAGAAACCAGAAGGCGGGGGCAATCACCCCATCGGAGAAATTCTCAGCGGCGGATTCGATGGCGCCGCGTGCTACGGCGGGTGCATCCATCGCGGAGGTGTCTCGCCCGACGATCATTGATACCGCATGGCGCCCCGCTTCAAGTGAGGTCTCAAGCCCGCGCGCGACCGCTTTGACATGATCGACCAGTGATTTTTGCGCCAGAAGTACCGCGCCTAGAAGGATTTCGAGCAGAGGGATGTGCCGCAGCACAAGCCCGAGCGCTGCGGCACCTATGACCAAAGTGAGCATCAAGAGAATGCCCTTGGCCTTGCGTGCAGTGCCTTTTTCCATGTCGCGATTGAAACGTCGGTCGGCCCACCCAATCAGGCGGCCCATCATGACGGCCGGATGCGGCACGCGGTCCCAAAGCCACTTCGGTTCGCCGAAAACCGCATCGAGAACAAGAGCCACTGTGAGCGCCAAAGCAGTGCTCACAGCGCAGCCTCCAATTGATCCCATTTGTCCTCGGGCGGAAGGCCGAGACGCACCCACGTGTCCGAATAGGGGAAAATGCGCGACCAGACGCGACCCTTGGCCAGCTTGTCCTGAAAGGCGCGGGCATTTGGTACCTCGTAAAGGCGAAAGAGAGAGGTTCCGCCGAGACATTTTGCATCTTTATTTTTTAAAAGAAGATCCAATTTTTCAGATAATTTGTTTAATTTGATATTTGTCGCTGCACCCCATGTCGCATCATTAAGTGCCGCAGAGCCAATCGACAACGCTGGGCCGGACACCGCCCAAGGGCCAATCAGCGCGGACAAGCGATCAATCAACTCGGGGGCGCCGATCGCGAATCCAAGACGCAATCCCGCAAGCCCCCAAAATTTGCCAAAGCTCTTGAGCACGATTGTGCGTCCGTCCGTTACGCGTTCAATCAGGCTCTCTTCCGGCGTCACATCGCAAAAGCTCTCATCGATGATCACATAGGGGGCGGTCAACTCTCCGTGTTGCCAAAGCCGTCCATCGGGATTGTTCGGGTGCACGACGACCTGCACATCTGCGGCTTGGTCCGGTTTGTTCAAAACCAGCCAGCCGTGTGCATCAAAGGCGCCGGCGTGTTCATTGTAGGTCGGGGTTTGGATCTCGACCTTTCCGACGGGCCAGAGCGCAGGCAAGCGTGCAATCAGACTTGAGGCGCCGGGCGCGGCAAGGATGGCGGCGCCGCGCGGCACGTTCCAAAAGCTGCGCGCAGATTGGATCAACGCGTCCTGTGCGGCGGCATCCGGAAGCTGGGACCAAGCGTCTGGGGCGATGTCGCCTATGGGATAGGGCGTCGGATTGATGCCGGTCGAGATGTCGATCCACTCCGATTTCTCGCCGCCGTATCGGGCGACAGCGGCATCCAGACCGCCACCATGATCGCGATGTTTGCTCATAGGCCCTCCGCTCGGGGCGATTTTAATGGCCCCCGTCGCATGTGTTTCGGCGGGCTTTGATGGGAGTGCAAGCTAAAATCTTAGCTTTTCTTGAGAGAGGCATGGCGCCGACGCGATTGACCGCGAAGTTAAGGGTCCGTTACTTTGACCTATCGAATCCATTTTCCTTGGCAGAGAAATTTTAACGTATCATGGTTAAAACCATGATCGGAGAGTGCATGCAGGTATTGATCGTAGAGAGCAGCCCGGACCTTGGGCGGATCTGGAAGCGTCACCTGGAACGCCAGGGGATGGACGTGTCTCTCGTGCAAGATCAGGAGGAGGCGATTGCCGCCTTGCAACAGAGTGCTCCGGAGTTGATCGTTCTGGATCTCGTGCTTCAAGAGGGCTCTGCTTTCGCGGTCGCCGATTATGCCAATTATCGCCACCCTGAGACCCGCGTGATTTTCACAACGAACACAAGCTTTTTCTCTGACGGGTCGATTTTTCAGCATGCGGCAAATGCCTGCGCCTTTGTCCAGAAGCAGGTCGATCCCGATGATCTCAGCGCCATGGTTGCGCATTATGGGAAGCCGACGCCCTGACGGGCATCGGCATTTTCTGATGTGTTAGCCTCGCTCGTGCGGCGCGTCGAAATCAATCGACGGGGTGACCGGCACGATGCGATGCGGGTTGATCGTTTCGTGGCTGTAGAAATAGTGGCGCACGATGTGATCGAAATGCGTGGTCTCGCGCACGCCGGGCACTTGGTACAGTTCGCGCGTGTAGGCCCAGAGGTTGGGGTAGTCCTTGAGCATGTGTTTGTTGCACTTGAAATGCGTGTGATAGACCTTGTCGAACCGCACGAGCGTGGTGAACAGGCGCCAGTCGGCCTCGGTCAGACGGTCACCCAAGAGGTAACGGCGCTCTGACAACAGTTCTTCGAGAGCATTGAGACCGTCGAACAGCGGATGGATGGCCTCATCGTAGGCGGATTGGGTGGTGGCGAAGCCCGCCTTGTACACGCCATTGTTGATTGGCTCGTAGACACGCTTGTTCATCTCTTCGATCTCGTCACGCATCTCTTCGGGCCAGAAATCGAGCGTGTTGCCAGTGATCGCGTCAAAGGCCGAGTTGAACATACGGATGATTTCGGACGATTCGTTGGAGACAATGGTCGCGGTTTTTTTGTCCCAGAGGATCGGCACGGTGACGCGGCCAGAGACATGGGGGTCGGCCTCCAGATAGACCTCGCGCAGGTAGCGTTTTCCCAAAAGCGTGTCCCCCGTCGCGCCGTCGAAATTGGTGTCGAAGGTCCAGCCGTCTTTGAGCATGTCGGGATGCACGACAGAAATGGTGATGTGATCCTCAAGCCCTTTCAAAGCCCGGAAAATCAACGTCCGATGCGCCCAAGGACAGGCGTAGGAGACAAAGAGGTGATAGCGTCCGCTTTCGGCCGCAAAGCCACCTGTGCCGCTTGGGCCGGGTTGCCCGTCGGGGGTCACCCAGTTGCGGAATCCCGCAGTGGTGCGTTCGAATTTTCCGCCGGACTTGGTGGTGTCATACCAGCCGTCGTGCCATGTCCCGTCTTGCAAGTAGCCCATAGTATCCTCTCATCCTCCGCTTGTGGTAACATGGAGGTAACCGCTTTGCATGCGCGCGCAAACAGGCGTCAGGGCGCATATATGGTGCGCTAGTGCACAAAGGGGAAAGGCGGCCAGATGTGAGACCCGAGATGCCAATGCGCATTGCGGCAATCCGGTGACTCTTGCGGCCGATCTTGGCGCAGGACGAAACGGTTAACTTGACCGAAACCAAGTTTGCTCCAACCTTTGAAGGGAGCGCATGTGCGATGCCAAGATGTGACATGCGCGGTGACTCAAGAGCGCTAGGGAGACGCCCGATGACTGATTTTTTGCCCAAAGAGGTGCTTGAAGGTCTTGAGATGGCCCGCAAACGCGATCTCAAGCGCCGTTCGCGTTTGCGGGTGAAAGTGGGGGAGGAGACCTATCCGATCCTCCGGACATGGGACACTGGCTTTGCGCTCGATCGTGAAAATACGGAACACCTGCGCGGGCTGGTCGATGTCTTCGACGGCACGCGGCACCTCTATCAGGCGCTGATCGTGGCGACGAAAGACGATGGTCATGAGATGAGCTTTGAGTTCAAGCGCTCGACCGTGGCCAGTGACAAGCCGCCACTGGATTACGACCGGCCCGATGACGCGCCGATCGCTTTGTTGCCGCGCTGAATGGCTCTATTGCAGATCGCCAAAGGCGTCTTGCAGCCGTGCCACGGCGTCTTCAACATGTGAGACCTGAGTCCCAAGGTTGAACCGGAGACCGAGTTCACCGCCGGTGCCGAAGGGGGCGCCGGGGCTTGGCACCAGACGTGCATCTTCGGTGACACGTTTCCAGATCTCTGGTGCGTTCATCCCGGTTCCGGAAAAATCGACCCAAGCCAAGTAAGTGCCTTGAAGCGGCACATGCGACAGGCCGGGCACCTCCGTTATACCCTTCGCGAAGATATCGGCATTGTTGGACAAGTAGCGGTTGAGCGCGTCGACCCATTGCGCTCCTTCTGGTGTGTAGCAGGCGCGCGTCAACACCGTGCCGAACAGGTTCGGGGCAAGGTCTGCACAATACACGGTGCGTCTGAATTCCTTGCGCAGTTTCTGGTCCGGGATCGTGACGCAGCCGAGACGGGTGCCAGCGATGGAAAAGGTCTTGGACGCCGAGGTCATGATCACCATCCGCGACAGATACTCTGGCGCGATGACGGCAGTTGGCACATGGTTGTGGCCCGAAAGGATCAGGTCGTGATGCACTTCGTCGGAAACCAGCAAAAGGTCGTGGCGTTCACAGAAGGCGACGATCTGGCGCAGTTCTTCCGGAGTCCAGACATGCCCGCCGGGATTGTGCGGCGAGGATAGCAAGAGCATCTTTTCGCGCCCGGTCATCAACCCGTCGAAGGTCTCGAAGTCTGGGAGGAAGCCGGTTTCTGTGAGCGTCAGCGGCAGTTCAGTCACCGTGCGGCCGTTGCGCGCGACCTTCGAGGCGAATTCATGATACACCGGGGTAAAGATCGCAACGGCATCGCCCGGTTCGGTCCAGGTCTGAATCGAAAAGGCAATGGCATTGCCGAGGCTGGCCGTCGGCGTGATCCAGTCGGTTTCGATCTCCCAGCCGTGGCGGGTTTTCATCCACCACTGGACCGCATCGAACATGCTGTCGACATGGGCGAAATAGCCGAAATCACCCTTGTCGGCCACGTCATGCACGGCAGAGGTGATAAAGCTGGGCGCCACGAAATCCATATCCGCCACCCACATCGGCAAAAGATCGTTCGAGGCAGGAATGCCAAGGGCTTTTTCTGTGATGGTCCATTTGCTGGATTGGGTGCGGATGCGGTCGTAGATCGCGTCGAAATCATATTGGGTCATGGAGGTCCTCTTTTCAAAGGTCACCCTATCGGTTGGAAACGGAGGGTAAAGTTGATTTTCTTGCGCAACCGCCTTGCAAGCACGCGTGCTCCAGTTGCATGATGCATGCGCATTGACTAAATGCAGGGCATGACACTCAAACCGATCCTCATTCACCCCGATCCGCGCCTCAAAAAGCATTGCGATCCTGTCACCGAGTTTGACAAGGAGCTCGCCAAGCTGGCCGACGACATGTTGGAAACCATGTATGACGCGCCGGGCATCGGGCTTGCCGCGCCACAGATCGGTGTGATCCAGCGTATGCTGGTGATGGATTGTGCCAAGGAGGCGGACGGTAGTCCGGAGCCGATGGTTCTGATCAACCCCGAGGTGACGTGGAAAAGCGACGAGCGCAACGTCTATGAAGAGGGCTGTCTGTCGATCCCCGGCCAATATGCCGAGGTCGAGCGTCCGAAGATGGTGCGCGTGAGCTGGCAGGATGTCGACGGCAAGGCGCATGAGCAGGAGTTCGACGAGCTCTGGGCGACCTGTGTTCAGCATGAGATCGACCATTTGGACGGCGTGCTGTTCATCGACTACCTCAAGCCGCTCAAGCGTCAGATGATCACCCGCAAGATGCAAAAGCTCAAGCGCGAGAGGGCTCGTCCCTAATGGCGCGGCGCGAGATCCTGCTCTGGCCGGACGTGCGGCTGAGCATCTCTTGCGCGCCCGTGGATGAGATCACCGACGACATCCGCGCGTTGGTCACCGATATGTTCGACACAATGTATGACGCACCCGGTAGAGGGCTTGCCGGACCGCAAGTGGGCGCGATGCTAAGGCTCTTCGTGATGGATGCGACGTGGAAAGAGGGTGAAAAATCGCCGCTTGTCGCGATCAATCCCGAGATTGTGGCCTTCTCAGATGAGACCTGCGAGATGGACGAGGGCTGTCTCTCTATCCCCGGCATCACAGCCACTGTGACGCGGCCCGAGCGTATCACGCTCGCGTGGACCGATCTCGAGGGGTATCGCCACGCACGCGAGATGACGGGCGCCGAGGCCCGCATCGCTCAGCATGAATATGACCATCTCGACGGGTTGGTGCATTTCGACCGGCTCGACGCGAAAACCCGCGCCCGTCTCGAGGAGATTTACGCATGACACATACGCCGACAGAACGCCCTTTTGTGGCCTACCCGGACAAGCGCCTGAAAACCGCTGTGCCGCCGGTCACCGAGATCACCGAGGAGATTCGCAACATCTGGGCCGATATGGTCGAGACCATGGATGCCATGCCGGGCTATGGCTTGGCCGGGCCGCAGATCGGTGTGATGCAGCAGCTCGCGGTGGTCGATTGCTCCGACGAGCGCGGCAAAGCGATCAAGCTGGCCAATCCCGAAGTACTCCACGACTCCGTGCAGTTGCGCGAACACGAAGAGGCCTCGCCCAACCTGCCGGGCATGTCTGCCGTGATCTCCCGTCCGCGAGCTGTGACTGTGCGGTTTCTCAATGAGGCGGGCGAGATCGAAGAGCGTGATTTCGTCGGGCTCTGGGCGACCTCGGTCCAGCATCAGATCGACCACCTGAACGGCAAGATGTATTTCGACAATCTGAAGCCGGTGAAGCGTCAGATGTTCTTGAAAAAGGCCAAGAAAACGGGAGCCATGAAATGAAGATCGTTTTCATGGGCAGCCCCGACTTTTCCGTGCCTGTGCTCGACGCGCTGGTCGAGGCCGGGCATGAGATCGCCTGCGTCTATTGCCAGCCGCCACGTCCGGCGGGGCGGGGAAAGAAAGACCGCCCGACGCCGGTGCAGGCCCGCGCCGAAGAGCTTGGTCTGCCGGTGCGCCATCCGGTGAATTTCAAAGACCCGGCGGATGTGGCGGCGTTTCAGGACCTGAATGCCGAGATCGCCGTGGTTGTGGCTTACGGGCTTTTGCTGCCACAGAGCATTCTCGACGCGCCCAAGCGCGGGTGCCTCAACATCCACGCCTCGCTTTTGCCGCGCTGGCGGGGGGCTGCGCCGATCCATCGCGCGATCCTCGAAGGCGACAATGAAACCGGCGTCTGCATCATGCAGATGGAGGCAGGCCTCGACACCGGCCCGGTGCTCTTGCGCCAAGAAACTGAGATCACGGCAGAAGACACCACGGCCCTCCTGCATGATCGTCTGTCCGACATGGGCGCCGACGCCATCACCGTGGCGCTCGACACGCTGGATCAACTCGTCCCGGAGCTGCAGCCGGAAGACGGCGTGACCTACGCCAAGAAGATCGACAAAGCCGAGGCGAGGATCGACTGGACCCGCCCCGCGCGAGAGATTGACCGTCAAATCCGCGGCCTTTCGCCTTTTCCCGGTGCTTGGGCCACCTTGAACGGCGAGCGGATCAAGTTTCACATGTCCAAAGTGGTCGAAACCACCGGCACCCCCGGTGAGGTGATTGGCGACTTTACAATCGCTTGCGGGGAGGGCGCGGTCGAAATTCTCACAGCGCAGCGCGAGGGCAAACGTGCTATGCCTGTCTCAGAGATTTTGAAAGGGCTGGATCTGCCAAAGGGCAGCCGGTTCGACTAGGGGCGCGTCATGTTTCCAATCCTGATCGGCACGGTCGTTATCGCGGGCATCGTCGGTTACCTCTGTGAAAAGACAGGGTTCACCCGCAATGGTATCCTGCCGTCGATCATCATCTGTGTCGGTGGCGCGTTTCTGGCCTATTTCGTCAAGCTGATGTTCGGCGTCGGCTTCGGCTCTCCGGGGCTTAACGCCATCGTCTCTTCTCTGGGGGCACTGATCATCGTGCCGACCCATTGGCGGAGGCGCTGATTTATGCCGGTCTTGTTCCTCATTATCGTCGGAGCCGCCGCGGGGTTCATCGCGACCCGTGTGATGGATTTGAAAACCGACCTGATCACCACCGTTGTGATCGGAATGTTGGGTGCCTTGATCGGTGGATTAGTGCTGCGCTTTCTCTTGATGCTTGCCGGCGTGGCGGCAGGCTTTGTCGGGGCTGTCCTAGGAGCGATGCTGTTGATCTGGGCGTGGAAAGCGATCAGGGGGCGGAAATGATTTGGCTTCTGTCCATCCCGGGGATGCTCGCGCGAATCCTCTTCGGCCTCGGTCTCTGGCTAATGTTCCGCCCTGGAGGGTGGTTCGTTGCCTGCTGCCTTGCGGTGGCGGCGACTTGGTACATCAAGGCGTGACGGCTTAGTTCTTAGGTGGCCGCGACTTGTACACCGGCAGAGACCAGCCCCAAGCGAGACTGCCAGCGCGCAAAATGAATGTCACGATTGCGCATATAATAAACTCTAAAATCCCCGGAATCTCAAATTGAGATGCTAAAAGGAGTGCCAGAGGTCCGGCCAGGGCAGCGGAGGCATAAAGCTCGCCATGCTTCAGGATCAGCGGCACTTCGTTGCAGACCACATCGCGCATCATGCCGCCAAAGCACCCGGTCGCGACCCCCATGAGGGCCACAATTACCGGTGGTTGCCCGAGGTTGAGCGCCACACCTGCGCCCGCTGCGACGGCGACGGACAGTGCGATCGCATCGGCCCATAAGAGGGCTTTCTGACGGCTTTCGAACAGATGCGCGGTGAAAAACACCACCGCTGCGACCAGACAGGCGATGACGATATAGGTCGGGTCGGCGACCCAGAATACGGCTTCGCGGTTGAGCAACAGGTCTCGGAGCGTCCCACCACCCACGGCGGTCAGGCAGGCGACAAAGGCGAAGCCGACAAGATCAAGCTGAGCACGGGAGGCGGCCAAAGCGCCGGAGATCGCGAAGACGATGACCGAGGCATAATCGAGGGCCGCCAAAGGTGTCATGCGGCACCTTTCTTGAACGGCGCCATGCCTGCACGGGCCAATTCGTCGGCGCGTTCGTTTTCCGGGTGACCGGCGTGGCCCTTAACCCATTCCCATGTTACATCGTGGCGCTTTTGCGCCTCGTCGATGCGTTGCCACAGATCGACATTCTTCACGGGTTTCTTCGCGGCGGTCTTCCAGCCGTTGCGTTTCCAGCCGTGAATCCAGCCGGTTACACCGTTTTTCACATAGGCGCTGTCGGTGACGATGGTGATCGCCGTGGGGCGTCCGAGGGTCTCAAGTGCCGAGATCGCCGCAAGCAACTCCATACGGTTGTTTGTGGTCTCCGCCTCGCCGCCTTTAAGCTCGCGTTCCTTGACGACCGTGTCGCCGTCCTTCGCCTGCAACAAGGCGCCCCAGCCGCCCGGGCCGGGATTTCCAGAGCAGGCTCCGTCGGTATATGCGTAGAATTCAGCCATGATGGGAGCGGGTGATATCGTGCTTTGTCACGCCGTCAAGGGGGATTGAGATCATGCGGTCTCTCTCAAAACTCTTGGCACTTTGAACTCGACGTTCTCCTGCGCGGTTTCCACCAGCTCGACGGTCACGTCATAGCGATCGCGGAAGGCGTCGATCACCTCATTGACCAACACTTCGGGGGCGGAGGCGCCCGCCGTGATGCCGACAGACTTGATGCCTTCGAGTGCGCGCCAGTCGATGTCGGGAGCGCGTTGCACAAGCTGGGAATAGGCGCAGCCATTGGCTTTGCCGACTTCGACCAAACGTTTGCTATTTGAACTATTTGGGGCGCCAATTACCAAAAGAGCGTTAATATTTGATGAAATGGCTTTCACGGCCGCTTGCCGGTTGGTGGTGGCGTAACAGATGTCTTCCTTATGCGGACCGACGATGTTCGGGAACCGCGCGCGCAGAGCGGCGATCACATCAACCGTGTCATCGACCGACAGGGTGGTCTGGGTGATAAAGGCGAGACGCTCCGGGTCGCGCACTTCAAGCCCCGGCACATCTTCGGGCGTTTCGACCAACAGGACTTCGCCCTCGGGCAGTTGCCCCATCGTGCCGATGGTTTCCGGGTGACCGGCGTGGCCGATCATGATCATCTGAAGCCCGTCGGCGTGATGCCGCTCCGCCTCGATGTGGACCTTGGACACCAGCGGACAGGTGGCGTCGACATAGACCATCTCGCGCTTGGCGGCCTCGGCGGGCACGGCTTTCGGGACGCCATGGGCGGAAAAAATCACCGGGCGGTCATCGGGGCAGTCTTCCAACTCCTCGACAAACACAGCACCTTTCTCTTTCAGCCCATCGACCACGAATTTGTTGTGCACGATCTCATGGCGGACATAGACGGGCGGCCCCCATTTCTCGATCGCCATTTCGACGATCTTGATCGCGCGGTCGACACCGGCGCAGAACCCGCGCGGGGCGGCAAGATAGAGCATAAGTGGGGGCTTGGGGGTCGTTTCGGTCATGCGGCACTCCTGATCTTTTTCAGAGGTAGCGGCGAAAGGGTCGGAGTGCAACGACCGGCACCTGAAAAGACCCGAAAGTGAAAAGCCCCCGCCGAGGGCGAGGGCTTTGAAATTCAGTTGTTGTCGCTGTCGTCGTCACGCGGCTCGCGCGGAGGGCGCCCGAGCACGTCTTTGAGGTCGTTCAACTCGATGAAATTATCGGCTTGGCGACGCAGTTCGTCGGCGATCATCGGCGGCTGAGTGCGGATCGAGGAGACGACAGAGACGCGCACGCCCTGACGCTGCAGGCTTTCGACCAGCGGACGGAAATCGCCGTCGCCGGAGAAGAGCACGATATGATCCACATGGGGTGCCAGTTCCATCGCATCGACGGCAAGCTCGATGTCCATGTTGCCCTTGATTTTGCGTCGGCCCATGGAGTCGGTGAACTCCTTGGCGGGCTTGGTGACCATGGTGAAACCGTTGTAATTCAGCCAGTCGACCAGCGGACGGATCGGCGAATAGTCATCGTTTTCAAGCAGGGCGGTGTAGTAGAACGCGCGCAGCAATTTACCACGGCGCATGAATTCCTGTCGGAGCAGTTTGTAATCGATATCGAACCCAAGCGATTTGGCCGCTGCGTAAAGATTCGACCCATCGATGAACAAGGCAAGCCGCTCATCTTTATAAAACATATAAAGGTCCTTTATATTTTGTTTTTTGGACAGCCCCAAAAGCAATATCTTCCGGGACAGTCAGTTGTTCTTGGCTTTCTGTCCTTTGGAATAGTATGAAATGCGTCAAAGCTGAACTTGCCGAAAAGGATAGGGCTTAAAAAACGTGGGACGAGAGGCAAGTTTGAGCACGGCAAAAATGCGCGCATGGATCGCATTCGGGGCCAATTTACCGTCTGAAACCGGCACTCCTTTGGAGACGCTGAAAGAGGCCTTGCGGGCGTTGAGGGTGAAAGGCGTCGAAGTTGCGGCGCTCAGTCAGATTTATGAGACGCCTTGTTTCCCGGCGGGGGCTGGCCCGGATTATATCAATTTCGCGGCTGAGGTTTCCTATGATGGTCCTCCCGAGGCGTTGTTGTTGGTTCTGCACGAGGTAGAGGCCAGGCTGGGTCGGGTGCGGAAAACCCGTTGGGCCGGACGTCCGATTGACCTTGATTTGATGGCCTATGAAGATGTGGTGCGGCCGGATGAGGCGACGCTTCGACAGTGGATCGAACTGCCGCTGACGGAGCAAACAGTGCGTGCGCCGGATCGGCTTATTCTGCCACATCCACGCATTCAGGATCGCGCCTTTATGCTGATTCCCTTTGCCGACTTGGCGCCGGAGTGGAGGCACCCGCTTTTGGATAAAACCATTGCGGAGATGCTTGCGGCGCGGCCTGAGGATGAGAAAACCGAGGTAAAACCCATGTCCGGGGTTGCAATCGGCACCGATTAAGGGGAAAGGGCGCTTGTCAAGGCAGGGCCGAGCCCCTAAATAGAGCCTTTGAACAAATGCCCCGTCAATCCTAAAGATTGGAGATCCCATGGCCCGCGTGACCGTTGAAGATTGCGTCGACAAGGTTCCGAACCGCTTCGAGCTCGTGATGCTCGCCGCCCACCGTGCGCGCGAAGTTGCGTCTGGCTCTCCGCTGACCGTGGATCGGGACAACGACAAGAACCCGGTTGTTGCTCTGCGTGAGATCGCCGAAGAGACCCAATCCGCCGACGCGCTGCGCGAGCGGATGATCGAAAGCCATCAGACCCAGATCGAGGTCGATGAGCCGGAAGACGATCAAATGGCTCTGCTGATGGGTCAAGAGGCCGACAAACCGGCCGAGGACGACATGTCCGAAGAGAAACTGCTGCGCGCGCTGATGGAAGCGCAGGGGCAAAACTAAGATGCGGGGCCAGATGGCCCCAATCCACGGAGTTCGCGGACCAAAATGATCGACGTCGAAGACCTGATCGCACTGGTCCGCAACTACAACCCCAAGACAAATGCCGATCTGATCCGTGAGGCTTATGCCTACGGACGTGAAATGCATGAGGGGCAGTTCCGCCGCTCCGGCGAACCCTATTTCACCCATCCCGTTGCCGTCGCCGCCATCCTGACCGAACAGTCTCTGGACGATGCGACGATCATCACAGCTTTGCTCCACGATACGATCGAGGACACGCGAGCCTCCTATCAAGAGGTCGCGCGCAAGTTCGGCGAAGAGATCGCGGAGCTTGTGGATGGGGTGACGAAACTCACCAACCTGCAACTGTCGTCGACAGAGACCAAACAGGCGGAGAACTTCCGCAAGCTGTTCATGGCAATGTCGAAAGACCTGCGGGTGATCCTCGTGAAACTCGCCGACCGTCTGCACAACATGCGGACCATCAAGTCGATGCGCCCGGAGAAGCAACTCCAGAAAGCGCGCGAGACCATGGACATCTATGCGCCTCTGGCGGGCCGCATGGGGATGCAATGGATGCGCGAGGAGTTGGAGGATTTGTCCTTCCGCGTCATCAACCCCGAGGCCCGCAACTCGATCATCCGCCGTTTTATTTTGCTGCAACGCGAAACGGGCGATGTGATCCATAAGATCAGCAATGACATCAGCGCCGAGTTGGAGCGCGAGGGGATTGAGGCAGACGTGCTTGGGCGGGCCAAGAAGCCCTATTCAATTTGGCGTAAGATGGAGGAGAAACAGCAAAGTTTCTCCCGTCTGTCAGATATTTACGGATTCCGCGTCATCACCCGTTCTGAGATGGATTGCTACCGTGTCCTCGGTGTGATCCACCAGCGATGGCGTGCGGTGCCGACACGGTTCAAGGACTACATCAGCCAGCCGAAATCTAACGGCTATCGCTCGATTCACACCACAGTCTCCGGGCGGGATGGCAAGCGCGTCGAAGTGCAAATCCGCACCCGTCAAATGCATGAAGTCGCGGAATCCGGCGTTGCGGCACATTGGTCCTATCGTGACGGCGTGCGCGCGCAGAACCCCTTTGCCGTCGACCCGACGAAATGGCTGGCGAGTCTCACCGAGCGGTTCGAGAATGCCGAGGATCACTCTGAGTTTCTCGAACACGTCAAGTTGGAGATGTACTCCGACAAGGTTTTCACCTTCACGCCCAAAGGCGAGGTGGTGTCGCTTCCAAAAGGTGGCACGCCGTTGGATTACGCCTATGCGATCCATACGCGCATCGGTGATAGTTGTGTCGGCGCCAAGGTCGACGGCATCCGCGTGCCGCTTTGGACCCGGTTGAAAAACGGTCAGAGCGTCGAAATTTTGACGGCTGAGGGCCAGCGGCCGCAGGCAACCTGGCTCGATATCGTGGTCACTGGCCGCGCCAAGGCGGCGATCCGCAAGTCCTTGCGCGAAGAGAACCGCGAACGCTTTGTCAAATTGGGTCGGGAATTGGCCCGTGTGGCCTTTGAGCACGTGGGCAAGAAGGCCTCTGAAAAGGCGTTGGCGACGGCGGCGAAACAGATGTCCCTGGCCGATAGCGAGGCACTTTTGGCGCGTCTTGGGTCCGCGGAACTCACGGCTTCCGAGGTGGTCAAAGCGGTCTATCCGGAGCTGGTGCGCGAAAGTGGCGCGATCGACGCGAAGCGTGCGGTGCTTGGTCTTTCCGAAGGTGAGACCTATAATCGTGCCAAGTGCTGTCAGCCGGTGCCGGGCGAACGTATCGTCGGCATCACATATCGCGGCAAGGGCGTGGTGATCCATGCCATCGACTGTCCCGCGCTCGAAGAGCTTGAGGCGGAAACCAATCGCTGGGTCGATCTGCAATGGCATGCCGGGCCGCATGCGCCCCAATATACCGTGTCTTTGGATCTGACGATCTCCAACGATCCGGGGGTTTTGGGCCGTATCTGCACACTGATCGCGGAACAAAAGGCCAATATCTCGGACCTGAATTTCGTGGATCGCAAACCCGATTTCTATCGGTTGATCGTCGATGTGGATCTGCGAGATGTGGAACATCTGCACGCTGTCATGCTGGCGCTTGAGGCCGAAAGCGAAGTGGCGCGGGTGCGCAGATACAGGAATTTGGACAGACGCCCTTGAGGGGGCTAAGGGGATGATGTGGTCTTCAAACGCCGGGAAAAGCTAAAGCCACTTCAATGGCTTGCGCAATCCCTCTGGCCGAAGCGCGGCTGGGGGCGGGCGGTTCGATATCTCAAACATCGCCTCCATCGCTTGCCGGACACCCCACATAAAATCGCGCGCGGTGTTTTCGCGGGGGTGTTCTCCGTCTTTACACCCTTTTACGGCCTGCACTTCGTCATCGCCTTTCTGTTGGCCAAGCTGATGCGCGGCAATGCCATCGCGGCATTGCTGTCGACTTTCGTCGGCAACCCGCTGACCTATGTGCCGATCGGTGTGATCTCGATGAAAATGGGTCACTTCCTGCTCGGCACGGAATTCGACCACCATCACGAACGCAGTTTGGTTGGCAAGTTCTTCGATGCGGCGGATGATTTTTGGCGCAATTTCCTGGCGCTGTTCACGGATGACGTCACGAATTGGGATGCGCTGATCCGGTTCTGGCATGAGATTTTCCTGCCCTATCTGGTGGGGGGGATCATTCCGGGGATCGTGGCTGGGACCGTGGCCTATTACATCACCCTGCCGATGGTGACCGCCTATCAAAACCGCCGTCGCGGCAAGCTCAAGGCCAAGCTCGAAGAGTTGCGCCGCAAGAAGCAGGCCCAGAAAGCCGGGCATAAACCGTAATCCGGAGCAGGTCGCACAGGTCTTGATCGCCTTGATTAGGATTTGTCGGTTTTCTTTCGTGATCCGCACGGTATTGTCCGCGGAAACACCTCTTGCTTGGGAACGACATCATGACCCAGAAACTTCGCCTCGGTATGAACATTGATCACGTCGCCACCGTGCGCAATGCGCGTGGCTCGGCCTACCCGGACCCGGTGCGGGCCGCGAAACTCGCCGAAGAGGCGGGGGCCGACGGGATCACGGCGCACCTGCGCGAAGATCGCCGCCACATCACCGATGCGGACATTGAGGCCTTGGTCGCGAACCTTTCCGTGCCTTTGAATTTCGAGATGGCCGCCACCGACGAGATGCAGGCGATTGCTTTGCGGCACAAACCCCACGCGGTTTGCATCGTTCCCGAGAAACGCGAAGAGCGGACCACCGAAGGCGGGCTTGAGGTCGCGCGGGAGGAAAACCGTCTGGCGCATTTCATCGCTCCCTTGCGCGAGGCGGGATCGCGCGTGTCGATCTTCATCGCAGCCGACCAGCCTCAGATCGAGGCCGCGCATCGCATTGGGGCCGCTGTTGTCGAGTTGCACACGGGGGCCTATTGCGACCTGCATGCGGAAGGCAAATTTGCCGAGCGCGACGAGGAGTTGAAACGCCTGACCGAGATGGCGGCTTTCGCGCACTCTCTGGGGCTTGAGGTCCATGCCGGCCACGGGCTGACTTATGAAACTGTGCAACCCATCGCGGCTTTGCCGGAAATCGTCGAGTTGAACATCGGGCATTTCCTGATCGGCGAAGCGATTTTCCGCGGCATCATCCCGGCCATTCAGGAGATGCGCCGATTGATGGATGAGGCGCGAGGTTAACGCGTTCAGGAGCTTGGTATGATCCTCGGCATCGGCACAGATCTCGCGAATATCGACCGGATCACCGGGACGCTCGAGCGCTTTGGCGAGCGCTTCAAAAACCGTGTTTTCACGGACGTCGAACAGGTGAAGGCCGAGCGACGCCGTGATGTCGCGGGCACTTATGCGAAACGCTGGGCCGCAAAAGAAGCCTGTTCCAAGGCTTTGGGCACGGGGCTCGCGATGGGGATTTCGTGGAAGGATATGGCGGTCAAGAACCTCCACACCGGGCAGCCGGTGATGGAGGTCACGGGCTGGGCCAAAGAACGGCTCGACGAGATGACTCCGCCGGGGCATGAGGCGATCATCCATGTGACACTGACCGACGATCACCCCTGGGCGCAGGCCTTTGTGGTGATCGAAGCCCGCCCGAAGGGCAAATGAGGCGAGTTTGCACAGTCTAGGCGGTGTAAAACCCCGCCTTCACGGGCGTTTGCCTTGACTCCCCGCCGCGCGCCTTTCATATCCCGCTAAAGCGTAAAACCGTTTCCCCAAAGGACGAGAAGATGAGCAGTGCCAAGGACAGCCTGACCGAAACCATCAAAACAGTGGTCTATGCCCTGCTGATCGCCGGGATTTTCCGCACGCTGTTCTTCCAGCCGTTCTTTATTCCGTCGTCCTCGATGAAAGATACGCTGCTGATTGGCGACTTCCTCTTCGTCAACAAGATGAGCTACGGCTATTCGCAGTGGTCTTGCCCGAAGGTGGTGAATTTCCTTTGCCCGATCTCTGGCCGTATCCTTGGCTCTGAACCTGAGCGTGGTGACATCGTGGTGTTCGAACACCCCACCGAGCACCGCACCTTCGTCAAACGTCTGATCGGGATGCCGGGGGATCGGGTGCAGATTCGCGATGGTGTGATTTTCCTCAACGGCGAAGAGGTGACGCAGACGCCCGATGGTGCCTTTGTCGAGACCTTCGAAAAACAAGGCGCGGCTGCACGCTATCCGGCTTGTAGCAACACGCCGGGCGAAGGCGGCGAGTGCGTCAAAGAGAAATTCATCGAGACCCTGCCGGGCGGGCGTCAGCATTCGGTTCTGAACATCCGCACCACCGGCGTTGACAACACACAGGTCTACACCGTGCCTGCGAACAACTATTTCTTCATGGGTGACAACCGCGACAACTCCGCCGACAGCCGCGTGCCGACCACCATGGGCGGCGTGGGTTTTGTCCCCGAGGAATATCTCGTCGGGAAGGTCAGCAACGTGATTTTCTCCGCAGCCGGCAAACGTCTCGTCTATTTCTGGACCTGGCGCAAAGACCGTTTCTTTAAGGCGGTGCAGTGAAGATTTCCGCAGATATCCAGGCGTTCCAGACGCGGCTCGGGCATGAGTTTTCTCAGCCCGAATTGCTCCTGCGCGCGCTTACCCACAGTTCGATCTCGTCCGCGACCCGCCCCGACAACCAGCGCCTCGAATTTCTGGGCGACCGGGTTCTGGGCCTGACCATGGCCGAGGCGCTGTTCGAAAAAGATAAATCCGCCTCAGAGGGTCAGTTGGCGCCCCGCTTCAACGCCTTGGTGCGCAAAGAAACCTGTGCTGATGTGGCGCGTCAGATCGACCTTGGCGCCGTGTTGAAGCTGGGCCGCTCGGAGATGATGTCAGGCGGACGCCGCAAAGAGGCGTTGCTTGCCGATGCGATGGAAGCGGTGATTGCCGCCGTCTATCGCGATGCCGGTTTCGAGGTTGCCAAAGCGCTGGTGCGCAAGCTCTGGGGTAAACGTATCGACCGGGTCGAAGATGACGCCCGTGATGCGAAAACCGCGCTTCAGGAATGGGCGCAGGCCCGCGGGCAGAAGCCGCCGAAATATTCCGAAGTGGCCCGCAAAGGCCCCGATCACGCGCCGATCTTCACCATCGAAGTGACGCTGGAAAGTGGCGAGGCGGAACGCTCCGAGGCGAATTCCAAACGTCAGGCCGAACAAGCCGCCGCCAAGGCGCTTTTGCAAAAACTGGAGGCCAAAAATGGCTGAAACGACACGCGCAGGTTTTGTGGCTTTGATCGGCGAACCCAACGCCGGCAAATCCACGCTGTTGAACCGCATGGTTGGCGCGAAAGTGTCGATCGTGACGCATAAGGTGCAAACCACCCGTGCCCGCATTCGCGGTGTTGCGATGGAGGGGGACAGCCAGATCGTTTTCGTCGACACCCCCGGCATTTTCAAACCCAAACGTCGGTTGGATCGCGCCATGGTGTCAGCCGCTTGGGGTGGCGCTGCGGATGCCGATGTCGTGGTGCTTTTGATCGAGGCGCATAAGGGCGTGACCGAGGGCGTCGAGGCCATTTTGGCGGCTTTGGACGAGCATTCGAACCCGAAACAGAAAGTCGCGCTGGCGATCAACAAGATCGACATGGTGGACGTTGAGAAACTTCTCGCGATCACCAAGGACATGAACGAACGCCGAGACTTTGTGGAGACCTTCATGATCTCCGCTGAAAAGGGCAAAGGCGTTGACGATCTGCGCAAATGGCTCGCCCGCGAACTGCCGGAAGGACCGTGGCTCTATCCGGAGGACCAGATCGCCGATCTGCCGATGCGGATGATTGCCGCTGAAATCACGCGCGAGAAACTGACGCTTAATCTGCACCAGGAATTGCCCTACCAGCTCACCGTCGAGACCGAGAATTGGGAAGAGCGCAAAGACGGTTCTGCCAAGGTCGATCAGGTGATCTATGTTTCGCGTGACGGGCATAAAGGCATCATCCTCGGCAAACGTGGCGAGACGATCAAACGCATTTCTCGCGCCGCGCGTGAGGAATTGTCAGAGTTTCTGGGCCGCAAGGTACACTTGTTCCTGCAGGTGAAAGTGCGCCCGAACTGGTTGGAAGAGGCCGAGCGCTACGGCGAAATGGGGCTCGATTTCAAAGACGGCAACTGATGGCGCGGCTGACGGCGGATGTCTGGGTCTCGGCCTATCTGACGCGGCTGCGGCTTGCCGATATTCCGGCCTTTGTCGTGAAGAAAGGCGATGCCACAGCCGGCGCCGTGATGGTCAAACTCAACACGCTGGACGGTCAGGCCAAGGCGTTTCAACGCGAGTTTAACCTGATGGAAGATCGCCGCGACTGGATGGTTTTGGCCGAAGGCGAGGAGCGTGATGTGGATGCCTCTCTAGCCAAACAACGCAGCTTTGACCCCGATCTCTGGATCATCGAAGTCGAGGACCGTCTGGGGCGCACGCTTTTGGATGAGCCTGGCTTATCGGATTGACCCCGCGTCTGTCGCGGGTCAGGGTCATGTGAGTATTTCGACCAAAAAGAAGCAGGCGCATGATCGAGTGGCGCGATGAAGGGGTGGTCCTCTCCGTCCGAAAACATGGCGAGACCTCGGTGATTGTCGAGGTGTTTACCCCCGAGCACGGGCGGCATGCGGGCGTCGTGCGGGGCGGCATTTCTCGCAAGATGACTCCGCATTTGCAGCCGGGTGGGCAGGTTGCCGTCACTTGGAAAGCGCGGATCGAGGATCATCTAGGGAGCTTTACGTTCGAGCCGGTGAAAAGCCGCGCTCATGTGCTGAATGATCCCATGGCGTTGGCCGGAATGACGGCGATGACCGCGATGCTCTCACATCTTCTGCCGGAGCGCGAGGCGCATGGCTATCTCTATGTCGACAGTCTGACGCTGTTCGATCGGATCGGCACAGACCCGATGTGGCCGCTGGCCTATCTGCATTGGGAGGTATCTTTGTTGGAGGAGCTGGGCTTTGGCCTCGATCTGTCCTCTTGCGCGGTGACCGGATCGCCAGACGATCTGATTTATGTCTCGCCCAAGACGGGCCGTGCCGTGTCCCGAAAAGGCGCGGGGGAATGGGCGGATCGGCTTTTGCCCCTGCCGCAATGTCTGTTGGGGCAATCGTCTCTGGATTTTGCCGAGATCGGGCAGGGGCTCAGGACGACGGGACATTTTCTGGCGAAGATCACGGCGGAGTTGTCGGATCGGGGCCTGCCCGCCGCGCGGGATCGGTTCGTGGACCGGCTCGCAAAAAAGGCGGCGCAGGAGGCACCGCCTTTTTGAGGTTCTTTGAGACTTCGCTCAGCCCAGCAGACGCCGCGCAATCACCTGCGCCTGAATTTCCCCAGCACCTTCGAAGATGTTCAGAATCCGCGCGTCGCAGAGGATGCGGGAAATCTGATATTCGAGCGCAAAGCCGTTGCCGCCATGGATTTGAAGCGCATTGTCGGCGGCGGCCCAAGCGACGCGCGCGCCCAAGAGTTTCGCCATACCGGCCTCAAGGTCACAGCGGTGGCCGTGATCTTTTTCCCAAGCGGAGAAATAGGTGAGCTGACGCGCCACCATGATCTCGACCGCCATCATAGCCAGCTTGCCGGAGACGCGCGGGAATTCGATCAGAGATTTGCCGAACTGCTTACGGTCCTCGGCATATTGCATCCCGACCTCGAGCGCGTTTTGCGCGACGCCGATGGCGCGCGCGGCGGTCTGGATGCGGGCGCTCTCGAAGGTCTCCATGAGCTGTTTAAAGCCCTTACCTTCTTCGCCGCCCAGAAGGTTTTCTGCCTTCACCTTGAACCCGTCAAAGCCCAACTCGTATTCCTTCATGCCGCGATAGCCCAGCACTTCGATCTCGCCGCCACTCATGCCCGGAGTGGGGAAGGGGTTTTCGTCATCGCCCGGCGTCTTTTCGGCCAGGAACATCGACAGGCCTTTGTAATCCGTGGTGTCTGGATCGGTGCGGGCCAAGAGCGTCATCACATGGGTGCGCGCGGCGTGGGTGATCCAGGTTTTGTTGCCGGTCACCGTGTAGGTCTCACCCTCTTTCACCGCTCTGGTGCGCAAGGATCCGAGATCGGAGCCGGTGTTCGGTTCGGTGAAGACCGCAGTGGGCAGAATTTCGGCGGAGGACAGTTTTGGCAACCACTGTTCCTTTTGCGCCTCGGTGCCGCCGCCGAGGATCAACTCGGCGGCGATTTCGGACCGCGTGCCCAGAGAACCGACACCGATGTAGCCGCGGGAAAGCTCTTCAGAGACCACGACCATCGCCGCCTTCGGAAAGCCAAAGCCACCGTATTCCTCGGGGATCGTGAGGCCGAAGACGCCCAGTTCTGCCAGTTCCTCGATGATCTCCATCGGGATGAAATCGTCTTTCAGGTGCCATTCGTGACAGAAGGGCGCGACTTTTTCGTCGGCGAAGCGGCGGAATTGATCGCGGATCATTTCCAATTCGTCGTCGAGGCCCGACGCCCCAAACGTCGCATGGCCGGAATTGGTGCGCATCAGTTCGACAAGCCGCGTGCGAGCGCCTGTCGAATTGCCTTCGAGCATAAGCTTGACCACTTCGCAGTGGCTCGGCTGCACGAGGCCCAGACCAAGATCTGAAAGTCGGCAGATCTCGCCCTGATTCATCGGGATGCCGCCGTAAATCTGACTCAGGTATTCGCCGAACGCGATCTGGTGAATCAGCTGCTCCATCTCGCCGAACTTGCTCTCGCCCGACAGTGCCTCGGCCCATTTTTGCATCTGGCGCAGGCTTTCGACATAGGTGGCAAGCCAGGCAAGCCCATGGGCAGCGGTTTGATTGGCCTCGATCTTTTTGCTGGATATGCGGTCGCCGTCGAGAAACTCGGAACGCAAGGCGGCACGCGCCCGGTCCAGAATGGCCTCCGCCGGGGCCACAGCCGCGCCGGTCAAAGCCATAAGATCAGGCAAAATAGGGTTCGACATGGTCATCTCCTGTTGGTCAAGGGCCATGAGATTCTCTCCTCCTTGGGGACTTGCACTTATCTAATCCTTTCGCAGTCGCAGCGCAATAATATTTTCCAATGAACTTTAAAAATGACGTAAAGTGTCGCAAGGGATGAGTTTGTTTGGCTTGGCCCAGAGAAAGAAAAGCGCTGGCACCATGCGACTTGCCCTTTGTCCTATACCTCAAGAGGGCGGCGTTCTATCAGGGGCTATGATGTTTGAAAGCCTCCTGACCCTTCTCACCCTACCGCAGATTTTTGCCGCGCTCGCAATCACGCTTTTGGCGGGTTTCGTCAAAGGCGCGACGGGGTTTGCCATGCCGATGATCATGATCTCGGGGCTGGGTTCTTTTCTGGCGCCGGAGGTGGCGCTTGCGGGGCTGATTTTTTCGACTGTGGTCTCCAATGTCTGGCAGGCGCTGCGTGGCGGCGCAGCGGAGGCCGTTGCGGCGGCGAAACAGTACAAGCTCTACATTGGCGCGCTTTTGGTGCTGATCGTGCTCTCCGCTCAGCTTGTGGTGATCCTACCGCAATCGGTGGTATTTCTGAGCCTCGGTCTCATTGTGATCGTGCTGGCGAGCTATCTCCTGATCGGGCCTGCTCTGCATATTCCGGAGCATCATCGCGGCTTTTATGATCTGGGCCTCGGCGCGATTTCCGGCATGATCGGTGGGGTGGCAGGCATTTGGGGGCCTCTGACCGTGGCCTATCTGACCGCCGTGGATACGCCGAAGAAATTGCAGATCAAGATCACAGGCGTGATCTTTGGCACCGGCGCTCTGACGCTTTTGTTGGCGCATTTGCGTTCTGGCGTGTTGAATAACCAGACCATTCCGCTGTCTGCGGCACTTCTGGTTCCTGCGCTTCTGGGGATGGCTCTGGGGCAGCGGGTGCAGGATCGTTTGGATCAGAAGAAATTTAAACGTGCGACGCTGTTTGTGCTTTTGGTGGCGGGCGCCAATCTGGTCCGGCGTGGGTTATTCTGATCGTTGTCTTCGCGTGGCCTCAAGACGCAATTTGGTCTCGGCCACTTTGGGCGCCAGCGACATGAGATAGGCAGTCACGGATTCCGGTTCGCCCTCGGAAAGGTCGACGGACTCCATTTGATCGGTGCCTCGGATCGCTTGTGTGACGTCACTTAGGATCGAACCCTGAATGTCCGGACCATTGCCGCCCAAGGCCTCTTCGCCGTGACAGGCCATGCAGAAATCGGTGAAGACCTCTTCGCCAAAACCGATCAGCGCGGGGTCGGAAAAATCGACCTCCTGCGCGAGAGCCGGGGTCGTGAGCAGCGTGAAAATCAGAGCATATTTCATGGCAACAGACTGCCAGAGCGGCGTGACATCTGAATGACGCGCAAAAGAAAACGCCCCGGACCATGCGGGCCGGGGCGTCAATTCATCAGGTGAGGAAAGGCCTTAGCCGATGGCGGCGGCTTTCACGTCCTCATCGATATAGGGCAGGTACTGTTCGAAGTTCTCTTTGAACATATGGACCAGTTTCTCAGCCTGCGCATCGAAGGCCTCTTTGTCGGCCCAGGTGCGGCGCGGGTCGAGAAGAACATCGGCCACACCCGGCACGGAGACCGGAACGTCGAAGCCGAAGTTGTCGTCCTTGCGGAATTCGACCTCGGCCAGCGTGCCTTCAAGAGCGGCGTGCAGCAGGTTGCGGGTTGCCTTGATCGGCATCCGCGAGCCAACACCGAACGCGCCACCGGTCCAGCCGGTGTTGACGAGCCAGCAGGTCGCGCCATGTTTCGCGATCTTCTCACGCAGCAGGTTGCCGTAGGCTTCCGGACGACGCGGCATGAACGGCGCGCCGAAGCAGGTGGAGAAGGTCGGGATCGGCTCGGTCACGCCCACTTCGGTGCCCGGGGTCTTCGAGGTGAAGCCGGAGAGGAAGTGATACATGGCCTGAGCAGGTGTCAGGCGCGCGATCGGAGGCAGAACGCCATACGCGTCACAGGTCAGAAGGATGATGTTCTTCGGGTGACCGCCCATCGCCGTTTCAGACGCGTTGGAGATATAGTGCAGCGGGTAGGCGCAGCGCATGTTTTCGGTCAGCGAGCTGTCTTGGAAGTCGAGCTCTTTGGTGTGCTCGTCATAGACCATGTTCTCGATCACGGTGCCGAACATCGAGCAGGTCGCATAGATTTCCGGCTCTGCCTCGGCGGAGAGGTTGATGGTCTTGGCGTAGCAGCCGCCTTCGAAGTTGAAGGTGCCTTTGTCGGACCAGCCATGTTCGTCGTCGCCGATCAGCACACGGGCCGGGTCGGCGGAGAGCGTCGTTTTGCCGGTGCCGGAGAGACCAAAGAAGATCGCGGTGTCGACCGGGTTGCCCGGCGCGTGGTTGGCGGAACAGTGCATCGCCATGATGCCTTTGCCCGGAAGGATGTAGTTCAACAGGGTGAACACGCCCTTCTTGTTCTCGCCCGCATATTCGGTGTTGCCGATCAGGATCAGCTTTTTCTCGAAGTTCAGCGCGATGATCGTCTCGGAGCGGCAACCGTGCTTTTCCGGGTTCGCTTTGAAAGACGGGCAGTTGATGATGGTGAAATCGGCAGTGAAATCATCCAGATCGCTGAGCTCGGGGCGGCGCAGCATGGTGCGGATGAACAGGTTGTGCCAAGCCAATTCGGATACGACGCGCACGTCAAGCTGGTTGGCCGGGTCGGCGCCGCCGTACAAATCCTGAACGTAATAGTCCTTGCCCTTCATGTGCTCGAGCATGTCGGCGTAGAGCACGTCGAATTTTGCCGGATCCATGGGCTGGTTGTTTTCCCACCAGATGGTGTCTTCCACATCCGGGGTGCGGACGACGAATTTGTCTTTCGGGGACCGGCCGGTGTGTTCGCCAGTGCTGACGAGGAAAGAGCCGCCTTGGCCCAGCGAGCCTTCGCCGCGCTTGATGGCTTCTTCGATGAGGGCCGGCTCGAGAAGGTTGTAATAGACATTGCCAAGTCCGGTAATGCCTTGGTCTTCAAGGGTGAAAGCCGGGTTCACGCGTCCGGTTGTCATATGCAAACTCCCTCGCCGTGTCCTTGCCGGCGTCTTTGGATATAGAATTCTGTACCGCGAAAGGGCCATTCGCGGATGGGCAACACATGTGCCAACGGAGTTGCTATATCACGCTTGCGCCGCGCGTAAACAGGAGGCAGATCAAGAGTTAGCGCAACCACTTAAGGGGTAGCGCAAACACTCGGCGGGTGGCGGACTTCAGAGCCAATATGCGTAAGGGATAAGCGCGAAGGTGAGACAAATTAGCCATTCCTTGAAACTTTTGGCTTTCTATGGCTTTAACCCCGGACCCTGATTCGTGGTTTTGCTTGATTTGAGCCGTCGAAACACGGAAAGTAGCATAAAAAATGAACCCGTTGAGCAGTTGAAGGAAGCCGACCATGTCCCGTATCGCCTTGGTAGACGACGACCGGAATATCCTCACCTCCGTATCCATGACGCTTGAGGCTGAAGGGTTTGAGGTTGAAACTTACAATGACGGCCAGTCGGCTTTGGATGCGTTTAACAAACGCTTGCCGGATATGGCCGTCTTCGACATCAAGATGCCGCGGATGGATGGCATGGATTTGTTGCAGCGCGTGCGCCAGAAAACCAACATGCCGGTGATCTTCCTCACTTCGAAAGATGATGAGATTGACGAGGTGCTGGGTTTGCGTATGGGCGCAGACGACTATGTGAAAAAACCGTTCTCCCAACGTCTTCTGGTCGAACGCATCCGCGCGCTTTTGCGCCGTCAGGAGGCCATCGCCGGCGTTGATGTCGTTGAGACCGAAGAGACCAAAGTGTTGGTGCGTGGCGAATTGGAAATGGACCCGCTGCGTCACGCGGTGAAGTGGAAAGGCCTCGACGTCACACTGACCGTGACCGAATTTTTGCTGTTGCAGGCGCTGGCACAGCGTCCGGGCTTCGTGAAGTCGCGCGATCAGTTGATGGATGTCGCCTATGACGATCAGGTCTATGTCGACGACCGCACCATCGACAGCCATATCAAACGTCTGCGCAAGAAAATGCGCTCCGTGGACGGAGATTTCTCGGCAATCGAAACGCTTTACGGCATCGGATACAGGTATAACGAGGAGTAATGACCCTGGCTTCCAGCATGGATCGTTCGGGCAAGTACAGGTCCGAGAACGCAGATGTCGTTCTCGGGGACGATTGGGTTGCGCCGCGCACCTCTGATGCGGAGCTTCGGGAAAAGCGCCGTCGTCGCAATTTCATTGCGGTGAACCGTTCGCCTTTGGCGCAGAAGATCATCACCTTCAATCTCGTCGCGATCATTCTCATGGTCTCCGGCATCCTCTATCTCAACCCTTTCCGCGACAGCCTCGTCCTGCAACGCGAAACGGCCATGGTTACGGAGGCGGCGCTTCTTGCCGATATGCTTGAGGTCACGGCCGGGGTGGATGGGCAACTCAGTGTCAGTGAGGGGTCCGACGATGTTGCGAACGTGCTTCAGGTTCTGGAACTTCCGCTCCGGGATAATGTCTACATCTTTGATCGAACCGGGTCGCTGATTGCCTCGACCGAGGGCATGCCGCGGGTCGCGCCGACCAATGTGGCCGGACTGCGCGAAGAAGGCCGTTCGACCGTCATCTCCGATTTCCTGAACAAAATCTGGTCGGCCATTACCTTTGCCAAAGGCAGCGCCCCTGAGGGTTTTCAAGATTACGGGGAACATGTCGCAGGACTTGCCTCACTGGCGCTTAACGATGAGATTCACGTCAACACCAGCGTGAATGCCGAAGGCTCCACGGTCTTTACCGTCGCTGCGCCGATCACTTTGGATGCAACGGGTGAAACGATTGGCGTGATCGGGCTTGTCTCCGCCAAGGGCGAGATCGACGATCTGGTGCGCGTCGAGCGCGAGCAAATCCTTCAAGTCTTTGTCATCGCCATTCTGGTGTCGATTGGTCTGAGCCTTGTGCTGGCCTCGACCATAGCCAACCCGCTGGCTGATCTGGCCGCTGCCGCCGAAATCGGGCGTGACAAGAACAGCCGCAAAGTTGCGCCGGGTCGTGTGCGCATTCCCGATCTCTCCGGTCGCCCGGATGAGATTGGTCGTCTGTCCTCGGCGCTTCGTGGCATGGTCTCCGCACTTTACGACCGGATCGACGCCAACGAACAGTTTGCCGCCGATGTGGCTCATGAGATCAAGAACCCGCTGGCGTCTTTGCGTTCGGCGGTCGGTTCGCTTCGGATGATCAAGAAAGAGGAGCATCGCATAAAGCTTCTCGATGTGATCGAACATGATGTGCGCCGCCTTGATCGTCTCGTGTCTGACATCTCCAACGCCTCGCGCCTAGACAGTGAACTGGTCAAGGAAGAGGAAGAAGAGTTCAACCTGATCCACATGCTGACGAACCTGATCGACTATCTGTCGCAGGAATCGCAGGAGAAAGGTGTCGAATTCATCGCGGATATGCCTGACAAGCCTATCATGATTTCGGGCCTCGAAGCGCGTCTGGCGCAGGTCTTCGTCAATCTGATCACCAACGCGATTTCCTTTTGTGAAAACGGGGATGCCATTCGCGTCTGGGTCCGCAAGCGGGATCATCGAGTGCTGATCGTTGTCGAAGACACCGGTCCGGGCATTCCGGAAGAGGCGCTGACGAAAATTTTCAAACGTTTCTATTCGGAACGTCCCGAGGGTCAGTTCGGCAACAATTCCGGCCTTGGTCTGGCAATCTCGAAACAGATCGTCGAGGCCCATGGCGGCGTGATCTGGGCCGAAAACATCCGCCCGACCGATGCCGATATCACCTCCGACCCACTGGGCGCGCGTTTCGTTGTAGGCTTGCCGGTGTGAGTGAAGATGCTTTGCGGGAGGAGGTAAATCTTCATGCCTCCTGTGTCGCACTTGGTGCTGAGAACGGGCTTTTGATCGTGGGGCCGTCGGGCAGCGGGAAATCTGCGCTTTGTCTGACGCTGATGGCCTTGGGGGCGCGGCTTGTGTCCGACGACCGCACACTTCTAAAGCGCGATCCTGACGCGAATTACCTCACCGCCGAAGCGCCTGAGACGATCGCGGGCATGATCGAGGCGCGCGGCTTCGGATTGCTCAAATCTGAGTGCCTTTCCCAAGTCCGTTTGCGGGGTGTTGTCGACATGGCACAGGTCGAAACAGAGCGCTTGCCACCCCGGCGTGAAAAGGCTCTCATCGGGGTCTCGATTCCCCTGTTTTACCGGGTCGATGGGCCGCATTTTGCCCCCGCCCTGATCCAATGGCTCAAAGGAGGCCGATGCGCGTGAGCTCGCCCGCAGGGATGCCGATCCCGCAATCGAAATCCCCCCATCGTGTTGTGCTTGTGACCGGTCCGTCGGGCGCGGGGCGTTCCACTGCGATCAACACGCTCGAAGATCTTGGCTATGAGGTCATCGACAACCTGCCGATTTCGATCCTGCCACGGCTTTTGGAAGGCGGCGGGCTGACCAAACCTTTGGCGCTGGGGCTCGATGTGCGCAACCGCGATTTCTCCGTTAACGGTCTGATCGAAGTGATCGACGATCTGACGCGCGACCCGAACCATGAGGCGGAAGTGCTCTACCTCGATTGTGCACCCGAGGTGCTGATCCGGCGCTATTCCGAGACCCGCCGTCGCCATCCACTGGCGCCCGCTGAAACCGCGCAGGACGGGGTGGCGCGGGAGATCGATCTTTTGGTGCCGATCCGAGCGCGGGCCGACATTTTGATCGACACCACCGAGATGACGCCCCATCAACTCCGCGACGAGATCGAGCGCTGGTTCGCCGAAGGGAGCGAGGCGGATATGGCGCTTTCGGTCCATAGCTTTTCCTACAAGCGCGGTATGCCGCGGGGAGTTGATATGGTCTTCGATGTGCGCTTTCTGTCCAATCCTTATTGGGACGAAAGCCTCAGGGGGCTTAATGGCACGGATCCGCGGGTTCAGGACTATGTGAAAAACGACCCGCGCTTTGACTCCTTCTTTCAGAAAATCCTGGAGTTGACGCTGTTGTTGCTGCCTGCCTATCGCGATGAGGGTAAAAAGCACCTTTCAATCGCCTTTGGGTGTACCGGAGGGCAACACAGATCGGTGACGCTTGCTGAAATTCTATCCAAAGCCCTTGCAGAACATAATTGGCAAGTGTCAATAAGACACAGGGAACTTGAACGCCGCCAGAGCGGCCTCTGACCGGGAATGCTTACGTGATCGGAATTGTGATCGTCGCACATGGGGGACTGGCCCGCGAGTATCTCGCGGCGGTTGAACATGTCGTTGGCAAACAGGTGGGTATCGAAGCGATTTCGATCGAGCCGGATCATGACCGCTCGGCCAAACAGCGCGAGATTTGCGCCGCCGCCGATGATGTCGACAGTGGCGATGGCGTGGTCGTGGTGACCGATATGTTTGGTGGCAGCCCGTCGAACCTGTCGCTTTTGGCTTGTCACCACAACGACCGCCGGATCATTTACGGCGCGAACCTGCCGATGCTGATCAAGCTGGCGAAATCGCGGCATAAAACGGTTGCGGAAGCGGTGGGCAATGCGCTTGATGCCGGACGAAAATATATCGACAGTTTCGACGTCCACGGGCGTTAAACGGGTCGGACAAGAATAAAGTCGAGGTGGGGAGATGGCGTCGGTTACGCGCACACATGAAATCGTGAATGTCAAAGGGCTGCATGCACGCGCCTCGGCGAAACTCGTTGAAGTGGTCGAGGAATTCGACGCGAATGCCGAAGTCGCCAAGGATGGGCTGAGCACATCTGGCGACAGCATTATGGGGCTTTTGATGTTGGCAGCCTCCAAAGGAACGACTATTGACGTCACGACGAACGGGCCGGAGGCGAACGCGCTGGCGGATGCCATCGAGGCCCTGATCAAGGACAGATTTGGCGAGGATATGTAAAGTGTCTCATCCCCCAAAAGATGGGCAAGACGACGTGACGGACATCCACGCTCCGAAACCTGGCGACGAGGATTTCGTCAAATACGACGCACGCCGCCTGTCCTATGCCGGGACGTTTTCCGATCCCTCGAAAGTTCTGATCATCCGCTCCATTGAATGGGTAACCGGCAAGCTGCCGCTTCTGCGCCGCATCCGTCGGTTCGAGAAGATGGGCACGCCGATGGGGCAGCCGTTCTTTAGCCAGGCGCTTGAGGTCATGGGCATCAAGGTGCAGACCCCGGAAGAGCAGATCGCCAAGATTCCCGCCACAGGTCCGCTGGTTGTGGTCGCGAACCACCCGCACGGCCTCGTTGACGGTCTGGTGATGGCGGAACTGATCGGCAAGGTGCGCACGGATTACAAAATCCTGACGCGCTCGCTGTTGACCGGCATTCGCGAGATCGACCCCTTCATGTTGCCGGTGCCTTTCCCGCATGAGCCCGACAGCCACCGTGCCTCGATCAAGATGCGCAACGAGGCGATGGAGACATTGAAAGCGGGTGGGGTGATCATTCTCTTCCCGGCAGGCGCCGTGGCTTCGTCTGAGGATTGGTGGGGCCCGGTGAAGGAAAAGCCGTGGAACCCGTTCACTGCCAAGATGGTGCTGAAGTCCGGCGCCACTGTGCTGCCGATTTACTTCCCAGGGCGCAACACGCGGCTCTATCAGATCGCGGACAAGATCGCGGCGAGCTTCCGTCAGGGGCTGTTGCTGCATGAGATCGCGCATGCGCTGGACAAGCCGCAGGCGCCGATCATCGGCGATCCGTTGACGCCAGACGATCTCAAGGATTGGCAGACGAAGACGCGCGAATTCATGGACTGGATGCGCTCTCATACGCTCGCTTTGGGCGGGCGCACGGACTAAAAAGTAATCGCTGAGATCAGACATGAAAAAGGGGCCAGCGCGGCCCCTTCTTTGTCTCTGATAAGCGCCCCAGTTTAGCGCGTCGGCACAGGCGTTTCGCCACGGTAATCGTAAAAGCCCCGCTGGGTCTTGCGGCCGAGCCAGCCGGCCTCGACATATTTTGTCAAAAGCGGGCAGGGGCGGTATTTCGTGTCGGCCAAACCGTCGTGCAACACGTTCATGATCGCGAGGCAGGTGTCGAGGCCGATGAAATCGGCCAGTTCCAGCGGCCCCATCGGATGGTTCGCACCCAGCTTCATCGACTCGTCGATGGATTTTACGGAGCCTACGCCCTCATAAAGCGTATAGACAGCTTCGTTGATCATCGGCATCAGGATACGGTTCACGATGAAAGCGGGAAAATCCTCGGCGCTGGCGGCGGTCTTATCCAGTGATTCGACCACCCCTAAAAGCGTTCTGTAGGTCTCTTCATCGGTGGCGATGCCGCGAATGAGTTCGACGAGCTTCATCACGGGCACCGGATTCATGAAGTGAAAGCCCATGAATTTCTCCGGGCGATCCGTGCGCGAGGCAAGCCGTGTGATCGAGATGGACGAGGTGTTCGAGGTCAGGATCGTCTCAGGTTTCAGATGTGGCAGAAGGCGTTCGAAAATCGCGTTCTTGACGTCTTCACGCTCGGTCGCCGCCTCAATCACCAGATCGGTCTGGCCGAGTTCCTCAAGGTTCAGTGTGGTGGAGATCCGGGCAAGCGCTGCATCTCGTTCATTTTCGGAGATTTTTTCGCGCGACACCTGACGGTCGAGATTGCGCGTGACCGTAACAACCGCATTGTCGAGCGCCTCTTGCGAGATGTCGTTCACCACCACGTTATAGCCCGCCAAAGCGAAGACATGCGCGATGCCGTTGCCCATCTGACCGGCGCCGACGATACCGACTTTCTTGATCTCCATCTCGCACTCTCCTTGGGCAAATTTGCAGTAAGTTTACGCCCCACATCGCGCCGGGTTCAAGGGGCAAGACAGGGGCGCTGACCTATAAAATTTTTAACGAATTGGCCATTTAGAGATTTCGAAACCTGTGTCTGCGACTCTCTGCTCTGGGTGAAATTAAACCAGTGGGTGGACACATGGCTTACCAAAATATGAGCGAAGGCTCTTTAAACTATACGCCGTGCCGGTACGGCAAATCGAAACTTCTGTTCCGGGGGCCGAAGAAAAAATTAGACGAGCCTTATGTGGCCTTTCTCGGAGGAACCGAGACATACGGGAAATTCGTCGACGTACCGTTTCCGACGCTCGCGGAGGCGGGGCTTGGCGCAACGACGCTCAATCTCGGCTGTGTGAATGGCGGCGTGGACGTGTTTCTGAATGATGAAACCGTGGCGGACATCTGCAAAAAGGCCAAGGTGACGGTGCTGCAGATGCCCGGCGCGCAAAACATGTCGAACCGGTTCTACGCGGTGCACCCGCGCCGCAATGACCGTTTCCTGCGCGCCTCGACCCTGTTGCGAACGATTTACCGCGAGATAGACTTTACCGATTTCAACTTTACTCGGCATCTTTTGCAAACGTTGGAAGTCACGTCGGGGGAAAAATTCGCCATGGTCCGGCAAGAACTGCGTGACGCCTGGGTGGCCCGGATGCGGACGATAGCAAGCAAGTTGCAGGGAAACTTGGTGCTGCTGTGGCTCTCCGGGCATTCCCCGGATGGCGTGGCCGCTTGTGATGCGATTGAGGGGGACCCGCTTTTTGTAAACCGTGAGATGATTGAAGCAATCCGCCCGCTGGTCAAAGACGTTGTCGAGGTGGTCGTGAGTCAGGATGAGATCGAGGCGGGTTATGAGAAGATGATTTATTCCGATCTCGATGCCCCCGCGGCGCGGGAAATGCTGGGGCCGATTGCCCATGCGAAAGCCGCCAGAGCTCTTCAGGATGCCCTTGCGCCTTATCTATAAAAGCAAGCCGGACATCAAAAGGCCCGCCAAACTGGCGGGCCTTTCGTGTTTCGTGACTTTGAAAGCTCAAAGCTTTTCAGTCAATTCTGGGACTGCGTCGAAGAGGTCTGCGACGAGGCCGAAGTCGGCGACCTGGAAGATCGGGGCTTCTTCGTCCTTGTTGATCGCGACGATCACTTTCGAGTCCTTCATGCCGGCGAGGTGCTGGATCGCGCCGGAGATGCCGCAGGCGATGTAGAGCTCAGGCGCCACGACCTTGCCGGTCTGGCCGACCTGCATGTCGTTGGGCGCGTAGCCCGAATCCACAGCCGCACGCGACGCGCCGACGGCGGCACCGAGTTTGTCAGCGAGCGCTTCGATGATCGCAAAGCTTTCCTCGGAGCCGACGCCACGGCCACCCGACACGATGACTTTGGCGGAGGTCAGTTCCGGACGGTCGCTTTCGACCACCTTGTCCTCGACGAAGGCCGACAAGCCTTTGTCGCCTGCGCCCGACACGGTTTCGACGGAGGCCGACCCGGAGGTACCAGCCGCGTCAAAGGTCGAGGTGCGGAAGGAGATGACTTTCGTCGCATCCGCGGATTTCACGGTCTGCACCGCGTTGCCCGCATAGACCGGACGTTTGAACGTGTCGGCGTCGACAACCTCGGTCACGTCCGAGATCACCATCA
>NZ_JAHXRW010000010.1 GCF_019429625.1 Celeribacter sp. PS-C1
GACCGAACCCGTCGACGCCTGCGTTGTTAGAGGCCACGGTCAGGTCCTTGACGCCGCTCTCGACGATGGCGTCGATCAACAGCTCAGGGATGCCGCAAAGGCCGAAACCGCCCGCGGCGATCAGCATATTGTCAAACAGGAGGCCCTCAAGGGCCTCCTGAGCAGAAGAATAAACCTTGTTCATCTGTGGCTTACCCCTGAAGGGCCTCCCACATCTGCTGATCGCGCTCGGCGGTCCAGACCCGCGGTGTATCGATGCCACGGGCTTCGTCATAGGCACGCGCCACGTTAAACGGCAGGCAATGCTCGTAGATCGCATAATCTGCGAATTTCGGATCGCATTCCGCGCGCACCGCATCCCATGCCTCTTTCAGAGAGCCGCCACGGGCGACGATGCGGGCAACGGGTTTGTAGGTGCTCTCGACGAAATCAGCGGTGTTGGCGATGGCGGCTGCCACCATCTCTTCGCCCACAAGCGCGTCACCGCGACCCGGCGCGATGGATTTCGGCTCGAAGGCAGCGATGTTGGCGAGTGTCTCAGACCAATCGTTGAAGTGACCGTCACCACAGTAACAGGCAGAATGGTATTCGACGATATCGCCCGTGAACATCACTTCCTGATCCGGCACCCAGATCACCGCATCACCGGCGGTATGCGCACGACCCAGCGTCATGATGTCAACGCGGCGCTTGCCGAGATAAACCGTCATACGGTCAGAGAACGTCGTCGTTGGGCGGGTCAGACCGGGGATTTCCTCATGGCCCTGGAACAGGCGCGGGAAACGACCGAATTCGCTGTCCCAGTCTTCTTGCCCGCGCTCTTCAACCATAGCGGCGGCGGTGTCGGACATGATGATCTCGCGCGCACCGTAAGCGGAGGCGCCGAGCACGCGGACGGCGTGATAGTGGGTCAGAACGACATGGGAAATCGGCTTGTCCGTCACGGAACGCACACATTCGATCACCTTGCGCGCCAGACGCGGGGTGGCCTGCGCCTCGACGATCATCACGCTCTCGTCGCCGATGATCACGCCGGTGTTCGGGTCCCCCTCGGCGGTGAAGGCGTAAAGCCCCTCACCCACTTCGGTGAAGCTGATTTTCTTTTCTTCCATGTCGCCTTGCGATGCGAATGCTTTTGCCATGATTAGTTCTCCTCCTGTGCCCATGCGGGCAGATCAATTGCGGGCTGGATTTGCCCGGTGCAGTCCCCGAAACCGATGCGATAACCTTCGCCCTGTGCGGCACCGCGCAAGGTCAAAGTGTCTCCATCCGCGAGGAAGCTGCGCTGCTCACCTGTGTCGAGCGTGATCGGCTCCTTGCCGCCCCAGCTCATCTCCAGAAGCGAGCCACGGCTGTCTTTCGCCGTTCCCGATATGGTGCCGGAGCCCAACAAATCGCCCACCCGCATTACGCAGCCAGAGCTGGTGTGGTGACAAAGCTGCTGAGCGGCAGAGTAGTACATCTGATCGTAGTTGGTGCGCGAGAGGACCGTTTCGGCCTTGCCTTCCGGGGCAATACTGACCTCAAAATCAATATCATAGAGCATCGGCCCCGGCTCTTTCAGATAGGGCAAGAGAGGGCGTTCACGCTCCGGCGTCGAGGTCCGGAAAGGCTCCAGTGCAGCCTTGGTGACGATCCACGGGCTGATCGTGGTCGCGGTCGCTTTGGACTGAAACGGGCCCAAGGGCTGGTATTCCCAAGCCTGGATATCGCGCGCCGACCAGTCGTTCAGAAGCACATATCCGAAGATCATGTCATCGGCTTCAGCGACCGAAACCATCCCCTTCGACGGCTGACCGACAATGGCGCCGAATTCCAGTTCGAGATCGAAACGCTCAGAAGGCGCAAATCGCGGCAACGCAGCGTCTGGCGCTTTGAGCTGCCCCCAAGGGCGGGTGACCGGCGTACCGGAAACGACGACGGACGAGGCGCGTCCGTTATACCCGATCGGGATCGACAGCCAGTTCGGCGGAAGCGCGTTTTCCGGATCGCGGAACATGCTGCCTACGTTGAAGGCATGGTTCTTCGCCGCATAGAAATCCGTGTATTCGGTCACGGCAAACGGCAGATGAAGCGTCGCATCTTTCATCGGAACGAGATGCGGCTCAACTGCGGATTGCTCCGACGCCCCGTCCACAAGCAACTCGGTCAAGCGGGCACGCAGAGCGGTCCAGACGGAAGCGCCCGCCTCCATCACCGGGTTCCACACGCCGGATTGCAGCAAAGGCCCACCTTCGAGGGTGATTAGCCCAGCGGCTTCACAGGCGGCCGCATCAAGGATCATGTCCCCGATAGCCACACCACAGCGCGGCGCAGAAGCGTTTATGGAGAACACGCCGTAGGGCAGGTTGTTCAGCGGGAAGTCGGTCGTCGCGCTGTTTGCGCTCGCGACCCAACTCGTCTTCAGGGTCATAGTAAATCCAATCCTGATTGTATGTGTCTGAGCGCGCCCAACAGGGCGACGCTCGATATCTGATCAGCCGAAACTCCGGACGATCACTTGTCCCATTTGCCTTCGGGCGTGCCATCGAAATGGCTTTCGAGGCTGTCCCAGCAATCGATGTATTCGTCCTGAATCGGCGCCTCATTGGCGGCAAAACCGGTCAAATGCTGTGGGAAACGGGTCTCGAACATGAAGGACATGGTGTTGTCGAGTTTCTGGGGCGCCAGCTCGGAGAAAGTCGCCTTTTCAAACGCGTCATTGTCCGGGCCATGCGGCAGCATCATGTTGTGAAGGCTCATTCCGCCCGGCACGAAGCCCTGCGGCTTGGCGTCATATTCGCCGTAAATGTTGCCCATCAGCTCGGACATCACGTTCTTGTGGTACCACGGCGGACGGAAGGTATCCTCCATCGTCATCCAGCGCTCGCGGAACAGCACAAAGTCGATGTTCGCAGTGCCCGGCACGCCCGACGGCGCGGTAAGAACGGTGAAGATCGACGGGTCCGGGTGATCGAAGAGGATCGCCCCGATCGGACAATAGTTGCGCAGGTCGTATTTCACCGGCGCGTAGTTGCCATGCCAAGCCACGACATCGAGCGGGCTGTGGTCGATAAAGGTCTCATGGAACTGACCCTGCCATTTGATCACCACGCGCGAGCGGGCGGTGCGATCTTCGAAAGCGGCGACGGGTGATTTGAAATCGCGGCTGTTGGCCATGCAGTTCGCGCCAATCGGGCCGCGGCCCGGCAGTTCGAATTTCTGGCCGTAGTTCTCACAGACGAATCCACGCGCCGGGCCATCGAGCAATTCGACACGGTAAACGAGACCGCGTGGCAGAATGGCGATTTCTTTCGGCTCAAGTTCGATCACACCGAGTTCAGTCGAAAAGCGCAGACGCCCCTCTTGCGGCACGACCAAAAGCTCACTGTCGGCAGAGTAGAAATACTCGTCTTCCATCGAGGTCGTCACAAGATAGACATGAGCCGCCATGCCGACCTGCGTGTAGACATCACCCGCCGTGGTCATTGTGCGCATACCGGTGACCCAAGTCAGGTCTTCCTCAGAATGCGGGATCGGGTCCCAGCGATACTGCCCAAGCGAGGCTACGTCCGGATCCACATGCGGGGCGGACTTCCAATAGGGCACATCGATTCGGGAGAATCGGCCCGTGTGCTTCACTGACGGGCGGATGCGGTAACACCAAGTGCGTTCGTTTTGATGCGCCGGCGCCGTGAAGGCGGTGCCCGAGAGCTGTTCGCCATAGAGGCCATAGGCGCATTTCTGCGGACTATTCATGCCTTGCGGCAGTGCGCCTGGCAGGGCTTCGGTTTCGAAATCATTGCCAAAACCGGGCATGTAGCCGGCATTCGGGTCATTGTGCAGCCCATGCAGACCGGCAGCACTTTTCAATCCATTCGGATGTTCGAACGTGCTCATGAGGTCGATCCTCCAACTGTGCGTTTTTATTGCGTGCAGCAAAACATGAATTAGTTGCTGACGCAACGAAAAATGATAATCTGTTCGCAATTATCGAATAAATATGCCGCACGACAGACAAAACGGAAGGGCACTGCATGACCACGCTTTATGACTACTGGAGATCTTCAGCGAGCTATCGGGTGCGCATTGCCCTCGGAATCGCGGGGCTGCGCTGGGACAGCGTGCCGATCAACCTTGTGGACGGACAACAACGCAGCGCAGAGCATCTTACGCGCAATCCGCAGGGCCTCGTCCCAGCACTTGAGATCGACGGGCTTAGCCTCACACAATCTCTCGCAATCATCGAATATCTCGACGAGACACGCGACTGCGGCTTTCTTCCGAAAGACCCCGTTGGTCGCGCGCGCGTCCGGGCGCTGGCCTACGCCATCGCCATGGAGGTGCATCCGGTGTGCAATCTGCGCGTCGCGAAACATGCCGTCACGGCCTCTGGCGGTGCGATCACGATGGAAGGCTGGATGCAGCATTTCATCGAGGCCGGTCTGAGGGACTTCGAAGCGATGTTGGGCGAAGACACCTATTGCTTCGGCGACACCGTCACGCTCGCCGATCTGTGCCTTGTGCCGCAGGTGTACAATGCGCGGCGCTGGGGCATCGACCTGACCGCGTTCCCGCGCCTCTCTGGCATCATGGAGCGCCTCGAAGCCCTCCCCGCCGTTCAGGCCGCCCACCCGGATGCCACACCAAAAGACTGATCGCACATCAAATCACGCAGGCGGGATGACAACCGCCGCGCGTCTTGGCATTCTTCGCGCACCTCACAGTCACATCGAGCCCCATGACCCAAACGCCCCCTTCCCCGCAGAGCGACAAGAGACCCGACGATTTCGATCTGGAGGATTTTCTGCCCTTTCTTCTCAACCAGACGGCGGAGGTGACCGGGAAAGCCTTTCAATCCATCTACCGCGCCCGCTACGGCTTGACCCGCACGCAATGGCGAGTTCTGGCGATCATCGGACGCTATGGCGGGCTGACCGGGCGCGCGATCTGCGACATTGCGCATGAAGAAAAAACACGTGTGAGCCGGGCAGTGGCCGCGATGGAACAAGAGGGGCTTCTGTCCCGCGCTGAAAGTCCAGAGGACAAACGCGCGGAAATCCTGAGCCTGACCGAAAAAGGACAGACTGTGTTTGCAGACTTGGGACGGGAGGCCAACGCATTCGACGCGCGCCTGAAGGCGGCACTCGGCCCCGAAAAAGATCGCCAGCTGCGTGCGATCATGGCCACGCTGCGCAATATCGAACCGGACCGCTAATCAACGACATACCGGCAAATGAAAAAGGGCGCCAAGAGCGCCCTTTCTTTTTGTGATCGTGACCAGATCAGCCGAGCTTCATCGCGACCGTTTTCTGTTCGGTGTAGATATCCATCGCAGAGCGGCCCATTTCGCGGCCCCAACCGGATTGCTTGAAGCCACCCCAGCCCATAGACGGGTCGATCATGTTGTGAGCGTTGAGCCAAATCGTACCGGCGCGGATTTTCGCAGCCAGCTTATGCGCCAGCGGCAGATCCTTGGTCCAGATCGACGCGGCAAGACCGTATTCGGTGTTGTTCGCCTCGCGGGCCAGCTCGTCGATGTTGCGAGTGTTGAGCTTCATCGCGCTGATCACCGGGCCAAAGATTTCCTCTTTGTAGACCGTCATCTCGGGGGTCACATCGCGCAGAAGTGTCGGGCGTACAAAGTAGCCCTCCATGCCCGCGTCACCGCCGGCGACCATGCTCGCGCCTTGTTTGACGCCGGCTTCCAGCAGACCGTTCACACGCTCATATTGCTTTTGCGAAATGATCGGCCCCATGTTGGTCGCCGGATCGAGGCCGTGGCCAAGTTTGAGACCTTCGGAATAGGCGGCAACGCCTTCGATCACGCGGTCATAGACATCCTCATGGATGTAAAGACGCGAGCCTGCGGAACAGGCTTGGCCGCTGTTCAGATACACCGCTTCGGCGACCTGCGGGATCAGCCCGTCGATATCCGCATCGGGGAAGACGAAGACCGGGCTCTTGCCGCCAAGCTCGAGGCTGACACGCTTGAGGTTGCCGGAGGCGGCGCGCACGATGGCTTGGCCGGTTGCGGTGGAGCCGGTGAACCCGATTTTGTCGATGTCTCGGTGATCCACAAGGGCCGCACCGATTTTGCCGTCGCCGGTAACGATGTTCACGACACCTTCCGGCACACCCGCTTCGCGGCAAATCTCAGCAAAGAGCATCGCCGACAGCGGTGTGTCTTCGGCCGGTTTCACGACGACAGTACAGCCTGCCGCCAGAGCCGGTGCGAGTTTCCAGGCCATCATCAGGAAGGGCACGTTCCACGGCAGAATTTGCCCCACAACACCCACGGGCTCGCGAGTGGTGTAGACATGCCAATCGCCGGGCAGGCTGACCGGAAGCGTGTCGCCGGTGATCTTGTTGGCCCAGCCAGAGAAATAGCGGAAATGCTCGGCAGCACCTGCGATATAGCCGTTTTTCACGACGCCATAGGGAGACCCCTCATCGAGGGTGTCGAGTTCGGCCAGTTGCTCGGAATATTTGTCGATCAGCTCGCCGATGCGCCAAAGGAGTTTCACGCGCTCAAGCGGCTTCGTCTCGGCCCACACGCCGCCATCAAAGGCTTTGCGGGCTGCGGCCACGGCGCGGTTCACGTCCTCGGGGCTGGCGTCGGCGACATTGGCAATCACCTTGCCGGTTGCCGGATCGACCACATCGCGACGGGCGCCATCGACGGCGTCAACGGAGTCACCGCCAATGAACAGCTTGTGCTTCTGGCCAAGGAAAGCGCGCGTTTCGGCGCTGACAGAGGCGAGCGGGTCGGAAATTGTGAAGACTTTCGTCATGTGTGCGCTCCAAAATTATCTGTGGAAAGACCGCGCCACCCATATGGCACGGTCTGGTTTTGAGAGAACCGACTTACTGCTGGAACAGGGCGTTCAGCTTTTCCTCGGGCAAAAGCGAGGACAGATCGGCATCCGGCGGAGCCGTGTCGGAACATTTCGGCACGATGCCGGAGGTGCTGTCGGCATAGATATAAGGAACCACGCCGAGCGGCTCGTCGAACTCAATGCCGTTATGGGCAGCAACGGCCTGACGCAGTGCAAAGCGAACATCTGCGGTCGATCCGTCAAGCGCCAGATAGGGCCACGCGTCACCGTTCTCGATAGCTTCGAGATACATACAGCTCATCTCGTTGCTGGTGGCGATGGTCGCCAGCGCAGGCACTTCGACGCCCGCCTGTTTAAAGGCTTTGATCGTTGCCAGCGTGGTCACACCGTAGTCGGACGCGATGCCATCAATGCTATCGCCATATTTGGCGATGAGACCCGCAGCCGCTTTTTGCGCATCCGCCGGGTTCCAGTTGGTGGCGATGAAGTTCTCATCCATCAGAGTCAGCCCAGGATGCTCCGCCAGACCTTCTTTGAAACCATTCATAAAGTTGGTCGAGGAGGAGGCGCCTGCAGGGCCGCCCAGCATCAACACATTGCCTTCGCCGTCCAGAGCGTTGGCCATCCATTCGGCGTATTGTTTGCCGATGGCCACGGAGTCCTGATAGGGGTTCACCGCATAGTCAAAGCCCACGCGACCGGGGATCTGATTGAAATACGGCACCATCGTCGTGCCGTTGCCATTGGCCATACGGTAGGTCGGCAATGCCGCTTCGCCGAAGTCGGTGAAAGCGATGATGATCTCGTAGCCCTGCGTCGCGTAGCCGTTGATGGCCGCGCTGTAGGTCTGCTGATCTCCGCCTGCGTCGGAGTGATCCTCTGCCGTAATGTTCGGGCATTTCGAGGCTTCATCCTGAAGCTCGGCAAAGGTGATCTTGCGCCAGGTGTCACCACCCCAGCCATCGACAAGCGCCACGCGGATCGGGTCGGACCCGCAAAGCTCCGTGATGTCCGCGCCCTGATCGACGCGCACGGTGTCCGCCATCGCGGCCGTTGCCGCCAAAGCCAGCGCAGCACCGCTTGCGCCAAGTTTTGCAGCCTTCTTCAAGTTAAGTCGTGTCATGGTCTCCTCCTCTGACCGATGAACGGGAGAGGGCCAAGCCCCCTTCCCTACAACGTTTTTTGTTCTTCTTATGCCTTGCGTCGCGCCACCCTCAGGCCGCAGCGCGCACCATATCGGCAGCCTTTTCGCCGATCATAATCGTCGGCGCATTGGTGTTGCCGCTCGTCAAGGTCGGCATCACGGATGCATCCACAACCCGCAGGCCATCCACACCGCGCACGCGCAGCTCGTCATCCACGACAGCCATCGTGTCATTGCCCATCTTACAGGTGCCAACCGGGTGATAGACGCTGTTGCAATCTTCCTTGATGTATTCATCAAGTTCGGCATCAGACAGAACGCCTTTGCCCGGCAGATACTCGTCACCACGGATCGCATCAAAAGCCGGTTGCGCCAGAATTTCGCGCGTCATCTTCAACGCATCGCGCAGAACGCGAAGGTCATCTGGTACCGACAGGAAGTTCGGATCAAGCTCGGGCAGTTTGAACGGATCGTTCGAACGCGCCATCACCGTGCCTCGGCTTTGCGGACGGGAGATGTTGAAATAGGGCATGCAGCCTTCAACATTGATGATCTCGCGACCGTGATCCTTATACATGATGTTGTTAAAGTGCGTCTGCACATCCGGAGCGATCAGGTCGGGACGGGTCTTGATGAAGGACATGACCTCCACCCCGTGACCGGCGACCGGTCCGCTGCCGGTCGTGTAATACTGCAAGAGAGCAAGTGCGGCCGCGTAGGGTTTCGTCTGCCCCAAGAGCGACACCGGTTTCGACAGACCCTGTTTGACGGAGCTTGCGAGGTGGTCCTGAAGATTGCGGCCAACGCCCGGCAGGTCATGCACGACATCGACGTCAATGCTGCGCAGATGCTCCGGATCACCGATGCCCGAGAGTTGCAGCAAATGCGGCGAGTTGAACGCACCACCGCAGAGCAGGACCTCTTTATCGGCCCAAACTGTCTTTTTCTGGCGGCCCTGAACGAATTCGACACCGACGGCACGTCCGTTCTTGACGATGATTTTGGAGGCCATCGCTTTGGTGTGCACGGTGAGGTTTTTGCGATGCTTGATCGGCGTGATGTAGCAACGCGAGACGCTCGAACGGATGCCGTCACGCACGGTGCCGTCACAGGGGCCGACGCCGTATTGGTCGCCACCGTTCAGGTCTTCGTTATAGGGAATACCCGCTTGGATGCAGGCGTCGCGATAGGCGACACAGGGTTCCGCCTCGATCGGGTTGCGGGTGGTTTTGAGCGGCCCGTCGAAACCGTGGACCTCCTCATCGCCGCCGCCGCCCCAGTTCTCCGCACGCTTCATATAGGGAAGGATGCTTTCGTAATCCCAGCCTTTATTACCGAGCTGCGCCCAGTGATCGTAATCCGTGCGGTGACCGCGCGTATAGATCATGCCGTTCACGGTCGTGCAGCCGCCGACGCTTTTCGCGCGCGGCACGAACATGGTGCGGTTGTTCACGTGTTTCTGCGGGACTGTGTAATAGCCCCAGTCGAGCTTCAGCGTCTGCATCAGACGGAAATAGCCCATCGGCATGTGAATCCACGGGCTGGTGTCCCAGCCGCCTGCCTCAATGACCTCAACCGTGACGTTGGGGTCTTCGCTCAATCTGTTGATAAGAACTGCTCCGCCGGAGCCTGCTCCGACGATTACATAATCAGCCATAATGTCCTCCCTCGGGCCTTCTGTGCGTTCAGCCCACTCCTTGGCGTCGACGCGCTCCTCCAAGCCCTTTCGACTATTGCGCATTTGTTTGCCATAAACAAATTAATTGGTCAATGAATAACGTGAAGCCAATCTACGCATGTCCAGAATGTCGGGATATTGCACCCTAGATAGGGCATAAGCGAGGACGAATGGCCCCACAGTTTTGCAAAGCACGTTCTGCGACAATTTATTTTTTTGGAGACGGAACGAATCATTCTGTATATAGATAACAGACCAAAGTCAGCGCAGCGGGACAGGCGCTGCACCGGAAGAGTGCTAAGGTATAAAGGCGAAATGGAACCCAAAAAAACAAAACCTCGCTCCGGCGCCCGCGGCATCCAGTCTATTGAAGTGAGCGGTCGCATCCTCAAAACACTGGTCAAAGCCGGCGCCCCGATGATGCTCAAAGACCTCGCACATGCCGCCGAACTGGCGCCTGCTCAGTGCCACGCCTATCTCACCAGCCTGCGCCACGTCGGCTTGGTCCATCAGGAATTCACCTCCGGCCTCTATAACATCGGCCCCATGGCCATGAGCCTCGGGTTTGGCTGGCTTAAAACCTCCCCGATCGCCTCGGCGTCCGTCGAGGCCCTCAAGGAACTGACCGAAGAACTGGGTCCAATGTCCGCCCTGATTTCCTGGAGCGACTTTGGACCGACGGTCGTCCACGTCAACACCGGCATGCGCCCCGCGACGGTAAACGTCAAACCGGGCACCTTGTTTTCCGTGACTGGCACCGCAACCGGGAGTATCTTTGCCGCCTTTGGGGATCCGGACGCCGTTGAAAGGCAGATCGCGATTGAACTGTCTCGAAAGACGTCGCGCGCCTCGCTCGGGCTCGAACCCATCCATGGCGACTACGCCGACAATCTGGAGAAAGTGCGCCGCGATGGATGTGCCACGGCAGAGGGTGCGCCGATCCCCGGCATCAACGCCATCGCACACCCCATCTTCGACAAAGACGGCAAGCTGGCGCTGGTCGCCACTTTGATCGGCCCCGCCGGTGAATTTGATGTCAGCGAAACATCTCACGCCATGACCCGCCTCAAGGCGGTCGCACAAGGTCTGTCCGCAGGCGCTCAAGCCTCGGCAGCAGCCGAATAACAGGAGGGGTTATCAGTATGGACACAGCATCCCCCATCGCCCGCACAAAAGAAACCAAAAGCGAAGGTCGCGGCGTCCAGTCGATCGAACAGGGCGCCAAACTTCTGGCCGCCCTGGCGGACGAAGCCGAACCCATGATGCTCAAAGACCTCGCGAAAGTCGCGGGGTTTGCTCCGGCTCAGGCGCATGCCTATCTGGTCAGCTACCGCAAGATCGGCATGATCGAGCAGGACGAAGACACAGGTCGCTATCGCCTCGGGCATTTTGCCATTGATCTGGGCATGACCCGCATGCGCGCCTCAGATCCCATCGAGATGGCCTGCGACGCGGCCAAAGAGCTGTCAAAGAGCACCTCTCTAAACGTCGCGCTGGTGGTTTGGGGATCGTTCGGGCCAACCGTCATTCACGTCTATGAAAGCGGCAGCCAGATCAACATGAACACCCGCCCCGGCACCGTCTATTCGATGACTGGCACCGCCAGCGGCCAGATTTTTACGGCCTTTCTTCCGGAGACCGCCGTCAAGGAAGCGATCAACAAGGAAAAACGCGAAGGCGCCTTGAGCGGTCGTGTTGGACAGGCACGCTTTGTGTCCAAAAAGGAATTGGATCAAATCCGCGATGCAGGCTTTGCCACGGTCGAAGACCCGCCCGTACCCGGCATTTCAGCCTTTTCCGCACCGATTTTCGACTACTCCGGCCAGATCATTCTGGCGATGACGATCATCGGAGAGGACCAGTATATCAACAGCGCGCTTGAAGACACTTTTATCCCCGCGCTTCTGGCGACGACGCAGAGACTCTCTGCTGAGCTGGGACACCGCGCTTCTCATTGACAGCATTCTGACCAACTCGGGCCAGCGCATCGCGAAGCCCAAATTACAAAGAGGGGCAAGCGCCCCTCTTTTTTGCTGCTATATCACATAGACGTGTCGCGCCCGACCTCAGTCAGCGGACGCGTCGCGCTCCGCCTTGAGTTTGCGCAGCACGGGCTCGCGTTTTTCCAACCATGCGCCATGGCGCTCATGCCAGCCCTCAAAGGACAGGCCAGACTCAAGTTCGCGCTGCGCCAGCGCTGGCCAGTAGGGATTTTCAAGCGCTGCGCGACCGATGGCGACCAAATCCGCCCGGCCGTTGGCGATGATGTCCTCGGCCTGCTGAGGCTCCACGATCAAACCGACCGCCTGTGTCTTCACATCGACTTCGCGGCGGACGCGTTCGGAAAAAGGCACCTGAAAGCCAAAGCCACGCGGCACATTCGAACGCCGCGTCTCCTCGGACAGACCACCGGACGAACAGTCTATCACATCGCCCCCAACGGCTTTGAGGCGCTCCGCGAGCACGACTGTCTCATCCATACCCCAGCCGCCTTCTGCACCGTCGACACACGAGAGGCGCGCGAAAAGCGGTTTCTCCTCCGGCCAAACGGCCCGCACGGCTTCGGCAATCTCGACCGCGATGCGCATGCGGTTGTCCAGACTGCCGCCATACTGATCCTCACGCTGGTTCGCCAAGGGCGACAGAAAGCTCGCCACGAGGTAGCCATGCCCGTAGTGCAATTCGACAACATCCATACCCGCAGCATCCGCTCGTCGGGCCGCATCGACATGCTGCTCGACAATCCGAGCGATCTCCTCGGCGGTCAAAGCCTCAGGCGTGCTCCATTCCGTGCTGGCCGGGATGGCACTCGGCCCCACTCGACGCCATGGCACATCTGCCGCATCAATTTCTTCCGGACGCATCGCCTGCCCGCCATGCCAAAGCGGCTGCGAGAACGCTTTGCGACCGGAATGCGCCAGCTGAACGCCCATCAACGCCCCATTGTCATGGGCGAAATCGGCAAGACGTTTGAGGCCGGGGATATGATCGTCCGACCAGATGCCAAGGTCATCGACACCGACCCGACTGTCCGATGCGACCGCCGTGCTTTCTGTCAGCACGAGCGCCGCACCGCCCAGAACGAATTTGCCGTAATGCACCACATGCCAGTCGGTCACATAGCCGTCCGATCCCGCGTGCTGACACATCGGAGAAATGGTCACACGGTTTTTGAATGTCCGCCCTCGAATGGTCAGGGGCTGGAATAGATGAGAAGATTGGCGTTCGAGGGTCATAACGTGACCTTTCTTTTCGACGGTCGTTTCGGCTTTCGCCCTAGCGCAAGGAAAGCGGCAGTGAGAGCACCAGCTGTGGCATGGCAAGAATGAGGATGAGTGCCGAGATTTGGATCAACACAAAGGGCATCACGCCTTTGTAGATCGTGCTGATCGGTATCGAGCGGTCCACACCCCGCAGATAGAACAGGGCATATCCAAAGGGCGGCGTCAGGAACGAGGTCTGGAGATTGACCGCCAAAGCAATTGCGAACCAAAGGATCACGTCGCTGCTCGGCAAGCCGAAATCAAGACCACCGACGATGGGCGCCACGATCGGGATGACCACGAGAGAAATCTCGACCCAATCCAGAAAGAACCCCAGAATAAAGATCAGGAACATGATCGCACCGAGTGTGACATAGGGGCTGACATCGCCGAAGGAGAAGAGATCCGCCACCATCGCGTCCCCACCCAAGCGGCGAAACACGAGGCTAAAGACGGTCGCCCCGATCATCACGAAGGCAATCATCGCCGTGGTTTTCGTGGTCTCAAACACAGCACGCTTGAGCGTGTTAAAGGACAGGCCCCCTGTGAACATCGCAAGCAAGGTCGCCCCGACCGCTCCGATTGCCGCGGATTCCGTTGGCGTCGCGACCCCTGTAATGATCGTCCCAAGAACCGCGAGGATCAGGACCATCGGCGCCAGAAGGTCTTTGATCAGCGCGAAAAACGCCTTACCCAAAGGCACCCCGTCGCGTCGCTCGGGAGCAGGCATCCGGTGCGGCGAAAAGATCGCCACGAGCAGGATGTAGGCAAAATAGAGCCCGGCGAGGATCAGCCCCGGATAGATCGCGCCCATGAAGAGATCGCCAATCGGCACACGCAGCTGATCGCCCAGAATGATCAACATGATCGAGGGCGGGATCAGAATGCCAAGCGTCCCCGAAGCGGCGACAACACCTGTTGCGAGCCGCATGTCATAGCCGGCCGCTTTCATCGCCGGCAAAGACATCATCCCCATCAGAACGACAGAGGCGCCAATGATCCCCGTCGAGGCCGCCATCACCACGCCGATCACGACGACCGCAACGGCATAGCCACCTGGCAGCCCCCCTGCGAGTGCGGCCAGCGACCGCATCAGGCGCTCAGCGATGCCAGAGCTTTCCAGCATAAGCCCCATGAACACGAACAGAGGAATCGCGGCCAGCAACCAATTAGTCAGTGTGCCCGAATAGATGCGCTGCACCCCCATCGACAGGAAGACCATCGGCACATCCGCGATGACAGCGAAAAGGATACCGACACCCGCCAAAACAAACGCCACGGCAAACCCGCTGAAGAGCAGAGCAACCAGCGAGCAAAGCATCAAAATGGGCCATAGATACTCAGCGATCATGATCAGTCTCCGGTGGTATGCGTGGCGTCATAGGTGTCGCCATATTGTTTTGTGATGAGCTGGCGCAGAGCCTGCGCGGCCCGGAGCAAAGCAGCGACACCCAACAGACCAAAGGACACCGGCAGCGCCCCTTTGATCAGCCAATGCGCGGTCAGGCCGCCCTGAATGGAGCCCTCTCCCGTTGCAAAGGCCGTCATCGCGAATTTCGATCCGAACCACATGACGAGCAGGCACAAGGGCAGCAGCAAAAAGAGATTTCCGAACAGCGAGATCATCGTTCGCAGGCGTGGGGAAAACCCGAGCGCCACAAAGTCGACCGTCACATGGCGATCTTCAAGATGCGCCCAGATCCCGCCAAAGAGGACGATGGCTGAGAAGATATACCATTGCAGATCGACGAGACTGTTGACGGTCAACGCCTCGCCAAACAAGGGCACGGAGCCCTCCCAATCGATCAGCACCGACCAGCCCTGACGCGCCGCAATGACAGACAGGACAATCGACAGGGCCAGCGGGATCACCAGCCACGACACGATTTTACCAGGGAAACACAGGAATTTTTGCACCACGGATGTCGGCTTGGTCATCGCCCCCTCCTTTCGGTGTTATCATAATGGTCAGACGAAACCGCGACAGCGGCGACCACGGTCGCCGCGTCACATGTCAGTCTGTCCGATTTATTCGGCCGCCGGAAGGACCTGAAGCGCGGTCCATTCGCCAACGCCGTCCATATAGGCGCGCAGGGAGGCGAGCGCCTCGGCGAAGATCGGATCTTTCTCGGCTTGCTCGTCCAGAACCACATTGGCGGTTTCGCGCAGGCCAGCCAGAACCTCATCCGGGAAGCGGCGGATTTCCGTTCCAGCTTCGCGGATTTGAGCGATCGCCGGCCCTTGGGCGTTGATCTGATCCGCGAGGTTGAAGGTGATGTTGGCACGGCAGGCATCTTCGATAATGCTCTGGTTTTCTTCGCCCAGCTTCTCCCAAACCGCCTTGTTCACGATGATCGAGTCCCAGGACATCGGCTGATGCCAGCCCGGGAAGTAGTAGTACTCGGAGACCCGCTGGAACCCCATGCCCACGTCAAGCGAAGGGGCGGAGAATTCGGCCGCATCGAGGCGCCCGGTTTCGAGGCTCAGATAGATCTCGCCTGCGGGAACGGTCTGGGTGTTTGCGCCCAGTTTGGCCAGCGTCAGCCCGCCGAGACCCGCGATGCGCATGTTCAGGCCCTGGAAATCTTCGACCGAGTTGATCTCCTTGTTGAACCAGCCACCGGCCTCAGACACCACGAGGTGGCAGGGCACGAATTGGACATTAAAGGGATCATAGGCCTTTTGAATGATCTCTTTGCCGCCACCGTGGAACATCCAACCCATAGCCACTTCGGGAGAGGGACCGAAAGGCATCGATCCGACGAGGTTTGCGACGGGGATTTGCTGGCTCCAGTAACCCGCCCAATCGAAACCCATGTCGAGCGCGCCAGAGCTGACGGCGCCGAACACTTCATAGGGCGGTACGAAATCGCCCGCGCCATGCACGTTGATTTCGACCTCACCTCCGGTCATTTCCGAAACCATGCGCGCGAAATTCTTCGGGCTTTCACCCAGCGACGGTACGTTCAAACCAAACGTGCTCTGAAGCTCATAGGCGTTGGCCGGCGTGGTTACTGCGAATGCGGCCGTTGCCGCAGCAATCATTGCGAAGTGTTTCATCTCTGGTCTCCTCCTCCTAGAGAACGGGCGGCGTTGTCGTGTGCGTTTCTTCCACTAGGCCCGCGACCTCCCAGTGTAGTTGTATTATTGCAAATTGATTATCCATAAACCAATATTTCGTCAAGAATATAGTTTCAACCGCAACCATAAACACACCCCAAAGAGCCACAGAACATCCCAGAAAGACCAAGCAAGGCCCGACATCACTGAGGCAAAAATGGCTTTGAAACATAGTGTTGCGGCGTCACCCACGAGATCGACGGGCGTGAAGCAGAGCGAAAAGCTCTCCCCCCAAAAAATCTTCCCAATAAGATGCCCGCCGTCGTGGAGGACACGGACGGCGGGCCAAGACAGGCCTCCGGAGTTTCGCGGCTAGGACGCCTGCCTTAACAGAACCGCCCTTAGCGGAACTTTTGCTTCACCCAGCCCTGATCCCAGTTCGAGACCTGATGGGTGCTGCCACGCAGCTCTTTGAAGAACCACTTGCCATCCTGTTTCACGAATTGATTGGTGTAGTTCAACGTCAGCACCACGGCATCCTCTCCGATGGTGCAGAAGCACAGCAGATAGGAATGCGAGGTGGCGCTTTTGCCATCCTCATGCACATCGATGCGCATGTTGGTCACAATGTGGATCGCCCAAGAGATGTGCTGTGACAGCTGACGGAAATGCTCGCGGATTTCCTCGCGACCATTGTTGGAGCCGCCTTCGCCATCCACGACCCAGACGCCATCTTCCGTGAAACAGTTGGCGATTCCGTCGGGGTTGTAGTTGTCGTCACAATACGCCGCATATTGGAATGTCAGCTTCTCGATTTCCTGAATGTCCTCTAGGCGCTGAATGCGTTGTTCAATATCCATGATTTTCTCCTCCGATTTCTATGGAATTCTGTGGCGGACGCGCGGCTCCCGCGCGCCCGATCCGGTCGCTCAGGCTTCGGGATAATCGATGTAGCCCGCGCGGCCCGGGATATAGAGCGTGTCGCGATTGAGCGGCGCCAGTTCAGTGCCCGCTTTCATCCGCGAAATCAGGTCGGGGTTCGACACGAAGGGCCGCCCGAAGGCCACAATATCCGCACGTCCCGATGCGATCTCCTGCTCGGCGGTTTCGCGCGTATATTGACCAGCCGCGATGATGACGCCGGAATAGAGATCGCGCGCCACACCGATCACGTCGGCATGATCGAAGGCCTCTTGCACATCATTGTCGCCCGTAACTTCAGGACGGATGACATGGACATAGCCCACGCCGGAGGCCTCGGCTTGTTTCACCTGTGCCGTAAAGAGCGCAAGCGGGTCCTCTTCATGAACATCGTTGAAAGTGCCGTAGGGAGAGAAGCGCACGCCGATGTTGCCCTTGTCGTAGACGGTCGCAATGGCCTCGATGATCTCGCGCAGGAAGCGCAGACGGTTCTCGTAGGACCCACCGTATTCATCGGTGCGCTTGTTGATGTTCGAGGCGCAGAACTGGTCGATCAGATAGCCATTGGCGCCGTGAATCTCGATCCCGTCGAACCCTGCCGCTTTGGCGTTGCGCGCGGCTTCGGCATACATGTCCACGACATACTGGATGTCATCCTTGGTCATTTCGCGCGGCGTGGGGATCTCCACCATGCCGTGTTCATCAGTGATCATCTCGGTCACGGGCTTGACCGGAGACGGCCCCATCGGATGCGGATTGTCCGTCGGACGGTTGTAAGCATGGGAAATGCGCCCGGTGTGCCAAAGTTGAATGACCGCCTTGGCGCCGCCCGCGTGGATCGCGTCAACGATCCCTTTCCAGACCTCGGTCTGCTCGGCATTGTAAATCCCAGGCGAGCGCGGATAGCCGACGGCGTCCGGCGACATCTGCGTCGCTTCGGTGATCAGCATGCCGCAGGTGTTGCGCTGGCCGTAATATTCGGCGGTGTAGTCCGCAGGCACCCAGGTTTTTGCGTCAGCCCGAAAGCGGGACATCGGCGCCATGGCCACCCGGTTGGTCAGGTCCCAGGCGCCCAGTTGGGCGGGCTCGAACAGCGTGCTTGTCTTGGTCTCTTGATTTGCTACTGCAACAGTCATGGTTTCCTCCTGTTTTGACTGTGGTTTTCGAAATCTGCGAAAGGCGGCGTGGCGCTCAGGCCGGTCGATAGCCCCCGTCCACGGAAAGGGTTGTGGCGGTCACGCCGCTGGCCAGATCGGACAGCAGAAACGCAACGCCGTTGGCGATTTCCGCCGGCTCCAAAAGGCGCGCGATCGGAACCTGCGACAGCCAATTGGCCATCATCTCCGGATCGTTCTCTTGCGCCTTTTTCAGAATTTGCGTGGCGGTATAGCCGGGGGCCAAGGCATTCACACGGATGCCGTGCGGCGCCCATTCCACCCCCAAAAGAGAGGCGAGATGCGCCACTGCGGCTTTACTTGTGCCGTAAGCGGCGTGACGCTCCGGTTTGACGACGCGAAAGCCCGCAATCGACGAAATCATCACGATGCTGCCGGGCCGACCCGCAGCCTTCATGCGCTTGGCAAAGCTCTGCGCGGTGAAGAAGACGCCATCGACATTGACCCCCATAGTGCGGCGCCAGGACTGCGCATCGTAGTCGAACGCATCGGTCGGCGGCGCGATGCCGGCGTTCGCAACGACACCGTCAATGGGACCGAGACGCTCCTCGGCTTCGGCGGCGGCGCGTTCCACGTCATCTGCATCGGAGACATCCATCGCGACGAAAATGGCGCGCCCCTTGTCTTGGGGCAGAGCGGCAAGTGCGCCCGCCCCATCGGCCCCCGGCAGGTCCGCCAGCACGACATTCGCACCCGACGTCATCAGCCGTTCAGCGATGGCGAACCCAAGCCCGCCCGTGCCGCCGGTGATCACGATGTTTTTGCCGTCGAGAGTATCCAAAGTTTTTCCTCCTCTTAAACTTTGCTGAGCGTTCACGCCTGAGGCCGTCCGCGCAGGGTGGTGTAGATCACCGCCGCGAATACGATCAGCGCGCCTTGAAAGACGTATTGATAGGTTTGCGAGAGCCCCAAGAAGGCGATGGCGGTGAAGATTTCCGTCAACAGAACCGCACCAAGCGCCGTGCCGATAAAGGTGCCGCGTCCACCGCGCAGGGACGTACCGCCCAGAACCACTGCAGTGATACTTGCGAGCGTGTAGCTGGTGCCTTGCTGCGGATCGCCAACGCCGATCTGCGCCATGAGCATCAGCGCACCGACGAAGACGAACAGCGCTGTGGCGACATAGCCCAGAATGTTGAGGCGATTGACGTTCAGCCCGATCCGGCGTGCGGCCTCCTCATCGGAGCCAACGGCCCGGATTTGCCAGCCAATGCGGGTTTTACGCAGCACATATTCCCCGACGATCACGCAGACGATGAGTGCGACGAAGGCCCAGGGCAGCGGCCCGATCTGTGCGCCGAGGATCGCGGTGACATCGTAGCTGATGTAGCCGCCCGGCCCCTCGCGCATCAAAAAGCTGATGCCCTGAAGCCCCATATACATGGCCAGCGTGGCAGCAATCGGCGTGAATTTGGCGTAGCGCACGAGACTGCCGTTGGCGAGGCCGACGACAACCGCCACGGCCAGCATAAGCCCGAACCCCGTCAGCATCGTCGGCAGGGACGCGCCATCATTGACAAAGAAAGACGCGATCACCACCGACAACCCGGCCAGTGGCCCAACGGAGAGATCCACGCCGCGCAACATCAAGACGATGGTTTGCCCCATCGAGATAAAGCACAGCGTCGTGGCCAGCATCAGAGTGTTGTAGACATTGAACGACGACAGGAAGTTGGCGTTCTGGCTATAGCCATAGAGCGCAAGGCCGACCATGATCGCCAACAACGGAACAACCGGTGCATTGTCCGATTGCAGGAAATGGCGCAGCGCGCCGCCCCGCGATTGATCAGCCCGGCGCTCTGCGCCTGTCTCTGCATGATGATCCGCGCCGACGGCTGCCGCCACGATCTTGGCCTCGACCACATCCTCGCCGGTCAGCGTGGCGACCACCCTGCCCTTCGACAGCACGATCACGCGGTCGCACAGCCCCTCAAGCTCAGCGGCATCCGACGAATTGACGACCACCGGCGTCCCTGCACCGCTGATCTCGCGCAGGATGCGATACATTTCAAATCGCGCGCCAACATCGACGCCCTGCGTCGGCTCATCGGCCACAATCAGCCCCGGCTGTTCCAAAAGCGCCCGAGCCAGAACGACCTTCTGTTGGTTGCCGCCCGAAAGCGCCGTGATCTTGGCCTCAAGCCCAGGTGTTTTCACCGACAGCTCGCGGAATGTATCAACGACGGACGCATGTTCCTTGCGACGGCTCATGAACCCGAAAGAGGCAAATTTCTCCAAGGCGCCCAACGCCGCGTTTTCCCGCACTGAGAAGGACTTGGCGACCCCTTCGACCAGACGGTCGGCAGGCATGAAGGCCGCAGCGTGGATCAGATCTTTATGGCTGAGACGTTGCCCGGCCAGTTTCAACTCGCCATGCGCTGCATCAAGCCCCGCAAGCGCGCGCATCAACTCGGTCTGGCCGTTGCCTGCAACGCCCGCGATACCCACGATCTCGCCTGGCCGCGCCTCGAAAGAGACATCGGAAAACCCGTGTCCGCCCAAACCTTTAACGGTCAGATTGGCCTGACCCAGCATCGGCTTGGCCTTCGGAGGGAAGGTGGAGTCGAGCTTGCGCCCAACGATCATATCCAAAAGCTCACTGTCGGAGAGATCGCGTACCAGACCCGAGCCCGCCACATGACCATCGCGCAAAACGGTGACGCGATGCCCGATCTGCCGAATTTCGGCCAAACGGTGGGTGATATAGATCACCGCCGTGCCACGGGCTGCCGCCGCACGCACACGCTCGAACAGCATGTCCGAGGCGTCTTTGTCCAGAGAGGCCGTCGGCTCGTCGAGGATCAGCACTTTCGGCTTTGTGGCCAGCGCCTTGGCGATTTCAAGCAAGAGTTTCTGGCCAATGGTCAGCCCCTCTGCCCGCATATTGAGCGGCACGTCCAGCCCCACGGCGGACATGACCTCGCGCGCAACCTCTTGAGCCTTCCGGCCCTCGAACAACGCGGGCGGCAAAGACACCTGTAGATTTTCCAGGACCGAAAGGTCTTCAACGATTGCAGGGTGCTGATAAGAAATCGCAATGCCCAGCTCCGCCGCCTTTTCGGGCGTCAAGGGCGAGGCCGAACGCCCCTCAAAAGTGATCTCGCCGCGATCTGGCTGAAGCACGCCAGAGATGATGCTCATGAGCGTCGATTTGCCCGCGCCATTCTCCCCCAGAACGGCATGGACCTCGCCGGCACGAAACGCGACCGTCACATCGGTCAGCGCATAAACGCCGGAAAAAGATTTTGTAATGCCCGCCATCCCGATGGTGATGGGCGCCTCTGCCAAAGAATGCACGTTGGTCTCCATATGCGACCCTGTGCGTGCCGCGTCGATATTGCTTGCGATAGACATGACCTACCCCCTCCTCCAGAGCAGTTGGACAATGCGTTTGTGTCCCCGGACCCCGGCCGCGATGACGACCGGGATCGCGGGCGTGTCTTATTGGTTGATCGCCTCGAGTTGCTTCTCCGGGCTCAGTTTTGCCGAGAGGTAAATCTCACCTGGCAAATCGCGACGGCATTGCACCTCGCTCGGGTCACCCGTGACGGAGTCCTCGAAAATCTCAGAGGTGTAGACGCTGGTCTCGGGCGGCGTGCCACCAGTGGCCAGTGCGATCGCCCATTGTGCGGCCAAGCGCCCGTTCTCATTGCCGCCGCCACGGGTCAGCAATTTAAAGTCCGGGTTGTTGGCCTGTTTGTCCTGCCAGAAGCAGCCCAGAAGATTGACGGATTCTGTGGTGATCGCGGGGATAGACCGCCCGTTGCGCTCAAAGGCAGGCAGACCACCGATCAGAGACGCGCCGTAGTCGGAGATGATCACATCGATCTGCGGGTGTTTCGCGATCTCGGCGGTCAGCACCTGTTGCGTCAGCGCCGGATCCCAGTTGGTCACATGGAAAGGCGCGGGGTTGAGGTATTCGTAGCGCTCATCGAGTACAGAATTCAGCCCTTCGAGCATCTCAAGCCCGACGCTGTTGCCCGCCGGTCCGCTGAGGAACAGCATTTTCGCGCCATCAGGGAATTCGCGCTTGATGAAGTTGCCGAAATTCACGCCATCGCTCACGAAGGAGGCCGATACGAATTTGGCGTAGTTCACCCCCTCTTCGCCGCCGACCTGTTGACGATAGGGCACGACCGTCACACCTGCGCGATGCGCCGCGGTGAGCGCCGGAAGCACAGCAGGACCGGCATCGCCAAAGACCACCATGGCGTCGACCCCACGAGCCGCAAAGCTCTTGATGTCGGAAATGGATTTCTGCGTGTCGCCCTGGCCGTCGGCGTAGAAGAAATCGGTAATGCTCGGGCACTTCTCAGCCTCTTCGCGCGCAGAGGCGCTGGTGATCTGGCGCCAGCTGTTGCCGCCGCTGCCGTCGAGCAAGGCCAGCGTTGCGCTCTCCGGCCCGCACCAGGGCGGGACGTCCTCTGCAAAGGCCGCGGTGGCGGCAAGGGTCAGGGCCGTTGTGGCCGCGAAAGCAATCTTTCTGGATGTAAGTGTCACGGTGTCTCCTCCTCTAAAGTCCGTGTCGGTGAAAATCGGGGATCAGTTGCGGCGGAACGAATAGATCGCGATGCCAAGACCCAGCGCGAGCGCTTGGATGATGGTCTGGGCCGAGAACGGCACGCCGATGGTGATCGAGAACTGGCCCAGTTGGGTCAGGAAGAATGCTGCCAGCGCCGTCGGTACGGGAAAGCCCCGTCCGCCCATCAAGGATGTCCCACCGAGCACGACAATCGCCACGGAGGGCAGCAGGTAGCTGTTGCCGAGAAAGGCGGTCGGCTGGCTCGTCAGACCAGCCAGCAGAATCCCGGCCAGGCAGTAGAGCAGCTGCGCGCTGACGTAAGCGGAAATTTCGTAGGAACGAACGCGCAGACCCACGGTACGTGCCATCGCCGGATTGGCACCAATGCCCTCGTACCGGCGGCCTGCGACAGTCTTTTTGAGCACGATCGACACCAAGAGAACGATGGCGAGCGCGTACCAAACCGTATAGCCAAGCCCCAGAAACTCACCGCCTGCGATGCGCGACAAAAGCGGCGTAGTCGTGCGCGGCACACCTCCGGAAATCGCGATAACACCGCCGTAAAGCAGCGCGTTCGTGCCAATGGTGGCCACGATAGCGTTGAGACGCACGACACCGATCAAGATGCCGTTGAACAGACCTGCGCCAAGCGCGAAGGTCAGCGCCAGCAAGACGGCGGGCAAGAGTTCCGCGTCATTGCCCGCAGGGTAATGTGTCGAGATCACAACCGCGAGGCTGATGGCGCCGGGAACAGACAGGTCGAAACCACCCTGCTGAACCACAAGCATCTGCCCAAGACTGACGATCACCGCCACGGCCGCGAAGGGCAGACTTCCCGCAAGCGCGCCCGAGGTGATGCTCGAGGGCGCGAAGATCATGCACAGCACGATCAGCGCCAGCGTCGACAGCAACACGGTCCCAAGCTCGAACGACAGCCGATCACGGCTGAACAGGCTGGGCGGCATTGTGCCATAGGGTGCATTGTTTGCAGTTTTCATCACGCGTCCTCCCTCAGATACACGCAAAGACCGGCGACGCATCTGCCAGCCATAGGCCAGCAGAATTCGGGGCACGGCCCGCGCTTGCGGACCACGCCAGGCGGTCTGTCGCCATGGTCTGATTTCCTCCCTTTGAGGGGTGTGCGCCCCTCACATCATGGGTAGCACACTATTTGTAATGCGCAAATAAATTTGCCATTATCGTATAATTTTTTAAATTTTCGGATTTCAGGACCTGCAGGGCGGGAGAAGACGCATGGATTAAAAGCCCCTCAGAGCGCTACGGAAACGCGCTAAATTTGGCCATTCCGAAGACGCTTCAACGCAACCAAAATGCGACAAATGAAATTATATAATATTATTTAAAACAAATGCTTAACTAAAAATAGGACACCCAATCCACCGACAAATCCAACCACCCACACACCACACAAATGGCGCGTCACCCCTCATGCGAAACGAACCCATCACATGAATTCTGGCGCCAAAAATGCACGGCCTGAAAAATTATATGAGATCGTAGAATTGATGTTCTAATGCCTAATTTTTGCATCCACTCTCATGCGCAACCCCCAAAATTAAAAATGGCGCCCGGTATCCCGGACGCCAGAATTATCGATTCAGCTATATCGAATAACAGACATCACGAATCACGGAGCGATTCGCATGATCAAACGATCTGACGGCTCTCCACAAAGTAGGGCGTGATCGTATCAAGAAAGACCTTCGCGTGTTCCTGCGTTTCCGTCACGATGTCTTTGGCGTAGAGCTCTGCAGCAGCTTCTTTGTCCCGAAACCAGAACTCAACGATCCCATCGACTGGCACCTCATCATGACTTGCCTGCTCAGTGCGCGACCCATGATATCGACCCACCACAAGATTTTGATGATACCCCAACACACCCGGCCAACGGCGCACGAAATTTGCATGGGTCTCAAGCCACTCCTGACGAAAGCGCTCGGGGCTTACCCCCGGCAACCGCTTCAAAAGCGTCATTCTCTTGATGTAAGGGCCATCATCCAAGTCCATTTCGACAACCTTGTGCTTTTCACAAGCGACAATCTTAACATCTTGCAGAAAATCAGTTTCATCTGACAAAGCCGGCGCAAAAGAGTCATCATTCACCGCACTGATCATCGCGTCTTCATCATCGAAATAAAGCTCCGAGAACCCGTCCAGATCCCAATCCATTCCCCGCGCATGGCTGATGCCGAATTGTTCCTTGTCGGTCACCGCATGCTGCCAATACCCGCGCAAGCCAGAAAATCTGGAGGCCATCGGCCCATGAACACCCTCCCAATGCTGATTGAAATCCTGTGACGGCATTCCCTGCTTTTTCGTCAGCAGACCAAACCTTGTCATCATGTGCGAACTCCTCCTCGTAAGTTCAGAAAGTTTAAAAACGGGCTCATCACCCAGCCCTCCGCTCAGACGCAGATCTGCACTCATGTCGAGAAACACACCCCTCCAAATAGCTCCAATCGGTCAGCCCGAGAACCTTCAGAAACGCCTCAATTCAGCGGCGGGCAATTATGATATTTGCAAATTACTTTGCTTAAAGCAAATTATTTAGAAATGACTGGCGCTCTTTCTCCCTGCCCGAAAGCGTTTCAGGCAGCCGCAATCCGCACCTGACTGTCACCAGATGGAAATGAGGAAGAAAATTGGGAGATAGGACAGGAGCCCGAGCGCATCCTTACTTGGGCACAGCATATCCCAAATCGGCAGAGATCGCCGCAACGCCCGACAGAAGTTGCTCTAGCAAAGCATCCTCCTCGGCGCGCACCCGGTCTATTGCGCCCGTCAAGGTCACCGCAAACCACATCTCTCCCACATGGTTGCGCACCGGCGCCACCAGAGAGCGAAGCCCCACAACGGGGCCGGTCTCGAACGTCGCATATCCCGTCTGCCGGATCTCTTCCAGCATCACCGAAAGATCCTCCGGACTGGGCGCGCGCGCTCTCAACTGCGGATAAACTGCCATCTCGGCGGCCACCGCTGGGGCCAAGACCTGTTGACTGAGATTGGCCTGGAACAAACGCCCGGTGCCAGAGCTACTTAGCGGCATGCCGCGGCCCAGATAGATATCGGAATGGCGCGCCATCTGGCCACGTTCGATATGCACGACGACCGGGCCATAACTGCCCCACGTTGTTAGAAAACACATCAAACCCGTTTGCCGCGACAAGCGCCGCACAAGGGCACGCGCCGCAGCAAAAGCATCATAGCTGTGTAAACGCACAAGCAACATCTCGGCCGTCAACGGCCCAAGGCGATATTGCGTCGAGCCGGGCGCCTTTTCCACCAGACCCGCATGACGCAGGCTGACCATGTAGCTATGCGCCTTGCCAGCGGCCAGCCCAGCCTGATCACAGATTTCCTTGAGCCTCATCGGCCCCGCCCGCCCCGTCATCGCGCGCAAAATCTGGACCGCAGTCTCTGCCGAGCCAACCCCGCGCCGCTCATCCGCGGCGGCATCGACCGGCTCAAAAAGCTCTTTGCGCACCGGATCGATCCGCGTCACCTCTGGCGCCGAAATCGTAGATGGCTTGGCCGCAATCCGCTCCGCCAGTTCGGTTCGAATGCGCTCCGCGAGACGACGCGCAATCTCCTTTGGAAACACCTTTGCGGTCCCGGACACAACGATTGCGCAGACCAGTTCCCCGTCCTCATCCATGACCGGAACGGCCATGCCATTGTACCCTGGGAAATAAGCGTCGCGAATGAAGCAGTATCCATCCCGGCGCACCTCCTCCACAGCCTCCGTGAAATCTTCATCCTCACGCAGTTCACCAACCCCGCGCGGACAGGCCGTGCCTGCCAGCTCTGCTTCTGCACGCGCCGCCACGCGCGGATCGGAGGAAAATGCCATGAACACCCGTCCCGATGCGGTGCCGGTAACACTGTAGACTGTGCCGGGCATCACATTGTTGTCGGAGGCCATTCGGGACGGGATCACACTAGCCACGGTTGGCCCAATCCCAGCCCAAAACACAACACCCGCGAAAAGGTCGCGTTCTCGCGCAATACCACGCGCCGCATCCAGAAAACCGTAGCGCCGCGCCAGCGCCTCGATACGCCGTTGACCAAGCAAGGCGGCCAGTGGACCAAAGGAATATTGCCGGGACATCGGATCATAAACCCCGAGACCGGTCCGCTGAAGACTGTTCAAATAGGGCCGCACCTTCGCGGTCGATAGCCCGGACGCATCCGCCACGCCATCAAGAGAGGTCCGCTCACCCGCATGAATCATCCCGGACAGGATATCTCCGAACACCTCGACGGATTTGATGCCCCGAACTGCGCCGTTTTCCTTTGTCATCTCGTGGTGCCACCCAAGTTCCAGCTCTTCGTTGATGTCATTCGACCATACTCCACGGAACGGTCAAGAACATATCCCGCACGTAGGTTCCCCTTTGGTAACAGCTTTGTCCGCCGCGTGACATCGGCAGAACATGCAAATCGAAACACGTGTTTCACCGAAACAGAAAACCGGATCGCCCGTAAAAGGCGATCCGGCGATGTCAGAGCGTCAGGTCATGCGGCCTCACTGCTCAAAAAGCGCCACCATTTTGTCCATCGGCAAAGACGAGGACAGATCTGCATCCGGCGGCAGCTCTGGGTCGCAGAGCGGATCGACACCGGCCGCGCTGTCAGCAAACGGGAAGGCAACCAGCGCCCTCGGCTCCGGAGCCTCAAGCCCATTGCGCGCCGCCAGACCCGCCCGCAAAGCAAACCGAACATCAGCGGTGGTTCCGCTCAGCGCGAGTTGCGGCCAGACATCTCCGCTCTCTTTGGCCTCCATCCATTTGCAGCTGTATTCATTGTTGGTCGCAATGAACGCCATCGCCGGCACGGGCAAACCTGCAGCCTGATAGGCTTTGACGGCCGCAAGACTGGTCACCCCGTAATCCGTCGCAATCGCGTCAATCTCGGGATATTTCGCAATCAAACCCGCCACCGCTTTTTGCGCATCTGCAGGGTTCCAGTTCGTGACGATGAAATTGTCATCCAAAAGCTCGACCTCGGGATAGGCTTTCAGGCCCTCTTTATAGCCTTCGAGGAAGGTCACCGACGAGGCAGATCCAGCCAGACCACCGAGGAAGACCGTCTTGCCCTCGCCGATGGTCTCCCCAACCCACTCGCCAAAGATTGATCCGGCGCGGAACGCATCCTCAAACGGGTTCGCAGCATAATCGACCCCAACCTGACCGCTCAGATCCGAGAAATACGGCACCATCGTCGTCCCGGCCATCTGGGCGGACCGATAGGCCGGGATCGCCGCATCGCCAAAGTCCGTATAGGCCACGATGATTTCATAGCCTTGGGCGACGAACCCGTTGATCGCGGCGCTATAGGCCTGCAAATCCCCTCCGGCTTCGGCGTAGGTCACCTCGACGATATTCTCGCATTTCGAGGCCTCGTCCTCGATTTCGGCAAAGGCCGTTCGGCGCCACGAATTGCCGCCATAGCCATCGACCAGAGCGACACGGATCGGCTCCTCCCCGCACAACGGCGTAATGTCGACATGTTCGTTCACATAGACGAAGTCCTCCGCAAGCGCGCCTTGCGCCCAAAGGGTCGCAACCGTGGCCGCGGCAATTCCGAGACCGGTCGCCCGATACGTTTTGTGCATTTCTCTTTCCTCCCTTGATGAAGGCCACGGCGCCGCTCCTCTTTCAGCACCGAACCCTTTGATGAATGGCAAATTGATTTTGCCATTAACTAATGACTTAATGAGAATAACCTTCCAGCGCAGGCTTAGAACAAATTCGGCATGCCGCTGGTTTCCCCACCATCCGCAACAAATTCGGCGCCGGTGGAGAACGAGCTGTCATCGCTGGCCAGGAACATCACCAGCTTGCTGATCTCGCCGGGCTCGCCCACACGGTTCATCGGAACATGCCGATAATCTGCGTAGAGCCCATCAACCATGTCTGTGTTGATGTTTCCGGGATGGACCGAATTCACCCGAATGCCCTTTGACGCAAGCTCGACAGCTGCCGCCTTCGTCAAGCCGCGAATGCCGAATTTCGACGCGATATAGGCCGGAACGCCGGAAAACCCTTTGAGCCCGGACGTCGAAGAGATGTTGACGATAGACCCGCCGCCGCCATCCTCCATGAGCGGCGTAACTGCACGTATACCTTTGAAAGTGCCGCTAAGATTGATGCCGATCACCTGCTCCCACTCATCATCCGAACAGCTGACAATATCAGAAAACCGCAGAATCCCGGCATTGTTCACAAGCACGTCGATACGCCCAAATTGGGCCTTCGCCGCGGCCACTGCCGCCTGCCAATCTTCAGATTTTGTAACATCGAGACGCACCGCAATCGCAACATCCTCTCCCAACTCGGCCGCCAGAGCCTGCACCTCATCCTCAAGAACATCACCCAATACGAGCTTTGCTCCTGCCGCCGCGAAGTCTCGCGCCTCGGTCGCGCCCATGCCTCGAGCCGCCCCACTGATCAAGACGACCTTGCCAGCAACATTCATGATCTCTCCTCCTAAAAAATCTTCACCGCAAGACCACGCCTCCAAACGCAATCTGCGATGCGGATGTGCCTCCTCACAGCGGACCTCTCGCCCGACATCATCCAGAATCATTTTTAACATTGGAAAATTGAATAGCAAATGTTTAATTATTTTAGGGCAACTTTTAGATAGATACTCGCGAAGCGCAGGACGCATTTAAGCGCGCGCCACTGACGACGTCGCGCCCCCAAGCCGAAGGCCCTCGGCAGACCTCGCCAAACCATCGCAAGACAAACGAAATAAAAAACCACCGAAAGCCTCAGCTTCCGGTGGTTTTGTCAACTTAGTCGGAGTGGCCAAAACACTCCGTAAACAGTTACCTATGGGCGGGCCTCACATCCCCCGCAACTCACCCGCATTTCGAATGACCACAAGACCCGCAAGTCATGCAGCCTTCGACCATGCGCATGTCGTATTGGCCGCACGATGGACAAGCCTTGCCGCGCGGGCGTTCGCCGACGGCCACGACCTCTGCTTGCGGGTCGGTTTTGAGGCCCATGCCTTCGCCTTCGATAAAGCCGGTTTCGATCAGATGTGTTTCGATGACACCGCCGATGGCCGCGAGAATGGACGGGATATATTTGCCCTTCATCCACGCGCCGCCGCGCGGGTCGAACACGGCCTTGAGTTCCTCGACCACGAAAGACACATCGCCGCCGCGCCGGAACACGGCCGAAATCATCCGGGTCAGCGCCACGGTCCAGGCGAAATGCTCCATGTTCTTCGAGTTGATGAAAATCTCAAACGGGCGACGATGCCCGCCGACGACGATATCGTTGATGGTGATGTAGAGCGCGTGTTCGCTGTCCGGCCATTTGACCTTATAGGTGTTGCCCTCAAGCTGTTGCGGACGATCGAGCGGCTCGGAGAGATAGACGACTTCGGCACCGACCTCTTGCTCCGGCGCTTTCTCGGAACTCTCGGAGACCGATAGAACGGAGCCTGTCACATCGTTCGGGCGATAGGTCGTGCAACCTTTGCAGCCGCTGTCCCAGGCCTCCATATAGACCTCTTTGAAGTCCTCAAAGGCAATGTCTTCGGGGCAGTTGATCGTCTTGGAGATCGAGCTGTCGACCCATTTCTGCGCCGCCGCCTGCATGCGGACGTGATCCAGCGGTGCAAGCGTCTGCGCGTTGACGAAATACTCGGGCAGCTCCGCATCACCGAATTTGTCGCGGAAGAGTTTGACCGCGTAATCGACAACTTCTTCTTCCGTGCGCGAGCCGTCCTTTTGCAGCACCTTACGGGTGTAGGCATAGGCAAACACCGGCTCGATCCCCGAGGACACATTGCCCGCATAGAGCGAAATGGTGCCGGTCGGCGCGATGGAGGTCAAAAGCGCATTTCGAATGCCATTTTGACGAATGGCCTCTTTGACGTCCTGATCCATATGCTCAAGCGACCCAGAGGCCAGATATTTGTCGGCTTCGAACAGCGGGAAAGCGCCCTTTTCTTTCGCCAACTCAGCGGAGGCGAGGTAGGAAGCGCGCGCGATCATCTTGAGCCATTTCTCACAGGTCGCGGCGGCTTCTTCAGAGCCATAACGCTGACCGATCATCAGCAAAGCATCTGCCAGCCCGGTGACACCAAGCCCGATGCGACGTTTCGCCTGTGCTTCCTGTGCCTGCTGTTCCAGCGGGAACCGCGAGGCATCGACCACATTGTCCATCATCCGCACGGCGGTCGCGACCAGATCGGACAGCGCCGCCTCGTCCATCTCTGCGCCCTTTTCAAAAGGCGTTTTGACCAGACGCGCAAGGTTGATCGAGCCCAAGAGGCAAGCGCCATAAGGCGGCAGAGGTTGCTCTCCACAGGGGTTGGTCGCCGCGATGGTTTCGACATAGGACAGGTTGTTCATCTTGTTGATCCGGTCGATGAAAATCACCCCGGGCTCAGCATAGTCATAGGTGCCCTTCATGATCTTGTTCCAAAGATCACGCGCCTCGACGGTGTGATAGACCTTGCCGCCGAACTTCAATTCCCAAGGACCGTCGGCCTTCACCGCTTCCATGAAGTCGTCGGTCACCAGCACCGAGAGGTTGAACATCCGCAGTCGTGCTGCGTCCTGTTTCGCCTCAATGAAACGCTCGATATCCGGGTGATCGCAGCGCATGGTCGCCATCATCGCACCTCGACGTGAGCCCGCCGACATAATCGTCCGACACATCGCGTCCCAGACATCCATAAAGGACAAAGGCCCGGAGGCATCCGCCGCCACGCCCATCACATCCGCGCCTTTCGGGCGAATGGTGGAGAAATCGTAGCCGATCCCGCCGCCCTGCTGCATAGTGAGCGCGGCCTCTTTGAGCATATCGAAAATGCCCGACATGCTGTCCGGAATCGTCCCCATGACGAAACAGTTGAACAGCGTCACCGCGCGGCCCGTGCCAGCGCCCGCGAGAATGCGCCCCGCCGGCAGGAATTTGAAATCTTCGAGCGCGTGGTAGAATTTCTCTTCCCACGCGGCGCTGTCTTTTTCTACAGACGCCAAGGACCGCGCCACACGGCGCCAGCTGTCCTCCACGGAGAGGTCCAACGCCGTGCCATCGGCCTCTTTCAGGCGGTATTTCATATCCCAAATCTGTTCGGCGATGGGGGCGGCAAAGCGGGTCATGGCAGTCTTTTCCGGTCTTGATGGGTCATAGAGAGGGCGTCGGTCTTAATGCCGTGTGATCAAAGGCGCAACCACGCAGGGGAACGGCTTGTCGAATCAATCTTCCGACCTATGATCTATACCACACTTAGAGCAATCTGATGGCTGACTACATAAATCTCGTAAAACTCTGCGTGGGCATCGACACATTCGAAGAGCTCAACGCCTATATCGAAGCCACCCCGGGCGCGAGCCGCGGGCATGTGACACGCATGTGGCCGAAGCAGGAAGAGAAACTGCTGAACGGAGGCTCACTCTATTGGGTGATCAAAGGCGTGATTCAGGCGCGTCAGACCATCGTCGGACTGCATGAGGTGATCGGCCATGACGGCGTGCGCCGCTGTCGCATCGAGCTGGCGAAACCGCTGATCCGCACCCAAAACGCCCAACGCCGCCCGTTTCAGGGCTGGCGCTACCTCAAACCCGAAGACGCCCCCGCCGATCTGCCGCAGGGTCGCAAGAGCGAACCTGAGCTGCCTGCGGAATTGGCACAGACATTGGCCGAGATCGGGATCGTTTAAAGGCTTTCAAAGTGTTGCGTTTCCTGACGGTTCTTTTTTTCACATCCCTTTTCACCTCCCCCGCCAGTGCAGCCTGCATCTGCTTAAAATGCGCTTTTGGCGAACATCACATGTTTCAAACAAGCTCCAGTGCCATGTTGCCGACCTTCGCGCCGGGAGACTGTCCAATCGCGCGTCTCTACAACGACACTTTGAAGCCACAGCGCGGCCAGTCCATTGCATTCGCGGAAAACGGTCTGGTCTTTCTGTTCCGCATCATTGGCCTGGCGGGAGATCAGATCCAGCTGATCGAGGGCGAGGTCTTTTTGAATGGCACGGCTTTGAAACGTGAAAGAGGACAGAGCTTTCGCCTCACCGGAAAAGATGACATGCGGATCGCCCAAGATGCCTGCGACGGTCAAACAGAATGTGACGTCTCTCTCACGCGCGAAACACTGCCGGACGGGACAAGTTATGAAGTTCTGGATGTGAGCGACACGCGGCTCGACACGGCAGCCCTTTTTACCGTGCCAAAGGGCCACGTCTTTGTCCTTGGCGACAATCGCGACAATGCTGCGGACAGTCGCCTCCCAAGTCCGATGGGACGCGGTTTTATCGCGTTGAACAGTTTGATCGGCGTGTTCGAAGAGGAATGAACTGGGCGACGCTCGCCGTCAGTTCTAATCCTCAGTCCCCCAGCCCCAACATATCCTTAAGCGTCACCAGCGTCGCGCGGGTGTCATCCGTCCAATGCGCCATGCGGGATTTGAACAGCGTGGCCTGAGAACAATGCACCGGGTCGCCGCTCAGGATTTTGAGGTGGTTGGCGCGCAGGGTCTCGCCCGTCGAAGTAATGTCGGCGATGGCCTCGGCGGTGAGGTTTTTCACCGTGCCTTCAGTCGCGCCCTGGCTGTCGACGAGTTGGTAATCCGCCACGCCGTTCTGTTTCAGAAACTCGCGGATCAGGTGGTGATATTTCGTCGCAATGCGCAGGCGGAACCCGTGACGCGCGCGAAAAGCGGCGGCGGCGGCATCGAGATCGTCCAGCGTATCGACATCGACCCAGGCCTTCGGCACGGCGATGATCAGGTCCGCATGGCCAAAGCCCATCGGCGCCATTTCGATCACCTTGCTGTCCCAACTCGCAAGTTTGTCGCGCACCAGATCGGAACCGGTGACACCCATGTGGATTCGGCCCGCCGCCAGTTCACGCGGAATCTCGGAGGCCGAGAGAAGCACAAGCTCAACGCCCTCAATGCCCTCGACCGCACCGGAATATTCCCGCTCGCTTCCGGCCCGCGACAACATCACGCCGCGCTCGGAAAACCATTCAAAGGTCTTTTCCATCAACCGGCCCTTGGAGGGCACGCCCAGTTTGACCACCATCATGCGCCTCCTTTCAGGCTCAGAAGCACATTCGGGCGGATCACGCCGCCCACGGCCGGAATGGACCGCCCCTGCCCCAAGACCGCAGTCAACGCGTCATAGCGCCCGCCGGTCGCCACGGGTGGCAGGTCCGGGCGTCCTTCGGCGTAGAAACCAAAGACGAAGCCGTCGTAATATTCCATCGAGGTGCGGCCATAGGAGGCCTCGAAATCGAGGCTGTCGACATCGACACCACGCTTCGCCAAAGCATCCGTACGACGGCTAAGAAGGCTGACGGCATCGGAAATGGCCGGCAGGTCCACGGTGATGTCACGCAGTTGAGACAGCACATGCGGCAGGGTTTCCTTGAGCGACAGGATGTCGTCCAAAAGTTCAATCTCACCTGCGGAAATCGGCGGCTCGGCGGCGTCCTCTTCGAGCGCCTTGATCCGCGTGTCGATCTCCGTCTGCGTGCGCAGACCGATAAAAGGCGCCTCAGGTTGGGCCAGATTGGCACGCACGCGCTCAAGGTTTTGCAGGCGGAGCGTGGTGCCCGCCTCGGAAAACCGCGTCATCAGCGCGCGGAACCGGCGCGGACGCCAGATGTGGCGCAGCAAAGCGGCACGGCGGCGTTCTGTGGTTTTCAGCCCCGCAACGGCGGCTTTCAGAATGCCGATATCCCCGGTCGCGGCGCGCAAGCCACTGTCGGACAGCACATTGGCGAAATTCGCGAAAACCTCGGCATCGGCAGCCGCCGGATCGGAGCCATCGAAGACTTCATAGCCGACCTGAAAATATTCATTGGCGCGCGTGGGCATGTCTTCTTGCTTGCGGAACACTTCGCCCGCGTAGGTGTAGCGCGCGGGTTCGGCGCCGTTCGACATATGCTCCTGCACCACCGGCACGGTGAAGTCCGGGCGCAGCATCATTTCGCCGCGCTCGGGGTCTTGGGTCATATAGGCGCGGGCGCGGATGTCCTCGCCGTAAAGGTCCAAAAGCACCTCGGCAGGCAGAAGAATGTCCATCTCGACGGGCAAAGCGCCCTCCGCCTCGAAGAAGGCTTTGAGGCGCGCGGCCTCGGCCTTGATGGCGGCTTTGGTGATTTCGACGCGAGCCATCAGGAATAGCTCTCGATGATCTCGCGCACCTTCGCGACCATGTCTGTGCGCGGCACTTCGTATTGGTTCGGGCGGTCTTTCCACTCTTCGACAGAGGCGCTTTCCGCCAGCTTCGTGCCGAGGATCAGGTCCTTGATCTGAACGACCCCGCGCTCGGCTTCGTCACCGCCTTGGATAATCGCCACCGGGCTTTCGCGCTTGTCGGCGTATTTGAGTTGGTTGCCGAAGTTCTTCGGGTTGCCGAGGTAGACCTCGGCGCGAATGCCCGCCTGACGCAGTTCGGAGACCATCGCCATATAGTCGCCCATGCGGTCGCGGTCCATCACTGTGACTACGACAGGGCCTTGCGCTTTGGAGCCGATCCGGCCTGTGGCACGCAGCGCTGCCAAGAGACGGTCGACCCCGATGGAGGCGCCCGTTGCAGGCACGGCCTGGCCGGTAAAGCGTTTGACCAGATCGTCATAGCGCCCGCCGCCCGCGACAGAGCCAAACTCGCGCACACGGCCTTTCTCGTCGGTGACCTCAAAGGTCAGCTCGGCCTCATAAACCGGGCCGGTGTAATAGCCCAGGCCCCGCACCACGGCGGGGTCGATGACGATGCGGTCGGGGCCGTAGCCTTGGCCTTCGAGCAGCTCCGCGATTTCGCGCAGTTCGGCGACGCCCTCTTGGCCGGTTTTGGCCTCGCCGACCAATTCGCCCAAGCGATCCAACGTGGTGGCATTGCTGTCCTGGCGTCCGTTGACGAAGCCGAGGATCAGATCGACCTGCGCCGTGGCGAGACCTGCGCCCTTGGTGAAATCGCCGCTCTCGTCTTTGCGCCCTTCGGTCAGCAAAGCCATGACGCCAGCGTCGCCGAATTTGTCGTGTTTGTCGATGGTCCGCAAAACGATTCCACGCGTGGCGGCGAACTCTTCGGTGTCCGGCAGGCCCGCGCTTTCCAGAACGCCATCCAGCACTTTGCGGTTGTTCACCCGCACAATGTAATCGCCGCGCGGAATGCCGACTTTCTCAAGGCAATCCGAGAGCATCGCGCAGATTTCTGCGTCGGCGGCCACCGAGGGCGCCCCCACGGTGTCGGCATCACACTGGTAGAATTGGCGGAAACGGCCCGGACCGGGCTTTTCGTTGCGCCACACCGGCCCCATCGCAAAGCGACGATAGGGGGACGGCAGGTCCTGACGATATTGCGCCGCCACACGGGCCAGAGGCGCGGTCATGTCGTAACGCAGAGCGACCCAGTCGGAATCATCCTCTTGCCAAGCAAAGACACCCTCGTTCGGGCGGTCCACATCCGGCAGGAATTTGCCCAGCGCCTCGACGGTTTCCACCGCAGAGGTCTCAAGCGCCTCGAACCCGTAATGGTGATAGACTTCAGCGATTTGATCGAGCATATGTTTGCGCTCGCTCACCTCTGTGCCGAAGTAATCACGAAAGCCCTTGGGCGTCTCTGCCTTGGGGCGCGGGGTTTTCTTGGGCTTGGCCATGGCCGGTCCTTTTGCTCACTGTCGCGGGCGGCATATCGCACGGGCGGCTCAGGGGCAAGGCGCGACGCCGGTGGACGGCATGAAATCCTTATGACATAGGCTTATCTGTGCCATTCCCGGCTCCAAAAGAGAGAGATCCCGCCATGTCAGACGAGACCCGCATCACCGCCTTGGAAGAACAGATCGCCTATCTTACCAAGACCGTCGAGGAACTGTCCGACATCGTGGCGCAGCAGGAAGGTATTCTGGAGAAGGCCGAGCGGCGTCTTGGGATGTTGATGGAGGCCGAAGCGCTGCGTCAGTCGGAGAGCGAGGGCACCGTGCCTCTGGCCGATCAACGCCCGCCGCACTGGTGAGGTTACAGTTTGCCTCGCAAACTGTAACGACAAGGGCATTCGAGGCAGCGTTTGCTCGCAAACGCGTTCGAATGCGTCCGCAAATTCTGGCACTCATGATCCCTCACCGCATTTCCTCGCTCATCACCTGACCGTCATGAAGCAAGAGCTCCAACCAGTCCTCCTCCGCCCCGAAATAAGGATAAACGGAGACGAAGGCGACCTGACGCTCCAGCGCATCGAGGCTTTCCGCCGGGCAATATTTGCCACGACCAACACCACAGGTCTGGCGCTTGATCCGCTCATAGGTCTTGTCCGCCCGCGACCAATCGCGCTCGGAATGATCAGAATAGCGCAAAACCTCATGCAGCCCCGCCGCGCCGAACATTGTTAAAGCCGCCGTGACCTGACGGGCGCAGCCGTCGGCGAACCCTGTGATATATTGGCTGCGCGGTTCGGTGCTTGTGGGGTCGCTGTCGTAGAGCTGCCAAACAGGGCGGCCCTCACGCGGGAACTGATCGACTTTCCGGCCCATAGCACGGGGTCGGATCTCGCAATTGATGCCGACATCTCCAAAGGGCAGGACCTCGCCGGAATTGACGGTCGAGGACGGGCCATCACCAGACTTGGGTTTCAGAAATCCAAAGAGAGGTTTGGGGGCTGCGAGTTCGGATGGCTCCGCAACAGAGGGTGCAACACCATGGGTCTCCGGACGCGCCTCGAACCCCTCTTCCACCGGAAGCGCCACCTCTTCGACCGGCGCCGCAACGTGTTTCGGTTTCAGAAAAGCGAACATGCCGCCAAGCCCCGCGCGGCGCACCTCAGTGGTTTCGGCGAGGATTCGGTCGGCCTCTGCGACGATCTCCGCCGAAAGTGGGTCCGGCGTCTCTTCGAGGAGCTTCACATCCGCGCGCTCCCCACCCTCAAACGCATCCTCCTCAGCATCGGCATCTTCGGAGGTCAGAACGTCAGACGTCTCGCTTGCAGTCGCCACATTCGCGACAGGCGCGTCGACCTCGGTCGGCGGCGCGAGAAACGCGGGTGTTTTGATCTGACAGGCCGAAAGCCCCAGCGCACAAGAGACCAACACTAGAGTGCGCATCACATGTCCTCGACCATGATCACGCCGTCAAAGGATTTGATCGCGCCCTTCACCTCTGGTGTGATGACAAAGGGCTGCGGCACGTCGATGTCCACCTCGTTGGGATAATCCGGCGCCATGATGCAGAACGAAATCGCACCTTTTGGCGGCTGTTTCGCCTCCTGCGTCACGCGGGTCAGCAATTCGCCGACCTGAATGACCGCGCTGGTGTCTTCGCAGTAGATCTTCAGCCCCGCACCACCGGCATCCGCGACAATCGCATCCATCGGCGCGACGGAGCGGATCATCGGATCAAACTGGCCGTCGTTGAAGCGGCCTTCGAGCGTCATCACCAGCTTATCGTGTTTCTCGAAAATCTCGTAGGACGGCTCATATTCGCCCTTTTTCGGGAACATCGCGATGCCCGCCAATTGGCCGGTGCTGTCCGAGATATTCATGCGGAAATAGCGCGTGCCCTTGCCGGATTTCATAGGACGGAACCCCGACACCAAGACGCCCACTTTCATGATCGCGCCGCCTTCGGCCTCTGCCTTGGCCTGCACCTCGGCAATCGTGCCGATTTTCTTGCGTTTCAAGGCACTTGCGTAGTCGTCGAGCGGGTGGCCGGAGAGGTAAAACCCGATGGCTTTATGCTCCTCCATCAACCGCTCTGACGCGACCCAATCGCCCACGGGCGAGAGGCGCGGTTCGGGCAGGTCCTCACCCGCATCGCCAAAGAGCGACACTTGGCTCGAGGCCTTTTGCTCATGGATCGCGGCGGAATATTGCACGAGCTGCTCAAGGCTGTCGAAGACCCGGCGGCGGTTGCTGTCGAGCTGATCGAATGCGCCTGCACGGGCGAGCATTTCCAAGGGCCGCTTGCCGACTTTCTTGAGATCGACGCGCCGGGCAAAATCATAGAGCGTGACAAACGGTTTGCCGCCCTCAACACGCGCCCGCACGATCAATTGCATCGCCTCGGAGCCCACGTTTTTCAGCGCGCCCAGCGCGTAGACCAGTTTCTGATCCACCACGTCAAAAGACGCCAAAGAGCGGTTCACACAGGGAGGCACGATCTCGATTTCAAGCCCGCGTTTCACCTCTTCGGCATAAATCGCCAGCTTATCGGTAAGGTGAATATCGCAGTTCATGACACCGGCCATGAACTCCACCGGGTGGTTCGCCTTGAGCCAGCCGGTCTGATAGGACACCACAGCATAGGCCGCCGCGTGGGATTTGTTGAACCCGTAGTTGGCGAATTTTTCGAGAAGGTCGAAAACCTCGGAGGCCTTCTTTTTATCAACGCCGTTCTTCGCCGCGCCTTCCTCGAATTTCGGGCGCTCGGCGTCCATCGCCTCTTTGATCTTTTTGCCCATCGCGCGACGCAAAAGGTCCGCGCCGCCAAGCGAATAGCCCGCCATGACCTGCGCGATCTGCATCACCTGTTCCTGATAAACGATGATGCCCTGCGTCTCGGCGAGGATGTGATCGATGGTCGGGTGGACGGATTCCAATTCCTTGCGCCCGTGTTTTACGTCGCAATAGGTCGGGATGTTTTCCATCGGCCCCGGACGATAGAGCGCCACAAGCGCCACAATGTCCTCGATACAGGTCGGCTTCATCTGACGAAGCGCCTGCATCATGCCCGAGCTCTCGACTTGGAACACAGCGACCGTTTTCGCATCCGAGTAGAGCCTATAGGTCGCCGCATCATCCAGCGGGATGAGGTTGATCTGGTTCTCCCCGCCCTCTGGCGGCTCGTAGAGCTCGGTGCCATCTGCGGCAACATGCAGGGGCCGCCCGGATTTGAAGATCAGGTCCATTGCGGACTGAATGACGGTCAGGGTCTTCAGACCCAGAAAGTCGAATTTCACCAGACCGGCCTGCTCGACCCATTTCATGTTGAACTGGGTGGCCGGCATGTCGGAGCGCGGGTCTTGGTACAAAGGCACCAACTCGTCGGTTGGACGGTCCGCGATCACAACACCCGCGGCGTGGGTGGAGGCGTTTCTGAGCAAACCCTCGACCTGTTGGCCATAGGTCAAAAGCCGGTCCACGACCTCTTCGTTGCGGGCCTCTTCGCGCAGTTTCGGCTCGTCTTCGAGCGCTTGTTTGATCGACACGGGCTTGACGCCCTCGACCGGGATCAGTTTCGACAGGCGGTCCACCTGCCCGTAAGGCATCTGAAGCACCCGACCAATGTCGCGCACTGCGGCCTTGGACAAAAGCGCACCGAAGGTGATGATCTGCCCCACCTTGTCGCGCCCGTATTTCTCCTGCACGTAGCGGATGGTTTCCTCGCGCCGGTCCATGCAAAAGTCGATGTCGAAGTCGGGCATCGACACACGTTCCGGGTTCAAAAACCGTTCGAAAAGAAGCGAATAGCGCAGCGGGTCCAAGTCGGTGATGGTCAACACATAGGCAACGAGAGAGCCAGCTCCCGAACCCCGCCCCGGCCCGACCGGGATGTTGTTGTCCTTCGACCATTTGATGAAGTCGGCCACGATCAAAAAGTAGCCCGGGAACCCCATCTGTTCGATGATCCCCAGCTCGAATTTGAGCCGTTCTTCATACTCTTCGCGCGGCACCGCCGCTTCGATCACGGCAAGGCGTCTGTCCAGACCTTCCCAGGCCTGTTTGCGTAGTTCCTCAACCTCGTCATCCGCGAATTTCGGCAGGATCGGGTCGCGTTTGTAGGCTTTGAAGGCGCAGCGTTTCGCGATCTCGACGGTGTTCTCAAGCGCCTCCGGCAGATCAGCAAAAAGCGTCGCCATCTCCGCGGGCGATTTGAAATAGTGCTGCGGCGTCAAGCGTCTACGCGGCTCGACCTGATCGACATAAGCGCCCTCGGCAATACAGATCAGCGCATCATGCGCCTCATACATATCGCTTTTCGGGAAATAGACGTCATTCGTGGCCACCAAAGGCAGCCCCAGATCATAGGCCCATTCGACAAAGGGCCGCTCAGTCAGGCGCTCGGCCTCAGTCGACCCGCCATCCTCACCCGGATGACGCTGCAACTCTACGTAAAGCCGGTTCGGATAGATCGCCTTCAAACGCTCCAACAGAGCGCGAGCCTGATCCTCATGGTTCTCGCGGATCATCCGCCCCACCGGCCCGTCCGAACCGCCTGTCAGACAGATCAGCCCGCCAGAGTAGCGCTCCAACTCCTCGATGGTGACCTGCGGAATGCCCTCGTGTTTGTCCACGTAGAGACAGGAATTGAGCTTCATCAGATGCTCATAGCCCGTCTCGTTTTGCGCCAAAAGCACCACCGGCGCGGGCAATTTCTGACGCTCACCGGGGGCGGCCTCGTGATAGGCGACATCGACCTGACAGCCGATGATCGGCTGCACACCTGCGCCTTTGGCATATTCGGAAAATTCCAACGCACAGAAAAGGTTATTGGTGTCCGTGACGGCGACGGCGGGCATGTTCATATCCGTCACCATGCCGCTCAATTTCTTGAGCCGCATCGCCCCTTCGAGAAGGGAATATTCGGTGTGAACGCGGAGGTGGATGAAGGTCGGACTGCTCATTTGCGGCCCAAGCTAACGCATGGCGACGAGCCTCGCCAAGAGCAAAACGTGTCTTTTCCACAGCTCGTTTCGCGCGCCGCAGCCTCGCATATATTTTGATCAAAAGAACAAAATCTACGCGACCGGGCGCGAGAATCCCTTGCATAATCTGCCTCGGAACGGTTTTCTTTTGGCAATCACCCGCGCTTTCCGCCGCATCGGGCGCGTGTTTTGAACAAGAAAGCGGCTGGTCTGACGTATGGAGATCACTTTTCGGCTAAACGGCACGCTTGTCACGGCAAGCGACGCACCGACCCGAACCCTCCTCGATTATCTGCGCGACACCCGCGGCCTCACCGGCACGAAAGAAGGGTGTAACGAGGGCGATTGCGGCGCCTGCACTGTGATGGTGGAGGACGAGAGCGGCAAAAAACCTCTGAACGCCTGCATCCTGTTTCTGCCGCAGCTTCACGGCAAATCGGTCACCACGGTGGAGGGTCTGTCGAAAGGCGACACGCTGCACCCGGTGCAAAGCGCGATGATCCAAGAACACGGCAGCCAATGCGGCTTTTGCACCCCCGGCATCGTCATGTCGCTGGCGACCGCACATGCACGCGGCGAGACCGATCACGAGGATATTCTGGCCGGAAACCTCTGTCGCTGCACCGGCTACGCGCCCATTCTGCGCGCCGCGAAAAAGGCCGAAACCGCACCCATTCCGGAAGAGTTAGAGCACATCCCCTTCCCCGCGCCCGCCATTGTCGAACGCCCTGAGAGCGCCGACGAATTGGCCGCGATCTACGCGCTGCGCCCTGACGCGACGCTCATTGCGGGGGCCACGGATGTGGGCCTTTGGGTCACCAAACAAATGCGCGATCTGGATGAGGTGATTTTCCTGAACGGGGTCGAAGACCTCAGGGGCATCACCGAGACGGATGAGGCGTTTGAAATCCGCGCGATGACCCCGATTGCCGATCTGATCGCGCTGTTCAAACCCTATTCGCCCTCTCTGTCGGAGATGTATCGCCGCTTTGCCTCCACCCAAGTGCGCGCCGCCGCGACGCTTGGCGGCAACATCGCCAACGGCTCCCCGATTGGCGACAGCCCGCCACCGCTGATTGCCGCGAATGCATCGCTCACCCTGCGCAAAGGAGAGGAGCGGCGGAGCATTGCGCTTGAGGAGTTCTTCATCGCTTACGGCAAACAGGATCGCGGCACGTCCGAGTTCGTCGAAAGCATCACGGTGCCGAAATCCGGCCTCACGGACCTCAAGGTTTATAAACTGTCGAAACGCTTCGATCAGGACATTTCCGCCGTCTGTGGCGCCTTCAACATGACGGTCTCGGAGGGCAAAATCACCGCCGCGCGCATCGCCTTTGGCGGCATGGCCGGAACGCCCGCGCGCGCGAAAGAGGTGGAGGACGCGTTGATTGGCCAACCGTGGAGCATGGACACGATCGAGTCCGCCCTGCCCGCATTTGCCACGGATTACACGCCGATGAGCGACATGCGCGCCTCCGCCGCCTATCGCCTCACCGCCGCGCAAAACATGCTCAAACGTTATTTCGCCGAAAGCCAGGGCCTCACCACCTCGGTTCTTGATGTGAAGGAGGGCGCATAATGTCTGTTGGCTCCCCTCTTCCGCATGACGCCGCGAAACTCCATGTGACGGGTCAGGCGCGGTATATCGACGACATCCCCTTGCCCGCCGGTGCACTGCATCTGGCCTTTGGTCTCTCGACTGTGGCGCATGGTGAGATCACCGCGATGGATTTGTCCGCCGTGCGCGCCGCCCCCGGCGTGGTGCGTGTCTACACCGCCGAAGATTTCGGCGATCATGTGCCGGATTGTTCGCCCTCTCTGGGGGATGAGCCGCTTTTGACCTCCGGTGAGGTGCAATTCATCGGCCAGCCAATTTTCCTCGTCGTCGCCACCTCGCATCAGGCCGCACGCAAGGCCGCCAAACTGGGCCAGATCGAGTATAAGGAACTCCCCGCGCTCTTGGATTACGACAGCGCGATGGAGGCCGACAGCCGCTTCGAAGACGGCCCGCGCATCTATGGCTGCGGTGACGCTGCGACAGCCATCGCCGAAGCGCCGCATAGAATCGAAGGCACCATCGAGATCGGTGGGCAGGAGCATTTCTACCTCGAAGGCCAAGCCGCCGCCGCCGTGCCGCAAGAGGGCGGCGATATGCTGGTGCATTCCTCGACTCAGCACCCCTCTGAAATTCAGCACAAAGTTGCGCATGCGCTACATGTGCCGATGCATGCCGTGCGAGTCGAAACCCGGCGCATGGGCGGCGGCTTTGGCGGCAAGGAGAGCCAGGGCAACTGGCTCGCCATTGCCTGTGCCATCGCGGCGCGTGACACCGGCAAGCCGTGTAAAATGCGTTACGACCGCGACGACGATATGGTGATCACCGGCAAGCGCCACGATTTCCGCATCTCCTATACCTGCGGCTTTGACGACGAGGGCCGCATCCTCGGCATTGATTTCCTGCAAATCACTCGTGGCGGCTGGTCGATGGACCTGACGCTGCCGGTCGCCGACCGGGCGATGTTGCACGCCGACAATGCCTATTTCCTACCGAACGCGCGGATCGAGAGTCATCGCCTTAAGATGAACACGCAGTCCAACACTGCCTATCGCGGCTTTGGCGGGCCGCAGGGTGTTTTGGGCATCGAACGCGTGGTCGATCACATCGCGCATGAGCTTGGCAAAGACCCCATTGAGGTGCGCAAGCTCAACTATTACGACGAGATGGTCACGCCCACGGCGGGCGATGGTGTACCGGAGGATCATGTGCTGTCGCTTGAGGGCGAACCGACCTCCGAGGGCAGCGTCGAACATCTGGACGCCCATCCGCAACACGCAGGCGGGCAAGTCACGCCGCGCGGCAAGCTGACGCCCTATGGTCAAGAGGTCGAGGACTTTATCCTGCACGGCATGACCGAGGAACTCTTGAAGACCTCCGACTATGCCGCACGCAAAAAGGCCGTCGAAAAATGGAACGCTGAGAGCCCGATCATCAAAAAAGGATTGGGTGTTTCGCCTGTTAAATTCGGCATCTCCTTCACGCTCACCCACCTCAATCAGGCAGGCGCGCTGGTTCATATCTACAACGACGGCTCGATCCACCTGAACCACGGCGGCACGGAAATGGGGCAAGGCCTGTTCCAGAAGGTCGCGCAAGTCGCCGCCACGGAATTCGGCGTCTCTTTGGACAAGGTCAAGATCACCGCGACGGACACCGCCAAAGTGCCCAACACATCGGCCACCGCCGCCTCTTCGGGCACCGACCTCAATGGCATGGCCGTCAAGAACGCCTGCGACCGCATCCGCACCCGGCTTGAAGTCTTTATCCTCGACCGATTTGGGGAAAGCGATGTGACTTGGGCCAAGGGCAAGGTTCATTTCGGCGTCCATGAGATGGATTTCGACGAGCTGCTCAGCCTCGCCTATATGAACCGCGTCTCGCTCTCCGCGACCGGGTTCTACAAGACGCCGAAGATCGAATGGGACCGGATTGCGGGCAAGGGTCGCCCGTTCTTCTACTTCGCACACGGCATCGCGATCACTGAAGTCGCGCTCGACACGCTGACAGGCGAAAACCGTATCCTGCGGGCGGATATTTTGCATGATGCTGGCGCCTCGCTGAACCCGGCGATTGATAAGGGCCAGATCGAAGGCGGCTATGTTCAGGGCGCGGGCTGGCTCACCACCGAGGAGCTTGTGTGGGACGACAAAGGCGTGCTCAAAACCCACGCCCCCTCGACCTATAAAATCCCCGCCTGTTCCGACGCTCCAGATGTGCTCAACGTCGATCTGTGGGACGGTCGCAACCGCGAAGAGACGATCTATCGCTCCAAAGCGGTGGGCGAGCCGCCGTTTATGTTGGGGATTTCCGCCTTCTTGGCACTCTCCGACGCCTGCGCGGCTTGCGGCCCGAACTACCCGGCGCTCAATGCCCCCGCGACGCCCGAGGAATGCCTCGCCGCGATTGAAAGGGCAAAAGCGTGAGCTTTGATCGCGATGCCCTGAGCGCAGCACTCGCCAAACACAACCGCGTCGCCCGCGTGGTTGTGGCCGAGGTGCAGGGATCTGCACCGCGCGAAGTCGGCGCCTCCATGTTGGTGTGGCAAGCGCGGCAGGGATTTGGCCAGTCCGGCACCATTGGCGGCGGCACCTTGGAATATGAGGCGGCGAAACACGCGTTTTCCGCGCCGCGTCTGCAACGCCTGCCACTTGGCCCCGCGATGGGGCAATGCTGCGGCGGGGCGGTGACGCTTTTGACAGAGGTGTTCGAAAATCTGGCCGCCGTCCCGGAGGATGTTTTCGCGCGCGGCCCCGGCACCATGCCTTTCGCGGTCAAGAAAGCCCTCGCCGAGGCCCGCGCGCAGGGTCATGTGACGCCGAAGCTTCACGGCGACTGGATGGTCGAGCCGATCACCCGCGCCACGCGGCCCCTTTGGGTCTGGGGCGCGGGACATGTCGGGCGGGCCATCGTCGCAACACTCGCGCCCCTGCCCGATCTGGCGATCACTTGGATCGACACCGCCGCCAATCGCTTCCCCGACGTGATCCCTGAAGGCGTGACGCAACTAGTGTCCGAGCACCCGGAAGCGCTCATGACCTATGCGCCGCCAGAGGCCGAACACCTGATCCTAACCTATTCCCATGCGCTCGATCTGGAGCTGTGCCACCGAGCGCTGACACATGGCTTTGCCTTCGCCGGGCTAATCGGGTCGCACACAAAATGGGCGCGCTTTCGCAACCGCCTGCGCGATCTTGGCCATGCGGACGCCCAAATCGCACGCATTTGCTGTCCGATTGGGCAACCTGACCTTGGGAAACATCCCCAAGCCATTGCGGTTGGGGTCGCGGCCCAAGTAATCTCGGGGCGAGAGATCACAGAATCTTACGGGGAACGGACAGGGTGACGGAGCTTTTGAAAGTCGTGGGTTTGACCCGCGAATATCCCGGCGTGCGCGCCAATGACGATGTCAGTTTTTCCATCGGCACCGGCGAAGTCCATGCCCTTTTGGGCGAGAACGGCGCGGGAAAATCGACGCTTGTGAAAATGATTTACGGGCTGGAAAAGCCGGACGCAGGCACGATGCAACTGCACGGCAGCTCCTATGCGCCGCAGAACCCGCAGGCCGCCCGCGCCGCAGGCGTTGCCATGGTGTTTCAGCATTTCTCGCTGTTCGAGGCGCTGAACGTGGCCGAAAACGTCGCGCTTGGCATGGAAAATCCGCCGAAAATGCGCGAGTTGGCCGCCTCCATTCGCGAGGTTTCGGAAAACTACGGCTTGCCTTTGGACCCCGATCGGATTGTTGGCGACCTGTCGGCGGGCGAGCGGCAACGGGTCGAGATCATCCGCTGTTTGCTGCAGGACCCGAAGCTTTTGATCATGGACGAACCAACCTCGGTGCTCACTCCGCAAGAGGTCGAGATTCTGTTCAAGACCCTGCGCAAACTGCAATCCGAGGGCACTTCGATCCTCTATATCTCGCACAAGCTCGAAGAAATCCGCGCGCTTTGCGATGGGGCTACGATCCTGCGCCTCGGCAAAGTGGTTGGCGAATGCGATCCAAAGGTCACCACAGCGCGCAGCATGGCGGAGATGATGGTGGGACAGACGCTGCATGTGCCGTCGCGCGAAGGCGGCGAGACGGGCAATGTGTTGTTGGAGGTCAAGGGCCTCGACTTCGCGCCCGCGAACCCCTTTGGCACAAAGCTCAAGAACGTCTCTCTGACGCTGCGGGCCGGCGAGGTTCTGGGCATCGGCGGTGTGGCAGGCAACGGTCAGGACGAATTGCTGTCGGTGCTGTCGGGCGAGGCCCGCACTGGCAAGGGTGCCGTCATGTTTGAAGGTCAGGATGTGAGCCATCTGGGCCCGAATGCGCGGCGCAAGATCGGCATTTTGGCCGCCCCCGAAGAACGCCTTGGCCATGCCGCGGCCCCCAACATGAGCCTGACGGAAAACGCGGCACTGACCGCTACGATCCGCAAAAAGCTCAGCAAAAACAATTTCCTGAACTGGAAAAAGACCGAAGACTTTGCCCGAGAAATTATCAAAGCCTTTGACGTGCGCACCCCCGGCCCAGGCTCGGCAGCGCGGTCTTTGTCCGGCGGCAATTTGCAGAAGTTCGTCATCGGACGCGAAGTGCTTCAGGAACCGAAAATTTTGGTGGTGAACCAGCCGACCTGGGGCGTCGATGCCTCCGCGGCGGCGGACATCCGGCAGGCGCTCCTTGATCTGGCAGCACGCGGCGCGGGCCTCGTGGTGATCTCGCAGGACTTGGATGAGTTGATGGAAATCTCCGACCATTTCGCAGCCCTGAACGAGGGCACATTGACCGCCCCGCGCCCCGCCAAAGGCCTCACCGTCGATGAAATCGGCCTGATGATGGGCGGCGCGCATGATATGGAGGTGGCGGAGCTATGATTACATTCGTCAAACGTCCCGAACCCTCTAAAATCTGGACCATCGCCACCCCGATCTTGGCGGTCGTTTTGACGATGATCCTTGGCGGATTGCTGTTTGCCGCCATGGGCAAGGACCCGGTCGCGGCCATTCGCACGATCTTTTGGGATCCGCTCTTCAATGAGCAATTCGCCGGATATTCACGCCCGCAATTGCTGGTCAAAGCCGGACCGCTGATCCTGATCGCCATCGGCCTGTCTCTGGGCTTCAAGGCTGGCATTTGGAACATCGGCGCTGAGGGGCAGTATATCATGGGCGCGCTCACCGGTGCTGCCGTGGGCTTAGCGCTTTATCCGCTCGACGCGTGGTGGATTTTCCCGCTGATGGTGATCGCGGGCGCCTTCGGCGGGTTTCTCTGGGCGATGATCCCGGCGCTGTTGAAGACAAAATTCAACACCAATGAAATCCTCGTCTCCCTGATGCTGGTCTATGTGGCGGAACAGATTTTGGCCTCCGCCGCGCTCGGGTTCCTGCGCAACCCGGAGGGCAACGGCTTTCCCGGTTCGCGCAACCTGAGCCAGATCCCCGCAATGTCGAACCCGGAGCTGATCACAGGCACAGGCGCGCATTGGGGGGTGGTCGCGGCCTTTGCCTCCGTTGTGGCGGCCTATGTGTTGATCAACAAACATATGCTCGGCTTCCAAATCCGCCTGACCGGCGAAAGCCCCCGCGCGGCGCGGTTTGCAGGCGTCAAAGACAAGCTGTTGGTCGTCTTTTGCCTCGGCACGGCGGGCGCGCTGGCCGGTCTGGCCGGCCTGTTCGAAGTGACGGGTCCCGCAGGTCAAATCTCCATCGACTTTGGCGCAGGCTACGGCTTTACCGCCATCATCGTTGCATTCCTCGGCCGACTAAACCCGATCGGCATCCTGCTGGCCGGCTTGCTCCTCGCACTCACCTTTATTGGCGGCGAATTGGCACAGTTCATGCTGGGTCTGCCCTCGGCGGCAATCCAGGTGTTCCAGGGCATGTTGTTGATGATCCTTCTCGCCATGGACATCCTAGTGAACTACCGCGTGATGATCGTCAAAAAGGAGAGCGCGTAATGGACTTTGGTGGCATCAATCCCGTCATCCTTCTGGCCTCTCTCATGGTCGCCTCGACCCCGATCCTTTTGGCCGCTCTGGGTGAAATGGTGACGGAAAAATCCGGCGTGCTGAACCTCGGCGTCGAGGGCATGATGATCACCGGCGCAGTCTGCGGCTTTATCGCGGCGGTCGAAACCGGGTCTCCGACGTTGGGCTTTGTCGCGGCAGCTTTGGGCGGCATGGCTTTGTCGATGCTCTTCGCGATCCTGACCCAGATTTTCCTCACCACACAGGTGCCTGCGGGTCTGGCGTTGACACTCATGGGGCTCGGGCTCGCTTCACTCTTGGGCCAGAATTATGTGGGCATCAAACCGCCCTCGTTGCCGGATTTGCATGTGCCTTTGTTGCAGGACATTCCTTTCCTTGGGCCGATCCTGTTCCAGCATGACGCCGTGGTGTACCTGAGCCTTCTCTCAGTGGTGGCAATCTGGGCCTTTCTCAAATTCACCCGCGCGGGGCTTGTCCTGCGGGCCGTCGGTGAAAACCACGCTGCCGCGCACGCGTTGGGTTATAAGGTCAAGCTGGTGCGTTTTGCTGCCATCGGGTTCGGGGGCGCCATGGCGGGGCTTGGTGGCGCCTACATCAGCCTCGTGCGCGTGCCGCAGTGGACAGATGGGATCACCGCCGGCATCGGCTGGATCGCGCTGGCCATCGTGGTCTTTGCAAGCTGGCGCGCAGGGCGCGTGCTGATCGGCGCATACCTCTTTGGCGGCATCACCGTGTTGCAGCTCAACCTTCAGGCGGCGGGCGCAAAAGTCCCCGTCGAGCTTTTGTCGATGTCGCCATTCCTTGCGACAATTCTGGTGCTTGTCGTCATTTCCGCGCGACGCCATGGTGCCTCCAACGCGCCGGCGATGCTCGGGCGCATTTTTCACAGCTCGTAATTTCGCGAGCCTTATTCATCACACAACAGGGGAGATGATTTCCATGAAACGTAGAACGTTGCTGACCGCTGCCGCCGCAGCTTCCGCCCTTACGCTGGGCTTGGCTGCGCCGAGCTTCGCGCAGGACAAGACCAAGGTCGGCTTTATCTATGTCGGTCCCGTCGGCGACGGTGGTTGGACCTATGAGCACAACCAGGGCCGTCTGGCCGTCGAAGAGCATTTCGGCGATGCGGTCGAGACCATCTACCAGGAAAACGTGCCCGAAGGCGCCGATGCCGAACGTGCGATCACCCAGATGGCGCTGTCCGGCGCGGACCTGATTTTCACCACCTCCTTCGGCTACATGGACCCGACTATCAATGTCGCCTCCAAATTTCCGGACGTGAAATTCGAGCATGCCACTGGCTATAAAACCGCCGACAACGTGGGCGTCTATTCTGCGCGCTTCTACGAAGGCCGCGCCGTTCAAGGCACCATCGCAGGCATGATGACCAAGTCGAACAAAATCGGCTACATCGGCTCCTTCCCGATCCCCGAAGTGATCCGCGGCATCAACTCCGCTTACCTGCACGCCAAAAAAGTGAACCCGGACGTCGAATTCTCCGTGGTCTGGGCCTACACATGGTTTGATCCGGCGAAAGAAGCGGACGCTGCACAGGCCCTGATCGACCAAGGCGCCGATGTGATCCTTCAGCACACCGATTCCACCGCACCGCAGGCCGCAGCCCAGAAGGCTGGCAATGTGATCACCTTTGGTCAGGCCTCCGACATGGGTGAATACGCCCCGCTGCCGCGCGTCTCCTCGATCATCGACAACTGGGCCCCCTATTACATCGCACGCACTCAGGCCGTCATCGACGGCACCTGGGAAAGCGACAACACCTGGGACGGCATCGGCGCGGGCATGGTCGGCATCGGTGAGATTTCCGACGCAGTTCCGGAAGACGTGAAAGCCGCCGCACTTGAAGTCATGAACTCGATCGCCGACGGCTCCTATCAGCCGTTCACCGGCCCGATCAACAAGCAGGACGGCTCTGTCTGGCTGGCCGAGGGCGAGACCGCAGATGACGGCACGCTGGCTGGCATGAACTTCTACGTCGAAGGTCTGACCGGCGAGATCCCGCAATAAGCGCGGCCAAATATCGCAATCCTGAAAGGCCCGCCAACTGTGCGGGCCTTTTTCATATGCATTTGGCTCCTAAAGATATTTTTACATCGGAATATGTTTTGACCCGGATCAAAGCCGCGCCATGCTGCATATGCGAAGCACGGCCTGATGAAGAACAGCGAACAAGGAGAACCCCATGTCTTGGGTCGAAAAGAACGAAAGCATGCGCACAGCCTTGCGCGCCCTGAACAAAGCCAACCCGAACATTCCGGAGGGCTTCGGAGCCATGTCAAAGGCTGCACTTGCGGGCGATGTGCTGGATCATAAAACCAAGGAATTGCTGGCGCTGGCCATGGCCATTTCCGTGCGCTGCGACCCCTGCGTGGGCTTTCACGTCGAAGCCCTGATGAAACACGGCGGCACGCGGGAGGAATTGCTCGAGATGCTGGCCATGAACATCCAGATGGGCGGCGGACCGGTGTTGATGTATGCGGCCAAAGCGTTGGAATGCTGGGACGAGATGGCCGCTTTGAAAGAGGGCGCCTAAGGCAAAAGAAAAAGGCAGCCTCAAACGGGGCCGCCTTTTCAATCGCATCGGGATGAGCATCCTTTTCGCAGATTGATTACGTCGTTATTTGCGCACGACGGAGCAGACCTTGCCCCCATCACGCTTCACTTTGCACTCCATGTGAACCTTCTCTTCGCGTTCACCAAAGAGCCATGCGCTCACACGTTCAAAATAATACATCGCCTTTTCGCTCAGTGTGGCGTCCTCGGGCAGCCCCTGAACTTCGGCGACAGCGGCCTCACCCGCGCCGTCTTCAAGATCCGCCACATCGTCGATAATTTCGATCTCGAAGCTGCGCGCTTCGGAACCGTTTTTCGGCGCTGCTACCCGTTCTGTGGTGAGCTTCGGCAGATCATCATTCGAGGAACCGTTGAAGAAAGAAGGGCCTTGAAAACTGTCCACCAAGGCGGTCTGAACCCCTTTTTGAGTTTTCGAAATTTCTGCATAGACCAGAACGGAGATCACCATCCCCACCACAGCCCCAATAATGCTGAGCGTTTTTCCAAAGGTGCCCATAGGAATTAATCCCCCGATTTAACATTTACCGTCGCCAAATTCTCAACAAATCGTGTCAAGAATGCGGAAATCAGGCGAATATTCCGTGGTAAAAGGTTAAAGCCGCAGATCTCTTGCTACGGGCCTCCGCTGATCGGCTTGCCGCCCCGTCCTGCAATTTGTAGTCTCCGCCCGAATGCAGGCTTCGGGAGGGCTGACATTGAAGATCTGTCGCACGAAACAGGACATCCGCGAGGCCGTCAGGGGCTTTCAGACAGCGGGTGAAACCGTCGCTTTGGTGCCCACCATGGGCTATCTTCACGAGGGCCACATGACGCTGGTGCGCGAGGCAAAGGCCAACGCTGACCGTGTCATCGCCTCAATCTTCGTCAATCCTACGCAATTCGGCGAGGCCGCCGATCTTGACGCCTACCCGCGCGATGAGCCTCGCGATTTTTCGATGCTTGAGGCCGAAGGCGTCGATGCGGTCTTCTGCCCATCCGTCGAGGAAATGTATCATCCGCTGAAACAGACCACCGTACTGACCGAAGATCTGGATAAAGTGCTGATGGGCGCGCTGCGTCCCGGCCATTTCAAAGGCGTCTGCACCGTGGTGACGAAATTGTTCAACACCACCGGCGCAGATAAGGCGTTTTTCGGCGAGAAAGATTACCAGCAGCTTCAGGTCATCAAGACCATGGTCCGCGATCTGGATATGCCGATCGAGATCACCGGCGTGCCGACCGTGCGCGAGGTGGACGGGCTGGCGATGTCGTCGCGCAACGTGCGCCTGACGCCCGAAGATCGACAAGCCGCACTGATACTGAACAAAGCACTGGCTTTTGCCGATTACGAGGTCTCCGATGGGCGCTCCGGGCCCGATCTGGAACAAGAAATCCGCGACTTCATCGCCCGCGAACCGCGCGCCAAACTGGAAAGCGTCGATGTACGCGATGCCGAGACACTTGCCGAAGTGCCGGGCGCGATCACCCGTCCCGTGGTGATCCTTCTGGCCGCCCGCTTTGGCGATGTGCTACTGATCGACCAAAGGGTCGCGCACCCGATGTAAACAAAGGGTCGACGACCCTGCGTGAGGAGGAAACGCCATGTCATCTCAAACCGAAACCATCCGCCGTGTGACCGTGCCGCAACTGCGCGCACGGAAAGGCGCCGATCCCATCGTGTCGCTGACCGCCTACCACGCGCACACCGCTGCGATTGCCGAAAAATACTGTGATTTCCTGCTGGTGGGCGACAGCCTCGGCATGGTGATGCACGGTATGGAGAGCACCGTGGGCGTGTCTCTCGAACTGATGATCATGCACGGCAAAGCGGTGGTGCGTGGCACAAAACGCGCTCTGGTCGTCGTCGACATGCCCTTTGGCACCTACGAAGAAAGCCCGTCGCAGGCCTTCCGCAACGCTGCGAAAATCATGAAGGAAACCCAGTGTCAGGCCGTCAAACTCGAGGGTGGTGCGCGCATGGCTGAGACGATCAAATTCCTCACCGAGCGCGGCATTCCGGTGATGGCCCACATCGGCCTGACGCCGCAATCCACCAACATTATGGGCGGCTTCAAAACCCAGGGCCGCGATGAAGACGAGTGGCAATTCCATATCGACGACGCAGTGGCCGTCGCGGAAGCTGGCGCCTTTGCTGTGGTGGTCGAAGGCGTGGTCGAACCGCTCGCGGAGAAAATCACACAAGCCATTACCGTGCCGACCATCGGGATCGGCGCCTCGAAAACCTGTGACGGACAGATTTTGGTGATGGAAGACATGCTGGGCCTGAACGACTGGGTGCCGAAATTCGTCAAGAAATTTGGCGCGGTCGGCGAGGCCATTGAGGACGCCATCGCCTCCTATGCCGAAGACGTCAAATCCCGCGCTTTCCCGACGCAGGACAACGTCTACGGTTCAAAGAAATAAGATTGAGCGCCCTTCGGGGCGCTTTTCTTTGAGTATTTGGGCCGCAATGAAGACCCGTTAGCCGCGCGTTAAGGTTCATATGTGACAAAAGGGGACGGTACAGGCTGGAGAGCAGATGACCGTCTGCGATGAAGACGCCCCGGCCCGTGGGCCGAAACCCTTCCGGAGACGCCACTGCGCTATGAACTGGCGGTCGGGGCGCACCTCTTCATTGCAGGTAAAATACTCATTCGACGCCTTTCTGCGCGCCTCCGCACAAAACCCGTTCGCACAAAGCCGTTTACGCACACACCCAAATGCCCACATGATGAGACAAACATAGAGGAGTCTCACCATGACATTCCGTCCCGTTAAATCGACCTCTGAAGGTCAATACACGCTCGAAGGTGCGGGCGTGCATCTCTATCGCGCCTTCGGCTTTCACAAGCCGCGCGAGTTCGATCCGTTTCTGTTGTTCGACGATTTCCGCAACGATGATCCCAAGAAGTTCGAAAAGGGCTTCCCCTGGCATCCGCATCGCGGCATCGAAACGATCACCTATGTCTTGGACGGCGAGGTTGAACATGGCGACAGCCTTGGCAACCGGGGCGTTTTGGGCAAAGGGTCCGTGCAATGGATGACGGCCGGCTCCGGCATCATGCATCAGGAAATGCCGCGCGGGAATGCCACTGGGCAGATGCACGGATTTCAGCTTTGGGCGAACCTGCCCTCTTCGCTCAAGATGACCGCGCCGCGCTATCAGGACATCCAAGGCAGCGACATCCCCGAGATCATCGACGACGATGGCACCAAGGTGAAGATCGTTACGGGATCGTTCTGGGGCAAGCGCGGGCCGGTCGATGGTATCGCCGCCGATCCGCTCTATCTTGATGTGTCTGTGCCCCCGAACACGCGCAAGACCTTGCCTGTCGATACCTATGCCAACACCTTCGCCTATATCTTCGCCGGAAGCGCGAGTTTCCGCGATGCCTCGCAGCCCTACGGCGTGCGGGTCGAAAAAGAGGTGAATGGCGAAGAGGTCAACATCCGCGACATGTCAGGAAACCGGACGCTGGTGAATTTCGACACGGGCAATGAGATCGTGGTAAACAGCGGGCCAGAGGGCGTGCGGTTCCTGTTGATTTCCGGTCAGCCGATCAAAGAGCCGGTGGCGTGGCACGGCCCGATTGTGATGAACACGCGTGAGGAGTTGATACAGGCGTTCGAGGAATTGAACAACGGCACCTTCATTCGCGATCAGCGCGATCACTGAGATAAAACAAGCGCGCCAGAGGATGGCGCGCTTGCTTTCAATCTTGTCGGTTAGGCCGCGTGCGGGAATGCGATCACGACGTGTTCGCCCACCTGCGGTATCGTGTCCGTGGCCACATTGGCCTTGAGCATCTCGAACCCCACCGCAAGCGGATTTCCGGTCGCCGCCCAAAGCGCAGCCTCCGACAGCGTCATCTCCAACAGGCAGACATGCGGGTTGTCACGCCCACCCTCGAACCAAGCAGCCGCCGCGGGCGACCAAAGCTCATCAAGTTTCTCATTGTCCGTGCTTTGGCGGATCGCCCCTGTCAGGCAGGCGAAAAACGATTGGTCCTGCGAGGTGACGCAGAACTGCGCCTGATCGCCGGTGCCAACGTGGCGCACCAGATCGGTCTCATCCGAGGTGATGAACCAGAGCTTGCCAGCGGCCGCATCCGGGAAATGGCTCATCGGCTGCATGGCGTCCTGCGCGCTTGCGATGCCGAGCATCCCGGCGCGCAGATCGCCAAGCTCTTGCCAGAGCATATGAGCGGGGTTTTCGCGGAATTCGTCCAGACGCGACATGGCTTACACCTTCGCTAGGAAATCGTCGACAGCCTTGCGCGCCTCTTCCTTCGTCTTGCCGTAGCGCTGCTGAAGCTTGCCTTCAAGCTGTTCGCGATTGCCTTGCGCCTCGGAAAGATCGTCGTCGGTCAATTGGCCCCATTCCTCACGAACGCGGCCTTGCATTTCTTTCCACTTGCCTTCGATTTGGTCCCAATTCATTTGAGAGCCTCCTTTCTCTGTCTGGGAATAAAACGTCTGCGCCCCGACGAGAGTTCCGACCTAATCGCAGAGACTATCTTGAGACGGTCAGGTCAGAAGCCTCGCAAACTTTGCGTGTCCGGCTGTTCTTATAGAATCAACAATCAGACACATGAGGTCGGATTGACTTATTTTCGTGCAAAATCTCGAAGATGGGCTGCGATGATGCGCTCTGCCCCCTTCTGCACCGCAGAAAAGACCCACGAATTCTCCACCATAGCTACCGAAATCTCCCAATTTCGTGTAAGCTGGTTCTTAGGCCAAACTCTCTTTTTGGCCAGAAAGTCCTTTGAAAGACCTGCGCGGATGACCTCTGAGGTCGCCGCATAATTCACTGAAATATCAATTCACTGAATCCTTTCGAGGTGCGAAATGACTATTCACGTCCCCAGACAGGTGGCTCATGTCTGCGTGTCAACAGCCGCATTTTTCATGAGTGTCACCACGCCCCCCGCGTGGGCCAACACGCCTCCACATGCGGCGGATGAAAACACACTGATCGTCCGCAATGACCCCGGAGGCAGCGTCAGAAAGCGGTTCGAACAGATCAAGCAGTTGCAGGCAGAGGGGACGAAAATCGAAATACGCGAGGGGTTCTGCCTCTCTTCTTGCACGATGTATCTCGGACTGGAAAACACTTGCGTCGTCGGAGACGCGCGTTTTGGCTTTCACGGCCCGCAACGCTTTGCGGGCAAGCTCACAAGAGAGCAGTTCAAGGAATGGAGCATCTTCATTGCTCAGTTCTATCCGGCCCCGATCAAGGAGTGGTATCTCGAACAGGGCCACACCAAGGTGAACGGCTATTACAAGATCAGCGGCGCGGAATTAATCCGGCTTGGTGTTCAGTCCTGTGACGAACCGTAGGCCCCTGATCGCCCATCAGCACATTACAACATGGCGGGCACGACCATATCCGGAGGGCGATGGCCGTCGGAGAAGGTGCGGATGTTGAGCATCACCTTTTCGCCCATCTCAATCCGTCCCTCAAGCGTGGCCGAGCCCATATGCGGCAGCAACACCACATTGGGAAGTTCGCGCAGACGCGGGTTAATCTGATGCCCGTGCTCGAACACATCGAGACCCGCGCCTCCGATTTCGCCCGCCCGCAAGCCACGGGTCAGGGCGTTTTCGTCGATCACCTCGCCACGCGAGGTGTTAACGATCACTGCGGTCGGTTTCATCAGCTTAAGGCGCCGCGCGTTGATCTGGTGATAAGTCGCAGGCGTGTGCGGGCAGTTGATCGACAGGATGTCAACGCGAGACAGCATCTGGTCGAGACTGTCCCACCAGGTCGCCTCAAAAGCCGCTTCGGTCTCTGGTCGCAGCCGGGTGCGATTGTGGTAATGCACCGACAAACCAAAGGCCCGCGCGCGAAGTGCCAAGGCCCGACCGATCCGCCCCATGCCCAGAATGCCAAGCCGCTTGCCCGTCAGCCTTTGTCCCAAAAAGGCGGTCGGAGCCCATCCTTCCCAGACACCGGATTGCATCGCCGCCTGACCTTCGGGGATGCGGCGCGTCACGGCAAGCATGAGGGCCATCGCCATATCCGCTGTGTCCTCGGTCACCACATCGGGCGTGTTCGATACCAGAATGCCCCGGTTCTGAGCCGTGATGACATCGAGATGATCGACACCCGCCCCATAGTTGGCGATCAGTTTCAGGCGCTCCCCCGCCTGTCCCAACATGCCCGCATCGATCCGATCCGTCACACAGGGGACCAGAACATCGGCCCGCTGCATCGCCTTAACCAGCGCCGCTTTGTCCAACTTTTCGTCCGTGTGATTGAGCTCGACATCAAAGAGCTCTTTCATCCGAGTTTCGACCTGTTCCGGCAATGCCCGTGTCACCACAACCTTCAGACGTCCCTTGGCCATGACCGCAACCTCCCTCTTTCTTTTTCACCCCCATACTGGCAAACTCGATTGCATCCCGGCAAGGCGTAAGGATAAGAACCGGGGTAGAAAAACTGTATAAAAGACCGGGGGGATCATGCCCCTGACACAGCGCAGGCAGATTGCCAACAGTTTCGGGCAGGCGATGAGCAGATCAGGCAGAGTAACGATGAAAACGGGGCGATATTCCGGCAAGGGCGCGCTTTCGCGCATGATCCTGGCTTGCCTTCTCGCGCTTAGTCTTTTGGCGACGACGCCGACGCTCGGCTGGGCCCAAAGCGGTCCCACACGCGGATCTGTCACCAACCTGCCGCTTCCGCGGTTCGTGTCCCTCAAAAGTGACAAGGCCAACGTACGGCGCGGGCCGTCGTTGTCGCATCGCATCGACTGGGTCTTTGTACGTCGGGGCTATCCGCTCGAGGTCATCGCGGAATACGGCCATTGGCGTCGCGTGCGCGATCTCGAGGGTGCCACCGGCTGGCTGCATTATTCATTGATTTCAGGGGTCCGAACAGCGCTCGTCACCGATGAGAATATCGATCTCTATTCCCGCGCGGACCCAAGCTCGCGGCTTAATGCGCAGGCAGAGAAAAATGTCATTCTGCGCCTTCAGGAATGCAATGTGTCCTGGTGCAGAGTCACCGCCGGCGGGCAAAAAGGATGGGTCCTGAAGTCCGGGATCTGGGGCGTGCGTCCGGACGAAATTCTAGAGTAACTGCGTATGGATCAGATCAAATCTCCTCTGGCGGCGCGCAACATCCCGGCCGGTCTCAAATCCTGTGTGATTCATGGTTACGGCAGCTGGCATGAGGCCATCTCGCAGGGACGACACGACTTCTTCACTCGACTGGCGCCCAAGCTAAAAGAAAAAGGCTTTTCAACCTATCTGGTCGAAGGCGGCTCGCGCAGCGGGCGGGCGTTGCTGGCCGAAGATCATTTCCATATCATCGTCGGCGGCCCCGCACTCTATGGCCCGACGATCCTGCACGCTTATCCCTCCTATCTCTGGGGCTTTTGGTATTTCGATGAGCTGGGCTTTGGCCACAACAGCTCGCTGCGGTTCTCCCGCTATTATCCAGAGTCTGACGCGCGCGAGGCGGCCGAGTATTTCTTCAACGGCGTCACGGGATATATGCTGCGGGAAAACATCTCGAAACACACCCAAGAGCCGCGGATGGATGCGCCATTGCGCCCCTCGACCGCGACAATTCTGTGCCAGCCCGCGGAAACAGCAGCCCCAAGTGCGCGCTACCTGAGTACCGAACAGATGATTGCCACGGCGGCAGATTACGACCGCGAAGCACTGGTCTATGTCAAACCGCATCCGCATCAAAGCAAACAGGGCCGCAGGCGCATCCTCGAGATTTGCGAGAACCATCCCAATGTCAAACTCAGCGATGCCTCGATCCACGACCTGATCGAAGCCGCGCGCGTGGTGATCACACAGAACTCCTCGGCGGGCTTTGAGGCCTTGATGCAGAAAAAGCCGGTGATCACCTGCGGCAAAACCGATTACTGGCACGCCACTTTGACCCCGCGCACGGTTCCCGACCTCAAAGCCGCGATTGAGTTTGGCCCGGAAACCATGGCGGATTTTGATTACGAGGGCTATTTCCACTGGTTCCTCGAACGTCAGTGTTTGGAGCCCGCGAAGGACAATTTTGCGGCGCGCGCCTGGGCTCGGATCAAAGACAAATTGATGCTGAATTAAGACCTAAAATCTGCGCCCGTGGCCTTACCCTCGGGCGGGAATGGACTATAACCCCCCTAAGTGCTTCAAACGGGAATGACGACATGCCAGACCTCCGCCTGAACCTATCAGCCGGCATAGCCTCCGTGACGGTCGCGACCATTCTCGTTCTGGCCAAGCTTTGGGCCCTAAGCCTCACCGGGTCGCTGTCGATTGCCGCCTCCATGGCGGACAGCGCGATGGATTTCCTAATTGCAGCTGGGGGCTTGCTCGCGATTTACTACGCCGCGCGCCCGCCGGACAACGATCACACCTTTGGCCACACTTCCGCCGAAGACCTCGCGGCGCTTGCGCAATCGGTGTTCATTCTGGTCTCGGCGGGCGTCATCGGCGTGACCTCCGTGCGCCGTCTCTTGTCGCCCGCGCCGAAAGAAATGATGGCGGAGGGCGCTGGCATCGCCGTGATGATCTTGTCCATCGTGCTGACCATCGCGCTTGTCTTGTGGCAACGCCACGTCGCGCGCAAAACCGGCTCCAAAGTCGTCTCTGCCGACAGCCTGCATTATGTGGGTGACCTGATCCCCAATATCGGCGCAATTTTTGCCCTTCTGGCCTCTTCGATGTTTGGATTTCACCAACTCGATAGCGTGGTGGCGCTGGGTGCCGCTGCGATTTTAGTCGTGGGCGCGCTCAACATCGGCAAATCCGCCTGGGACGCCCTGATGGACCGTGCAGCCCCGCCGGAAATGATCGAAGCGGTTGAAAACATGGCGAAAGAGATGCCCGGCATCTACGCCTATCACGACCTGAAAACCCGCATGGCGGGCTCAAAGCCTTTCGTGAACATCCATATCGAGGTGGACGGCGACCAGACCCTGCGAGAGGCGCATGCAATCTCTGCCGATCTCAAACGTCAGATTCTGGACGCCTATCCCAATGCCGATGTAATCGTGCATAAGGATGTGGCGGGCGAGGCGGATTGACCGCCTCGCAATTGAGTATTTAAGCCTTCAGAGAAGACTCATTCGGCGGCCAGAAGGCCGCGTCCTTTGAGCAGCGCCTCGACACCCGGCATCCGGCCCCGGAACGCAGTGTAGAGCGCCTCGGCATCTTCAGAACCGCCTTTCGAGAGGATGTTCTCCTCAAGCCGTTTTGCCATCGCCGGATCGAAGGGCGAGGTTTCCTCGAAGGCCTCGAAAGCGTCCGCATCCATCACTTCGGACCACATATAGCTGTAATAGCCGGAACTGTAGCCATCGCCGGAAAACACATGCGCGAAATGCGGTGTCGCGTGGCGCATGGTGATGGCTTTCGGCATGCCAATTTTCGCCAGTGTCTCGGTCTGTGCCGCCATCGGGTCTTTCGGTGCGGGACCATCGTGAAAATCGAGGTCCACCAGGGCGGAGGCAACATATTCGACCGTGGCAAAGCCCTGATCATAGGTCTGCGCTGCAAGGAGGCGTTCCAGCATATCACGCGGCATCGGTTCGCCGGTTTTCGCATGGGTCGCAAACTCTTCGAGCACCTCAGGCACTTCGAGCCAGTGCTCATAAAGCTGGCTCGGCAGTTCAACGAAATCGCGCGCCACGGACGTGCCGGAAATCGACTCATATGTCACGTCAGAGAGCATTTGATGCAGCGCATGACCGAACTCGTGGAAGAGCGTGCGCGCATCATCATAAGACAGCAAAGCCGCCTCGCCTTTCGACGGTTTGGCAAAATTGCACACGTTGAGGACGATGGGACGAATGTCAGCGTCGAGCTTTTGTTGGCTACGCATCGCAGTGCACCAAGCGCCCGAACGTTTCGAGCCACGCGCGAAATAATCGCCGATAAAGACTGCGATATGTTCGCCGTTCCGCGTCACATTCCATGCCCGTGCATCGGCGTGATAGACCTGCATATCGAGCGGCTCGAAGTCCAACCCGAAGAGACGATTGGCACAGGTGAACGACGCCTCGATCATCCGCTCAAGTTGCAGATACGGCTTAAGCTCCGCCTCATCGAGATCATGCTCCGCCTTGCGCCGGATCGAGGAATAATAGCGCCAGTCCCAAGGCTCCAGATCGCCATTCACCCCATCCTCGGCCATCATCTCGGACAGGATCGCGGCATCTCGTTCGGCGGCCTCTTTCGCCGGGCCCCAAACCCGCATCAACAGATCACGCACATGCTCCGGCGTCTTGGCCATTTCGGTCTCAAGCTTGTAAGCCGCGAAGCTTTCATAGCCCAACAATTTGGCGCGCTCTTCGCGCAGCTCCAAAATCTCTTTCGCAATCTCACGGTTGTCATTGGCATTGCCATTCTCACCGCGCGCGGCCCAGGCACGGAACGCCTTTTCGCGCAGGTCTCGACGCGGCGAAAATTGTAGAAACGGCACAATAAGCGAGCGCGAAAGAGTCACAACAGGGCCTTGGGAGCCCTTTTCCTCTCCCGCCGAGCGCGCGGCGTCGATGACGAATTGTGGCAGGCCCTCAAGGTCCTCTTCCGCCAGCTCCATGAACCACTCCCGTTCATCGGCCAAAAGGTTCTGGGTGAACTGGGTGCCAAGCGTGGCCAGCCGCGATTTGATCGCCGCCATACGGTCTTTCTCCGCGCCTTCGAGTTTCGCACCTGAGCGCACAAAAGAGCGACGAGTCAGCATTAGCACACGCTGTTGTTCTTCGGTCAGTTCAAGGGCGTCGCGCCCCTGCCATAGCGTCTCGATCCGATTGAACAGCGCCTCATTGGCTGTGATTTCGGAACTATAAGCAGACAAAAGCGGCGACAGATCACGCATCAACCCATCGCGCACATCGTTGGTGTCAGCCCCAGCCATGCCGTAAAATGCACCCAGCACTTTCGACAGCGTGGCATCCGCCTTTTCCAGCGCCTCAATGGTGTTGGCAAAGGTCGGCGCCTCGGGGTTCTCCGCGATGGACTTGATCGCCGCGCGCCCCTCTGCAAGCGCGGCATCGACCGCAGGTTTGACATCCGCGTCCGTCAAATCGGCGAAAGGCGGCAGGTGAAAGGGCGTATTCCACTCGGACAGGTAAGCGTTGGTCATGCATGTCTCCTTTGGCGCTCAAGCTAAGCCTCGAAAGCGGCAAGGAAAAGGGTCAGCCACCGCAAATCGGGCAGTCGGGCCGCTTTTTCACGGTAATGTTCCGCGTCTCGGCATAAAGCGCATCGTGAATGACCAAGCGGCCCATCAGCCCCTGCCCTGCACCGGTGATTTCTTTCACCGCTTCCATCGCCATCATGGTCCCCAAAACGCCTGGCAAAGGGGCCGCGACCCCGGCCTCGGCACAACTCGGCACCATGCCGTCAGCAGGGCTCTCAGGGAACACACATTGATAACAAGGGCCATTTTCATGGGGTTTATAGGTGCTAATTTGACCTTCCCATTGGGTGATCGCCGCTGCGATCAGCGGCTTACGATGGATCACACAGGCGCGGTTGACCAGATAACGCGTTTCAAAATTATCAGTCCCGTCGAGCACCAGATCGTACTCGGCCACCAACTCCATGGAGCCTTCGTCAAACGCCCGATGATAGGGCCGCACTTCGATAAACGGGTTCTGCGCCCGCATGGCCTCTGCGGCGGAAAACACTTTCGGTACGCCCAATTGCGCATCCGTGTGAATCACCTGCCGTTGCAGGTTCGAGGCCTCGACCACATCCGGATCAATCACACCGATGACACCGACGCCCGAGGCCGCGAGATATTCCAGAACCGGCGCGCCAAGCCCCCCTGCGCCGATTACCAGAACCTTTGCCTCTTTCAGCTTTTTCTGCCCCGGCCCGCCGATTTCCCGCAGCAGGATATGGCGCATGTAGCGGTCCAGTTCGGCGGGGCGGAAGGTGCCTTCGCTTTGCTGCTCTGCTGTATGAGGCTCCGGCTGCGCCTTGTTGCGCAGCGCGGCAAGGCCCGCGCGGTAGGCGATGATGATCACCGCCCCGAAACCGATCAAGAGCCATTCTCCCAAGGAGCCACCAAGGCCCACACGCAAAGCATGCCCTTCGGGCAGCATCAAAAGTACTATCGAAACAGCGAGATACAGCACCCCGATCATCGCCCAGCGCGCCCGTGTCGGCGCGCCGGTCAACCAGCCGATGCCCCAAAGCACGGCGGCGATGATCAGGAAAAATGTCATGTGCGCCCGGTCGACCCAAACCCGCCCGCGCCACGCGCGGTGTCACTGAGACTATCGACCACACGGTAGGCAGCCTGCACCACAGGCGCGACGATCATCTGACCGATGCGCTCGCCATGGGGGACGTGAAACGGTTCCTGCCCAAGGTTGATCAGAATGATGCCAACCGGGCCACGGTAATCCGCGTCAATTGTGCCCGGCGTATTGACCAGAGAAATTCCGTGCTTGAGCGCAAGACCCGAGCGCGGTCGGACCTGCACCTCATAGCCCGGCTCGATCTCCATCGCGAAGCCCGTGGGGATCAACGCCCGCGCGCCCGGTTCCAGAACGACACCTTGCTCGCGCATTTCCGGCGGAAAATTCGCGCGCACATCGCCCCCCGCCGCGTGCGCAGTTTCGTAAGACGGCAGTTTGATGTCGGTATCAGCTCCGTCGAGCCATTGGATTTTGATCTCTACGCTCATGTCTTTTCCGTGAATTAGATATTCAGTTTGCCGTCAGGTGATCCGCGATGCGATAGGCCAGCTGACGCGCCACCTCATCTTTGCTCATCCGCGGCCACTCATCGGCACCACGCTCCGTGATCAGAGTCACGGCATTCTCGGCGCCGCCCATGATCCCGGTGGCGGGCGAGACGTCATTGGCGACAATCCAATCGCAGCCCTTGCGTTTGCGTTTCGCAGTGGCATGCGCAATCACGTCATCGGTCTCGGCGGCAAAGCCCACGACCAAACGCGGGCGCCCTTCTGCCATCTGGCTCACACCCGCCAAAATGTCCGGATTTTCGGAAAACTCCAAAACGGGCAGATTTCCCTGTGTTTTCTTGATTTTAGATCCACTCTCGGAGGCCACACGCCAATCCGCCACGGCGGCAGCGAAGACGGCGGCCTCGGCGGGCAAAGCGGCTTCGACCGCCTCTTTCATCTCGCGCGCCGTTTCCACCCGGATCACCCGCACCCCGCGCGGAGGGGCCACGTCTGCGGGGCCAGTTACAAAGCTCACATCGGCGCCGAGATCGCGCAACGCCTTGGCAATCGCGGTGCCCTGCGCGCCCGACGAGCGGTTGGCGATGTAGCGCACCGGGTCAATCGGCTCATGGGTCGGGCCGGAGGTCACGAGGATATGCTTGCCCTTCAGCGGGCCTTCGGTGAGCGCAGCGCGAATGGCAGCGATAATGTCAGGGGTTTCAGACAGGCGCCCGGGACCGAATTCACCGCAGGCCATGGTGCCCTCTTCGGGACCGACGAAAAGCACGCCATCCTGTTTCAACTGCGCCACATTGCGCTGACACGCGGGGTGCTCCCACATCCGCACATTCATCGCAGGCGCGACCAAAACCGGTGTGTCAGTCGCCATCAACAGCGTCGAGGCCAGATCATTCGCCAGCCCTCCGGCCATCTTGCCCAAAAGATCGGCAGTGGCGGGGGAGACGACCACGAGATCGGCGGCGCGAGACAGTTCAATATGCCCCATCTCCGCTTCGTCCGTGAGATCGAAAAGGTCACGATAGACTTTTTCGGCGGCCAGCCCGGACACAGACAGAGGCGTCACAAATTCCTCGGCCGCTTTGGTCAGCACCGGAACAACGCGCGCGCCTTGTTCACGCAGGCGCCGGATCAGGTCGAGCGATTTGAACGCAGCGATCCCGCCGCCAATGATCAGCAAAATGGTCTTTTCGTTCAGCATTTTCGATCTCCTGCCACGGCCAGCGCCTCCACCGTGCATCCACATGGATCGGTTTAAGCCAAGGCCGCTCTCGAGACAATGCTCAGAGACAAATGTCAGATGCGGGGGCCCTATTGCACGAGTGCTGCACAAGGATCGTCGCGTTCGACGGGGGCGGTCACCAGCCAAAGATTATAGGGCGGAGCTTCTTCGGGAGCGGCCTCTAACTGACCTATGGAGAGCGTTTCAAGATCGGGCGCAGCCTCGGCCAGCACCGCAGGCATTCCCCAATCCATGCGCGCATGGCCGTTGCCGGTGATCACCGCAACCGGCCCGCCCGTCGTCTGGTACGCCTCAATCACAGCCCGCGAAAACGCAGCATCGCGCAGCCTCTGCGCCTCCACCATGCCCGACATCATCTCAAGCGGCATGGCCTCGCAATGAGCCTCGAATTGCATCTGCTGGCGGTCGGCTTGCATTTTTTCGGGCAGAGGATCGGTGAGACCATAGCGCTCAGCCTCCGTACCAAACACAGCGGCGGCCCCGTCAAAGAAAGCCCGCCGGACCTCTTCGCGAGGCAAAGCAGCGCCAAAGATGGGCGCATCTGATGCAGCAAAAATCGGATGATACATGGAGAAATCAGGCCAGCCGGAGGTGTCCCACTCCAAGGCTTCGGCCAATGCAGCCTCATCCCCCCGAAGCTCCCGCGTCACGCGCGCCGCCTGTTCAGGCGTCAGCATTTCGAACACGACAGCCGTCGGCGAAATCTCCGAAAGCGCCGCCGCCTGATGTGCGTGGTGCAACGGATTGTCATGGACTTCGCCCAACAAAACGACATCCGCCCGAGGCAAAATCGACAGAGCCTCAGGCGTGATCTGGTCTGAAAAAACAGGGCCCGCGCTCAAAGTGAGCGCGACGGCGAAAGGAAATCTCATGAAAAGAAATGTTGCACGTCCTGATGGTTGGTCTCAAGGCTGACTCGCATTTTCTGAAGCGCGCCCGCTTCGAGTTGACGCACGCGCTCTTTCGACAAAGACAGTTCCTCGCCAAGACTCTCCAGCGTGCGCGGTTCCTCGGACAGTTTGCGCGCTTTGAGGATAAATCGCTCACGTTCGCTCAGATTGTCCATCGCTTCGCCAAGCCAGCTTTTGAGCTGCGCCTGATCATGCGCTTCGCCAACCATTTCCGCCGTGGTTTCACCCTCATCGGCAAGCGTGTCGATCCATTCGCGGCCCTCTTCCTCGCCCGATTGCTGAGCATTGAGCGAAAAATCAGAGCCAGACAGCCGTCCATCCATGATTTCCACATCGCGCAGCGGCACGTTCAAATCCATCGCGATCATCTGCAACAGCTGATCGTGATCGAGCACTTCACCCTGCGCCGAGGCCTCGCGTTCGAGACGCGCCTGAACCCGGCGCATATTAAAGAACAGCGATTTTTGCGCAGAGGTCGACCCGGTTCGCACCAGCGACCAATTGCGCATGACGTAATCTTGGATCGATGCCTTGATCCACCACACGGCGTAAGTCGAAAACCGCACGCCGCGATCCGGGTCGAATTTTTCCGCCGCTTTCATCAGGCCAAGCCCGGCCTCCTGGATGAGGTCGCTCATCGGCGCGCCGTAGCGTTTGAACTTTGCGGCCATGGAAATCGCCAGACGCATGTAAGCCGTCACAAGCCGATGTAACGCCGCCTCGTCACGATGATCGCGCCAAGCGCGGGCCAAGGCCTGTTCCGTCTCAACGTCGAGCATTTCCGCCTTCATCGCCCGGCGCGGCAGGGCGTTGTCGGATGCAGTCATATCGAGTGCCATGTTTAACCTCCTGAGAGTTTGCGCTCTGGCTTGATCTCACGTTCAACCTTCTGAGAAACCTTATCCGGTCATCGTGACGGTCATTTGCGAGCTGTGGCTACTCCTGTTACGAAAAGCCTAACGCATTGGACCAAGAATAGGTTTCACGATCATGTGCACAAATATGACAGTCGTGCTCGGCGGCGCCTCTTCCGGGAAGTCCAAAATTTCAGAAAAATTGTGCTTTATCAGTAAATTAGATAGAATCTATCTGGCCAGTGCAGAATGTCACGATCAGGAAATGCGCACAAAAGCTGCGCAACATCGCACAAGCAGAGGCGAGGATTGGTGCACAATAGAGGAGCCATTGGCCGCGGATCGCGTGATTTCTGACCTCAAAGCCGGTCAGATTCTCCTGTTCGATTGCGCGACCATGTGGCTGAGCAATCATATGTTTGCAGAAAGTGATCTAATGGCAGAGACCGAAAGACTTCTTGCCGCGATCCGCGACTGCCCTGCAGAGATCGTGATCGTCTCGAACGAAGTCGGGCTTGGCATCGTGCCGGAAAATGCCCTCGCGCGTCGGTTTCGCATCGCACAAGGTGAGCTCAATCAACGGTTAGCGGCCGAGGCCGGCACCGTGATCGGCGTCATGGCCGGGTTGCCCTTCGCGCTCAAAGGCCAACTGCCGGAGGGTCTCGCATGAGCCGCCTTTGGTTGATCCGGCATGGCCCGACTCATGCGAAGACCTTCGTCGGCTGGACAGACCTGCCCGCAGACCTGTCGGACCACGCGGGGATTGCCCGACTGCAAGCGGCGCTGCCCGATGTGCCGGTGATTTCCTCGGACCTCACGCGCGCCGTCGAGACCGCCAGCGCCGTGCAGGGGCACCGACCCCGCCTACCTCACGACGCACGCTTTCGGGAAACCCATTTTGGCGACTGGGAGATGCTGAGTTGGTCCGAAATTGAAGCGAGCGATGGCACTCTGGCTCGCGAAGTCTTTGAAACACCGGGAGAAAGCGCCCCACCCGGCGGCGAAAACTGGAACCGGTTTTCCGCACGCGTCCATGAAGGCGTCGCCGCGCTTTCCGGCGAAACCGTTATCGTGGCACATATGGGCGTGATCATGGCGCTTTTGCAAAAGGCGCTATCTTGCACGGCTTTTGAAGCCCTCGGGTACCGGATTGATCCACTGTCCTGCACCGTGATTGACTGTCCCGAAGGCCTCTCCGGGCCATGGTCGTGCAACCTCATAAATCACAAATATTGATATAATATCAATCAAATATGAATTTTCATGATGGGTGGTTTCCTCATAGACTGTCGCAAACAGTTGGAGGTTGCTCATGTCTTACGATCTTTTCATCGGCGATAAAAGCTTTTCAAGCTGGTCGCTACGCGGATGGCTTTTATTCGAAAAATTCGGCATCCCGGTCAACGAAATCATGGTCGGGCTCTATTCCGGTACCATGAAAGAGGACCTCGCCCCCTTGGCGCCAGCCCGCTTTGTGCCCACCGCCCGTACGCCCGAAGGCTGGGTGATCGGCGAAAGCATCGCGCTGGCCGAGACGCTGGCCGAACGTCACCCGGAGGCCGGTCTTTGGCCCAAAGACGCCGAGGCGCGCATCTACGCGCGCTGGCTCGTGGCCGAAATGCACGCCGGGTTCACGGCCCTGCGTGGGGCCTGCCCGATGCAGCTTTTGCATCAATATCAGGGATTTGAAGTTACGGATACGGTCAAATCCGATCTGGCGCGTCTCGAAACGGTTCTGTCGCATGCCTTCGAAAATTTCGCTGATGACGGCCCTTGGCTCTTCGGCGTCTATTCTGCGGCCGACGCGTTCTACGCGCCGGTCGCGGCACGGATCGCGGGCTATGACCTGCCTGTGTCCGACCGCCTCAAGGCCTATGTGCGCGCGCATCTCTCCGATCCGGCGTTCAAAAAATGGCGCAAAGAGGGGCTTGAGATCAGCTACGATCCGGTACCCTACGCGATGGACCTGCCTGTGACGGAGTGGCCCGAACCGGTCTAACTTCAACACGCTCTGGAGCGCGTTAACCATTTGCTAACCACGTCTGCGCTAGACGGGTTAAGATTGGTTAACGCATTCCGGGAGCACACCATGGTCGCACGGACATTCTCCGTCGCTTTCGAAGGCATCGAGGCCCGCCCCGTCGAGGTGCAATGCGCCATCGCCCCCGGACTGCCCAGTTTCACCATCGTCGGCCTGCCGGACAAAGCTGTCAGCGAGGCCCGCGAACGGGTCCGCGCGGCCTTGGCAGCGATGCAAATCGCGCTGCCGTCGAAGAAACTCGTCATCAACCTCTCGCCCGCCGATCTGCCAAAAATCGGCTCGCATTTTGACCTCCCCATCGCGCTGGCCATCCTCGCCGCGACCGGATTGATCCCCGCCGAGAAAGCCGAAGAAACGCTGTCTTTGGGCGAATTGGCGCTGGACGGATCGCTCGTGGCCGTCAACGGCGCGCTGCCCGCGGCCTTGAAAGCCGCCGAGTTGGACTGTGTCCTCGCGTGTCCCGAGGCCTGCGGATCAGAGGCCGCTTGGGTCGGAGCAACGCCCGTCTATGGGGCGAAAAACCTCGCACAATTGCTCCGGCATTTCACCGGCGACCGTCCGCTTCATGAAGCCACCCCCGGCGAGATCACCCTGCCCACTCACCACCGCGATCTTCGCGATGTGAAGGGGCAGGAAAAGGCCAAACGCGCCATGGAGATCGCCGCAGCCGGCGGCCATCACATGTTCATGGTCGGCACGCCCGGTTCCGGCAAATCCATGTTGGCCGCGCGTTTACCGACGATCCTGCCGCCGCTTTCGCCGCAGGAAGCCTTGGAAACTTCGATCATCCATTCCCTCGCCGGGCTTTTGGACGAAGGCGGCATTTCCCGTGCACGGCCCTTTCGCGAACCGCATCACACCGCCTCCATGGCCGCCATCGTTGGCGGCGGGCGTGGCGCGCAGCCGGGGGAGATTTCTCTCGCGCATAATGGCGTGCTCTTCCTCGATGAATTCCCTGAATTCCCGCGCGCCGTCTTGGAAACCCTGCGCCAGCCCATCGAAACCGGTGAGGTCATGGTCGCCCGCGCCAACGCCCACATGCGATACCCCGCGCGGTTCATGTTGGTCGCTGCGGCGAATCCCTGCAAATGCGGTTACCTGCCCGACCCGGCGCGGGCCTGTGCGAAGGTGCCGCTCTGTGGAGAGGAATATCTGGGGCGCATTTCCGGCCCCTTGATGGATCGCTTTGATCTACGTCTCGAGATGCCGCCCGTGCAATTTCAGGACCTCGACCTGCCGCCCTCCGGCGACAGTTCCGCCACCGTCGCGGCCCGCGTCGCCCAAGCCCGCGCGGTCCAAACCGAGCGCTATGACGGCACCGGGTTTCGCACCAATGCACAGATCGAAGGACAGATGCTGGATGATGTCGCCAGTCCCGATGCCGAGGGGCGGGAGATTTTGACCAAAGCCGCCGAAAAGCTTGGGCTATCGGCGCGCGGCTATCACCGTGTCTTGCGGGTCGCACGCACGATTGCCGATCTGGCGGGCGAGGACGATGTGCGCCGTCCACACCTGGCCGAGGCTCTAAGCTATCGCGTGGTGTCAGGCGTGCTCAATTGAGCGCTTTCAGGAATTCCGCCGTCTCAGCAATCGCATGGCGCGCCTCGGGGAAAAAACCGTCGAACATTTGCCAGACATGTGGCGCGCCTTTGGTCAGGCTCAAAATAACCTCTGCCCCTTCTTCGCGCAGATGTGCGGCCATCCGCACGGAATCGTCGCGCAGAATTTCACAATCCGAGGCCTGCAACAGCACAGGCGGACAGTTGGGAAAGCGCGCAAAAATCGGCGAAACTTGCGGATCCTCCGGCGCAGAATTGCCAAGGATCATCGCGGTCAAATCCCGCGCGCGCTCTGGCGGAAAGAAGTGATCGCGCTCCGCGTTGGTCTCGAACGAGGGGCTCGACAGCGTCAAATCAGTGAAAGGCGACCAGGCAAAGGCCCCGGCGGGCGGTGCGCCACGCAGGCACAGCTCCGCCAAAAGCGTCAATGCCAGCCCGCCCCCCGCACTGTCTCCGCCAATCGAAATTTCCAACGGGCTATAGCCGGAGGCCACCAAAGCCTCCCAAACGACCAAGGCATCCTCAAACGCCGCGGGCAGCGGATGTTCGGGAGCAAGCCGATAGGCCGGCAAAAAGACCGGCCGATTGGCCAGCTGCGCCAAACGTGAGGCAAGGCGTTTGTGGGTATGCGGGCTCCCGGCGATATACCCGCCGCCGTGAAAAAACAGGATGACGCGTTCGTCATCGCACTCGGGCGGCCTGATCCACATGCCCGGAAGGCCCAAAGCGTCGTGGGTCACTTCGGCGGAGAGTTGAACCGGCAGGCTCAGTTTGGCCGCCAAATCGACCCCGTCTCGCAAAGGCACAGGGTTTTGCGCATGGGTGAACGCGGCCCGCACGACGGGGCTCAAGGCCCCGGAGACAAGCCGCATCCGAAGGCTCATGCGCGTTTGGCCTCGATCGCTTTCCAGATCAGCTCTGCCGTGTTGGTGCCATCGAAGCGCTCAAGCTCCTGAATACCCGTGGGCGAGGTCACATTGATCTCCGTCAGGTAGTCGCCAATCACATCAATCCCGACAAAGACTTGGCCCTTCTCTTTCAAAAGCGGACCGATGCGCGCACAGATTTCCAAATCGCGCGCGGTCAAGCCGACTTTCTCGGCGCGTCCGCCGACGTGCATGTTCGACCGCGTTTCACCAGCTTGCGGCACTCGGTTGATCGCACCCACGGGTTCGCCATCGACGAGGATAACACGTTTGTCGCCATTCGACACGTCGGGCAGGAATTTCTGCACGATCATCGGTTCACGCGAAATGCCCGTGAACAGCTCATGCAAGGACGAGAGGTTGCGATCATTCGGATCAAGACGGAACACGCCTGCGCCACCGTTGCCATAAAGGGGCTTCAGAATGATGTCGCCGTGCTTGTCCTTGAACGCCTTGATCGTCGCAAGGTCTCGGGCAATCGCAGTGGGTGGCGTCAGGTCCGGGAAGGTCAGGACCAGAAGTTTCTCAGGATAGTTACGCACCCAGAACGGATCGTTGACCACCAAAGTGCCCGGCGTGATCAGTTCAAGCAAGTGGGTTGTGGTGATATACCCCATGTCGAACGGCGGATCTTGGCGCAGCCACACCACGTCATAGTCGGACAAATCAACCTCAGTCATCTCGCCCAGCGTGTAGTGATCGCCCTCAATGCGGCGCACTTCAACCGGCCAGCCGCGCGCGGTAACACGGCCTTCCTGAAAGGCCAGATGATCCGGCGTGTAATAGAACAGCTCATGGCCGCGCTTTTGCGCCTCTTCCATGATGCGAAACGTGCTATCGGCATTGATGTTGATCGGACCGATCGGGTCCATTTGGATCGCGACTTTCAAGGGCAAGGTGGCCTCCTGGACTTGTTTCTCCATAGATGGACCAGCGTCCCGACGCATTCAATGAGAATATCCTGTGCACGAATTCACAACAGGCCCCGCGATGTGCGGCCAAAGATCATTACATTAGCGCATTCTCTAGGATTTCGACCTGCCCGATGCCATCGACCAAAGCCAGATCAATCCGCATGGGAGTCAGCAATCCTGTGGGCAGCGCCCCGATGTAGGCCTCAGCCCCGGCGCAAAGACGCCCGATCTGTTTTGGCCCCAGATGACTGGCTGCGGCCGCAAAAGATTTGGAGGCTTTGACCTCCACAAATACGACCTCGGCTCCTTTGCGAAAGATCAGGTCAATCTCCCCCGCCGAACTGCGCCAGCGCTCTTCGAGCAGGTCATATCCGCGATTTTGGTAAAGGCGCGCGACGGAAGCCTCGGCACTCAGACCGAAGTCATAGGCCTTGCGCCCACGTTCCCGACGCCGAATTTCTGGCGCTTTCTGAAGATAATCAAAAGGAATCACGCCACCTTTTCCAAAACCACCTCTTACGTTAACGCCCATCCGTCATGGCCAGCGCCATCTGATAAACGTCTCGCTTTTTCAAACCATGGCGCTTTGCAACCTCTGCCGCGGCATCTTTCACCGTCATACTCTGCAAAGCCGCCTCAAGATCCGCCTCAAGATCCGCCTCGGACACCTCCACTTGATCCGCACGCCCGACCAAAAGCACGATCTCCCCTTTCACTGGCGCATCGCGAAGACTTTCCTCAAGCTCACGCAGTGTGCCTTTTCGGACCTCTTCGAACCGTTTCGTCAGCTCGCGGCACAGAGCCGCCGGACGCGTTTCCCCCAAGGTGTCGCACAATTCTCCTAACGTTCGGTGAATGCGCTTCGGGCTTTCGTAAAATCCGAGAGTGGCGGGCACGGGGGCAAAGGAGGAAAAAAATTTCAGGCGCGCGCCTGTCGAAGACGGCGGGAAGCCAGCGAAGAGAAAGCGATCCGACGGCAGGCCCGAGATGGTCAGCGCCGCAATCATCGCCGAGGGCCCCGGCGCGGAGGTGACCGTAATATTGCGCTCAAGCGCTTCGCGGCACAAAACAAAACCCGGATCGGCCACCAGAGGCGTGCCTGCCTCCGAGGCATAGGCCACGGATTTGCCCTCTTCCATCAGAGCAATGAGGCGCGGGCGCATCTGTGCACCGTTGTGATCGTGGTAGGGATAGATGTGGCGTCCCTCCAGAGGCACACCATGAATTTCCATCAACTTACGCAGGGATCGTGTGTCCTCGGCAGCCAAGACATCGGCAGAGGCCAGAATGTCGAGCGCCCGAAGCGTGATGTCCCGCGCGTTTCCAATGGGCGTGGCGAGAAAATGGAGACCGGCAGAAAGCGGCTTGGTTTGATATATCAATGTGATCTCTGCCCTTTGCAGCGTTTACTCTTTGTAGACTGTCGCATAGTCTGCCCGCAAATTTGCGTGACCGGTCCCCCGTGTTGCGCCTTTGCCGTCAGGAGTGAGGTTTCCCTATGTTCGCTGTTCTTCGCGCCGCCCGCAAGTCGCTCACCAAAGTTGCGCTTGGCCTGTCTGTTATTGCTCTCGCGGCCTGTGATCCGGGCGCTCTTCCTGTCTCGGGGGGACCTACGATCAACACATCAAGGCCGGTGCCCGTGGCCCTTCTCGTGCCTTACGAATCACAACAGGGCGGCGACGTTGCGATGGCACGCTCGATCGAGAACGCGGCGCGTCTCGCCATGGCCGATCTTGACGGTGTCGCGATTGACTTGCGTGTCTACCCGACCGGAGGACAGGCCGAACGCGCCTCTGCCGCCGCGTCGCAGGCCGTCAGTGACGGCGCCAAGATCATCCTCGGGCCGGTTTATGGTGGCTCTGCCAAACTGGCTGGCATTCCGGCGGCCAATGCGGGCATCAACGTGCTGTCCTTCTCCAACAACCCAGATGTCGCGGGCGGCAACGTCTTTATCCTTGGGCCGACCTTTGACAATACCGCCAACCGGCTGGTGTCCTATGCCCGCGCCAACGGCAAAGGCCGCATCATGGTCGTCAATGGCAACAGCCCGGCCGAAAACGCCGGTGCCGATGCGATCAAAACTGCAATCAGCCGCCAAGGCGCAACACTCGCGGGCAGCCAGAGCTTTGAGTTGAGCCAGCAAGGTGTGGTGCAAGCCATCCGCCCGATCGCCACCGCCGCGCGCAACTCGAATGCCGATGCGATCTTTTTCACGTCCGGCAATGACGGCGCAATGCCGCTTTTGGCGCAGATGCTGCCGGAGAACGGCATCAAATCGCCGAACCCGCAATATATCGGCCTGCAACGCTGGAACGTGCCCGCGTCGGCGCTGAGCCTGCCGGGTCTGCAGGACAGTTGGTTCGCCATTCCCGACCAACAGCTGACCAGCAACTTCTCGGCGCATTATTCCGCCACCTATGGTCAGGCGCCGCATGCTTTGGCCGGTCTGGCCTATGACGGCATCGCCGCCATCGGCGCGCTGGTAAAGGACGGCAACCAAAACGCCCTGACCGCTCAAGGCCTGACCCGTGGGTCTGGTTTTGTTGGCGTGAACGGGATTTTCCGACTGATGTCCGACGGCACCAATCAACGCGGCCTCTCCATCGCGACCATTCAAAATAATCAGGTAATCGAGATTGACCCTGCCCCAAGAGCCTTCCGTGGCGCCGGATACTGATCGTCCGGCTCTGACCACATTTCTACCAACGCCCTCGGGCACGTTCATCTGCGCGCAAGACGCGATTTTCGACAGCGCCGCCGTCGCGAAAGAGCTTGAAGCCGGATGGGCCGAGGCCACCAGTGACGCCGAGATTCGCAAGGCCACGGTGTCGGTTCTGAACGCGGCCCAGAAACGGGGCCGCGCCGCCATTGCCACCGCCATGTCCGAGGCGCCGCGCAATGCGCGACCGGCGCTTCGGGCCTATGCCTGGCTGACCGATTGTCTCGTGACCACGGTGCTATTCACTGCGACCATAAAGCTGCACCCGAACCCCAATCCCACAGAAGGCGAACGCATCGCCGTTCTGGCTGTGGGCGGGTATGGGCGCGGGGAGATGTCTCCCTATTCCGACGTCGATCTGTTGTTCCTTGCCCCCCACAAGATCACCGGCTGGATCGAAAGCGTGGTCGAGAGCATGCTTTACATGTTCTGGGACCTGCACCTCAAAGTCGGGCATTCGACCCGCACGGTCCGCGATTGTATCCGGCTCGGCAAAGAGGATTTCACCATCCGCACCGCCATGCTTGAGCTGCGGTTCCTGTCCGGCAATCGCGATCTGGCGACGGAATTGCACGTCAGACTGCGTGACGAGCTGTTCCGCAACACAGCGCGCGAGTTCATCGAAGCCAAGCTCGAAGAACGCGCCGAACGCCACCGCAAACAAGGCGGCCAGCGATATGTCGTGGAGCCGAATATCAAAGAGGGCAAAGGCGGGCTGCGCGATCTGCACACGCTTTTTTGGATCGCGAAATATGTGCACGGCGTGCGCAACACCGCCGATTTGGTGAAGGCGGGCGTCTTTACCCAAGATGAATATCGTCAGTTCGAAGAGGCCGAGACCTTCCTTCACGCCACCCGCAACGCGCTGCACCTGATTGCCGGGCGTCCGATGGATCAGCTGACCTTCGATATGCAGGTCGAGGTGGCCGAACGTCTTGGCTATATCGACCACACGGGGCGCCGCGCCGTCGAGCATTTCATGCAGAACTACTTTCTGCACGCCACGCGCGTCGGCGAATTGACGCGGATTTTCCTGACCTCACTCGAAGCACAACACGTCAAACAAGAACCGGCGCTGCAACGCCTGCTCAAACGCCGCCGCAAGGTGGGCGATCAATATGAGATGGTGCACAACAGGCTGAACCTGCGCGACCGCACGGCATTTTTAACTGACAAACTCAATCTATTGCGGGTCTTCGAAGAAGGGCTCCGCACAGGTTATCTGTTGCACCCAGATGTGATGCGCCTGATCTCCGCCAATCTCGACAAGATCGACAATGAGATGCGCAATGATCCTGAGGCACAGCGCATTTTCCTCGATCTTCTCTTGAAACACGGCAACCCGGAACGCGCGCTCCGGCGGATGAACGAACTGGGCGTTCTGGGTGCTTTCATCCCGGAATTCCAACACATCGTCGCGATGATGCAGTTCAACATGTATCACAGCTACACGGTGGACGAGCACACGATTCAGGTGATCTCCAATCTGGCAGAAATCGAACGTGGCGAATTGGAAGATGCCCTGCCGGTCTCGACCAATATCCTGAAGAACGGCGTGAACCGGCGGGTGTTGTATGTCGCCCTGCTGCTGCACGACATCGGCAAGGGGCGTGTCGAAGACCATTCCGTGATCGGCGCGCAAATCGCCCGCAAGGTGGCGCCGAGACTGGGCCTCAAACCTGCCGAATGCGAGACCGTCGAATGGCTGGTGCGCTATCACCTTTTGATGTCGGACATCGCCCAGAAACGCGACATCGCCGATCCGCGCACGGTACGCGATTTCGCCAAGGCGGTGAAAACCCGCGAGCGGCTCGATCTTTTGACGGTGCTTACCGTCTGTGACATTCGCGGCGTCGGCCCGGATGTGTGGAACAACTGGAAAGCCACGCTGATCCGCAACCTACATTCGCAGACAGCTTATGCGCTCGAACACGGGCTTGAAGAGATCAACCGTGACGCCCGCGAAGGCGAGGCGAAAAAAGAGCTGCGCAGCCGGCTTCAGGATTGGGATGCCGCCGAAAAGCGCACCGAGTTGCAGCGGCACTACAGCACCTATTGGCAAGGTCTACCCTTTGCCGCGCATGAGATTTTCGCGCATCTGCTCAAAGATATCCAAACCGACGAAATCCGCATCGACCTGCATCAGGACGAGGACCGCGACGCCACGCGCGCCTGTTTTGCACTGGCCGATCACCACGGGATTTTCTCGCGTCTCGCGGGCGCACTTGCGCTTGTCGGCGCTAATGTCGTGGACGCGCGCACCTATACCTCGAAGGATGGCTACGCGACCGCCGTCTTCTGGATTCAGGACAATGACGGCAACCCGTTTGAGAGCGCCCGCCTGCCGCGTCTGCGTCAAATGATCGACAAGATCCTGCGCGGTCAGGTCATGGCCCGAGAGGCGCTCGACACCCGCGACAAGATCAAAAAGCGCGAAAGCCGGTTTAACGTTCCGACCTCGATCATCTTCGACAACGAAGGCTCGGAGATTTTCACCATCATCGAGGTCGACACCCGCGACCGCCCCGGTCTTTTGTATGACCTAACGCGGGTTCTGGCCGAAAACAGCATCTCCATCGTCACCGCCCAGATCGCCACTTACGGCGCGCAGGTGGTCGATGTGTTCTATGTGAAGGATATGTTCGGGATGAAACTCCATGCCGAATCCAAGCGCAAATCGCTTGAGAAGAAACTGCGGGAGGCCATCGTGACCGGCGCGAAACGGGCGCAAGTGCAATGAAGCCCATCCGCCTTGTCCGCGGCTTTGTCACGGTGGGCGGCTGGACCCTGATGAGCCGCATCCTGGGCTTTGTCCGGGACGCGCTGATCGCGGCCTTTTTCGGCGCGGGACCCGTAGCCGAAGCCTTCGCCGTCGCCTTTTCGCTGCCCAACATGTTCCGCAGGTTCTTTGCCGAGGGCACGCTCAACGTTGCCTTCGTGCCGATGTTCTCGAAAAAGGTTGAAGCCGAGGATCACGCCAAACGTTTTGCCGAGGAAACGCTGGCGGTTCTCGCAACTGCTCTGATCGCGCTCACGCTTTTGGCAACCCTTTTCATGCCCGCTTTGGTCACGCTGATGGCGGCGGGTCTTATTGGCGACCAAAGGTTCGATCTGGCCGTCGATTTTGGCCGCATCGCCTTTCCCTATGTGCTGTTCATCTCGGTGGGCGCGCTGTTTTCCGGCATTTTGAACGCCACCGGTCGTTTCGCCGCCGCCGCCGCCGCGCCTGTCATGCTCAATGTTGTGCTCTCGGTGGCCATGATTGCAGCCTCGAAAATGGGCCTATCCGTCGAGCGCGCGCTGATCTGGGCCGTGCCGGTCGCAGGGGCCGCGCAATTGGCCGTGGTCTGGATCGCCGCCGCCAAGGCCGGATTTAATCTGCGCCCGCGCCTGCCCCGCCTCACGCCGGAAATCAAATCTCTACTGGTTCTGGCCGGTCCTGCCGCACTGGCGGGTGGTGTGGTTCAAATCAACCTTCTGGTCGGGCGTCAGGTCGCGTCTTTCTCGCAGGAAGGCGCGATCCAATATCTGAACCTCGCGGATCGTCTTTATCAGTTGCCGTTGGGCGTGGTCGCGATCGCCATCGGTATCGTGCTGTTGCCCGATCTGTCTCGGCGCCTTCAGGCAGGAGATCACAAGGGCGCCCGCGATGCCTACAACAGAGCTTTTGAGTTCGCGCTTTTGCTCACCGTTCCTGCAGCCGTCGCCCTGATCGTGATCCCGGATGTGTTGATTTCCTTCCTGTTCCAGCGTGGCGCCTTCACGGCGGAGGACACGCAAAAGACGGCGCTTGCGGTGATGATCTACGGGTTGGGCTTGCCTGCTTTTGTGATGCAAAAGGTGCTGCAACCGCTCTATTTCGCCCGCGAAGACACCAAAACGCCATTCCGCTTCGCGGTCTACGCCATGGTGATCAACGCAGTTGTCGCCGTCGGACTGTCCTTTGTCATCGGCTATCTCGCCGCCGCTGTCGCGACAACGCTGGCCGCTTGGGGCATGGTGGCGCTGTTGTGGTTTGGCAAGAAAGGCATGGGCGAAGACGTCCACGCCGACACCCGCCTGATCCGCCGCGCGCCGCGCATCCTGATCGCTGCTCTTTTGATGGGCGCTGTGCTTTGGGGCGGTGAGATGGCGCTTTCACCGGTGTTCGAGCTGTCGCGCGGGATGGGGACGCTTCTGTTGGTGGCGCTTGGGATCGTTGGCTATTTCACCTTCGCGCATCTGATCGGCGCGGTGCGCATGGCGGAGTTGAGAGGCTCGGTGCGTCGCGGCGGGTGAGGTCTTTCTCGCAGCCCGACACAGGCCCACTACGATCTCATTTACCCCGCATTAAGGTTAATCTGATTAACCTTAATGCCTGTTAGGATTTGGGTCGGGAGGGAAACACCTCTACCGCTGACGCAGCCGCATCAAAATCCGACCGAACGCCCCCGGCACCAGCAAAGCCGCCGTGCCGAACCCGGCCACAAAGCCCGCCAGATCGGCCACCCAATCGGGAGAGCCGCCAAACAGCAGGCCGTAGACCAGCTGCAAGCCCATCAAAAAGCCGATGAGCGTAAAGGCCCGCATGCGGTTTTCCTGCATCTGACCAAGACCCAGCCACAAAATGAACGTATAGGCGCCGATAAAACCATAGGCGGCTGGATAGGCGCCCAGTAGTGGCGTTGCGGCATTCAAGATCAATCCGAACGCCAAAGAGCCGGCCAGCGTCGAGACGATGAAAATCACCAGAACCGCCAGATTGCCAAAGGTCTCGCCTACCATCTTGCCCAGCGCCAAAACGAAGACGATGACCATCAGCGCATGGGTGATCGAATAGTGCACGAAGGCATAGGTGAAGAACCGGCGAAGATGTTCGAACGGCCAGGTGCTTTGCGCCCGCATCGCCTCGAACACCGTATCGAAAAAGCCGTAAGTCTCCATCGCGCCAATCCGCCAACCGACGGCGTCCGGCCCCCCGACCAATCCAAGCGTTCCGATCTGGAACACCAATTCAATGCCCCCCAGTACCAAAGCAATGGCAATCACCATCGGTGGCAGCGCATTAAATGGCGCTTCCGGGCGGGAATACTCGGGATCATCGGACATTACTGGGGCCTTTCCTTGACGCTCTCGTCCCGCATAGGTAAGCCACGATCACCTATTATTCCAGTGACGGAGTTCCAGATGGACAAGCCTGCCTTTACCCCCCGCGTCTTTTCGGGGATCAAGCCTTCGGGCGGGCTCACTCTCGGCAACTACCTCGGGGCGATCAAACGCTTCGTGGGGATGCAGGGCGGTGAGTTCGAAACCATCTATTGCGTGGTGGATATGCACGCGATCACCGTCTGGCAAAGCCCTGAGGACCTGCGCCACGCGACCCGCGAAGTCGCCGCCGGCTACCTCGCCGCGGGCATTGATCCCGACAAGTCGATCCTGTTCAACCAATCCCGCGTTTCGGCCCATGCCGAGCTGGGCTGGTTGTTCAACTGTGTCGCCCGCGTCGGCTGGATGAACCGCATGACGCAGTTCAAGGACAAGGCGGGCAAGAACGCCGAAAATGTGTCTTTGGGCCTCTACGCCTACCCGTCTCTTATGGCAGCCGATATTCTGCTGTACCACGCAACGCACGTTCCCGTGGGCGAGGACCAGAAACAGCACGTCGAACTGACCCGCGACATCGCCAATAAATTCAACCACGATTACAAGGTCGATTTTTTCCCCGAGACCATCCCTGTGATCGAAGGCCCCGCGATGCGGGTGATGAACCTGCGCGATGGCACGAAGAAGATGTCAAAGTCGGGTGAGAGCGACATGGAACGTGTCAACATGACCGATGACGCGGACACCATCGCCAAGAAGTTCAAAAAGTCCAAAACCGACCCGGAAGTCCTTCCCGAAGAGATGGAAGGCCTCGCCAACCGTCCCGAGGCGCGCAACCTCGTCAACATTTACGCAGGTCTCGCCAATATGACCGGCGAAGAGGTTCTGGCCGAATATGGCGGTCAGGGTTGGGGCAAGTTCAAACCGGCTCTGGCGGAATTGGCGGTCGAACATCTCGCGCCGATTTCCTCGGAGATGAAGCGCCTGATGGACGACCCGGCAGAGATCGACCGGATCATGGCGAAAGGGGCCGAGAAGGCCAATGAGATCGCGCAGCCGATTCTCGCCAAGACCTTCGACATTATGGGGTTCGTGCGCTGAATGCGCACGAGATGCCCGCGCCCCTCGGGGTCGACATGGGCTTCGTGCGCTGAGCACACCTTCCGAACAACACAAAGGGCGCCAATTGCGGCGCCCTTTTTCGTTTTCATTGTGCCTCAAATACTCAGATCAGCTTGACCTGCGTCCCCACGGCCACCCGGTCGTAGAGATCCACGATCTGTTCATTGTAAAGCCCGATACAGCCATCCGACGACCGGCGCCCGATCTTGCGCGTGTCATGCGTGCCGTGGATGCGATAATATTGCCAGCTCAGATACAGCGCGCGCACCCCCAAAGGGTTCTGCGGCCCTGCAGGCACCGTCACCGGCAGGCTTGGATCGCGTTCGCGCATCGAGGGTGTCGGCGTCCAGGTCGGGTTCTTCACCTTGCGAATGACTTCCGTATAACCGCGTCGGGTCAACTCTTCCGAGATCGGCACAGAGGTCGGGTAGAGTTTATAAGTGCCATCCGCCCCCCAGAAATGCAGAGCGCGGCTTACAGTATCGGCCACGATGCGCCCCTGCCCCAGCTCATCGAAATGTTCGCGCCAGTCGATGCGACGAAAACTCGAAATGTTTTGACGCGCTGGCCCCTTGGACTGCAACTCGTCCGGCAGGGTCAGGCCGACTTCTTGGGCATGCGCGCCACGCGCCAGAAAAGGCGTGGCCAAGAAAGGTGTGGTCAGGCTCAGCGCCAAAAAGCGGCGGCGTTTCATGTCGGACATCGATATCTCTCGTGCGGTTTCATTGGGCGATTTCATCAGCGATTTGCGGCAAGAGACGCCAAATCACCCCTCACCTTCAAATCACGAAGCGGTGACGCGTGAGACAGGCGGGAAACCGCAGCAGGGATGTCACATAAGGGTTTCAAACCGGCCCTATCAATGGAACCAAGCGATTCAGAATCAGTCCTGTCCCCGCCTGATCCCGTGTCGCACGCGCCTGTGTCGGGCGCATGAGCTGATCACTTCCCCAAAGGATCAGCCCCTCATTGAACCCTCGGCTTCCCGGAGCCGGGGGTTTTCTGTCGCGCTTTCACATCTGCCAACTGTTGCGTCCGACGCGTGGCTCGGTCATCATCGCGTTGAAGCTCTTTGAGAAGAGCACGAGCAAAGAGGCCCGAATGCGCAAGTTTCTTGTGATCCTCGATGACAGCCGCGAATGTCTCAACGCCATGCGCTTTGCCGCCATGCGCGCTTCGAAGTCCGGCGGCGGGGTCACCATCCTGTCGATCATCCCCCCCGAAGAGTTCAACCACTGGATCGGGGTGGCCGATCTGATGCGCGAGGAAACCCGAGACCGCATCGTGGCGCACTACGAAGTTTTCGCCAAATGGATGCGCGATCGTCAGGGCATCGACCCCGAGCTTGTCATCCGAGAAGGCGAGGCGGTGCATGAGATCCTCGCCCAGATCAAGGAAGATCCGGAAATCGGCGTGCTGGTTCTGGGCGCGGGCACGGAGAAATCCGGCCCAGGCCCGCTCGTGGCCGCGATGACCAAACAGGCGGGCTTCCTGCCCATTCCCATGACACTCGTGCCTGGCGAGATGTCGAAAGAACGTCTCGAAGCGGTGACCTGATGCCGATGCCATGGAGCTATCGCCACTCAGAAAAGGAGTTTCAATCCTTTCTGAAGGACGCCAAAGAGCGGATGGGTCATGTGATGGAAAGCGACAACATGACCTATACGGCGGTCGATGGCGTGTTACAGACCTTTCGCCGCCGCCTTACTCCGCCACAGGTGATCGCCTTTGGCGATGTGCTGCCCTCAAGCCTGCGCGCGATGCTGGTGTTCAATTGGCGCGTCGATGCGGTGCCCCTGCCCTTTGGCACGCGTTCCGAACTGATCCGCGAGGCTCAGACGGTGCGCAAAGAGCATAACATCACGCCACTCAATGTGATCGACGCGACCGCCTACGCGCTTTGGCGGCATTGCAATCACCGCGACCTGAAGCGCGTCCTAGAGATGATCGGCCCCGATGCGGTGGCGTTCTGGGCGGTTCGGGGCGTTCCCGAGACAGAGCTTGAACAACAGATCATCTGACGCTACCCTTTAGAACCGTTCTAAATCTTGACTTCCGGCGCCATAAGGCGCATATCCGACATATCTCCTAAGGAATACGCGCCATGTTCATCCAGACCGAATCCACGCCGAACCCCGCCACTTTGAAGTTCCTGCCCGGCCAGACCGTTCTGGACGCCGGCACCGCCGATTTCACCACAGAGGAGGCCGCAAGCGCCTCTCCGCTCGCCAGCCGCATCTTCAAGGTTGGCCATGTCGCGGGGGTGTTCTTTGGCTCCGATTTCGTCACCGTGACGAAAGACGAAGATACCGATTGGGACCACGTGAAACCTGCCATTCTGGGCGCGATCATGGAGCATTTCCAATCCGGCGAGCCTGTGATGGCCGGTCAAGCCGCGGAGACCGCAGGTGGCCACGCCGAGCATGACGGCCCGGACAGCGAGATCGTCACCCAGATCAAGGAACTGCTGGACACCCGCGTGCGCCCCGCTGTGGCGCAAGACGGTGGCGACATCACATTCCACGGCTTTGATCGCGGCATCGTCTACCTGCACATGCAAGGCGCCTGCGCCGGTTGCCCGTCTTCGACGCTGACTCTGAAAATGGGCATCGAGAACCTGCTGCGTCACTACATCCCCGAGGTACTCGAAGTGCGCCCGGTCGCGGCATAAGTGACCCAATTCACGCCTGAAAGGCTCGCCGCGATACATGCGGCGAGTTTTGAAACGCCCCGCCCTTGGTCCGAGACCGAGTTTGCGGGGCTTTTATCTATGAGGGGCGTGTTTCTTGTGACGGGCGATGGCCCGTCCTTTGCGCTCGGGCGCTATGTCGCGGAAGAAGCAGAGCTTTTGACCATTGCGGTCTCGCCCGAGGCGCGCGGTCGTGGGCTTGGGCGCGACATGCTTCAGGCTTATGAGGAGGACGCCCGCCAACAAGGTGCGCTCACATCCTTTCTCGAGGTGGCCGCCGACAACGTGACGGCAATTTCCCTCTATCTCTCAGAAGGCTATAGCGAATCCGGCCGCCGCAAGGCCTATTACACGGCCCCCGACGGCTCGAAGATCGACGCGCTGATCTTTGAAAAGCGTATAAATCATTCGTAACCCAACGTCATTTCGCCGCGCCTGAGGGAAACTCCCCCCGATAGGCAACCATTTGGTCAAATTTGGCAAAATGTGTATTGACCCTCCGGCAGGGACACGCCCTAATCCTTCTCAAGGCGAGATTGTGCTCGCTTACACGGGCTGCATCATGAGACGTGCTTTGATCGAGTTTGCGCATCTCATCCGGGGCGGCCCCAAGACCAGTATCCAACGGGAGACCATTCATGACCCTGAAAACCACGTTCCTCGGCGCAGCAGCTGCACTCGCGCTGACCTCCGGTGCCGCTCTGGCCGATCCGGCGATCATTTTCGACCTCGGTGGCAAGTTCGACAAATCCTTCAACGAAAGCTCCTACAACGGTGCCGAGCGTTGGAAAGCCGAAACCGGCGGGTCTTATCGTGACGTCGAACTGCAATCCGACGCCCAGCGTGAACAGGCGCTGCGTCGCTTTGCCGAGAACGGGTTCAACCCGATCATCATGGCAGGCTTCTCCTTTGCGACCGCGCTTGAAACCGTGGCCGCCGACTTCCCGGACACCAAATTCGCCATCATCGACATGGTTGTAGATGCGCCGAACGTGCGCTCCGTGGTGTTCAACGAACATGAAGGCTCCTATCTCGTGGGCATCGCCGCAGCCTACGCAGCAGAGGGCGACACCGTCTCCTTCGTCGGCGGCATGGACATCCCGCTGATCTCCAAATTTGCTTGTGGCTACGCGCAGGGCTTTAAGTCCGTGAAACCCGAGGGCGAAGTGATCGTGAACATGACCGGCACCACGCCTGCGGCCTGGAACGATCCGGTGAAGGGCGGCGAGTTGACCCGCGCGCAAAAAGCGGCTGGCTCCGAAGTGGTGTTTGCAGCGGCTGGCGGCACGGGCCTCGGCGTTCTGCAAACCGCAGCCGACGAAGATATGCTCGCCATCGGTGTGGACAGCAACCAGAACTACCTGCAGCCGGGTCACGTCCTGACCTCCATGGTCAAGCGCGTCGACAACGCCGTTTATGACGCCTTCATGCAGGGCGAAGACCTCGAGACCGGCATCTTTGTGATGGGTCTGGCGAATGAGGGCGTGGGGGCTGCCATCGACGAATACAACGAAGCCCTGATCACGCCCGAGATGAAAGCCGCCATGGATGACGCCACCGCGAAAATCATCTCCGGCGAGGTTGTGGTCCACGACTACATGTCCGACGAAACCTGCCCGGCTTACTAAGGCAGGCGTCGCATGAGCGTTCAGAACGAGGCGGGGCGGCAGGAGACTGTCGCCCCCACCGCTTCCGCCCCCGCCATCGAACTGCGCGGGATTTCAAAGGCTTTCGGCCCGGTTCAGGCGAATAAGGACATTTCCATCTCGGTCGCCAAGGGCTCGATCCATGGCATCATTGGCGAGAATGGCGCGGGCAAATCCACGCTGATGTCGATCCTTTACGGGTTCTACAAGGCGGACGCGGGCCAGATCCTCATCAACGGCCAAGAGGTAAACATCACCGACAGCCAGGAGGCCATTGCCGCCGGCATCGGCATGGTGTTCCAGCATTTCAAACTGGTGGAAAACTTCACCGTTCTGGAAAACGTCATTTTGGGCGCCGAAGACGGCGGGCTATTGAAGCCCTCGCTCGCCAAGGCGCGCAAGCTTTTGAAACAGCTCTCTGACGAATATGAATTGTCCGTCGATCCGGACGCCTTGATCGAAGACCTCTCCGTGGGCCACCAGCAGCGGGTCGAGATTCTCAAGGCGCTCTATCGTCAAGCGGACATCCTGATCCTCGACGAGCCCACCGGCGTGTTGACGCCGGCCGAGGCCGATCACCTCTTCCGCATCCTCGAAGGGCTGAAGGAACAGGGCAAAACCATCATCATGATCACGCATAAATTGCGTGAAATCATGGAGATCACAGACACGGTGTCCGTCATGCGGCGCGGTGAGATGACCGCGACCGTGAAGACCGCAGACACCTCCCCCGAGGAACTTGCCGAGTTGATGGTCGGGCGCAAGGTCTTGCTGCGTGTCGATAAGAAACCCGCCAGCCCAGGCGCGCCGGTGATCGAGATTGAGAACCTTGAAGTCGTCGACGAACAAGGTGTCCGGCGTGTCAAAGGCATCGATCTGACGGTGCATCAGGGTGAAATCCTCGGCATTTGCGGCGTTGCGGGCAATGGCCAGACCGAACTCTTGGAAGTCTTGGGTGGCTATATGAACGGCACCGGCAATATCCTGATGAACGGTCAGGAAATTGATCTCTCAGGCAAGCATTCGAACGGCCAGACACGGCGCGCACGCGGCATTTCCCATGTGCCCGAAGACCGCCATGACGAAGGGCTGATCCTAGAGTTTCAGGCTTGGGAGAACATGGTTTTCGGCTATCACCACGCGCCGGAATATCAGAAGAACGCGCTGTTGATGGACAATGCGGGCATCAAGGAGATGACCCAAAAAAGCATGGACAAATTCGACGTCCGCCCGCCGAACCCGAAACTGGAGGCCAAGTCCTTCTCCGGCGGCAACCAGCAGAAAATCGTGCTGGCCCGCGAGATCGAGCGCAACCCTGACCTCTTGCTCATCGGCCAGCCGACGCGCGGTGTGGACATCGGCGCGATCGAGTTCATCCACCAGCAAATCGTCGCGCTCCGCGATGAGGGCAAGGCGATCCTTTTGGTCTCCGTGGAGCTTGACGAAATCATGTCTCTGTCGGACCGCATCGTCGTCATGTTCGACGGTCAGATCATGGGCGAACGCCTGCCCTCTGAGACCAACGAGGGCGAATTGGGCCTGTTGATGGCCGGGATTACGGACACGGGTGGCGCCGCCGACAAACCTGCGGAGAAGGCACAATGAACAAGATGCCGAAATGGGCGGACGCCGTCCTCATTCCCCTGATTTCCATTCTTCTGGCGTTTTTCTTTTCCGGTCTTGTGATCTGGGCCATCGGCAAAGACCCGGTGGTGGCGATCAAGACCATGGTGCAGGGCGCGTTCGGCTCGACCTCCGGGATCAGCTACACGCTCTATTACGCAACCAACTTTATCTTCACAGGCCTCGCCGTCGCGGTCGCCTATCACGCGCGGCTTTTCAACATCGGTGGCGAAGGTCAGGCGATGCTGGGCGGGCTGGGTGTGACGCTCGTCTGTCTTGCTGTGCCGTGGCCGCATTGGACGCTGGCTTTGCCTGCAGCGATGATCGGGGGCGCTTTGTTTGGCGCGGCTTGGGCCTTTATCCCCGCATGGCTTCAGGCCAAACGCGGCAGCCACATCGTGATCACCACGATCATGTTCAACTACATCGGCGCGGCTTTGCTGGGCTATCTCTTGACCAAGGTACTCAAGGTGCCCGGCTCGATGCTCACTGAGAGTGCACGCTTCCCCGAGGGGGCGCATCTGCCGAATTTCTCTGAAATTCTCGCGCCTTTCGGCATCAATTTCTCGCCCAACGCGCCTGCCAACATGGCGTTTTTCGTGGCGCTTCTCTGCACCTTCCTGTTCTGGATTCTGATCTGGAAAACGCGTCTGGGCTATGAAATCCGAGCCTATGGTCAGTCGGAAACGGCGGCAAAATACGCCGGTATCAACCCCTCGCGCATCGTCATCATTGCAATGCTGATCTCTGGCGGTCTGGCCGGTCTGATGGCGATCAACAACGTCATGGGCGAGGCCGAGCGCCTGATCGACAACGCCGTCGAAGGCGCCGGTTTCATCGGCATCGCGGTCGCGCTCATGGGGCGCAACCACCCCATCGGTATCCTTCTGGCGGCGCTGTTGTTCGGCTTTCTCTACCAAGGCGGCGCCGAGCTGTCGTTCTGGGAATCGATCCCGCGCGAGTTGGTTGTCGTCATTCAGGCGCTTGTGATCATGTTCACCGGCGCGCTCGACAATATGGTACGCATGCCGCTTGAAAAACTCTTTGTCGCGCTTGGCAAAAACAAAAAGAAGGAGGCGTAAGACATGGACTATCTCACGATCATCCAGATCCTAGACAGCTCCCTGCGGCTCGCCACACCTCTTTTGCTGACCTGTCTCGCGGGGCTGTTTTCCGAACGCGCAGGCGTTGTGGACATCGGGCTTGAGGGCAAACTTCTGGCCGCGGCCTTCCTCTCGGGGGCGGCGGCTGCCGTCACCGGCTCGATCTGGATCGGGCTATTGGCGGGCGTCGCAGGATCTTTGGCGTTTTCCATGCTGCACGGTCTCGCGTCGATCACCTTCAAAGGCGATCAGCTAATCTCCGGCGTCGCGCTGAACTTTTTAGCCGCAGGCCTCACCGTTGTGATCGGCCAAAGCTGGTTCCAGCTCGGCGGGCGCACCCCGTCGCTCTCCGGTGACGGCCGATTTGAAGCATGGAACCTGCCCTTTGCTGACGCCATGTCGAAAATCCCAGTGATCGGCCCGGCCTATGACGAGCTGATTTCCGGCCACACGACACTAACCTATTTGGCGCTTCTGGCCGTGCCGCTGTCTTGGTGGGTACTCTACCGCTCCCGCTTTGGGCTGCGCCTGCGCGCCGTGGGCGAAAACCCCAGCGCCGTAGACACCGCCGGGATTTCGGTGGTCAAACTGCGCTACGCGGCCCTCGTGATCGCCGGCGTGCTCTGTGGTCTTGCGGGCACCTATCTGGCTTCTCTCGCCGCCGGTTTCGTCAAGGACATGTCGGCAGGGCGGGGCTATATCGCGTTGGCTGCGCTGATCTTTGCGAAATGGCGGCCTTGGTATGCACTTTGGGCGACACTGTTGTTCGGTCTTCTGGAGGCCATCGGCAACCGTTATCAGTCGATCGCTTTGGGCGATTTCGTCATCCCGGTGCAGTTCATGCAGGCCCTGCCCTACATCCTGACCGTAATCATCCTCGCAGGCTTTGTAGGCAAAGCCATCCCGCCGCGCGCCAGCGGGCAATCCTACGTCAAGGAACGCTAAGGCGATCTTACGCGATGTTGAAAGCGGGCCTCAGCGCCCGCTTTTTTCATACCGCCTCCGGCAGAACATTTGACGACACTGGCAAATCATTGCATTCCTGAAAGAAACGCACGCGAAAGCTACAGCCCATGCAAATCTTCCTCCCCATTGCAGAAGTCTCCGTGAACGCCTTCACGCTTCTGGGAATTGGCGGCATGGTCGGCGTGCTCTCAGGCATGTTTGGCGTGGGCGGCGGCTTTCTCATCACGCCATTGCTGTTCTTCGTTGGCATCCCCCCCGCCGTGGCCGTCGCGACCTCTGCCAATCAGATCGTCGCCTCTTCGGTGTCGGGCGTGCTGGCGCATCTCAAACGCAAAACTGTGGACCTGAAAATGGGGATGGTTTTGCTGGGTGGCGGCCTTGTCGGCTCGGCCATCGGCATCCAGATTTTCAACATGCTCAAGGCGATGGGCCAGGTCGATCTGTTGGTCACGCTTTGCTACGTCGTCTTCCTCGGCATCATCGGCTTTCTCATGCTGATCGAGTCGATCCGCGCCATCAAACGCGCCCGCGGACGCCCCGCCGGACGGCCCGAACGTAAAAAGCACCTCTGGGTTCATACCCTGCCTTTCAAGATGAAATTCCGTGCCTCCGGCCTGTATATCTCCGCCATTCCGCCCATCGCAGTTGGCGTGTTCGTCGGCATGTTGGGTGCCGTGATGGGTGTTGGCGGTGGCTTCATCATGGTGCCCGCGATGATCTACATCCTCGGCATGCCCACCAAGGTGGTGATCGGCACCTCGCTGTTCCAGATCATTTTCACCGCCGGGTTCACCACGATGTTGCACGCCTATACGAACCACACGGTGGATGTGCTTTTGGCCTTCCTTCTGCTCTTCGGCGGCGTCATCGGGGCCCAGATCGGCACACAGATCGGGTTGCGGCTCAAAGCCGAACAGCTCCGCATTATGTTGGCGCTTCTGGTCCTTCTGGTCTGTCTGAAACTAGGGGTCGATCTCTTGATCACACCCAAAGAACTCTATTCGCTGGGGGTCTGATGATGCATCGCCTGATCGCCCTCCTCGCGCTTTTTCTCCTGCCTCTGACCGCACAGGCCGAACAGGTCGTGGCTGCCTTGAGCCAGACTCGTGTCTCCGTGAATGCCAATTTCGACGGGTCCGAAATTCTGGTCTTTGGCGCAATCAAACGCGAAGCCGCGATCCCCGAAAACAGTCCGCTTGACGTGGTCATCACAGTCGCCGGTCCGGAACAGGTGGAAACCATTCGCCGCAAGGATCGCCGGTTTGGCATCTGGATCAACGTCGAGGCGCAGGTCATCGGCCACACGCCCACCTTCTACTCCGTCGCCACGACGCGGCCGCTGCAAGACATCCTGCCGCCGCTCACTGACAGCCTGTGGAAAATCACCGCTGACAAACGCATCCTGCCCGGGATGCGCGGCTTGCCCGCGCGCGAGGCGCTGATCCGTTTGCGCCAGAACGATGACCTCTATCGCACCCGCGAGGGCGAAGTCTCTCTCATCGAAGACACACTGTTTGACACCTCCATCGCGCTGCCGTCGAACATCGTCGAAGGCACTTATACGACCCGGATTTTTCTGATCCGTGACGGCGATGTGATCGACAGCTATGGCACCTCGATCAATGTGCAAAAGGTCGGGATTGAGCGCTGGCTCTACAATCTGGCCTATCAGAATGCACTGATCTACGGGATTATGGCGCTGGCGATTGCCGGGATTTTCGGCTGGGGTGCGTCACAGGTGTTCCGCCTGATCCGGCGCTAACTTAAAGCCCGTTTTCGATCTGCTCTGGTTCCAGTGTCAACGGCGCCGCAACGCGCGATGTCAGATCGGCCACCGATAGAGGCCCGGAAGGTTTCGCCAAACGCGCCCGTGTCACCCACAACAGTCGCGTTTGCGCCCGGGTGATGGCCACGTAAGCCAACCGTTTCCACAGGGGAATCCCCGCCTCCATCCGGCCCGCGCGCGCTGCGGCGTAGAGGTCGGGCGCGAAGACCTGAACATCATCCCATTGCGAGCCCTGCGCCTTGTGAATCGTCACCGCCGCACCGTGCAGAAAGGCCGCGCCCATCCGCGCCGCATAGGGGATAAAGGGTTCTTCCTCATCGGGAAATTCGATTTTAACGATGGAGGCCGCCGAAATATTCGGATCCTCAGCACCCATAACATGCAGGCGCGAAAACCCCGGCTTACGCCCCGGCCCGAGGTAGACAACCTGCGCGCCCTTGATCAGTCCGCGTGCCTCCAGATCAAGGCGCTTTTTGCGGTGTTTCATCGGCAATTCGATACCATCACAGATCAGCGGCTCACCTGGCAAAAGCGCATCGGTGGGGGCATCGAACACCTGCCGAAACGCCTGGATCAGGCGAATGCGCGTCGCGTTGCGCCAGACCAGCACAGGCGAGCGCGCCATCAGGTCGCTTTCGACGCGCTGCGCATAAACCACACGCTCGTCGCGCGCAGCGGCCTCTTCGATCATGCGCTCGAATTGGTCGAACCCAAGCTGTGGGTCGGCCAGCGCGTGCGCCAGATCGAGGATCGGGCTGTCGGCTTCCTGACGATGAATGCGGTGAAGGATATGCTGTTTTGCCTTGGGCAGCGTCTCGAAAACCATCTCGCCGGATTGGTTCACGGGCGCCAGCTGCGCCGGGTCGCCAAACAGCACGAGAGTGGGAAAAATTTCCTGCAAATCCTCGAATTGGCGTTTGTCGAGCATCGAGCTTTCGTCAACGAATCCGATATCGAGCGGGTCTTCGCGCCTCTTCCAGCCCGTGATGAAATCAGACCCCCGCAACCCCGCCGCCGCCAGCGCGCCGGGAATGGATTTGTTGTTCTGGTAAAACGCATAGGCCTTGTCGAGCGCCTCTTCAGTCAGCCCCTCGATCTTGAGCCCCTCGAGATCGGGCCGCTCGCCATTGCCCGCCAGCCACTCGGCGATTTTCTCGTATTCCGGATCGTAAACCGGCGTATAGAGAATGCGGTGAATGGTGGTTGCAGGCACACCACGGTTGCGCAACACCGACGCCGCCTTGTTCGTCGGCGCTAGAATCGCAAGAGTGCGCCGTTCTTTGCGTCGCTTGTTCTCGTAGTCGCCAGAGACGACCTCGACGCCCGCCTCATCCAACGCCTTATAAAGCTGCGCCAGCAAAAGGGTTTTCCCCGAACCAGCCTTACCGATCACCGCGCAAAGCTGGTTGGTCGCACTGGCCTGCGGCGTGATGATGCCATCTTCGAGATCGACACCCACACGCGCCAACATTTCGCTGATGGCGTCAAAGGCTTCAGCCTGATCTTCGGAAAATGTAAGCGCGGTCTGGGTCATGCGGCGACCCTACAGGGACGCCGCACCATGTGCCAGAGTCATCGCATCAGTCGCGTCTCAGGCGATAGCCCGCAGCTCTTCCTCATAGCTTTGATTGAACGCGTCATGGAACCAGCGCTTGGAGGTTTCTCGGTCTATTCCAGCGCGTTCAAGCGTCGGGGCAAACACATCCTCATGCATCTCCCAAAGACCGACACCGATGGTCTCACGTCCTTCGCCGACACGGCCAAGGACATCCGGCACAAGCCCCATGAGCGAGTAAATCCGTTCCATCCGCGGATCAAAGACACCAACAAAATGTTTCAGGTGAAATTCTTCCATGATCTCACCTGCAGCGAGCGTCAGGGCCGCCGTCACGCGGCGATCCGCACCGGGGGCAAGGCAAAAGCGGGTGCATTCCCAAATGAAAGGGCTTTCGATCCGTACCCCGTCCGTGAGGTGGGAAAAGTGATCGTTCACCATCGTGTCGCCCGTGGTCGGCAAGAACCGCATCGAGCCCCCGTGGGTGCCGTCCGGTTTTTCCCAAATCACATAAAGCGGGTTGATCGCATCGTATTCGTCGCGTTCCTCGCCTGCCTCGTTCACATGCACATCCCATCCGAGACGGCGTTTGAATTGATCGGCTCGATCACGAAACATCGTGTCGCGCAGGCGGGGGAAGTGGCAAAGGTCGTTTCCGTAAATATAGCGCAGCATATTGAGCTCCTGTCTCCATCATCTGAGAAGAACGCTATCGGTGAAGTGTTAACCATCATCTACTAGCTGCGTCCGTTGCACTGTGCGAATGTTCTCTATCCGTTCTGCGCACTTAAATTAGGCAGATTCCGCAAGTGGACGTGGCGTCAACAGGCAAACCGTAGTCGATCTCAGACGATGATGAGCCCCATCGACAGCGCCCGCGCCACAGCGTGAGTCGTATTCATAGCCCCAAGTTTGTGACGCGCAGATTCTATATACACCCTGAGCGTGTGTTCGGATATTCCCATTTCCACCGCAGCCTGACTTCGGCTCAGACCTTTTGCCAGGTGCGTGATCGCACTCGCCTCTCGCGGAGACAACGAGGGCCCCACTTGCACCTCATTCTGTGCGTCAAAAGACAGGGCTTTTTTGTTGAACTCGTGGGCCACAACCACGAGATCCCGTTCATTGCGCGCAATCAGTTGATCCCAGGCGTCGTCTGTCGTGTTGTCATTGAGGGTAAAAAGCGCGAATTGGCCGTTCGGACCACGGATCGGGATCGTGTAGCCTTGGTTCCCGACACCATAGTCCATCGCATCGCGATAAAAGGCCTTTGCCGCCTTGGAGGACCAGTCCAACTGCTTCCACGACACAGGGGTAAATCTTTGAAAGCAGCCAAAAATAACGGGGTCCATGCGCAGGTAATCTTTTTCAAGATATCGATCGACCCATTCCGACGAATAGGTCCCTGCGCCAAATCGTTCGCCGACACTGTTCACCCAATGGTAAACAACATGTGCAATACCTAAGAGGTCACGCAGCTTTACAGTTGCGTCTTGAAACTCTTCGAAATTCTCAACTCGCTGGATATCCTCCAGAAAGTCTTGCAACCCTGTCGTCATGCACTCCCGCCTGTTCCGGCAACGTCTCTGAGGGTCGGTTCGACAATTCGGCCGCAACCACCAGACAGGTGTCAGCCAAATGTTCGGCGCTTGCCTTCAAGCCGTTCTGATCCGCGAATGTCCGCAAATCCGTGAGTACATCAAGAATCCAATCGTTGCGCATGTAAACCCTCTTTTCGGTTGATGCTTTGGTACAATTTCAACTTTAGACAGCTCATTCGCACTCTGAAATTCGCGGTTTTACCCTCCCCAGAAATAGCGAGGCAGGGTATCGTAATATACTGAAATAAAATATTCCGTTAATTTTCACGGACTTGGCACACCTCGGCGGGAAAGCCTCGTCAGTTTTTTGAAGTTTGCATCACGCAACAGACGCTGCAAACCTCAGATCAACCTATAGTTGCACAATTTCAACAGGGCAGAAAAAACCCGCCCCTTGGTTGAGGGCGGGTTCAAAATCGCGCGACACTCGCCGTAAAGGCGGATTATTTTCCGGCTTCCAGAACGTCCTCGAGCGTATGAAGCCCGGTTTTGGGAGCCTGCACCAGCACAGCCATGTTCCCCGGCTTATGCTGATTCTTCCACATCTTCGTATGCGCGGCCGGGATTTCCTCCCAAGGGAAGACTTCCGACATGCACGGATCGATACGACGTTCGATCATAAGCTTGTTCGCCGCTGCCGCCTGTTTCAAATGCGCGAAGTGCGAGCCCTGCAAACGCTTTTGGTGCATCCACATGTAGCGCACGTCAAAAGTACAGTTAAAGCCGGAGGTGCCGGCGCAGATCACGACCATACCGCCTTTTTTACAGACCAGCGTCGACACCGGGAAGGTCGCCTCGCCGGGATGTTCGAACACGACGTCGACGTTGTTGCCCTTGCCGGTGATCGCCCAGATCGCAGCACCGAACTTGCGCGCTTCTTTGAACCATGCGGCGTATTCCGGCGTGTTCACGGTGGGCAGTTGGCCCCAGCAGTTAAAATCCTTGCGGTTGATCACGCCTTTGGCACCCAGCCCCATGACGAAATCGCGTTTGTCCTCGTCGGAGATCACCCCGATCGCATTCGCACCCGCCGCATTGGCCAGTTGGATCGCGAAAGAGCCAAGACCGCCAGACGCGCCCCAGACCAGAACATTCTGACCCGGTTTCAACTCATGCGGATGGTGGCCGAAGAGCATGCGGTATGCGGTCGCCAGCGTCAGGGTATAGCACGCACTTTCTTCCCAGCTCAGATGTTTGGGACGCGGCAAAAGCTGTTGTGCCTGCACGCGGGTGAACTGCGCAAAGGACCCATCCGGCGTCTCGTAACCCCAGATCCGCTGCGAAGGCGAATACATCGGGTCGCCGCCGTTGCATTCCTCATCGTCGCCGTCGTCCTGATTACAGTGGATCACGACCTCGTCGCCCACTTTCCAATTCTTGACCCGGTCGCCAACGGCCCAAACGATGCCAGAGGCGTCGGAGCCCGCGATGTGATAGTCGGCGCCATGGCCGTCGAAGGGCGAAATAGGTACACCGAGACCGGCCCAGATGCCATTATAGTTCACGCCTGCCGCCATCACGAGGACCAAGACCTCGTGGCTGTCGAGCTTCGGCGTGTCGACCACTTCACATTGGAACGAGCTCTCCGGTTCACCGTGACGCTCGCGACGGATCGCCCAAGCGTACATTTTTTCAGGCACATAACCCATCGGCGGAATTTCCCCGACTTCGTAGAGGTCCTTCTCTTCGGCCTCGTAGGCCGGCTGGTTCGTGTCGAGCGCCATGTTTTTCCTCCATATCTTTGCCGGCTCTTTGCCGTCTCGTGCTGTCACAGAGCCTGCAGTGAGCCTTGTCGTGCCGCGTTGCAGAATCGCGGGGTATGCCATGGTGATACGCCCCACAAAGTAATTATGCAATCCTGATAAGTATAATTTTGAAATTTTATAACCGAGCGGATGCAGAATTTTTTAGAAGATCCCTATAAAACAAAGGGATTTACCCTTTTCGCGACAGAAAATTTCCTGACGTCACGGATTTTTACCCCTCTGCCGCATTGCGGCGAATTGACAATAGCACAATATTTCAAGCATAACGCACTTTGAGAAATATTGTTGCATGGCGACATTAGGGAGGTTCGCAATGACCGAGACGGCACAAGAGGTGAAAACCAATCGCCCCACAAAGGATCGCCCCTGGCTGTTCCGCACCTATGCGGGGCATTCGACCGCCAAGGCCTCAAACGCGCTTTATCGCACCAACCTGTCAAAGGGGCAGACAGGCCTATCGGTGGCTTTCGACTTGCCCACGCAAACGGGCTATGACAGCGATCATGAACTGTCGAAAGGCGAAGTCGGCAAGGTCGGCGTGCCGGTCGCGCATCTGGGCGACATGCGGATGCTGTTCGATGAGATCCCCCTCGAGCAGATGAACACCTCGATGACGATCAACGCCACGGCGCCTTGGTTGCTGGCACTCTATATTGCGGTCGCCGAGGAACAAGGCGCGGATATTTCCAAACTGCAAGGCACGGTACAAAACGACATCATCAAGGAATACCTGTCGCGCGGCACTTACGTGTGCCCGCCGCGTCCATCCTTACGGATGATCACGGATGTCGCGGCCTATACCCGCGAGCATCTCCCAAAATGGAACCCGATGAACGTCTGTTCCTACCATCTACAGGAAGCTGGCGCGACGCCGGAGCAGGAATTGGCCTTTGCGCTGGCCACCGCCATCGCCGTCTTGGACGATCTAAAAGAGAAAGTGCCCGCCGAGGCCTTCCCAACAATGGTGGGGCGGATTTCCTTCTTCGTGAACGCGGGCATCCGGTTCGTGACAGAGATGTGCAAAATGCGCGCCTTTGTGGAGCTTTGGGACGAGATCACCCGCGAGCGCTACGGCGTCGAGGATCCGAAATTCCGTCGTTTCCGCTATGGGGTTCAGGTCAACTCTCTGGGCCTCACGGAGCAGCAACCGGAAAACAACGTCTACCGTATTCTCATCGAGATGCTGGCCGTCACCCTATCGAAAAACGCCCGCGCCCGCGCGGTGCAGCTGCCGGCCTGGAACGAGGCGCTTGGCCTGCCGCGCCCCTTCGATCAGCAATGGTCGCTCCGCATGCAACAGATCTTCGCCTATGAAACGGACCTCTTGGAATATGAGGACCTCTTCGACAACAACCCCGCCGTGGAGCGCAAAGTGGCCGCTCTGAAAGAGGGTGCGCGCGCCGAGCTAGAGACGCTCGACGGCATGGGCGGCGCGATCGAGGCGATTGAGTATATGAAATCGCGCCTCGTGGAAGCCAATGCCGAACGCATCGCCAAGATCGAAGCGGGCGAAACCGTGGTCGTGGGCGTCAACAAATGGACCACCGGCGAGCCCTCGCCGCTGACCGCAGGCGATGGTGGCATCATGAAGGCCGACCCGGAAGCCGAGGCCGATCAGATCGCGCGTCTTGAGGCGTGGCGCGACGCCCGCGACGAACAGGCCGTTCAGGCCGCACTGAAAGAGTTGCGCGAGGCGGCGGCCAGTGGCGTCAACGTCATGCCCGCCTCGATCAAGGCGGCGAAAGCCGGGGCGACGACCGGCGAATGGGGCGATGTGGTACGTGCGGCTTTCGGTCAGTATCGCGGGCCGACAGGCGTGTCTGCGAACCCGTCTAACCGCACAGAGGGCTTGGACGAAATCCGCGAAGAGGTCGCCCGCGTGTCGGCCTCCTTAGGGCGCAAGCTCAAGTTCCTCGTCGGCAAGCCTGGCCTTGATGGTCACTCCAACGGCGCCGAACAAATCGCCGCCCGCGCCCGTGATTGCGGCATGGACATCGCCTATGAGGGCATCCGCCTGACGCCCGCGGAAATCGTCGCCGCGGCCAAGGCCGATGACGCCCATGTTGTGGGGCTGTCGATCCTCTCCGGCTCGCACATCCCTCTGATCGAAGATCTGATGCGGCAAATGAAAGAGGCCGGTCTAAGTCACATCCCCGTAGTCGCCGGCGGCATCATCCCTGAGGAAGACGCAGAGCATCTTCGCTCCATCGGAGTCGCACGGGTTTACACGCCGAAAGACTTCGAACTGAATCGCATCATGTTCGACATCGTGGCGCTGGTGGACCCGAGCAAAGAGGCTGCGGAGTAAACGCGCATCACGCGCGACACATGCGGATCACCGCCCGGCTGCGTCGATGCGGCCGGGCATTTTTTTGCCTAGGAGGAATTCAGCCGCCATCCGGCCCTCCACTTTACCCACGTCACTTTCTGAGTTAGTGGACAATCCACCGGGAAGTTGAAGAGAGCCAGCTCCATGGGCCATCTGCAAAAAGCGATCCGCCGGATCAAAACACGCTATCGCAACCGACAAGCAACCAAGGCGATTGTCTCGACTGGCTTTTGGTTCATCGACATTCCTCGGACCTCCTCGACCTCGATCCGCGCGGAACTTGGTAAGAAATTTGGCCCCATTCACGGCAAGCGAAACGTGATCGAGTCAGAACATGCGACGGAGCAGGTCCTGCCCGAACATCTGAGTGCGCACGAGATGCAGGCGATCACTGGTGCAGACGCGTGGGACGAGCTCTACAGCTTCAGCATCGTGCGCAATCCGTTCGAGCGGCTATTGTCGTTTTACAACTATATGCAGAAATGCGGCGACCTTCCGTCCGACTGGAGCTACACTGAATTCGTCGCCCGCCTTGTCGAGGCCACGCCAAAGACGCCGTATCTGGGCTATTTCGGTTTGCGGCGAACCGCTTGTGATTTCGTGCTCGACGCCGAAGGTAAACAGCTCGTCACCGAAATTTTCCACTTTGAGAACCGCGCGGAGGCGATCACCCGCATCGGGCAAAAGATCGGCTTTCCGGACCTCGGCAAACTCCATGTGCAAACGGCCTCGCCCAAAGGGCAGGATTATCGCCTCGCGCATGACGACAAGACCCGCGCTCTGCTTGAGGACTTCTATGCCCGGGACCTTGCATATTTCGGCTACCGCTTCTGAGCCTGCGCAGCACAAAAACCACGGTTGCAATCTATACAATCCGTGCCGAGGCTGGCTTTATAGCGTCAAAGAGATTTATCGCGAGGATAGCATGCCGACCCCCCATATTTCAGCCGCCGTTGGCGACATTGCCGAAACCGTCCTGATGCCGGGCGATCCCTACCGCGCCAAATGGGCCGCCGAGACCTATCTCGACGACATCAAACTGGTGAACGAAGTGCGCGGCATGTTGGGCTTTACCGGCACCTACAAAGGCAACCCGGTGACCATCCACGGCTCCGGCATGGGGATGCCGTCGATCTCGATCTATGCCAATGAGTTGATCACTGAATATGGCGCCAAGACACTTATTCGAATTGGCTCCTGTGGCGCGATGCAGCATCATATCAAGGTGCGCGACGTGGTGATCGCCATGACCGCCACAACGATGGGAACGACCCCGTCCGCTGGCTTTTTCAAAGAAATCAACTACGCGCCTTGCGCCGACTACGGCCTCTTGGAAGCCGCCGTTGCCGCCGCGCGTCAGAAAGACACAGGCGTTCATGTCGGCAACATCTATTCCTCGGACATCTTCTATGCCGAACGCCCCGATCTGGACGAGATGATGATCCGCCACGGCATTCTGGGCGTCGAAATGGAAGCTGCCGAGCTTTACTCCGTCGCCGCCCGGCATGGAGTGCGTGCTTTGGGCGTCATGACCGTCTCCGATCACCTGCTGACGCATGAGGCTCTTCCCTCCGATCAGCGTGAAAAGAGCTTCGGCGACATGGTCGAAATCGCATTGGAGGCCGCATTCGCATGAGCATGCCCAAACGCCAGCTTGGCGCAAACGGCCCGATGGTGGGCGCAATTGGTTTCGGCTGCATGAGTTTCGCCGGGTTCTTCGGCGCTGCCGATGATGACACCTCCCTCGAAACTCTCGCCGCCGTCGAAGCTGCGGGCATCGATTTCTGGGATACCGCTAATATCTACGGGATGGGGCGGTCTGAGAAGATCGTCGGCCAATACCTTAAAGAGAGCGGCGCGCAAGTGACGCTGGCCACAAAGGTAGGCATCGTACCTGGGCCGGAGCGCAGTTTTAACAACGAAGAAGACTACATCCGCTCTGAGCTGGAAGGCTCTTTGAAAAAGCTGAACCGCGACAAGGTCGAGCTCTATTACATCCACCGTCGGCAAAAAGAATTGCCTGTGGAAGTGGTGGCCGAAACCATGGGGAAGCTGATCGAAGAGGGGCTGATCGACGCCTGGGGTCTGTCCGAAGTGGCACCCTCGACGATCCGCCGCGCGCATAAAGTCGTGCCGGTCACGGCGGTGCAGAACGAGTATTCGCTCTGGACCCGTCAGCCGGAATTGGGTGTGATCCAGACCTGCGAAGAACTGGGCATCGCGTTCATCCCCTTCTCTCCCGTTGCACGCGGCGCACTTGGCGTTGCCGATCTCGACCCCGCGCAGTTTTCCGACAACGATTTCCGCAAAGTAAACCCGCGCTTTATGGGGCAGAACTGGTTGGAAAATCTGGAATATATCCACGCGTTCCAAGCCTATGCCGAGAAAAAAGGCGTCTCGACCCCGGCGCTTGCGTTGGCTTGGGTCCTGCACCAAGGCGATCACCTGATCCCGATTCCGGGCACGCGCACCAAAGAGCACCTCGCCGATTGGGCCCATGCGGGAGAGATCGGCCTGTCTGAGGACGATCTCTGGGAGATCGAGCAGATCTTGCCAGTAGGGTGGGCGGCGGGGCACCGCTATGCCGATCAGCAAATCTTCGGCGTCGAACGCTACTGCTAAGCGACAAAAAATAGAAAAGCCCCGCTTTGGCGGGGCTTCTTCATCTTACGAGAGGCGAAAAGCCTTACTCGTAGTAGGCGTACATTTGATCGAGCACATCGAGTTTGCCCGGAACAACCTGTTCGCTGGTTTTCACCGCCGGGGTGGCCGGGGCGTAGTATTCGAGCCATTCGGACACTTTCATTGCGGCGTCTTTGGCTTTGTCGTTCAGTGCAACATCGTGCAGGGTCATGTCGTAAACTCCGTGGAGGTGTAGTGGTCTCCCTTGTGCACACAGGTATGCCGCAGTGCCGCGAATGACAGCCCCCTAATGTCGCATAGTCGCCATGCACATGCTGCAATGCGGCGCAACCGTGGAGCGGCCTTCAATCGCCCGGTTTCGCCCCGCAGTGTTTCGGCTCTCCCTTATCCGTCTGCGCCACCGCCCCGCAAACCTGACAGCGCCAGGCGATGCTTTGCGCCTCTTTTCCGGTCTGACGCCAACGACAATCGGAGGTCCTATCCGTGCGCAAGACATACATGCCAACGTAGAGCGAAATGACGATGATCGGGATAAGGAACAGCATATTATCGCGCTAAGTATGGCAACCGTGGCTTTTATCGTAGGCGTTCTGTGGCGGCGACGTCCACGTCCCGAGCGCACCGGGTTTGGGGGCGAAAATTTCGACCAACAGCGGGTGGCATTGTGCTGCATCTGAGGAATGCACCGTTGAGCAATCCCCACCCGGACACGCCGAAAGAGCGCCAAGGAGGTCGATCTCCGCGAAAAATTCCAAATAATCCCCGGGGCGCACCGGGCTCGCCTTCATGAAATACTGGCCTGTGTCTTTCGTGAAGCCGGTACACATGAACACGTTCAGAACGTCATGCACATGAGGCTCGGCTTCCGCTGGCGTCACGCCAAGCTCTTTGGCCAAGGCCCGCGTCAGGTTTGAATGGCAACAGTGATGATACTGCCCGCCAGACAAAAGCTGATGCGTGTAGGGATCACAGCGCGTGCCGATCACATCATGCACGGACCCACCGTATTCATCCTTGCCGTACCATGCCAGACTGTCGCCGACGATCGTCGCCATAGGACGCAAGGACGGAAAACTGCTCCACATCCGATGCCCCGTGCTCAGATGCGTGCCATGCAGGGCGCGGGTTTTCCCGGAATAGAAACGCTCCGACAGATCCGCCGCATTCCAGAGATTAAAATCCCCGACCTGCGGACCTTCAATGCTTTTGATACGGAAAAACTGACCAGCGTTAACCCGGAACGTCGCCGCCTCACGGGGCGGAACGATCACTTCGTTAATTTTTTCCGCCCCGTCTCTTGCCTGTTGATACAAAGTGAGATCGGGCTGAGGAAGTGTCTCATTCGGATAACAGATCACGGGCGAAATGGCACGACGCGCCTGAGCATCCTCAGGCGCGTCGCAAATGTCTTTTCCAGAAGAGGAATGCAGCTCTTTACACATCAGTGCGTGCGTTCGAGCATCATCTTCTTGATATGCGCGATAGCGGCCGCCGGGTTCAGACCTTTGGGGCAGGTTTTCGCACAGTTCATAATGGTGTGGCAGCGGTAGAGCTTGAAGCTGTCCTCGAGGTAATCGAGACGCTCGCCGGTGGCCTCATCGCGCGAGTCGATGATCCAGCGGTAGGCGTGCAACAGAGCTGCCGGTCCAAGATATTCGTCGCCGTTCCACCAGTAGCTCGGGCAAGAGGTCGAGCAAGAGGCGCACATCACACATTCATAGAGACCGTCGAGTTTCTTGCGGTCTTCGATGGACTGACGCCATTCCTTCTCGGGACGGTTGGTCTTGGTCTCAAGCCACGGCATGATCGAGGCGTGCTGAGCGTAGAAGTGGGTCAGATCGGGAATGAGGTCTTTCACCACCGGCATGTGCGGCAGCGGGAAGATGCGCACATCGCCTTTGATCTCGTCGAGACCATAGATACAGGCCAGCGTGTTGATCCCATCGATGTTCATCGCACAGGAACCACAGATGCCCTCACGGCAAGAGCGACGGAAGGTCAGCGTCGGGTCAATCTCGTTCTTGATCTTGATCAGCGCGTCGAGAACCATCGGACCGCATTTGTCCATGTCGATGAAATACGTGTCCACCGACGGGTTTTTCTCGTCATCGGGGCTCCAGCGGTAAATCTGGAACTTGCGAACATTGGTCGCGCCTTCAGGCTTCGGCCAAGTCTTGCCCGTCACGATCTTGGAGTTCTTGGGCAGATTGAATTGTACCATTGGGTAATCTCCTTAGAACGTCCGCGCTTTCGGCGCGATCTTGGCGAGGCTGATGCCGCCTTCGGCTTCGGTCGTCAGCGGGTCCTCGATGATCGGACGGTAGCTGAGCTCGACCTCATTGCCTTCGACGCGCGAAATCGTGTGGATGCGCCAGTTCGCATCGTCACGCTCCGGGTAATCCTCATGGGCGTGCGCACCGCGGGATTCCTTACGCGCCTCGGCGCCGTGGATCGTCGCCAGCGCGTTCGGCATCAGGTTGGTGAGTTCCAGCGTTTCCATCAGATCCGAGTTCCACACGAGGCTGCGATCGGTGACGGAGACGTCGCCCATCTTGCCGGCCACGGCGGTCATCTTCTCGACGCCTTCTTTCAGCGTCTTGTCGGTGCGGAACACGGCGGCATCGGCCTGCATCGTGCGCTGCATTTCGAGACGCAGTTCGGCGGTCGGGATCGGGCCTTTGGCGTAACGGATACCGTCGAAACGATCGAACGCCTTTTGCACGGAGGCCATGTTCAGTTCCGGGTTCGGCGACTTGGGGTCGACAACCTGACCGGCGCGGATTGCGGCGGCGCGGCCAAAGACCACAAGGTCGATCAAGGAGTTGGAGCCCAGACGGTTCGCCCCGTGCACGGAGGCACAGCCCGCTTCGCCCACGGCCATAAGGCCCGGCACGACAGCGGTCGGATTGTCTTTGGTCGGGTTCAACACCTCACCGTGATAGTTCGTCGGGATACCGCCCATGTTATAGTGCACGGTCGGCAGAACCGGGATCGGCTCTTTGGTCACGTCCACACCGGCGAAGATTTTCGCGGATTCGGAAATGCCCGGAAGACGTTCCGCCAGAGCCTCGGCCGGAAGGTGGCTGAGGTTGAGGAAGATGTGGTCCTTGTGCTCGCCCACACCGCGACCTTCACGGATTTCCATCGTCATCGAACGGGACACGTAGTCACGCGGTGCGAGGTCTTTGTAGGTCGGCGCGTAACGCTCCATGAAGCGCTCGCCTTCGGAGTTGGTCAGGTAACCACCCTCGCCGCGCGCCCCCTCGGTGATCAGACAGCCGGAGCCGTAAATGCCGGTCGGGTGGAACTGAACGAATTCCATGTCCTGAAGCGCCAGACCTGCCCGCGCCACCATGCCACCACCGTCGCCGGTGCAGGTATGGGCAGAGGTTGCGGAGAAATAAGCGCGGCCATAGCCACCCGTCGCCAGCACAACCATCTTCGCGGAGAAGAGGTGGAACGTGCCGTCATCAAGTTTCCAGCAGAGCACACCCTGACACTGACCGTCGTCGGACATGATCAGGTCGATGGCGAAATATTCGATGTAGAATTCTGCGTTGTTCTTCACGGACTGGCCGTAAAGCGTGTGCAGGATCGCGTGGCCGGTCCGGTCAGCGGCGGCACAGGTGCGCTGCACCGGTGGGCCTTCACCGAATTCGGTGGTGTGACCACCAAAGGGACGCTGGTAAATCTTGCCTTCTTCGGTCCGCGAGAAAGGCACACCGTAATGCTCAAGCTCGTAAACAGCCTTGGGTGCTTCACGGGCGAGGTATTCCATCGCGTCGGTATCGCCGAGCCAGTCGGAGCCCTTGACGGTGTCATACATGTGCCACTGCCAGTTGTCCGGACCCATGTTGGACAGGGACGCCGCGATCCCGCCCTGAGCCGCCACGGTGTGCGAGCGGGTCGGGAAGACCTTGGTCACACAAGCCGTGCGCAGACCTTGCTCAGCCATACCGAGCGTCGCACGCAGACCAGAACCACCGGCGCCAACGACGACCACGTCGTATTCGTGGGTTTCATATTCATATGCTGCTGTCATTGTCTTTATTCCTTGCCGCGCATCACTGAATGGCGAGTTTCAAAAGGGCGAAGAGGCCGGCTGCCATCAACGTGTAGCAAAAGCCAGCCACGGCGATCAGCGTCAGCTTGCGCTTGATGCCGCCCACATAATCTTCGACCGCTTCGTCCACTTCGGTCTTGAGGTGGATGATGCCACCGACGAGGCAGAGCGCCGTGATGATCGCGATGCAGGGGCTGCTGTAGAACGCGAGCACCTCTTCGAGAGAATGGCCCACGGCATAGCCGAAGGTGAACACGAAGAGCGGCACGAGCACGACGAGCGACAAGGAGGTCGCGATGGTCAGCCAGTGATGTTGCGCACCGGTCCCGCCAGAGCCCAGACCCGTCGCACGTTTGCGGTCAGTGAGAAAGTTCATGGCGATCCCCTCAGAAAATCAGAAACACAAGAGCGGTCAGCACGGTCAGGACGGTCGCCCCGATGAACATGCCCCAACCCATTTTCTCGGAGGTCTCGACATCCAGGCAGTAGCCGAAGTCCCAGATCACGTGACGCACCCGGCCCAGCATGTGGTACCAGATCGCCCAAGCGGCGGCGAGCATCACGATGTTGCCGATCCAGCTGCCGTAGAGACCGTTGAAGAAATTGAATGCCGTCTCGGAGCTTGCGGCTGCGAGGAACCAGCAGATCGCGAGGAAGACGGAGCCCAGCGATGCAATGCCGGTGATACGGACCATGATCGAGGAAATCGACGTCATCTGCGGTCGATAATAGGGTCCGATCATGAAGGGAGAGAGCGGTCGGTTGCCGCGATTCACATCAGCCATGGTGGCGTCCTTTCACGATTGATGCGTTGAAGTTGCCTTTCGTAATAAACTTTTTTGTCCCCGAGTCACCACCTGTGAGCGCTAACAGGGGCGGTTTATCCAATCCGAAACACAGGAAAAAGCAATCTGTGATCACAAGAAACATTCAGTGATCACAAAAGTGGGCAAAATGCGCTCTCCTAGGGTTTCTCTAAGGAATTTAGGCGCTTTGGATTGGGCGCTTAGAAGAAACGGGGCCACGCATCACTGCGCAGCCCCGTTTTGCGATCACAAATTCAGCCTCTAAAGACTCACAGCAGACTCACTGTGGCACGACAGCCCAGTAATCCAGATCCAACAAAACATCGGGGTGATACTTGCCCTCTTCGGTCTTATAGGCGAACTCCGGCGCGCCGTGTTTGTAGGCCACAAGTCTGAGCCGCAGCGCACCAACACCTGGCGCATCCGTTTCCGCCTTATCGAGCACCTCGGTATAGGCCCGCACGGTATCGCCGGTGAAACAGGGGTTGGCATGCGCGCCGCCGTTCAGACCCACGATCATCTGCGCATTGGCCAGACCGTTGAAAGACAGCGCCCGCGCCATCGAAATCACATGGCCGCCATAGATCAGCCGCTTGCCATCCTCGCGATTGGTCGCATCGAAATGCACCTTCGCGGTATTCTGCCAAAGCCGCGTGGCCATCATGTGCTCAGCTTCCTCGATGGTCACCCCGTCCACATGGTCGATCTTTTCGCCGATCTCATAGTCGCCAAACCGATGCGGCTCGCCCGCCAGCGTGAAATTGTATTTCAGGAAGTCCAGCCCCTCGGGGATCACAAGGTCCTCGGGTGCCACCACCTTGGTCAGTTCCGGGATCACCGTCTCGGGCGCGGGCGCATCCAGATCGCCTTTGCGCACCATCACCCAGCGGACATATTCCAGCACCGGCTCGTCGAACTGATTGAGACCCGTCGTGCGCACATAGACCACGCCGGATTTACCATTCGAGTTCTGTTTAAGACCGATCACCTCTGAGACCGAGCGCAGCGTATCGCCGGGGTAGACCGGCTTAAGCCACCGCCCCTCGGCATAGCCAAGGTTGGCGACCGCATTGAGAGAAATATCCGGGACGGTTTTGCCAAAGACCACATGGAAGGCGATCAGATCGTCCACAGGGCTTTTCTCAAGCCCGCAGTTCTCGGCAAACTCGTCAGAGGAATAAAGCGCATGCCGCGCCGGATAGAGCGCATGATAAAGCGCGCGTTCGCCGCCCGACACGGTGCGCGGCACGGCGTGCTCGATCACCTGCCCTACGTGGTAATCCTCAAAAAAACGTCCCGGATTGGTTTTCACCTCAATGGTCCTCCCACTATAGCTGTCCCAGCTTCACCTCGGGCGAATATTCCCCCTCGGCCTCCTTTGTGACCGCCTGCGCGCACCGCATCTTTCCCGATGCGGCGTCGAAGGCGTAGCTGGGGTCGCCATAGAGCGCCCAGCCCTTGTTCAAAGCCTCTGTCACCTTATGACAAAAGGCCGATGTGTCTTCTTCGGTCAGCAACCTGTAGGCTTTCATCTCTCACTCCCTCACATCGGAAACGGGTTATATCCAAGCCAGATATGTATCCCCGCAATCGCGCCGAAGACCACGAGAGAAATCACCACCAGACGAATATCGCCCGCAAGACTGCCGCCTTGATACCGCTCTGGCGCAGACTCCGAACGGTTGATCAACGTCATCTCGGCGAGCGCCCAAAGGATCATGCCGCCAAAGAGCACGAGAGACGCCGCATCAGAATTCACCAAGAGATGCGCCACAGCCCAAACCACCACACCGGTCAGCATCGGGTGCCGCATCTTGGCCCGCAGACGGCTTTTCGATTGGCCGACCCCAAACAGAAGCACTGCGATTATCATCAGCGTGTTGTTCACATGGCGCAGATAGGGTGGCAGGGCGTAGAGATCGTAAGTCTCGCTCATCCGGAACCCCACCACCATCAACACGAGGCCGATGAGGTTGCCCGTTGCAACAAGCGCTGGTCCCTTCTTATCGCCGAGTGCCGCGCGAGCCTCCGGCATCAGTCGTTTGAAAAGATGGGAGCCGCACCAGATCAGCAGGCCCAGGATGAGAAGAGGCATAATTTACTCCATGGCTAAAATCGCTTCGTGTTTCGCAAGCATCGCTCGCGCCGTCACAATATGCAGATTTTCCACGATTTTCCCATCAACAACCGCAACGCCTTCGCCTTTTGCCTCAGCGTCCTCAAAAGCCGCAATCTGACGCTGGGCCAGAGCGATCTCTGCCTCGCTTGGTGCGAAGGCCGCGTTGGCAATCTCCAGCTGCGCCGGGTGAATGAGCGTCTTGCCATCAAAGCCCATGTCGCGCCCCTGCTCGCATTCGGCCTTGAGACCTTCGTCGTCTTTGAAGGCATTATAGACGCCGTCGAGGCAAATCACCCCATAGGCGCGCGCCGCGATCAGGCACATATGGAGCCCGCCCATCATCGGAAGGCGGTCGGCCCGGAACCGCGTGTTCAACTCTTTCGCCAGATCGTTCGTCCCCATGACGAACCCTGCCATGCGCGGATGCGCGGCGATCTCGGCGGCGTTCAGCATCCCCTTCGGCGTTTCCATCATCGCCCAGAGCGGCACATCGGGAATGGCCTGCGCCAGTTCTTCGACCATTTCGGCGCTCTCGACCTTCGGCAGGAGAATCCCGTCAATGTCGGCGCCAACGAAGGCCGCCACATCATCGCGTCCCCACTGGGTATCAAAGCCGTTCACCCGCACGATTTTGGCACGATTGCCGTAACCACCCTGAGCGAGGGCCTCTTTCAAGAGTGCGCGCGCGTTTACCTTTTCATCCGGCGACACAGCATCTTCGAGATCAAAAAGGATCGCGTCACAGGCCAACCCCTTGGCCTTTTCCAGCGCACGTTCTTTCGAACCGGGGATGTAGAGAGCCGAACGATAGGGACGGTTGGCGACTTGGGTCATTTGATTCTTTTCCTCCGCAATATTATTGCGCAAGAGGCCACACAAACGCACCAATCTGCAAGGGTAAATTTTCCGCAGCGCAGAATTTCTCCACGTTGCGCCCTATGAAAACCTCCCTGAGCGCGGTCGGGCAACCGCTTTCTTAACCCTTTTTCGGCAGGCTCATGTTCACACCGGGACGTCAAAACGAGGGATACCCCAGCACCGGACGCCGCGCGTCATTTCTTTTGCAAAGCATGACGCGCCAAAACGGAAAAGGACAAGACGATGATGACACGGATTGCCACTCTGACCGGAGCCGCTCTGCTCGTGGCTACGACGATTATTGCCACCCCAGCTATGGCGCAACAAAACTGCGCCCAGCGCGCTCAAATCTTGGACAGGCTCGCAAGCAAATATGGCGAAAGCCGCCAATCCATCGGTCTCGCGCCCAATAATGGCGTGGTCGAGGTCTTCGCCTCCACCGAGACCGGCACCTGGACGATCCTGATGACCACGCCCAACGGCGTCAGCTGCCTGATCGCCTCCGGTCAGGCCTATGAGACCCTCGCCGAAGTGGCCGTCACGAAAGGCGATGACGCTTAAGCCGCCAGAACCTCCCAGATCAGTTTGCTCCCGGTGATCAGAAGAAACACATAGGCCAACCCGAAAAACAGCTTTTCCGGCACTTTGTGATGCATCCAGACCCCAGCCAACACACCGACGACAGCCGCCGGGATAAGGGTCAGATCAGCGATCGAAGTCTCTTTCGAGAAAATACCGACAAAGGCGTAGGGCACGACTTTCATCAGGTTCACCGCCCAGAAGGTCAGCACACTCGACGCTTGATAGGTCGTCTTATCCATCCGCTTTGACAGCATATAGACAGCGGCAGGTGGGCCTCCGGCATGGGAAATGAAACTGGTGAGCCCCGTGACCGCGCCCCAAAACAGCCCCGCACCCGTGCCAAGCTCACGTTTCGGCGGGGTGATCCAGCGCCGCGCTTTTGCCAGCTGCCAGACCACAAATCCAATTGCGACAATCCCGATCAAAAGCTTGAACACCGCAGGATCGGCCACGCCATAAAGCAACGTTCCGATCACAATTCCGGGAATGGCCCCCAGGATGAGAACACCCGCCACGCGCATATCCCATTTGCGCCAAAACAGTTTAACGGCGGTCACATCCATGACCATCAGCAATGGCAACATCAGTCCCACCGCCTGCCCCGGCGTGAGAATCAAGGCCAGAAAAGGCGTGGCCGCAAAGGCGGCAGCAGAACCGAAACCTCCCTTGGACATGCCCGCAAAAATCACCGCCGGCACGGCAAAAAGGTAGAAATTGAGATCAAGCGTCATCAGCACAGCCTTTGGGCAACGAGAGGTTTTTCCCTGAAAATATCGAGGGGTTAGCGCCACCAGACCCGACAGCCACGTCGCGGCAGCGCAGCACAGACTTGCACGAAAGCCAGCAAAGGGCTACCCATGCGCCAATCTCACAAACAGATTGGAGACAAACTCATGGCCCGACCCAAGATTGCCCTCATCGGCTCCGGCAATATCGGCGGCACGCTTGCCCACCTCGCAGCTCTCAAAGAACTTGGCGACATCGTCCTCTTTGACATCGCCGAAGGCCTGCCCGAAGGCAAAGCGCTCGACATCGCTGAATCCGGCCCGTCCGAAGGCTTCGACGCCACCATGTCCGGCACCCAGTCCTATGAGGACATCGCAGGCGCAGACGTCTGCATCGTGACTGCTGGTGTGGCGCGTAAGCCGGGCATGTCCCGTGACGATCTTCTGGGCATCAACCTCAAGGTCATGAAATCCGTCGGCGAAGGCATCGCCAAACACGCCCCCGACGCATTTGTCATCTGCATCACCAACCCGCTCGACGCGATGGTTTGGGCACTGCAGAAATTCTCCGGTCTCCCGGCCAACAAAGTCTGCGGCATGGCTGGCGTTCTCGACTCCGCCCGCTTCCGCCACTTCCTCTCCGTCGAATTCGGTGTCTCCATGCGTGACGTCACCGCCTTCGTTCTGGGCGGTCACGGCGACACGATGGTGCCCTCCGTGCGCTACTCCACCGTTGCCGGTATCCCGCTCCCCGACCTGATCGAGATGGGCTGGACCACTCAAGAAAAACTGGACGCCATCGTTCAGCGCACCCGTGACGGCGGCGCCGAAATCGTGGGCCTCCTGAAAACCGGCTCCGCCTTCTACGCACCGGCGACCTCCGCCATCGAAATGGCCGAAGCCTACCTCAAAGACCAGAAGCGCGTGCTGCCCTGTGCCGCTTACTGCGACGGCGAAATCGGCGTCTCCGACATGTATGTGGGCGTGCCCACCGTGATCGGCGCTGGCGGCATCGAAAAAGTTATCGACATCAAGCTCACCAAAGAAGAGCAAGTGATGTTCGACAAATCCGTCGACGCCGTGAAAGGCCTGATGGACGCTTGTAAAGGCATCGACGGCTCTCTCGCCTGATCTCGAAAGAGAGTGAGACATTCAAAGCCCGCGGACATGCTCCGCGGGCTTTTTCGTATTTCGCGAGACCTGCACCCCTGCTAACCTGATGCAAATGCTTCAAAAGCTTGCCAGAAACCGAGAGCAGAGCGACGTTATCTTGACCTCTTACGCATCCCGAAACCCGACCCAACCCCGCGTTTTGCTTTCTGCGAGAAAGATCGAGGGGTCGTTTCTTTTGGAATGGGTCGCCTGATGACGGGGACGCCTCCCACTTGGGCCGTCGCAGCTCTGGGCGACGAACCCGCGCCTCTGATTGCCGCCTTCGCCCGACATCACCTAGCCATCGGCGCCGCTGAGGTTCACGTGTTTTTGGATCGACCGAACCCGGAAGTCGAAAAGTTGATCGGGGACCGTGACGGGGTTTCCATCACGACCTGCGATCAATCCTATTGGGCGCGTGTGAACAACGGCAAGCGGCCGGAACGCCACACAGGTCGGCAGAAATTCGTCTCCACGAGCGTTTACAATACCTCCTCTTGCGATTGGCTCCTGCATTGCGATGTCGATGAATTCATCGCCGATGGTACAGCGCTCTCGAAGGCGCTTGGCAAGGCAGATCGCACCAAGGGGCTCGTCATCCGCAATGCAGAACGCGTCTACCTGCCCGGCGCTCCGGGTGAGATGTTATTCGAGGGCGGGTTCCGGCAGCCTGTTGCCCTTGAGGAGGACGAGATGCAATCGCTTTACGGGCGGTTCAGCAAGTTCCTTTCCCAAGGCTTCACCGGCCATCGCACTGGTAAGACCATCGTACCTACCGGGCAGGCCTGGGAAATGGGCGTGCATTATCCGAAAATTCTGGCGGATGGCTCCAGACCGCCTGTGGTCTCGACCGAAAGACGTCTTTTGCTGCATTTCGACGGGCTGACACCGCTGCATTACGCGATAAAGCTGCTCAAGAAATCATTCGAGAATTACTCCGGCCCGAAACGCAAACTCGGCGCGGCGCGCGAGGCGCAATACCGCTTTGCTCGCAACCACGCCGATCGCCCGCGCGAGATCCTGCGGCTGGTGGAGGGGGTACAATCGCTTGATACCCGCCAGGCGGAAAGCCTCTTGGCACTCGACCGGTTGCGCCTCGATCCCTTTATGCCCAAAGACTGTGACGATCTTGATCTGACACGCGCCACATTCGATGCGCTGTTGCGGGAGAGGGACGGCGAGATTTTGGCCAAGGCCGGACTTGATATGTAAAAAAACGGACACGAAAAAGCCGGACACATGGCCCGGCTTTTCTATCGCGTTCCGACGATGGATCAGAAGTTGTAGGTCACACCAAAGTTCAGCGCATTGGTGATGATGTCGCTCTTAAGGTTGCCGCCGCCATCAAGGTCGACGTCAAGCTGGCTATAGGTGCCTTTGTATTCCGTGAAAACATCCCAGCGGTCGTTCAGCTCATAGCTGGCGCCCATCACCAAAGCGACGGTCGGACCGGCGATCTGATATTCGATCGTGTCGGTGTTGGCCGTAACCACCTCGACATGCGGGATCACCATCCCGGCGGAGACGCTCACATAGGGCGTGAAGCTGTTCCACAGGCCCGGCCAGCGCCAGATCGGACCGACGGTCAGGTTGTTCAACCCGTCGGTGAACTCGAGCGTCGAGAACCCGTTTGCCGCCATGTCATCCTCGTCGGCGTAGACCTTGGTGTGGTTGAAATCGGCGATCCAGCCAAAGTTGTCCCGCACCCAGTAGGTGCCGCGAATGCCGTAATAGGGCGGCATGTCAAAGCTCTTGCCGTCCCAGCCCGTGGTGAAGTCGAAATCATCCACGCCATCGTTGCCCTTCACAGAGCTGTGCGGCGCAGTTTGGTAGCCGCCGTAGAGAGAGAGGCTGAAATCGCCTGCGTTTGCTGCCAGCGGCGTGGCCAGAAGCGCGACAAGCGCCAATGAGGCTTTCGATCCAGAAATATGCATGATTTTTCCCGAGGTATCCGTGGGTGAGTCTTGCCCTTTGAATACGAAATTCACGTCAAACAGGCAAGGAAAGCGGCCTGTGCAAAGCCGCGCGAAAGCGTCGCGCCCCGTGATAGAGTGAAGCATGTTAGCGTTAGACACCTCCGTCCCACTCGGACGCACCTCTCTAAAAGCCTCAAATCCGGCTAAAATTCCATGGTCGATTCGAAAAACGGATTGGAATATGAATTTTGTGATCACACGAAACTTTCCTGTGATCACAAAACGCCAAAACACGGGCGTTTTACCGCCAACAAGCCAAAAAACCATTTCTTATGCCCCGCAGCCAATGGCATACACGGGTCAATCGAACCAGGGAGAGGACATCTCTAATGAATATCCACGAGTATCAGGCGAAAGCCCTTCTCAAGGAATACGGCGCGCCGGTTTCGGACGGTCGTGTCGTTCTCAATGCAGCCGATGCGAAAACCGCAGCCGGTGAACTTGACGGCCCACTGTGGGTCGTGAAAGCCCAGATCCACGCAGGTGGTCGCGGCAAAGGTTCCTTCAAGGAAGCTGGCGCTGGCGAAAAAGGCGGCGTGCGCCTCGCGAAATCCGTCGAGGAAGCCGCAGAGGAAGCCAACCGCATGCTCGGCCACACGCTGGTCACGCATCAGACCGGCCCGGCAGGCAAGCAAGTGAACCGCATCTACATCGAAGACGGTTCCGACATCGAAAAAGAGCTTTACCTCGCTCTGCTCGTCGATCGTCAATCCTCCCGCGTCTCCATCGTGGCCTCCACCGAAGGCGGCATGGACATCGAGGAAGTGGCTGACAAGACGCCCGAGAAAATCCTTTCCTTCTCCATCGACCCGGCCACCGGCCTTCAAGGCTTCCACGGCCGCCGCGTCGCATTCGCTCTCGGTCTCGAAGGCAAGCAGGTCAAACAGTGCGCCGCGCTGATTTCCAACCTCTATCGTCTGTTCATCGACAAAGACATGGAGATGCTCGAGATCAACCCGCTGATCGTGACCGACACGGGCGATCTGAAATGTCTCGACTGTAAAGCCGGCTTCGACGGCAACGCGCTCTACCGCCACGCCGACATCGTTGGCCTGCGCGACGAGACCGAAGAAGACCCGAAAGAACTGGCCGCTTCCCAGCACGACCTGAACTACATCGCGCTTGACGGTGAGATCGGCTGCATGGTGAACGGTGCGGGTCTGGCGATGGCCACCATGGACATCATCAAACTCTACGGCGCTGAGCCTGCCAACTTCCTCGACGTGGGCGGCGGTGCGACCAAAGAGAAAGTGACCGAAGCCTTCAAAATCATCACCTCCGATGAGAACGTCAAAGGCATCCTCGTGAACATCTTCGGCGGCATCATGCGTTGCGACATCATCGCCGAAGGCGTGATCGCGGCTGTGAAAGAAGTCGGCCTGCAGGTTCCGCTCGTTGTGCGCCTCGAAGGCACCAACGTGGAGCTTGGCAAAGAGATCATCAACAACTCCGGCCTCGACGTGATTGCGGCGGACGATCTCAAAGACGGCGCCCAGAAAATCGTGAAAGCGGTCAAAGGGTAACCTGATGCGCCAGTGGGTATCATTCATCGCAGTTTCTGCTTTTGCCTTTTCGTTGACGGCTTGCGTCGATGGGACGACATCCCCGACAACTTCGGGACCTGTCGCACCTAGTAGCAAATCCGTCGACTTGACGGGCGCAGTGACCCTGTTCCAAAGCGTCTGCTTGGATGGTGCTGCCTCGCCTGCAAAAGCGAAGGCTGCGATCGATGGCCTGCCCATGCGGCAGCACCCCGAGACTGGGACCTACTACCACAACAGCCTGAACCTGTCCTTTAAGCTTATCCAAGACGATGGCGTTAGCACGTGTTCGATGGTGTTCGCATCTCGCGACCCCGCCGGACAACTCGCAATCGCATTCTCAGCAGCCGCCCAATCCGATTCCTCTATCAAAGTGGATGTGGCATCTGGTTACGCTGAAGCTAATGGACCCAAAGGCACCAAATTCACTTTCAGACCGGTTCCGATTTCGGGCGACGTTCCCCTCTACAACGCACGTCTGACATCCGGCAAATAAGAGAGATCTGATAATGGCAATTCTCGTAGACGAAAACACCAAGGTGATCTGTCAGGGCTTCACCGGCTCGCAAGGCACCTTCCACTCTGAACAAGCCATCGCGTATGGCACTAAAATGGTTGGCGGCGTGACCCCGGGCAAAGGTGGTTCGACCCACCTCGACCTGCCGGTCTTCAACTCCGTGCACGAAGCCAAGCACGTCACCGAAGCCAATGCTTCCGTGATCTACGTGCCGCCGCCGTTTGCTGCGGACTCCATCCTTGAGGCAATCGACGCCGAGATGGAACTCATCATCTGCATCACCGAGGGCATTCCGGTGCTCGACATGATGAAGGTGAAGCGCGCGCTGATGGACTCCAAGTCCCGCCTGATCGGTCCGAACTGCCCGGGTGTCATCACGCCGGACGCCTGCAAAATCGGCATCATGCCGGGTCACATCCACAAGCGTGGCTCCGTGGGCGTCGTAAGCCGCTCTGGCACGCTGACCTATGAGGCTGTGAAACAGACCTCTGACTTGGGCCTCGGCCAGTCCACCGCAGTGGGCATCGGCGGCGACCCGATCAAAGGCACCGAGCACATCGACGTACTCGACATGTTCCTCGACGATCCGGAAACCACCTCGATCATCATGATCGGTGAAATCGGGGGCTCCGCAGAAGAAGAAGCCGCCGAATTCCTCGCCGAGCAGAAGAAAAAAGGCCGTTGGAAACCGACCGCTGGCTTCATCGCAGGCCGCACCGCCCCTCCGGGCCGCCGCATGGGCCACGCAGGCGCCATCGTCGCCGGTGGTAAAGGCGACGCGGAATCCAAGATCGAAGCAATGAAATCTGCTGGCATCATCGTGGCCGACAGCCCGGCCACGCTGGGCGAAGCCGTGCAGGAAGCCATTGCCAAAGGCTAAGGCGTAAAGCGCCATGCAGCCTTGCGAAGAGAGGCCTGCATTTGACAAAATTCGCCTGCGCCCTTTGTAAAGAAAGGCGCAGGCGCACCCACAAAAGGCAATGCGATCCTGCCCTCGAAACGGAAACGCACCCCAGATCAAGGTCAAACCGATGAACGACCAGAGTCCCAACGACATCTTCCACGCCTCCTCCTTTATGCAGGGGCACAACGCGGAATACCTTGAACAGGTCTACGCCCAGTATTCTCAGGACCCCACCTCCGTGGACGCCTCCTGGGCGGAGTTTTTCCAGTCTCTCGGAGATGCGGCAACGGATGTCACCGCCGAAGCGGCAGGCCCCTCCTGGGCCCGTATGGACTGGCCGCCGGTGCCGAATGACGAGCTGACCCATGCTCTGGACGGTCAATGGGCCGAACCTGCTGCTGCGGCCGATGCCGCCGGCAAAAAAATCAAAGAGAAAGCCGCCGAAAAAGGCGTCGCTGTCTCCGAGGATCAGATCAAACGCGCCGTGCTCGACAGCATTCGCGCGATCATGATCATCCGCGCCTACCGTATTCGTGGCCACCTCATCGCCGATCTCGACCCGCTCAAGATGCGCGATCAGGAACCGCACCCGGAGCTCGATCCGCGCACCTACGGCTTCACCGAATCCGACATGGATCGCCCGATCTTCATCGACAACGTGCTGGGGCTGCAACACGCCTCGATGCGCCAGATCATCGATGTTCTGCAACGCACCTATTGCGGCACCTTCGCGCTGCAATACATGCATATCTCCGACCCGGAGCAGGCCGGTTGGCTCAAAGAGCGGATCGAAGGGTTCGGCAAGGAAATCCAGTTCACGAAAAACGGCCGCCGCGCCATTCTGAACAAACTGGTCGAGGCCGAGGGCTTTGAGAAATTCCTCCATGTGAAATACATGGGCACCAAACGTTTCGGTCTCGATGGCGGCGAAAGCCTCATCCCGGCGATGGAACAGATCATCAAACGCGGTGGCAACCTCGGCGCGAAAGAGATCGTGATCGGCATGCCGCACCGCGGGCGTCTGTCCGTGCTCGCCAACGTGATGTCGAAACCCTACCGCGCGATTTTCAACGAATTCCAGGGCGGTTCCTTCAAGCCCGAGGACGTGGACGGCTCCGGCGACGTGAAATATCACCTCGGCGCCTCCTCCGACCGTGAATTCGATGGCAACAAGGTCCACCTGTCCCTGACCGCCAACCCCTCGCACCTTGAGGCGGTGAACCCGGTGGTTCTGGGCAAGGCTCGCGCCAAAACCGACCAGAACAACGATCCGGAACGCACCTCCGTTATCCCCGTGCTGCTGCACGGTGACGCGGCCTTTGCGGGCCAAGGCGTCGTGGCCGAATGTTTCGGCCTCTCCGGCCTGCGCGGTCACCGCACCGGCGGCACGATCCATATCGTCGTGAACAACCAGATCGGTTTCACCACCGCTCCGCACTTCTCGCGTTCTTCGCCCTATCCGACCGATATCGCCCTGATGGTGGAAGCCCCGATCTTCCACGTCAACGGCGACGATCCTGAGGCCGTGGTCCACGCCGCCAAAGTGGCCACCGAGTTCCGTCAGAAGTTCCACAAAGACGTCGTTATCGACATCTTCTGCTACCGCCGCTTCGGTCACAACGAAGGCGACGAGCCGATGTTCACCAACCCGCAGATGTACACCAACATCAAGCGGCATAAGACCACGCTGCAACTCTACACCGAGCGCCTCGTGGCTGACGGTCTCATCCCCGAGGGCGAGATCGAAGATATGAAAGCCGCCTTCCAGGCGACGCTCAACGACGAGTTCGAAGCGGGCAAGACCTTTAAGCCTAACAAGGCCGACTGGCTGGACGGGCGCTGGTCGCACCTCAACAAAGAGGGCGACGAATACCAGCGCGGTCAAACCTCGATCACCGAAGAGACCATGGCGCAGATCGGGCGTTCGCTGACGCAGGCGCCCGAGGGCTTTAACCTGCACAAAACAGTGGGGCGCCAATTGGACGCCAAAGCGCAGATGTTCGAAACCGGTCAAGGCTTCGACTGGGCGACCGGCGAAGCGCTGGCATTCGGCTCGCTTCTGACCGAGGGCTACCCTGTGCGTCTCGCAGGTCAGGACTCGACACGCGGCACCTTCTCGCAGCGTCACTCAGGTCTGATCGACCAGGCCTCCGAGGACCGCTACTATCCGCTGAACCACATCCGTGAGGGTCAGGCGCATTACGAGGTCATCGACTCGATGCTCTCTGAATACGCCGTGCTCGGGTTCGAATATGGCTACTCGCTGGCCGAACCGAACGCGCTGACGCTTTGGGAAGCCCAATTCGGTGACTTCGCCAACGGTGCACAGATCATGTTCGACCAGTTCATCTCTTCGGGTGAATCGAAATGGCTGCGGATGTCCGGTCTTGTGATGCTTTTGCCGCATGGCTATGAGGGTCAGGGCCCGGAACACTCCTCCGCACGTCTCGAACGCTTCCTGCAAATGTGTGGTCAGGACAACTGGATCGTGGCAAACTGTTCGACGCCTGCGAACTACTTCCACATCCTGCGTCGCCAGCTGCACCGCTCCTACCGGAAGCCTCTGGTCCTGATGACGCCGAAATCGCTTCTGCGTCACAAGCTCGCGACCTCCGTGGCTGCCGACTTCACCGATGGTTCGTCCTTCCACCGCGTGCTCTGGGATGATGCCGACGCCAACTTCGGCACCGGCAAGTCCGACATCAAGCTGAAAGCGGACAAGGACATCAAACGCGTCGTGATCTGTTCCGGCAAGGTCTACTACGACCTCTTGGAGGCCCGCGATGCCGCCGGCAAGGACGACACCTACATCCTGCGTCTCGAACAGTTCTACCCGTTCCCGGCGCTCTCGATGGTCAAAGAACTTGAGCGCTTCAAAGACGCCGAAGTCATCTGGTGTCAAGAAGAGCCCAAGAACCAAGGGGCCTGGACCTTTGTCGAGCCCAACATCGAATGGGTGCTCACGCGCATCGGCGCCAAGCACACGCGTCCGGTCTACGCCGGTCGCGCCGCCTCCGCCTCTCCCGCCACGGGTCTGGCGTCTCAGCACAAAGCACAACAGCAAGCGCTCGTGAACGATGCGCTCAATATCGAAGGGTAATCCTATGTCCGTTGAAGTCCGCGTCCCGACCCTGGGTGAATCCGTGACCGAAGCCACCGTCGCCACCTGGTTCAAAAAGCCCGGCGACACCGTGGCGGTCGATGAAATGCTCTGCGAGCTGGAAACCGACAAGGTGACCGTCGAAGTGCCCTCCCCCGCTGCTGGCGTGCTGGGTGAAATCGTCGCCGCCGAGGGCGAGACCGTGGGTGTCGACGCACTCTTGGCCACGCTGTCTGAGGAAGGCAACGCAGGCCCCGAAGAGGTCGCCCCGCGTCACCACTCCGAAATGGTCGAAGACAAACCCGCCGCCTCCGGTGGCTCCGTCGACATCATGGTGCCGACCTTGGGCGAGTCTGTGACCGAAGCCACTGTGGCGACCTGGTTCAAAGCCGTGGGTGACAGCTTTGAGGCCGACGAGATGCTCTGTGAGCTGGAAACCGACAAGGTCTCCGTCGAAGTTCCGGCCCCGGCTGCGGGTGTGCTGACCTCCATCATCGCGAACGAAGGCGACACGGTCGCCGCGGGTGGCAAACTGGCCGAGATGTCCTCGGGTGCAGGTGCCGCCGCTGCGAAACCTGCCGCCGCCGCTCCGGCTGCGGCCCCTGCCGCCTCAGGCAAAGACGTCGAGAATGCGCCGTCGGCCAACAAACTTATGGCCGAAAAAGGTGTCGATCCCTCGACCGTCTCCGGTTCCGGCAAAGATGGCCGCATCATGAAAGAAGACGTGCTGAACGCGCTGAACAAACCGGCGGCTGCCCCGGCCCCGGCTGCGGCTCCTGCCGCTCCGCGCGCTGCCGAAGACGTGGCCCGCGAAGAGCGCGTGAAAATGACCAAGCTGCGTCAGACCATCGCGCGTCGCCTGAAAGAGTCGCAAAACACCGCCGCCATGCTCACCACCTACAACGAGGTGGACATGACCGAGGTGATGGCGCTGCGCAACCAGTACAAAGACCTCTTCGAGAAGAAACACGGCGTGCGCCTCGGCTTCATGTCCTTCTTCACCAAGGCCTGTGTCCACGCGCTGAAAGAAGTGCCGGAAGTGAACGCCGAGATCGACGGCACCGATGTGGTTTACAAGAACTACGTCAACATGGGCGTCGCTGCGGGCACCCCGCAGGGCCTCGTCGTTCCTGTCATCCGCGATGCCGACAGCATGTCCTTCGCCGAGATCGAAAAAGCCATCTCGGAAAAAGGCAAACGTGCGCGTGACGGCAAACTGTCCATGGCGGAAATGCAGGGCGGCACCTTCACCATCTCCAACGGTGGTGTCTATGGCTCCTTGATGTCCTCCCCGATCCTGAACCCCCCGCAGTCCGGCATCCTCGGCATGCATAAAATTCAGGACCGTCCGATGGCCATCAACGGTCAGGTCGTCATCCGCCCGATGATGTATCTCGCCCTGTCCTACGATCACCGCATCGTCGACGGCAAAGGCGCCGTGACCTTCCTCGTGCGCGTCAAAGAAGCGCTGGAAGATCCGCGTCGTCTGTTGATGGATCTGTAAAACCATATGGGCGGGCCGAATGGCCCGCCCTCCTTTTCTCAAGACGCGCGTGACCCTTCTTCTATATCGCATCGCGACCCTGACCCGCACAGTAGAGCGCTGAACCGCAAATGACCCGAGAGACAGATAGCAAGACTTCTGCCCTGACATCCCGCCTCGCCCGTCTCGACGCGGCGCAGGTTCAGGCGGCTCAGGTCGTTCTGGCGGTTCTCGTGCTCAGCGTCTCAAGCGCGGTGGGTCACTCTGGTCTGTTCAACGCGCATTTCGCCATGATCGGCCAAATCTTTGGCGGGCTGTGGCTGGCGCTTGCGGCGATGCAACTCGTTCAAGCCGTGCAAAAAGACGCGACCAAAGAGACTGAGGCAGAGGACGCATGACCCCCCTCCTCACCCTCCTCGCCCTCGCTGGCCTCTTGCACATCGCGCAATTCGTGGTGGCCTCTTATATGGCGAACGTCGATCTGGGGCCGGGATACACCACCTCGCCCCGCGACCGGGCACCCAGCCGCGAGATGCGCAAGACCACGGCGCGGATGCTGCGCGCCTATGACAATCACATTCAGATGTTCCCCTTCTTCGCGGCGGGCGTGTTCCTGATCCACCTGACGGATCAGTCGAGCGCCGTGACCCTCAGCGCGGGCGTGGGCTATCTGATCGCAAGGGTGCTTTACGTGCCCGCCTATGCTTTCGGCTGGCAGCCGTGGCGATCCTATATCTGGATGATCGCCATGACCTGCTGCGCCATTCTGTTCATCGCCGCGCTGATCTGAGCGGCTCGAAATACTGACCAAGGAGAAGACCATGGCATCCTACGACGTGATCATCATCGGCGCTGGCCCCGGCGGCTACGTGTCCGCCATTCGCTGCGCCCAACTGGGCCTCAAGACCGCCGTGGTCGAGGGCCGCGAGACGCTGGGCGGCACCTGCCTCAACGTCGGCTGTATCCCGTCGAAAGCGCTGTTGAATGCGACGCACCACCTGCATGAGGCGGAGCACAATTTCGCCGCCATGGGTCTCAAGGGCAAAAGCCCCTCCGTCGATTGGGCACAGATGAAATCCTATAAGGACGACGTCGTGGGCCAGAACACCGGCGGCATCGAATTCCTGTTCAAAAAGAACAAGATCGACTGGCTCAAAGGCTATGGCTCCATCCCGGAAAAGGGCAAAGTCAAAGTTGGCGATGAGGTCCATGAGGCCAAGAACATCGTGATCGCGTCTGGTTCCGTGCCGACCTCCCTGCCGGGTGTCGAGGTGAACAACGAAGGCGGCATCGTGGTCGACAGCACCGGCGCGCTGGAATTGCCAAAAGTGCCGAAGAAAATGGTCGTGATCGGCGCGGGTGTCATCGGTCTGGAACTTGGCTCCGTCTATGCCCGTCTGGGTGCCGAAGTGACCGTGGTGGAATTCATGGATTTCATCACCCCCGGCATGGACGCCGACGTTCAGCGCACCTTCAAAAAACTGCTGGAAAAACAAGGCCTCAACTTCGTTCTGGGCGCTGCCGTACAGAATGTCGAAGCCTCGAAAACCAAAGCAAAGGTCAACTACAAGCTCAAGAAAGACGACAGTGAGCACACGCTCGACGCCGACGTCGTTCTGGTCGCCACGGGCCGCAAACCCTACACCGACGGGCTTGGCCTTGACGCTCTGGGCGTGGAATTCACCCCGCGCGGCCAGATCAAAACCGACGCGCATTGGGCGACCAATGTACCGGGCATCTACGCCATCGGCGACGCCATCGTCGGCCCGATGCTGGCCCACAAAGCCGAGGACGAAGGCATGGCTGTCGCCGAGGTTCTGGCCGGCAAACATGGTCATGTGAACTATGACGTGATCCCCGGCGTGATCTACACCTCGCCGGAGGTTGCCACCGTTGGCAAGACCGAAGCCCAGCTGAAAGAAGAAGGCCGCAAGGTCAAAGTGGGCAAGTTCTCCTTCATGGGCAACGCGCGCGCCAAGGCCGTGTTCCAGGGCGACGGCTTCGTGAAACTGATCGCGGACGCGGAAACCGACCGCCTCTTGGGTGCGGCGATCATCGGCCCGGCTGCGGGCGACATGATCCACGAAATCTGTGTGGCGATGGAATACGGCGGCTCTGCGCAAGACATCGCGCTCACCTGCCACGCCCACCCGACCTACTCGGAAGCCGTGCGCGAGGCCGCTCTGGCCTGTGGCGACGGTCCGATCCACGCATAAGGTTTTTGGGTCATTCAGACACAGAAAAGGCGCTCTCCGGAGCGCCTTTTTTCGTTTACCCTTTTGCGGCCTCTTCCAGCCGCTTGGCGTGCTCGATGCGCAGCTCCTTGCGCAGTTCGGCCGCCCGCCAACGTTTCTTGTCCGTCTCCGTCTCAGGGGTGAACTGTGGAACGGCGACGGATTTGCCCTCTTCATCGACGGCAACCATGGTGAAATAGCACGAATTGGTGTGGCGCACGGTTTGGGTGCGGATGTTTTCCGCCTCGACACGGATGCCGATCTCCATCGAGGTGCGTCCAACATAATTCACCGTCGCCCGGCAATGCAGCAACTCGCCCACATGGATCGGCTGTTTGAACATCACCTGATCAACCGAGAGCGTCACCGCGTATTGTCCCGAATAGCGCGAGGCACAGGAGAAGGCCACGAGATCGAGCAGCCGCAAAAGCGCGCCGCCATGCACCTTGCCCGAAAAATTCGCCAAATCCGGCGTCATCATTTCGGTCATTTCCAGATAACGTGCCATGCTCACTGCCCTTTGCGCCACTCCGTCTTCACACAGAAGACTCCGCGGCGCAGAAAAGGTCAAGCCACAGACAGGTCCGTGACGGACCCGAGACAGGCGTCGGTGCGGCCTCTTAGAACGTGAGATTAAGGTGAGAAGGGATCGCCACAACGCGATCCCTTCTCGTCCGACCCGTCATCGGGGGGGGGTGATAAGGGCCGGAAACTGTCAGGGGTCAATAACGCCTCAAGACAATGAAATGCCAACAGAAAAATGACGTGTCGGCGGAAAGCCTCTCATTGAGGCGCCACGCCGTCAAAGCTGCAAGCCGTCTTAGACGGCCAGCATCCGCAGCCCCTGCGTTACATCGGAGCGCACCGCAAGCCGCAGTCCCGGCTCATCCCCCGCCCGCAAAGCCGCGACGATCAAGCGGTGATTGTGCGGCACCTCTGTGCGGTTAAGACGGGCATATAGCGCGCGCATCGTTGGCCCAAGTTGAAGCCAGACGGTTTCGGTCAGGGCCAGCATCGCCGGCGCCTGCGCACGCAAATAGAGCGTGCGGTGGAATTCAAGATTGGCGCGGATGTAGCCCACGTCGTCATGTTTCGCGACCATCTCGGCAATCGTGCCATTGATCGTCTGAAGCCGGTCGATCAGCGCCATATGCGCCCGTGGAAGAGCGCGAGAGGCCAGCTCCGGCTCAATGAGCGCTCGGATCGAGGCCAGTTCTTCCAAACGCTCGTTCGACAGCTCCGGCGTGCTCACCCGACCCGAGGCCGACAGGTTCAGCCCGCCATCGGCCACCAGCCTCCGCACCGCCTCGCGCGAGGGTGTCATAGAGACATCGAACATCTTGCCAATGCCACGCAGGGTCAGCGCCTGACCTGGAACGAATTCGCCGTGCATAATGCGCGTGCGCAAGGCGCGGTAGACCCTGTCATGGGCAGCCGTTGGGGTCTCTGTCGGGCGGATCGTGGGCGTAATCATGCGGGCAAATGTGATCACAAAGACGGGAATGTCAATCCGTCTCGAACCGCCACGCATGAAGCTTTTCACCCTCTGTATGCAGCCAGCGCCGATGCGCAGCATGGTCCGGGCAGACGCGCGCGACATGGGCCCAGAACCGATCAGAGTGATTCATCTCCAACCGATGCGCCACCTCATGCGCGGCGACGTAGTCGAGCACCTCCACGGGCGCCATCACCAAACGCCAAGAATACATGAGATTGCCCGCCGAAGTGCAGGAGCCCCAACGCGATCGTGGATCGCGCAGGGTGATCCGTCCGTAATCTGTGCCCAAGAGCGCCGCATAGCGATCAGAGGCCTCGCGCAGACGCATTTGGGCCTCGAGTTTAAGAAACGCCTTCACCGGTGCCGCAACGCGGGCCGCTTCGCCGGGCACCTCAAGCCGCCCATCGTTCAACCGCGCGCGACGTCCCTGCCCCGGCACGATCTCCACCTCGCGGCCCAAAAACGGCACACGAGCGCCAAACGCCGCGCTTTGCTCCGGCGCGCGCGTCCCGAGATGTTTACGTATCCAATCTTCCTTTTCGCGCAGGAACGCCAAGGCTTCGCGTTCTGGCAAGCGCGTCGGCATCGACAAAGTTACCCGCCCGTCAAGACGTGACACCCGCAAGGACAGCCGCTTTGCCCGGCTCGACCGTCGCAAAGTCACCCCGACCGGCGGGTTTCCATCCAGAATAATGTCGCCCATACTTGCCTCTCTCGTCCGCTCTCCCCACATATCGTGGCAATGGACCCGAGGCCACGCTCTTTACCGTTTTTTGAGGGAAAAGCCTTTGACAGCCCCCTTGCGATATGGCATGGCGCGCAGGTCTCCACATATGGATCAGATTTAACGAAAGGGATTCATCATGCCCAAAGAGGAATGGGGCGTAAAACGCGTCTGCCCCACCACCGGCAAACGGTTCTATGATTTGAACCGCGATCCGATCGTGTCTCCCTACACCGGTGAGATCGTAACGTTTGACGTGAACAACAAGTCCCGCGTTGCCATCGCCGAGAAAGAAAGCACCAAGCCGGCTGAAGATCTCGAGAATGACGACGATCTGCTCGTTGATGACGACGCAGACATCGATCTCGATGACGATCTGCTGGATGATGACGAGGATGACGATAACGTCTCCCTAGACGAGATTGCCGACGTCGCATCGGACGACGACGACTGATCTAAGGATCAATCGACAGGGCAGATGGGAAATTTCATCTGCCTGTCATTTTTTCGCTTGCAACGTCTGGCGAGACAAAATAGGAAGCGCGGGCGGACGGGAAACGCCCACCCGCACCATCGCCTGACCGACGACAAACCGGTCATTTGGGGCCTTAGCTCAGCTGGGAGAGCGCCTGCATGGCATGCAGGAGGTCAGCGGTTCGATCCCGCTAGGCTCCACCAAATTCCCTTACGAAACACGACGGAAACTTTGACATCCCGGTCAGAGGCTTTGTCGTTTTGTCATCCTGCGCTGTCACAAAACAGGCACGCGTTAGGTTTTGCCCCAAAGCCTTATGAACCGGCTTTGGGACGTTTCTCTGGGGTTAACTCACGTTACTGCAATCCGTTCGACGTCGCCTTGATATGCGCGCGCATGCCACCGTCGGTCGGGATGTTGACGCCACGCAGCCAGAGGGAACCATCGGAGAGCAAGAAGGTGACAACTGGCGCGATGTCGGTCGGAGTGCCAGGCCGGTCCATGATGCGCATGTCCTCTTCGGCACGTTCGCCAAGAGTTTCGATGAAATCTGCGAGAATCGGCGTGTCGACCGGGCCGGGGCTTACGGCGTTCATCCGAATACCGCGCTCACGCCATGTCCAACGATTCTCATGGGTCCAGGCCACGAGCGCCTGTTTGGTGAAGAAATAGCTGTTCTCTGCCGTAATATCGTGACTGTCGCAAAAGGCCGCGACACCCGCGTGGGTCAGCCCCTCTGCGGCTTTGATCTTGGCCACTTCGCCTTCCCAGCCTAGCCCTGCAAGAGAGGCAAGGTTCACGATGGACGCGCCGTCGGAGAGGCTGTCCACAACACCCAGCGTTAGCTTTTTAAGCGCCACGAGATTGACCGTCAGAACCACATCTTTCGGCGCCGTCGGCGGCACGCCTGCGATATTCGCAAGACCATCCGCCTTCAACGGCTTAAGAGCCTCAATGAGCCGGTCAAGCGCTGCTTCATCCGTCAGATCAACCTGATGAAACGCATCCAATTCAAGTGAAGGCGCATTGCGGTCGACACCGATCACTTTGCCACCCGCCGCCTTAATTTGTTTCGCGGTTTCCTGGCCGATACCAGACGACACGCCCGTCACAATGATGGTTTTGTTTTTAAGCATAAAATAGTCTCCTCACTCAGCAGCCGATGGGATGCTGTCACGAATGTAGCCTTCCCATTGGAAGGGTCCATCCTCATTGGGGAGACGAAATGCGAAATCTGATGAGATAGAGGCCGATACATATGGCCTGACGGGGCAACGGCGCGAGATCGCTGCCCCTGAAATGCTAGGGCGAAAAGATCACGCCGCGTAGGCCAAAACCGCCATCGCAGGCAGGCGCAAGATCTCATGGGCCATATCCACGCGCTCAGGCGTGTAGTAGCCTTCTTCGTGCAAAATATTGACCGTCGCCACCATCTTGCCTCCCAAGATCACCGGCAGGTTGATCACCGAGCCGCAACCGAGTTTGCCGATCAGCTCCGCATCCGGGAAAACCGTGTCGATATCGGCCAAAGTGTTCGACACAAAGGTCTCGTGGCGGCCATGCACCTGATTGAACCAGCGATTCATCTCAATGGGTTTGGTGTTGGTGGTTGGATAGTTCTCCGCGTCGTCGGTGTAGACACGGCGCGCCAGCATGGCGTCCATATCTGCGGTCATCACCGTGAACAGTTTGGCGCCCACCGTGGATTTGGTGAGCGCACAAAGCGCGTCATAGGCCTGCTCTGTGGTCTCGGCCTCAGAGAATGCCTTTTCAAATGCATGGCGCGCCGATGTTGTATCCGTCATGTCTTAGTCCTTGCGGTCTGGATTGCCGCCCGAAGCGGCGTAAAGGGATTGCGTGTAAGGATCGGAGAAACTGCCGTCGTGAAGCGCGCTTGCGGGGGCGATCTCGACGATCCGGCCTTTGTTCATCACCGCCATACGGTCGCACATAAAGCTCACCACAGGCAGGTTGTGGGTCACCATCAAATAGGTCAGCCCCTGTTCGCGACGTAGTTTCTTCAACAGGTTGAGAATCTCCGCCTGTACCGACACATCAAGCGCAGAGGTCGGCTCGTCCAACAGCATCACCTTGGGCTCAAGCATCAAGGCGCGCGCAATCGCGACCCGCTGCCTTTGTCCACCCGAAAGCTGATGCGGATAGCGGTAACGGAACCGCCGGTCGAGGCCGACTGCGGCCAACATCTCTTCGACGCGCTGATCACGGTTGCCCAAGCCGTGGATTTTCAGCGGCTCGCTGAGCACCTGATCGACAGATTTGCGCGGGTGCAGGGAGCCATAAGGATCCTGAAACACCATCTGACACCGTGTGGCGAAGGCATGATCGACACCATGCCCCCGACGCTCCCCCAGAACCGAAATTTCTCCGGTCCAGTCCGGCGCCAGCCCAGCGATGGCCTTGAGAATGGTCGACTTGCCTGAGCCGCTTTCCCCCACGAGCGCAAAACTCTCGCCCTCAGCGACGTCGAAATTGGCGCCCTCGACGACCTTCGTCGTTCCGTAGGACACATCGAGATTTTTCAAAGAAATGGCTATCATGTGCCGCTCCATGTGCTGCGATCTAGGACCGGAAGTTCGTCTCGTGTTTCTTCCATCCGCGGCACGGCGGCCAACAGCCCGCGCGTGTAAGGATGCGTCGCCTTGTGAAGATCAGCTGCCGCGCAGCTTTCCACCACCTGCCCCGCATGCATCACCAAAATGCGGTCGCAATAGCGGGCCACCAGATTGAGATCATGAGAGATGAGGATTAGTCCCATGCCTTTTTCGCGCACCAGTTCGTCGATGAGATCGAGCACCTGCGCCTGAACGGACACGTCCAAGGCGGAGGTTGGCTCATCCGCGATCAACAGATCGGGGCGCGGGATCAGCATCATGGCGATCATGATGCGTTGCCCCATGCCGCCAGAGACCTCATGCGGGTAAAGTGTCACAACGCGCTCGGGATCATTGATCCTCACTGCATGCAGCATCTCAAGAACACGGCTTTTAACCGCGCTCCGGGCGAGGCGCTCATGCGTCTTGAGCGCTTCGGCAATCTGATCACCGATGGTCATCACCGGATTGAGCGAAAACTTGGGATCCTGCATGATCATCGAAATCCGTGCGCCGCGCAGGTCGCGCATTTTGCGCTCCGACAGCGATTGCAGGTCGATGCCGTCGAACAGAATCCGATCCGCCTGTTGCACGCCGGGCCGCCGGATCAGCCGCAAGATGGCCCGCCCGGTCATGGATTTTCCCGAGCCGCTTTCGCCAACAATCCCAAGCCGTTCGCGCCCGAGCGTGAAGGACAAGCCTTTCACCACATCGACGCGGCCCTTCGGCGTCGGAAAGCTAACACGCAAGTTTTGCAGATCCAAAAGCGGCGCTTGTGTCTTCTCTGAGGTCATGATTTGCCTCCTTGCTTCGGGTCCAGAACATCGCGCAGTCCATCCCCCAAAAGACAGAAACCCAGCGAGACGATGATGATTGCAAAGCCCGGCATCGTCGCGACCCACCATTGATCGAGGATGAAAGCCCGCCCGCGCGAAATCATCGCGCCCCATTCCGGCAAGGGCGGCTGCGCACCCAATCCCAAAAAGCCAAGCCCCGCCGCCGTCAAGATGATGCCCGCCATATCCAGTGTCACCCGCACGATCATCGACGAGGTGCAGAGCGGCAAGACATGGCCGACAATGATCCGCGTATGCGACGCGCCCAAGAGACGCATGGCGGAAATGAATTCGGAATTGCGAAAGGTCAGGGTCTCCGCCCGCGCGATCCGCGCATAGGCCGGCCATGAGGTGATCGCGATGGCGATGATCGCATTCTCGATGCCCGGCCCAAGGGCGGCCACAAAGGCCAGCGCAAGGATCAGCTTTGGCATAGACAGGAACACATCGGTGATCCCCATCATCACCTTGTCGACCCAACCGCCGAAGTAGCCCGAGATCGCCCCAATCAGCAACCCGAGCGGCGCCGAGATCACGGCGACCAGCGCCACGATCAAAAGCGTGATGCGCGCGCCGTAAATCACTCGGCTGAAAATATCGCGGCCCAACTCATCGGTGCCCATCCAATGCTCGGCTGAGGGGGGCAAAAGACGCTGACCGAGGTTCTGCCCCAAGGGGCTATGCGGCGCGATCCAAGGCGCAAACATCGCGGCAAGGATCAAGGCCAGAAGGATCAAAGCGCCAATCACGGTCAGCGGATTTCGCATCAGCATCCGCAACATGCGGTAACCGTTGCCCAAAGAGGCCTGAAGGCGCGAGGACGGCGAATCTGCCAGAAGCCAATCTGTCATGGTCATGATTTCATGCCCCCTTATCGGCTGCGCGGGTCGAGAATGCGATAGAGTACATCCGACAGCTTGTTGATGAGAATAAACACGGCGCCGATCACCAGCGTCGCACCAAGTACGGCATTCATATCGGCGTTCAGCAAAGCGACGGTCAGATAGTTGCCGATCCCCGGCCAGCTGAAGACGGTCTCGATCATCACCGAGCCCTCCAGCAAAGCGGCGTAAGACAGGCCGATCACTGTGATCAGCGGCACGCGGATCGGACGAAACCCGTGCGCCCAGATCACCCGCCATTCGGACACGCCCTTGACACGCGCCGTGGTGATATATTCCTGCCCAAGCTGGTCGAGCATGAAACTGCGGGTCATACGGGCGATATAGGCCAGCGAAAAGAACCCGAGGATGGTGGCCGGCAGGATCAGGTGATCCAAGGCATTCCAGAACACCTCCCAATCCCCCGCCAGTGCGGAATCGACCAACATAAGCCCGGTTCGCGACGGCACCAAACCTTCGTAAAAGATGTCGACCCGGCCCGGCCCCGCGACCCAACCAAGGCCAGCGTAGAAGATCACGAGCCCGACAAGCCCGAGCCAGAAGGCCGGAACCGAATAACCCAGCAGTGCAAAAACGCGGATTAGCTGATCCACCCAAGTGCCCTGACGTGCGGCAGCCCAGACGCCCAGCGGCACACCCATGCCAACGCCGATGAGGATGCCGATGGTCGCCATCTCAAGCGTCGCCGGAAACACCCGCGCCAGATCTTCAGCCACCGGGCGATTGGTCGACACCGAAAGCCCAAGGTCGCCGCGAAAGACGTCACCGACATAGGAAAAGAACTGCACCACGAGGGGTCGATCCAACCCCATCGCGACGCGCGCGGCGTCATATTGCTCTTGCGTGGCCCGGTCTCCGACCACCGACAAAACAGGGTCGATCGGCACGACCCGGCCGATGAAAAAGGTGATCGCCATCAATCCCAAGAAGGTCAGGAGCGTGACGACCGCGAAGCCACCTAGGGCACCGGCGGAGCGGCGCAAGGCGTGGGACGATAGGGTTGTACTCACGGAAGAGACCCTTTTCTGTGCGGGCCAAACCCCTGAAAAACAAGGCGTTTGACGTCATGAACTGTCTGCACCGCTTGATCTGCGGCGCGGAGATATGGATTTCAGGCATAAAGGATTTCTAAAAATGTGCAAAAAAAATTTTGCCTGACAAAAATTTTTTTTGTAGCGTAGCTGTGTGCCGCGACCGTTCAGAGGCGTCACGCCAGCAAAGAACAACGCGGCAAAGCCGGGAACCGACAGAGAAGAGCCAACATGCAACGGGACAAAACCATCCAGGAGACCAAACTCGGCCCTGCGATTCGCAAGCGTCGCAAACAGCTGAAGCTGACATTGCAGGCCCTCTGCGACGCCTCAGGCGTGTCCGTCGGCTACCTGAGCCAGGTTGAACGCGACAACGCCACGCCCTCACTGGGCACCTTGGCGCAGATCGCAGACGCGCTTGACGTCGGGCTGGATTACTTCATCTCCGCCTTCAAACCCTCGGACGGGCTGACCCGCTCCGGCGAACGCGCACTCTTTGCGCTCGACAATTCGTCGCTGCGCTACGAGGCCCTGAGCGCCAACTTCCCTGGCTCAGAGATGTCGAGCTACATGCTCCATATCCCGCCGGGCTATGCCTCCGAGATCGTCAGCCACGAAGGCGAAGAGATCATCTATGTCCTCGAGGGCGAGATCGAGCAACAGCTGGGCGAGCAGACCTTTCGTATGAAAGCCGGCGACTCCCTTCACTACAAGGGCGACACCACCCACGCCTGGAGCAATCCGACGAGCGACACAGCGCGCATCATCTGGACCGGCACCCTGACGGTGCTGAACCGCTCTGGCATGATCGACCTGCCGGAAATTTCCAAAAAACAGGACGCGTAAATCGCGCCATCCCCCCTTTTTCTTTCCAACAAGGAGACCCTCCGTGAAACACCTCAAACGAACCCTGCTGGCCAGCGCCCTGATGCTGCCGCTGGCCATGCCGGCAGCCATGGCAGAGACCCCGGCCGATGTGCTGGTTGTGGCTCAAAACATCGACGACATTGTCGCGATCGACCCGGCGCAGGCCTATGAGTTCACCTCTGGCGAGCTGGTGTCGAACCTCTACGACCGACTCGTGCAATACGATGCCGTCGACACCACCACGCTCGCGCCGGGGCTGGCCGCTGAGTGGACGGCGGACGCAGAGGCCAAGACCATCACCTTCACACTCCGGGACGGTGCGACCTTTGCCTCCGGCAACCCGGTGACCGCCGCCGACGTGATCTATTCCTTCTCCCGCGTGGTGAAACTGAACCTGACGCCCGCGTTCATTCTGACCCAGCTCGGTTGGACGGCGGACAACATTGGTGACATGGTCACCGGCGAGGGCAACACCGTCACCGTCAAATATGACGGCGACTTCTCTCCGGCCTTTGTGCTGAACGTGCTGGCCGCCCGTCCGGCGTCCATTGTCGACAGCGCACTGGTGCAAGAGAACGAAGTGGACGGCGACATGGGCAACGCGTGGCTGAATGCTAATGCCGCAGGATCCGGCCCCTTCACCTTGCAACGCTACACCGCCGGTCAAATGGTGCGGATGCAATCCAACCCAACCTATTTCAACGGCGCACCCGCCATCGACAGCGTAATCATCCGCCACGTCGCCGAAAGCGCCACGCAACAGCTGCTTTTGGAACAAGGGGACGTGGATCTTGCCCGCAACCTGACCCCGGATCAAGTCGCCTCTCTCGACAGCGAAGGCCTCAAGGTCGAAACCTACCCGCAGGCCGCCGTGCATTTCCTGTCCTTCAACCAGAAAACCGACAGCTTGACCGATCCCTCTGTCTGGGAAGCCGCGCGCTATCTCGTGGACTACAAAGGCATGACGGACAGCATCATCAAAGGCCAGATGGAAGTGCATCAGGCGTTTTGGCCAAAGGGCTTCCCGGGCTCCTACGATGAAACGCCGTTCTCCTATGATCCAGAAAAGGCCAAACAAATCCTCGAAGAGGCTGGGATTGAAACCCCGATCACCGTCACACTCGACGTGATCAACGCCGCGCCTTTCACCGATATGGCGCAGTCCCTGCAGGCAAGCTTTGCCGATGCGGGCATCAACTTCGAAATCTTGCCAGGGACGGGCAGCCAGGTGATCACCAAGTACCGCGAGCGCAGCCATGAGGCGATGCTTTTGTACTGGGGCCCGGATTTCATGGACCCGCACTCTAACGCCAAGGCCTTTGCCTATAACTCGGATAATTCCGATGACAACTACGCCGCGACGACGACATGGCGCAACGCCTGGGCCGTTCCGACGGAAATGAACGAAAAGACCATGGCCGCGCTGTCCGAGAGCGATGCGGACACCCGCCTCGAGATGTATCGCGAGTTGCAACAGGAGGTTCAGGCAGAGTCTCCGATCGTGATCATGTTCCAAGCGACGTATCAGGTGGCGATGGACGCCGACGTGTCGGGCTATGTGAACGGCGCGACCTCGGATTTCGTCTACTACCGATTGGTCGAAAAAGACTGATCCAGATTTGACGCGGGCCGCTCCGGCGGCCCGTTTCACTCCACTCCCCAAACTGATCCCTTCGGAGCCAACGCATGTCTTCATTCCCCGTGACCAACGCCCGTCTTGCCGCCCTGCGCACCCGCATGGCTGAGACCGGCACCGATCTTGTTGCGCTCGGACCGTCCAGCCATATGGCTTGGCTCTCCGGAGTGCATCCTCATGGGGACGAACGCCCGGTCATGCTTTTGGTCGCTCAAGACTATGCGGGCTTCCTCATGCCCGCCCTGAACGCCGCCGCGGCCCGTAAGGACACCGATCTGCCCTTTCATCCCTGGTCTGACGATCAAGGCCCCGAAGCCGCGCTGAGGGCGCTTTTGGAGGCTTGCGGCGTCACGGCCCCAAACCTCTCCGTCGTGCTGGACGAAACCATGCGCACGGATTTTGCCCTGCGCCTTTTGGATGCGCTGGACAGCCCGCGCCGCCGTTTCACCGAAGACACCGTGGGCTTGCTACGCGCCGCCAAAGACGACAGCGAATACCGTGCCCTCAAAGCCGCGCACTTGGCCAATGACAAAGCCGTCAAAGCCGCCTTCGCCGCGCTCGAAGAGGGCGTGACAGAGGCCGAGATCGTCGAGTTGATCAAATCGGAATATGCCGCCATGGGCGCCGCGCTGGAGTTTTGCTCCGTCTGCTTTGGTGAATCCGGCGCCTTCCCGCATCACACACCGGGTGCCGCGCCGCTCAAACGCGATATGGCGGTGTTGATCGACACGGGCTGTCGATTGGATGGCTACCCGTCGGACATGACGCGCTGCGGCTACTTCGGCCAGCCCGAAGACGGCTACGCGGAAGTATTTTCCGTGGTCGAACAAGCTGTCCAAGCCGCACTTGCCGCTGCGAAACCCGGCGTGCGTGCCTGTGACATCGACAAAGCGGCCCGCGACGTGATCACCGCGGCCGGCTACGGGGATCGCTTTTTGCACCGTACCGGCCATGGCCTCGGCGTGGACATTCACGAGCCCCCTTATATCGCCGCAAACTCGGACGTGGTGCTCAAGGAAGGGAATGTGTTCTCGATCGAGCCGGGCATCTATCTCGATGGCAAATTCGGCATCCGGTTGGAAGAAATTGTCATTCTGCGCGAAGACGGGGCGGAGATTTTTTCCGAGATGCCGCGCGACATGGTCCACGTCGGCTGAGTTTCTCGCGAGTCCTTAAACACGGCGGATGATTGTGTGCGAAGTCATTCAAATTATAGATTTTTCGCTCAATGTTTCCGAAAGCCCCGCCGTAGCGATTAAATGTAAATAATTTCAAATTCTTGCGACTTAGACCCAACATATTCGCCCCACAATCAGCTTTCCCAAAACAGGAGTAGATGCACCGAATATTAAGAAGCAGGCGGCCATTCTCTGCGGAACTGATGTTCACTTTCCGCAGAAATGGGGCCGAAATGCTTCGAGCACTCCTCGCAAAGCTCTCCGTACGAATTTACGCCATCGTGCTCGTGTCGATGATCATGATCCTGTCGCTCACACAAATCATCATGAGCATTTCCTATGACACTTCCTTTCGCATGCGAGAACAGCATCTTAGCGACGTCATCGACACTGTCGCCTCGAACCTAGAGATGCTTGAGCAAGAAGTTCAGGCCGGAAAACTGTCCCGCGAAGAAGCCTATGCCATCGCGCGAGACCGCATTATGACCCTCAATTACGACGAGGATGGCTATTTCTTTGCTTTCGAAAAAAGCAATCGCATGATTGCTCATCCGACCAAGCCGGAGTGGATTGGTCAGGACATGTCGAGCTATGCGGACACCCGCGGCACCAACATTTTTGTCGCCATGACCTCGCTCGTGAAAGAGCAAGGCCGTGGCACCATCACCTATTTCTTCGACAAACCAAATGGCAAAGGCGATGAAGAAAAAATCAGCTATGTCGCGGAATTCCAGCCTTGGGGTTGGATCATCGGCACAGGCTCTTACCTATCCGACATACAAGCCCAAATGGCGATGATGAAAAAGGTCGGCCATGGCGTTGAATTGGTCACGTTGGCCTTACTACTCGGGGTCTCCACCTTACTGGTACGCAGCGTCACCAAACCCTTGAATGCGATCAAGTTTCGAATGTCCGAGATGTCCGACGGCGACACGACAACACCTGTGCCGATGACCAAAAGCAAAAGCGAAATTGGCGAAATGGCTCGTGTGCTCGAGGTCTTCAGGAACGCGCTCGTCGAGCGCGAAGAACTGGCGCACCAACAGACACTCAAAGACGCCGAACTGGCACAGGAGCGTGAAGCAAATCTCGAACGCGAACATCTTGCTCAAAAACGAGAAGAACAAGCTGAAGAGCAACGCCGACAGGACCAAGAGGCCGCTCGCTTGGAAAAAGAAAGAGAGCGTGCATTGGTCGAAAAAGAGCGCGAGCAAAACCTCAAAGAGCAGCAACGTGTTGTGGAGTCTTTGGCCACAGGGCTCGGCGCGATGTCGCGCGGCGACTTGACCGTGCGCATCGAAGAGGCCTTCCCGACTTCCTATGAAAAGCTGCGCAACGACTTCAACAATGCGGTCGAAAAGGTCGCGCATCTGGCCGCTGCGATTGCGGAGGGCGCGGTGACTATCATCAATGAAACCGATAACCTCAACAGCGCTTCCTTGGATCTCAGTCGCCGGACGGAAACCCAAGCAGCATCGCTCGAAGAATTCGCCGCCGCCATCGCACAGCTGGCTGCCTCTGTCGAAAGTTCCGCCAAAAGCGCGAGACATGCTGCAGCAACCGTCGGACAAACGAAAGATCGCTCCGTTGATGGACGCAATGTGGTGCAGCGCACCGTCGAGGCCATGAATGACATCGCTGAGAGCTCGACCCAAATCTCCAAAATCACGACTGTGATCGACGACATCGCGTTCCAGACCAACCTTCTGGCTCTGAACGCGGGTGTCGAAGCGGCTCGGGCCGGAGAGTCGGGGCGCGGCTTTGCCGTTGTCGCCTCCGAAGTTCGCGCGCTGGCTCAGCGCAGTTCGGAAGCCGCCAATGAGATTGCCAAACTCATCGAAACCTCAGGGCGCCAGGTCCAAGAAGGCGTTCAACTCGTCAACGCATCTGGAAGCGCACTGGCGGAAATTGAATCTCTCGTTACAAACTTGGATGGCCTGGTGCAGACAATCGCCACCTCCGCGTCCGAACAATCTGTTGGCTTGTCAGAAATCACAACAGCCGTCAGTCAACTCGATCAAGTGACGCAGCACAATGCGGCGATGTTCGAAGAAACCACGGCAGCACTGCAAGCTTTGAAAGCGCAGGCCACATCCCTCGAACGGGACAGCGCACAACTCAAAACAACACAGAGCGGAGACGAACTGCGCCTCGCCTCCTAAACTCTCCCCAAGCATCATATGTCCGCCCCCCTCCGGGCGAGTATCAAGCTGGTCCACTGCGGCTTCGAAAAGAGGCTGGAACAGAGTGAAGCGCGGAGCGCGGCCGGAGCGCTCCCTCAGCCACCGCCGCTGCGTTCCGATGTTTGGTCAACATCTTCATCACGCCAAAGTCTCGGAATATGCGGCGTTCGCTAAAAGCACTGCGAGCGCCTCAATGAGCAAAGGTCCTCACCAGCCCCAAAAGAGTTAGAATATGCGTCTTCGATTTGTTAACAATATTTACAAGGATTAGTAAATTTTCGTGAACATCTTCACAAAGAACATATTCAAGTCTCGCAAGACACGCGCGTTTTTACTTCAGACTCTGTAAACCTGATTCTGAGGAGAAGGCTTATTCTTCGAGTGAGCCGCATTTTGAGTTGGGAGGCGATTATGTCGGAAGACATGACCAAAATGACCGCACCTTCGGAGTCTTTTGCCGAACGTGCACATATCAATGCTGAAACCTACGAGACCATGTATCAGCGCTCCGTCGACGACCCTGTGTCTTTCTGGGCGGAACAGGGCAAGGTTCTTGACTGGATGGAGCCCTACACGCAGGTGAAGAAGACCTGTTTCGACTTCGGTCGCGTCGATATCAAATGGTATGCCGACG
>NZ_JAHXRW010000011.1 GCF_019429625.1 Celeribacter sp. PS-C1
CGTGGCGGCAAGATCGCCATGGCGATTCTGGGCGCGATGGAGGTCGACGAGAAGGGTGATCTGGCGAACTGGATGATCCCGGGCAAGCTCGTGAAAGGCATGGGTGGCGCGATGGATCTGGTCGCGGGCGTGGGCCGCGTGGTGGTGGTGATGGATCACACCAACAAGCACGGCGAGTCGAAGCTTTTGAAGGAATGCACCCTGCCGCTGACCGGCCAGGGCGTGGTGGATCGGGTGATCACCAACCTGGGCGTTCTGGACGTGGTCGAAGGCGGCTTGAAGATCGTGGAGCTGGCCGATGGGGTCACGGAAGCCGAGCTTCGCGCGGCAACTGAGGCGACGATTGTGGGCTGAGCGCTCTTTGCGTCATTCAACCGAGAAGACGACGGAACGCGGCTCAGAGATGGGTCGCGTTTTTCCTTGGTTTGATTGTTTTAAAATTAGAAACAGCATCATATTGTCGCCCTAATTGTTTTTTAAACCGCTGAGCAATCACAAGGCCTTTCGTTCAAAAAGGTCAGAGCAGAAAACGTCATCCACAGGATTTCCGATGACTTGGAATAAACTCACTTATGCTGGCTGGGGGCGCGCCCGCAGCGCCACGGGCCAAGTGGCCCGCCCTGAACGCCAATCCTCTTTGTTGCGCGAGATCGCGAGCTTTGCGGCTCCGGCCTTCGGGATGCGGCGCTCGTATGGCGATGTCGCACTCAACGACGGCGGCCGCGCTTATGACATGACACGGCTCGACCGTGTGCTGTCGTTTGATGCAGAGACCGGCGTTGTTGAGGTCGAGGCCGGGATGCCGATCGGCGATTTGGGTCGCGCTTTTGCCGCAAAGGGCTGGATCCCGCCGGTGATGCCCGGCACCGGATTTGCCACGGTTGGCGGCTGTATCGCCAATGACGTGCATGGCAAGAACCACCATGTGAAAGGCTCTTTTGGTCAGCATGTGACCGAGATTACGCTGATTCACGGTGCGGAGATCAAAACCATCACACCCAAGAGCGGCGCGATTTGGAAGGCCACCGTCGGCGGCCTTGGTCAGACCGGGGTGATCGCCAAGGCCAAACTTCAGCTCATGCCCTGCAAAGGCGACATGATGGTGCTGACCGAACGGCGGATCGACAGTCTGGATGAGTTCCTCGCCGCCTTTGACGAGAGCAAGACGGATTACACCGTCGGCTGGATCGACGCGACGGCGACCGGCGCGCATCTCGGGCGCGGGATTTTGGAAGAGGGGGAAATCACCTCCGGCATAAACAACAGCAAGGATGGCGCTAAGGCCGTTCCGTTCAACGCGCCCGGCTGGGCCCTGTCGGCGCCGGTGGTGCGGGTGTTCAACGAGCTTTATTTCCGCCGCGTGCCAGCGAAAGGCCGCACCTCTGTCAAACCGATCACCGAGCCGTTCTTTCCGCTCGATGCGATCCACAATTGGAACCGGCTCTACGGCAAGCATGGCTTCAACCAATTTCAATGCGTGGTGCCGCCCGAACGCGTCGATGTGCTGCGGCTGATGCTGGAAAAAATCGGCGCGTCGCATCTCGCCTCGCCTCTGGCGGTGCTCAAAAAGATGGGCGACGGGCGTGGCGGCTACATGTCCTTCCCGATGGAAGGCTATACGCTGGCCGTCGATTTCCCGAACAAGGACGGCTCTCAAGAGCTGATCAAAGAACTCACCGATATGACACTGGATGCGGGCGGGCGGATCTATTTTGCCAAGGACGGAGTGGCCGAAGCCACCCAGATTAAAGGCATGTATCCCGAGCAGGACAAATGGCAGCGCGCGGTTGAGAAAGCCGACCCGCAGGGGGCGCTCGTGACCGATCTGGTGCGGCGGCTGAACCTGCGTGAGAGCGCGAAGGAGAGCTGAGATGACACAGACAGCACAGACCTGGATCATCCTCGGCGCGACCTCTTCGATGGCGCGCGCCATGGCGCGGCGGCTAGCGAAAGAGGGCGCGATGCTGATCCTTTGTGGCCGCGACATGGATGACCTCGCCGCCTCCGCCGAGGATTGCAAAGCGCGTGGTGCGGCCGAGGCTCTGGCGATGCGGTTTGACGCACGCGACAGCACAAGTTTCGGCCCTATTGTCGAGCGCGCGGTCTTAAAAGAAGGCGCCATCAACTGCGCCGTTTTCGTCGGCTCCATGCCCGAGCAATCCGTGATCGATGCGGACCCGAGCCTGATCGACGGCGTGGTGCAAGACAGCCATATCGGGCCAGCGACTTTCCTGTCGATGCTCGCCCCCCAAATGGAAGCGCGCGGTCAGGGCACGGTTGTAGGCGTCGGATCGGTCGCCGGAGATCGTGGCCGGATTGGAAACTATGTCTACGGTTCGGCCAAGGCTGGGTTTGCAACCTATTTGTCGGGTCTCCGAAATCGCCTGACGCGCGCGGGCGGTCATGTGGTGACCGTGAAACCGGGCTTTGTCGATACGGCGATGACTTGGGGGATCGAGGGGATGTTCCTCGTCGCCTCCCCCGATGCGGTGGCGAAAGACATCCTGCGCGCGGTGGCCAAGAAAAAGAACGTGATCTACACGCCGTTCTTCTGGCGCTACATCATGCTGATCATCCGGCACATTCCGGAATTCATTTTCAAGAAAATGTCGATCTGAACGCGTGTTGAGATTAGGGCCCGAAAGGGCCCCTTTTCAGTTGGACGCCCGCACCGCGTTGGTGGCAAAGACGCAGCCGTCTGAATAAAGCTCCGGCTGGGTCACACAGAGGCGCTTTGTCACCTGCCAAGCGGCCAACACCTTGGGCACATAGGCGCGCGTCTCGGCATAGGGTGGCGGGCCACCTGCGGATTTCACCGCGTTTTCCCCCGCATTATAGCCCGCAAGCGCCAGCGCCAGATCGCCGTTGAACTCTTTCAACAGCCAATCAAGATAGGCGATCCCACCCTTGATGTTTTGGTCCGGGTCCGTGGCGTCGACGCCAAAGCGCTCGGCGGTCGCCGGAATGAGCTGCATAAGACCTTGCGCCCCCGCCCCGCTGAGCGCCGCCTCATCGCCCGAGGATTCGACCGCGATCACCGCAAGCGCCAAGGCCGGGCTGACCTGCGTTCCGATGGAGTTCAGCAGGAGCGACGGGCCATAGCGGTTCGCGAGATCCGTCACATGCTGAAACGATGGGCTGGGAATCATCTTTTTCGTGTCGAGATCGAGCGCGGCCAAAGCGGCCCCAAAGCGCGCGGCCTCAGCGCCGGCGAGATCATGCGGCACAGCGGTCCAATACCAGTCCATCAGGTCCCGCGGCGCGGTGTCTGCAGGGGCAGCGGCTGGTTTGGCCGCAGGCGGGGCTTTGAGGGTTTTAGGGCCGGGGCGAATTTGCACGTTGATCAGATTGCCCGCGCCTTGGGTCGGCACACCGATCCGCTTGCTACGCACTTCGGGCCAAGGCGGCGGAACCTGTGTCGCCGCCTCGGCGGCAGGCGGCGCGCTCTCTTGCCTCTGATCTTGCGCGTGAAGAGGCGTCGCCACGACCATGGCGATTAAATTCACAGACATAACAAGCGGGGATATGACCCCGGACCAAGAAGTTTGAATCATTTGACACTGCTCTCATCACGGGCCTGTTGGTCGGCCTCTATGAAACTATTGAGTCAAGCTTCGCAAAAATCACTGTGTTTTGCGAGTGATTTAGACCGATTTCAAAGAAATCGAAGGCGCGCGTTCACTCGTTTTTCAGCAAAAAAGCATTTTCTTAGAAAATAGTTAAAACTTTTTATCATTTAAAATCATATGGATAACAAAAAAATACTTGGATTTTTTCGCGTTTCCAAAAACGTACCAATGCTGCCCAACTCTCGCCCCAGTTCGGGGGCCATATAGGCTCATCGAAAGCGAGACAGAGCGAAATCGCCAAGGGAAACGGCAAACGCTCCGACCGCTATGACGTGGAACACTGAGCTTAAACATATCCTTGGAGGGTAAACTGATGAAATTCTTCAAACTCGCAAATCGCTTCAAACGTGACGAAGACGGCGCCGTGACCGTTGACTGGGTTGTGCTGACCTCTGCTGTTGTCGGCCTCGCCATCGCCGTTCTGGCCACCGTGCAAAAAGGTACGCTCGCTCTCGGCAACACGATCTCCAGCGACCTCGTGTCCCGCACCGTGATCGAATACTGATCCGCCTGATTTATAGATACGGAGTAAACTGATGAAATTCTTCAAACTCGCAAATCGCTTCAAACGTGACGAAGACGGCGCCGTGACCGTTGACTGGGTTGTGCTGACCTCCGCCGTTGTCGGTCTCGCCATCGCCGTTCTGGCCACCGTGCAAAAAGGTACGCTCGCTCTCGGCAACACGATCTCCAGCGACCTCGTGTCCCGCACCGTGATTGAATACTAATCTCTGCACGGCCTTCACTGGCCGAGCGAGCAAGACACAAAAACCGCGTCTTCACTGGGAGGCGCGGTTTTCCCGTATATCACGGGCTCTCGCCCCTACGCGACAATGGCGGGCGCCAGATGGTTTAGATCCAGCTGGCCGAACCAACCCGCCGAGAACAGCCAGCCCGGTTCGCAGGCTTTGTTCATAAAATCGCAAAAATCCATGCGAGCGCCGTCACGAAACCACCGAATTGCCTTATTTGACTGAAAAGTTAACAGGGTATCGCGAAGGGGGAGCTGTGTCCTCCGCAAGCTAAAGGACGAATGTAATGCGTATCATTTTCGGATTGGTCCTCGTCATCGGGGTCGCACTTGCAGGGTTTGCCGTTCATATGACGCGGGGCTACCTGTCGACATATCAGGCAGAGCTTGACCGCGAAAAAGCCATGCGCTCCTCGGCGGTCCCAACCGAAGAGATATACGTCGCCATCGAACAGCTGACCTATGGTGACCCGATTCTTCCGGAGAAGGTGAAAAAGGTGAATTGGCCGGTGGACGCGATCCCCGCCCAGCCCTTCATGACCGAAGAACAACTTTTCCCGGAAGGCCCGGATGTTCTGCGTGCCGCACTGCGCACGATTGAACCGATGGAGCCGCTCATGGGAGCGAAAGTCACCCGTCCGGGCGTGAAAGCCGGCGTCGCAGCCCGCCTCTCAAAGGGCATGCGCGCCTTCGCCATCCGCGTTGACGTCACCACCGGCGTGTCGGGCCTGTTGCGCCCTGGTGACCGCGTCGATGTCTACTGGACCGGCCGCCTGCCCGGCGCCGCGGGCGAGACGACGAAGCTGATCCAATCCTCGATGCCGCTCGTGGCTGTCGACCAATCCGCCGATGAAGAGCGTCAGACCACAACGATCGCCCGCACCGTGACGGTCGAGGCGACGCCGACGGAAGTCGCAGCACTTGCCACCGCGCAAACCACCGGGCGTCTCTCGCTAGCCTTGGTCGGGCGCAATGACGACACCGTGGTCGACGCCGTCGAGATCGACAAGAACACGCTCTTGGGCATTGTCGAGCAGGAATACGTTGAAGCCCCGAAGGAAGAGGTCTGCTCCATTCGCACCCGCAAAGGCGGCGAAATCATTGTGACCCAGATCCCCTGCGCCGACTAAATCCACGCGCATATGGGATTTTCTCAAATGTTTGCGCCAAACCTGCCATGGGTTTGGCGCATCTTTTTTATGATTAAGCATCAACACCTTGGAGCGCGCTTTTTAGGGAGGCAGCTTTATCATCGGATTTCGCCGTTGTGGCTTATCCACATCACAAAACACCGCCAAGAGATTGATTATTGCAAAAAAAGTTAATTTGACGCATGGTCGAAGGCAATTGGACCGTCAGAGTCCGTTCTTGAGGCGTGGTCGATCAGAGGCAGGATCACATGAAAATGTTGAATATATTCAAGGCGGCCCTCGTCGGGTGTGCCCTTATCGGTGCAACACCCCAAGGGGCGTTTGCAGACAAACTCCGTGTTATGACGGGATCTCCCTCGGGGGTTCTCAATGTTCCGATGAACCGCGCTGTGGTGGTCGAAAGCGACGAACCCTTCGCGGAAATCTCGGTCGCCAACGCAGAGATTGCAGATATTTCCACCCTGTCGGATCGCACGATCTACGTCCTGGGCCGGTCGCCCGGCCTGACGACGATCACGCTCTTGGCGCCCGACGGCTCGCTGATCACCAACGTGCAGGTGCAGGTCACGCCGGACGTGACCGAGTTCAAAGAACGCCTGCGCCAGATCATGCCCAATGAAACCATCGAAGTGCGCACCGCCAACGACGGCATCGTACTTTCCGGTGTGATTTCCTCTGTCACCATGATGGAACGCGCGGTCGAGCTAGCCGAACGCTATGCGCCGGGTCGCGTGTCCAACCTGTTGAACATCGGCGGCACCCAGCAGGTGATGCTGAAAGTGCGTTTCGCCGAAATGACGCGCTCTGTGTCCAAGAACCTGTCGGCCTCGCTTGGTGTTCAAAACGGCGGTCTTGGCGAAAACTGGAGCGGCGGGTTCACCGGCAACATGATCGGGCAAACCCTGACCGGCGCTTTTGAAGCCAATGAAAGCACCTTGGGTGCTGTCAAACTTGGTGGCTCCATCGGCAACACCGAATTGGCCGTCGTTCTGGAAGCCATGGAAGAAAAAGGCCTCGTCCGCACGCTGGCCGAGCCGAACCTGACCGCGCTGTCGGGCCAACAGGCGAAATTCCTCGCAGGTGGCGAATATCCGATCCCGGTTTCCGATGATGACGGCATCTACATCGACTTCAAACCCTTCGGTGTTGAGCTGGAATTCGTTCCGCGCGTGATCAATGGTGATCAGATCAACCTTGAAATGCGCGCTGCCGTGTCGGGCATCGACTCGACCGTGAACTATTCCGTCGACGGCTTTACTCTGAACTCCTTCAAACGTCGCGAAACCTCCACCACGGTGGAACTGCGTGACGGTCAAAGCTTTGCCATCGCGGGCTTGTTGCAGGACGACTTCGAAGATCTCGTCGGTCAGGTGCCGTGGCTGGGCGACATCCCGGTTCTGGGCGCACTGTTCCGCTCCACCGATTATTCGCGCCGTCAATCCGAGCTGGTGATCATCGTCACCCCGCATCTGGTGACGCCGACCAACGGTCTGGCTCTGGCCCTGCCGACGGATCGCGTCAAAATCCCGACGGAGAGCGATTTGTTCCTGTTCGGCAAAACCTTTGGCGGCACCTCCGCGCCGCAATCCGGCAGTGCCGCAGAAGTTGCGAAACAGGACTTCTCCGGGTCCTACGGCTATGTGATGGAGTAAGGACATGCGGGATACTTTGAAACTGACCCTCGCGGCCTCGGCCCTTCTGGCTCTTGGCGCTTGCTCCGATCAGCCGGCGGGTTCCGCTTGGTTCCAAGAGGCCGGCGGCTATCTCGACAACGGCACCTTCGGCAATGCGACCATGAACAACACGCTCGTTCAGACCGGTCAGCTGAATTACGTGATTGACCTGAACGAACGCTTTGCCGCACAGGTTCCGGCCACCGTGAATTTCGAATTCAACTCGGCCATTCTCGATGGCGTTGCACGCGATGCGATCCGCAAACAGGCGCATTTCATGGCTCAATTCCCGGAAGTCCGCTTCCGCGTCTACGGCCACACCGATCTCGTCGGCTCCAACGCCTTCAACAAGTCGCTCGGCCTGCGCCGCGCCAAGGCGGTTGTCGCCGAACTCGCGCGCAACGGCATTTCGCGTTCGCGTCTCGAAGCCATGGTCTCCTACGGCGAGACCCAGCCGCTCATCGTGACGCAGGATCCGGAACGTAAAAACCGCCGCACGGTCACCGAGGTCTCCGGCTTCGTCGAGAACTCGAAACTTGTGATGGACAGTCGCTACGCCGAGATTATTCACCGCGAATATATCGAAAGCGCCACAGCCTCGTCCGATCTGGTCGACTTCGGCGCACGGGAAATCAACCCCGGAAACTAAGACCGCCTTTCACAAAACGATTCGGCATGAACACTGGGGCCAAACCTTTCGCGGGTTTGGCCCCAAAGCGTTCATATCGTCCCGGAATAGCGAATTATTACGCGATTTCGGCCCTATTGTTGCCCCAGTTGACCGGCACCTTGAACCCAATGGGAGCAATATGTCCGATGTCTGAGTCGGGCTGACGCGTCAGGGGAAATGGGGTTGGGTCTCTTCGTTCAAAGGGCTTGGCAGACAAAAGAACCTGGCGTTCGAGTAAAAGGACGCTTTGAGCAATGACGAGTGAAGCTCTATTGCAAAACGACCCGGCCCCGCTGGTTGCCTGTACGATCAGCCGGGACGTACAGAATTTCGATCTTCTGATCGAGGATATGGAAACCGAACTGGGCGAAGCCTGGGGTGACCTTTCCTTTGAAGATGCACGACAATTTTTCCGGCAACCCGAGAGTGGCGGCCTGAAATTCGTTGCCATTGCCCTCGATCAGGAAGACGAGAGCCATTTGGCCATGATCGCCGACCTGATCAAAGCGGCCAAGGCGCAGGGCATCAAGGTGATTCTGATCGCCGATGAAGTCTCGCCCATGGCGCTGCACCAGCTGCTGCAGTTGGGTGCTGAGGATTTCATCCCCTACCCGCTTCCGGAAGGCGCCCTGCACGATGCGATCGAGCGGCTGAATGCCCCGCGCAAAGTGCCAGCTGTCGATTTCATCGAAGCACCCGTGCCCACGATGGCGAAACGAGGGGGCGCGCACGGTATTGTGCTGCCGGTGCAATCCATCGCTGGCGGCTCGGGCGCGACCACGATCGCCGTTAACCTTGCTTGGGAATTGGCCACCATCGAAAAGAAAGACCCGCAGCCGCGCGTCCTTTTGATCGATTTGAACCTGCAATTCGGCTCGGTCTCGACCTATCTCGATCTCCCGCGTCGTGAGGCCGTCTACGAATTGCTGTCCTCGACCGAAAGCATGGATGACGATGTGTTCAAGGGCGCGTTGATGAATTTCAACGACAAGCTGTCGGTTCTGACCGCGCCTGCAGAAGTCCTGCCGCTCGACTTCATCGAACCGGTCGATGTCGAACGCCTGCTAGACAAGGCACGTTCGCATTTCGACTATGTGGTTGTCGACATGCCCTCGACGCTGGTGGCATGGACCGAGACCGTTCTGACAGCGGCGGAATTCTATTTCGCGCCTATCGATCTAGACCTGCGATCGGCCCAGAACATCCTGCGCTTGCGCAATGCGCTGCGTGCCGAGGAACTTCCGTTTGAAAAGATGCGCTTCTTGTTGAACCGCGCGCCGAAGGGGATGGATCTCTCGGCCAAGGCGCGGATCAAACGCATGGCAGAGAACCTTGAGATTGCCATCGAGGTGCAATTCCCCGACGGCGGCCGCCCAGTGCGTGAAGCCTGCGATCAGGGCATGCCCTTGGGACTTGAGGCCACGAAAAACCCACTACGCAAGGAAATCCAGAAACTGGCCGCCTCCTTGCACGCCCGCCAATCCGAACAGCTTGAAGCCGCACAATAAGGCCCCCTGCCCCACCAAATGAGGGCCAAATGAGGTAAGAGACAGATGTTTTCGCGATACAAAAAGACAGACACCCAGAAGGCGGCGCCCGTCGCCACCGGTGCAACGCAAAATGGTCCGGCGCACGCAGAGGCCAAGACGGCAAAGCCCGTCAAAGCTGCCGTGCAGAAACCCACCAGCCGCGCGGCACAGGCCGCACCTGTGGACAAGGAACGCCGCCGCAAGGAACGTCTGAGCGAAATCAAAGTGGAGATGCACAAGCGCCTCCTCGAAGACCTCAATCTCGCGGCTCTCGAAACCGCGGCGGAAAAAGATCTCAAATCAGAAATCTCTGACATCACCGCCGAGTTTCTGGCCGACCAAGGACTGGTGCTCAACCGCGATGAACGGATCACTCTGAACCAGGACCTCTTTGACGAGGTGCGCGGCCTCGGCCCGCTTGAGCCGCTTTTGAAAGACGAAAGCGTCAACGATATTCTGGTGAACGGTCCGCAACAGATTTTCATCGAGCGCAACGGTAAGCTCGAACTGTCGGACATCACCTTCAAAGACGAAAAGCACCTCTTGCGGATCATCGACAAGATCGTGTCCGCCGTGGGCCGGCGCGTCGATGAATCGAACCCCTACGTTGACGCCCGTCTCAAGGACGGTTCGCGTTTCAACGCCATGGTGCCGCCGGTCGCGGTAGACGGTTCACTCGTCTCCATTCGTAAGTTCAAAAAAGAAAAGCTCGCGATCGACGACCTGGTGCGCTTCGGTGCCTTCACCGAGGAAATGGCCGCTTATCTTCAGGCCGCCGTCTCCACCCGTCTCAATGTGATTGTATCGGGCGGTACGGGCTCAGGTAAAACGACGACGCTGAACGCGCTGTCTTCCTTCATCGACAACTCAGAGCGCATCCTGACCATCGAGGATACGGCGGAACTTCAGCTGCAACAAACCCACGTCGGTCGGATGGAAAGCCGTCCGGCGAACGTCGAGGGCAAAGGGGCCGTGACCCAGCGCGATTGTCTGCGCAACGCACTTCGGATGCGTCCTGACCGCATCATTGTGGGGGAGACCCGCGGCGAAGAGGTGATCGACATGTTGCAGGCCATGAACACCGGCCATGACGGATCGATGACCACGATCCACGCCAACTCTGCGCGCGATGGGGTGTCGCGTCTGGAAAACATGATTGCAATGGCCGGGATCGAGATGCCGCTAAAGGCCGTGCGGTCGCAAATTTCCTCGGCTGTGAACCTGATCGTGCAGGCCTCGCGTCTGCAGGATGGTTCACGTCGCATGGTCTCGATCACCGAGGTGACCGGCATGGAAGGCGACGTGATCTCTATGCAGGAGGTCTTCCGCTTTCAGCGCACCGGTCTGACGCCCGATAATAAAATCATCGGTCATTTCACGGCGACGGGCGTGCGGAGCCACTATTCCGAACGCTTCCGCATGTGGGGTTACGATTTGCCGCCGTCGCTCTTCGAGCCGACGAATCCGCGTTAAGAGAGGACGACGATCATGATCATTTCTATGGAACCGATCATCTACGGCGTCATCTTCATCGCCGTTCTGCTCTTGGTCGAGGGCATCTACCTGACGGTGTTCGGCAAATCGATCTCGCTGAATTCCAAGGTCAACCGCCGTTACGAGCTTTTGGAAAAAGGCTCCGGCGACCGTGAAGAAGTGCTCAATCAACTTCGCAAGGAGATGAGCCAGCACCTCAAATCGCGCAAAATCCCGCTTTATTCGGTGCTGGCCGAAAAGGCGCAAAAAGCCAATATCGCCTTCTCCCCCGTGCAGCTTTTGCTGGTGATGGGCCTGCTTGCCATGATCGCCTTTGTGGGTCTGTCAATTGGCACCGCGGCCTCCATGCCAATCCGAGTGATTGTCGCTGTCGCCATGGGCGTGGGTGCCGTTTACGTCTGGATTCAGACCAAGGCCAAAAAACGCCTCGCTCTGATCGAAGAACAGCTCCCAGATGCGGTCGAACTCATGGTGCGCAGCCTGCGGGTGGGTCACCCGTTTTCCAACGCGCTCAACATCGTCGCCAAGGAAGTTCCCGACCCTCTCGGCACCGAGATGGGCGTGATCGCAGACGAATCTGCTTATGGCCGTGACGTCGGCGAAGCTTTGAAAGACATGGCCGAACGTCTCGACATGCAGGATTTGCGCTTCCTCGCGGTGGCCGTTTCGATCCAACAGCAATCGGGTGGTAACCTCGCCGAGGTGCTAGAAGGTCTCTCCAAAGTGATCCGTTCGCGCTTTAAACTTTTCCGCCGCGTCAAAGCAATCACCGCCGAGGCGAAATGGTCCGGCAACTTCCTCTCCGGCTTCCCGCTTTTGGCGCTGTTGGGGATCTCGCTCATGAAACCCGATTACTACGATACGGTCAAAGACACGCCGGCGTTCATTCCCGCCTGTCTGATCGTTGCCGGTTTTCTCGCCGCGAATATTTTCGTGATGAAGAACCTCGTGAACATCAAGGTCTGAGACGGAAAGGACACCGATCATGCAAGAGCTGTTTTCCGCAATCTTGGGCGACCAACTGGGCCCCTTCGGCCCGCTGATCCTGATGGGCACGCTGGGCGCAATTTTGATCCTCTTCGCCCTCCCGGTGTTGTTGAAGAAAAAACGCGACCCGATGGATCGACTGCGCGAACAAGCGCAGGCGGGCAAGGAAACCACCAAGGGCAAATCTCCGGCCAAGCTGCGCTACGACAACAAGAAAGGCGCCAAACTCGAAAAATATTCCGCCTTCCTCGAACCGCAAAACGAGGAGGAATATTCCGCCGCCCAGCTCAAGATGATCCAGGCAGGCTACCGTACGAAGAACGCCGTACGCATGTTCCACTTCGCGCAATTCGCGATGGGTCTGGGCGCGCTGGCGCTGGGTCTGCTTTTTGCCTTGCTGAAGTCGTCCGAGCAGGAAATGACGCCCAAGTCCCTGTTCCTGACCGTGCTTTTGCCCGCCTGTATCGGCTACATGCTGCCGAAATACTGGGTCACGCGCCGGGTCGAGACCCGCAAGGAAGAGATCATCAACGGCTTTCCGGACGCGCTCGATTTGATGCTCGTTTGTGTCGAGGCCGGGCAGTCTCTGGACCAGGCCATCATCCGCGTTTCCAAGGAAATCCGCGCCGGCTTTCCGGCACTGGCCGATGAGTTCGAAATCGTCTCCTATGAGATCAAGGCCGGTAAGGACAAATCCGTTGTGCTTAAGGACATGGCCGAGCGCTGTGGCGTGCCCGACGTGGCCTCTTTCGTCACCGTGCTGATCCAGTCGCAGCAATTCGGCACCTCGATCGCCGACGCGCTTCGGATTTATGCTGGCGAAATGCGGGATAAACGCGTGATGCGGGCCGAAGAGACCGCAAACAAGTTGCCTACCAAGATGACCCTTGCCACAATGATGCTGACCGTGCCGCCGCTTCTGATCATTCTGATCGGCCCGTCGGTTTATGACATCTACATCATGCTCGGTGAGAACCACTTCTGATCTTCGGATCAACGGCCTCTCGAGCGAGACAACAGCAAGGGACATCATGTCTCCACGATTTCCGCGCGCGGCCTTCGGGCCCGCGCCTTACGTCTTTCTCATGGGCCTCACTCTTCTGGCCGCCTGCCAAGAGGGCGGACTCAAACCGCTTCGCGATTCCGGGGATTACGCACCTGTGGGCGTCGATGCCTCCGAACAATCCGTTGACGGGCTGATCGTCGGGCACCGGCTGATGGCGGCGGGCGAATATGAACTGGCGCTTAAGGCCTATTACCGTGCCGCCGCCAATCAAGGTATGACGGTCGATACGCTCTCTGCCATCGGGTCGGCGAAGCTGCGCCTCGGCCGTTTGGGCCAAGCCGAAAGCGATCTGCGCCGCGCGATCGAGATCGACGACACCTTTGTGCCCGCCTGGAACAATCTGGGCGTGGTCTTGATGGAGCAGAACGAGTTTGGTGAATCCGAACGGGTGTTCCGCACCGCCTTCGCCCTCGACAGTGGCCAATCTGCCGAAATTCGCGAGAATCTGCGCTTGGCACTCGCTAAACTCGAAAATCCTGAGTATAGTGAAACCTACGAGAGCAATTTCACCTTGGTGCGACGCGGGACGGGAGAGTATCTTATCCTCGCGCGCTGAGGCGGTCAGAGATCCGAAAACGGACCGGCCGTCGAGACAAGGCGAAGACAACGAAAGATTGAGGCAACCCGGGTCAAAAGGCGCAAAGCCACGAGGATAAATCCTCAGACACCCGAGCAGACAAGAGGTGGCAGGCACCATGACCAACATCATGACCCATATTTTTATGCGCAAGCATACCGTGATCACGCTTGCGCTTGCGAGCACGGTTGCCCTTTCGGCATGCCAGAAGCCCTTTGGCGGCGATGTCCGCCGGGCTGACACTTCTGTGAACGCCATCGACGGCACGGGGCTCTCGGACATCATGTTGAACGCCGCAGATCCGGCCGAAGCCGTCTCTTATTTCTCGCGCTCCGTGGGCGAAAATCCGGACCGCATCGACCTGCGTCGGGGTCTCGCGCAATCTCTGATCCGCGCGGGCGAAAACGACGCCGCCGTCGCCGCCTGGAAGGCCGTGGTGGGTCACAAAGATGCGACCAATGACGACCGCGTGGACTATGCCGACGCGCTCATTCGCACCGGCGAATGGGATCAGGCCGAAGCCCAGCTCGACAGCGTGCCGCCGACCCATGAAACCTACAAGCGCTACCGTCTTGAGGCGATGATCGCCGACAGCAATCAGGAATGGAAGAACGCCGACAGTTTCTACCAGACCGCCGTGGGCCTGACCACACGCCCCTCTGGCGTGTTGAACAACTGGGGCTATTCGAGACTGACGCGCGGCGAATACAAAGAGGCCGAAAAGCTTTTCGCTCAGGCGATCACCTATGATCCCTCTATGTTCACCGCCAAGAACAACCTCATTCTGGCTCGTGGCGCGCAGGGCAAATACGATCTGCCAGTGATGGAAATGTCCCAGACCGAACGCGCTCAGCTCTTGTACACGCTAGGTCTTGCGGCGGTGAAAGCGGGCGATGTCGCCATCGGCAAGGGCCTGATCAAGGACGCGATCGACACCCATCCGCAGCATTTCGAAGCCGCCGTGCGCTCGCTCCGCGCGCTTGAGGCAAATGTCACCAACGGCTGATTGAGTCTATGATTTCCCTGCCCCCTCAGGCCGCGCTCTGGTTTCTATTGCCGGTCGCTGTGGTGTCCTTTGTTGCCGCGTTCAATGACCTGAAACGCATGAAGCTGCCCAATGCGGTCGTATTGGCTCTCGGCACGATCTATGTGGTCATGGGACCGTTTCTCCTGCCGTTCGAGCAATATCTCTGGGGCTTTGCCCATGCGGCGGTGATGTATGTCGTGGCGCTTTTTGCCTATGCCTATCTGGGCGTGGGCGCAGGCGACGGCAAATTCGCGGTCGCCATGTCAATGTTTATCCCCTTCTCCGACTTGGGGGCCGTTCTTACGTTGTTCGCGGCTTTTCTCTTGGGCGCTTTCGTGGCGCATCGTATCGCCCGCGCCATTCCTGCCATTCGTCGCGCAACGCCGGACTGGGTGTCTTGGGAGCACAAGAAGTTTCCCATGGGCCTCGCTTTGGCCGGGACGATGGTGACCTATTTGGCGCTCGCTGCGGTGATCAGGGCGCTCTGAATAAGGCGTGAGAGCGCCGCACGCTCATCTCTGACCTCACCTTAATCTGGTTAAGCCGGGAACCAGTCCTTTCAAGTCTGGCGAAAGGCGAAACGTCCTCACTCCTTCACAATCGGATAGACCAGCATCATCGGATCGCGCAGCGGCGGGCGCAGGGTCAGCCCGGCCTGCTCGATCGCCTCCAAGGCATTGCGCTGGGTCGCAGCATCGATTGGACAGGTTGGGACAATAATGGCGTCGGCATGCTCGATCCCCGGTACGCCGGAATAATACCAGGGCGCCCCCCCTTCGAGCGGCGCAAAGCCGCCCAAAATCCAGATGCCAGAGGCAATATCGGCGACGAAAAATTCGCTCTCGGGCGGGAAATTGAACGGAGGCTGTTTCAACCGGTCTGCCATATAGCTATGGAGCGCCACCTCCCCCGCCTGCAGCGTACACCGCGGCAGCGTCTCACCCAAAAAGCTCAGTGCCTCAAAGCGTTCGCTTTCGATGATATAGGGTTCAAGTTCGGGGTAACGGTCCACCAAAGCCTCACGCCCCAAGACCATGCTCGTGCGGTCGGCTTTGACATAGATATCAGGAATTTCAGAGCGGCTCGCGAATTGCGGCACATAATCCTCGGTCTCCACCGCCAAAAGCCGGAAGGGGCTTGTCACGATGTTCTGCAAGGACGGCGCGATCAGGGCAAAGGCCACGAGCGCCAGCGCGGAAACCGCGTTGCGCGCGTCGGCATTAAACAACACGCGATGGCCCCGCATCGGACGCTGCGCCATCAGCAGCAGACACAAGAGGATCAGCCAAGTCGGATCATTGCCGAAATTCTGATAGGTCACATAGATGAACCCCGGCGCGACAAGCAAAAGCAAAAGCCCCGCCAACGCCTGCCCCGATTGGCGCAGGACGATCACCGAGAGGATCAAGGTCAGGCTGCCGATCAGGAACCGTGGCGCGTTCATCACCTCGATCAGCGACATCCCGGGAGCAGATCGCGTGCCTGATCGAGTGACAGTCAGCAAATCGTTGATATAGGCCGGAAAGAAATCGACGCCATAGACCCCGACCATAACGACAGCCACCAAAAGCCCGGTCGCGACCCCTGCGACAAGGCTGCGCATCGCGCCGCGCACCAGGAACCCGAGCGCCACCGGCAAGACGAAAGCCACGAAATAGGTTGGCTTGATCAGCGCTAGAACCGCCAGCAAGAGCCCGGCAATGAGGCCATCGAGACGTGGCGCTTTGCGGGCCTCGAAAGGCGGCAGAACCGCCAGAAGAATGACGATGAAAGACGCCGCCCAGGCCCAACGGTTGTAATACATCGAGACGGAAATCGCGGTGACATTTTCGCCATGCACCAACGCCAAAACAAGCGCCATGACCACCGCGCCAAAAGCCCACGCCGAAAGCCCCTTGAGACGTGACGCGGCCACACGCAGCACCATTGGCGCCAGAAGCACGGCGATCAAAATCTGCGCTGCAATAAAGGCCATGCCCATGCCAAGACCCGCCTTGGCGAACGTCAGGATCGGCAGGAAGGCCAAAATCCCGATGGGCGTGGAAAAATCGAGATGCGGCAGCTGCCCGTCCAGCATGCGCAACAGAATCTCGATCATATGCGCCGCATCGCCTTCGTGCCGGTCGAGATAGAGTCCAGATTTCGCCAGCGCGACGCCACCGAACACACAGATCAAAGCCGCGAGAAATGCCGCGTATTTTCCGGCCGAAATTCTTGTCATACTGCCTGCCTCATGCGTCGCACGTTATCCTCCGGGTATAAGGCGTTTCGACACCTCAATCACACCCGAATTCCGCCGAAAAAAGCTGCTCAAAGCGATGGCGGACCGCTTTCGTTCATTTTCGCGAAAGATTATGGCCAAACACTGCGCTTTGCAAAGGGAGCGCGGAAAACCGTGTCGAAAATCTTGGCTTTGACGCCAAGGATTCGTACACTTGCGCGCAAAGAGACACCGCGCAACGCTAACGCGCAGGGCAGAGAAAGAGCAGAGCATGAACATGGAAATCACCCCCAATGTGATCGCGCCCGTCCAACCACGGCGCGCCGAGGAGACGGGACTGTCACCGGTGATGATGCGCGACATCGTGTTGAAAACGATGTTCCGCACCAACCTCGAACAGGTCTCGCGCCTGTCGCAGGCCTTGGCTTTGCCGGTCTCGGTGACACAGGATCTGGTCGACAGAGCCCGCGAACAGGGCATGGTCGAAGCCACGGGGACGATGCACGCGGGCGCAGGCTCTGAGATGGGGTTTCGCCTCTCAGATACGGGCAAGGCGCGCGCCTTGGACGCGCTCAGCCAGTCGGAATATTACGGCGCCATGCCGATCCCGCTTGAGAAATACGCCGAACAGGTCAAACGCCAATCCGTGCGCAATATGAAGGTGACGCGAGATGCTTTGCTGGGCGCGATGGGGCATTTGATCCTGCCGCCCGATCTGTTGGATCAGCTCGGGCCTGCGGTGGGCGCCGGGCGCTCGATTTTGATGTACGGCCCGCCGGGAAACGGTAAATCCTCTATCTCCAACGGCATTCGTGATGCCTTGGGCGATCTGATCTATGTGCCGCGCGCGATCGAATACAACGGCTCGGTCATTACCGTGTATGATCCGCTGATGCATGTGAAGCGCGAGGATGTGGATGACGATCCAAATGCGCTGCGCAAGACCGCGAACCGCTTCGACCGGCGCTATGTGCGCTGTGAACGTCCCTCGGTGGTGACCGGGGGCGAACTGTCTCTCGACATGCTCGATCTGGTGTATAACCCGACCGCTCGGACCTATCAGGCGCCCTTGCAGCTCAAATCCACCGGCGGGATTTTCATCGTCGACGACCTTGGTCGCCAAGAAGAACCTCCTCAAAAACTCGTCAACCGTTGGATCGTTCCGCTCGAAGAGAGCAAGGATATTCTGGCGCTTCAATCGGGCGAAAAATTCGAAGTGCCCTTCGATACCTTGGTGATTTTCTCCACCAACTTCCATCCGAACAAAATCTTCGATACCGCCGCACTGCGCCGGATTTTCTACAAGATCAAGATCGACGGGCCGGATCAGGCGGGTTTCCTGAAAATCTTCGCCATGGTCGCGCGCAAGAAAAAAATGCCGCTTGATGAAGCCGCGTTGGTCTATCTGTTGAAAGAGAAATACCCGACCATCGACAATGTCTACGCCAACTATCAGCCGGTCTTCCTGATCGACCAGATGATCTCGATTTGTGAATTCGAGGACATCCCCTATCAGATGACGCCCGAACTGGTGGACCGCGCCTGGGCCAACATGTTCGTCGAGGAAAGCGAATTCGCACATTGATGTCGTGCAGCGCTGAAAATCGAAACGCCCCGTAACCGGGGCGTTTTTTTTGAGTATTTAACCCAAAGAGAAAGACGCGCAGTTAGGCACTCGGCCCCAACACACGTTCCTCGCGAGCGATCATGGCATCGACCATCAAGGCCCACATCTGACGCGCCAGGGCGGGCTCGAACCCGGCCTCTTCGGCGCAGGCCTCGACCTTGTCGAGCACATCCTGAACCCGCGCGTCGATCCGTGCCGGCAGGCCCTCCCCCGGCTTCAATTCCGCCGCGCGATCCACATGAGCCTGACGCAGCGCCAAAAGCGCCATGAGGTCGCGGTCGATCTGGTCAATCTGAACCCGCAGATCGGTCATCGTGGCAATCTCTTTAGGCGATTTGAGCATGTGGGCAGTCCTTTTTCTTGGGCTTTAACACGACAGAGCCACTCCGAAAAGACACAGCCGTAGTGAAGGGAAGGAAGCGCAAACGAAAACCGCGCCTCAGTGAGAGACGCGGTTTTGTCCATTTTCAGATCGTTCAGGAGCTGGGCTCAGGTTCCAAGCCACCATCGCTTTTCGGCTTTTTCTTGGTCTTCGGAATCGCCGTGACCGACGGCATATCCTCGTCCTTGCCGGATGCGCCCCCGTCCCCGTCTTCGCCGGGTTGCGGCGGATCGCCCGCGATCACACGTTTGATCTCGTCACCGGTCAAGGTTTCATATTCCAGAAGCCCCAAAGCCAGACGTTCGAATTCCTCGGCATTCTCGGAAATGATCCGGTAGGCCTCCGCATAGCCTTCGTCGATGAAGCGTTTCACTTCTTCTTCGATCAATTCCTTGGTGTGGGCCGAGACGGAGAAGCCCGCGGTGTTGCCGGAATAGCCCTCGGCGGCCTCAGCGTAGTCGACGTTGCCAACCTTGTCCGACATGCCGTAGCGCATCACCATCGCGCGTGCCAATTGCGAGGCCTGCTGGATGTCGCCGACCGGGCCAGAGGACACTTCCTCTTCGCCGTATTTGAAAATCTCGGCAGCTTTACCAGCCATGGTCATGGCGATGCGCTGACGCGCCTCATCCTTGAACATCTGCAGCTTGTCCATCTCTGGCAGGCTCATCACCATGCCCAGAGCGCCACCGCGCGGGATGATCGTCGCTTTATAAACAGGGTCGCATTTCGGCAGTTTCAGACCCACGATGGCGTGGCCCGCCTCGTGATAGGCAGTCTTTTCCTTTTGCTCGTCGGTCAGGACCATGGAGCGGCGCTCGGCCCCCATCATGACCTTGTCTTTTGCCTGTTCGAAATCGTCCATCGTCACCTGACGACGCCCGATCCGTGCGGCCATCAAGGCGGCTTCGTTCACGAGGTTCGCGAGATCAGCGCCAGAGAAGCCCGGCGTACCGCGCGCGATCACGCGCAGGTCGACGTTCGGGCCCAGCGGCACTTTGCGCGCGTGGACGTTGAGAATTTTCTCGCGGCCTTTGATGTCCGGGTTCGGCACGGTAACCTGACGGTCGAAACGGCCCGGACGCAGAAGCGCGGGGTCCAACACGTCACGACGGTTGGTCGCGGCCACAATGATGATGCCTTCGTTGGCTTCAAAACCGTCCATCTCAACGAGCAGCTGGTTGAGCGTCTGTTCGCGCTCGTCATTGCCGCCGCCGTAACCCGCACCACGGGCACGACCCACGGCGTCGATCTCGTCGATGAACAGGATACAGGGCGCGTTCTTTTTCGCCTGCTCGAACATGTCGCGAACACGCGACGCACCGACACCCACGAACATCTCGACGAAATCAGAGCCGGAAATGGTGAAGAACGGCACGCCCGCCTCGCCCGCAATCGCCCGCGCCAAAAGCGTTTTACCGGTGCCCGGAGGACCGACCAGCAAAGCGCCTTTCGGGATTTTGCCGCCAAGGGCCGAGAACTTCTGCGGGTTGCGCAGGAATTCGACGATCTCTTCGAGCTCTTCCTTGGCCTCGTCGATACCGGCGACATCGTCAAAGGTCACGCGGCCTTGTTTTTCGGTCAAAAGTTTCGCACGCGATTTGCCAAAGCCCATCGCACCGCCTTTGCCGCCGCCCTGCATGCGGTTCATGAAATAAATCCAGACACCGATGATCAGGAAGATCGGCAGGAAGGACAGAACGAACGGCATGATGCCGCTTTCTTCCTGCGGCTCGCCTTTGACTTGCACGCCCTCTTCCAAAAGCTGGGACACGAGACTGTCGTCACCCGGGTTGATCGTGTATTTGCGCCGGTTGTCTGCACCGGTGAAATACACCCGCTCACCGTCGATATCGACGGAGGTGACGGTGCCGTCATCCACCTTCGACATGAATTCGGAATAGGGTACGACTTCCGACGACATGGTGTTCTGACTGCCGCCCAGCACCTGAAACAGGGCCAGAACGAGCATCAAAAGCACGAGCCAGAAGGCGAGATTACGTGCGTTGCCCAAGGGGATCTCCTCGAAATAATCTGGGGTCGCACCCATGAAGCATACCACGGGCGCGAAGCTTACCCCTTAAAATAGGCATCCACGCCCCAAGTTCAATGCGATAAAAGCGATGTATAGAAACCAGCTTTCGGGTGGATTAACCGCGCGTGGGCCACACCATGGCCCGCAAGAGGTGCCGAGATCAGCGTATTGCCGTCAAAGACCGCAGGAGACGCCGCCAATGTTTCGCGCGGCGGCGCGTCAGCGGGGCGTTCGCCAAGTTGTAATAACCCGTCTTCGCCCAAGGCGCGAATGATGAACTCTTTGTTATCAACACCTTCGATGATCCAGCGCCCGTCCCAAACGCCCCCCCGCAGCGCCACGGCACCCGCAACAGCGGCATGCTCACGAGTCAGGCGAAAGCTCTCTTTACCACCCAAAAGACGCACACCATGAAGCGTCGCATCGCGTCCGCGCATCATGGCGGAGAGAAATTCCTGAAGCTTCATCCCCCTCGGGCCATAATCCGCCGAGGCAATCCACCGCAGGGCGGCGGCAACAAGGCGGCGATTCACTTCGGGCGAGCCTTCGGCGAAACGGCGGCGGTCGATGATCAGATCGCCATGTTCTTCGCGCACGCATTCGAGCGCGTGATCATGCGTGGCGAAATCCAGAGCCGAACGCACCTGGCCCAGATGATCCATCACCCGACCCACCACATGCACATCGATGCCCAGTTTCGTGAGTTCCTCCATCGCACGGCGTGCTTTGACGCGATCGAACGCCTCATCGTCATTCGACGGGTCGTCGATCCAGGGCTCGCGCAGCTCACGCAGATATTGCCGCAACTCGAAGCGTTCCTGCATCAACAGGGGCCGCACCCAAGTGATGCCATCAGAGATCCGCCGCCGCTGCATCCCGGTCAACCCGTCGATGCCGGAGGCCCGCGCCAGACGCATGAAAAATGTCTCTGCCTGATCGTCGGCGGTATGCGCCAGCGCGATGGTGGAAATGCCGCGCGGCTTGGCCCATTCGGCCATCAAGCGATAGCGCGCCCGTCGCGCGGCATCCTGTAGATTTCCCGCACCATTGTAGCCGGACCAGTTCAGCGTGGTGTGTTTGACCTTGAGCCGCTCGGACACCTCGGCGACAAATTGCGCCTCATGCGCGGCCTCGGGGCGCAGCCCGTGGTTGACGGTGACGGCCTCAAGCTTGATCCGCTCTTCCGCCGCCCATTCCGCCATCAGATGCAAAAGCGCCAGACTGTCGCCACCGCCCGAGACGGCAACGGCCAGATGGTCGGGTTTGTCGAAAGAAAACGCGCTGGCCACGAAATGCCGCAGCATCGCCCGGTTCGCCGCTTTTTCTTCCATATTCAGACCTTTACAGTGAGCACCCGCGCAGAGACGCGTCGGTCTGGGCCTGAATTGCCGCTTGAGAACCCGGGAAACGCGCGATGACTTCGCCGAACATGACACAGCCTTTGTCGGTCTGGCCCAAATCGCTCAAAGCGCCCGCCAGACGCAGCAAGGCATCCGGTGCCCGGTCGCCTTCGGGGCTCCCGGAGAAGCTGTCGAGATAGGCGCGCGCTGCATCCGCCGTTTGGCCCGAGGCCGACAGGGCCTCTCCGCGCATGAAATGCGCCTCGCCGGTCAAATATCCGCCGGTGTAGGTCTGGGCAAAATTCGCGAAAGCGTTGGCGGCTTCGGGGTATTTCCCGTTGGTATAAAGCGCCATAGCCGCATCGAAATCGCTTTGCTCGGACAATGCGAGATCACCCCCGCCATCCATCGGCGGCTCGATCCCCGGAGACGGCACGACCACATCTGTCGCGCCCGCCTCGCCCCCAATGGGTTTCAGCGGCGGCAGGTTGCCAATGTCACAGCCCGCTTCCAACTCGCAGAGCCGGAAGTTCAGGTCGTCCAATTGGTTCGTGCCATCGCTCACAACGCGGTCGATGCGGAATTCCAATGCCTCGATCTTGGCCGTCAGATTGGCCAATGCCGCTTCCATCAAATCAACCCGCTCCAGCGTCCCCGCCCCCGCAAACTGCGTGTTGGGCGCGCCGGTGGTGGAAAGCTCACGCTTCAGCGTGTTGATCTCGACGGAAAGCACAGCGGCTTCCTGACGAATATCGGCCAGCGTCTGCGCGTCCTGCGCAATGATCGGGGTGCCGAGCGTTAGGGCGCTCAGCGTGGCGGAGAGGAGGAGGGCTTTCATCGTGACCGGTCCTTACATGCCCGCGCCAGCGGCCAGCACCGTCACCGCACGGCGGTTCTGGCTATAGCAAGACTCGTCGGAACAGATCGCGAGCGGACGTTCCTTGCCATAAGGAATGGTCTTGAGACGCGACGGGTTCACACCCTGGTTGATCAGATATTCCTGCACGGACGCTGCACGACGGGCGGAGAGCGCAAAGTTGTAATCGCGTGTGCCTTGCTCATCCGCGTGACCTTCGATGATCGCGGTATAGGCCGGGTTCATCGACAGCCAGTTGGCCTGACCGGCCAGCACGGTGCGCGCCTCATCAGAAAGCGTGGATTGATCCACCGCGAACAACACGCGGTCGCCGATGGTCTGGTTGAAATACGCAACCGAGGTCGGATCAGAAACCGAGCCCGCCAGCGCGCCATTGGCACCAGCGCCGCCAGCCCCATTCGCACCGCCACCTGCGCCGAACCGGCCGGGGTTGGTACAGGCCGACAGGCCCAGAGCTGCAATCAAAAGGACGGCACGCGAGGTGCGGGAAGTGAGAATATTGGACATGAGGATCTTCCTTTGCGGAAACTCGAAACTGCTCTTCGGTTGGACTATAACACCCTCCCCGCAACTTGGGGAGGGTCGCTTATTTATTTCAACGAGGTCATTTCAAAAGCGGCGACCAGGCCGCATCAGAGGCACCCGCATTGGTCGGCACGCGCTTGAGATTGCGGCCAGAAATATCCACTGTGTAAAGCGCGCTGGCGCCTGACGCCCCTTGGCTTTCACGGGTGAACATGATCACACGACCGTTGGGCGCCCAGCTCGGACCTTCATCAAGGAAAGACGCGGTCAACAGACGCTCCTCGGAGCCATCCGTGCGCATCACGCCGATGTGGAAGCGACCTTGGTTTTGCTTGGTGAAGGCGATCAGATCTCCCCGCGGCGACCAGACCGGAGTGCCATAACGCCCCTTGCCCGCCGAAATACGCCGCGCTTCGCCGCCATTTGCGGGCATGATGTAAAGCTGCTGCGTGCCGGAGCGGTCGGATTCAAAGACGATCTGCGAGCCGTCGGGCGAGAAAGACGGCGCAGTCTCGATCGCCGGCGTATTGGTCAGACGCACGTTCTGCCCCGTCGCAATGTCCATGCGATAAAGATCGGTGTTGGTGCCAGTCGACATGGAGTAGACGATGGACTGGCCATCCGGCGAGAAGCGCGGCGCAAAGGTCACAGCTTCGGCAGGCACTGGCAGACGCGTGCGCGTCACCGTACCCACATCGAGCATCATGATCTGCGGCGTGCCGTTTTCATAAGATGTGTAGAGCACCCGGTCGCCGGTCGGCGAGAACCGCGGCGCGAACACGATGAAATTGTCGTCGGTGAGATACTGAAGCCCCGCCCCGTCGTAATCCATCACACCGAGACGTTTCAGACGGTCGTTCTTCGGCCCGGTCTCGGACACAAACACCACACGGCTGTCGAAATAGCCACCTTCGCCGGTGATCCGGGAATAGACAACATCGGCCACCTTGTGCGCGATCCGGCGCCAGCTGGTGGTCGAACCGCCCAGTTGCAGACCCGATCCCAAAGGCGCTTCAGCATAGATGTCGAAGACACGGAACTTCACCGAAAGGTTGCCCGAGGCATCCATGCCGACAGCACCCGTCACGAGGCCCTGCGCGTTGATCGCCCTCCAATCCGCATAGGACACGGGCGCGCTGAAATTGGTGACCTGCGAGATATGCGCCGAGGCAGGGATCTCACGGAACAACCCGGTGCCAACCAGATCGGCGGCGATCACTTGGGAGATTTGTTGTGCGTATTCTGCGGCTTGTGGCGTCTCGGCGATGAAATCCGGCAGCGCGAGCGGCAGGGGCTCGATCACACCACGGGTAATGTCGAGCTTCAGGGGACCTGGGTCCTGTGCCTGCATCGGCGCAGCTCCGAAAGAGAGTGCGCAGGCAAAAGCACAGGCAAGTGTCGTCAGGCGTTTCATTTGTACCTCATCTGTTCGGGATCGAACGTCATTTCGATATTGCGCCAATGCGCGTATTTTTCCACCGGCAACGGAAAACCGCTTGCTCCACAGCGGATTATCGCCCGTCGGGCCACTTCGAACGCGGCTGTCGCGCCCGCCTCCGAGCCGCCCGAATGGGACAAGAGCTTGATGGAGCCGTTCTGCGGCGTGCCATCTTCGTTCATCTGGACACCGACGGTGATCACGGTGCGCATCGCCTCCGTAGACATGGCGCCGACGTTCCAACATTGCGACACAGCCACACGCATGCCTTCGCGTTCGCCAGAGGTGAGCGGCGGACCAGCCGGGCGTTCGGGCGCGGCAGGCGTGGCGCTTTCGGCGGCCAAAGCGGCAGCTGCCGCAGCGGCGGCTTCGGCCACAGCATCGGAATTGTCCTGCCGTGCCTGTTGCGGCTGCTCTTGCGGCTGTTGTTGCGGTTGCGGTTCCGGCTCTCGCGCAGCTTCAGCCGCCTGAGCGGCCAGATTCGCCGGACGCGATTTCGGGCGCGGCGACGAGGTCATACCCGATGGTCTTTCGGCCTCCGTCACGATCTCCGTCGTGGTTTCCTGCGGGGCTGCCTCTTCAACCGGCTCCTCGACCACCTCGGGGCTTTCGCTGTCTTCAGACGCGGCTTCAACCGGTGCTTGGGAAATCTCCGGCTGCGGCTCGGGCGCGGTCACGACCTGATCGGAAATGCGCGGCACCGGACGCGGTGTCGGGCGCTGATCCGGTATATCGGGCAAATTCGCGCCGGGGTCTTCGAGAGAAATCTCCGGCTCGGCCTGCGGCGTGGGCGGGGTCGGCGTCACCTCGACGGGTGGCGTCACACTGGTTTGCGGTTCCGGCGGTGCGTCGGGCACATCCGGCGGCGGCGTCACGGGTGGCGTGCTTTCGGGCGAGGCCTCTTGGGTCGGGCGCACGTCAGGCGCGGCCTCGGTTTGGGGTGCCTGCAATTGCTGCGCCTCTTCGAAATTCTCGGGCGCCGTGCTGCGCTCGACCATGGCGGCGAATTCGGCCTCAGAGATCAGCGCGACCTCTTGCACGGACACGTCCTCCGGTCTCTCGGGGCGCAAGAACAGCCCCCCGAAAAGCATATAGGCGATTAGGCCAAGATGGCCCGCCCCAGAGATATATTGGCCCGCGTTCACGCCGACTGTTCCCTAGTTTCCAGTTTAGTTTCCGGAGCCGTCAAGGCGGGGTCCGCCCTGTTCGGTCACGAGGCCGATCGAGCGGAACCCGCCCGCATTGAGCGCGCCCATGACCTGAGCGACACGCTCATAGGGCACCGATCCGTCGGCGCGCAGGAAGATTTTGTCATCGTTGCGCTCAGCAGCGATGGCCTGAAGCTTGGTCACCAGATCACCCTCGGGAGTCTCGTTTTCCATCAAGAGCACCTGCCCATCGGCGGTGAGCGTGATGGTGAGTGGCTCCTGTTCCTCTTGCGGCAAAGCGGTCGCCGCAGTTTCCGGCAGTTCCACCGGCACGCCGACGGTCATCATGGGGGCTGCCACCATGAAGATAATCAAAAGCACGAGCATCACGTCGACGAAAGGCGTGACGTTGATCTCGCTCATCGCTGCGGGGCGACGGCGACGTCCGCGACGCCCGCCTCCGCCCGATTTCTGTACCACACCCGCGCCCATCTCAGCTGTCCAGTTCCCGCGACAGGATGGTCGCGAATTCGTCGGCAAAGGCTTCGTAACCGCCCAAGATGCGGTCGCTGTCGGCGTTGAGTTTGTTGTAGAAAATCACCGCCGGAATAGCGGCCAGAAGGCCAAGCGCCGTGGCCAAAAGCGCCTCCGCAATGCCCGGCGCCACGACGGCCAAGTTAGTGGATTGCGCCATGGCGATGTCTTCAAAGGCGGTTTTGATGCCCCAAACCGTGCCGAACAGGCCCACGAAGGGGCCAGTCGACCCAACGGTCGCGAGGAAAGACAGACCCGAGGTCATCTCTTCGCTCTCTTTCGCGATGGCGACATCCATCGAACGGTCGATGCGCGATTGTGCACCCGCGATCAGCCCGCCATCGGCTTTGTGAGAGCGGCGCCATTCGGTCATGCCAGCGGCAAACACCCGCTCCGGCGCAGACATCGGCCCATTGGAGATTTGGTCGTACAACTCGTCCAAAGGCTCGCCAGACCAAAAGGCCTGATCAAAGGCGGCAGCTTCCGCGCGGGCCTTTTTGAACGCGATGAATTTCTGGATGATGATCGACCATGACCAAAACGAGGCCACGATCAGCATCAGCATCACGATTTTCACGGTGAAGGTTGCGCGCATGAAAAGCGCCAGCAAGGAGAAATCGATCTCCTGCGCCATCGCAAGGGTTGTCTGGTCCATGAACCTGCTCTTTTAATCGCCTGTCGGCCGCATTTACTCGGCTCTCATCATTACCCGAGATTCTATCCTATCCACAGGGGCTTCGCCAACACGAACATGTGACACTCGTGCTAGATTTTCGGATTTTTGGCGATTTTGGGGAGGCTTAGTGCAGATTTCGGCGGAGAACCGCCGGAAGACGCGCAGGATGGCCCGTCGCGGTGAGCGCCACGAGGGTGACCTGAGCGACGAAAAGCTCTTCTTCGCCGCGTTTGACCTTTTGGCTGACCACAATCCGGGCACCTGTCATGGCCTCAAGCGAGGTCTCGACCACCAGATCGTCATCGAATCTGGCCGGAGACAGGTAATCCGCCTCGACGCGCCGAACGGCGAAGACAATGCCCTCTTCTTCCTTGAGCTTGACCTGATCCACGCCCAGGTCGCGCACCCATTCAGTACGACCGCGTTCGATGAATTTGAGGTAATTGGCGTAATAGACGATGCCCGCGAGATCGGTGTCCTCGTAATAGACATGGACAGGGAGCGTGTGGATCATCTGACGGGCCTTTCGTTTTTTGCGACCCTAGGGCGCGAGCGGATAGCTCGCAAGGGTCTCATATTGCGCTGCCTCATGGCTCAGCACAGAGTGCACCATGTCGAAACTCGGCGCTTGGAATTTGGGCCAAGAGAACGCCCCCTGCGCCGCGATCAGATGTTCCAACTCCTGATGTTCGCCGGGATGCAGGCGGTTGAACCGGCGCAGCGTGATATGGGGACGGAAACGCTCGTGCGACAACTCAATCCCGACCGACCGCGCCGCCTGCCGTATCTTTTTGTGCAAGGCGGTCAGCGCTTCGTTCGGTTCAACATTGGCAAAAAGCAGGCGCGGTTTGCCACCGCCGAAGACATCGAGGCCTTTGATCTCGATCTCCGGCGCGCGTGAGGAAAAGCCGGACAATTCCTCATGCAGCTCCGCCAGAACCTCCTCGGGCTGATCATCCAGAAAAGCCAGCGTGATATGCATATTCTCCGCAGGCACAGCGCGCCCAAAGCGCAACCCCATAGCCAGAGTGTCCAGCCGATCCGTCAAATCGTGCGGCAGAGGGAGGCCGACGAAGGCTCTCACCCCGCGATCACCCGAGCATAGAGCCTAAGCGCGTGTGACGCATCCCGCGCCGCATTGGGCAGCATCGGATCGTAGGCCGCACGAAGCACATTCGCCACATCCGGTCGAACCACCGTACCCTCGGAGGTCTCGGCCAGCGGGCTGTCTTGGGTGAACTCGACATCCGACCACAACAGCATCGCCTGCACCGCCTGAGACAGTGCAATCACCTCGGCAGGCACCTCATCCATCGCGCCGCCCATGCGCACGAAGGTGAAACAGGCCTTGATCGCGCCTTGATCGTCAAACCGGAAGGCCCGGTATTGATGCGCGCCGCGCTCCTGAAGTGTCGCTACCCGCGCCTCAAGATCAGGGATCAGATCGCCCATATGCGGCACGTCCAACAGCTCCGCCCAATCGGACAGGAAAAACACCATGAGGTTCGTGCCAAGCTCGGGGTCCATCTCCTCGATACGATGCCCTGCGATGGCGACACAGGCCTCGATCGCGGATTTCACCGTCACCAAAGTCTCATCCTCGACGCCAAAGACCACGGGCGCAATCGGCCGCCCCCAGCGCGCAAAGACGTAATCGCCATTCGAGCGGGTGAAAAACTCTTCGATCCGGTCCGGGGTGATGTCCGTCATTTGGCTCTCTCGCGTCACAGGGTTTCGCCGCTCTTTTGCAACAGGGTGGCTTGCGCAGCAACCCCTGCCCCGCGTAGCTTGGCCGCGAAAACGAGACGAGGCGCATCATGAGCAAGACAATCTACATCCTGAACGGTCCCAACCTGAACCTTCTGGGCAAACGCCAGCCGGAGATTTACGGCGCCGACACGCTCGAAGATGTCGAAGCCCTCTGTGCGACCGAGGCCGCCAGCCACGATCTCGACATCGTCTTCGCCCAGTCGAACCACGAAGGTGAAATCATCGAGATGATCCACGAAGCCCGTGACAAAGCCGCAGGCATCGTCATCAACCCTGCGGCCTATACGCATACTTCGGTGGCTATTCTCGATGCATTGAACACCTTCGAAGGCCCGGTGATCGAGGTGCATATCTCTCAGGTCCACAAACGCGAAGCCTTCCGCCATCATTCCTATGTCTCAATGCGCGCAGATGCGGTCATGGCGGGCTGTGGCGTCAACGGCTACAAACTGGCCGTGGCGCAGATGGGGCATTTGTTGGGGTAAGCTCACTCAACGTGACCGGCAAACACCTGAATGATCGCTTGCGGCAGCGGCTGGTTTTGCGCATCGCCATAGATGCGCAGCCCCGCCAGCGGATCAGCGGCCGCGCGGCCAATCACTGCCACCAAGGCATGTCCATCCCGGCGCATCGCCAACGCCCCTTTGAGATGCCCGCAGGCATTGGCCTTACACCCCTGCGCCACAAGCCAGTCGCCCTCCCACTCCAAGACGCTTGCCTGTTCAAAAAGTGCTCTGAGTTCCAACAACCCAATGGGTCCGACTGCCGCAAGGAACCGCCCCTCCCACGCAGGATCGTTGACCAAGAGCTTTGGGTGCCTCCCCTCCCATTGGGCCACTTGGGTAAAGCCCAGTGATTTTGACGGAGCCCGCGCCTCATGGATCTCACGTCCTTCGAGCCAGTAGCGCAGATCCCCACTCTGCCCCGGATCGGTCGCAGGAGAGATTACCTCGATCCCTCGCTCCGTCATCTGAGCTTGCGCATTGTCGTGGCATGTCCCGAATGGCTCCGACACCCAGACCGGATCAGCCCCGGCATCGACATAGGCCCACATCTTGGGACAGGCCGTGCCGCCCGACGCCAAGAGGATGAGCAAGAGATTTCCGTCCTGCGCGGCAATGTCGAGATGATCCACGGCAAGCGGCAGATCGACGGGCGCGTCTGCCAGATAAAGCGCATCTGCGCCAATCGGCGCGAGCGGCAGGATTTCAGCGACGCCCGCAGAGGTTTCCGCGCGATCCATCGCCATAAACGCAAAGGGCAAAACACTTGCGACAATCGACAAAAAGAAAACCCGCATAGCCCCTCGCCTCTTTCCGTGGCTCAAATACTCACTTTCCGAACAAATCCGACTGATCCGGCGCTTTCGGGGCCTCGAGCCCCAGATGCCGCCAGGATTTCTGCGTCAACATCCGCCCGCGCGGCGTGCGTTGGATCAGGCCCTGTTGCAAAAGATAGGGCTCGATCACATCCTCAATGGCATCTCGCGACTCCGAAAGTGCCGCCGCCAAAGTTTCCACCCCCACAGGCCCACCACCGTAATTCTCTGCAATCATCCCGAGATACCGTCGGTCGGCCCCATCAAGGCCCAAAAGGTCCACACCCAGACGCGTCAGCGCGCCGTCGGCCAATGATTTGGTAATCCGCCCGTCGCCCTCGACCACGGCGAAATCCACCACGCGGCGCAAGAGCCGCCCGGCGATCCGGGGCGTGCCACGGGCGCGTTTCGCGATCTCATGCGCGCCATCAGGCTCCGCAGGAACACCCAACAGACGCGCACCACGGGTGACGATCTCATGCAGCTCTTCGGTGGTATAAAACTGAAGCCGCGTCGGGATGCCGAAACGGTCACGCAAAGGTGTGGTCAAAAGCCCGAGCCGCGTGGTCGCGCCGACCAGGGTAAAGGGCTGCAACTCGATCCGCACCGTGCGCGCGGCGGGGCCTTCGCCGATCACCAGATCGAGTTCAAAATCCTCCATCGCCGGGTAAAGCACCTCTTCGACCACCGGGTTCATCCGGTGTATCTCGTCGATGAAGAGCACATCGCGGGCTTCGAGATTGGTCAGGATCGCCGCCAGATCGCCGGCTTTCGCCAAGACCGGCCCGGAGGTCATCTTGAAATTCACCCCCAACTCGCGCGCCATGATCTGCGCAAGCGTGGTTTTACCAAGGCCCGGTGGACCATGGAACAGCACATGGTCCATCGCCTCCTCGCGCATCTTGGCAGACTCAATGAACACACGGAGGTTGGCGCGGGCCTCTTGCTGACCGATGAATTCCTCAAGCGCCTGCGGGCGCAAGGCGCGATCTGCGTCTTCGGTTTGGCGTTCGGGCCGCAATGTCGGGTCTGGTTGATCCATCGGTTACCCTTTCGGCGCGAGTAGGCGCAACGCGGCTTTGATCAGGGTGGAGGTGTCCGCCTCGGGCGCGTCCTGCGCGGATTGCGCCACGGCCTGCGCCGCGTCCGACGGAGAATAGCCGAGGTTTTGCAGCGCGGACAACGCCTCGGCCTCTGCGCTCGCATTGGCTTTGGCAGGGGCTTTCTTCGGCGCGGGTTTGGCGGTGGGCGTGGCGCTTTCAATCACCTCGACTGTCTCGGGCGCTTCCAAAGCCTCCGACAGCTTGCCGCCCATCGACATCACCGTGGGTGCCTTGTCTTTCAACTCATTGACCACACGCTGCGCGATCTTCGGTCCCACGCCTGGTGCGGCCTTGACCGCCGTCCAGTCGCCCAGCGCAATCGCCCGCCCTGTCGCCTCCGGCCCCAAGGTGCCGAGGATGGCCATGGCGGCTTTCGAGCCGATGCCCTGCACGGAAATCAACAAGCGATACCATTCCTTTTCCAAGAGTGAGGTAAAGCCAAAGAGTTGCAGGTTCGTCTCCTGCACCAGCATATCAGTGTAAAGCGCAACCGGCGCGCCGCGCCCCGGAAGGGACATCCGCGTGCGCTCGGAAATATAGACGATATAGCCGACGCCGCGCACGTCGATCAGGACATGATCCGTGCCAATATAGTCGATGACACCGGTGAGTTTGCCGATCATGAGGCGGCCTTTCTGAGCGCGTCTTGCAGCCGCGACGACGATTGCGCGTGGTAAGAATGCGTGATCGCGATGGCCAGCGCATCGACCGCATCGGGACCTTCGAGCTTCGCGCCCGGCAGTTGCAGCTTGATCATATGTTCGACCTGTTGCTTGGCCGCGTGGCCAACACCTACGACGGTCTTTTTCACCGCGTTGGGGGCGTATTCACCGATGGGAATGCCCGCCCGCGCAGGGACCAGCAACGCGACCGAGCGCGCCTGCCCAAGTTTCAGCGTCGCAACGGCGTCCTTGTTGACAAAGGTCTGCTCGACGGCGGCGCTATCGGGGCGGTAGGTCTCGACGATAGCGGTAAGCTGATCGAAGAGCGACAAAAGCCGCGTGGCGAGATCATCGGAAGAAGCCGAGCGGCAGATGCCGTTGGCGACATGGCTGATACGCGGGCCTGCGACATCGATAATGCCCCAGCCCATATTGCGCAGCCCGGGGTCGATGCCCATCACACGCATAGTCTCACCTGCTCGTTTTATTCGTTAAGAATGAGTTAGCACGAAACGAGAACATTTGCCAAGACTGGTTTGCCTCCAGCCACTTATTTCAATGGCAGAGCGAAGACTCAGCCAAGCGCAGCGTGTCATGCAAATGCAGGACCTCTCGGCCCGCCCTATCAGGCACCGTCAGGCGTGAGCATCAAAAGAGGCGAAAGCCCGCACTGGAGGCGCGGGCTATGACGTGGAGAGGTCCCGGAACGGCAAATTGAGAAACAGCCGTTCAACTCAAGAAGAGAGATCCCGGACTCTCTCTGATGTCAGCTCAGAAGCATCTTGCCCTGAAGCGCCAACCAGATGGTCAGATCATCGGCATGCATCACCCAAGCACCAGCGCGTTCGATCGCCGTGCCTTCGGCCAGCTCAGCCACACGTGCGCCATAGGTCGAGGCGCCAAGGGTGGCATAGAGCACCGCTTTGAACAGAATGACCCCAGCCAAAGCCACGAACAACAAATGGATCGGACGCCGCAAACCGCGACGACGCGGGCGAGCGATGATCAGCCCGTCCTGATTAACGGAATAAATGACACCCTTATTCAAGGCACGACGCCGCGCCTCGATCCGGGTCAAACGTTTATTCAATTGCTGCGAACCGGCATACGGCATAGCAGCCTCCCCATACAAACTACATCGGCCCCACCGACCATGACATAATTAAGGCAGAATATGTCAAAAATGGGGCAAGCCTGGTGAGGGGAAGATTTTGCCTCCTTTATGAGGCGTTGCGCTCCATTGTCAGCGTCGTCCAGTCAACAATCTCCTGCCGATCGACCAGATTGAACCCGGTACGTGTATAAACCTCGACGACCTCATCGGCCTGCGGATTGAGAATTCCGGAGAGAATCACATGGCCGCCAGGTTTGACGTTGCCCGCCATATCAGGTGCGAGCGCCACCAACGGGCCCTTGAGAATGTTGGCGAATACGAGATCGAAGGGCGCTTTTTCGGCGAGAACTTCATGGTTAAAGCCAGCAGCTTCCAGACAGATGACGCGACCCGAGAGATCATTGGCATCGACATTCGATTGTGCGACCTCTACAGCCACCTCGTCGATGTCGGAAGCATAGACGATCTGGTCGGAGATCTTCGCAGCCGCCATCGCGAGAACGGCGGTACCGCAGCCGATGTCGGCCACGTTGTCAAAGCTTTTGCCCTCGCCCATCAGACGATCCAGCGCCTTGAGACAGCCCAGAGTGGTGCCGTGATGCCCGGTGCCAAAGGCCATGGCGGCCTCGATCAAAAGCCCGATCTTGTCCGCGGGCAGTTTGTCGACGTCATGCGAACCGTAGACAAAGAAACGACCGGCCTCGACTGGGGCCAGATCGCGACGCACTTTCGCGACCCAATCGGTTTCCGGCAGTTCAGAGATGACGAAATCCGGCGCGTCATTGGCCTTAGCCAAAAGCGCCAGCGCGATCTCATCGGGCGCCTCGGTGAAATAGGCGCCAACTTCCCAGAGACCCGAACCGTCCTCGATCTCGAAGACCCCCACGCCCGTGGGTTCCGGGTCGAGAAACTCCAGCGCCTCGCCAATGGCTTCGGCGGGGGCTTTGCCGCGGGTCTTGGTAAAGGCGGTGAAAGTGGTCATGGCTGCACTCCGAAATGGGCTTTGCCTTCGCCATAAAGCGAAGCCGCGCTTTACTCAAGCGCGGCTCTGGATTTTACAGATTGGATGCGGCTCAGTCGGCGTGCCCCTGCGGCTCCACCGGGTCCGTCCATTCAATCGACCGTCCCATTGACAGCCCCACCGGACAGCTCACCCCGGTGCCGCCGATACCGCAATAGCCGCTAGGGTTCTTCGCCAGATATTGCTGGTGATAGTCCTCGGCATAATAGAACTTGCTAGCAGGCAGAACTTCGGTCGTGATGGCGCCGTAACCTTTGTCCTGCAGCAACACGTTATAGCCCGCCAGCGAGGCCTCCGCCGCCGCGCGCTGAGCCTCGGAGGTGTAGTAGATGCCGGAGCGATATTGCGTACCGCGATCATTGCCCTGCTGCATGCCTTGGGTCGGGTTGTGGCCCTCCCAAAAGACCTTGAGCAGCTCGGCGTAGCTGACTTTCGACGGATCAAAGATCACGCGCACCACCTCATTGTGACCGGTCTGGCCGGTGCAGACCTCTTCATAGGTCGGGTTCGGCGTATAGCCCGCCGCATAGCCGACGGCGGTGTTCACCACTCCCGGCACCTGCCAGAACTTGCGCTCGACACCCCAAAAACAGCCCATGCCAAAAATCGCCTCTTCGCAGCCCTCAGGCACATCGCCCTCAAGTGGCACGTGCAAGACAAAATGCTCCGCCGCAGTCGGGATCGGATCAGGACGCCCCGGCAAGGCGGCGTCTGGCGTGGGCATGGTAAGTTTCTTGGTCAGGGCAGAGAACATGGCGGGCTCCATCATGGCGTTTCGCTCTCAATATAGAGTGCAAAACGCCAAGCACCAAGTTACTCCGCCGGCTCGCTCAGAACCGCGCTTTCGCGCACCAGCGGCAGGAACCGCCATTCATTGCCCTTTTCCGGGTGACGCGGGATGAGTGCGGCCAAACCGAGAGAGGCCATCGCCATGCCTGCGGCCAGCGCAAACACCCCGCCCGGAGAGGCCACCCAGAGATAGCCCAACAGAGCCGGCAGGAAGACCGCCGCGATATGGTTGATGGTAAAGGCAACGGCTGCCGTAGGCGCGATGTCTTCCGGATCGGCGATCTTTTGGAAATAGGTTTTGAGCGCGAAAGCGAGGCCAAAGAGCATATGGTCGATCACGTAAAGTGCTGCTGCGATGAGAACGCCCCACCCCAGCCAGTAAATCCCACCGTAAGCCAGGAACACCAACGTCAGACCGATGTATTCCAGCATCAAGACAAAGCGCTCGCCCTTGCGGGACACGACTTTGCCCATGAAGGGCGCAATCACCATGTTGGCGACATAGTTGATCAGAAACAGTGCGGTGATCTCATGCACCTCGAAACCGAATTTCTCGACCATCATAAAGGCCGCGAAGACGACAAAGATCTGTCGCCGCGCGCCGGACATGAATTGCAGCGCGTAATAGAGACCATAGCGACGTTTCAGGACGATTTTCTTGGCCTGCGGATTGGGCGCCTCGAACTGCGGATAGGCGGTGAGCGCGAAAATCGCGACCGCTGCCGTAAAGCCGCCCGAGACCACGTAGACCAGCGCATAGGACAGATCGAAGGTCTTCCACGTCAAGACCAGCACCCCATAAGCCACAAGAGAGGCGGCAGACCCCGCCGCCATCAAACGCCCGATCACGATCGGCGCACGGTCTTTCGACAGCCATTGCAATTGCAGCGACTGATTCACCGTCTCAAAGTAGTGAAAGCCGATAGAGGACAGCATGGTGACCGTCAAAATGCCGCCAAGCGAGGGAAAATAGGCGGTCACGGCGGTCGCCACGCCCAAGAGCAAGAGCGACACGATGCCCAGCACCTGCTCGCGAATGAAGATGATCAGCGCGATCACCCCGATGGCGAGAAAGCCCGGAATTTCGCGGATCGTGTGCAGCCAGCCGATCTCGACTCCTGTGAACCCCGCCACCTCGATGACGAAATTGTTCAACAATGCGTTCCATGTGGCAAAGGCCACCGGCATGGCGAAGGCCATCAGGAACAACAACCCCTCGGGCCTGCGCCATAGCGGCAGGTTCGGGGTCTCGGAGAGGGGGATCGGTGAGCGTGTCATAGATTTGCTTTAGGGGGCAAAAACGATTTTGAATAGCCAGAAATCCCGCACACCCCCTTCTGCCACAGCCGAGCAGAGGTATGCCCAAAACATTCACATATGCAAAATCATGTGACTCAAATCAAAGCGCAGCTATAGTTCTCCCTTAAAATAGCCGGAATTTGCCTGTGGGAGGAGCAGATCATGGATATTTTGACTCTCGTCGAGGGGATCGGCGAAAGCCCCTCTGCGGCGATATTCGGCCTGATCACCGGTCTCATTTTTGGCGTCTCCGCACAGCGTTCTCAATTCTGTCTACGCGCGGCAACGGTCGAGTTTGCCCGCGGACGCCTTGGTCCCAAAGTTGCTGTCTGGTTCCTGACGCTCTCAACCGCCATCGTCTGGGTGCAGGGCGCGCAGATGTTGGGGCTGTTTCGCGGCGCGGACGCGCGTGTCATGGCCGTGCCCGGATCATGGTCCGGCGCGGTGATCGGCGGATTGATGTTTGGCGCAGGCATGGTCCTGTCGCGCGGCTGTTCAGGACGGCTTTTAGTGTTGGCCTCTACGGGCAATCTGCGCTCAGTGGTCTCAGGGCTGATCTTTGCGGTTACTGCTCAGATGAGCCTGCATGGCGTCTTGGCGCCTTACCGCGACAAGCTGGCATCTCTTTCGATCACACCCGGCGGTGAAAACGTCAATCTTCTGAATGCGCTGCATCTGCCGGAGGGCACGGGACTGGTGCTAGGGCTGGCCTTTGCCGCCTTGGCCTTGATACTGGCGATCAAGAACCAGATCGGCCCGAAAACCTGGATCTTTGCCTCGGGCGTGGGCTTTGCCGTCGCGGTCGGTTGGGGCCTTACATGGTCCTTGGCGCAGGTCGCTTTTGATCCCGTTCCCGTGACCTCCGTCACCTTCTCCGGCCCTTCCGCCAACACATTGATGTTCTTTCTCGACCTCAACGCGGTGTTGGAATTCGACGTGGGCCTCGTGCCCGGTGTGGTCGTGGGAGCCTTTGTCGCCTCGCTCCTCTCCGGTGAGTTCCGCTGGCAGAGCTTTGACTCCGTTCCCGTCATGCGCAAATCCATGGTCGGCGCGGTGCTCATGGGCTTCGGCGCCATGCTCGCGGGCGGTTGCGCCATCGGCAACGGCGTCACCGGCAGTTCGGTTTTTGCCGCCACCGCCTGGCTCGCCCTGTTCTGCATGTGGATCGGCGCTATTGTCACGACGCTCGTCGTGGACCGCGAGGCCGATCCGGCGCTGGCGTGCTGATCAGTTGACCGCGACGGGTTGATAGCCACTGGCAATCTGCGCCTTCATGCCCCCGTCGATGGAGATGATCCGGTTCGGCAACTTGCCCGCCAAGGCCTGCGCCGCGCGCGCTGTGCGGTTGCCGGAGCGACAGATCAGGATCAGGTCCTGCCCTTCCGACAGCTTCGGACTGATTTCGGCCAGAAAACTATCGGCGCTTTCAAAGGTCACAAGCTCCGCACCTTCAATCACACCGGTCTCGGCCCATTCCTCGGGCGTGCGGATGTCGACGATCAGACCGCCCTCGGCCTGCATTTGCGCCACGGTCATAATTTTATGGTCGTAGTCCACACCCTGCACGGCTCGGGTCTGAGACGCGCGCAACAGGCCGAACCCCAGCGCCACAACGGCAGCGCCTCCATAGACGAGAAAACGGCGTTTGGTCGGATTCATGTCTCACTCCTTTGATCGGTCATTCCGGTCATATCAGCCCGCAGTCCTACCGCAAGTGGGCATTCTGACGCTTTCCTTTCAGACCCTCACAGGATAGCTAAAGGGCAGCGATGCATGAGGAGCCGATATGACCCGCCTGATCCAAACCCTGTCCGAAATCTCGACCGATTACGATGCGCTTTTCGTCGACCTTTGGGGCTGTGTCCACAATGGCGTCACGGCGTTTCCCGAAGCCTGTGCCGCATTGCAAACCTACCGCGCGGGCGGCGGCAAAGTCGTGCTCGTGACCAATTCCCCGCGTCCGTGGCGCTCGGTCGCGCAGCAGATCAAAGAGTTCGGCGTCCCAGAGGACGCCTATGACGCCATCGCCACCTCCGGCGATTCCGCACGGATGGCGATGTATCTGGGCGTCGTGGGAGAGAAAGTTCACCACATCGGCGATATGTTCAAAGACGACTTCATGCAGCCGATGGACATCGTCACGGATGAGGCCGTCGAGATCACCGAAGTGCCGCTCGAAGAGGCCGAAGGCATCGTATGTTCCGGTCCCGAGGACCCGCTGGCCGACCCGGAGATTTACCGTCCGCAGTTCCTCTATGCGAAACAAAAGGGCCTGAAACTTCTCTGTGCCAACCCCGACATCGTGGTGGATCGTGGCGAGGTGCGGGAATGGTGCGCGGGCGCTTTGGCTGCGCTTTACACCGAAATGGGCGGTGAGAGCCTCTATTTCGGCAAACCGCATCCGCCGATCTATGATCTGGCCCGCCGCCGCTTGGCCCAGCTCGCCCCCATCGACGACAACCGTATTCTCTGCATCGGCGATGGCATCGGCACGGATGTGATGGGTGGCATTGGCGAAGGGCTGGACGTCTTGTTCATCACCGGCGGCTTGGCTGCCAAAGAATTCGGGCCCGATCCGGTAAACCCTGACCCGGAGCGGCTCAAGATGTGGCTTTCGGAACATAACCTGTCACCGACGGCAGCGATTTCGTTCTTACGCTGAGGTGTGAGTATTTCAGGCAAAAAGTAAACAAGGCGCTGGAGTGGATCCCGCGCCTTTTTTTGCGCACCCCTCATGACATCGCCACGAAACTTATTTCCAATATCTACGTCGTCATAAAAATTTTCTTGCGCGCAATATTGTTTCTCTCTCGATTTTCCGCTATGCTGCACCGCAACATCAAGAAGGAATCGGAGCGCATGTTGGACAATCAGCCCCGCGGAACCATCTGTATCGAAGACATCGAGATCGGCATGACGCGCTCTTTGCGCAAGGTCATCACCGATCACGACATTGAATTGTTTGGGGAGGTCTCTACCGACCGTAACCCCGTGCATTTCGACGATGCCTATGCCAATGACACGATTTTCGAAGGCCGCATTGCCCATGGCATGCTGACCGCCGCTCTGATTTCCGCCGTGATCGGAGAGCAGCTTCCCGGTCATGGCACGATCTACATGGGCCAGACGCTCAAGTTTCTGGCACCTGTGCGCCCCGGCGATACGGTTCTGGCCGAGGTCACGGTGACCGACATCATCCATGCAAAACGCCGTGTTGCCCTTGAATGTCGCTGCACCGTGGGCGATACCGTTGTCTTGAAAGGCGAGGCCATGGTGCTTGCGCCGAGCCGTAAATTCGACTGACGACGCGAGGGGCGCCTCTCGCGAGGAGCCCCATGCAGATTTACACGCACTGGACCGACATTCCCGAAGAGGCCAAAGGCTGTGCCGCCGCGATTGGTAATTTCGATGGCGTACACCGTGGCCACCGCCATGTGATTGATCTCGCCCGCGCGCATGGCCCGTTGGGCATCGTCACTTTTGAGCCGCATCCCCGCGAGTTTTTTGCACCAGGCGCCCCGCCCTTTCGCTTGATGAATGCCGACTCCAAAGCGAGCCGTCTTGCGAAACTGGGCGTCGAGCAACTGTTCCAACTGCCGTTCAATGCCGAACTGGCGGCGATGACGCCCGAAGCCTTTGCCCGCGAGATCATCGTCGAAGGGCTGGGTCTCAAACATATCGTTGTCGGCGCGGACTTCTGTTTCGGCGCGAAACGGGCCGGCAAAGTGGCCGATCTTCAGAGGTTTGGCGAAGAGATGGGCTTTGGCGTCACCATCGCCGAGCTTTTGGAAACCGACAGCGGCATCTCTTCGTCCTCTGCGATCCGTGTCGCGCTTTCAGAGGGCGCGCCGGAAAAGGCCGCCGAGATGCTGGGCCATTGGCACCGGATCGAGGGCAAAGTCGGCCACGGCGACAAACGCGGGCGCGAGCTCGGGTTCCCAACTGCGAACATGTCGATCGAGGGGCTGCATGCCCCGAAATTCGGGGTCTATGCGGTGCTGGTCGACGTGCTCACGGGGCCTCACAAAGGCTCCTATAAGGGCGCGGCCTCCTTGGGGGTGAAACCGACCTTCGGCGCTAATATGCCCTGCCTCGAGACCTTTATCTTCGACTTTTCCGGCTCGCTTTACGATGAACACCTCTCGGTCGCCTTTGTTGAATATTTGCGTCCTGAGCTTGTTTTCACAGGGCTGCAACCGCTTATTGATCAGATGGATCTCGATTGCGCACAGGCCCGCGCGATCCTTGAGGCGTTGGAATGAGCAAACGCGAGCGCTTTTGGGAAACCGTGCCTCTGACGAAGATGTCGGAGGAAGAATGGGAAGCGCTCTGTGACGGTTGTGGCAAATGCTGCCTCAACAAGATCGAAGATGCGGACACGGGCGAAGTCTATCTGACCCGTGTCGCCTGTCGCCTGCTCGATGATCAGTCCTGCCAATGCGGACAATATGAGATCCGCAAAAAGCTTGTGCCTGAGTGCATCCGCTTGACGCCCGAGAACATCGACAGCCACGCCTATTGGATGCCCACCACCTGTGCTTATCGCCTGTTGTGGAAGGGCCGCCCCCTGCCCGATTGGCACCCGCTTTTGACCGGCGACCCGGAGAGCGTGCACGCCGCAGGCGTCTCCATGCGCGGCAGGACAGTGCCAGAATTCGAAGTCGATGAGGATGATTGGGAAGATCATATCATCGAGGAACCCACCTGATGTTTTTCGGGTCTGATAACACCTCAGGCGTGCATCCGAAAATTATGGAGGCACTCGCCCGCGCCAACGACGGATACGCCGCGCCTTATGCCGGGGATCGTTGGACGGCGGAGCTGACCGAGCGTCTGCGCGACATGTTTCAGGCGCCCGATGCGCTGGTCTATCCGATGGTTTCGGGCACCGGTACGAACGCCGCGCTTTTGGCGGCAATGACGCCGCCTTGGGGCATCGTCTATTGCCATAAGACCGCGCATATCGAGGTGGACGAGCGCAATTCCGTGCCGTTTTATTCTGGTGGCGCGAAACTCAAACTCTTGTCCGGCACTGGCAGCCGAATGGCGCCAGAGGAACTGCGCGATGCCGTGATCCGCGACAGTGGCGACGACATTCACGCCAGCCCGCCAGCGGCTGTCTCGCTGACCAATCTTACCGAATTTGGCGAACTCTATCGCCCGGCCGACATTGCCGCATTGGCAGAAGCCTCACGCTTACCGCTGCACCTCGACGGGGCGCGGTTTGCCAATGCGATGGCGGCGAGCGGCGCGACACCTTGGGAGATGACACGCGAGCTGTCGGCACTCTCTTTGGGCGCAACGAAAACCGGAGCGATGGGGGCCGAGGCCGCCGTGCTGTTTGACCCGGCCTTTAAAGAGGCCTTTGAAAGCCAACGCATGCGCGGCGGGCATAACCTCTCGAAATCCCGCTATATCTCGGCGCAGATTCTGGCATGGCTGGAGGGAGATCTTTGGCTGGAATTAGCCACTCAGGCCAATGCGATGGGCACGCGTTTGGCGAAAGGCATCGCGGAAATCGGGGGCGATCTGGCCTATACCGCCGAGGGTAATCTGGTTTTCGCCCGCCTGCCTCGCAAGATGCACATCGAGGCCAAGGCAAAAGGCGCAGTCTATCACTTCTGGGGCCCGAACAGGGCTCTGACAGGTGACCCGGACGAGCCGCTTTTGGCACGATTTGTGGCGAGCTGGTCGACGACTGAGGCCGATGTGGATGCGCTTTTGGCGGCTTTGGCGGACTGAGCCCCAGACCTCTCAGCACGCATTAAGGTTAATCAGATTAAGGTTCGTGCGAGATAAATGGGCGCAGAAAACTCCGGATTGTGGGGCTGAAACGCTCACAAGGCCCCGAGATACTCGTCCAGCATATCGAGGCGATCCTGCCCCCAGAACCGTTCATCCGTATCCGTCACAATGTAAAACGGTGCGCCGAAAATTCCGGCCTTCAGCCCTTCTTCAAGGTTCTGCTCATAGAGCTCCGCGCCCTTCAGAAGCCCCGTCATCGACAGCATCGGATCAAACCCAGACGCCTTAAGCGCCTCCGTGATCACCGCATCGTCGGCGATATCACGATCCTCTTCCCAGACCGCTTTGAGGAGGCGCTGCACCAGACCATCAAGATCGCCACCTCCGGCCTCCTGAGCCGCGATCACCGCATAGGAGGCTGGCGCCGCGTTGGTCGGCCAATAAGCCGGCTGAAAATGCATCGGTTTGCCCAGCTTGGCAGCAAACCGTTTCAGCTCCTGCATGCGGTACTCTTGCCGCCCCTGCGGACGTTGAGCCGGACGCGGGGCGCCGATACGATCAAACATGGTAAGAATATCGAAGGGTTTATAGCGCACGCTCGCCCCATGTTTTTCCGCAATCTCCGCAAAGCGATCCCCTGCCAGATAGGTGAAAGAGGACAGAAGCGAAAAATAATAGTCGATATGTGCCATTTGCCCCCTCCTCGGGACGCTCGGGATGTTTCCAAAAACCTAGCTGGGTGGTAAGCGGTGTCAACGTTACGATTCCGTGACGATCCCCGCGCCAATTTCGCCAAACACTCTGGGAAAAGCTGCCATGCCCACATCTCATGAACCGAAACTCATCTCCGGCAATGCAAACCGCACGCTGGCGAATTCCATTGCCCGCCGTCTCTCGATGCACCGCGGCATGTCGATCGACCTGTGCGATGCTCGTGTTGAGCGGTTCAACGATGGCGAGATCTTCGTCGAGGTCTATGAGAACGTGCGTGGCGAGGACATGTTCGTTGTTCAGCCGACGTCCAACCCGGCCAACGACAACCTCATGGAATTGCTGATCATCACCGACGCGCTGCGCCGCTCGTCCGCGGGCCGCATCACCGCCGTGATCCCCTATTTCGGCTACGCCCGTCAGGACCGCCGCACCAAGGCCCGCACGCCGATCACCGCGAAGCTCGTCGCCAACATGATGGTCGAAGCAGGCATTGAACGCATTCTGACGCTCGATCTGCACGCGACGCAGATTCAGGGCTTCTTCGACATTCCAGTCGACAACCTCTACGCCTCGCCGGTCTTTGCGCTCGACATCAAACATCATTTCAAGGACGGTCTGAGCGACATCATGGTCGTCTCTCCTGACGTTGGCGGCGTGGCCCGTGCCCGTGAGCTCGCAAAGCGCATCGACGCACCGCTCTCGATCGTCGACAAACGCCGCGAAAAGCCGGGTGAGGTCGCCGAGATGACCGTGATCGGTTCCGTCGAGGGCAAGAAATGTATCATCGTCGATGACCTTGTGGACACCGCTGGCACGCTCTGCAAAGCCGCCGATCTGTTGATGGATCACGGCGCCGCCGAAGTGCACGCCTATATCTCCCATGGCGTGCTGTCCGGTCCTGCCGTGGAGCGCGTGACCAATTCCAAGCTCTCATCCTTGGTGATCACCGACTCGATCGAGGCCAATGAAGCCGTCGCCGCCTGCAAGAACATCCGCATCGTGCCGACCGCGCCGCTCTTTGCGCAGGCGATCATCAACACTTGGAACGGCACCTCCGTGTCCTCGCTGTTCGAAGACAAGACGCTCGTGCCGCTCTACGAAGGTGTGTATCACCCGTAAGCTGTTGAGCCGTTCATGGAAAAGGCGCGCGGGACCTCCCCGACGCGCCTTTTTTCATGGCTTGAATATCTTCTCAGACCTCCCAGTCATCCTCATGACGCACCGGCCCGAAAGCGGTCCAATCGGCTCGCACCCGCGCGATCTTGGTATCACCCCAAGTGCGGAAGACGATCATAAAGCCCTCCTCAGACACCATGTCTGCGGAAATATCGACGCGGTGGTTGGTAGAATGGTCGATGTCGAGCATTGAGAGACTGACCTGAACCAATGGCGGTCGCAGATAGGCCTCGTCGAATTCGACCACGCGGCGTAGCTCACGTGGCCCCTGCCCCGTCCACATCGCGCCCCCAACCTGAAAATCCGAAAAGAGCACAAAGGATCCCTGAGAGATCCCGAGCTGATGACTGTCTATTCTAAGCATTAATCTTTCCCCCGCAGGCAGATTGCCCCGAAACGCGTGAACAAGGGAAGAGGGAAAGGGTTATCAGTTCAGACCTTCGGCTTACCTGCATGTTTGGCGCGGATTTTGGCGATCACTTCGGGGGCCTCGATGCGGCTCAATTCTTTGTCCGCCTCCCCTGCCATATCCATGCCATGGGTTGCGCAAAGCGAGGCGAGGGTCACCATGACACCGCCGACTTCCTGCACCGCCTCGCCTTTGGCTCGAGAGAAGACGTAATCGACCAGCTCATGGACCGCAGATTGCGTCATGCCCAAAGATTGCACCAGCTCCAGAGCCTCCTCCAAAAACCGCCGGTTGCGCTCTGCCGCGTCCATCGCGACGTCTTCGCCAAAACAGGTCACGACCCAGCCGTGGACACGGGGTCGAAACGCGTCACCCATCATCAAAATCCTTTCAGAAATAAAAAAGGCCCCGCTGAGATGCGGGGCCTTTCCAATTCACGTGTCACAGCCAATCAGAGATTGGTGTGGAACCCGAGGTCTTCGGCGATGTGGAAGAGATCGGACAGGAACGTGTGGGTCTCTGCCTGCTCTTCTTGCGACGCCTTGTCATGTTCGGCGCGGGCTTTCGCGATGAGATCGGTGACGATCTCTTGCGACATTTCCCCACGCGGCAAAGCCACCTCAGCCAGCACGGAGATGTTCTCCGGCGCCAGTTCGGCAAACCCGCCCGTCACGATGAATTCCATCTCACCTTCCGGCCCGTTCACGATCAAACGACCGGGACGCAGGGTGAGGATGGTGGGCTCGTGGCCCGCCATCGCTGTCAAACGGCCTTCGGAACCCGGGATCTGGACCTGCTCCACTTGGAGAGACGCAAGTTTGCGCTCGGGAGAGACGAGATCAAATTGGACTGTAGCCATCAGAGGCCTCCTTCCGGGTTAAAATTAGGCAGCTTCTGCAGCCAGTTTCTCGGCTTTTTCGAGCACTTCCGCGATGCCGCCAACCATGTAGAAGGCTGCTTCCGGCAGGTGGTCGTATTCGCCGGCCACAACCGCCTTGAAGGACGAGATCGTGTCTTCGAGCGGAACCTGCACACCGTCGGAGCCGGTGAACACTTTCGCCACGTCGAACGGCTGGGAGAGGAAACGCTGGATCTTACGGGCGCGAGCCACGGTCAGCTTATCTTCTTCCGACAGTTCGTCCATGCCGAGGATGGCGATGATGTCCTGCAGCGACTTGTAGCGCTGAAGGATGTTCTGAACCTGACGTGCGACGTTGTAGTGCTCTTCGCCAACGATTTGCGGATCGAGGATACGCGAAGAGGAGTCGAGCGGGTCCACAGCCGGGTAGATGCCGAGCTCGGAGATCGCACGGTTGAGAACGGTGGTCGCGTCCAAGTGAGCAAAGGTCGTGGCCGGTGCCGGGTCGGTAAGGTCGTCGGCGGGCACGTACACAGCCTGGATCGAGGTGATCGAGCCGTTCTTGGTGGAGGTAATACGTTCCTGCATCGCACCCATGTCGGTGGCCAGCGTCGGCTGGTAGCCCACAGCGGAGGGGATACGGCCGAGAAGTGCGGACACCTCGGAACCGGCTTGCGTGAAGCGGAAGATGTTGTCCACGAAGAACAGAACGTCGGTACCGGACTGGTCACGGAACTGCTCAGCGAGGGTCAGACCGGTCAGAGCAACACGTGCGCGGGCTCCCGGAGGCTCGTTCATCTGACCGTAAACCAGAGCCACCTGGGACTCCTCGAGGGCGTCCGGCTTGATGACGTTGGATTCGATCATCTCGTGGTAAAGGTCGTTACCTTCACGGGTCCGCTCACCCACACCAGCGAACACGGAGAAGCCCGAGTGCACTTTTGCGATGTTGTTGATGAGTTCCATGATGAGAACGGTTTTACCCACGCCTGCACCACCGAAGAGACCGATCTTACCACCTTTGGAGTAAGGTGCGAGAAGGTCGATCACCTTGATGCCGGTGACGAGGATGGAGGTTTCGGTCGCCTGTTCGGAGAACTCCGGGGCTTCCGCGTGGATCGGACGACGCTCGGTGGCTTCGACCGGACCTTTTTCGTCGACCGGCTCACCGATCACGTTGAGGATACGACCGAGGGTCGCATTGCCCACCGGGATGGTGATCGGGCCGTTGGTGTCGGTCACTTCCTGACCGCGCACGAGGCCTTCGGTCGCATCCATCGCGATGGTGCGGACCGAGTTTTCGCCGAGGTGCTGAGCAACTTCGAGAACCAGACGGTTGCCGTTGTTGTCGGTTTCAAGCGCGTTGAGAATGGCGGGGAGCTCGCCGTCGAACTGTACGTCGACAACGGCGCCAATCACCTGCGTGATCTTGCCTTTGGACTGTGCCATGTTTCTTTACTCCGGGTCTTAGAGCGCTTCAGCGCCCGAGATGATTTCGATAAGCTCGTTGGTGATGACGGCCTGACGCGAACGGTTGTATTCGATCGTCAGCTTGTCGATCATGTCGCCTGCGTTGCGGGTGGCGTTGTCCATTGCGGACATCCGCGCGCCCTGCTCGGAGGCACCATTTTCCAGCAGCGCCGAGAAGATCTGCGTCGCCACACCGCGCGGCAGAAGGTCGGCCAGAATGCCTTCCTCGGAGGGCTCGTAATCGTAGAGCGAGCCACCGGCATCCTCATCGGCCTCATAGGCCGCCGGGATGATCTGTTGCGCAGTCGGGACTTGGGTCACGACGTTTTGGAATTTGGCATAGAAGATCGTCGCCACGTCAAACTCGCCGGCATCGAAGCGAACCAGAAGGTCCTTCGCGATGTCCTGCGCGTTGGCGTAACCGATTTTCTTCACCTCGGTCAGGTCCACGTGAGCGACGAAGAGATCCGCATAATCACGCTTGAGCTGTTCACGGCCTTTTTTGCCGACGGTGATGATTTTCACCGTCTTGCCTTTGCCTTGAAGCTCGACGATGCGGGTTTTCGCCAGTTTCACGATGTTGGTGTTAAAGCCACCACACAGACCCTTTTCAGAGGTCATGACAACGAGCAGATGCACATCGTCTTTTCCGGTCCCGGCAAGAAGCCGGGGCGCGGTATCGGAGCCACCAACCGAAGCCGACAGCGACCCGAGCACAGCGTTGAAACGCTCTGCATAGGGACGCGAGGCCTCAGCCGCATCCTGTGCCCGCCGCAGTTTCGCGGCGGCCACCATCTGCATGGCCTTGGTGATCTTGCGCGTGGATTTCACGCTCGCGATCCGGTTTTTGAGATCCTTGAGGTTGGGCATTAAAGCTGTCCTTCAGGATTAAGCGTAGGTTTTGGCGAATTCGTCCAGAACCGCTTTGAGCTTGTCAGCAGGCTCGCCTTTGATCTTCGGATCTTCGTCGGTGATCCACTGAAGAACGTCGGCTTTCTGGTTGCGCAGGAAGTCGAGCAGCTTCGCCTCATAGGCGCCCACTTCGGACACCGGGATGCTGTCCAAGTAGCCGTTGGTGCCAGCGAAGATCACGCAGACGATCTCGGCGTTGGTCAGCGGCGCGTATTGCGGCTGTTTCATCAGCTCGGTCAGACGCGCACCACGGTTCAGAAGTTTCTGAGTTGCGGCATCGAGGTCGGAACCAAACTGAGCAAACGCTGCCATCTCACGGTACTGAGCGAGCGACAGTTTCACCGGGCCAGCCACGGAGGACATGGCTTTGGTCTGAGCCGAGGAGCCCACGCGGGACACGGACAGACCGGTGTTCACAGCCGGACGGATACCTTGGTAGAACAGTTCGGTCTCGAGGAAGATCTGACCGTCGGTGATGGAGATCACGTTGGTCGGAATAAACGCAGACACGTCACCGCCCTGGGTTTCGATGATCGGCAGAGCCGTCAAGGAACCGGCGCCGAAATCTTCGTTCAGCTTCGCGGAACGCTCGAGCAGGCGCGAGTGGAGGTAGAACACGTCACCCGGGTAAGCTTCGCGGCCCGGCGGACGACGCAGAAGCAGGGACATCTGACGATAGGACACAGCTTGCTTGGAGAGGTCATCGTAGATGATCAGGGCGTGTTTGCCGTTGTCGCGGTAGAACTCGGCCATCGCGGTCGCGGTGTACGGAGCCAGGTACTGCATCGGCGCCGGGTCGGACGCGGTTGCGGCGACGACGGTGGTGTATTCGATCGCACCGGTTTCCTCGAGCTTTTTGACGAGCTGAGCAACGGTGGAGCGTTTTTGACCGATGGCCACGTAGATACAGTAGAGTTTCTTGTTCTCGTCACCACCAGCAGCGTCGTTGTAGGACTTCTGGTTGAGGATGGCGTCGAGAGCAACGGCAGTTTTACCGGTCTGACGGTCGCCGATGATCAGCTCACGCTGGCCACGACCGATCGGGATCATCGCGTCCACGGACTTGAGGCCTGTGGCCATCGGTTCGTGCACGGATTTACGCGGGATGATGCCCGGTGCTTTGCTGTCGGCGATGCGACGCTCGGAAGCGGCGATGGCGCCTTTGCCGTCGATCGGGTTGCCCAGACCGTCGACCACGCGGCCGAGAAGCGCGTCGCCAGCGGGCACGTCCACGATGGACTTGGTGCGCTTGACGGTGTCGCCTTCTTTAATGTCACGGTCGGAGCCGAAGATCACGACGCCGACGTTGTCGGATTCGAGGTTGAGGGCCATCCCGCGGATACCACCGGGGAATTCGACCATCTCACCGGCCTGAACGTTATCGAGGCCATACACACGCGCAATACCGTCACCGACGGAGAGCACGCGGCCCACTTCAGCAACTTCGGCCTCTTGGCCAAAGTTTTTAATCTGCTCCTTAAGGATCGCAGAAATTTCAGCTGCCTGGATTCCCATTATCCGACCTCTTTCATTGCATTCTGGAGGGAGTTGAGCTTGGAGGCGATCGAGGTATCGATCATCTTCGAGCCCACCTTGACGACAAGACCGCCGATGAGAGATTCATCCACGGTCGCATTGATGTTCACGTCTTTGCCAAACTTCTCGGAGAGGGTCTTGGCAAGTTTGGTGGCCTGGGTCTTGGTCAGCGCTTTTGCGGACACGACCTCGGCGGTCACTTCGCCACGCTCTTCGGCAAGAAGGGCGCTCAGAGCAGCTACAAGCTGCGGCAAGGCGAAAAGACGGCGGTTTTGCGCCATCAGAGCCAGCGTGCTGGACACGAAGTCTGTCAGACCGGCCTTTTTGGCAATCGCGGTGATCGCGGCTTCCAATTCTTCACGGGAATACACCGGCGAAGAAATGAGGGCCTTGAGATCGTCACTCTCGGAGAGCGCTGTCGACAGCGTCGCCACGTCCCCCTCAAGTGCCGCGATGGCATTGCTTTCTTTGGCCAGTTCGAAAACGGCCTTTGCGTAGCGTGCGGCGATGCCGCTGGAGATCGAAGCTGGTTCGGACACGTCCACCCTTCCGATGTCTTAGGGCCCTCCCCCTTCTGCCCCGTTTTTGAGGTCATTCATGGAGGTAGAGCAGCTTGATTGACCCGCACGCGAACCGCACAGGCAACAAAATCAGCGTGGATGTAGCAGAGCCTCAACTTTGCCGCAACCTTGTTGCGCCAGTTTAGCGCCAACAGATTGCAACTCTGCGGTCAGAGTTTTCAGGGCTTTAAGGGTTTTCCGCCTCCCACCCCTTCGAAGCGGCGCAAAAAAATTGCGACAGCGATGCGGATTTGCCTCACGAAACCGTGTGATTCCCTCGCGTTCGATCCGCTGGCCCGAAAACGCGGGCACGAAAAATGATGATCTGACGCGAGACTTGCCACAGATTTGACTTGGGCGCGGTCAAACAGGTTTCGCCTCGGGCACAGGGCGCAGACCTTCGAGCACCCCGGCTTTGCGGCGCACTGCTTCCGGCGAACCGGACCCGGTTTGGGCATAGACCTGTTTCGAGACCTCGACCACCAGAACACCGCCCGCGAGCGCCGTCGGCATCTGACGCCCGACGCGTTCCCACACCGGCCCCCAGCGTTTCCAAAATCGTTTGTGTGACGGTGGCTGAAACAGAACCGCGGCGTGACGTTCAGGCAAGAACCGCGAGCGCCGCAGCTGCAACTCAAGCTGGCTGAGACTGTAGGGCCGCCCATAACCGAACGGCGTGCTGTCTGAGCGCGACCAAAGCCCGCCTCGGTTCGGCACCACAAAGAGCGCCTTGCCCCCCGGCCCAAGCACCCGCCAGCATTCTTCCAACAAGGCATCCGGCGCGTCCGAGGTCTCGAGCCCGTGCATGACCACCAGCTTGTCGACGAATCCGGTCTGGAGCGGCCAGCGCGTCTCAGGGCACAGCGCCGAGACATTCGGCATCCCCGCAGGCCAATGCATCACCCCCTGCTGGTCCGGCATCAAGCCAATCACCCGACGCGCATCTGCCAGATAGGGGCGTAGCAACGGCACGGCAAAGCCAAAGCCCGCCACAGACTGACGTTCCGCATCGGGCCAAAAGGCCACAACCTGATCCCGGATCGCGCGCTGTGCGGCGCGGCCCAATCCGGTCCGGTAGTAGAAATTTCTCAGCTCAACGACGTCGAGATGCATTGCAATCCGCGGGCCTTCCCCAAATGTTAGGAACACCATAGACGCAAGATACCGGAGAACGCCATGCTAGAGATCGTCACCATTGCCGCCCTTACGGACAATTACGATTTTCTTGTGCATGATCCCGTCAGCGGGCGCACCGCTCTGGTCGATGCAGCCGATCCAGCCCCCGTGTTGGATGCCCTCTCCGAACGTGGCTGGACGCTCGATGAGATTTGGCTCACTCATCACCATTGGGACCATGTGGACGGCACCCCCGGGCTGGTTGAGGCGACGGGCGCGACGGTCACTGGCGCCAAGGCCGACCAACACCGCTTGCCGCCGCTCATGCGCATCGTAGAGCCGGGGCAAAGCTTTGATTTCTCCGGGCATGAGGTGCAGATTCTGGCCGCCGATGGTCACACCATAGGCCACATCGCCTATCACATCCCCTCAGCCAAGGCCCTGTTTTCTGCGGACAGCCTCATGGCGCTTGGCTGCGGTCGTCTGTTTGAGGGCACCCCTGCGCAGATGTGGGAGACGCTCTCGCGTTTCGCCGCCCTGCCAGAGGACACCGTGGTCTACTCCGGCCATGAATACACCGCCTCGAATGCGCGGTTTGCGCTGACCATCGAACCCGACAACGCGGCGCTGCGAAACCGTGCCAAAGCCATTGAGGCGGCTCGCGAAAACGGCGAAGCCACCGTGCCCTCGCCGCTGGCTCTGGAACTTGCGACCAATCCTTTCCTGCGCGCCGGGCTGGCGCCAGTGAAAGAGCTTTTGGGTATGGAGGACGCTTCCGACGCCGAGGTTTTCGCCGAAATCAGAGCCCGAAAGGACTCGTTTTAACGCATGAGTTGGCCCCTTGTTTTCCTGTCAAGTAAACTTACATAGTTTCTTGGAAAACAGGGGATCGCCCCAAACAAAGCGCTCAAAACTTGACGCCTCACAAAAATTTACCCCCGTTAACCATTTTTTTGCTTGAAGCGCGCGCGTTTCAATCGAACTTTAAGAGTATCAGGCCAAAACTTAGGGGGCGGGCCGCAAAACATGCCCCTTTAGAGACCCCGAATGCGAAGGAGCACCCCCAACGTGCCGTCATTTTCGAACACCCTTGAGCAAGCCATCCATGCAGCCTTGGCGCTGGCAAACGCCCGCCGCCACGAACTTGCAACCCTGGAACACCTATTGCTGGCCCTGATCGACGAGCCCGACGCGGCCCGCGTGATGCAGGCCTGCAATGTCGAGCTTGAGGAGCTGCGAAAAACCCTTCTGGATTATATCGAGGACGATCTTTCGACGCTCGTCACCGATGTCGAAGGCTCTGAGGCCGTGCCTACCGCCTCGTTCCAGCGCGTGATCCAGCGCGCCGCGATCCATGTCCAATCCTCGGGCCGCACCGAGGTGACCGGTGCCAACGTGTTGGTCGCGATCTTTGCTGAACGTGAATCCAACGCCGCCTACTTCCTGCAAGAACAAGATATGACGCGTTACGATGCGGTGAATTTCATCGCCCATGGTGTGGCGAAAGACCCCGCCTTTGGCGAACAACGCCCGATCACCGGCTCTGAAGAACAGCAGGAAGAAACCCAAAGCGCGCAGCCGCAATCCTCCGGCGAGGACAAAGAGTCCGCGCTCGCGAAATACTGCGTCGATCTCAACAAGAAGGCCGCCGAGGGCGATGTCGATCCGCTGATCGGTCGCGCCCATGAGGTCGAGCGCTGCATTCAGGTTCTTTGCCGCCGCCGCAAGAACAATCCGCTTTTGGTGGGCGATCCGGGCGTGGGCAAGACCGCCATCGCCGAAGGTCTCGCCAAAAAAATCGTTGACGGTGAAACCCCGGAGGTTCTCTCCAAATCCACGATCTTTTCGCTCGACATGGGCGCGCTTTTGGCGGGCACGCGCTATCGCGGCGATTTCGAAGAACGCCTGAAAGCAGTCGTCAAAGAGCTCGAAGATCACCCGGACGCGGTGCTGTTCATCGACGAGATTCACACCGTGATCGGTGCGGGTGCCACATCTGGCGGCGCGATGGATGCCTCCAACCTGCTGAAGCCTGCGCTGCAGGGCGGCAAACTGCGCTGCATGGGCTCCACGACCTATAAGGAATTCCGCCAGCATTTCGAGAAAGACCGTGCCCTGTCGCGTCGGTTCCAGAAAATCGACGTCAACGAGCCGTCGGTTGATGATGCGGTGAAAATCCTTCAGGGTCTCAAACCCTATTTCGAAGAGCATCACGACATCCGCTACACGGCAGATGCGATCAAGACCGCCGTTGAACTGTCCGCGCGCTACATTCACGACCGTAAACTGCCCGACAAGGCGATCGACGTGATCGATGAAGCGGGCGCGGCCCAGCATCTCGTGGCCGAAAGCAAACGCCGTAAAACGATCTCCCCGAAAGAGATCGAAGCCGTGGTGGCAAAGATCGCCCGCATCCCGCCGAAGAACGTCTCCAAAGACGATGCCGAGGTGCTCAAGGATCTCGAAGGCACGCTCAAACGCGTCGTCTTCGGCCAGGACAAGGCCATCGAGACACTCAGCTCTGCGATCAAACTGTCGCGGGCGGGTCTGCGCGAGCCGGAGAAACCCATCGGCAACTACCTCTTTGCCGGTCCGACCGGTGTGGGTAAAACCGAGGTTGCGAAACAGCTCGCAGATAGCCTTGGCGTGGAACTGCTGCGCTTTGACATGTCGGAATACATGGAGAAACACGCGGTCTCCCGTCTGATCGGCGCGCCTCCGGGCTATGTCGGTTTCGATCAGGGCGGTCTTTTGACCGATGGCGTCGACCAGCATCCGCATTGTGTGCTTTTGCTCGACGAGATCGAAAAGGCCCACCCGGATGTCTACAACATTCTTCTGCAGGTGATGGACAACGGCAAGCTGACCGATCACAACGGCCGCACCGTCGATTTCCGCAACGTGATCCTGATCATGACCTCCAACGCGGGTGCGTCCGAGCAGGCGAAAGAAGCCATCGGCTTTGGCCGCGACCGTCGCGAAGGCGAAGACACCGCCGCGATCGAACGCACCTTCACGCCGGAATTCCGCAACCGTCTGGACGCGGTGGTTTCCTTCGGCCCGCTGCCGAAAGAGGTCATCCTGCAGGTCGTCGAGAAATTCGTACTGCAACTTGAGGCCCAGCTCATGGACCGCAACGTGCACATCGAACTCACCCGCCCGGCCGCCGAATGGCTCGCCGACAAGGGCTACGACGACAAGATGGGCGCACGTCCGCTGGGCCGCGTCATTCAGGAGCACATCAAAAAACCGCTCGCTGAAGAGCTTCTGTTCGGCAAGCTGTCGAAGGGCGGCGTGGTCAAGGTGGGCGTCAAGGATGGCGACATCGAACTGCGCATCGAGGAGCCGGGTGCCCCGCGCATCGGACGTTCGAAGAAGCCACCACTTCTGACCGCAGAGTGATTTAAAAAACAAACAAAAGCCCCGTCAGGACCTGTCTTGGCGGGGCTTTTTACGTCAGCTTGGACCTCATGACGAAACCACTGTTCTTCCTTGGCCTCATTTCAATCGCCGCGCCCGCTCTGGCGCGTGATCCGGTGCTGTCGCCGCCGATCAACTGCACACTGGGCGACACCTGTTACATCCAAAGCTATGTCGACACCGACCCCGGCCCGGGGGCGGCGGATTTCACCTGTGGCACGCTCTCCTATGACGGTCACAAAGGCACTGATTTCGCCCTGCCCGCCGTCATCGACCTTTGGAATGGTGTCGATGTTCTCGCCTCAGCACCCGGCACCGTCATCGGCACCCGCGACGGCATGGAGGATTTCCCCCAAGGCCGCGAAGGCGCGCCCGACATCACCGGGAAGGAATGCGGCAATGGCGTTGTGGTCGATCATGGCGACGGCTGGGTCACACAATATTGCCACATGATGAAGGACAGCATCGCGGTTCAGGAGGGCGACCGAGTGTCCTCGGCAACCGTTCTGGGCCAAGTCGGCCTGTCGGGTCTGACGCAATTCCCGCATGTCCACCTCTCCGTGCGTCATAACGACAAAACCATCGACCCGTTCAATCCTGCGGGCACCGTCGCCTGCGGACCGGACGCGATCCTGAGCGGCACGCTTTGGGACCGCGACATGGTTTACCAGGCTGGTGGCCTTTTGGACGTGGGCATCGATACGACAGTTCCCGAATATGAGGCGGTCAAAGCGGGCACGGCGGGGGCCGCGGCGTTCACCACACAAAGCCCCGCGCTTGTCGTATACGGCTTTGCCTACGGTAGCCGTGCGGGCGATGTGCTGCGCCTATCGATTTTTGGCCCCGAGGGCGAGGTCATCAGTCAGGACGCTGAACTCGACAGATCTCAAGCCCAGCTGTTCCGCGCCATCGGCAAACGCAATCCGGGCACATGGCCAACCGGCGGCTATAGTGCCACGGTGCAAATGCTGCGCGACGGGACCGTGATCGACCAGCGCGAAACACGGTTTCAGATCGCGCCTTAAGTTCTATTTTTCTGTCAATTTCAATTCGATGCGCCGGTTCTGGGCCAAGGCCTCCGGACTGTCGCCCTCGGCCACCGGTTGATATTCACCAAACCCCGCCGCCACCAAACGCGAGGGATCAAAACCCAACTCCGCGGACATATAGCGCACAACGGAGAGCGCCCGCGCTTGGGACAGTTCCCAGTTGTCACGGTATTCGCCGGTTCCGGACAGCTGGGTCTTGTCGGTGTGACCATCGACGCGAATGACCCAATCGATCTCCGGCGGAATCTCCGCCGCCACCTCTGACAGGATCCGCGCCACACGCGCGATCTGCGTCCGACCCAAAGGCCCGAGTTCCGCAGAGGCCGGTTCGAACAGAACCTCAGAAGAGAACACAAAGCGGTCGCCCACGATGCGCACGCCCTCGCGATCACCCAAGATTTCGCGCAAACGGCCAAAGAATTCTGACCGGTAGTTCTGCAGCGACCGGGCCTCTTCTTCCAAGCGCTTGCGCTCCGCCTCTTCCAAGGCCGCGCGTGCCCGTTCCTCGGCCGCGACCTGTGCCAGAGCCGCATTCAACCGCTGCGTCAGGCTGTCGATTTGAACTTCGTTTTCCGTATCCGCCGCCGTGCGCACATCGAGGGTCGACTGAAGTGCGGCCAATTGTTCACGCATCTGCGCCACCTGCGCGTTCAACAGCGCCAGCTTGCGCTCGGCTTCGGCCGATTTCGCCTCTTCCTGAGAAAGTGCAGCCTGCGCCGTTGCCAAAAGCGCGGCCTGTTTTTCGCGCTCGGAAATATCCTGATCAAGCTGCGCCTGCATATCGTCGCGCGCGGTGCGGCTTGCTGCCAAAAGTGTCAGGGTCTCCTCCGCTTCCTTGCGCGCTTCCTCTAGCGCGAGGCTCATCGCCGTCAATTCCTCATCGGCGCCCGAAAACCGCTCTTTGAGCGCCTGCATCGCCGCGGCGTCGGCCAAACGATCCTGTTCCGCTTGCGACAACTCGATTTGCGCGGCCTCCAACGCCGCTTCCCGATCCACAGCCTGCGCACGCAAATCCGCGACCAAGGCATCCAGAGCCTCACGCCGCGCGGCCGCCAGTCGAGCCTCCTCCGTGGCCGCGTCGATCTCATCGCGCGCCTTCGCCAGTGCAAGCTGTGCCGCCTCTTGTTCCGTAATCAACTGCGCCCGCGCGGCCTCCAGATCGTCGATCTGCGCGGCCAGCTGCGCGCCTTCGGTCAACGCCGCATCGCGTTCCGCGATCAGACTGGCGACTTGGGCCTCGAACGAGGCGATCCGACCGGAGAGTGTTGCATTCTCCGTCTCAAGCCCCGCGATGGTCTCCGCCTGTGCCTCCGCCCGACCACGCAAGTCGGACAAAGTGGCGCTCAACGTGCCAATCTGGGTCTCAAGGCCAAGGTTTTTCTGTTGCTCCATACCGAGCGCATCGGCCAGCGCGTTAAGCTCCGCGCTCAAAGCATCAAGCTCATGTTCCTGACCGGAAATTTGGTCGCGCAGCATGGATTGCACCACCATGAAGATGGTCAGAACGAACATCAGAACCAGCAAAAGCGCCGTCATCGCATCGACGAACCCCGGCCAGATCGAGCCGGACATGCGATGAGAGGAGCGGCGCAGAACGGCCATATCAGACGCCCCGGTCGTCTTGGCCCAGCTCGCGCAGGGTCCGCGTCAGACCGGCAATCTCTGCGCGCAACTCAGCCAGGCTTTCTTGGCGCCCGGCAGAGAGCTCCTCAAGAATGCGCAACAGCTGCACGTCGATGGAGCGCAGCCGCATCCGGGATTCGGCATCGAGCGCCTCGTGGTCTTGAGCGCGGTCCGGGCCCCGTGTGCCCATGACCTCCACCAAGCGCTCCTGCCCATCGGCAACACGCGCGAGGACATTGACAGTATCCTCTTCCTTGCTCTGCCGCAGGTTCATCTGTTCGAGCGTCTCGGTGAGCCGCGCGAGCCGCCCGTCCGTCTCCATCCGCCCGGCTTCAGCGCGGGCAAAGAGGGTCTGCAGTTCGTCCATCTGACGGCCCATGTGATCAAGCACCGCGACCGCCCCCGACAGATCATCCCCGCTGTCGCTATCCCCCGCAACGCCAAGGCGCGTGATGGTGGAGAGCCATTCCTCAAGCTCGCGGAAAAACCGGTTTTGACCGTGCGAGGCAAAGAGTTCGAGCATGCCGACGACCAAAGAGCCCGCAAGCCCTAAAAGTGACGAGGCAAAGGCCGTGCCCATGCCGCCCAACTGGCTTTCGAGCCCACTCATGAGCTGGGTCAAGACATCCCCCGCACCTTCGCCCTCAGAAGGTGAAAGCGAGCGAATGGTCTCGACGAGCGCAGGGACCGTGGTGGCAAGACCGTAGAAGGTCCCCAGAAGGCCAAGGAAAATCAACAGGTTGGAAATGTATCGCGTGATGTCGCGGGCTTCATCGATCCGCGTGGCCACCGAGTCCAAAATCGAGCGCGCCGAGGTCGAGGAAATCTGCGTCCGCGAATTGCGATCCCGCAGAAGCGCGGCCAAGGGCGCCAAAAGACGCGGTGCGGTTTTGCCGGGAACCTTTGGGCGCTGGCCAGTGAAGCGCTCGATCCAGTTGACGGAGGCGACGAGTTGGACCACCTGCAAGAAACAGGCGAGAATGCCGATAATGAAGACGACGGCGATAAACCCGTTGAGATAGGGGTTGGCCAAAAACACCGGCCCCACACGCGGCAGGGCCATGACCAAACCGGCCACGACCAAGCCCAGAACGATGATCATCAAGGTGATCTGACGCACGGGTTGGGAAAAGAATTTAAGCTCGGCCTCGCGCTCGGTTTTATACGCGGGTTGGTTCATAGACCCTGACCTTTTTGTCCTGTTGTCGCCACGATAGGGGTAAGTGCCCCCGTCTGCCAACACGCGATTTCGTGTGGCTACGGATTTAGGCGATGACGGACCATTTCTGACAGCTCAGTCAGCTCCATATCTTCCATGCCAAGCTCCGCGAGATGCAAGGCGGTGGAGAACAGATAGTCACTGTTGGGCCCGCGTCCCCCGACCGCCGCCGCGATGACATCGGCCTGCCGCTCGAGGCTCAAAGCGCCGGTGTATTGTTCGTGATCAGGATCAACGACATAGGCCAGAGCCGGTTCTGCGCGCCCGTCCTCCAGCCGCAATGTAACCTCGCGTTCGAGATAGGCGGAGGACACCAATTCACGCTCGCGCAGATAGGCAAGAGTATGCTCCGCCGCCTCGGGGGCCACCCGCAACGCCAGACCGCGACAGTGCGCGCTCTCATCCTCATCCAGCGCCAGAACCAGACCCGGCGCCTCCGGCGTGCCGCGATGGTGGATCGACCACATGCAAAACGAGCGCGCATAGCCCGACAGTGTCGCAGGGTGCCTCTCGACAAAGGCAAACCCCGGATTCCACATCAAAGAGCCATAGCCAAAGACCCAAAACCCATCTCGCACCAACGCGTGATCGCCCGTCATCGTCTTTTCCTCATTGCTGTCTTTTCACCCGCCAGCCCCGCAGTTAAACACGGGGTCGGACTGACCCGATCCTTTTCACAAGAGGTGATGATGCGCAAACTGTTCTGGCTCGTTCTGGCCGCCGCCCTGATCTACACCGGCTATTGGATGATCGGTGCGAAAGGCACGGAAGGCGCCATCGCCGCATGGGTAAACGCTCGGAGCGCCGAAGGGTGGCAAGCCGAGGTCTCCGACATCAAGACCCGCGGCTTCCCGACCCGTTTCGACACGGAAATCCGTGACCCGCATCTGGCCGACCCGCGCACCGGAGTGGCGCTTTCCACGCCCAAGATCGAGATTCTGAGCCAGAGCCATCGCCCAACGCGGTTCACCTTGCGCATGGCGCCTGAGGTCACACTCGCCTCGCCCTATCAGCGTCTCGACATCACACAGGAGCTGGCCGAAGCCCAGCTTTTCGTCGATGCCGGACCGAATCTGACGCTGGATCATGCAGCTTTGACACTCAAAGATTTTCGCGTAGTCTCGACCGCCACTTGGGGGCTGTCGCTGGACACGGGCGAGATCACCACACAGCGTCAGAACGACGACCCGCTCACCCATGACATCAAAATGCATGTCGCGGGGTTTGCCCCGACCGGTGGATTGATCGAAGAGATTGATCCCAAAGGCCTTTTATCCGATGAATTCGAGACGCTGGATCTCGACATGCGCGCAACTTTTGATGGGCCATGGAACATCCACGCGCTCGAAGGGCCGCGTCCACAGCCGACGAAGATCGAATTGACCACGCTGGACGCGCATTGGGGGGAGCTGGACCTGAAACTCGCGGGCAGTTTCGACATCGACAGCCGCGGTTATCCGCAGGGCAAACTTGCGGTCAAGGCAGAGAACTGGCGCGAGATGATCGAGCTTGCGATTTCCGTGGGTGCGATCCCGGAGAATATGAGCAAGCTGTCTCTGCGCGCGGGTGAAATGTTGGCGGGCTTGTCGGGGCGCAAGGATACAATTGATGCGGAACTGACGCTCAAAGATGGGATGATTTCGCTTGGTTTCATCCCCTTGGGGCCTGCACCGCGGATCGTCATTCGCTGAGGACTGTGGCGGGGCGACAGGTCTCTGACTTTCGTCAGCTTTAAAACCTTGTTTACCTGACCCTTATCCTCAATCGCATTCTCCCTCCCCGCGTTACCCCTAAACTGGATAACCTTAACGCCTGAGAGAGATAGGTGTTTACCACGCCTGCCTTGGGCAAACGTGCTCGCACATCTCAGCGGCAATAGCTTCCAGAGCGATAGCGCGCCGTGTCGAAGTGGAAATGATCGCGGTGATAGACATCGCTTTCCGGCCCCAAAACCGTACCAAATGGCCCACAGCCCGCGCGATGCAATTTGCGCATGAGCGGTCCACGCACCGGGTCATTCCAGCCCTCCAGAACAGTGATGCGCGTTCCGTTCTCCAAAAGGACAGCCGAAATATCAATGGCGCGTCCTCGACCATGTTCGGAGATCTTCGCACCGGCCTGATTGTTGCGCGGACGGCAGACATAGCTTGCCGCCACTTCCAGTTGCGCCAGCCCACCGCCCAATCTGCCAACGCTCGGCTTGGCGCCTTTTTCGATCCAAGAGTGCAATGCTTTGGCCGTCCCGCAATCCACCATCGCCGGCGTCGAAAGTTTCACGCCAGAAATCTCGGTGATCTGGACAGGTTTCTGAATGCCACAGCCGGAAACGCGCCCCGGAACGGCTTTTAGATTTTGCCCCCGGATCGCATTGACGCCACACACCGAACCGTTTTGACCATAACGCACTTCGAGCACGGCAGGCACCTTGGGGCGCGGTTTCGGGACAGGAGAAGCGAAAGCCGTCGCGACCGTCGAGGTGTCCGATATCTCCATAGTCGAGGGAGCAACCGAGCCAGGACGAGGCAACGGCATCGGAGAGCTGTCGAGTGCAAAAGTGGGCGCTACGGACAGATTAAGAGCACTGAGAACAAGGGCACATATGACGGCCCGCCGCCTCATCCGCCCTTCTTCACACGGCCGAAATCCGGCGCATCCGTGTCCTGACCCGCCTCGATGATTCCGCGACGAATGGCGCGGGTGCGGGTGAAATAATCATGCAGCGTGTCACCATCGCCGGTGCGGATCGCGCGTTGCAGGGCGAAAAGCTCTTCGGTGAAGCGGCCAAGGATTTCCAGAGCGGCATCCTTGTTGGTCAGGAACACATCACGCCACATGGTCGGGTCAGACGCCGCGATCCGGGTAAAATCGCGAAAACCCGCGGCAGAGAATTTGATCACCTCTTGATCGGTCACCCGGCGCAGATCGTCGGCAACCCCCACCATCGTGTAGGCGATCAGGTGCGGCACGTGGGAGACCACGGCACAGACTGTATCATGATGCTCCGGGTCCATCCGCTCGGTATCGGCACCCAAAGCAGCCCAGAAATCTTCGAGCTTTTTGACTTCACCCTCGTCCGCGCCCTCGGGCGGCACGATCAGGCACCAACGGTTGTCGAACAGCTCGGCAAAACCAGAGCGCGGCCCAGAATGCTCAGTGCCCGCCATAGGGTGAGTGCCGATGAACTGCACGCCCTCTGGGATATGCGGCATCACGGCGTCGAGCACGGATTTCTTGACCGAGCCCACATCGGTGACCACCGCGCCGGGTTTCAGCGCGCTCTGGATCTCTTCCATCACTGGGCCCATCGCGCCGACGGGCACGGCCAGAACGATGAGATCGGCATCCGACACGGCCTCGGCGGCCGTGTCGCAGACCCGATCCACGAGGTCGATTTCACGCGCGGTCTCGCGCGTCGCCTGAGAGCGGGCAAAGCCCGTGATCTCGCCTGCAACGCCCGCGCGGCGCATGGCCAACGACATCGAGCCCGCGATCAGACCAAGCCCGATCAACGCGACGCGATTATAGATTACCTTTGATCCCGTCTCAGACACCGGCCTGTTCCCCGCGGAATTGGCCGATCACATGGGCAACACGACGGCAGGAGGCCTCGTCGCCCACAGTGATCCGCAGGCAATTCGGCAGACCATAGCCCGCCACACGGCGCACGATGATGCCGTTTTGCTTGAGGAACTCGTCACAGGCCTCTGCCTCCCCCTGATCTTGGAACCGGGCGAGGATAAAGTTGGCGCAGGAAGTGTCAGACGGCACGCCCAGCTCCATCAGCGCTTCGGCCAGCCATGCGCGCAGACGGGTGTTGTCCTCACGGCATTTCTCCACCCAATCGCGGTCTTTGACTGCGGCTTCGGCGGCGGCCATTTGCGCTTCCGACAGGTTGAACGGACCGCGCACGCGGTTCAGCACGTCGATGATTTCCTGCGGACCATAGCCCCAGCCGACGCGCACGCCGCCCAGACCGTAGATCTTCGAGAATGTCCGTGTCATCACCACGTTGTCCCGCGCCTCGACCAAAGCCGCGCCGCCATCGAAACCTTCGACGAATTCGGCATAGGCGCCATCAAGAACAAGGATCGCCTGTGACGGAATCTCCGAGGCCAGACGCGCGATGTCGCGTTGACCGATCATTGTCCCGGTCGGGTTCGCCGGATTGGCGATGAAGATCAGCTTGGTCTTCTCGTTACAGGCGGCGAGGATGGCATCCACATCCACCACGCGCTCGCGTTCCGGCACACAGACGGGCTCGGCGCCTGCGGCACGGGCGGAGATTTTATACATGGAAAAGCCGTGCTCGGTGTAGATCACCTCATCGCCCACGCCGGCATAGGCCTGACAGAGGAAGGTGATGATCTCATCCGAACCAACGCCACAGATGATCCGCGCGGCATCGAGACCGTGCACATCTGCAATGGCTTTGCGCAGGCTGGTGTGATCGGTATTCGGGTAGCGGTGGAGGGTATGAACCGCCTTGGCAAAAGCTGCCTTGGCGCCTTCGGGCGCGCCGAACGGGTTCTCGTTCGACGACAGCTTGATCACATTGTCCACGCCTTGCACATGGCTGGCGCCGCCCTGATAGAGAGCGATGTCAAGAATGCCGGGTTGCGGTTCGATCAAACGGGTCATGTGTCCACTCGCTTAGAATTGTCCGCCTCTCTTAGCGCTGCGCGTTCGACATTGCCAGACAGATGAGCAACCTCTGTGCAGATGTTGCGTTGTGGCGTCGGTGTGTGCCCCCATCGACACGCATTGGTCGGGACCATGCGGTGCCTCAGACAACAGCCCCCGTCGCAGGTTTCCATTTGAACCCGGCGCGGATGATGCCGTGATCGTTCGTGCCTGTCGCCTTGTGGTCATCGAGATTGAGGTGATCATTATCGACTGTCATCTCGTCAAAGGCCCACAGACGGCGTTTGGAATGATCGTAGAACTCCTGCGAAAACAGGATGTGATCGAGGCTCTCGCGCTCTTTCTTGTAGACATGCGTGTAATAGACGTCGCGGGTCGAGCGATATTCCTGAAGCGTCTGCGCCGTGTAGAGCGCGTTGTCTCCGCCGCCCTCGGAAAGCCCCGTCAGATATTGCGGCTGTTCGGTCAAGATATTGAGCGTGTTGGACAATTTGCTGTCGTTCATATCGCCGATCACCACCACAGGCGTGTTCGTGCCCTTGGTCAGATTGGTGATGATCATCCGCAAAGCCGTCGCCTCCGCCGTGCGGCGGATGGTCGAGACGGCATAACCCAGAGCCGTCAGGTGATCTTTGTGTGTGTCGCGCTCATACCACTCCTCGCGCCAAAGCTCGGTCGGGCGGCGGGATTTGAAATGGCAAACAAAGACATGAATGACCGGCGTATCAGGGTGCGGCTGGACGGTGAGATGCAGGACCGGTCGTGAGAAGCTGGTAAGCGCCACAGCGATGCGATCCTGTTGCGGATCATCACCGCCCGAGGCCAGCACCATCTCATCGGGAAACTCGGTGATCCATTCGGGATCGTCGACAAGAATGTCTTTGCGCACCAGCCCGGCACAAACAATGCGCGTTCCGGGATGACCGGGCGGGACAAGCGCCTGATGCGTCGCATCAAGCCCGGCCATCTGCATCGCCTCTTGCAGGGCCTCCTCGGCCCAAAGTTCCTGAAAGCCCACGACATCCGCAGATAGGCGTTTCAAAACCGCACCGGTGTAGAAAATCTTGGCTGCATATTCCTCCTCCGACCACGTAGAGCCGGAATACATCGCGGCGCCGGGGGATTGCAGATTGTAGAGATTGAAAGACGCAAAAGAAATGTCACGCGCGGCCATCGCGGCCTCCCTGATACTGATAACCAACTCGATCAGCATAGCGCGAAACGGGATTCGGATCAGCCCGGCTTTCTTGGAAAACACACCGCAATCCGTCGCCCTAAACGCCTCGGGGACTGCAGTCCCAACCGGTTCAACCCTGAGCAAAGCCAAGCCTGCTTAGTATTTCAGCACATCCGACAACGTCTTGCGACACTTTGACAAATCAGCAAGCGAACCTGCCGGATCGGCGTTTTCAGCGGGCATATCCTCCAATCTACGACCCCAAAAATTAGGTCCGGTCCGGACGCAATGTTATACTTTGGTCTTAGACGCACATCTGAGAGTAAGGAGGGCACCAGATGAAACGCATCCTATCCCACGCACTTCAACACCGCCTCGCCACGCTCAGCATCACCACAGCTCTTGCGCTCGCGCCGGCACTCGCCGGGGCGCAGAGCATGCTGACGGACGGGCGCACAGGGCCGGTCGAGATGAACGGCCACGCACTTGACCACGCGATGATGGCACTCAATGACTTTGTCTCCGCCAAACAGGCGCAGAGCGACATCATGGACACGCTCGACATGCCACCCAACGATTTCGCCGAGGTCGCGCTGGCCAGCGGGACACACCCTCTCGCGCAGGAAGAGGCCACACGCAGCAGCTTTGGCTGGCCAATCAGCGGCGGCGCATCCCTGGACACCCATCTCGTGGCATTCAATCAAGACCTTGCGGAGCGTGGCGATGACCTGTTCTTGCGGATCGCAGCAGCCGAAGCCAGTTCCAATCTAGATTTCGGGACAGTGGCCTCCGATGTGGCGCACTCCGCCTACGATGCAGGCCGCATTCATGACGACAGGACACTCAATGACGAAATGGTCGCCCTGCGTGACGGGATGCGGGAATTTGACGACCGCCTGTCACGGCTGTCACGTTCCGTGCCTGAGGTGACCGGCACGTCATTTGAGCGCTATGTCGAGTCGCTGTCGCTGTTCTGAGACCCCATCTGTGCAAAACCAAAAGGCCGCCCCAAAGGGACGGCCTTTCGTAAATTTTCGAAGATCGGCTCAGATTAGTTCTGAGCGTAGAATTCGATGACGAGATTCGGTTCCATCTGCACAGCGTAGGGCACATCGGAGAGGCCCGGCTTGCGCACGTAGGTCGCGGTCATTTTGGAGTGATCGGCGTCGATGTAATCCGGAACGTCACGCTCAGCGAGACCCACAGCTTCGAGCACAACGGCGAGCTGTTTGGATTTGTCACGAACTTCAACCACGTCACCCTCTTTCACACGGTAGGAGGGGATGTTCACGCGCTTGCCGTTCACGAGCACGTGGCCGTGGTTCACGAACTGACGGGCGGCGAAGACGGTCGGCACGAATTTCGCGCGGTAGACGACGGCGTCGAGACGGGATTCCAGCAGACCGATGAGGTTTTCACCGGTGTCGCCTTTTTGACGCTCAGCGTCAGCAAAGATGCGACGGAATTGTTTCTCGGTCAGGTCGCCGTAGTAGCCTTTCAGCTTCTGCTTGGCGCGGAGCTGCAGACCGAAGTCGGACAGCTTGCCCTTGCGGCGCTGACCGTGCTGGCCCGGGCCATATTCACGACGGTTGACCGGGGACTTCGGACGGCCCCAGATGTTTTCGCCCATGCGGCGGTCGATTTTGTACTTGGCAGACGTGCGTTTGGTCACGGCTGATCTCCTTCTAAAAGTTTCGAAGGGCGTTGTCCTCTCCCCGGACGGTCCAAGCCGCACCCCGGGTTGACAGGGTTCCTCTTGCGAGGGCCACCAACACCAATGAATAACCCGGCGCACATCGCTGCACACCGGATGGCGGGCTTATACAGCCGCGACAGCCGGAGTCAAGCGTGCTTCGGCGCCTTACGCCACCTTATGCAAAATGATCGCCGTTTCCGCCGCAGACAACGTGCGCCGCGCCGCCGGACCGTAGCCTTCCGTCTGATCCAGAAGATACGGGAACCGCTCCAAAAGCCTGGCGCGCTGTTCGAAGGCAACATCGCTCAGATCGGCAAATCCTGGATGAAAGCTCTCCGTCTCCAACCCGTTGGCAAAGATCACCTGATGGGTATCGAACAAGAGGTGGATGTAGTCCAGTGCCTTGAGATGATGCTCCAGCACGATGGACTGATCGTTGACCAGATCCTTGGCACAGACCAGAACTTCGTCGGCATTATAAAGATCGCGCGCCGCTTGGCCTCGGATCACCATCCGGTGTTGCGGCGAGACAATCAGGTCCTCGTCCGGCTCGCCCATGCCAAGCGCATCGGCCCTGAACCGCACCGGGCGCAATTCCGGCATGGCGTAGAGCCGCGCGCCGGTGATGTGACGTCGCCCGATCCAGCGCAGTTTTTGCACACCGTTGTCTTTGGTCTGGATCGCGTCGCCTTCGCTGAGGTCTTCAACGGGCCGGGCGCCATCGGGCGTCAGGATTTTCGTGCCAGGCGTGAAGCAGATCACGCCACCGGGACTGGCCTCTTTTGCCTCATGCGCCACGGCGACATGGGCGGAGACCACCCAAAGATCCGTGTCAGCGGGGGGAATTTCGCCCAGAAACATCAGCAAAGGCGTGCCCAGTTCCGGCATGTCGATCAGCGTGATTTCATAGCGCTTAAGGCCATCGGTCACATCAAACCCGCCGTCAAACAGGCGCGCACGGGTCTCACCGTCGTGATAGGCGGAGGTATTCCCGAGAGCTTCGCCGACCAATCGGCGCACGGATAGCGCTGCCCGCTGATGCAACTCAGCTTGCCCAATTGCGTTCTCTAAGACGTAGACATCGCGTGCTCCATCGACGCAAACGGCCTCTCCGGTCCAGCGCCATGATGCACCAACCGTCAATGCCGTAAGCGGTGCAGAACGAAGCCCGTCGAGCTCCCCCTGCGTCCACGCGATGACAAACGTGCCGGAAAAGCCCGTTCTCATTGCCTGTATGCCTGCCATAGTTCTCTTTTTTTATTGCGGGCACGTTAACACAGGCGATTCGCAGTGTTAATATTTTTCTTGCCGCATCTTTGCAAAATGCGAAGCGACAGTGTGCCGCATCCTCATACCCACGGGCCTTAGGTGTGCTACTCGACCGAAATCGACGCCACGCTCGCACGGAGCACCGCGATGGCCGGGCCTGGATCGAGACAGACCATCAAGCCCCGCTTGCCACCATTGATCACCACCGGAGCCTCCACCGCCAGAATTGTGTCGTCGAACACCGTCGGCACCGCTTTTTTCTGACCAAAAGGACTGATGCCGCCGGTGTGAAACCCAGTCAGGCGCTCGGCCTTCACCGGCGCCATCATCTCTGCAGATTTTCCCTTGATGGCCTTCGCGAATTTCTTCATCGACAAGGACCGATCCGCGGGGATCACCGCACAGGCGGGCTTGCCATCCAGTTCGACCATCAAAGTCTTGAACACCCGCTCCGGCGCCCAGCCGATGGCCTCCGCCGCCTGCAGGCCAATCGGCCCGTCCCCGCCACCGTAATCATATTCCAAAACCTCATAGCTCAAGCCCTGTCGATCCAGAAATCGTGTCGCGGGGGTGGCTGTGCTCATGATCGACCTCTTGGCGCATTTATGACGCCTTCTCTTATAGAGCCGTTTCCGGTCTGAGGAAGGCTGTGGCTCTCACAAGTGTCTGGACAGGATTGCAGACTTAATCTTGACAAAATAACTCAACAATTATACCCAACACAAAAAACCGCAAGCGCCACGCCAGCTCATCGTCCGCATATCTGACTTTGGGAGCCCGGCCTTGCCACGACACCCCACCTACATCCGCACGCTTTCACCGACCGCTCTGGTCGCACCCCCTATAAGCAGCACCCTCTTTCTTTCGATTGCCAAGGTCCTCTGACCCAAGCCCGCGCGCGGGGTTTTCCTTCGTGTCCCGCGCGCCTTTTTCATCTCTTTTCATGAGGCCTACACCATGAACAAGCCCCTCACTGCGGACGACATCCGCGCCGCAAAATCCGAAAACACCCAAAAGCGCGACCGCGATCTGGCCGACAGCCTCGGCATCTCCGAGGCGGAACTGGTCGCCGCCCACGTTGGTACATCCGATGACATCAGCGTCACCCGCATCTCGGCCACCCCCGACGATGTGATGCCGCAGCTGACCGGCTTGGGCGAGGTGATGTCTCTGACCCGCAATGTCTCTTGCGTCCATGAGCGCGTCGGCACCTTTGAAGAGTATAAATCCGGTCCACATGCCTCGATGGTTCTGGGCAAGGAAATCGACACGCGGATTTTCCCGAAACATTGGGCGTTCGGCTTTGCCATCGAGAATGAGACCGAAAAGGGCCTGCGCCGCACCTTGCAGTTCTTCGATCACGCGGGCGATGCGCTTCAGAAAATCTTTCTGCACGATAGCTCCAACCATGACGCTTGGCAGCCTCTGATCGACGTGCTGCGCCTTGAGGATCAAAGCCCCGAGATCGAGGTCGAACCGCGCCGGCCCACCGAAGGCGCCAAGATCAACGCAGACAAGCGCGACATCCTGATGGAAGAATGGGCGCGCATGACCGACACGCATCAGTTCAACCGGCTGGCGGCGAAACTCGGCATGAACCGCCTCGGCGCCTATCGCCTCGCGGGGGAACCTTTCGTGCGCAAGGTCGCGCCCTCCTCTGTCGAGACCTTCCTGAATGCCACCTCCGAGGCGCGTCAAAAGGTGATCCTCTTCGTCGGCAATCGCGGCAACATTCAAATTCACTGGGGCACGCTCGATAACGTCAAGCCGATGGGACCGTGGCTCAATGTGCTCGACCCACGCTTCAACCTGCACCTGCGCGGCGATCATCTGGCCGAGGTTTATGCGGTCGAGAAACCGACCAAACGCGGGCCTGCGATTTCGCTTGAGGCCTTTGACGCCGAGGGTGGGCTGATCTTCCAATGCTTTGGCCAGCGTGACAGCGATAATGACGATCTCGCGCAATGGCATCAGATCCTCGCCGATCTGCCGGGGGCGTGAATGAAACATCTTCTGCTGAGCGCTGCCCTTCTCCTTCCCCTCTCGGCTCAGGCTGAATCTGTTTCGGCTGAAAGCTACCCGGAGGCCACATCCATCGTCTCCATCGGCGGGCCGGTGACCGAAATCATCTACGCGTTGGGCCAAGGCGCGCGCATTGTCGCCCGCGACACCACCTCGCTCTACCCCGAAGAGGTCAACGATCTGCTCGACGTCGGCTACATGCGGCAATTGTCGGCGGAGGGCGTGCTCTCCGTTGGCCCCGACCTGATCGTCACGCGCGACACCGCCGGGCCGCCCGAGGTGCTCGATCAGTTGCGCAAAGCCGCCATTCCGATGGTCGACATCAAAGACGGGTTTTCCGAAAGCGCCGTGATCAATGCGATCCACACCGTGGGCGCGGCCTTGGGCGTCCCCGAACGCTCCAACACCTTCGCCGCCGAGGTTCAGGCCCAATTCGACAGCCTGCATCAGTCCATCGAGAGCGCAGGCACCCCGCCCCGCGTGCTCTTCATCCTGTCCAACCAAGGCGGGCGGCTGAATGTGGCGGGCGCAGGCACAGGGGCCGATGGCATCATCACGCTCGCAGGTGCCGCGAACGTCATGGCCTCCGAGTATCAGGGGTATAAAATCATGAGCGACGAGGCGATAATCGCCACCGCGCCCGATGTGGTGTTGATGATGGAGCCCACAGGGGAAAGCGAGCATGACGGCAACCGCGCCGACATTCTCAACCTGCCCGCTCTGGCCCACACGCCCGCCGGTCAAAACGGCGCTTTTGTCGAAGTCTCCCCCACCGCTTTGGGCTTTGGCCCCCGCACGGCGCTCTTTGCCCAAGAGCTGCATGACGCGCTTTGGTCCGCAGCTGTTATAGAGTGAGCCAATGACCATCGCCGAGACCCGCCCTGTGCAAAACATGAAACCTCTCGCCGGAGACCGCCGTGCCAAAGCGCGTCTCGTACGCCTCGGGCTCATCGCGCTTTTGGCGCTCACCATGCTCATGGGGTTGGGCTGGGGCGCGTCGGGCGACACGGATGTGATCGCAGCACTTTTGGCCAAATTCGGTATCGGCGAAGCACGTCTGGTCGACATGACCGTGGTCTGGGACATCCGCATGCCGCGCGTCCTGACCGGCGCTTTGGTGGGCGCAGCTCTGGCCGTCGCGGGCGCGGTAATGCAGGGGCTGTTTCGTAACCCTCTGGCCGATCCGGGCCTTGTCGGCGTCTCGGCCGGCGCAGGCTTTGGCGCGGTGGCGGCGATTGTTTTGGGCGGGCTGTTGCCCTTTGCCCTACAGAACCTTGTCGGCGCCTACCTCGTTCCCCTTGCGGCGTTCTTCGGCGGTTGGGTCTCCACTTTGGTGCTCTATAAAATCGCCACGCGCGGTGGGCGAACCTCGGTCGCCACCATGTTGCTCGCGGGCATCGCTTTGGGCGCTCTGACCGGTGCGCTCACCGGCTTCATCGTTTACAAAGCCACCGACGACCAGCTCCGCGACCTGACGTTCTGGGGCATGGGATCGGTGGCAGGGGCCACTTGGGCGAAACTTTTGACCGCAGGGCCGATCATCGCGCTGGCACTGATCACAGCACCCTTTCTGGCCCGCGCTTTGGACGCTTTGGCTCTGGGCGAAGCGGTCGCCAGCCACATGGGCATCGACACGCAGCGGATGAAACGCATTGCGATCCTCTCGGTCGCTGGCTCCGTCGGGGCGTCGGTGGCGATCACCGGCGGCATCGGTTTTATCGGCATCGTCGTGCCGCATCTTTTGCGGCTGATCCAAGGCCCCGAACATCGCAACCTTTTGCCCAACGCAGCGCTTTTGGGCGCGATCATGTTGTTGCTCGCCGATATGATCAGCCGTCTGGCGGTCTCCCCCGCCGAGTTGCCCATCGGGATCGTCACCGCCTGTCTCGGTGGACCGTTCTTCCTTTGGATCCTCTTGAAAAACCGCGCCCTTTTGGAGAGTTGAAATGATTGTAGCCTCAGACATCAGCGTGCATTTCGGGGCGCACAAAGTGCTCGATGCGGTCGATTTTTCTGCCCGCGCGGGCGAAGTGACCGCCATCGTTGGCCCCAACGGGTCCGGCAAAACCACGCTTTTGCGCGCCATGACCGGGGAACAGGCGTTCACCGGCGAGGTCAGCCTCGACGGCACATCTTTGTCACAGCTTTCGGCCCTCGATCTCGCCCAGCGCCGGGCGGTTCTGCCGCAATCGGGCAACATCGCCTTTCCCTTTACCGTCCTGGAACTCGTCCGTCTCGGCCTGACCGCCGGGCTATCAACCGGACGCGCGAGCGGCTTGGAACATCTGCCCCATGCGGCCCTTGCCCGTGTCGGGCTTGACGGTTTCGAAGGCCGGATGGTGCAGGAGCTCTCGGGCGGCGAACGGCAACGCGCACAGCTGGCGCGCGTCTTGGTGCAAATCTGGGAACCGGTGTTGGACGGGCATCAGCGCTGGTTGATCCTCGACGAACCGGTCTCCGCGCTCGACATCGGGCACCAGCTCACCGTCATGGAGATCGCCCGCGACTACGCCCGGCGTGGAGGCGGTGTGATCGCCTTGATGCATGACCTGAACCTGACCTCGATGTTCGCGGATCGGGTGACGCTCTTGAGCGAAGGCAAACTCCGCGCCGAAGGCACGCCTCAGGAGGTGCTCACCGATCATGCGCTCTCGGCCTGCTATGGCTGCGCGCTCAGGACCAACACGCCACCACCCTGTGGCGGGCCTTGGATTTTGCCTCAGGCCAGTGAAGTGACGAGCGCCGCCCTGCCCGCCTGAAGGCACAACCTACATCAAGCTTGGCAGGAACAACGCGATCGAGGGGAAGAACAACAGCACCGCGATCCGCACCACGTCGATGGCGATAAAGGGCAAGAGACCTTTGTAAATCGTCGTCAGCCCGATGTTGCGTTCGACCGAATTGATGACGAAGACATTCATCCCGATGGGCGGTGTGATCAGCCCCAACTCGATCGCCATGACCACCATCACGCCGAACCAGATCGGATCGAAGCCGAGACTGGTGACGACCGGAAACAGGATCGGCACAGTCAGCACCACCATCGCCATCGAGTCCAAGACACAGCCCAGCACCAGATAGAGGATCAGGATCAGGACCATGATGCCCATCGGACTGATCGGCAGAGCGGTGAGATATTCTGCCACCTGCTGCGGTGCGCGGGTGATGGCGAGGAAATAGGAAAACAGCAGCGCGCCGATGAAGACGAAGAAGATCGAGATCGAGATGCGCAGGCTGTCGACGAGGCAGAATTTGATGTCCGCCCAAGACAAACGCCGACGCGCCACCCCGATCACCAAAGCCCCCACAGCGCCCAGCGATGCGGCCTCGGTCGGGGTCACGACACCGGCGTAGATGCCGCCGACCACCAGAAGAAACAACAAGGCGATGGCCCAGACATCGCGCAGGGATTTGAACCGCTCGCCCCAGCCCTGACGCGGCCCCACAGGCATGTCGTCCGGCCGCATATAGGCGATGATCGACACCGTCAGCATATAGAGCGCGACCGCCAGAAGCCCCGGCACGAGACCGGCGATAAAGAGCTTGCCGATGTCCTGTTCGGTGATGATGCCGTAGACCGCGAGCACGATGGAGGGCGGGATCAGGATGCCGACCGTGCCGCCCGCGGCGATCACGCCGGAGGAGACGGTGTCGGAATAGCCCGCCCGGCGCATTTCCGGCAAAGCAACCTTGGTCAGCGTCGCCGCCGTCGCGATGGAGGAGCCGGAAATCGCGGCAAACCCGGCGCAAGACGCAATCGTCGAGAGCGCAAGCCCGCCGCGCCGATGCCCCAACCAGGCCCCGGCCGCGCGGAACAATTCATGGCTCATGCCGGATCGGGTCGCGAGAGCCCCCATCAGGATGAACATGGGGATCATCCCCAGATGATAGGTGGTCGCCGTCGACAGCGGCGAGAGCGACACAAGGCGAAGCGCCTGCGACGGGCCGACCACTGCGGCAAAGCCCCCAATGCCGACAAGGCTCATCGCGATGGCAATCGGCACGCGAATGGCCATCATGAGGAACAGGGCAACGAAGCCCACGATCATAACCGTTTCCCGGTCCATTGCAGCCTCTTTATGTTTATTCTTCGATCATGTGGACCGGCTGGTCCTCATGCATATGCGGTGTGTCATCCGTGAGAATGAGCCAAAGCCGCACCGCCGTGGTGAGCGTCGCAAGGCCAGCGCCGACGACCATCAGCCAATAGGCCGGCCAAATCTGAAACCGCAGATCATAGGAATGCTCGCCGGTGGCAAACACGTCCTGCGCATTCTTCGACATCATCACGGTCAGCACCGCAAAGGACACCAGCACCAATGTGGTGGAGATGAAATCCATCACCCGACGCCAGGTCTTGCCCAACATCTCATAGAGCAGATCGACGGAGATATGCGTGCCCGTGTAATTCACCGTCGCCACGCCCCAGAATATCGCCACGCCAAGCGCCAGCCGTCCGATGTCGTGGCTGTCGGGGATCGGCGCGGAGAACGCATAGCGCATCACGGCAGAGCCAAAGGCCAAAAGCGTCACCAGCCCCATGAGAAAAGCGGCCGCAAATTCGACCCAAGCGGTGAAACGACGAAGCCCGAAGGCCCCGCCGGAGGAGACATCACGGGAGGTGTCAGAATTTTGCGTCATGGGCCTCAAGCCGCTCCACGAACGCATTGTAGATCGCCTCAGCATCAAGCCCCTTGGCGGTGACATTGGCTTTCCAGTCGTCGAGCAGGAAGGCCGACGCATCTTTCCATTGCGTCAGCTCCTCATCGGTCAACTCAAGCACATTGTGCTCCGGGTTCTCTTGAAACAGGCGCTTGCCCTCATTGTCGAATTCGACCCAACCAGACGCAATCTTTGCGCCCCATTCCGGAGAGCAATGATCGTCGATCACACCCTGCTGGCTCCCGGAGAGAGAGGCATAGCGGTCCTTGTTCATCGCGATGATGAAATTGGTTACATAGAGCGGCATGTCGGGGTGATATTTAACGACGTCATCCATGCCGAAAATCGAAATCGAGCGCCACGGGAATGTGATGCCGTCTGCCGCACCGCGTTCGATCACTTCGCGCGCCTCGGAGGGGCCAACCTGAACGGAGGACCCGCCCATGCTTTGGATCAGACGCCCGATGGTGCCGTTGGCCGGACGAATGGTTTTGCCCTTCATATCTGCAGGAACGCGGATTTCCGACGAGCTGTGCAAGGTGCCCGGATCGTGCAGGTGCACGACACAGAATTTCACATCCGCCATCTCCTGATCCATATACTCCGCATACCATTCGTTCATCGCCTCGGTGCCGCCAAGGCCGGATTTGATGAAAAACGGCAGCTCTCCCAATGCGATGATCGGGAAGCGCCCCGGCGTATGCCCCGGATTGGCCCAGACGAAATCGGCGATGCCGAATTTGGCGATGTCATATTCATCCTCGGCCTTGCCGAGCTGACCGGCGGGGAAAAAGCTGATGTCCAGTGTGCCGTTCGAGGCCGCGCGGATGCTGTCGGCCCAGACCTGAAAGCCTTGGGAATGCAGCGGATGTTGGGTCGGCAGATCGTGCGAGAAGCTCATCTCCACCACCTTTTCCTCCGCCTGAGCGCCCCCGATGACGCCGCCACCCAAAACCGCGGCGCAAAGCGCGCCGGTCAGCTTATATTTCATGATGTCTCTCCTCCATTTGCGGCCGCGCGTGCCAGCCTCCCCGGCGCCCGCGACTCCTCCTCTGCAAAAGAGATTAACGGTCAAAATCGTTGCGTCAAATAAAAAACGATTATTTTTAACAAACCTGCAATGATAGCAAATCCTCGACATTTGAACGGCGCGGTGCCATTGCTAGAGAAAGACACGCATCCCTTAAAGCCAAAGCGATATGAACGAGCCACATCCCCTTGCCTCCGGCGACAAATCCCAAGGCACCAGCAAGAAAACCGCCATTGAAACGGTCCAGGAGCAAATCCGCGAGCGGGTGATCTCGGGCGCGTTGGGGCCAGGCGAGCGATTGCATGTCGATAAATTACGTTTGGAATTCGGCGTCTCCACCTCCACCATGCGCGAGGCGATCTCGCGCCTGTTGATCGACGGGCTGGTGACCTCGGAGCAGCAACGCGGTTTTCGCGTCGCCCCTCTGACGCTCAAAGATTTCCGCGACATCACAGATGCCCGCAAACTGATCGAGGCACAGGCCCTCCGCATTTCCCTGAGCAACCGGTCCGACGTCTGGGAGGCCGATCTGGTCGCCGCCTATCACCGCCTGTCGCGGATCGAAGAGCGGTTGATCGGCGAAGGCAAACCCGAATTCGCCCATGACTGGGACACGTGGAACTCCAATTTTCACGATTGCCTCGTGCAGAATTGCGACAACGCCTGGCTGAAACGGTTCCGCCGAACGCTGCACCAACATTCCTATCGCTACCACCGCCGCCTGATCGGCGACCGCTCCCTGCCCCGCGATGTTCGGATCGAGCATAAGGCGATTTTCGACACCGCGATTGCGGGGGATATCGAGGCCTGTGTTGCGGCCATCGAGGCACATATCGAGAAGTCCTACACGGATCTCACACAGCAGCATGATCTGAGCGAGTAAGCCCCGAAACGGAAACGGCAGCGCTTTGAAAAACGCTGCCGTCCTAACACGTTTCGACCTGCAAGTTTCGGCCTGTCTGGTCTGGGTGTATAAGTCTTACGCTTTCAATCCGGGCTGATGAATTTCTGCTGACCCGCCACGCCCCAATTCTCTTTGGGCACTTCACGGATACAGACCCGGATCGCCTCAATCGGCGCGCCGATGGCCTCGACGGTTGCCTCCGTCACCTTCTCAATCAGCTTGGCTTTCATCTGCGGCGTGCGGCCTTCGACCAATGTCACTTCGATGAATGGCATAACTACGCTCCGATATTGAACCCGATCTGACCAAGGTTTTCGACCTCAAGCAACACAGATTGCCCCACGTCCATCGGGATCGCCGCCGTCGCGCCGCCCGCGAGAACGATGTCGCCGGGTTTCAACTCTTCCCCCGCCGAAGCCACCATCCGCGCCGCCGCCACAAGCGAGCGCACCGGATGGCCGAGGATCGCCGCCGTTGACCCGATTTCTTGCGGACGGCCGTTGATCGACAGCACCATGCCCAAATTCGAGATGTCCGTCTCCGGGCTGTGCCAAGTGCCAACGACGAAGCCCGACGAAGACGAATTGTCCGCAATCACGTCGCCGACATCGAATTTGAACGCCTTATAGCGGCTGTCGATGATCTCAAGCGCAGGCGCCACGGCCTCCACCGCCGACATGGCCTCCAACGCGGAGACAGTGCCCGACAGTGGTGTCTTGATCAAAAACGCGATCTCCGGCTCGACGCGCGGGTGGACATAATTCGCCATCGAGACCACGCCGCCTTCCTCTTCGCGCATCGCGTCGGTCAGTCGCCCCCAAGTGACGTCGGAGACGCCGACCTGGATCATCTTGGCCCGCGATGTCAGCCCCATTTTGATACCAATGCGCTTTTCGCCGCGCGCGTAGCGGCGCTGCATCGAGAGAGCCTGAACCGCGTAGGCCTCCTCGACACTCAACACCCGCGTGTCGGAGATTTGCGGGATTTCTGTGGCCGTGCGCGCCGCTTCGTCCACGTAGTCTGCCAGCTCTGCGAGGCTTTTCATGCTGCGGCCTCCTTGGTTTTGACCATGTCGAGGGCCACATCAACAATCATGTCTTCCTGACCGCCGACCATATGGCGTTTGCCCAGTTCCACGAGAATATCGCGCGTGTCGAGGCCGTACATCTCGGCGGCGCGTTCGGCGTGGCGCAGGAAGCTTGAATAAACCCCAGCATAGCCCAACGTCAGCGTCTCGCGGTCCACCCGCACCGGACGGTCCTGTAGCGGGCGCACCAAGTCCTCGGCCGCGTCCTGCAATTTGAACACGTCACAGCCATGCTCCCAACCATAGAGATTGGCGACGGCGGCGAAGGCCTCGATCGGTGTATTGCCTGCGCCAGCGCCCATACCGGCAAGCGAGGCATCGACGCGGTAAGCACCATGTTCGACCGCCACAACCGAGTTCGCCACCGAGAGCGACAGGTTCTCATGCATATGCGCGCCGATCTGGGTTTCGGGCCTCAAAGCAGCTTTATAAGCCTCCATCCGGGCGGAGACGTCTTTCATCGTCAGACGCCCGCCGGAGTCGGTGCAATAAACACAATCCGCACCGTAGCTTTCCATCAACTTGGCCTGTTCGGCGAGGTTTTCGGGCGGGTTCATATGGGCCATCATCAGAAAGCCCGAGACATCCATGCCCATCTCTTTCGCGGCCGCAATATGCTGCGCGGCCACGTCCGCCTCGGTGCAATGGGTCGCCACGCGCACGGAGACGACACCGGCATCATGCGCCTGTCTCAGGTCATCGAGCGTGCCGATGCCCGGCACCAAGAGACAGGTGAGCTTAGCGTTTTTCACCACTTTCGCGGCCTCGGAAATCCACGCCACATCGGTCTGGCGCCCGAAGCCGTAGTTAAAGGTGGACCCCGCCACCCCGTCGCCATGGGTCACTTCGATGGCATCCACACCGGCCTCGTCGAGCGCCTCAGCAATCGCGCGCACATGGCCCAGATCGTACTGGTGACGCATCGCATGCATGCCGTCGCGAAGCGTCACGTCCTGAATGTAAACCTTGGTCATCTCACGCGGCCTCCTTGACCCAATTGCGTTTGTAAACGAGGGCTTCTGCGGTCTTCATCGCCGCCGAGGTCATGATGTCGAGGTTCCCCGCATAGGCCGGCAAGTAATGCGCAGCCCCTTCAACCTCCAAGAAGACCGAGACCTTGAGGCCAGTAAACACCCCGCCGCTTTCCGGGATGGTCAGCGGACTGTTGTCACCGAAATGTTCGAACTGGATCTCTTGCTTGAGGCGATAGCCCGGCACATAGGTCTTCACCTCTTCAACCATTTCAAGGATAGAGGCGCGGATCGCATCTTGGTCGGCCTCTTCGCAGAGACAATAGACCGTGTCGCGCATGATCACCGGCGGCTCAGCCGGGTTCAGAATAACAATCGCCTTGCCGCGTTTCGCACCACCAACTTGTTCGATGGCCTGCGCGGTGGTTTGGGTAAACTCGTCGATATTGGCACGCGTCCCCGGCCCGGCGGATTTTGAGGACACAGAGGCAACGATCTCGCCGTAGATCACCGGCGAGACGCGGTTGATCGCTGCGACCATCGGAATGGTCGCCTGACCGCCACAGGTCACCATATTGACGTTCATCTGGTCGAGGTTTGCATCCAGATTGACCGGTGGAATGGTAAACGGCCCGATGGCGGCAGGCGTCAGGTCGATCACCTGTTTGCCGTCTTTTTGCAGCACCTCATTGTGCCGCTGATGCGCCCCCGCAGACGTAGCATCGAACACGATGCGGATGTCTTTATATTCAGGCAACTTCACAAGCCCCTCGATGCCCTCATGCGTGGTCACCACATTGAGACGTGCCGCGCGGGCCAGACCATCGGACGCGGGGTCGATCCCAACCATCGCGGCCATGTCCAACACCTTGGAATTGCGCATGATCTTGATCATCAAATCGGTGCCGATGTTGCCCGAGCCGATGATGGCACATTTGATCTTTTCCATAGTCTTATTCCTTTGCGAAAGCGGCACGGACAGAGCCCAGACCGTTGATCCGAGCTTCGAACACGTCGCCGGGCTCAGCCGAAACAAAGGGGCCCAGCGCCCCGGAGAGAATGACATCGCCCGGTCCAAGCGGACGGCCGGCCTTGGCCATGGTCCGCGCCAGCCACAGCGACGCGTTGAGCGGGCTGCCCATACAGGCCGCCCCCGCGCCGACCGACACCGGCTCGTTGTTTTTGGTCATCACCATGCCGCAGAGACGCGGATCGAAATCGCCGGGGCGTTTCGGGGTCTGGCCCAAAACGTAAATGCCCGAAGAGGCGTTGTCGGCAATGGTGTCAGTGATGCGGATGTCCCAATCCTTGACCCGCGAGCCAACGATTTCGAGCGCAGGCACCGCGTAGCCGATGGAGGCCATCAGATCGACCATGGTCAGATGCGCGCCATTCAGCGGAGCGGAGACCACAAAGGCGATCTCGGCCTCGACTTTGGGCTGATGCACGGCGGACATCGGGATTTCCTCGCCGTCCATATATTCCATATCGGCAAACAACATACCGTAATCCGGCTGATCCACACTGAGCTGTTTTTGAACGGCGACAGAGGTCAGCCCAATCTTGCGGCCAGAGAGCACACGCTCTTCTCTACCCAGCCAGCGCTTAGTGTTGATCTCTTGCACGGCATAGGCCGCGTCCACATCGCCCGCGTCGAGAAGCCCCCGGATCGGATCTCCGGGCGTCCCACTCTCCCAAGCCTGCCAAAGCTGATCGGCGGCCTTTTGAATGTTCGCTTCGCTTGTCATTTCGCTGTCCTTCAGATTCTTGCCCTTCAGAGTTTCACGCAGACGTTGGTCAGCTCGGAATAGAACTCCAGACCATGCACCCCGCCCTCGCGCCCGATGCCGGACTGTTTCGCGCCGCCAAAGGCCGTGCGCAGATCGCGCAGGAACCAGGAATTGACCCAAGCCAGCCCCACGTCGATCTGACGCGCCACGCGATGCGCTTTCGTGAGGTTCTCGGTCCAGATCGCGGTCGCGAGACCGTATTTCGTGTCATTGGCCAGTTCGATTACCTCTTCCTCGCTATCAAACGGCGCGATGTGACAGACGGGGCCGAAAATCTCTTCCTTGATGCAACGCGCATCTTCCGCAAGCCCGGTCCAGATCGTCGGCTGAACCCAAGCGCCGCCTTTCAGATCGTCCGGCATCTCCGGTGCACCGCCGCCGGTCACGACCGTCGCGCCCTCCTCGACGGCAAGTTTGTAGTAGGACATCACCTTGTCCCTGTGCTCTTGCGAAATCAGCGGCCCCATGGAGGTTTCCGGGTCCTCAGAGGGACCGAGTTTCATCATCTCGACGCCTTGTTTCAGACGGGAAACAAATTCGTCAAAGATGGGCCGCTCAACATAGACGCGTTCGGTGCCAAGACAGACCTGACCACAGTTCGAGAAGGCCGAGCGCAGCGTGCCCTCGATCGCCTTGTCCATATCCGCATCCGCAAACACGATCCCGGCGTTCTTGCCGCCGCATTCCATCGACACCTGACGCAGCCCCTTGGCGGCGGATTGCATGATCGCCTCGCCGGTGCGGGTCTCGCCCGTAAAAGTGATCGCATCGACATCCGGATGCGCGGTGAGATAAGCTCCCGCGCTGTCCGGGCCAAAGCCATGCACCACGTTGAACACACCTTTCGGCACGCCCACCGTGTTCATCACCTCGCCCAAAAGCGTCGTGGTCAGCGGCGTTTCCTCCGAGGGTTTCACGATCACCGTATTACCGCAGGCGAGCGCCGGGCCGACCTTCCACGTCATCAGCAAGAGCGGCAGGTTCCAGGGCGAAATCACCGCGATCACGCCTTTGGGTTTACGCACGCCATAATTCACCGCGCCAAAACCGTCAGGTGTGTCGAGCATGAAGCTCTCGGTCGGGACGTTTTTCACAAGATCCGCAAAGATTTTAAAATTCGCCGCGCCCCGTGGGATGTCGACATGGGACGCCAGCCCTTTAGGCTTACCCGTATCCAAAATCTCCGCCTCCAGAAAATCATCGAACCGGCGGTTGATCTCATCGGCCACGGCATGGAGCATCTCCGCCCGCGCCGCCAAGGGCATATACCCCCAGTCTCCACGAAGCGCCGCCCGCGCCGCCGCTACCGCCGCGTCCACCTCGGGTTGACGCCCTTCAGGTACGATGCCGATCCTCTTGCCGGTCACCGGCGAGATATTGTCGAAGGTCTTTCCCGAGGTGCCCGACGTGAATTCCCCATTGATGAAATGCGTCGCGTCGCGTGTGGAGGTCATGAACCCGTCTCTCATTTTTGCTCTCAATCATTGCTCGGGCGAAGCCGCGCCCTGTGGGGGATCATGGCGAAAATTTATCGTTCATGTCAAATAAAAACGATTTTTAATTCAAAGTTGGGTTTTAAACGATTTTATATCAAAGACCTCGAAAGAGCATTTCGCGCACCGGGGCAGCCAGTGGCGCAGTGCAGCACACATAAAAAAGACCCGCCGAAGCGGGTCTTACGTGTTCGAAATATCATAACCTCAGAACGGGTAATGCTGTTTCGGGTTCTCAATCGTAATCCAGCGCGTGACCGTGAATTCATTGATGCCGAGTTTGCCGCCGAACCGCCCAAAGCCCGAGTCCTTTACGCCGCCAAAGGGCATTTGCGGCTCGTCGGAGACGGTCGGGCCGTTGATGTGGCAAATCCCGCTTTGAATACGGTTCGCCGCGTCCATCGCCTTGGTGATGTCCTGCGAGAACACCGCCGAGGACAGCCCGTATTCCGTGTCGTTCGCCACCGCGATGGCCTCATCCGCATCTTTCACGCGAATGACCGATTTCACAGGACCAAAGCTTTCTTCGGCATAGATGCGCATTTCGGGCGTCACGCCATCGAGCAAGGTTGCCGAATGAATCGCGCCTTCACGCGCACCGCCTGCAACGAGTTTCGCGCCCTTGGCGGTCGCATCCGCAATCAACGCGTCCATTTTCTCGGCGGCTTTTTCCGTCACGAGAGAACCCAGAACCACCTTGTCGCGCGGGTTGCCATAGGGCAGGCCGGCGGCCTTGGCGGCGAGTTTTTCGATAAAAGCATCGGCCACGGCCTCGACAACAATGATGCGTTCGGTGGACATGCAAATCTGGCCCTGATTCATGAACGACCCGAAAATGGCAGCATTCACAGCACCGTCGAGATCAGCATCTTCGAGCACCACGAAAGGTGCCTTGCCGCCCAGTTCCAAAAGCGCGGGCTTGAGGTTCTCGCCCGCCAAACGGCCGATGATTTTGCCCACAGCCGTTGAACCGGTGAAATTGACATGGCGCACCTCGGGCGCCTCGATGAGCGCTTTGACCACCTCGGCGGCGTCTTCGGGCGCATTGGAAATCACGTTGATCGCGCCTGCGGGAAGCCCCGCCTCGGTCAGGCATTCACCAATCAGACGATGCACCTTCGGGCACATTTCAGAAGATTTCAGCACAACGGTGTTGCCACAGGCCAACGCCGTCGCCACCGCCCGCGTGCCCAAAATCACAGGTGCGTTCCACGGCGCGATCCCGAGGCACACGCCCCGCGGCTTCGCCACCGCCAGCGCCAGGCTGCCCGGCTTGTTCGATGGGATCACCTCGCCGCCCACTTGCGTCGTCATCGCGCCCGCTTCGCGCAGCATGCCGGAGGCGAGATGGACGTTAAATCCAGCCCAAATCTCGGTGGCGCCGGTCTCGGTCACCATGGCCTCGACAAACTCGCCCGCGCGCGCCTCCATGATGTCGCCCGCCGCCACAAGCACCTTGCGCCGCGCCTCCGGGCCCATCGCAGACCATTCGGCGAAAGCGGCCTGCGCGCTGGCCACGGCTTTGAGCGCATCCGCGACAGAAGCAGCGGCGGCTTTCGTCGCCACGTCACCCGTCACCGGATCAATCCGATCATAGGTGCGCCCCGCATCGGCGGGGACATCCATGCCGCCAATCAACAAATCCAAACTCATTGAAATCTCCTCCTGCTTTCTCGCGTCGACAGCCATCATATGAAGCGAGCCGTGCCGATCTCAAGGCGGCAGATGGATTTTCGATGTGTCAGGGCGCGCAAGTCGGCCCCCCGCCTCGCGCGCCCCTCAAGCGTGCTACGTCGATTTGACCAATCGGCCTTAGCAAAGAACGGCTTTCACCGCTTTGGTCGTGGCATCGACGACCTTGTCGGCCTCGTCGGTTGTCAAACAGAAGGGCGGCGCAAAACCCAAAATGTCGCCCTGCGGCATGGCGCGCCCGATCACACCCTCAGAGAGCAATGCACCTGCAAGGCCATAGCCGATCTTGTCCGCCGGATCGAAGAACGTGCGGCTGTCGCGGTCTTTCACGAATTCCACGGCACACAGCATGCCCTCGCCGCGAATATCGCCGACATGCGCATGATCGCCCAAGGCATCCTTCATCGCGTCATTGAGGTATTTGCCAACGGTGCTCGCGTTTTGAATAAGCGCCAGCTCGTCCAATAGCTTGAGGTTCGCCACCCCGGCCGCCGCCCCGATCGGATGCGCCGAATAAGTCCAGCCGTGGCCGATCGGGCCGTTCTCATCCGTGCCCTGCTCCAACACCTTCCACATCTTGTCGGACACGATGGAGCCCGACAGAGGCGCATAGGCGGAGGTGAGACCCTTGGCGATGGTGATCAGGTCGGGTTTCATGCCGTAATGCTCGGAACCGAACATCGTGCCGAGACGGCCAAAACCGGTGACGACCTCATCGGCCACCAGGAGGATGTCGTGTTTATTCAGGACCTTCTGAATCGCCTCCCAATAGCCCGCAGGTGGCGGCACGATCCCACCGGTGCCCAGAACCGGCTCGCCGATGAAGGCCGCAATGGTGTCCGCGCCCTCCGCCTCGATCAGCGCTTCGAGTTTGGCGGCGCAATCGGCGACGAAAGCCTCTTCCGACATCTCAAGATCAGCGCGGCGGAAATAATACGGCGCCTCGGTGTGGATCACGCGATCCAGCGGCAGGTCGAATTTCTTTTGAAACGCCTCAAGCCCGGTCAAAGACCCGGTCATCAGACCCGAGCCGTGATAGCCGCGATGGCGCGAGATGATTTTCTTTTTCTCGGGCCGCCCGAGGATGTTGTTGTAATACCAGATCAGCTTTATGTTGGTCTCATTGGCGTCCGAGCCGGACATGCCGAAATAGACCTTCGACATGTGATCCGGCGCGCGGTCCAAGATCATTTTGGCAAGCGTGATCGAGGCCTCTGTGCCATGCCCGACATAGGCGTGATAATAGGCAAGTTCGCGCGCCTGATCGGCGATGGCCTCGGCAATTTCCTGACGCCCATAACCGACGTTGACACAATAGAGCCCGGCGAAGGCATCAAGCAATTCGGTGCCGTCGCGGTCCACGAGATGCACGCCATGCGCGGTCTTGATCACCCGACTGGGCGTCTCGCCGCGCGCGTGCTGCGCCAGATGTGTGGAGGGATGAAAAAAGTTCTCACGATCCCATTTCGAAAGCTGATCATTCGTCAACATAGGCTGCTGTCCTCTCGTCAAAAATTTGGTGTTTCGCGACCGTTCTGCCCAAGTTAGGCCCAGTCGCGGCAGACGTATTTTACGTCCATGAATTCCTGCATCCCCATCCGCGCGCCTTCGCGGCCAAGACCCGATTGCTTGACGCCGCCAAAGGGGATCGGCGCGCCGGTAACCTTGGTGCGATTGACCGCCACCATGCCATACTGCAGCGCGCGCGACAGACGGTAGATGCGGCGCGGATCTTGGGAATGCACATAGGCCACGAGGCCGTATTCGCTGTCATTGGCGCGGGCGACGACCTCGTCTTCACTGTCGAAGGGCGTGATCGGCGCGACGGGACCAAAGGTTTCCTCATGCATGATCTTCGCCTCATCCGGCACGTCGGTGAGCACGGTCGGCTCAAAAAACAACGGCCCCAAATCGGAGACACCGCCCCCACAGGCCAGGTGAGCACCCTTGGCCAAGGCATCCTCAACATGCTCTTTCTGTTTGGCCACGGCGGAGGCGTTCATCAGGGGGCCGATGTCCGGATCCTCCATACCGGTACCAAGCGTCAGAGCCTTGGTCGCGGCGGTGAATTTTTCGCAAAAAGCCGCATAAACGGGACGCTCGACATAGATGCGATTGGCGCCGAGGCAATCCTGCCCTGAGGTCGCGAATTTAGCCTTGATCACCTCTTCGACGGCGCGGTCGAGATCGGCGCCCTTGAAGACGATCACCGGAGCATGGCCGCCCAGCTCAAGCACAAGCTTTTTCACCGTGTCCGCCGATTGGCGATAGAGCAGCCGCCCCACTTCGGTCGAACCGGTGAATGACAATGCGCGCACGCGGGCATCTTCGGTCCAGGGTTTGACCACAGTGGGCGCATGGCCCGTCACCACATTAAAGACGCCTGCGGGCATGCCCGCGCGTTCGGCCAGTTCCGCAAGCGCCAGCGCCGAATAGGGCGTTTCATGCGAGGGATGCGCCACGACCGTGCACCCTGCCGCCAAGGCCGCCGCCGCTTTGCGGGTCAACATGGCGGAGGGAAAATTCCACGGCGTCACCAAGGCGACCACCCCCATCGGCTCATACCACAGCTCCATCTCCGCGTCGGGAAGATGTGAGGTAACGCCTTCGATGTTCGGTCTCTTGGCCTCTTCGGCGTAAAAATCCACGAAGGCCGCCGCATAATCGATTTCGCCGCGAGCTTCCGACAGGGGCTTGCCCTGTTCATAGACCATGATCCGCGCCAAATCTTCGCGCGCCTCCATGATCAACACATACCATCGGCGTAACACGGCGGCGCGCTCCTGTGGCAACAGCATCGCCCAGACCGAAAATGCTGCCTGAGCGGAATCGACGCATTCCTTGGCCTGCGTGGCGCTCAGCGCCGCAACATCGCCCAGACGCGCCCCCGTCGCGGGATCGATCACGGCAAAGCTGTCCCCCGTTTCCCCCGAGGTCCATTTGCCGTTCACATAGGCGAAACCCCGCAAAAGGCGTTTGTCTTTGATGTCCGCGCGGGCGGAAATGGCTGTGCTACGCATGAGGCCTCCTTTCCCGCCCAATGTGACGGGACGCGGCAGAAGGAGAGACCAAATTGACGCCTCTTAGCTACAAATCGGCCTGACGATCGAGACTTCGCAGTCCGTTTGGACTGGCACTCAGTTAGCCGTCTGTATCAAAGAACAGCCCAAGCGGGGGCGGACCGCCGCCTTTGACCTGTTTCGTGACGATATAAGTGAAATACCGCGCGATCCCGATGCGGGCATCGAGCAGCGTGTCGATCAGCCGCTGATAGGCGTCCACATCGCGCGTGACGATCTGCAACAAATAATCAAAGCCCCCGCCCAGCGCCCAACAGGCAACGATTTCCTCATGCGCCTGAAGAGAGGCCTCGAAGGTTTGAAACGACGCTTGCGTGTGGTCAGCCAGCTCGGCCGCCACAAAGACCGTCACAGAGGGCCCAAGTTTGCGCAGGTTGATCTCGGCGCGATAGCCCTCAATCAGCCCGGCTTTTTCGAGCTTTTTCAACCGCTCCCAAGCGGGAGTCGGCGACAGGCCGATCTTGTCGGCGAGGGCAGATTTGGAAATCCGGCCTTCCTGCGCAAGAACACGCAGAATATCGAAATCGCGGGCGTCAAGTTTGATCATGGCGTCAGGCTACGTTGAAATCACCGTGCCTGCATCCCCCAATCGGGAAAACACATGGCTGGCGATGGCTGTGTCCTGAACGCCCGTTCCGGTGAGATCGCAGATCGTGATCTGGGTCGGGTCGCTGCGCCCCGCCGCCTGCCCCGTGATGATCTGGCCCAGCTCCGGCGGTGTTGGCCGCATCAGCCCGATCTCCCGCGCGGCGCGCAACTCGCCCAGCGCCTCGCATTGGCTCACCCGGTCACAGACATAAAGAGAAGCGGCATCGAGCGCATAGGGATCAATCTCGGATTTGCCCGCCTGATCCGACCCCATTGCAGTAATGTGCAACCCGTCATGGAGCATGTCGGCGGCGATCAGCGGCGTCGTCGCGGGCGTCGTCGTAACAACAAGCTGGCTCTGCCCGACCAAGGCGGCAATGTCCGACATCACCTCAACCTCCGCGCCGGTCGCCACGGCAATATCGGCGGCGCAAATCGCAGCCTTCTCCGGATCTCGCCCCCAGATGAGACAGCGCTTGAACGGGCGCACCAGATGGGCCGCTTCCATCTGCAACCGCGCCTGCACGCCGGTGCCGATGACGCCCGCCGTTTCGACCTCTGGCGCAAGATGGCGCGCGGCGACGGCCCCTGCGGCGGCGGTGCGCAGATCGGTCAGATAGCCGTTGTCGAGAAACACCGCCTGCACGAGACCGGTTTGGGCAGACAGCAGGATCATGAGACCGTTGAGCGACGGCAAACCCAGCTTCGGATTATCGAAGAACCCCGGCGAGACTTTCAAGGCAAACCCATCGACCCCGGGCACATAGGCGGTTTTCACATCGACCTCGCCATGATGTTCCTCGATCGCCATGGACAGAACCGGCGGCATGACCACGCCGCCCCCGGCCAAGGCGCGGAACCCGTTCTCAATCACGTCGATGGTCTCCAGATCGAGCCTCACCACAGCGCGCAACTCGCTTTCTGTCAGGATGCGAATGTCAGCCATAGGGAAGTCCTTTCACAGTCAGATCTCCGAGGGTGACGCCCTGTCCGGTGATCACCTGGGTGAATTGCGCCATATCGACGTTGCGTCCGGTGAGCACCGTGCCCATCTGCGGGCTGGGCGTCACCTTGCCCGCCATGAGGGCCGCGAGACCGACGACAGAGGCGCCTTCGGCGACCATCCGATCCTCATGATAGAGCGCCTGCATTGCGACATAGATTTCGGTTTCGGTGACCAGAACCACCTCATCCAGAAGGTCTCGACACAGCCGGAAGGAGTGTCGGTTCTCTAGACCGATCCCGCCACCCAAACTGTCTGCGAGGCTGGGCACTTCTTCAACCTCGACAGGCCGCCCCGCCCGCATCGACGCGGCCATCGCAGCACCGCGGTCCATCGACACGCCGATCAGGCGCATATCTGGAGAGAGCGCCCGCGCCGCAACCGCCATGCCGGCAGCCAAACCACCACCGGAGAGCGGGATCAAAAGCGCATCCAATTCCGGACATGCGGCCAGCATCTCGAGCGCGATGGTCCCCTGCCCCGCAATCACATGCGGGTCGTCGAAGGGCGAAATATCGATCAAACCCTCCTCTGCGGAAAGACGGGCGGCTTCGATCTGGGCGTCGTCTTGTGAGCGCCCGTAGATGTGCACCTCCGCGCCCAGCGCCCTGATGCCGTCGACCTTCGCCTTCGGCACCAGCTCTGACATACAGATCACCGACCGCAGTCCCCGCGCCGCCGCAGCATAAGCCACGGCGCGGCCGTGATTGCCGGTGGAACAACAAGTCACCCCCGGCACCCCCTCTGGCAAGTGCGATATTGCATTCAGGGCGCCACGCAGTTTGAAGGCCCCCATCGGCTGACAGGTCTCAAGTTTGAGCCAGAGCGCTCCGCCGTTCCGCCCGAAAACCGTCGACGGCACCAACGATGGCACAAGCGGCGTCGCATCCGCGACACCGTGGATCGCACGCGCCGCCGCCAGAATGTCTTTCATCACGACCATGGGAGCGTCACGCACGCAATGCGCCTGATCAAAGTCGCATCATTCTGGCAGGTCCAGACAGGTTTCACGGCAGGCTCCGATTGATTTTGATTGACGGAAAGATGGCAGTCGCCTCAATGATGTATACAACACCAAGTGAATCACCTGAGTGTCAAGCCAATCACCCGCCGAAATCTGATCTTATCGTCTGATTTCACGGAAAACCTACATGCAGACGCGCAAGTTGTGCACAAGATGTGAGAAAACCATGCCCATCGAGAACGCCCCTTTCTCTCAAGCCGAATATGACCGCCGCATCCGCCTGACCCGTGAGTCCATGGCAGAGGTCGGGATCGACGTCCTGTTCGTCACCAATCCTTCGAACCAGAACTGGCTTACGGGCTATGACGGTTGGTCGTTTTACGTCCATCAGGGCGTCATCCTGCCGATGGACGGCGACCCGATTTGGTGGGGCCGAATGCAGGACGCCAATGGCGCCAAGCGCACTGTGTGGATGCAGGACGACAAGATCCTGTATTACGCCGACCGCTATATTCAGGCGACGGATATTCACCCGATGGAAGATCTCGCCTCGCACCTGCGCATCATGGGCTATGGCGACAAACGCATCGGCATCGAGATGGAGACCTATTACTTCACCGCCCGCGCCTTTGCCGTCTTGGCGGAAGGGTTGCCGGAGGCCGAGATGGTCGACGCCTCATCTTTGGTGAACTGGAACCGGCTGATCAAATCCTCCGAAGAGCTGGGCTTCATGCGCCGCGCCGCGCGGATTTCCGAACTCGTGATCGAACGCGCCATGGAGATCGCCGAACCCGGCATGCGCAAACACGACCTCGTGGGCGAGCTGTTCAAAACCTCGGTGCAGGGCGAGGACGACAGCTGGGGCGACTACCCGGCCATCGTGCCGCTTTTGCCGTCAGGCGAAGACGCCTCCGCACCGCATCTGACGTGGAATGGCGAGGCATTGAAAAAGGGCGAGGCAACCTTCATCGAGCAATCCGGCTGCTATCGCCGCTACCACGCGCCGCTGTGCCGGACGATTTTCTTTGGCAAACCGCCGAGCTTCATGACCGACGCTGCCGAGGCCCTGACCGAGGGGCTCAACGCCGGGATCGAAGTCGCACGCGCCGGCAATCGCGCCTGTGACATCGCGCGCGCTTTGGACGCAGAACTGATCAAGGTGGGGATCGAACGCCCGAACCGTTGCGGCTATGCGGTCGGCCTCTCTTACCCGCCGGATTGGGGCGAGCATACCGTGTCCCTGCGCGCCTTTGACGAGACCGTTTTGGAACCCGGTATGACGTTTCACTTTATGCCGGGGCTATGGATGGATGGCTGGGGCATGGAGACCACAGAGACCATCCTGATCCGCGAAGACGGTCCGGCGGAGACGCTCTGCAACGTGCCGCGCAAACTCTATGTGAAGGACTGACCATGTCCGACCTTGCGCGGTGCCGCGACATTCTGGGCGATCTGATTGCCTTCCCGACCGTGTCCTGTGATAGCAACCTCGCCGCGATCTCCTATATTGCTGAGCGCCTGAATGATGTGGGCGCGCGCGTCGAGGTTTTGCACGACGCCAGCGGGCAGAAAGCCAACCTCTTTGCCACACTCGGCCCCGAGCGCGCGGGCGGTTTGGTCCTGTCCGGACACACCGATGTGGTGCCGGTCGAGGACCAGCCCTGGACCAGCGATCCGTTTCGGATGGTGGAGCGGGACGGCAGGCTTTTCGGGCGCGGCACCTGCGACATGAAGGGCTTTATCGCAACCTGCCTGACAACGCTCGACCATCTCAAAGCGGCAGCAAAAGAGCGCCCGATCCATTTCGCCTTCACCCATGACGAGGAGGTCGGCTGTCTCGGTGCACGCGATCTCGTCGAAGTTTTGCGCGCACGTGAGTTGCGCCCCGCTATGGCCTTGATCGGGGAGCCGACAGAAATGCGGGTGATTGAGGGGCACAAGGGCTGCTGTGAATATACCGTCACCTTCACGGGGGCGGAGGGTCATGGCTCGGCACCCGAAAAGGGCGTGAACGCGGTGGAATATGCGGCGCGCTATATCAATCGGTTGCTGGAGCTGCGTCAGTCTCTGATCGACCGCTGCCCGCCGGGATCGCGGTTCGATCCGCCCTACACGACGATCAACATCGGCGGCCTCAAAGGCGGCCATGCGCATAATGTCATCGCGGGCAAAGCCACGCTGGAGTGGGAAATGCGGCCCGTCGTGCAAGGCGACATGGACTTTGTCAAAGGTGAGATTGCGACCTATGTCGGCGACGTGCTTTTGCCCGAAATGCGCCGGGTCGCAGCACAGGCCGAGATCGCGACCGAGGTGATCGGCGAAGTGGCCGGATTGATGCCGATGGACGAGAACGCCGCCCGCGATCTGGTGTTTCGTCTGACGGGCGCGAACAGCGCCGATGTGGTGCCGTTTGGGACCGAAGCCGGGCTGTTTCAGGAGATCGGCATGCAAGCGGTGATTTGCGGCCCGGGCTCCATTGACCAGGCGCATAAGCCGGACGAATATATCGCGCTGGATCAGCTCAGCCAGTCCTTGGCCATGCTGGAGCGATTGGGAGAAAGTTACGGTGGGTGAGACGCTAAGCGAGGCCTCAATCTCCGAGGAGCCGCGGAACGCGCGGCAGCGACTGGACCGGATACATGACGAGATCCGCAGCCGCATTTGCCTTTTGGAATATCCGCCGGGGATGAAACTTTCCGAGGTAGAGTTGGCCGAGGAATTCGGCATGTCGCGCACGCCGCTGCGCCGGGTTCTGGCCCGCCTCGAAGACGAGGGTCTCGTGACATCTGTCCACGGCGTCGGCACCATGGTCACCGACGTGGACATGGCGGAGCTGGCGCAGGTTTACCGTCTGCGCAAGGAGTTGGTGTTGCTACAAACCTCGCTCGACACTGTGCCTCCAACGCCGGACTTCATCGCTCGGATCGACGCCATTTTGACGCGCGCCTTGGCGCTCAAATCCACCCCTTCGGCCAAGGCGTTTTCAAAGCTCGACCGGGATATGTTTCTGACACTTCTGGAGCTGACCGCCAATGTGCCGCTGCGCACCATGTCCGAGCGGCTCTATTTCCGCACCACGCGCATTTGGCTGCAACAGGTGACGGCCTCACAGATCGATCTGATGCAGGAGATCGAAATTTACGCCCGCGAGGTGCAGGACATTCTCGACGCGCTCAAGCTGGGCGATCTCGATGCGGTGGGACATTTGCGGCGCGGGCATATCTCGCTCAGTTTCGCACGGATGCAGGGGTGACACGGGCCGGTCGGGACAATCGCCGATCTGGACAATCCTTTGGACCTGAGCAACGGTAGCGCCCATGTCGCACTGGCCCCTTACCCCCGATGACATTTCCCGCCCCGCATATCGCAGCCTCGCGCAGGCGATTGCCGCCGCGATCAGTGCGGGAAGTTTGCGCGCGGGCGACCGCCTGCCCACGCACCGGAAACTGGCCTGGGATCTCGATGTTTCTGTCCAAACCGTCAGCCGCGCCTATGAAGAACTGATCCGTGCCGATCTGGTGGCGGGCGAGGTTGGACGCGGGACATTCGTCAACAGCCTGCCGCCCGAAACCTTAGAGACACCGTGGCACAGCGGCATGGCCCGACTGCCGCGCCATGATCTTTCGCTGTTGACGCCGGTCGCCTTGCCGCGCGCGAAACAGGCGTGGATCGAAAGTTTACACCGGCTCGCCGATCATGCGGATCACAGCGCCCTCCATGAACTGCGCCCGGAATTGACGGCGGCGCGTTATCTCGACATCGCCACCGATTGGCTCGCGCGCTGCGGATTGGTGGTGGGCGGACGGCGGGTGTTGATCACCAATGGCGTCACGCCCGCGATGTTTGTCGCTCTCTCCTCTGTCCTGACAGCCGGCGACATGATCGCGGCCGAGCCCCTGACCACGCACACGCTCATTCAGGCGGCGCGACATCTGAACTTGCAAGTGCAAGGCATCGAATGCGACGCGCGCGGGATGATCCCCGAAGCATTGAAAGATGCGGCAGAGACCTCAGCGGGGCAGATGAAAGCGGTGTTCCTCATGCCCTCAGGCGCCGCACCCAATCCGCAGATCATGGACAAAGAACGGCGCGAGGCCTTGGCCGAGGCAGCATTGGAGGCCGGGCTGATCCTGTTGGAAAGCGACCCTCTGGGTCCCCTGCCCGCCCGCCGCCCGCCGCCGGTCGCAAGTTTTGCGCCGCGTCAGGCGTTCTACTTTACGGGGCTGACCAAATGTCTCGCGCCCGGCCTCAGGCTTGGGTTTCTGGTCATGCCGGAGGGGTTGTTCGAACATGCCACCAACCGGCATCTGTCAATTTCTTGGATGGCCACGCCGTTGATTGCGGAGATCGCGCGGGACTGGATCGACAACGGAAAAGCCGACAAGATTTTGGCCGACCACCGTGTCGAATTGGCGGCGCGCAACCGCCTGGCGCAATCCATTCTGGGGCCCCGATGTCAGGGCGGTCTTCACACTCTGCATCGCTGGCTCAGCCTGCCGCCCGACATGGACGAAGACAGTTTTATGGCCCGCGCCTTGGAACAAGATGTCGCCGTCGCGGCCGGGTCAGGCTTTGCCGTGTCGGATCAAAGCCCCGCTGTCCGGGTCAGCCTCGGCGCCGGAAGCCGCCGCGATTTGGAGCGCGCGCTGCGAGCACTCGCAGAAGTTGTGCCGGAGTTTTGATCTCCCACCTCCGTTCGCGGCCTTCTGGCCCCGCACAAATTGTCATGGTTCAATATAAACATTGACATGGAAAACCCCTCCCGAAAGGTTTTGGGCAAGCCGTGTCTGCAGCCTTTGCAGACCTGATCGGCATGAAACCAAACCCTGACCCGGGCGATGCGCCTGCGTCGGGATAGTTAAAATGGGGATATATTTTATATGTCATATCAAAAACTTCTCACCACCAGCGCCCTCGTCATGATGATGGCGAGCGGCAGCGCCATGGCTGACACATGGCGCTATGCCTTCGAAGAGGCGATGGACGAGGTGCAGGGTAAGTTTGCCCAGAAATTCAAGGAAGAGATCGAGGCCAACTCCGACCACGAGATCCAGCTTTTCCCCTTCGGCACGCTGGGTGAATCCGACAGCATCATGGAGCAAACACAATCCGGAATCCTGCAATTCGTCGACCAGTCGCCGGGCTTCACCGGCGCTCTGATCCCGGAAGCGCAGGTCTTCTTCGTGCCCTACCTGTTGCCGCAAGACACCGCGACGCTCGCGACCTTCTTCAAAGAGTCAAAGGCGATCAACGAGATGTTCCCCCCGCTCTATGCCGAACAGGGCCTCGAACTTTTGACCATGTTCCCCGAGGGCGAGGTCATGATGACGACGACCGAGGCGGTCTCCGGGCCGGAAGATCTCGACGAGGTCAAATTCCGCGTGATGACCAACCCGCTTTTGGTCGAGAGCTACAAGGCCTTTGGCGCGACGCCGACGCCGCTGCCTTGGGGCGAGGTCTACGGTGCGCTTCAGACCGGCATCATTCAGGGTCAGGAAAACCCGGCCTTCTTCATCGAGTCGACCAAAATGTATGAGGTGACCGACCACATCACGCGGGCGGGCCACAACAACTTCACCACCGCCGTGATGGCCAACAAGGACTTCTTCGACGGTCTGTCGGACGAGGACAAAACCTTGGTGAACAACGCGATCGACGCGGCTTTTGACTACATCATCGACTATCAGGACGGCCTGACCGAAGCGTCCCTTGAGAAGATCATGGAGGCCAAGCCCGACATGACGATCACGACTCTAAGCGAGGAAGAGCGCGCGCCCTTCATGGCGACCGCCGACTCCGTCGAACAAGAGTTCCTTGAGATCGGCGGCGATCAGGCCGGCGCGATCCTTGAACAGCTCAAGGCCGATCTGGCCGCTGTCGAATAATACCGATTTTGGCGCGCCGCTGCGGCGCGCCATCGCTCCCTAGAGCATAGGCCGGGCCGTCACGAAGCGGCTCGGCTCCTTCTTTGCCATTATCCATTTACAGCATGCAGGAACCTGCTCACCATGCCTGACCCAGAGAAAGATCAAAAGGTCGACCCGGACCTGTTGGCGGAGCTTCAGACCTCTGCCGTGGACGACGATATTGACGATTCCAACTATGTGTCCGGCCTGCCCGGGCCGCTTGGCGTGATCGACGTCGCCATCGCCCGCATCGAAGCGGTGCTTTTGGCGGTGGGCGTGCTTTTGATGGCGCTCAATACCATGGCGAATGTCGTGGGGCGGTTCATCTTTGGGCAGAGCCTGTTTTTCTCAGAAGAGGTCAATCGCGCACTGATCGTGTTGATCACCTTCGCGGGAATTTCCTACGCCGCGCGCCACGGCCGCCACATCCGCATGTCGGCGTTTTTCGACGCGTTGAAACCGCCCCTGCGCAAACTTCTGATGATTATCATCGCCGTGGTGACGGCGGCGGCGATGTTCATGCTGGCGTGGTATTCGGTCGACTACGTTCTGGCGCAGGCCTCGCGCGGGCGGCTTTTGCCAGCGCTGCAAATTCCCGTCTGGTGGATCATCGTCTGGGCGCCTTTGGGCTTTTTCCTCACGGGTCTGCAATACGCGCTGACCGCGATCAAGAACATCATCCATAAAGACATCTGGCTCTCCACCAGCACGATGGAAGGCTATTCCGACGACACGGCAGAGGAGGTGTAAGACCATGGCTTTGGCAATCTTCGGCACGATGATCGTGCTTCTCCTTCTGGGCTTTCCAATGATGATCCCGCTCATTGCGGGCTCGCTCATCGGCTTCGTCACGCTGTTTCAGGGCTTTGGCCAACTGGACACGATGGTTCAGCAGATTCTCGGCGGCATCCAACCGGCCAGTCTGATCGCCGTGCCGATGTTCATCTTTGCCGCTGACATCATGACGCGCGGCCAATCCGCCAATCGTCTGATCGATCTGGTGATGACCTTTGTCGGCCACCTCAAAGGCGGGCTTGCCGTCACCACCGCAACCGCATGTACGCTTTTCGGGGCCGTGTCCGGCTCGACGCAGGCGACAGTGGTGGCCGTTGGCGGACCTTTGCGGCCCCGGATGCTCAAGGCAGGCTATAAGGACAATTTCGTCCTCGCCCTGATCGTGAATTCTTCGGACATCGCCTTTCTGATCCCACCCTCCATCGGCATGATCATCTATGGTGTGGTCTCCGGCACATCCATCTCGGAACTGTTCATCGCGGGCATCGGGCCGGGGCTTTTGATCCTCTTGTTGTTCTCGATCTACTCCTACGTCTACGCCGTGCGAAACAACGTGCCCACGGAACCCAAGGCCAGCTGGCGCGCGCGGGGCCGTGCGATGCGGCGCGCGCTCTGGCCCTTGGGTTTTCCTGTGATCATCGTGGGCGGCATCTATGGCGGGGTCTTTTCACCGACGGAGGCCGCCGCCGCCTGTGTGCTCTATGCTCTTTTGCTCGAAATGGGCGTGTTTCGCGAGATGACGGTCAAACAGCTTTATGCCACCGCCAAATCCACGGGGCTGATCACGGCTGTGGTCTTTATCCTCGTCGGCGCGGGGGCTGCCTTTTCCTATGTCATCAGCTTTGCACAAATCCCGCAGCAGGTTCTCGGCAGCATCGGCATCAACGAGATGGGACAATATGGTGTCTTGTTTACTATCTCGATCGCCTTTTTCGTCGGCTGCATGTTCGTGGACCCGATCGTGGTGATCCTGATCTTCGTGCCGATCTTTGCCCCTGTGGTGCAATCCGTGGGCCTTGATCCGGTGCTTGTCGGCACGATCATCACGCTTCAGGTCGCCATCGGCAGCGCCACGCCGCCCTTCGGCTGTGACATCTTCACGGCGATTGCCGTGTTCAAACGTCCTTACGCCGAAGTGGTCAAAGGTACCCCGCCCTTCATCGTGATGCTGCTCAGCGTGTCTGTCCTGCTGATCTTTTTCCCGCAGATTGCGCTCTTTTTGCGCGACATCGCATTTGGCAAGTAGAGGAGGCTCGCCATGTTCAAGAAAATCCTTTTGGCGCACGATGGGTCGAAAGGCGCGGATGGCGCCATGGAGAAAGCATGTGAGCTATGCAAACTGGCCGGAGCGGAACTGATGGTGGTGACGGTCTATCGTCATCATTCGATCCTAGAGGCCTCGCTTTCAATGGTTCGCGGCAGTGGCGAAGACCCCGGCAACCTCGATGACGCGATGAAAGCGGCGGCGCGCGAGGTTGGTGAATATGCCAAGACCCGTGCCAAGGAACTAGGCGTCGAAAAGGTGCAGGCCTTTATCAAAGGCGGCCCCTCGGCGCGCACCATTGTGGCCTTTGCCAGAGAAAAAGACTGCGATCTGATCGCCATCGGCTCGCGCGGGCTGGGGGCGACGGAGGGCTATATGCTGGGCTCCGTCAGCCACAAGGTCACAAGCCTCGCACGGCTTCCTGTCTTGGTGGTGTGAGGCCGATCTTGGCCAAATGGGCGACCTCGACGGCCACGCCCCGGTCGCGACGCCGCGCCTCGGAAGGAAGTAGGTCTCACGCGCCCATGTGCTGGTCTGCCAGATGTCCTCCAGCAGCACAGGTTCCCCCGCAGGCGGCAGTGCAACCTTCTGACGCAAAAGCGCCAGACGGTACGACACCAGCAACACTCTAAAAAAAATAAAATTCAAATCTTGATGCGAGAAGCTTTTAACGAAGGACCGCCGACACAGCAGAAAGAAAACGGCCCCAGGGTTTCCCCCGGGGCCGCCACTCACATGATACCGGCTACTCTTCCCCTCAGCATTTCTCCTCAGCTTAGGATGAGCCCCGGAAAAATACCCAACAGCGCGACCAAGGCGAGGATACACATGAGAAAGGGCAGCACGCCCGCAATCACCGTTCCGACGTGACCGCGTCCGCGGACGCTTTGCACGATATAGAGGTTCATCCCGACAGGTGGCGTGATCAGAGCTAGTTCGCACATCATGACGAGGAAAATACCGAACCAGACAGGCGAATAGCCAAGTTGATCCATGATCGGCCAGACAATCGGAATGGTCGCGATCATCATGGCAAGCGCATCAAGGAAACAGCCCAAGATCAGGTAAAGGCAGACGAGGATCAAAAGCATGACCAGCGGCTGCACATCCAGCGCGGCGACGAACTCCGAGACGGCGCGGGGCACCCCCAAGACGCCGAGGATGAAGTTCATGTAGAAGGCCGCAACGAGGATCAATAGCGTCATCGCGGTGGTCGTCACGGTCGACAGCATCGCCTCTTTCAGCATGCCCCAGTTCAGCCGACGATAGCCCGCAACAAGGGCCATTGCGATGACGACGCCGACGCCCGCCGCTTCGGTCGGAGTGGCCCATCCGCCATAGATCGAGCCCATCACGACGATAAAGATGATCAGGGGCGGAAGAAGGTCGGTCAGACGTTTGCGGCGTTCCGGCCAAGGGGCCAACTTGCCACGCGGCCCCGCGATGCGCGGATCAAGCGTGCTCCAGACCGCGATAACCCCCATGAACAGAGCCGCCAATATGAGGCCCGGCACGATGCCCGCCATGAACAAGGCACCGATTGAGGTGTTGGTGATCGCGCCATAGATAATGAGGTTGATCGAAGGCGGGATCAGGATGCCCAAAGTGGCACCGGAGGCCACGGTGCCGGCCACCCAGCGTTCGGAATAGTTTTGTTGGCGAAAGGTCGGGAAGGCGACCGTGCCGATGGTGGCGGCTGTTGCGACAGACGAACCGGAGATCGCGGCAAACACCGTAGAGGCGATGATATTGGTGTGAAGAAGCCCCCCCGGCAGCGGGCGCAGCCAATCCGACAAGGCCCGATACATGCGCTCGGTCACGCCGCCCCGGACAAGCACCTCCCCCATGAAGACAAAGAGCGGGATCGCCACCAAAAGAAAGTTGTTGAGCGTGCCCCACATCATCGTGCCGAAAGGGCGGAACATGGCATCTCCGAAGAACACCCAAGCGCCCAAGACGGCGACGCTGAACAAGGCGACGGCGATATGCAGGCCGATCAGCAAAAGTATGAGCAAAAGGCCAAAGCCGATAACGGCGCCTTCAATACCGATCATGTGCGTGTCTCCCCGTGAGGTGTTTCCAGAAACTCTTCGACCTCTTCCGAGACCGTCATCGGTCCGTAAAAGAGAGCTACATTCTCAGGTGCGCGAACCATGAGCCAGATCGCGTGCAGCGTGGTGGTGATCGTGGTGAGGGCAAAGACGCCACAGCCCAGCGCCCAAAGCCCTTGCGGCACCCAGAGCGGTGTTTGCAGCGGCGTGTTCGTCACGGCGCCAAATCGGATGGTCTGCGCCAATTCACTCACGGCGTGAAAAGTCATGAAAATCGCCATCGCCGCCAAAGTGCCCTGCGCAAGCACATGGGCCGGGTTTTGCGCCACGCGGGGCAAACGGCTCAGAGCGATGTCGATGCGCGGATGGCCCTTGTGCAAGAGCGTATAGGCCAACCCGCAGGAGCCTGCGAAAGCCAGGACATAGCCGCCCAACTCATCTGTGCCCTGCAACGAAACGTTGAACAGGCTGCGCGCCCCGATGTCGAGGCAGATGAGAACTGCCAGCAGAGCCACCGATGCTCCGGCCGCGAGGGCAAACAAACGAGACAGGGTCTCGATACCTTTCAACACATACGGTGTCTCTACTGGCAACTGGCTCATTCGATCACGAGCCCCCGTGCCTTGCCGACCGTGTCGTTCCAGATCTCGGTACAGCCCGGATAGCCCGCTTCACAACGCGCCGCCCATTCCGGCAGGATTTTCGTGGCGGCGATCTCGGCGACGGTCGCTTTATCGGTGTCGCTCACCGGCACCAGCGTCATGTCGTAAGAGGTGTAAAGCCCATCGTCGGGGCAATCTCCACCCGTGGAACAGCTTTGCGCCACTCCGTTGGTCTCGACGGCCAGCGACCAGAAACCAGCTTCCATCTCAGCCATGCTGGCCTCAAAGGTAGCTTTCTGTTCCTCGGGAAGAGCGTTCAGCCAGTCGAGGTTCACGAGATGCGCCTGAACCGATCCCGACACGGAAAGCGGGTAGAGATGCGAGGTCACTTCCGGCCATTTGCCGGTGTTGGACGAGGTCGGCGAGGTCACACCACAGGAAGCGACTCCACGCTGAAGCGCCGGATAGACTTCGGGGAAGCTCAATGTCACGGGCGTTGCGCCGAGATCTTCGAGGAGCGTCGACATGGAGGCGGTGAAGGACCGCACTTTCAGCCCCTGAAGGTCGTCGAGGCTCTCGACCGGTTGATTGCAGAGGAACACCTGCGGGCCGAAGGGCCAGATCGCCACAGCTTTGACGCCGAATTTCTCACCCAGACGCGCGTTGAACGCCTCGCGATAGGCATCCACAGCCTCTTTCAATTCGCCCATGTCGGTGGACACGCCGATGAGGTCGATGCCCTCGAGGAAGGGATCGTCTTTGGCGGCGGAGCCAACTTGCGTGGTGCCAAGCTGAAACGCGCCGGACCCAACGAGACGCAGCGAGTCCGCAAGGTTCAGGCCGAGCACCTGAAATTCATTGCGCTCAACGGTCACGCCGCTGTCGCCAATGGCCTCAATCGCGGCCATTTCGACCGGATATTGGGCGTTGTGCGACTGGGTCTGGGTCAGCCAGCGCAGGGTTTCCGCCTGCGACGGAAGCGCCGTTGCAAGCAGCAGAAGGGAGGCCGCAGAAATGCGGTGGAAGGATGTGAACATCATTTTACTCTTTGGTTGGGGTCGGAAAGGTTAAGAAAGCGACATGGAGGATCGTCTTTCAGGTGATGAAGGCGACAGGCCCAGAGCGTTCAGGGCGTGACGCAGGCCGGCAGAGACCGGCTCGATGATCGGCAAGGGGATCGCGTCCGCGACAGCTGTGGCGGCGCGGGCCAAGGGACCGCCGCCCAGCAACAGGGCCTCGGCCCCATCCGTTTGGCACTGCCGCGCGATGGCGATGAGTGCGTCCTTCATGCGGGCTTCGTCGGCCATGACGGCGAAGGCGTCGCCCTCGGAAATTCGCAAAGAGGCAAGTTGGTCCTGATGGCCGTAGAGCGCGACTTTTTCGAGAATGGAGGCCTCAAGGTCCGGGGTCGTGGTGATGATTGAAAATCTCCGTCCCTCTTTGGCGGCTTCCGCCATGCCCGCTTCGGCGATACCGGCAACAGGGATGTCGACACGGTCACGCAGCTCCAAAAGTCCGGGGTCGCCAAAGGCCGACACGATCAGCGCATCGACCCCGGCGGAGGCGAGTCCGATGCCCACGGTCACCACCTGTTTCGCCGCCGCCTCAAGCGCCTCTTCGTTGGTGATGATGCTCGGGCCAAGCATCATGGTGTGGCCCTGCACCTCAACATTCGGCGGGCAAAGCGCCTGTGCGATGCCGGTCATCAGTGCGGTGGTCGCGGTGTTGGTGTTCGGGTTCAGCAAAGCAATGCGATACGGGGGGCGGGTCATGCAATTTCCTCCACTTTGACGCAGGCGACGCGGCGCGCGGCGCCTTGTGTCCGCAAGTCCGGGACCGCCGCCTGACAGGTCGAGGTGGCCAGCGGACAGCGCGGAGCGAAGGCACAGCCCGGCGGCATCTGCGCCAGATCGGGCGGCATACCGGGAATGGCCTTGATCGGGGCGCCGGGTTTGGCGCCTTGAACGGTCGAGGACAAAAGCCCCTGCGTGTAGGGATGTTTCGGGTTTTTAAGAACATCGGCTGCGGTGCCGGTTTCCACGATCCGACCGGCATACATCACCGCAATCCGGTCGGAGATCTCAGCAGCGACACCCACATCATGCGTGACAAAGATCGTCGCCATGCCCATCTCTTTTTGCAGTTCTCTGAGCAGGAGGATCACCTGAATCTGCACGGTGGCATCCAGTGCGGTCGTCGGTTCATCGGCGAGCAGGAGTTTCGGACCAGCGGCCAGTGCCAGCGCAATCATCGCGCGTTGCCGCATGCCGCCAGACATTTCATGTGGGTAGTTGCCCAGGCGCGAAGCCGGCGAGGGGATGCGCACGAGCTCGAGCATTTCGAGCGCCCGCGCCTGGGCGTCTTTACGGCTCACCTTGCGGTGGCGCCGAACGGTTTCTGCAATCTGAGTGCCGATGGTGTAGACCGGATCGAGCGCGGTGGCGGGTTCTTGGAACACCATAGAGACATCGCCGCCGCGATAAGATGCGAGGTCTCGCCCCTTGAGGCTCAGAGCATCTTTGCCGTCGAGCAACAGATTGCCGGAGATCGTCGTCTTGGCCTCCGGTAAAATGCGCAGAAGCGCACGCATGGTGACGCTTTTGCCACTGCCGCTTTCACCGATGATGCCAAGCACTTCACCGCGTTCAAGCGTCAAGTCGATGCCATCGACGGCGGTGATCGGGCCTTTGGCGGTGCGGAACTGAACGGTTAGGTCTTTGACAGACAAAAGAGGCGTATTCATTGCGCGGCCTCCGCCTTGGAATGTCCGGATTGCGGATCGGAGATGTGACAGCGCACGCGCGCATCGCCGTGGCGCAACTCATATGGCATGGTGTTGCAAATGCCCTCTGCGAAGGCGCAGCGCGGCGCGAACCGGCAGCCGGGCGGCAAATCAATCGGGCTGGGCGGATCGCCAGAGATCGGCGCAGCCATAGTCCGCTGATCAGGGTCTGCGCTTGGCATCGAGGCCAGAAGCGCACGGGTGTAGGGATGACGAGGCGCGGCATAGATCTGCTCGACCGGCCCCTGCTCCACGACTTGCCCGAGATACATCACCAGCACATGGTCAGAGATGTAGCGCACCACATTGAGGTCATGGCTGATGAAGATGTAGCTCAAGCCGAACTCGGCTTTCAGCTCATTCAAAAGATTCAAAACCTGCGCTTCAACGGATTTGTCGAGGGCGGAGACGGCCTCGTCGAAGATCACCACTTTCGGATTGAGAGCAAGCGCGCGGGCGATGTTGACACGCTGACGTTGACCGCCGGATAGCTCATGCGGATAGCGCCCGGCAAAGCGCGCGGGATCGAGGCCCACACGGTCCAGCAGCCGCCACGCCGTCTCGCGCGCCTCTTTGGCGGAGACCCCATGCACCATGGGGGCGAAGGTGATGGATTGTTCGATGGTCAGACGCGGGTTGAGCGAGGCGGAACTGTCCTGAAACACCATCTGAACTTTGCGGCGGAACTGTTTCAAATCGCGTTTGGCCGTGCCAACCGGCTCGCCGGAGAGGCGGATTTGCCCGCTGTCGGGCTCCACCAAATGCATCAAGAGACGTGCAGTGGTGGACTTGCCGCAACCGGACTCGCCAACGATGCCAAGCGTGGAGCCTGTCGGAAGATCAAAGCTGAAATCCGAGACGGCATGGACATGGCGCGCAGGCTTACCAAGGCCGTTTCCACGCACGGTGAAGGTCTTGTTCAGGCTCGAGGCACTGAGCGCGGGGGCCGCGTGAGAAGGGAGACTTTGATCGGTCATGACATATCCATGGCGGAGCGCAGCCCGTCCGAGAGCAGGTTGAAAGACAGGGAGACGGCGAAGATGAACACACCGGGAAGGGCGGCGATCAGAGGCTGGCTGTAGATTGCGGAGCGCAGCGTGTTGAGCATCAGCCCCCATTCGGGCGTCGGCGGTTTCGCCCCAAGCCCGATGAACGACAGGCCCGCCGACATGATGATTGCGACCGACAGGAGGCTTGTCGCATAGACCACGACAGGGGCGAGGATGTTGCCTAGAATATGCACCCGGATGATCGTCAGCCCGCCTGCCCCGCTGGCGCGGGCCGCTTCGACGAAATCGAGGCTGCGGACCTGTGTCGTCGCGCTTTCGGTGACGCGCACCATCGGCGGGATCAGCACCACGGTGAGCGCGATCAACGCATTGAGCAAACCCGACCCCAAAGCGCCCGCGATGGCGACGGCCAGAAGGATCGAGGGAAAGGCAAAGACCACATCGGTGGCGCGCATGATAATCGTGTTGGTCCAGCCACCGACGAAACCTGCCACTGTGCCAAGCGTACCGCCAATCACAAGCGCCAGAAGCACCGGCAGAATGCCCATGATCAGAGACATGCGCCCGCCATAGAGCAAACGGGTCAACATATCGCGGCCCAACTCGTCAGTGCCGAGGATGTAGCCCTCGGTGAAAGGCGGTTTGAGACGTTGCACCACGCTGCCCACCGCCGGATCGTAAGAGGTCAGGAGCGGGGCAAAGATCGCCGAAAGGATGATGAGGGCCAGCACGATCATGCAGGCGACGGACACGCGGTCCCGCAGCAGCTTGTGCCAGACGTTGGACCAGTAACCCTGCGAGCGCGTTGGCTGGGTCGTGGGCAGGGTGATCTCGGAAACAGTCATGCGCGTTGAATCCTCGGATCGAACAGGGGTTGCAGGATGTCGACGATCAGATTGAGCGCCACGAAAATCAGGGCTAGGACCAGAATGGTGCCCTGTAACAGCGGGATGTCCCGCGTCAGGATGGCGTTGTTGAGCAAAAGCCCGGTGCCGGGCCAGGCAAAGACCGTTTCGACCAGAATGGAGCCGGCCATAAGATAGCCCATCTGCACACCGATCACGGCCAAAGCGGTAGGGGCGGCGTTCTTGACGACATGGGCAAAGATTTGCGGGCTGGTCATGCCCTTGGCGCGGAGCGCCGTGACGAATTCCTGCCCGAGTTTTTCGGCCACCAGTGCCCGCACAGATCGGGTGATGATGCCAGCAGGCATAGCGGCCATGGTCAGAACCGGCAGGATCATGAAACTCAGGGCGTCACCAAGGCTTTGCCCCGACCGACCGGCCCCCATGGCAGGAAACCAGCCGAGTTTGACGGAGAAGAACACCACCAAGACGATGCCAAGCCAGTAATGCGGCACGGAAACGCCGGAGATTGCGGTCGCGGAGGCGAGTTTGTCCACCGGAGAGCCCATGGCGTAGCCCGCCACAAGCCCAAGCGCGAGACCGACCACCAGCGCAAGAAGACAGGCCAGAACCGCGACCGACAAGGTGTAGCCGATGGCATGGCCAATCTCGCTTGCGACCGACCGGCCCGAGGCAATCGAGGTGCCCAGATCGCCTTGAAGCACATTTCCAAGCCACAGAAGGTATTGCGTTGGCAAAGGCTTATCGAGGCCGTAGCGCGCCCGGGTCTGATCGACGATCTCTTGCGAGGCGTCGGCCGGGAGCACGACCGTGAGCGGATCCCCCGGAGCAAGCTGAACCAGAGAGAAACAGATGATGCTGACCGCCAACGTGACAGGCACGGCATAGAGCAGTCGTTTCAGGATGTATCCCAACATGGGCAGCCCTCCGGGGCGTTCGCGTTACTCTTCGATGGTCACAGGGGTGAGGTCTTGGAACCAGTTTTGGGCCTGAACGAAACCTTGGACCTCGGGGGCCATGGCGCGCGGCGCGACGTCATGGGCGACGAACAGGAACAGCGCGTCGTTCACATAAAGCTCATGCAGCGCCTGAATGGCCTTCAGCTGCTCCGCCGTGTCGAAGGTGGTGCGGATCTGGTCGATCAGCGCATCGGCTTCGGGGTTGCTGTAGTAGCCCCAGTTCGTGCCTTTCGGCGCGACGAGACGGCTGTCGATGTGCCGCATCAGCGAAGTGAAGGGGTCCTGGCTGAAATACGAGCTGTTGGTGGACTGCGCACCGTCGGTGGAAGCGTCTTTCGCGCCCGCCCGCCAGTTCGCGAGAAGCGCGTTCCAGTCGCGCACATCAAACTCCACGTCGATGCCGATGGCAGCGAGGTTCTGCTGGATCAGCTCGTTCATCAGCATCGGCTGCATCTGACCGGAGCCGGCGGGGGAGATGATCGCCTTGACCTTGAGCCGGTTGTCGGGACCGTAGCCCGCCTCTTGCATCAGGGCGATGGCGGCCTCGGGGTCGTATGTGACCTCGAACTCAGGATTGCCGAACCAGTCGCTGGTTTCCGGCACCATGCCTTTGGCGGGCACCATCATGCCACCCAAAAGCACCTTCATGCCTTCGCGGTCGATGGCGAGGTTGGCGGCCTTACGAATGCGTTCATCCGTCCAAGGCGAGCCGTCGAGCATAGAGAAGTGCCACGGCCAGACATGCGGGTAGACGTTCGAGGAAATGGTGAAGCCAGCGGCCTTGAGGCTGTCGAGCGCATCCGGCGGCGGGGCTTCAATCCAGTCGACCTGACCGGAGCGGAGCGCAGCGACGCGGGCGGAAGGATCAGGCACGGGCATGAGGACCACTTCGTCGAGATCGGATTTGCGATCTTCATTCCAGTAGCCGTCAAACGGCACGAGCACGGCGCGTTCACGTGGCACATATTCGGACACAGTGAAGGGACCGGTGCCGGAGGGCGATTGCAGGAAGGCATCCCAGTTCCCAGCGGCCTCGTAGGCGGCAGGAGAGGACATCACGATCCAGGCAATCTGATAGGGGATCAGCGCGTCTGGAGCGCTGGTGGTGATCTCGACGGTCATGTCGTCGACTGCACGGTAGCTCGCCACGGTCGGGATACGCCCCCTGCCCTGCGCCGATTGCTTTTCATCATATTGCGCCGCATCGGGGTTCAGAATTTTGTCGAAGTTCCAGACAACCGCATTGGCATCGAAAGCGGAGCCATCATGGAAGGTCACCCCCTCGCGGAGTTTGAAGGTCCATTTGGTCTGGTCTTCGGGGTCGACCGACCACTCGGACGCAAGGCCGGGGATCAGTGTGACCGGCTTGTCCGCCGACGACAGATCGTAGGCGACGAGCGCTTCAAACACTTGGTAGCCCATGAAGCGCATGCCCTCGGCGCCTTGATCCGTTTGGCCGTTCGGAAGCGGTACATCGGAGGAGGTCATCGCGATGCGTAGCGAGCCTTCGGCCAGCGAGGCGCCGGACAGCCCGATGGAAAGTGCGGCCGCCGCCAGAGAGAGGCGCAGCATGGATTTCAGAGAAGGCAGAGGTCCTGACGCGCGGGGGATCGGAGTTTTCATGGTCTTCCTCATGTTCGGGGTGCGAGTTCGATCTGGTTGAAACTTTTCATCAACGTATTTTCTGAAAAATTTCGGTCAACAATTTTCTTTCGAAAAGTTTCTGAAAATATATTTTCATACCAGCGCAGCAGGAAAAGCCCCTTTTCGCGCATGGAATTTGGGCGAAACGCTTAGAGGATGGGCGCTTTAAAGCTCGTTGAGCGAATCGTGGAGGGCTTCGATGTAGGACAGACGCTTGCGGGCCGGTGTCCCTGCACGTTCGATCACACGGGTCGCCAAGAGATGGCAGAGCCCAATGACGCTCACATGATTGAACAACTGACCCGGCGCGCCAGTCCGACAGCGCAGGTGCCATGTGACCCCGGAGTTCGGCGGCATTTTGTCGTCAGTGATATAAAGCAGCTTCGCGCCCGACTTGCGGATGTGTTCAAGGATCAGGTCATTGTCGCGAATGCGTCGGGGCAGTGCGAAAAACAGAACGCAGTCCTCTTCGGTGAAACTCGCGATCTCCTCGCCCAGCGTTTGGCCCGGCTGTGGCAGCAAACGGCTGCTGTCGACGACCTGTAACATTTGCCAGTGCAGATAGCTGGCGAAGGCCTGACTGGTCCGAAACCCAAAGAGCGCAACCCGGCGCGCCGACAGGATGGCGTCCGCGATTTCGTCAATCTCCGTGATGGACATGGACTTGCCCGTATCCGTGAGATTGCGCGCGCCTTGCGCAAAATGCAGGTCGATGAGATCGGAGGCCGCATCCTCTTTCGTGCCGGAGAGGTAGATCGCGGCCCCTGTGTTCTGCTCGGTCCGCACGTGGCGCCGGGCATCTTCATAGCTCGCGTAGCCAAGCCTTTGAACGAAACGGGACACCGTGGCGTTCGACACATTCGCCAGCTTTGCCAACTCGGAGGCATTATAGCTCGCAAGTTCCCCGGGAAAATTCAGGAGAAACTCCGCGAGGCGGCGCTCGGTCGGCGGCATGCGCGACAGGCTTTCGCGCACCGCGCCCAAAAAGGATGGCTTTTCGATTTCACTCATGCGGCGAGTGAAATTCCTTTTGCACCAAGATGCAACAAGATTTCCGCATTGCGCGATGGAACGACGGCCTCGGGTCGAACACGCACGCGACCCACCCAGGAGATCATGCGTTTTGGATGCCGTGCTCGGTCCACGTCAGCTTGAGCTTGCGGCTCTTCTCGATTTTCTCTCGGTTCGACCGGCGCATTTCAGCACTTTCATAGGAACGCGAATGGTCGAGATGATAGACCGGAGCGGAATATCGGATATGGCGCCCATTCACACCTGAATTGATCAGGCGGGCACCGAACTCCTTGTCCAGACCGCCATAGGTCATCGTTTCATCAAAGCCGTTCACGGCAAGAATATTGTCGCGATGGGTCGAAGCACAGGCGCCCTGCCAGTTCCGACTGACGGGCGAAAGCACCTCTCTGACCCGGTTGATCAACGGGCCGTAAGGGGTGGCTTTGGCAAGGTCAGATGCCTTCGACGGCTGCCAGCCCTCAAGCCGACCAGTGTCAGACCAGGTCACCGCCCCGGCCTCTAGAATCTCCGTCGTCAACTCAGGCGACAGGCGAATAAGGCTTCCTGTCAGGAACCGCTTCGGATTGGCGAGGGCGAGATGCCTGGCCACGAAGGTGGGATGCAATAAACAGTCGTCGTCGATGAAGATAAGGTAATCTGCCTCGCTCTCACGCACGGCCTTGTTGAGCGCCGCGCATTTGCGAAACCCGTCGTCTTCATGCCACGAATGCCGGATCTGAACATCGCCGGAGGTTTTCTGAAACTCCGCGATGAGGGCTGCGGTTTCCGGCCCGGACCCATCATCGGCGAGACAAATGCTCGTCGGCAGCTGTGTTTGCGCCAAACAGGTCTGAAGACAAAGCCGAAGATAGTTTGGCTTGTTGTATGTGGCGATAATGATCTCAGTTTTCACGTCTGGCGTCCTGTTTTCTATCTTCGGCACCGCAGAATTTAGCTTTCAAGCGATCTTTAATCCCTTATAGTCCCCGCACTCAAGGAACCTGTGGTTCAGTCGATATGCCTGACCGCGACAGCATTGGTAAATACGGTATAGGCAGCAGATCGTCATGAAGCTTCTTTTCCATATAGGAAGCCATAAGACCGGAACGACCTCTTTGCAAAATCATCTGGCGGATATTGCACCAGAGCTTTCCAAAAGCGGCATTATTTATCCGCGTCCGAAAACTCATATCCCGCCCCATTCCATCTTGCTGTCCGGCTTGATGCCTGAGCAGGACTTGCCGCGCATTGTCCGTTTCGCAGGCACCGCAGATCAGCGCAAAGCACGCAAAAGACAAGCGCTGGAAACACTGCGCGCGATTGCGTCGAAATCCTCGGGAGACACGCTTTTGCTGTCCTCGGAGGAATTCTTCATGCCGATACCGGAACATGGCCTATCGAAGCTCAAACACGAACTCACGGACGCCGGCATTCGGTCTTTCTCTTTTGTCGCCTACCTGCGCCAACCCTCCGCTTTTTACGCCTCATGGCTGCAACAAACGCTCAAGGCATCGTTCACACCTCCAAAGATCTTACCCCCGCCATGTGAACAGATTTTTAGCCCCTATCTCAAAGTGTTCGGAAAATCCTCCCTGAACCTGCGCCTGTATCCAGAGGTCTGGCCACAAGGTGACGACACTGTTCAGGACTTTTTCCGGGATGTTCTCTTTCGCGAAGACCTCGCTCAAGATCGGGCCGACAAACCTCAGGTCAATCGCAGCCTCAGCGCGGAAGCCATCGCCCTGATGCAAAGCTACCGATTTGCTTTCTTGCGCGAGCGAGAGGACCGCTTCACCTCAGATAGCCGTCGACTTGGTGCTGCCTTGACGCGTCTTGAGGCAGAGACAAACACGACGAAAATTCGGCTGCACGACGAGATTGCGCAAAAGATCGACTATGATGGCGCGGCGCTGACGTGGCTGCGCGATCACCTGTCGTTTGAGGTTCCGGGGCTTGACTATAGTCGCCTTGAGAAACGCTCAGAAGAGATACAAACCCCGTTCGACCTGCGACAATTGATCCACATCGACCCGGCGGCCTATCGCACATTGGCGCGCAAATTGCTGAACTCCGGCTGGGCCAATTCGGCGCGACTGGAGTCGCGCTTGTCGTTTGGATTGGACCCGATGTCCCGCCGCCGACGGCACTGGTTGGAGGCACAAAGCCAGCACGGATATGCCCCCCCGACCCTCTCTGCCAAGACAGTCTAAAAAGCAAAGCGCCTCGACATGACCCTGTTCTCGCCTCTCGCCCGACGCCCCCTTTTGCTGCATATTCCCAAGACCGGGGGGACGTGGCTCAATGACATGATCCGAACGCAAAACCCTGTGCTGCGCAAACTGAGGATCAGACGTCTGGGCCATGATTACACGCTGGACGAAATCGATGCGCAGTTCGGGCCGGAGACCCGGTTTGGATTTGTGTTTCGCGATCCGGTGGCGCGTTTGCATTCCGCTTTCGACAGTCGTCGCAATTGCAGCCAGCCGACGCGTTACATCCCGTGGCGCGAGGCGGAGACGCGGTGTTTTTCTACCTTCAAGACCTTCGATGAGTTTGCCAGGGCTTTTGACGGGCACGATCCAGACCGCGCAGAAGAAGCAGAACGCGCCCTCAAAACCGTGCGCCATTTCTACCGCGGCTACGCGCATTATTTCGGCAGCGCCGATCGGCTCGCGACCGCCTCTTCCCGGGTCATCATGTGTCTGAACACATCGAACCTTTCGGCACATCTCGACGAGGTCTCGCGGGCCTTTCGCCTGCCTGCCTTTCGACAGGTGACCAAAGCGCGAAGCCATTCCTCCGCAAACTTCCGCACGGTGCTGAGCCCCGAAGGCCGTGACATCCTCGCGGCGCGGCTTACCGACGAATATGACCTGTACCGCATCTATCAGGATCTGGAACAGCGCCTGCATCCCTTGGTTCAACATGAGAAATTGAAAGCGAGCGCGCTATGACCGTGTATTCCATGTGGTACCAAGGGTTTGAGAACGCCCCCGACTTCGTGAAGCGCATTCACTGCATCTGGTGTCGGCTCAATCCCGATAAAGTGGCGCATGTGATCGGAGGCGAAGAGGCCGACGAGCTGCTTTTTGCCGAGGGCATAGACCCGAGTCCGCTCACGATGCAGGTCCGGGCGAACATCGTGCGTGCGGTTCTTTTAGCTGATCGGGGCGGCGTCTGGCGCGACGTGTCGCTCATCCCGGCGCGCCCCTTATCAGATTGGTTGCCGCAAATGCTCGACCAAGAGGCCTTTTTTGCCTTTCGCAACCCCGGCGAGGACCGGATTCTGTCGAACTGGTTTCTGGCCTCCGAGGCGGGTCACCCGTTGATGACTGCTTGGCGCGACGCCTACGTGAACTACTTCAAAACGCGTCGCACCGTAGCACGAGAGGCGCCCTATTGGGTCCGCATCAAGAACCGTCGACGCATCCGGCGCGATCCGGCATCCTTTGCCAGCCCCGAGATCGCCAAGAGGACGAAATACTACCCCTATTTCATCATGCATTACCATTTCGACTGGCTCGTCAAAACACGGCCTGACTTGGCTGCGGCCTGGGCGCGGGTCCCCGAGGTGCCTGCGGTGGATGCCTTGAAATTGCGGCAATCCGTGGAGAAGCACAGAGGACAATTGGACAGCGCAGTCGCAGAAGAGCTTTTAGCCGCCGCACCGGTTCACAAGATCCGATGGAAAAAAGATCCTGAGCTTTACAGCCCCATCCTCTCGCAGATTGAACAAGAGCTCACACGTCGCGGCATGTAGGCTCAGCCCTTGCATCAATCTTGGTGGGCCACTTTCAGAGGCCACTCAAAGCCCCCGCATGACCTCCGCCGCAATCTTGAAAGAACGAATGCGGGAAGTTTGGTCGTGGATCATTCCCGTCACCATTAGCTCATCGGGCTGATACCGGGTGATCAGCGCCGAAATCTGGTCTTTCAACGTTGCAGGGCCGCCAACGGCGGCACAGCTCAGCATCCGGTCGACCTGCGCCCGCACCGGATAGGGCATGTTCGCAACCGCCTCGAGCGAGGGTTTCGGCAATTTGCCCCGATTGTTGGTCACGATATTGGCGAAAGCCTGAAGCTGTGAGGTCCGAAGGTAGGCCGCCTCCTCATCGCTCTCGGCGGCACAGACGCTTGCGGCCATGACGGCATAGGGTTCGGCCAAGGTGTCAGAGGGCTGGAAGCTGGTCCGATAGACGTGCAGCGCCTCCTCCAACATATCCGGCGCGAAATGCGAGGCGAAGGCGTAAGGCAGACCAAAATGCGCCGCGAGCTGCGCTCCATAAAGGCTCGATCCTAAAATCCACACCGGCACATGGGTGCCCATGCCCGGAATGGCCCGCACCGGCGCCCCCTCAGGCATATCGCCGAGGTAGGCCAAAAGCTCCTGCACATCATGCGGGAAGGTGTCGCCCTGTTGCATGTGACGGCGCAGCGCGTGGGCGGTGGCCATATCCGTGCCCGGCGCCCGCCCAAGGCCCAGATCAATCCGACCCTTGTGCATCAAGGACAGCGTGCCGAATTGCTCGGCCACCATCAGGGGCGCGTGGTTGGGCAACATGATGCCGCCTGCGCCCACCCGCATCTCCTTGGTCGCCGCCGCGATCTGGCCGATCAGCACGGCCGTGGCGGAGCTGGCGATGCCGATCATGTTGTGATGCTCGGCCACCCAGTAGCGATGATACCCGGCCTTTTCTGCCGCGACCGCGAGCGAGACGCAATTGGCCAGCGCCTCATCGACGCCGTGGCCTTCGGCAACAGGGGCAAGATCAAGGAGCGAGTAGCGTGTCATGTGGATGTCCTAAAGTTCGTAGAATTTGTGCGAAGTCTGCCCGGGTCAGGCGATGGCGTCGACATAGGCCTGCCAGATCAGCACGAAGCTGACAAAGAACAGGATCAGGGTGATGATCAGATTGAAGGCGCGTGGATCGACATAGCGCACCAGCCGCGAGCCTGCCCAGCTTGACGCGACGGCCAGCGGGATGAAGAACAGGCTCAGATGCAAGGTCTCGCTATTGAAAAAACCGAGGGCGACGAAACTTGGCAGTTTCATCAGATTGAGCGCGGCAAAGAACATCACACTGGTGCCGACATAGATCTCTTTGCGCAGATGTTTGGGCATCACATAGATCTGGAAAGGCGGCGAGCCTGCATGCGCGATGGCGCTTGCAAATCCGCCTGCGGCACCTGCCGCAACACCCAGAAGCGTGTCATGACGCGGCTTGGCCGGGATCTCCGGCATCCCCCGCGCCATCAGCACCGCTTGCCAGATAGAGAACAACAGGGACACAGCCCCCAATGCGGCCTTGATCACCCATTCCGGCACGCTTGACGCCAAAAGATAGGCCGCCAAAACGCCGAGCAAACCGCCGGGGATCATCTTGATCAGGAGTGATTTTTCAAACTCGAAGCGATAGAGATAAACCGCCACCACATCCTGCACGAGCATGATCGGCAGCATCAGCGCCACCGCCATCAACGGGTCGCTGAAGGCCGCGACCAATGGCGTGCTGACCATGCCGATGCCCGCGAAGCCCCCCTTGGACAAGCCAAGAATGGTGACGGAGATCGTCAGAACGATCAGGAAAGTCAAATCGGGTGTCATACGTTTCTACCGAAGCCCCTGCCCCAAGGATCAATCAGGACAGGCCGCTTGCACAGTGCGGCTCGACAAGGAAGGTCGAAATCTCCGCGATGAATTCCTTGGCATGCATCATGGTCGTGTTGCCGATGTCGGACCCGAAAGCCGCATCAATGGCGGCCCCATCCTCGAACCACAGTTCCACCATACCATCGACCATCATTTCGCCTTTGGCATTGCGCGGCCCGTCCAGAACGAGGTTCTGGCGATAGCCTTTCAGCCCCGGCAAACGTTTAACCAGAATGGCATGCAATTCGAACCATTGCTCTTGAAAGAACTCCGCCGACACATCAGGCCGCTTGCGCAGGATCGACATGCGCTTCAGACAAGAGCCGTCTTTGGGCGGCTCGACGACAGTATTTTGAAGGCAAAGGATGAGATCGACCGCATCAACAACATCTCCGGGCACGCCCATAGTCATATCCAGGACGCCTTCGCCAGCGGCCGTCATGCCAGAGGAAATGTCGCGGCAGAAAAACTGTCCAATCGCGTCGAATTCAATATCGCTGCGCGCGTAGGTGATGCCTTTTTGAGTTCTGTCCGACACCCGATTGAACACCCGCCCGAGCACAGGGCCGTTCGGATCAATGGGCTGCGCCATATCCGGCGCCGCCTCCGTCATAATGTCATCTGTGAGTTCGGAATTGGTTTTCATCAACGTCATGATGGAAATCATTGCAATAAGCTCCTTTTCGGATCGGCTGCCAGCGACCTGAGACGCCCGCGCCCGCGGGAGACACAGCATGCAAACCTTGCCTCAACCGCATGAAGAATAGAAACCGCGCCCGAAGACCAAAAGACTTCGGGCGCGGAGAATTTTAGCGGCGCAGGGCCTGAAACAGCTCAGGCAGATAGCGCACGCTGACAGCCACGATGATCGCCAGCGCCTGCACCAGAAGCTGGACCGAGGTGCCTGCCCCGAGCGCCAGAACCATCTGCCCCAGCAGCGTGATGAACAATGCCGCGACGCCGCTTGCGATCACGCTTCCGCGCCCACCCGAGAAAGGTGTGCCGCCGACCACCACCGCCGCAATCGCGGGCAACAGATAGTCATTGCCCGCCGTTTGCGAAGCCGAGCCGATGAAACCCGTGTAGAGCATCCCCGCGACCGCGAAACACATGGAGGCCAGTGCATAGGTCGCCACCTGATACCGCAGCACCGGAATGCCCGCCGCCGTCGCCGCCGCCGGGTTCGCGCCCACGGCCACGAACCGACGCCCGGAAATCGTGCGCTTCGTGATCACGCTGATCGCCACGATGAACAGAACGGCAAGGACCAGGGTCATCGGCACGCCCAGAAGAGTGCTGTGCGAGAAAGCTTCGAGCGCTTTCGGCGCGGACATCGGGCTGCCGCCCGACACGCTGCGCACCGCGCCCAACAGGATCGCATTTGTCGCCAGCGTCACCACGATGGGGGTGATGTTGACCTTGGCCACCAGAAGCCCGTTCACGATGCCGATGCCAATCGCGATGGCCAGCGTCAGCGGCACCGCCAAAAGCGTCGATCCGGTCATAAAGCCGATTTTGGCAAACAAGAGCCCGGCGATGGTCATGGTGCCCGGAAGCGACATATCGAGGCCGCGCATCTGGATCACGATGGTCATCCCGACCGCCGTGATCGCGAGGATCGCCGCGAAGGGCAACATCGAGCTGATCGCCGCCGGACGCACCACGCCCGGAGCAACGATGGCGCAGATGATAAACAGAGCGACTGTGCCCGCCCAGATCCAGGAGAACTCGTTGAACAGAGTGGATTTCAGCCGCGATCCGGCACGATCAGAGGTCATGTTCTTTTGTCCCATAAAACTTGTGTCGGTCATGACTGCACCACCTTCATGCGGCTCTTGGAGTATAGCGCCACAGCGGCAAGGATGAGGAAGCCCAGAAGATATTGCTGCCACTCCTGGCTCAGACGCAGGAAGACGGTGACGGAGTTCACCTGAACGATGAAGATCGCCCCGAGCAGCGCCCCGATAAAGGAGCCGCGGCCGCCAAAGAGGCTCGCGCCGCCGATGACGATGGCCGCGATGGAGCCGAGCGTGTAGCTCAGTCCCGCGCGCGGATCCCCGATGCCGACCTGCCCCATCATGGTGATGGCGGCGAGCGCAGCAAAGAAAGAGCACCCCATATAGGCCAGAAGCCGCACGCGTTTCGGGTGAATGCCCGCGGTGCGCGCCGCTTCCTGTTGCGACCCGAGGCCGCGCAGCGACACACCGACACGCCGACGATAGAGCATGAACTCAAGCACCAGAGCTATGACGACCGCTGCGATGAAAGTGACAGGGAAGATGCCCACCTTGGCCGACAGTGCCATCATGATATCGCCGTCGATCATGCCGCCCGGTGTGGGGCGCAGGATCAGCGAAATCGCCTGAACCGCCATGAAGGTCGCAAGTGTCGCGACCATCGGGTGCATCCGCAATCCTTCGACCAAGAGCCAGTTCACAAAGCCCACGGCCAATGCGACCGCGATCATCAAGACCCAGCCGGGAAGCTGGCTCATTGTTCCAAGATCGGAGAGCAGGAAAAACGAGGCGACGACCTGTGACAACCCCATGACCGGGCCGACCGAGAGATCAATCCCCCTGACCAGCATCAATATCTGCTGGCCGTAGCCCACCAGCGCCAATGTAGCGGCGAATGTCATCATCCCGGTCAGCGAGCGCGGCGAGACGTAGAAGGGGTTCCAAATGCCCGCGACGGTGCCCAGCAACAGGATCGCCGCCGCCACCATAATGAGCGGTGCGGAATTGCCCGCCGCCCATTTCCAAAACGTGCCCACAGCCGTGTGGTGTTTGTCTCTCTGTTGCGTGGATTTCAGCACGGCAGAGGTGATGTTGTCCTCGGTCACACGTTCCCCGGAGAGCATGTCGACGACACGCCCACGCGAGAAAATGGCGACGTGATCACTCAGCCCCGCAACCTCTTGTTGGTCGGAAGAGACGAGAATCACGGCCACGCCTGCGGCGGCGGTTTCGCGGATCACTTTGTAAATCTCTGCCCGCGCGCCGACATCGACGCCCTGTGTCGGCTCATCGACCAAAAGCACCTTGGGCTTGGCTGCCAGAACACTCGAGAGCACAACCTTTTGCTGGTTGCCGCCCGACAAGGATTGAATCGGCGTTTCACCATCGGGCGTTTTCACCGCAAACTGACGGATCGCTTCGACCGTGCGTCGATGCTCGGCACGACTGCTGATCAAACCGCCGCGCACGTCCTCTTGCGGGCTTCGGATCGAGAAGTTCTCGCGCACGGTGAGCTCGGGGAAAATTCCTTCACGGTGGCGATCGCCGGGCACATAGGAAATGCCCAGACGCTTCGCGCCCTTGCTCGACCGGATGGATACATCTTCGCCCGTCAGCGTCACATGCCCTTCGCTGCGGTAGATGCCTGCCAGGGCCCGCATGAATTCGCGCTGCCCGTTCGCGTCGATCCCGGCAAGGCCGAGGATTTCGCCCGCACGAACCTGAAGCGAGACCTGAGAAAATCCCGGCCCGGAGAAATCCTGTGTCGCGAGGACGGTCGGCTTGTGGCCCGGAGCCGCTTTCGGCGGGAAGGTGCGATCAAGATCGCCACCGACGATCAGTGACACGATCTGGTCTTCGGACAGCTCACGGGCGTCGAAGGTCCCCTGCCCCTCACCATCGCGCAGCACGGTGAGGCGATCGGCAATCTCCTGAACCTCGCGGATACGGTGGGAAATATAGACAACGGAGGCGCCGCGCGCCGTCACGGCCCGGACCCGCGCAAACAACCGCGCCACATCTTCAGCAGCGAGGTGCTCGGTCGGCTCGTCGAGCACAAGAACCTTGGGCTTACATTCCAGCGCCTTCACAATCTCGACGATGAACCGCTGTTCGGGGTTGAGCATGGTCACATGGTCGCGCGGATCGATGGTCACATCGTCGCTCCAGTGCTTCAAAAGCTCACGCGCCCAGTCATTCAACCCAGACAGAGACGGCCGCAGTTTTTCGGGCAGGCCGAGGTAGAGGTTCTCCGCCACCGAGAGATCCGGCATCAGTGCAGGTTCCTGCCGCACAATGGCAAGCCCGAGATCACGAGCGAGTTCGGGATCGCCATCCATATGCTGACCGGAGAGGGTCACACGGCCTTCCGTGGCCTTCAGCGCACCGGACGCGACGCCCATCAGGGTCGATTTACCAGCACCGTTCTCACCCACTAGTCCGTGAACTTCGCCAGCCCGAACATCAAAGGTGATATCGCTCAGCGCGCGCACGCCGGGGAACAGCTTGGTCACCCCGTGCATTTCCAACAGACGTTCAGCGCTCATGTTGATCACCGATCACGCCTGCGACGGTGATACTCCGCGCAGTCATAAAGGAAATAGCAAGCCGGAACGGCTCGTTCAAAATGGTCATTATGATCCTCCCAAAACACAGGCGCGGAACGCTCCGTGATATCTGTGCAGCCTTGCGTGGCGCTTTTTTAGCCCCTACGCATCCTCCTCCCTAAAATTTCTCAATGACGAACCAATTTGTCAATAATATAGATGCGCCCGCCTTGAGAATAGAGGTAAATCGAATGATTTCACAACAATATTAAATACTTAAGAAATTTAACATCGCAAACACTCACCCACCAAAGCCCGCGAAAAGCAATTTCAGCCTTGGCAAATAAATTAGTTTGCTATAATCAAATCAATTATTCACTGCCAAATATTATGGCAGAAAAGGAACAAAGGAGGCGACCCCAGGGTCGCAAGGGAGGACGCATGAACGGGATCAAAGGCGCTGTCGCCATTGTGACAGGAGCTGCTCAAGGCAATGGCAAAGCCATCGCTTTCGGCCTGGCCGCAGAGGGCGCAAAAGTCGTCGCATGTGACATTCAGGCCGAGGAAGCCTCGAAAGTTGCAGAAGAAATTCGCGCCCAGGGCGGCGACGCGATTGGTTTGGGAGTTGACGTGACGGACCGCGAAGGCTGCGCGAAACTCGCGGCCGAAGCGCGAGAGGCATTCGGCGGCCCCGCCGCGATTCTCGTGAACAACGCTGGAATCATCCGGCGCACTGCCCCCGACTCGGAAACCTTTGATGGCGACTGGGATGCCGTCATGACGGTGAATGCGACGGGCTCCATGAACATGGTGCGCGCTTTCCTCGACCAACTCAAAGAGAGCAACGGTCGGATCATCAACCTCGCCTCGATCATGTCTGTCGCCACAGGCCCCGGTCTCGTTGCTTACGCCGCCTCCAAAGGCGCCGTGCTTCAAATGACCCGCGCTCTGGCACAGGACCTCGCGGAACATGGCGTTCGCGTCAACGCCATCGCCCCCGGCGTGATCGAAACACCGATGACCGTCGCAACACGTGAAAACCCCGAGGCCATCGGCCGCTTTATGGCGCACACGCCGATGAAACGCCCCGGCAAACCCGAGGAACTGGTCGGCCCCGTGCTGTTCTTGGCCTCCGAGGCCTCAAGCTACATGACCGGGGCGCTGCTTCCGGTCGACGGCGGCTATTTGACCGCATAACCGCAAATTTGGAGGACATGATGAAAAGAGAAGAAGTAGACGTTCTGGTCGTCGGCTCCGGTGCGGGCGGTCTGTCGAGCGCAGTCTCCGCCGCGCACCGCGGCCTGAAAGTGATCGTCGCCGAGAAAGAACCGGTCTTTGGCGGCACCACGGCCCGTTCCGGCGGCTGGAGCTGGATCCCCAACAACGGCCCGGCGAAACGCGCGGGAGTTGAAGACAGCGTGGAAAAGGCGCGCACCTATCTCAAGCACGAGACCGGTGAACATTACGACGAAGCCCGCATCGAGGCCTTCCTCGAAGCCGGCCCGAAGGCGGTGGAGTTTTTCGAAACCAAAACCTCCCTGCAATTCGATCTTGGCCCGACCTTTTCGGACTATCACCCAACGGCCCCCGGTGGGTTGGACGGCGGTCGCTCGATCGTCGCGCGTCCTTTTGACGGGCGTGAATTGGGCAAAGAAATCAAACGCCTGCGTCCGCCACTTTGGGAAATCACCGTGCTCGGCATGATGATCGGCTCCGGCAAGGAATTGCTGCACTTCTTCAACGTCACCAAATCGCCGATCTCTGCGGCCTATGTGACCGGGCTTGTGGCAAAATTCGCCCGCGACGTGACCTTCCACGGTCGCGCCATGCGGCTGATGAACGGCAACGCGCTCGTTGCGCGCCTTGCGAAGTCCTGTTTCGACAAGAATGTGCCGATCTGGACCTCGTCCCCGGTGAAGTCCCTGATCAAAACCGAAAACGGCGACATCCTTGGCGCCATCGTCAATCGCCCCGACGGTCCGGTCGAAGTGATCGCCCGCAAAGGCGTCGTTCTGGCGGCTGGTGGCTTCCCGCAGGATCCGGTGCGCCGCAAGGAACTCATGCCGCACGCCCCCACGGGCTACGAGCATGTTTCCCCTGCCCCTCCGGGCAACACCGGCGACGGCCTGCGTCTTGGCGAAGCGGTGGGTGCAACAGTGAACACCGAGCTGCCGCATTCCGCCGCTTGGGTTCCGATCTCTCGCCCGCCGCGTGGCGATGGCACGACCGGCACCTTCCCGCACTTCGTCGACCGCTCCAAACCCGGCGTGATCGCCGTGACACGCTCCGGCAAACGCTTTGTCAACGAAGCGCAGAGCTATCACGATTTCTGTCAGGCCATGGTCAAACGCAACCGCGAAGAGAATGGCGAGGACGGCGAAATCGCCGCATGGTTCGTGGCGGATCACCGCACCTTCCGCAAATATGGCCTCGGCTACGCGAAGCCGTCGCCGGTGCCGTATAAAGGCCTGATCAAATCCGGCTACCTTTTGCAGGGCAAGACCATTCGCGATCTGGCGCGTGAGATTGGCTGCGATGCGGACCAGCTTGAGCGCACGGTCAACGAGTTCAACAAACATGCGGTCAAAGGCGAAGATCCCGAGTTCGGCAAAGGCTCCACCGCCTACAACCGTTCTCTTGGCGATCCGAAGCACAAACCAAACCCCTGTGTCGCCCCGGTCAAGAAAGGCCCGTTCTACGCGGTGCGTCTCTATGTCGGCGATCTGGGCACCTTCGCGGGCCTCAAGACCAACGAATATGCCCAGGTGCTCAACGAGCAAGGCACGCCGATCAAGGGCCTCTACTCTGCGGGCAACGACGCGGCCTCTATCATGGGTGGCAACTACCCCGGCGGCGGCATCACCCTCGGTCCGGCCATCACCTTCGGCTATATCGCGGCGCGACACATGTCCGGCGCCAACGCATAAGGCAAGCTGTTCCCAATCAGTGCCTTTGAAAGCCCCGCGTGCGCTGCGGGGCTTTCTTTTTGTCTGGACGTCCCGGACACGAAAAAGCCGCGCCCCTCTCTCGAAGGACGCGGCTCCATCAGATCCTTTACGGCTCACTCAGCCGTGTCGAATTCCTTTGCGTGCAGCCAATCCGCATGTTTCGGCGCGCGTTTGGTTTTGCTCCACTCCTCAAGCATGTCCCATTTCACGGCATCCAGACGCGCAAGCGCTTTCTTCTGTTCCGGGTCGGGCGCCGCCAACTCAACGCGGTGTCCGTTCGGGTCAAAGAAATAGATCGAGTGGAAAATTGTGTGATCCGTTACGCCCAGCACATCGACGCCATTGGCCTCAAGATGATCGCGGTATTCCAAGAGAGCGTCACGATCCTTCACTTGGAACGCGATATGCTGCACCCACGGCGGGGTATTCTCATCCCTGCCCATTTCGGGCTTTGTCGGCAGCTCGAAAAACGCGAGGATATTGCCGTCGCCCGCATCAAGGAACAGGTGCATATACGGGTCCGGCTCATGGGTCGAGGGCACTTGGTCTTCGGCGATGGCCAGCACGAAATCCATGTTCAGCATCTTGGTATAGAACTCCACCGTCTCCTTCGCGTCCTTGCAGCGATAGGCAACGTGGTGAATGCGTTCGATCTTCATGTCTTCCTCCAATTTAGTTACATTTGCAACTATATTGAAGAGGCAGTCCGCCGCATTTGATATAGATCAAATTTACGAACTCATTCTCAATAAACAAAACGCGACCCATCCCTGAGCCGCGTTCCCTTTTCTTCTCGGTTGAATGACGCAAAGAGCGCTCAGCCCACAATCGTCGCCTCAGTCGCCGCGCGAAGCTCGTCTTCCGTGACCCCATCGGCCAGCTCCACGATCTTCAAGCCGCCTTCGACCACGTCCAGAACGCCCAGGTTGGTGATCACCCGATCCACCACGCCCTGGCCGGTCAGCGGCAGGGTGCATTCCTTCAAAAGCTTCGACTCGCCGTGCTTGTTGGTGTGATCCATCACCACCACCACGCGGCCCACGCCCGCGACCAGATCCATCGCGCCACCCATGCCCTTCACGAGCTTGCCCGGGATCATCCAGTTCGCCAGATCACCCTTCTCGTCGACCTCCATCGCGCCCAGAATCGCCATGGCGATCTTGCCGCCACG
>NZ_JAHXRW010000012.1 GCF_019429625.1 Celeribacter sp. PS-C1
AGCCCCAGTTCAGACAAATCCCGCCCAAGTTTTCGCGCTCGACACAGGCAACCTTGAGCCCCAACTGCGCCGCACGAATGGCGGCAACATAACCGCCAGGGCCGGCGCCGATCACGATGAGGTCGAAGCTTTGATCCGTCCCGCTCATGCGATGCCTCCCAAGCACACGTATTTCAGCTCAAGGAAATCTTCGATGCCGTGGCGCGAGCCTTCGCGGCCCAAGCCCGACATTTTGACCCCGCCAAAGGGCGCTTCGGCGGTAGAGATCAGCCCGGTGTTGACCCCGACCATGCCGTATTCAAGTCCTTCAGACACCCGGAAAATCCGCGCCACATCCTGAGCGTAGAAATAGGAGGCGAGGCCGAATTCGGTGTCATTGGCGGCCCGGATCGCCTCGGCTTCGTCGGTAAAGCGGAACAGAGGGGCGACGGGGCCAAAGGTTTCCTCGCGCGCGACCGCCATGTCCGACGTCACATCCGCCAAAACCGTCGGCTCATAGAAGGTGCCGCCCAGAGCATGGCGTTTGCCACCGGCAAGCACGCGGCCGCCTTTTTCCACCACGTCCGTCACATGGCTCTGCACTTTCTCCAACGCGCTCTCATCAATCAGCGGGCCAAGCTCGACGCCGCTTTCCATGCCGTTGCCGGTGCGCAGAGCCGAGACCGCCTTGGCAAGTTTCTCGGCAAAGGCGTCATAGACCGCGTCCTGCACATAAATGCGGTTGGCGCAGACACAGGTCTGACCATTGTTGCGGAATTTCGCGATCATCGCGCCCTCGACAGCGGCATCGAGATCGGCGTCATCGAAGACGATAAACGGCGCGTTGCCGCCCAGTTCCAGCCCGAGTTTCTTGATCGTCGGCGCTGATTGGGCATAGAGCATGGCGCCGATTTCGGTCGAGCCGGTGAAGGTCAATTTGCGCACCACCGGGTTCTCGGTCAGCTCAGCACCGATCTGCGCGGCGGAGCCGGTGATGACGCTGAAGAGACCTTTGGGAAGCCCCGCGCGCTCGGCTAGAACCGCCAGAGCGATGGCGGAATAGGGCGTTTGGGACGCGGGTTTCAACACCATGCCACAGCCCGCAGCAAAGGCAGGCCCGGCCTTGCGGGTGATCATCGCATTGGGGAAATTCCACGGCGTGATCGCGGCGACCACGCCGATAGGTTGCTTCATCACGAGGATGCGTTTGTCGGGCTGATGGCCGGGAATGGTCTCGCCATAGACGCGACGCGCCTCTTCGGCAAACCATTCTACAAAGCTCGCGCCGTAGGTGATCTCACCTGCGGCTTCCGCGAGAGGTTTGCCCTGTTCCAGCGTCAGGATTTGCGCCAATGCCTCGCGATGCGCGATCATCAGATCGAACCATGCGCGCAGCACGTTTGAGCGGTCTTTCGCGGTGCGCGCAGCCCAGGTTTTTTGCGCCTCTTCCGCCGCCTTGACCGCCTTGGCGACCTCGGCCCGGCCCAGTTTCGGGACGTATCCGATCAGCGCGCCGTCGGCGGGGTTGTGCACGGCAATGCCGGTCTCCGGATCGGCCTCGATCCAGTCTCCGGCCACCAGATTGGCGTCGCGCAAAAGCCCGGTGGCGCGCAGATCTTGCAAACTCAAACTCATTTTCATTCCTCCTCATGCGTCAGAAACCGCAGCATCTCCGTCAACTGCGCCTCCAACATGTGATGCCCCGGATGGATCATAAGCCCGCGCGCCTCGGCGGCGTGCAAAAGCGGCGTGATCTCCGGCTGCATGATGACCTCGGCGACCAATGTGCCGGGGTCGAGTGTGTCAGGATCAAATGGCAGCGCATCGTCGGGCTTCAGCCCCAATGAGGTGCCGTTGATCGCGATGTCATGCCCGGCGGGGTCCGTGGCGGCGGCGAAGTCCACATCGGGGAAATGCGCCGCCAGCCGCGCGATCAGGGCCTCGGCTTTCTCAACGGAGCGGTTCGCGACAGTCAGCGCCGCAATGCCACGTTCCGCAAGCGCAAAGGCGATGGCACTCGCCGCGCCGCCCGCGCCCGCGAGGAACACACGCTTGCCCAAAAGCGTCACACCCGCCTGTTCCAAACCGCGCGCAAATCCTTCGCCATCGAGGATATCGCCGTAGAGCGACCCGTCCGGCCTGCGCCGGATGACATTGACGCTTTGCGCCGCCGCCGCGCGCGCACTCAGCGCATCGCAAAGCGCAGGCACAGCGGTTTTATGCGGTACGGTGACCACGGCGCCCGCGAAATTGCGCGCACCTGCAAGACCTTTCAGCATCGGCTCCAAGGCCTCCGGCGGCACTTCGAGCGGGACCAAAATGGCGTCCACGCCCTCGGCCTCAAAACGCGCGTTGAGTGCCTGTGGTGTGCGCACATGGGTGACCGGATCGGCGAGGATCGCCAGCGTTTTGGTGTGCCCCGTGATCATGTTACACCAACAGGCTCATCGGGTTCTCGATGCCCTCTTTGAAGGCCACCAACCACTGCGCGCCCACGGCGCCATCGACGGTGCGATGATCGACCGACAGGGTCACGCTCATGACCGGAGCCAGCACAATCTGATCGCCCCGTCCAACGGGACGTTTTTCGGCGGCCCCGACGGCGAGGATACAGCTCTGCGGCGGGTTGATGATCGCGGAGAAGCTCTTGACCCCATACATGCCGAGGTTCGAGAGCGAGAACCCACCGCCCTGATATTCATCCGGCTTGAGACGGCCTTCGCGGGCCTTCGCGGCGAGCGCTTTCATCTCCGACGACAGCGTGCCGAGGCTCTTTTGATCGGCATTGCGCAGCACGGGCGTGATCAGCCCGCCGTCGGTCGCGACCGCCACGGAAATGTCGATGGATTTGAGCTGCAACAGCGCCTCATCGGTCCAGATCGCATTGGCCGCGGGCACTTTGGCCAGCGCGTTTGCGACAGCTTTGACGATGAAATCATTGACCGAAATCCGGTCCGCTTTCTCGCGGCCCTCGTTGATTTGGGCCCGGAGCGCCATGAGCGCCTCGATGTCGCAATCGGCCTCAAGGTAGAAATGCGGCACGGTGGTTTTCGACTCGAGCAGCCGCCGCGCGATGGTGCGACGCATGCCGGTATGGGGAACTTCCTCGTAGTCGCCGATGCCCGCAAGGTTGGGTGCAGCGGCGGCCTTTACAGGAGCTGCCACAGGAGCAACAGCCCCGGCCTCGGCAGCACGTTCCACGTCGATGCGCACAATGCGACCGCGCGGGCCGGATCCGGAAAGCCCCGACAGATCAACGCCTTTCTGTGCTGCGATCCGGCGGGCGAGCGGCGAGGCCGCAATCTTGTCGGAGGATTTCGCCACTGGGGCCGCTTCGGCTTTCGGAGCCTCAACCGGCGCTTCGACCGTCTCCGCAGGCGCAGCACCACCCGGCGTATAGCCGTCCAGCACAGAGGCGTCTTCGCCCTCCAACAGCAGGACCGCGATCACCGCATTCACATCGGCGCGCTCTCCGGCGGGGGTGAGGATTTTGCCCAACACCCCGTCAGCGTCGGCCTCGAATTCCATCGTCGCCTTGTCGGTTTCGACCTCGGCCAATGTGTCCCCGGCCTTCACGGCCTCGCCTTCGGCCTTGAGCCAATTGGCGATCACCGCGTCTTCCATTCCGGCGGAGAGCGAGGGCAGTATGATTTCCTTGGGCATCTTGTCTCTCCTTATTCCGCAGCCTCTGCCGCAAGCGGCAAGCCCTGATCGGCCATGACCTCGCGCAGGCCCGCTTCGATGTCTTGCGGACGCGCGCAAGCCGCCGCCTCCAAGACTTTGGAAATGCTGGGCGAGGCTTCCGCGCCATGCACCCGTTTGATCGGCTGATCGAGGAAGTCGAAACAACGGCGCTGAATCTCATCGGCGAGCCAGCCGCCATAAGACGTCCCAGAGGCACCCTGTTCGACGATCAACACATTGCCGGTCTTCTCGATGGAGGCTTCGATGGCCGCCCAATCAAGCCCGGCGCGGTCGAGGCTGCGCAAATCAATAATCTCGGCATCCACGCCCAGACGCTCGACCACCTCACGGGTCTTTTCGACCATGGCGAGATAGGTCAGCACCGTGACCCGCGCACCTTCGCGGACGACTTTGGCCTTGCCGAGCGGGATCATGTAGTCGAGATCATCGGCGGGCCCGACGCCTTTTGAGGCGTATAGATCGACGTGTTCGATCACCAGAACCGGATCCTCACACTGAAGCGCCGCGTTCATCAGACCGACATAATCATAGGGCGTCGAGGGCGCGACGATGCGCCAGCCGGGGGCCGTCGCAAAGATACCCGCCGGGTCCATCGAGTGCTGCGACCCATAGCCCGTACCCATCGCCACTTTCGTGCGCAAAACCAAAGGCATGGCATTGTCGCCGCCGAACATGTGACGCGCCTTGCCGATCTGGTTGAACACCTGATCTGCGGCCACCCACATGAAGTCCGGGTACATGAATTCGATCACCGGACGCACGCGCCCGTCGGCAGCCATACCTGCAGCGAGACCCGTAAAGGCGTTCTCGGCAATCGGGGTGCCGAGGCAGCGATCCGGGAACTTGTCCGAGAGGCCTTTGGTCGCGCCATTGGTGCCGCCTTTGAGACGGTGCACATCCTCGCCCATGACGACGACGCGCTCGTCCGTTTCCATCCGGCGCATCATGACATCGGCCACGGCGTCGATGAATTTCACATTGTCCTTGAGCGTACCGGAAAACTCTTCCTGCTCTTCGAACCGTGCGCCGTCGAATTCCGACAGATCGCCACGCAGACCGAAATCGCGGAAGCTCTCTTCGGGCCAGAGCGCCGGTTTGATGCGGCGTTTGCCGTCGACCTCTTCGATCAGCTCGCCCGCGATCTCTTCCATCATCTCTTGCGCCTGACCACGCAGGTCTTCGACCGCTTGCGCGCCGATGATCTGACGCTCCATCAGGTCGCGCGCCATAGCGTCGAGCGGGTCTCGGCCGCGCCATTCCTGCTCTTCTTCCTTCGTGCGATAGCCAAAGGCAGAGCCCGGAAGCGCGCCGTTTTGGTGGAAATAGCGGTAGACATCGGCCTCGATCACCACCGGGCCTTCGCCCGCACGCATGATCTTATTGGCTTCCTCGGAGGCCAGATACACGGACAGCGTGTCCATGCCGTCGACCTTCAGCGCCGGGATGCCAAAAGCCAGACCGCGCGCCGAAAGCCGCGTCTCTGCGGTGACTTCCTCGACATGGGTCGACACGGCGTAACGGTTATTTTCAATGAAGAAACAAATCGGCAGCTTCCAAGCGGCGGCGACATTCATGGTCTCAAGCACAGAGCCAATATTTACCGCGCCATCGCCGAAGTAGGTATAGACCACATCGCCCGTGCCCGCCTTCTTATGCGCCCAGGCCGCGCCCGCCGCCATAGGGACACCGCCGCCGACGATCGCGTTGGTCCCAAGGTTGCCGCTTTCGGCCCAACGCAGGTGCATCGAGCCGCCGCGGCCTTTGCAGAAGCCTTCGGAGAGGCCGAGAATTTCCGAAAGGGTGCGTTTCGACAGATGCCGCAGCGTCTCGCCAAAGCTTTTCTCCGGGTCGATCCCCTCAGGCGCGGCATAGGCCAGCGCCTTGGCGAGGAACTGATGGTGCGCGCGGTGCGAACCGTTCACCTGATCGGAGCCGCGCATCGCCATGGCGGAGCCGACAGCACCACCTTCTTGGCCAATCGCGGAGTGCGCAGGCCCGTGCACAAGCCCCTGCCCCGCAAGGTCCAACACCTTCTCTTCGAACGCACGAATGAGGTGCAAATGGCTCAGCATCGTGCGCCCGACGGTGGGGTCAAGCTCGGTGCGATCCTCTTTGGAGGCTTTGATGTCACGCCAGAAGGCTTTCGGCGTCAGATCGTCATAGATCGGCATGTGAGATGTCCTTTACAAATAGCTGTAGGAGGACCAGCCACCATCGGCGACCAGCGTTTGGCCGGTCACATAGGCGGAGGCGTCCGAAGCGAGAAACAGGGAGGCGGAGGCGATTTCCTCGGGCGTGCCGAGACGTCCGGCGGGCACCCGCGCGTTGAGAGCGTCCATATCCAAACGGCCTTGCGCGGCGAGCGTTTCGGTCAGAGCGGTGCGCACGTAACCGGGCGCAATGGCGTTGACGCGGATGTTGCGGTCGGCCCATTCGATGGCCAAAACTTTGGTGAGCGCCACAACGCCCGCCTTGGCGGCGCAATAGGCGGCACGTTCCGGCGCCGCGACGACGCCATACATCGAGGCGGTGTTGACGATACTGCCGCCGCCTTGTTCGGCCATGACACGACCGGCGGCCTGGGCCACGAAAAACGCACCGTTGAGATTGATGTCGATGCCCCGACGCCATGTGGCCTCGTCAAGGTCGAGCGAGGGTGCATTGCCGGAGATACCCGCGTTGTTCATAACCACGTCGAGCCGCCCACCAAAGGCCACCGCCGCCTCACAGGCCGCTTCCACCGCCGCAGGATCGGTGATCGAGCCCGCAAGGGCGGTGACCTGTCCGGGGTGATCCGCGTTCAGCGTCTCCGCCGCAGCCCGCACACCGTCCTCATCCAGATCGAAAAGGACGGTCTTCGCGCCCGCGTCCACGAAAGCGCGTGCCATGGCAAGGCCAAGGCCCGAAGCAGCGCCCGTCACAAGCGCGGTGCGTCCAGTGAAATCGAACGTGGTGGTCATGATAATTCTCCTCCGGTCCCGGAAACGCCCTCCTCGGGTCGCCGGGTTGAAAACAGTTAAATTTCTGCGCGCTGCGCTGGCTCAGCTCATGTAGAGCCCGCCGTTGACGTGAAGGGTCTCGCCGTTCACAAAGCTTGCCGCCTCACTGCACAGGAAGGCGATGACACTGGCGATCTCGGACGCCTGTCCGGTCCGCCCCATCGGCGTATGGCGCAGCGTGTCGTCGCCCCGCGTCGCAATCAGATCGCGCGTCATCGGCGTATCGATCACTCCGGGCGCCACGACATTGACCCGCGTTTTCGGCGCCAATTCATTGGCGAGCGCGCGGGTCATGGCGCTGATGGCGCCTTTCGACGCGCCGTAATGCGCGTTGGTCTTGGCGCCACGATGGGCGGCGAGCGAGCTGAGGTTGACGATGGACGATCCGGCTTTCAAATGGTCGACCGAGCGGCGGGTGAGGTAGAAGACGCCATCGAGATTGACGGACAGGGTGCGGCGCCATTGATCGTCGGTCATCTCGGCGAAAGGCTCCGCCATATAGATGCCGGCGGAGGGCACGAGAAAGTCGATGCCGCCGAGTTTGGCCGCGACTGCGACGATCCGGTCGGCGTCATCGGGATTGGCGGCGTCCACGGCGAGCGTTTCAATCGTGCCGCCTTTCGGAGAAGTCAGCGTGGCGGCAAATTCCGCCAGCGCGGCACCATCGAGATCGGCCAGCACCAGATTGGCGCCAGCGGCGTGGAACAATTCAGCCACGGCGCGACCGATGCCGCCATTGGCCCCCGTGAGAACCAGCGTGCGGTTGGTGAAATCGAACATCATGCCGACACCTCCGCAAGGTCTGCGCGATACTCGGTGATGTCGGCATATTCGACGATTTCGACGATATGCCCCTCCGGGTCGCGCAGGAAGGCGAGGAAGGTACCGGGGCGCACCTCAACCGGCTCATCGCCCGTCATCAAAGTGCCACCCGCCGCGACCACGCGGGCCACAACGGCGCGCAGATCGTCGACGATGAAGGTCAGGTACATCGCTTCGTGGCGGTCCAGAATGTGGTCCGTTGGCTCAGGGCGCTCGGCCGGAGCGATCTCTGGCGCGAGCAATTTGATCCGCTCCCCCCAAGAGGTTTGCAGCCGCACAACACGGTAGGCGCCCCGACTGAGCGCCGCGACATCCGCTTTCTCGGCGGGGACTGTCACATCGGCGGCAATCCTGAAGCCAAAGGCCTCTTGGTAAAACTCAAGCATTTTGGGCAGATCGCGCACGGTCAGCCCCATTTCCATCGGTGCGGTCATGTTCATCGCAGATGTCATCACGCGTTCCTCCCTTACACCGCGAGCCATTCGTCGGTGATTTCTGGCTTGGCGTTCAATTCGTCAGGCGTGCCCTCAAAAACGATCTGACCATGGCCCATGACACAAACCCGATGCGAGACCTGCATGGCGATGGTGAGTTTCTGCTCCACCAGCACCACGGAGACGCCGTGTTTGTTGATGTCCTTGATCACTTCGCCCACGACCGTGACGATCTTGGGCGCAAGGCCTTCGGTCGGCTCGTCGATCAGCATCACCAGAGGATTGCCCAGAAGCGAGCGGCACATCGTCAGCATCTGTTGCTCACCGCCCGAGAGGCTTCCAGCGCGGGTGTTGCGGCGCTCCTTGAGACGCGGGAAATAGGTGAACATCTGGTCGACGTCCCATTTCGGCGCGCCCTCCGGCCCGTTTTGGCGCCCCATTTCGAGGTTCTCATCGACGGTGAGGTTGAGGAAAATCTCGCGCTCTTCCGGGACATAGCCGATGCCCCGCCGACAGATCGCGAAGCTGCGCTGTCCGGCCAGATCGACACCGTCGAGACGCACATGGCCCTCAGACGGCGGGACCAGCCCCATGATGGATTTCATCGTGGTCGAGCGGCCTGAACCATTTCGCCCCAGAAGGCTCACGACCTCGCCTCGCGCCACATCGAAAGTGACGCCGTGCAGGATGTGACTTTTGCCGTAATGGGCGTGCAGCCCCTCGACGGACAGGATTGTATCGCTCACAGTCTCCATCACGCCGCCTCCTCGCCCAGATAGGCTTCTTTCACGCGGGCATTGCCGCGAATTTCCTCGGGCGTGCCGGTGGCGATGATCTCGCCGTAGACCAGCACGCTGATGCGATGCGCGAGTGAAAAGACGACGCTCATATCGTGTTCGACGATCAGAAGCGTGCGGCCTTCGGTGATCTCCCGGATCAGGCCGGCGGTGTAATCGGTTTCCTCATGCGACATGCCCGCCATGGGTTCATCGAGCAAAATCACCTGAGGATCGGAAGCCAGCGTCATGCCGATCTCCAGCGAGCGTTGCTCCGAATACGATAGCTGGCTGGCGAGCGTCTGGGCGCGGTCCGTGAGGCGGATTTTGGTCAGCAGATCATCGACCTCCTCATTGACCACCCGAAGCCGCGCGGCAGAGCGCCAGAACACGAATTGCAGGTTGTGCTTGCGCATGACCGCGAGACGCAGGTTCTCGAAGACCGTCACACCGGGGAAGATGTTGGTGATCTGGAACGAGCGCGCCAGACCGCGACGGTTGACCTCCGCCGGTTTCAACCCGGCGATGTTCTTGCCGTTCAAAAGGATCTTGCCCTCGGAGGGCGCGAACTGGCCGGAGCAGAGGTGGAACAGTGTCGACTTGCCCGCCCCGTTCGGCCCGATCACCGCATGGCGTTCGCCGGGGATCACATCGAGATTGGCATCCCGGATGATGTGGGCCTCGCCAAAGGACTTGTGAACATGTTGCAAAGACAGAATGGGATCGCTCATGCCTGTGCCTCCTTGCGCGCCGCGACGCGGCGGTTGACCATGGTGACCAAAGCGATGCCGATGCCGAAGAGACCGAGGCCAAAGGCCCAGGGCAGAACGGAGAGCGGCGCCCAGTCATAAGAGAAAAGCGCGATATCGGGCCAGTTGCCGTCGGTGACACCCGCGCGATATTCCGGCGACAGCACGCGTTGCAGGAATTCGATCAGGAAGACGGCGCCGAAAGCGGCAATCGCGAGGCTCGCCAGACGGGCCAGCAAAGTGCTGAGCGTGCGGGCAAAGCCTTCGCCGCTGGGATTACGGATGCGTTCAACCAGCTCGCCCACGAGACCGCGCGGCAGGAACATCATGACGAGCACGAAGATGATGCCTTGGTACAAGAGCCAAACACGGGTCAGGTCGGAGGTGACATGGCCGAAGAAGGTCATCACAGCACCGCCGATTGCCGGGCCGAGGAAGACGCGCACACCGCCGATGAAGCTGTTGAGCACCACAGCCGTAGAGATGTGGGATTCGAGCACGACGTAGTTCGCGGCTTCGATGTTCATCGACTGAAGCGCGCCTGCAATGCCCGCGAACATGGCGGAGACAGCAAAGATCAACGTGCCAAGCGCATGGGTGTTGTAACCCAGAAAGCGCAGACGGTGCGCGTTTTCACGCAGGCCCAGAGCCAGACGCCCAAGCGGGGTTTTGCTGAAGAGATAAAGCAAACCGATGCACAGAAGCGTCCAGACCAGCGTCAGGAAATAGACGTCATTGAGCGAGCCGAAGCCGATGCCCCAAGCGGGCATACGGAAAGAGGACACGCCCGCCTCGCCGCCAAAAACGGTTTTGAGGTGCGGCGCCAGAGCGTGCAGCAACTCGGCCAGCGCCAGCGTGATCATGGCGAAGTAAACGCCCGTGCGCTTGGTGGAAAAATAGCCCGCCAAAAGCCCGCTCACGAGGCCCGTCGCGCCACCGACCAGCGGCAGGAGCGGCGTCGGCAAAAGCCCTTCGCCCCCGAAGGCGTTCATCGCATGAACGGCGGCAAAGGCGCCGACGCCAAAGTAGGCGGCATGGCCAAAGCTCAGCATCCCAGCCTGCCCGCACAACAGGCCAAAGGCCATGGCGAAAAGAGCGGCGATCAGCATCTGAACAGCGGCGTTGAGCATGGAGCCGGAGACCAGCCACGGCAGGGCGATCAGCACGGCGACCGTGACCAAAAGAAGTAGAGGTGCGTATTTCATGAGTTATTCCTTCTCGCCCATCAGCCCGGAGGGGCGCAGCACCAGCACCAGAAGCATGATGAAGAACGGCAGGGTGGCGGCGAGGCTGGACATGCGCATGGTCAAAAGCCCGCCGATCTCCTCGGCCCAGCCGCCCATGCCGATCCACGTCAGAATATCCGCAATACGGAAATCGCTGCCGACCGCGAGCGAGTTGGTGATGCCGATCAACAGAGACGCCGCCATCGCACCGCCCATGGAGCCAAGCCCCCCGACCACGACGACCACAAAGACCATGACACCAAGCTCCAGAGCCATGTTGGGATTGGTGGTGTAGAAAGCGCCAGCGACAGCGCCCGCAAGACCCGCCAGAGCCGCGCCGATGCCGAAGACGCCCATGAAGACCATGGGGACGTTATGGCCCAGCGCCTCGACCATCTGCGGACGGTAAATCGCGGAGCGCACGACGATGCCCACGCGGGTTTTCGTCAGCAAAAGATAGATCGCGATGAACATGACGACGGCGATGCCGCCCATGAACAGGCGATAGAACGGATAGTCGATGCCCGACAAAGAGAAGGCCGCAAAGTTCAGCTCGGCCGGCACGCGGTAGTCCACCGCGAACTTGCCGTAGACCATCTTGATCATCTCGGCGATCACCACAGACAGACCGAAGGTCACAAGCAATTCATGCGCATGGCCGTGTTCGTGCACGTGGCGCAGGATGAAACGTTCGACCAGAATGCCGACACCCATCACGAGGATCGGGGCCAGAATGATCGCCAGCCAGAACCCGGTCAGGGGCTGAAGCGTGTAGGCGAAATAGGCGCCCAACATGTAAAAGGATGCGTGGGCAAAGTTCAAAACCCCCATCATCCCAAAGATAAGCGTCAAACCGGCGGAAACCATGAAGAGCAAAAGCCCGTAAATGGTGCCGTTGAGCAAAGCGAAGAGTATCTGGTCCACACTGACCTCCGTAGGCATCGGTATAGCTGCGCCCTGACCGGGGCCCTCTGGCCCCGATCACGACATGCTTTTCGTGTGTAAGGGAAGTGTCCGAGGCTTAGCCCGGACGTTTCATTTGGCAGCTGTCCTGCACCGGCTGTTCCGCGTCTGCGGCGGAAATCACCTTGATCGGAACAAAGCCGAATTGGGTGTCATCAGCCTTATACTGCGCCTCAGTGCTGACCTCTTGGACGATCATCGGCAGCACGGCCTGGTGATCCGCATCGCGCATGGAGATGCTGCCCATCGGCGTCTCGGCGGTAGCGTTTTCAAGGGCTGCGGCAAGATCAGCGGCGTTGAGACCGTCTTCTGTCGGCTCAACTTGTTTGAGCGCTTCTTGCAAAAGCATCATCCCGAACACGGTGGCGGGTTCGACATAGCTCGGGTAGTGGCCGGTCACGGATTTGTAGTCCTCCATGAAGACCGCGGTTTCTTCCGGGTTTACCTCCGGGTTGAACGGTGCGGAGAGATAATGCCCCTCGGCCACAGCGCCAGCGTTGCCGATGTTGCCCGGCTGATCGAGGAAGGCCGTGCCGAAACGCACGTCGAGACCTGCGCCGCTGGAGGCTTTCATCAACAGGAGAAGATCGTTGGACCAGTTGCCGGTGATCACCGTGTCAGCACCTGCGGCCTGCACGCGTTGAACATAGGGCGAGAAGTCCTGGATTTTGTTCACGTCATGCAGGGTCTGTTCCACCACGGTGAAGCCGAGACGATCGGCGGCGGCCACGGTGTTGTCCTGAACGTCGACACCCCAGGAGTAGTTCTGGTTCATCGCATAGACATTGTCGCCCAACACGCCCGCTTCGCTCATGCCGTCCAAAAGCGTGTTGACGCGGATTGCGGCGTTCGGGCTGGTGCGGAAGTGGTAGTAGTGACACTTGGAGCCGGTCAGTTCCATCGCCTCGCCACCGAGGTTGATGTAAAGAACTTCGTTGCCAGCGTTGCGCAGATTGTATTTGCGCACGTCTTCGGTCACCTGACCGGCCACAGCAGACGACGAGCCCTGAAGGATCACATCTGCGCCTTCGGAAATCGCGGCGCGGACGCGGTCAGCGGCGCCCACCGGGCCACCCTGGTTGTCGAACTCGAGCAGTTCGATCGGCTCACCGCCGAAGCCGCCTGCTTCGTTGATCTTGCCAATCTGGTATTTCACCGCATCGCGGTAGAGCAAACCGGTCGACGCCTGCGGCCCCGACAAGGTTTCCACGAGGGCGATCTTCAAAGGCTCTGCCTGTGCCGCAGCTGTAGCCCCCATGACAAGCGCCATAGCCGCCGTTCCACGTGCGAATTTCTGGAATCCCATACTGTCCTCCCTGACATATTTGGATTGCGAAGAGATCCTCCACCCCTTCGGCTTTTAATGTGATGGCACGAAATGGTCTTACCAGTCAACAACCTAACTGACCAATTTTATTAGACGCAAAAAATCACGTGAAAACTTGAAATTCACAAATTAAAATATTGAATTTAAATAATAAATTTTTCTTTAACCTGTCAGACCAGTCGGGTATCATGACAAAACAGAGGGAAAGAAATGTCAGTATCCAGTCGACTCACACAAGATCAATCGCGCACTACAACAGGGTCACGCAACGGGCATTTGCCCGATGAGATCGCACAGGACCTGAGCGCAAAAATTGCCTCTGGCGCCTTGTCGGTCGGCGATCGACTTCCCTCCGAACGCGACCTGTGCACGCAATATGCCGTCAGCCGCGCTGTCGTGCGCGAGGCGCTGTCGCAGCTCAAATCAGACGGCCTCGTCGCTGCCCGTGCTGGCAGTGGGGTCTATGTCACCCAACGCGATTCGACCAATGCCTTTCGGTTTCAGAACTTTTCGGTCTCCGATCTCGGGCGGCTCGAAGAGGCGATGGAGCTGCTCGTGACCATCGAGGTTGCAGCCACACGCATCGCCGCCAAACGCCGCACGCCCGAGGATTTGAAAAAAATCAAAAGGGCTTTGATTGGCATGGAATATGCCATCGCCAGCGACCGGTTGGGCGACGAGGAGGACTATCAGTTCCACCAAGCCATTGTCGAAGCTACGCATAATCAGCACTTCATCTCTCTGTGCCAGCACCTTGAGGCCAGCGCGCGCAACATCATTCGCCAAGCCCGTAGCAACACAAAAACCAATCACGCCGACTTGCTGGACGCGGTGCAAGATGAGCACAAGGCCATCTACAAGGCCCTCGAAGACGGCGACGAAGAGGCCGCGGCAGAGGCGGCGGCACGCCACCTTCACAACGCCTCGCAACGCATCCGCATTTATCTGGCCTAACCGCTTGGCGCGTTGTTCGCGCCTGATATGCGGCCTCCACTCCCCCCTGAATCTGGCATTCCTCGCGCGTCAACAGCAACGATCCACCCGACGGAAATGTGACGCATTTGATTCTTTGCATTCGTATTTCTGCACAGTCGCGCCATAGGTCGACCTGCCGCAACGTCGACGCTCAGAGCCCTCCCTCTTGTCAGTTCGCCCATTTCTCAGGCATAATAAAAACAGTTCAGCCATGTAAGATTGGGGTATCGGCGAGTCCTGTCGCAAAAATACCGGCAATTTGACTTACCACTTCTCCCCGCTTTTTGCGCATTTTCAAATGATCATGGGATTGCTCAACCAACAGTGGGCGATACCCCAAGAGCAGGTTACCTGCCGCCATTTAAACAGGGAGACTTAGGGTGCGATCGACAACCCTTGCCAAAGCTCGCGCTTGTCGCGGGTCCTTCGCGCTTCCGCGCATGGCACACCTCCGCTCGTCAGAGCGGGGCTTTCGCACTGCACCCGCTTGCGGTACGATTGGACAAAAGCGGTTCTCCGCCTCGCAACGCACACCCTTCTATCCGGTCCCCTTCCCCCGCCAACACGCAGTAGCCGAGGTACATCAACATGCGTGACTCCGTTAACATCCCCGCCCTCGTTGAACGTCGCGAAGCTTTCAAAAGCTTGGAAGCTCCGTTCTACACGTCTCAGGACGTCCTCGACCTCGATATCGAGGTGATCTTCGGCAACCATTGGATTTTCGTGGGTTCTGAGCCGGAACTGCCCGAGCCGGGCGACTGTATCACCGTCGAAATCGGCCCGGTTTCCGTGCTGCTTCTGCGCGGCGATGACGAAGAGATCCGTGGCTTCCACAACGTCTGCCGTCACCGTGGCGCCAAGCTCATCAACGAGAAATCCACCACCATCGGCAACATCGTCTGCCGCTACCATGGCTGGACCTACAACGAAGATGGCGAACTGATCCTGGCCGAGCACATGGGCAAGGATTTCAAAAAGAACTGCCACAACCTGCGCACCGTGCACGTCCGCTCGATCGCTGGCCTGATCTTCATCTGCCTCGCGAAAGACGCGCCGGCGGACTTCGAAAAGATGGCTGAGACGATGGAAAAATACATCGCTCCGCATGACATCAAGAACACCAAAGTGGCCTTCCAGTCCGAGCTGGTCGAAGAAGGCAACTGGAAGCTGACGCTCGAAAACAACCGCGAGTGCTACCACTGTGAAGGCAACCACCCGCAGCTGACCGTGCCGCTCTCCGAGTTCGGCTTTGGCTTCTCCCCCGACGAGCTCGACGAGCGCCGCTCCGAGGACGTTGCCAAATACGAAAAAGAAGTCGAAGAGAGCCACGCCCGCTGGGTTTCCTGCGGCCTGCCCTCTGCTGAGGAACAGCACCTCTCCGACGTCACCGGCTTCCGCACCATGCGCCTGCCTTTGATGTGGGAAGGCGAAAGCCACACCGTGGACACGAAAGTGGCCTGTAAGAAACTTCTCGGCAACTTCAGCCGTGAAACCACCGGCGCCAAACTCGGCGGTCTGAGCTTCTGGACCCATCCGAACTCTTGGCACCATTTCATGTCCGACCACATCGTGACCTTCTCCGTGCTGCCGCTCTCTCCGGGCCGCACCATGGTGCGCACCACCTGGCTGGTGCACAAAGACGCGATCGAAGGCGAGGATTACAACCTCGACAACCTCACTCAGGTCTGGACCTACACCAACCAGCAAGACGCCGATCTGGTCGCTCTGGCACAAAAGGGCGCGGAAATGTCCGGCTACCAGCCGGGGCCCTACTCGCCCTACACCGAGCCGCATGTGGAATCCTTTGCCGCTTGGTACATTGACCGCCTGAAAGACCATTTCGCCAAAGCTGAAACCCAAAAGGTGGCTGCCGAATGACTGCACCGGCCAACGAAAAGCTGACCGAAGCAACAGGCGTTCCTCTGTGGGACCCGGAGGTAGACGATACGCTCGTCTGCCGCCAGGTCCGGCAGGAAACGCATGACGTGAAGACCTTCGTGTTCTCTGCACGCGAACCGCGCGATTTCCGGTTCTATCCGGGACAGCACATGACCTTTGAGCTGCCGGTCGACGGCATGGTCACGCGCAGCTACACGATTTCCGCCTCTGCGGCGCGTCCTTATCGGATCGAGATCACGGTAAAACGCGTCCCGGGCGGCCCCGGCTCCAACTGGCTGCATGACAACATGTTGCCGGGCAAAGAGTTGACTGTGATTGGCCCGTCGGGGGATTTCACCACCGACGCCAATGCGGAAGAGAAACTTTTGTTCATCTCCGCCGGCAGCGGCATCACGCCTTTGATGTCGATGACCCGCACGGCCTGCGATTTGTCGGAACCCTATGACCTGCACTTCGTCCACGCGGCCCGGACCCCTGCGGATTTGATTTTCCGTAAGGAGCTTGAGCTTCTGGCGATGCAAAACCCGACACTGCGTCTGGCTCTGACGGTCGACACCACCTCCTCCAGCCACGCTTGGAGCGGCTACGTCGGTCGTCTGAACATCCAGATGCTCGCCATGATGTCCCCGGATTACAAAGAGCGCAAAGTGTTCTGCTGTGGTCCGGCGCGTTTCATGGAAGGCGTGCGCGACATGCTGCGCGAGGCCGGGTTCAACATGGACCACTATTACGAGGAAAGCTTTGATTTCGGCGCCGAGACGGCGGGGACCATTGAGGACCCCACATCTGCACCCGAGATCAGCGGTGAAACCTTCCGCGTGAGCTTCCCGAAAACCGGCCATGTGGTCGAGGTCAGCCCTGGCATGACCATTCTGACCGCCGCCAAAGAAGCTGGCCTGCTGCCGATGTCGTCGTGCCAGCGCGGCATTTGCGGCACCTGTAAATCGAAACTTCTCTCCGGCGAAGTCGATATGCAGCACGGTGGGGGCATTCGCAAACGCGAAGTGGATCAGGGCAAAATCCTGATCTGTTGCTCCACGCCGCTTACAGATGTCGAGGTCGAACTCTAAGACCTCGCCCCCCAGCCATGCCCTTCTCGCAGGCAACGCGTTTTGCGCGAACGGCATGGCTGTGCCCTAAAGGCCCGAAAAGAGGCCTGAATACGGACTAAATCCGCGTAATTAACATTGGAGGGATATCCATGACTGACCAGAAAGATCCGGATCCGACGTCCTACGAGGCGCCGCCGGAAAGTGTCATCGACACAGATTACGATATTGGCCAAGACAATATCGAAGGCACCTTCGGGCCGTTCGGGTTCGACCTGCACAAACCGGTGTTCCCCGTATCGGCCGCCGCCGTCATTGCCTTTGTGGTTTTCACCCTGCTGCTTCCCGAAGTGGCGGGCAACACCTTCAGCGCCATGTTCTCTTTCGTCACGAAAGGGTTCGATTGGTTCTTCCTCGGCGCCGCAGACATTTTCGTTATCGTCTGTCTTCTCATCGTCATCAGCCCCTACGGCAAAATCCGTCTGGGTGGCCCCGAAGCAAAGCCGGACTTCACCTACACCAGCTGGTTCGCGATGCTCTTCGCTGCTGGTATGGGCATCGGCCTGATGTTCTACGGGGTGTCTGAGCCGCTCAGCCACTTCTCCTCCTCTCTGGGCGGAATTTCCGTCGGCGAAGACGGCGTGCGCACCGACTGGGCGCCGCTGGGTGCCGCTGGAGGCAACGAAGCCGAAGCCGTGCGTCTCGGCATGGCCGCTTCGATCTTCCACTGGGGCCTGCACCCCTGGGCGATCTATGCCATCGTGGCTCTGAGCCTTGCACTGTTCTCCTACAACAAAGGGCTTCCGCTCACCATCCGCTCCGCATTCTACCCGATCTTCGGTGAACGCGTCTGGGGCTGGCCGGGTCACATCATCGACATCCTCGCCGTGTTCGCGACCCTCTTCGGTCTCGCCACCTCGCTGGGTCTCGGTGCGGCTCAAGCAAACTCGGGTTTCAACAAACTCTTCGGCATGCCGATCAGCGACACCTCGCAGGTGCTTTTGATCTGCGGCATCACCGCGATCGCTCTGTTCTCTGTGATCCGTGGCCTCGAAGCCGGTGTGAAACTGCTGTCCGAGATCAACATGGGCGTGGCCTTCCTGCTCTGGGCCTTCGTGCTCATCGCGGGTCCGACCGTTCTGCTGGCCACCGATATGCTCAGCTTCCTCGGCGCTTACCTGCAATACCTGCCGGAACTGTCCATGCCGATCGGTCGTGAAGACGTGAACTTTGCCCAAGGCTGGACCTCCTTCTACTGGGCTTGGTGGATCTCCTGGTCACCGTTCGTTGGCATGTTCATCGCCCGCGTTTCCCGTGGCCGCACCGTGCGCGAGTTCATCATCTCCGTGCTGCTCGTGCCGTCGCTGGTCTGTGTGCTCTGGATGTCCGTCTTCGGCGGCGCTGCGATCAACCAGGTTGTGCGCGATGGCTACATGGCCGTCACCGAAGCCGCTCTGCCGCTTCAGCTCTTCACCATGCTGGACGCCATGCCCTGGACGGCGATCACCTCCTTCATCGGGATCATTCTGGTCATCGTCTTCTTCGTGACCTCGTCTGACTCCGGCTCGCTCGTGATCGACACCATCGCCGCTGGCGGTAAAGTCGACGCCCCGGTGCCGCAGCGTGTGTTCTGGTGCCTGTTCGAAGGTGTGGTGGCCATCGTGCTTCTGCTCTCCGCAGGTGGCCTTAGCTCGCTGCAGTCCATGGTGATCTCGACCGGTCTTCCCTTCACCGTGGTCCTTTTGGTCATGTGTGTCGCGATCTGGCGCGGTCTGGCTTCCGAGCCTCGCTAAGCTAAACGGGCTTCCCCTGCCCTATGCGCCGCCGGATGGGTCCTCATCTGGCGGCGTTTTTTATACCCCGCCTCTCTTCCTTCCCCTCCCGTCCGATCCACGAGCCCGCCAATGTCCGACCGCATTTTCATCAGCAAACTCTGCCTCTACGGCTTTCACGGCGTCATGCCCGAAGAAAAACGCCTCGGGCAGAGGTTTTACATCGATTTATCCTGCGACATCGACCTCGCACCTGCGGGTCAGGCGGATGACTACGGGCTGACAGTCTGCTATGATGCGCTGTGCACGCTGGCGCAAACGACCTGTGACAGCGGGCCATTTGATCTGATCGAAACGCTGGGCGAACGCATCGCGCAGGAGATTCTCGACCGGTTTACCACCATCCGTTCCGTTCGGGTGACCGTGCGCAAACCCTCCGCTCCGATTCAGGCCGCCCTGGATCACGTCGGCATAGAGATTCTGCGTCACCGCTGAGCGAAAATTGCTGCGTATGCGACAGGACATATGCGGCAGCTGCACAGCCCGCCTTTTTGCGCGGGAAAACCACGCGGCAAAGCGATTCCCTTGCCTGAGCCGCAAAAATGATCGCACGCTTCGGCGTCGCGCCCCAAACGCACCAGAAATCAATCATAGAAAGGAATTTCACGCCCAAAGAATATGCAAAATGCAGACAATCCGCTCCAAAAAGGATATGGTTTTCTGACCAACGCAACAAAAACGTGACGATGACGCATACATTCACAACGCGTGGCGCAAATATCCGATAATTTGCCCCGTTTAGACGCGATCATCGCTCAATTCCTTCTCTCACAGAGAAAGCCTGCACGATGACACGCTTCAATGCACTTAACCTTGTTAAGAACGCCCTGACCGGGCACAAAAACTGGACCGAGCAATGGCCGGAAAGCCAGCCGAAAGCCGAGTATGACGTGGTCATCGTCGGTGCTGGCGGCCACGGGCTTGGTGCCGCTTACTATCTGGCCAAAGAGCACGGCATCACCAATGTCGCCGTGATCGACAAAGGTTGGCTCGGCGGCGGCAACACCGGCCGGAACACCACGATCATTCGCTCGAACTACCTCTACGACGAATCCGCACGGATGTTCGATCACTCGGTGGATCTGTGGCAGAACCTGAGCCAAGAGCTGAACTACAACGTGATGTACTCGAACCGCGGCGTTCTCATGCTCGCGCACACCGTGCATGACGTTCAAAGCTTCAAACGTCACGTGCATGCCAACCGCCTGAACGGCGTCGACAACCGCTGGCTCACGCCGGAGGAGTGCAAGGAATTCTGTCCGCCGGTCAACATCGCACCGGACGCCCGTTACCCCGTAATGGGTGGCGCGCTTCAGGAACGCGCCGGCACCGCCCGTCACGATGCCGTGGCCTGGGGCTATGCCCGCGGCGCTGCAGAGCGTGGTGTGGACATCATCCAGAACTGTGCTGTGACCGCGATCCGTCGTCACCCCGATGGCTCCGTCGCAGGCGTCGAGACCGATAAAGGCTTCATCAAAGCCAAAAAGGTCGCCGTGTCCGCCTCGGGTCACAACTCGATGGTCATGGAAACCGCAGGCGTCCGTCTGCCGCTCGAATCCATGCCGCTTCAGGCGCTGGTCTCCGAGCCGATCAAACCGATCTTCCCCTGCGTTGTGATGTCGAACGCCGTGCACGCCTATTGTTCCCAGTCCGACAAAGGCGAATTGGTCATTGGCTCCGGCACCGACCAATATGTGTCCTACTCCCAGCGCGGCGGCCTGCCGCTGATCGAGCACACCATTGCGGCCATCTCCGAAGTGTTCCCGATCTTCAACCGCATGCGCATGCTCCGCAAATGGGGCGGGATCACCGACAACACACCGGACCGTTCGCCGATCGTTGGCAAGACCCCGGTTCAGAACCTCTATGTCAACTGTGGCTGGGGCACGGGCGGGTTCAAAGCCACCCCGGGTGCAGCCCACACGCTGGCCTGGACCGTCGCCAAAGACGAACCGCACCCGATCAACGCGCCTTTCACGCTGGACCGCTTCCGCACCGGCCGCCTGATCGACGAAGCCGCCGCTGCCGCTGTGGCCCACTAAGGAGACCAAAGACATGATCCAGATTCATTGTCCTTATTGCGGCGAAACGCTTCCGGAACTGGAATTCGCCTACGCGGGCGAGGCCCACATCGACCGTCCGGAGAGCCCTTCGGCGCAAACCGACGAAGAATGGGCCGAGTTCCTGTTCATGCGCCAGAACGTCAAGGGCCCGCATTTCGAACGCTGGCGGCACCTGCACGGCTGTGGCCGGTTCTTCAACGCGGTCCGCAACACCATCACCGACCGTTTCTACATCACCTACAAAGCCGGTGAGCCGCGCCCCGACCTCGCCACGCTTCTGGAGGAAGACAACAAATGAGCACTTACCGCGTACGTGGCAAAGGGCGCGTCGACGCCTCCAAGCCGATCGTTTTCACCTTTGACGGCAAACCCTACACCGGTTTGAAAGGCGACACCGTTGCCTCCGCCCTGCTGTCGCACGGCGTGCACCTGATGGGCCGTTCGTTCAAATACCACCGTCCGCGTGGCGCCATCGCCGCCGGTTCCGAAGAGCCCAACGCGCTGATCGGCACCCGTCGTAGCGCTGGCCGCTTCGAGCCGAACACCCGCGCCACGGTGCAGGAAATCTGGGAAGGTCTCGAAACCAACTCCCAGAACAAATTCCCGAGCCTGAAATGGGACGTGGGCGCCGTGAACGACGCCGCCTACATGATGTTCTCCGCCGGCTTCTACTATAAAACCTTCATGTGGCCGCGCTCCTTCTGGGACAAAGTCTATGAGCCCTTCATCCGCGCCGCCGCCGGTCTGGGTGTGTCCCCGACCGAGCACGACCCGGACACCTATGCCTCGCGCAACCTCTACTGCGATCTTCTGATCGTGGGCGCCGGTCCTGCCGGGATCGCAGCCGCACGCGAAGCTGCTGGCAAAGGTCTGTCGGTTGTACTCGTCGACGAGAATGCCGAAATGGGTGGTTCGATCCTCTCTGAGCCGCAAGCCAAGATCGAAGGCAAGACCTCCTGGGATTGGCTCTCGGACGAGTTGGCCGACCTGAAAGCGGCTGGCGTCAAGCTGATGACCCGCACCACCGCGATTGGCTACTATCACGAGAACCTGATCGCTCTGGTTGAGAAACTGACCGACCACCTTCCGACCCTGCCCGCCGACACTCCGCGCGAGCGGATGTGGCGTGTGCGAGCAAAACAGGTCGTTCTGGCCCAAGGCGCGCTGGAAAAACCGCTGGTTTTCCACGGCAACGATCGTCCGGGCGTGATGCTCGCGGGGTCTGCCCAGACCTACCTGCACCGCTACGGCGTCAAGGTCGGCAACAGCCCCGTCGTCGTCACCTCGCATGACAGCGCCTGGTATGCCGCTTTCGATCTTCAGGATGCTGGCGCTTACGTTCAGGCCATCGTCGACACCCGCGCGCAGGTCCGTCAGGACCTTCAGGCCGAGGCCCGCTCCCGTGGCATTCCGGTGAAACTGTCGCACACCGTGACGGCAACCGGTGGTCGTCTGCGCGTCAACAATGTCCGCGTGAACCCGCTCTCCGGCACCAATGTCGGCGCAGGTCAGTGGATCAAATGTGACGCACTTCTGATGTCCGGTGGCTGGACCCCGTCCCTCCACCTCTTCTCCCACACCAAGGGCAGCCTTGCGTGGGACGACGATCTCACCACCTTCTTGCCGAAAGACACGCCAGAAGACTGCGTGATCACCGGCGCATCCCGTGGCCTCTGGGGCACCGAAGCAGCACTTCGTGACGGTGCGACCCGTGTGGGCGAGGCTCTGGCCAAGCTCGGCGTCGAAGCCACCGCGACCGAGTACACCGTGGCGGACGACCGCACCGGCTCTGGCGTCATGATGCGCGAACTGCCGACGGATCGTAGCCCGGGCAAGGCGAAAGCCTTTGTCGACTACCAGAACGACGTGACCGCAAAAGACCTGCGTCTCGCCGTGCGTGAGGGCATGCGCTCCATCGAGCACGTCAAACGCTACACCACCAACGGCATGGCGACCGACCAGGGCAAGATGTCCAACATCAACGGCCTGAACATCGCCGCCGACGCTCTGGGCAAAAAGCAACCGCAGGTGGGTCTGACGACCTTCCGTCCGCCCTACACGCCGACCACCTTCGGCGCCTTCGCGGGCTACCACCGCGGTGAGCATTTCGAAGTGGTGCGCAAAACGCAGATCGACGCCTGGGCCGAAACCCAAGGTGCCGTGTTCGAACCCGTGGGTCAGTGGCGCCGTGCGCGTTACTTCCCGAAAGCGGGCGAGACTATGGATCAGGCCGTGACCCGCGAATGTGCGGCAACGCGTGCCTCCGTGGGCATCTTCGACGCATCTACGCTGGGCAAGATCGAAGTCGTCGGCCCCGACGCCGCCGAATTCGTCAACCGTATGTACACCAACCCGTTCCTGAAACTGGCGCCGGGCAAATGTCGCTACGGTCTGTTGTTGGGTGATGACGGGTTCATCCGCGATGACGGCGTGATCGCCCGCGTCGACGAGAACCGTTTCCACGTCACCACCACCACCGGTGGCGCGGCGCGTGTCCTCAACATGATGGAAGACTACCTCCAAACGGAATGGCCCGATCTGAACGTCTGGCTCACCTCCACCACGGAGCAATGGTCCACCGTTGCCCTGAACGGTCCGAACGCCGCCAAACTGCTCGCCCCCTTCGTCGAAGGCATCGAGCTAACCGAAGAAGCCTTCCCGCATATGTCTTGCGTGAACTGCACCGTGGCTGGCTACCCGGCCCGTCTCTGGCGCGTGAGCTTTACCGGTGAGGTCGGTTTCGAGATCAACGTGGCGGCACCTTACGGTCGCGATCTTTGGGAAAAACTGTGGGAGGCGGGTCAGCAATACGACATCACCCCCTACGGCACCGAGACCATGCACGTTCTGCGCGCGGAAAAAGGCTACATCATCGTCGGTCAGGACACCGATGGCACCGTCACCCCTGCGGATGCGGGCATGGACTGGGCTGTTGGCAAGAAGAAAGACGATTTCGTGGGGATGCGCGGCCTCAAACGCCCGGACCTCGTGGCCGAGAACCGCAAACAGCTTGTGGGTCTTCTGACCGAAGACAACAGCTGGCTCGAGGAAGGCGCTCAGATCGTGTTCGATCCGAAACAGCCGGTTCCGATGACCATGCGCGGTCACGTGACCTCGTCTTACAACCAAGGCACGACCGGTCGTCCGATCGCTCTGGCCGTGATCGAAGGCGGTCACTCGAAAATGGGCGAAACGGTCTACATCCCGATGCCGGATCGGACCATCGCCGCCAAAATCACCGGGACCGTGTTCTACGATCCTGAAAACAGCCGCCTGAAAATCTGATCGGAGGTCAGACATGTCCAAGCATATCTCTTCTCTGGCCCCCTCGGTCGTGGTGGATACCGCTGCTGCCCGTGTGGCCGTCTCGCAAATGATCGGGCGCATCTCTTTGCGCGCCCGTGGTGATCTCGCCGCCGTAGGCCAAGCCATCGGCGTCGAGCTTCCGACCCAGATCGGGGCCCGTGCCAAGGCAGATGGCATCGAAGTCGCCTGTCTCGGCCCGGACGAGTGGACCGTTCTGGTCTCCCTCGGCCAGATCGAAAAGGTGGAGGATGCTCTGGCGGCCCTCTACCCGTCCCTTCCGCATTCGATGACCGAAGTCACAGGGCGCGAAGTGACCTTTACCATTGAGGGTCCGCAGGCGGTCGAGCTTCTGAGCATCGGTGCCCCCCGCGACCTCTCCACGATCAAAGTGGGCCAAGCCCGTCGCATGTTTTTCGACGGCGCCACCGTCGTTCTCTGGCGCGATGCCGAGACCAGCTTCCGCATGGATGTCTGGAACAGCTTCGCGTCCTTCCTTGCCACAACCCTTGAGACCGGCGCGAAAGAACTCGCGGCCGAACTCGCCTGAACCTGAAGGATCATCCGCATGTTTGACCGCCTGCCAAAACAAGAGATTGCAGACGCCGACATCGCCTCCGCCATTGGCGAGGAACTGGAGCGTCAGCAGACCCAGATCGAACTGATCGCCTCCGAGAACATCGTGTCCCCGGACGTGATGGCGGCTCAGGGCTCCGTTCTGACCAACAAATACGCCGAAGGCTACGTCGGCAAACGCTACTACGGTGGCTGTGAGTTCGTGGACAAAGTAGAGGCCGTAGCCATCGACCGTCTGAAACAACTCTTCGGCGCCGAATACGCCAACGTGCAGCCGCACTCCGGCGCACAGGCCAACCAGGCTGTGTTCCTTGCTCTGCTCGAGCCGGGCGACCGCATTATGGGTCTCTCTCTGGCCCATGGTGGTCACCTGACCCACGGTTCGCCGGTGACCATGTCCGGCAAGTGGTTCGATGTCGTCTCCTATGAGGTCGACCCCGAAACCCACCTGATCGACATGGAGAAGGTGCGCGAGAAGGCACTTGAAACCAAACCGAAGCTGATCGTTGCCGGTGCGTCCGCCTACCCGCGCGTCATCGATTTCGAAGGCTTCCGCAAAATCGCCGACGAAGTGGGCGCTTACCTGATGGTCGACATGGCACACTACGCCGGTCTGATCGCAGGCGGCAAATACCCGAACCCGGTGCCGCACGCTCATGTGACCACCTCCACCACCCACAAGACCCTGCGTGGTCCGCGTGGTGGTGTGATCCTGTCCAATGACGAAGCGATCGCCAAGAAACTGAACTCCGCCGTTTTCCCGGGCAACCAGGGTGGCCCGCTGATGCACGTCATCGCCGCGAAAGCCGTGGCTTTCGGTGAGGCGCTTCAGCCGTCCTTCTCTGACTACGCAGGCCAAGTGATCGAGAACGCGAAAGCTCTGGCAGACGTCCTCAAAGTCGGCGGTCTGGGCATCGTTTCCGGTGGTACCGATTGCCACATGGTCCTCGTCGATCTGCGCCCCAAAGGCGTGACCGGCAAAGTGGCCGAGATCGCGCTCGAGCGTGCAGGTCTGACCTGCAACAAGAACTCGATCCCGAACGATCCGGAAAAGCCGTTTGTGACCTCCGGCATCCGTCTCGGCACCTCTGCGGGCACCACCCGTGGCTTCAAAGAGGCCGAGTTCGAACAGATCGGCTCTCTGATCCTCAAAGTGCTCGACGCCCTGTCCGAGAACCCCGAGGGCGATGCCGCCGTGGAAGCAGAAGTGCTGGCAGAAGTCAAAAAACTCTGCGCCGAGCACCCGATCTACGGCGCCTGATCCTATCGCGGCCTCCCTTATAAGTGGGGGGCCGCACCACCGAATTGATCTCTGATCTGAGGGGCCTGACGTTTTACGCGCGGGCCCTGTTTTGCAAAAGGGCTAAGCCATGTTCCTCTCCGTCTTCGACGTTTTCAAAATCGGCATCGGCCCCTCTTCGTCGCATACGATGGGGCCAATGGTCGCCGCGCACCGTTTCATTGAGGATCTGCGCGCCGGTAAGGGCAAATATCCGGGCTGTGGGCCGCTCTCGCGCCTGACCGCCACGCTCTATGGTTCGCTCGCCTTCACCGGCAAAGGCCACGCCACAGACCGCGCCGTCATCCTCGGCCTTTGTGGCCAACTGCCCGACACACTCGATCTGGATCAGGCCGATGCGATGGAACAGGCGGTCTATGACGACAAGAAAATCACCCTCGACGGCCTGCCGGAACTGGATTTCGATCCGAAAACCGATCTGGTGTTCGACTATGGTCCGGCACTCGAAGGTCACGCCAACGGCATGATCCTGCGTGGCCACGACAAGGACGGCAACATCTACTACGCCCAGACCTATTACTCGGTCGGCGGCGGCTTCATCATGACCGATGAGGAACTGGAAGCCTCGAAAACCGGCGTCTCGCTGCATGATGAGAAAGAAGCGCTGAACTTCCCCTACCCGTTTGGCTCTGCAAAAGAGATGCTCGCCATGGGGCTGGAGTCTGGCAAGACGATTGCAGAGATGAAACGCGCCAATGAGCGCAAGGTGCATGGTCCTGATCTCGAACCGAAACTCGACCGTCTGATCGAGACGATGAACGAATGCATCGACCGCGGCCTGTCCCAAGACGGCATCCTGCCCGGCGGTCTCAAGGTCAAACGCCGCGCCAAGGGCATCCATGAATCGCTCAAGGCCGAACAGGGCCTCAACATCACAGCACCCCATGTCGCCAACGACTGGATGAGCGTCTACGCCATGGCGGTGAACGAGGAAAACGCGGCGGGTGGCCGGGTCGTCACCTCGCCCACCAATGGTGCTGCGGGCGTGGTGCCTGCGGTGATGCGGTATTACCGGATGCATTGCCAGGGGGCGACGGACGCCAAGCTCAAGGACTTCTTGCTGGTCGCCGCCGCCATCGGTGGCCTGATCAAGCACAACGCGTCGATCTCTGGCGCCGAAGTGGGCTGTCAGGGCGAAGTGGGCTCCGCCGCCGCCATGGCCGCGGGCGCGCTTTGTGCCGTTTTGGGCGGCACCAACGAGCAGGTCGAAAACGCCGCCGAGATCGCTTTGGAGCACCACCTCGGCATGACCTGCGACCCTGCGGCGGGTCTGGTTCAAGTGCCCTGCATCGAGCGCAACGCCTTGGGCGCAATCAAGGCGGTGTCTGCCGCATCGCTTTCGCTGCGCGGCGACGGCACGCATTTCATGCCGCTCGACAACTGTATTCAAGTGATGCTGGAAACCGGGCGCGACATGAACCTCAAATACAAAGAGACCTCCACCGGCGGCATCGCGGTGAACCTGCCCGAGTGCTAAGACCTGAGTCCTAAGGGTTTCACCCGAAAGATCAAAAACGCGCGGAGGCCAGTCCCCCCGCGCGTTTTTTTATGGCCCTTACGACCTAAGGCCCTACATAGGGTGAAAGACGCCCCGGAGGTCTCATGCCATTCGAACATTTGTCCCGACGAGGTTTCATCGCCTCTGCCGCCGCAACAGCTCTCACAGTCCCCGCCCGCGCCCATGCGCAGAACGCGCTGCGGATGCGGGTCAGCTTTGACGATCAGGAGGCCTTCTACAGCCTCATCGACAACCCGACGACGCGGGACCTGAGTTCAATGCTGCCGGTCGAACTGACGATTCAGGATTTCTCCACCAACGAGAAAATCATCCACCTGCCCCGCCGTCTCGACGAGGGGGGCTATGCGCCATATGACGACGAGACGCCGGGTGATCTGTGCTATTTCCTCGGCTGGGGCAATCTCGCGCTGTTCCACGATGACTATACGTTCCGCAACGACTTGATCCGGCTTGGGCGGCTTGAGGGGCCCGTAACGCCCCTGCTGCACAAGGGGGAATATCCGGTGCGGATCGAGATGATCTAACGCAAAAGGGCGACCAACTAGGGCCGCCCTTTCTGTTTCTGATCGGAGCAGGCTCAGCTCGCCTTGAGCATGCCATGCGGGTCGAGCACGAATTTCTTCGCAGCACCGTGGTCGAAGGCCTCATAGCCCTTCGCCGCATCCTCAAGCGAGATGACCTGTGCGTTCACGATGTCTGCGATCGGCAGACGGCCGTGCAGGATGGCCTGCATGAGTTGACGGTTGTACTTCAGAACCGGGGTCTGTCCGGTGTGGAAGCTCTGCGCCTTTGCCCAGCCGAGGCCGAAGCGGAGCGACAGGCTACCCACTTTGGCGGCCTCATCCACAGCACCCGGATCTTCGGTCACGTAGAGGCCGGGGATGCCGATGTCACCCGCCGGACGTGTGATTTCCATCATCTGGTTCAGAACGATCGCCGGCTGTTCGCCACCGGCGTGACCACGGGCCTCAAAGCCCACGGCGTCGATGGCGGCGTCCACTTCGGGGCTGCCGGTGATCTCGGCGATCATCTCGCCCAGACGGTCACCCTTGGAAAGATCGACAGGGACAAAACCCATTTTCGCTGCGTGGTCGAGACGCTCTTTGTTGAAGTCACCGATCATCACAACAGCCGCGCCGAGAATCTGAGCCGAGGCTGCCGCAGCGAGACCGACGGGGCCAGCGCCCGCAACATAGACAACGGAGCCAACGCCCACGCCCGCTTTGACAGCGCCGTGGAAGCCCGTCGGCAGAATGTCCGAGAGCATGGTCAAATCGGTAATTTTCTCAAGCGCCTGATCACGGTCCGGGAATTTCAACAGGTTGAAGTCCGCGTAAGGCACCATGACATAGCGCGCCTGACCGCCGACCCAGCCGCCCATGTCGACATAGCCATAGGCACCGCCGGCACGTTCCGGGTTCACTGTGAGACAGACGCCGGTGTCCTGTTCTTTACAGCAGCGGCAGCGGCCACAGGCGACGTTGAACGGCACAGACACGATGTCGCCGATGTTGAGCATCTCGACATCGGAGCCTTTTTCGATCACTTCGCCGGTGATCTCGTGACCAAGGACAAGACCCTCAGGCGCGGTGGTGCGTCCACGGACCATGTGCTGATCAGATCCACAGATATTGGTAGAGACCACTTTCAGGATGACAGCGTGATCGAGCTTGCGCCCGTTCGGAGCAGCCATGGTCGGGTCTGCGATATTCTGGACCTCGACCTTGCCGGGGCCCATGTAGACGACGCCTCTGTTGGAACTCATGATTTTCCTCCCACTATTTCTAGCCCAGTGCGGACGTGACACCACGTCCAGTGCGGTTTCAGGATCGGGCCACTCCGTCCTCCCGGATTGGCCCGCCCGCAAACGGATCGCCAAAATGCGGTCCATGCGTCCGACCAGAAGAGCGCGGCAGGCCCCTCTTGCGCGCGGAGCAATGAGGCGAAACCGCAGAACATCTGCGTCACAAACGCAAACGCGCCCGTCCAAGCGGAAGGGCGCGTAGCGATAGTGTAACATGTCAGGCGGCGAAAGTCGCGCCGCTCGGAATGGACGACTTAATGCGCCGCCACGCCGCGCAGCCGTTCGGACCGACGACGCAGGATTTCCACCGTGGTCAGAAGCGCGATGGAAATGATCACAAGGATCGTCGCCACGGCCAAGATCGCAGGGCTGATCTGTTCGCGGATGCCGCTCCACATCTGACGCGGGATGGTCTGTTGATCGGGGCCTGCAATGAAGAGCACGGCGACGACTTCGTCGAAGGAGGTGACGAAGGCAAAGAGACCGCCGGAGATCACGCCCGGCAAGATGAGCGGCATCACCACTTTGAAGAACGTCCGGCGCGGATTGGCACCGAGACTCGCAGACGCGCGGATCAGGGATTGGTCAAAGCCCGACATGGTCGCCGTCACGGTGATGATCACGAAGGGAATGCCAAGCGCTGCGTGAGCCAGAATGACGCCCGTGTAGGTCGAAGTCAGGCGCCCGCATTCCATGCCGACGATGGCACAGGGGTTAGAGTAGAAAAAGAACATCCCCGTTGCGACGATGATGATCGGCACGATCATCGGGCTGATCAGGATCGCCATGATCGTCCGGCGCCACGGCATTTCGGGACGCGCCAAACCCAGCGCGGCCAGAGTGCCCAGAACGGTCGAGAGGATCGTCGCCCAGAAACCGATGATCACGGAGTTCTTCGCCGCTTTCACCCAATCCGCATTGTGCCACAGATCGGACCACCAAGCACCATCGCGCATGGCTTCTGCCGCCTGCATCCCGGAGGTCAGCAGAGAGTCATACCAGCGCAGGCTATAGCCTTCGGAGTCGAGGCTGAGCATCTTCTCGGTATAGGTGAAGTAGGGTTCCGCGTTGAAGGACAGCGGCACGATCACAAGGATCGGCGCGATCAGGAAGACGAACACGAGGACGCAGATCGCCAGATAGGCATAGTGCCAGGCGCGTTCGAGCGGGGAGGCGTAGGTTGGCAGGGCCATCAGTCTCTCTCCTTAACCGAGTTTCAGTTTGTCGATGCCGATCAGGCGATCGTAGAGCCAGTAAAGCACCAGCACGCCCACCAGAAGCATGGTCGCCAGAGCCGCAGCCATCGACCAGTTGGCCTTGGTCATGTGGAACTGCACCATGTTGGAGAACAGCTGACCATCAGCGCCACCGACAAGCGCGGGGGTGATGTAATAGCCGACGGCAAGGATGAAGACCAAGAGCACGCCCGCGCCAATGCCGGGAATGGTCTGCGGCAGGTAGATGCGGCGGAAGGTCGTCCAGCTGGTGGCCCCCAGAGAGCGCGCAGCACGGGTGTAGCTCACCGGAATGACGCGCATCACGGAGTAGAGCGGCAGCACCATGAAGGGCAAAAGGATGTGCACCATGGCAATAATGGTCCCGGTCTGGTTATAGATCATCTGCAGGCGACCATCGTCACCGATGATGCCCAAAGCGACGAGAATGTCATTCACCACGCCCTGCCCCTGCAACAGCACGATCCAGCTTGTCGTCCGCACCAAGAGCGAGGTCCAGAACGGCAGAAGGACAAGGATCATCAACAGGTTGGCTTTGGCCATCGGCAGGGTCGCAAGCAAATGCGCAATCGGGAAGGCCAGCACCAGACAGATCGCGGTGATTACGCCGGCAATCAGGAAAGTCTTGATAAACAGGCGGAAATAGATGCGCTGGGTCTCATCGACCTTGGTAAGTTTGCCGTCTGCATCGCGTTCCAGATCGAAAGCGATGGTGTAGAAATCAAACGTCCAGGGGCTGGCGGCGGAACGCATCGCATTCCAAACCAACGGGTTGTCCCAGTCCTCGTCCAACTCCAGCATGGCCTCCATAAAGGGCGGCTCAAGTTTGTCAGCACCACGGGCCGCCTTGGTGAACATCGAGCGCGTGCCGGAGACAACATAGTTGATCCGCGTGCCCGCATCACCAGCCGCCCGCGTCTCTTTCATCAGCACGAGATCGGAGGCCAGCGCGGCAAAGGCGGCCTCGTCCGGCGCGGTGCCTTTCGGGTTCTCGGCGAACCACTGGCTGAGTGCCGGAACGGATTTGGAAAACTGATCGTTGTAGACCGAGCGTTGCAGCATCTGGCCGATCGGTACGGCGAAGCTGATCAGAATGAACAGCAGCAAAGGCAGCACAAGGAAAAACGCGCGGCGTTTGGCCCGGGCCTGTGCCGAGGCCAGCGCGGCCTTGAGCGGGCGCCCGTCCGCGGTGGTCAACTGAGAGGCGACGTCAGACATCCTGTTTCCTATCTTTATTTTGGTGCCGGAGCAGCGCGGGTCACGCGCTCACGGCCGTGTCAGAACACGCGTCAAAATTCGGGTCGTTAGGGGACCGGCGAAAGAGCAGAGGTAAAGCTCTTTCGCCGATCTGCCGGGGACAAGGGGAGCCCCCGGCAAACTTTTCAAATCCTGAGACAGGATCAGTTGGCGAGGAGCCAAGCGTTGAAACGCTCACCCAGCTCGGTTTCGCGATCGACCCAGAACTCGGCAGAGGACGCCAGAGCGTTGGTCATGTTCTCGGGGTAGGTCGGCAGGTTCGGAGCCATCGGGATGTCGGTGCCGAAGACGTTGCCCACGAGAGGTGCTGCGGATTTACGCGGGGTGCCGTAGGAAATGCGCTCAGAGAAGCTGGCGGATTGCTCAGAAGACGTTGCGTATTTGATGTATTCCATCGCAGCTTCAGCGTTCGGCGCGCCTTCCGGGATCACATAGCCTTCCCACTCATAGACCTGACCGTCCCAAAGCACTTCGAAGGGTTTACCTTCGTTGACGGCGGCATTGAAGATACGGCCGTTGTAGGACATGGTCATGACGACTTCGCCATCGGCCAGAAGCTGCGGCGGTTGCGCACCGGCTTCCCAGTAGATCGCGTCGCCTTTGATGGTGTCGAGTTTCGCGAAGGCACGATCCACACCCTCGTCGGTGTCGAGCACGTCATAGACCTCATCGGCAGGCACGCCATCGGCCATCAGCGCCATTTCCAGAACCACTTTCGGGCTCTTCAGAACGCCGCGCTTGCCCGGGAATTTCTCGGTGTCAAAGAAATCGGCGATGGAGGACGGAGCCGCACCTTCGGCAAATTTCGACGCATCATAGGCCACGGCGGTGGCGTAGATGTCATTCGGCACCATGCATTCGCTCAGCGTGCCTTCGAGGAAGTCCTCTTCCGCCGGGGTGCCGTCAGCGCCTGCGGGCAGGAGCGAGGCATCGATCGGCATCAGCTGACCTTCGTCACAAAGACGCATCGCATCGGAGATCAGGAACAGGGCGACGTCGGTGGTGACGTTGCCAGCATCCACCTGAGCTTTCACCGGGGTCGCCGGGTTGTCTGCGTCCACGGAGACGACACCGATGCCGGTCTCTGCGGTGAAGGGCTTGTAGTAAGCCTCGGTTTCAGCGGCGGCATAGGACCCGCCCCAGCTCATGATGGTGATGTCCTCGGCCAGAGCCGGAAGTGCCAGTCCGCCAAAAGCGGTGGTCAGGGCCAAAAGGGTCTTTTTATTCATGTTGGTCTCCATGTTGGATCAGGATGAAACGCGGGCGGCCTTTGTGCCTCTCGCGTGTATGGCCTCGCCCCGGTCCTGAACGCCGGGACGAAGAAACTCAGATCATATCGAGCGCGCGTGCATCGAGCGGGTTCCAACCGATGCGAATGCGCTGGCCTGGGGTCAGAGGCATCTGGTCGATGGTGTTGCGGCATTTCACGACGAATTCGTCATGACCGGCGACACGCATCCGGGTGCGCAGAATATCGCCCATGTAGATGACTTCGAGCACCTCGGCGTCGATCGTATGCGCGCCTTCGGGGATCAGTTCCGGTTTGAATTCGACGCGCTCGGGACGGATCGACACGAGGGTCTTTTCCCCCTTGGCTTTCACGTTCACGGCGGTCGCGTCGATCAACTCGCCATTCTCGAGACGCACCACGGCGCGCTCGCCGTTCAAGTCCTCGACCACGCCCGGCAGTTTGTTGTTTTCGCCGATGAAGCCCGCGACAAAGCTGTTGTCGGGACGCTCATAAAGTTCGGCGGGCGGGGCGAGTTGTTGGATGCGGCCATCGTTGAACACTGCCACGCGGTCGGACATGGTGAGCGCTTCGCCCTGATCGTGGGTCACGTAGACCACGGTGATGCCGAGGCTTTCATGCAGGTGTTTGATCTCGAACTGCATGTGTTCCCGCAGCTGTTTGTCGAGCGCGCCCAGAGGTTCGTCCATCAGCACGAGTTTCGGGTCGAACACCAATGCGCGGGCCAGTGCGATCCGCTGTTGCTGACCGCCGGACATCTGCGCCGGGCGACGGTTCGCGAAGGCGCCCATCTGCACCATATCGAGCGCACGTTTGATTTTCGCCTCGCGCTCGGATTTGCCCATGCCGCGCACTTCGAGCGGGAAGGACAGGTTTTCGCCCACAGTCATATGCGGGAAGAGCGCGTAGTTCTGGAACACCATGCCGATACCGCGTTTGTGCGGCGGCACCTGGTTGATCGGTTTGCCATCGAGGCGGATCTCGCCATGCGTGGCGGTCTCGAAGCCCGCGAGCATCATAAGACAGGTGGTCTTGCCGGAGCCCGACGGCCCAAGCATGGTCAGGAATTCACCCTTGGCCAATTGCAGATTGAGGTCTTTCACCACGAGGGTCTCACCGTCGTAGCTTTTCTGTACATGTTCGAAAGACACGAACGCGTCGTCGCGGGATGCCACCATGACCCAAACTCTCCCTGAGTTCTTGTTGTTGAGCCTACGAAGACGCCCGAGAGCGGCACCGTGGCCAGGAATTTCAGGGAATATTGAGAGAAGGCCGAAGCGCAGGGAGTATGGCTGCGTCAAACCCGCTGTATTATTGCGCCGCCGCTCTGGGCGATTTGACGCAGAATTTTATATCTGCCTGTTTTGCGGTCAGAATCGCCCAGAAAAAGAACATTTGCGACCGGTTTACGGGCAGGAAATTAATCTTCCTGTCCAGCAGATGAGCGAAAAGCCTGCGGCGTGTCGCCATAACGGCGCCGAAACATGCGGCTCAAATGCGAAGAATCACAGAATCCGGCGTCCACGGCGATCCGCGCGATGGATTTCTGCGACTTCTCGATCAGGTGTTTGGCGAAATTCAGGCGCATGTCGAGAAAGGCCGCCTGCGGCGAGGTGTTGAGCGCCAAACGGAAATGGCGTTCGACCTGACGTTTGCTGTTGCCCATCCGCTGCGCGATGTCCTGCACCGTGATCGGCGTGTCGATATTCTGCTGCATCAACAAGAGTGCGCGCTGCACGATCGGGTCCTGGGTCTTGAGATCAAGCGGCAGACCGGGCTGTGGTTTGTCCTCTTGCAGCGCGTCGTCGATGATCATGATGTGCAGGCTCTTGCTGGCCTGCGCGCGCCCCACATGTTTGTCCACCAGATAGGCCGCGAGATGTGCGGAGCTTGCCCCGCCCGAACAGGTCAGGCGATCTCTATCGACGACGAAAATCTGATCCGCGACCGGATTGAGACCCTCGAATTGCTCAAGAAAATCAGAGTGATGGAACCAGCTCACACAGCAGCGATAGCCATCCAAAAGCCCGACCTGGTGCAAAAAGAACGCGCCGGTGCAGACCCCGATCAGGGGAATATTCGCCTCCGCCGCCTGATGCAGGAAACGGTGATAGGCCTGCCCCAGAGAGGGGGTTTCATCCATTAAGCCGCCGACCACGACGATATAATCAAAGCGGCGCGGATCGCCCAAACGCTCTTTGGGTTGCACGGTGATACCGCTGCTCGACGCGACAGGGTCCATCGTATCCGACAGCACCGTCCAGTCGCAGAGAATCGGACGACTGCGGTCGCCATCGTCGGCCGCTAACCGCAACACATCGACAAAATTGGCAAAGGCACAGAGCGTAAACCGGCGCGCAAGGATAAAGCCGACCGACAGGCGCGGCCCCTCGGAGCGCGGTTTTTGCGCCCGTAACGTAGTGTTACGCGACACAGCGGCTGAGTCTCGACCGTATGGCTCTCGGGAAGAAGGCGTCGTCATCTTTGTCCCTCCAAGCAGGAAACCCCAGATATCCTGTCGTAGCGATAATCTTCGATTGACGCAATCATTCTATTTTCCGACGCAAAAGTCGTCATATTGCCCAGCACGATCAGAAATCCGGTCGCCTTATCGAAGAAACGAGTCGAAATATCGAGTCGGGACACCATCGAAAGTGCGAGAGGTCAGGGATCACGAAGCGCCACATAAGTGGCCTGTCGAACCTTCGTGAAACCCGCTTAGCCTCTCTCTTTCAGTCCTCGTCTGGCGTCGGATTTGTGAAGGTAAACCTGGCTAGACCGGGAACGCCTGGAGCATCGCTACGGCACCTTGCTCCTTCATCTTGGAAATAATGCAAAGGCCTCAACGGGGCCGCCCCGGACAACAGCTTTCGGGCCGACAGAGAGGGAAAAATGAAAGTACTCGTTCCTGTAAAACGGGTGGTCGACTACAACGTGAAAATCCGTGTCAAAGCGGACAATTCCGGTGTCGAACTCGCCAACGTCAAAATGTCCATGAACCCCTTCGACGAAATCGCCGTCGAAGAGGCCGTGCGCCTGAAAGAAGCTGGCAAAGCTGATGAGATCGTTGTTGTCTCCGTCGGCCCCGCTCAGGCGCAAGACGTTCTGCGCACCGCACTCGCCATGGGTGCCGACCGTGCCATTCTCATCACCGTTGACGGCACTGTCGAGCCGCTGACCGTCGCCAAACTCCTCAAAGGCGTTGCCACCGAGGAAGAGGCCGGTCTCGTGATCCTCGGCAAACAGGCCATCGACGACGACGCCAACCAGACCGGCCAGATGCTCTCCGCTCTCTTGGGCTGGTCGCAAGGCACCTTTGCCTCCGAGGTTGAGCTTGGCGACGGTTCCGCGAAAGTCACTCGTGAGGTGGACGGCGGTCTGCAAGCCATCGAGATCAAACTCCCCGCCGTGGTCACCGCCGACCTGCGTCTCAACGAGCCGCGCTATGCCTCTTTGCCGAACATCATGAAGGCCAAGAAAAAGCCGCTCGATCAAAAGACCCCCGCCGATTACGGCGTGACGGTCGAAAACCGCCTCAACGTGCTGCGTGTCGAAGAGCCTGCACAGCGTGAGGCCGGGATCAAAGTCGCCTCCCCCGCCGAGCTGATCGAAAAGCTCAAAAACGAAGCTGGCGTGATCTGAACGTAGGGACCTGAACACATGGCTATTCTTCTTTTTGCAGAACATGACAACGCGACCCTGTCCGATCAGACCGCCAAGGCTCTGACCGCAGCGTCTCAAATCGGCGGCGACGTCGACATCCTGATCGCGGGCAAAGACGCCTCTGCCGCCGCTGACGCCGCCGCCAAACTGGCCGGTGTGCGCAAGGTGCTTGTGGCCGAAAGCGATGCGCTGGCCGAGCGTCTCGCCGAAGCCTCCGCAGCGCTGATCGTTTCGATCGCAGGCGATTACGACACCATTCTGGCCCCTGCCACCACGACCGGCAAAAACGTGCTGCCGCGCGTTGCTGCTCTTTTGGACGTGATGCAGGTCTCCGAAGTGATCGAAGTGGTCTCCGCTGACACCTTCAAACGTCCGATCTATGCGGGCAACGCCATCGAAGTGGTGCAAGCCACCGACGCGACCAAGGTTCTGACCGTCCGCACCGCCGGTTTCGCCGCTGCAAGCGAGGGTGGCTCCGCCGCCGTGTCTTCCGTGGACGCCCCGGCTGAGGGAAGCGATCTGTCCAGCTTCGTCAAGAACATCCTCTCCGAGAGCGACCGCCCGGAACTGAACTCCGCGAAGATCATCGTCTCCGGTGGCCGTGCGCTTGGCTCCGAAGAGAAGTTCCAAGAGGTCATCACCCCCTTGGCCGACAAACTCGGTGCCGCCATCGGCGCGTCTCGCGCGGCTGTGGATGCCGGCTATGCCGCCAACGATCTTCAGGTCGGTCAAACCGGCAAAGTCGTGGCGCCGGACCTCTACATCGCATGCGGCATCTCCGGTGCAATCCAGCACCTTGCCGGGATGAAGGACAGCAAAATCATCGTTGCGATCAACACCGATGAGGATGCGCCGATCTTCCAAGTGGCCGATTACGGCATCGTTGGCGATCTCTTCGAGATCGTGCCTGAGCTTGAGCGTCAACTCTGACGCTCACCCATCAGACATTTATGAACGGAACCAACCCAATGAGCTCCAATTCCTACACCCTGCGCATCGCCTGTGACGACCAGCCGGGCATCGTTTCCGCCGTCACCACCGCCATGGCATCCCGTGGTGCGAACATCGCCGAATCCAACCAGTTCTGGGACCGCAAGACGAACAAGTTCTTCCTGCGCATGTCCTGCCTCTTCCCCGAGGCCATCGAACGTGACGCCATCGAACTGGCTCTGAAGCCTTCCGTCGATCGCTTCAACTTGAACCTCAAGATCGCGGACGAGACCCGTAAGCCGAAGATCATCATCATGGTGTCGAAATTCGACCACGCCATGCTGCACCTTCTTTACCAGATCAAAACCGGCTGGCTCGACGCCGAAGTGGTGGCCATCGTGTCCAACCACGAAGACGCCCGCAAAGTCGCAGATCAAGAAGGCATCCCGTTCCACTGCTGGCCGGTGAACAAGGAAAACAAAGCCGAGCAGGAAGAGAAACTTGCCGCGCTCGTGCAGGAAACCGGTGCAGAGCTGGTGATCCTCGCCCGCTACATGCAGGTGATTTCCAACGAGTTGTCGACCCAGCTTTTCGGCATGATCATCAACATCCACCACTCCTTCCTGCCGTCTTTCAAAGGCGCGAAACCCTATCACCAGGCTTACGACCGTGGCGTCAAACTCATCGGGGCCACCGCGCACTATGTGACGCCGGACCTCGACGAAGGCCCGATCATCGAGCAGGAAACCGAGCGCGTCACCCACACCATGTCTGCTGAGGACTTCGTGGCCACCGGTCGCGACATCGAGTCCCGCGTTCTGGCCCGTGCGGTGAAATACCACCTCGAAGGCCGCGTCATGTTGAATGATCACCGCACCGTGGTCTTCACGCCGTAATTTCCCTGTCCGGAAGGGGGCCGGTCATCCGGTCCCCTTTTTTGCTTCTTCAAGGAGGTGCGTTCATGACCGCACAAATCATCGACGGAAAGGCTTTTGCAGCCGGGCTTGGGGATCGGATCGCCGAAAAAGCCGCCGTTTTCACCGAAAAGTCCGGCCGCGCGCCCGGTCTGGCCGTCGTGCTGGTGGGCTCTGACCCCGCCAGCGAAATCTACGTCCGCTCGAAAGGCCGCATGGCCCGCAAGCTGGGCATGGAGAGCTTTGAGCACACGCTGCCCGAAGACACGACGCAGGAAACCCTCATGAACCTCGTGGCACGGTTGAATGCCGACGAGACCGTGGACGGCATCCTCGTCCAACTGCCCCTGCCCCGTCATCTCGACAGCCTGCAAGTGATCGAAGCCATCGATCCCGCGAAAGATGTCGACGGTCTGCACCCGCTGAGCGCGGGCTATCTGGCCTCCGGTCTGCCGGGTCTGGTGTCCTGCACACCGCTCGGCTGCCTGATGCTTTTGAAAGATCAGCTCGGGTCTCTGTCGGGTCTCGACGCAATTGTCGTGGGCCGGTCCATTTTGGTCGGCAAGCCGATGGCGCAACTTCTGCTCGCAGAGAACTGCACCGTCACCATGGCGCATTCGCGCACCGCGGACCTGCCGGAGAAAGTCGGCAAGGCAGACATCGTCGTGGCCGCTGTCGGTCAGGCCGAGATGGTCAAAGGCGAATGGATCAAAGAAGGCGCCACGGTCATCGACGTGGGCACCAGCCGCGTCATCCGCGACGGGGAAAAGCACCTCGTAGGAGATGTCGACTTTGCTTCTGCCTCCGAGCGCGCCCGTGCGATTACGCCGGTTCCGGGTGGGGTTGGTCCGATGACCATCATGACCCTCATGCACAACACTCTGATCGCGGCGTATCGCCGAAAAGGCTATGATGTACCGGAGCTGGGTGCATGACGCCAAGCCGTGATATAGTTGACGGCGAAGATTCTGGCCGCGCGGGGGGAACCTTCCTCCGCGCGGCTATCGTCGGTTTCGGGGCCGACCTTTTTCCCCGTAGATCGCGGCGCGTCCTCCCAGCGCCATACATAGACAAGCACCTCGAAAAGAAGGATTGAGAGATATGTCTTCGTTCCCCAACAGGGCCAAAGTCGTCATCGTCGGTCTCGGCGGCATCGTCGGCGCCTCCGTGGCACACCACCTCATCGAAAACGGCTGGGATGATATTGTCGGCATCGACAAATCCGCCGTTCCCACCGACATCGGCTCCACGGGCCACGCGTCGGACTTCTGCTTTGCCACGAGCCACGATCTGTTGAGCACGTGGAGCACCATGTACTCCATGGACTTCTACGAGAAGATGGGCCGCTATTCCCGCATCGGCGGCATCGAAGTGTGCCGCAAAGGCGACGAAGACCGTCTGACCGAACTGAAGCGTCGCTGCGACTCCGGTCGTGCGTTCGGCTCCAACGTGAAGATGATCACGGCGGCCGAAGCCAAAGAGAAATTCCCGCTTCTCGAAGAAGACGAGATCGAATGCGCCATGTGGGACCCGGATGCCGGTCTCGTTGTGCCGCGCTCCCAAGCCGTCGCAGGCGAGCTGATCGACACTGCCGAGAAATCCGGCAAGCTCAAGGTCTTCGCCAACACCCCGGCGCTTGAACTGCTGACCGAGAACGGTCGCGTCACCGGCGTGAAAACCCACCGCGGCACCATCATGGCCGACTACGTTGTGGTCTGTGCCGGTCTCTGGGGCCGTCTGATTGCCGAAATGGCTGGCGAAGACCTCCCGGTCATGCCGGTCGACCACCCGCTGACCTTCTTCGGGCCCTATGATGAATTCGCAGGCACCGGCCTCGAAATCGGTCGTCCGCTGCTGCGCGACCAGGGCAACTCCGCCTATATGCGCGACACCGGCGATCCTGCGACCACCGAGGGTGGCCAGATGGAATGGGGCTACTACTACGAGAAAGACGTGCGCATGGTTCACCCGCGCGACATTCTCGAAAAAGAAGAGGCCCGCATGGGTCCGTCCATGCGCGATCTGAGCTTGGAGGACGTGATCGAGCCGCTTGAAAAAGCCATGGAACTGACGCCGATCCTCGCAGAGCTTGGTTTCAACGAAGGTCACTCCTTCAACGGCCTTCTGCAAACCACCACCGATGGCGGCCCGTCCATGGGCGAAAGCCGCAAGCTGCGTGGCCTCTGGTATGCGGTCGCGATCTGGGTCAAAGACGGCCCCGGCATGGGCAAGCTCATCGCCGACTGGATGACCAAAGGCCGTACCGATGTGGACCACAACGGCATCGACTACGCGCGTTTCAGCGACTACCAGCTGACCGAAGAGTGGATCTGGGGCCGTTGCGAAGAAACCGCTGCCAAAATCTACAACCCGCCAGTGCACCCGCGCGAGCCCTTCGCCAACGGTCGCGGCGTGCGTCGCTCGCCCTTCTACGAGCGCGAAGTTGAGCTTGGCGGCTACTTCATGGAGCTTGGCGGCTGGGAACGTGCTCACGGCTACGCCGCGAACGAGCACCTTCTCGAGAAATACGCCGATCAAGTTCCGGTGCGTGAGGCCGAGTGGGACAACCGTCACTTCTGGCGCGTCTCCAACGCCGAACAGCTTGAGATGTCCGCCGATTGCGGCATCATCAACCTGTCGCACTTCCACATGACCGACATCTCGGGTCCCGACCACGTCGAGCTGATGGAATACCTCTGTGCGGCGAAAATCGGTGGCGACAACAACATCGGCAAGGGTATCTACACCCACATGCTCGATGCCGAGGGCATGGTCCGCGCCGACTTCACGGTGTTCCGCATGGAAGACCGCTGCCGTCTCGTGAACGGTGCAGACGCCGGTCCGCGCGATCTCATGTATATGAAGCGTATGGCCGAAGACCGCGGTCTTGACGTGACCATCACCGAGACGACCGAGGACTTCACCACCATCGGCATCTGGGGTCCGAACGCGCGTGAGAACCTGAAAAAGGTTGTCGCCGATCCGGACATGCTGGACATCGAGAACTTCCCGTTTGCAGCGATCAAAACGATCGAAATCGCAGGCAAGAAAGTCTCCGCCTTCCGCATCTCCTACGTGGGTGAGCAAGGTTGGGAACTTCACATGCGCTACGAAGACGGCCTCGCTGTCTGGGACGCGCTGCGCTCGACCGGCGTGATGGCCGTGGGTGTTGAAACCTACGCCAACTCCCGTCGTCTGGAGAAATCCCTGCGTCTGCAGAACGCCGATCTGAACACGATGTACAACCTCTATGAGGCCGACCTGTCGCGCCCCAAAGTGAAAGAGGCGGACTTCGTCGGCAAAGAGAAGCACCTCGAATACCGTGCCCGCGAACAGCAACCGGCGATGCTATGCACATTGGTGATGCTCGAGCACACGGACTCTAACGGTGTGAAACGTTACCCGAACACCACCATGCCTGTGATGGACCCGGAAACGGGTGAGGTTCTGATCGACGAGCTTGGCCGTCGTTCGTTCACCTCCTCGGTGGCTTACGGTCCGACCGTGGGCAAGAACATCGCGCTCGCCTACCTGCCGAAAGAGTATTGTGAAGTGGGCCGCACGCTCCACGTCACCTATCTCGACGAGACCTACCCGGTCGAGGTGGCTGGCGTCGGCTACGCGCCGCTCTACGATCCGGAAAACTCCAAACCGCGCAGCTAAGGCGCGCCGTTTCCGGTCACATAAAAGGGGCGCCCAGTGCGCCCCTTTTTCTTTGGCTCAATTTACCGTTTTAGAACGGTCGGACGACATTGCCCGAATAGAAAAACACCCCCATCCCGAGGGTGAAAAGCACATTGCCCGCAATCGCATGCAGCACCACGGCGAGAGGGAAGGATTTGCGCACCTCATAGGCCCAGGCAAAAACGATCCCGCCCGCAAAGGTCATCAAAGCGACGATCCAGTTCCAATACAAAAGATGCGCCAACGAAAAGAGCCCCGCGTTCAACGTCAGCGCCATCCGCCCCTCAGGCAAGATTGTCCCGTAACGGCGGAAAAACAGCGGGCGAAACACCACCTCCTGCGGCAGCGCCGACATCAGCGGGTAGAGCAGCATAATCATCAGCCAAAGCTCCGGGTTCGCTCGGAACAGCGCAAAGATCGCGTTGGGCGCGGTGGTGGCCAAAACCGCATAGGAAATACCGGCGGTGATCGCAGCGAAGGTGATAAGCGTCACGGGCGAAAAACTCCCCCGCCCCGCCAAAAGATCTCGCCATCGAAACCCAGGTGTAAAATGCAGCAGCACAACGCCCAAAAGGGTCGAGGCAAAAAGCGCCGTGAACATTGCACTCGGTGGCAGAACCACCGCCACGGCAACCGGCACAGCGATGAAAAGCACGATGAATTCGAGCCATAGCAAGGCCCGGCTCGGCACGGTGGCGCGGTCTCTGTCGGTCATCTCTGTCATCATCTGGTCCGAGGCAACAGCACGACACATTCGTCGCGCCCTTCCTAGTTAGCGCGGGCCTGTGTCTGTGCAATGACGCGGCTGACGTTTTTGACCACCTCAGACCAAAGACACCACCGCAATGGTGAAGAGCGCCAAAAACACCGTCTCGCCAACGACCATGACAATCGCCGGACCGCCCACTGCAAAGCTCTTTCCCGGCGATGTCTTGATCCCGACAGCAGCAATCGCAATCAAAAGCGCCCAGCTCGACAGCTGCGTCAGGACAGATTGCAGTGCAGCCGGAATGACCCCGAGCGAGTTCAGGACGGCAAAAATCACGAAAGCGATCAGGAACCCCGGCAGGAGTTGCACCTCTCCCCGCTCACGCCCTGTCATATACCGACGCCCGCGCAGTGCCAGCAAAAGCACCACTGGGGCGAGCATCGAAACCCGGATGAGCTTGACCAGCACGGCGATCTCGCCCGCCTCGTCCGAGACGGAAAAGCCCGCGCCGACGACCTGCGCCACATCATGAATCGTGGCGCCGAGGAACACACCGGACAATTCGGTGTCGAGTCCCAGAAGACTGACCAGCATCGGATAGAGGATCATCGCCAATGTCGACAGGATCGTCACGCCAAGCACCGTGAAACTCAGGTCGCGTTCGCTGGTCTCCCGCGCGGGCAAGACGGCGGAGATCGCCATCGCCGCCGAGGCGCCACAGATCGCGACAGACCCACCGGTCAACAGTCCGAACTCTGTGTCTTTGCCCAAAAGCCGCGCCAAGAGGACGCCGAAGCCGATGGTCAGGACCACACCTGCGATGACACAGATCACAATTCCCGGTCCCAGATCGCGCAGCATCTCCCAACTGATCCGCACGCCCAAAAGCGCGACACCGATGCGCAATACGCTCCGCGCCGTAAAGTCGATCCCGGCATGGGTGCGCGGATCGTCGGAAAGAAAATTCATCGCGATGCCCAACAGAAGCGCCATCAACATCGCGGGCGCGCCGTAATGTTCCGACAGGAACTTGGCCGCCACAGCGACCAGCACGGCAACAAGAACCCCTTTGCTGTAGTCCCGCATCATGTCAGACCCAATGCGTGTCACCGTTGCGATATGTCTGCGCATTTGCTGTGTCTTTCTCGAAAATATCGTTTCGGACCTGTCGTCCGGACAATCCCGCAGGGGGCACGGAAAATCAACGCCGCGTCGCGCACAACGCATAGCGCAGGGATTTCAAGCCGTGATAACAGGGACACCATGACAGGATATATTCAAAACGCCAGCCATTGGGGCACCTTCGAAGCGCGCTACACAGAGGGGCTCCTTGACGTGCGCCCTGCGCCCAATGATCCGCATCCCTCGCCCATGCTCGGCAATATCGACGCCATGGTGCATGGGCCGCAGCGCCTCTGCAGGCCTTTGATCCGGCGCGCCTTTTTGGATGGCGATTTTGAGGCCGCACAGGCCGCACGCGGCGGCGATGATTTCGTGCCTGTCTCTTGGGAGACGGCGCTGGAAATCACCGCACGGGAGCTGGCCCGCGTGCGCGACACGTATGGCAACGAGGCGATTTTCGGTGGTTCCTATGGTTGGGCCAGCGCTGGGAGGTTCCACCATGCCCGAACCCAATTGCAGCGCTTCCTCGGCCAATTCGGCGGCTATACCGCGCAGGAACAGAATTACAGCTACGCCACCGCAATCACCTTTCTGCCGCATATTTTAGGCGACATCGACACGGTGCAAGGCCCGGTCAGTTCGCTCGACGGGATTGTAAAACACACCGGGCTTTTGCTGAATTTCGGCGGCATTTCTCCGGGCAACATGCAGGTCGAAGCAGGCGGCATGGGCCAGCACACAGGCTTCGAATGGCTCGCGGCCTGTCGTCAAAGCGGCATGGAAATCCTCAATATTTCGCCGACGGATCAGGAGCTTCCCGGTGAGGGCGATCCGATCCCATGGCTGCCCATACGCCCCGGCACGGACACGGCGCTCTTGCTGGCGATGTGTTACACGCTTCTGAACGAGGGCCTCGCCGATCTCGATTTCGTCGCGCGCTATTGTGTGGGCGGCGCAGAGGTCACGGCCTATATTCGTGGCGAAAGCGATGGCATCGCAAAGACGCCCGACTGGGCCAGCGCGATTTGCGGCATTCCGGCGGAGCGCATCGCTGATCTCGCCCGCAAATGTGCCGCGACACGGTGTTTTCTCACCATGTCCTGGTCGGTGCAACGCGCAGATCATGGCGAGCAACCGATGTGGGCGCTGATCACCTTTGCCGCGCTTCTGGGCCAGATCGGCCTGCCGGGGGGCGGCCTGGCGATTGGTCTCTGGTCGCTCTGCGGCATGGGCAATCCGCGCCCCGCACTACCGTCTCCGGCGCTGCGCCCCGGCCCGAATCCGGTCAAGGCCTGCATCCCCGTGGCGCGGATTTCCGACATGTTGCTGAACCCCGGCGCCACCTATCCGTTCAACGGCGAGACCCGGACCTATCCCGACATTCGTCTGATCTATTGGTGCGGCGGCAATCCGTTTCACCACCATCAGGACCTCGCCAAGCTGACCCGCGCCTTTCGACGTCCTGAGGTGGTGATCGTGCAGGAAATCGCCATGACCGCCACCGCGCGCCATGCCGACATCGTCCTGCCCGCGACCACCACGCTGGAGCGCAATGACATTGCCTCCAGCGCGCGCGACCGCTTTATCACCGCCATGTACCGCGTGCTGCCGCCCGTTGGCGAGGCACGAGACGATCATGCGATCTTTGCCGATCTGGCGGAACGTCTGGGCTTTGCCGACGCCTTCACCCAAGGGCGCGATGAGATGGCTTGGCTGCGGTCAATCTATGAGGAGGCGCGCGAAACGGGCGCAAAACGCGATCTGCCCCTGCCCGATTTCGACACCTTTTGGCGGGACGGCCAAGTCGAACTGCCCGCGCCTGAAGCACCCTACGTGCAATTTTCCGCCTTCCGTGCCGATCCCGAAAGCGCGCCGCTAAAGACGCCGAGCGGCAAGATCGAGCTTTATAGCAAAACCATCGCCGCCATAGGCTATGACGATTGCCCCGGCCATGTGACTTGGTTGCCGCCGCGCGAATGGCTTGGGGCGGAGGAGGCGCAAAACGGCCCGGAGGCCCTGCGCCCGCTGCATATGTTGTCGCTGCAACCGGCAACCCGCCTGCATTCCCAGATGGACCCCGGCCCCCTCGGTCAAGCGACAAAGATCCACGGCGCAGAACCTTGTTTGATCCACCCCGAAGACGCCCTGCTGCGCAGCATTCAGGACGGCGATCTGATCGAGCTGTTCAATGCCCGAGGGCGCTGTTTGGCGGGCGCGCGCCTGTCGGAACGGGTCATACGCGGGGTGATCGTCCTGCCGACCGGAGCATGGTATCGGCCCGAGGCACCTGAGGGCCGTGACCTGTCGGGCAACCCCAACACATTGACCGAAGATCGCGGCAGTTCGAAACTGACACAGGCGCCGATCCCGCAGACCACATTGGTGTCCCTAAAACGGTATGAAGGACCGGCGCCTCTTACGCCGTAACCCCCAACAACCGCATGGCATTTTCCTTCAAAATCAAAGGCCGCACCTCGTCGCGGAACTCGGCTTTGTCGAAGGCATCCAGCCATTTCTCCGGCGCGATCATCGGCCAGTCGGAGCCGAACAACATCTTGTTTTTCAACAAAGTATTCGCGTAGCGCACCAGGATCGGCGGGAAGTATTTCGGCGACCAGCCCGACAGGTCGATGTAGACATTCGGCTTGTGGGTCGCGACCGACAGGGCCTCTTCCTGCCACGGAAACGACGGGTGCGCGAGGATGATCGGCATATCGGGAAAATCGACCGCCAGATCGTCCATATACATCGGATTCGAGTATTTCAGCCGCATGCCATTGCCGCCCTTCATCCCCGATCCGACCCCCGTCTGGCCGGTGTGAAACAGCGCCGGTTTTCCCGCCTCGGCGATGGCCTCATAGAGCACATAGGCGCTCCGGTCGTTCGGATAAAACCCCTGCATCGTCGGGTGGAATTTAAAGCCCTGAATGCCGTGGTTCTCCACCAGATCGCGCGCCTCACGGGCACCCAGTTTGCCTTTCGCGGGGTCGATGGAGGCGAAGGGAATGAGGATGTCGGAGTGCTTGGCGGCGGCGTCCGCGACCTCGTAATTGTCGTAGCGGCGGTAGCCCGTCTCGCGCTCGGCATCGACCGGAAAGATCACGGCGGCGATGTTTTTCTCACGGTAATGCGCAGCGGTTTGGTCGATGGTGGGCGGATGGGCCCAGGGCGCGTTGAAATATTTCGCCATCGCGGATTGCAGATCGTCGTAGCCATCATCGTGGTGACAGCCGCAGGCCTCCTCGGCATGGGTGTGAAAATCAATCGCGCGGACGCTCGTAAAATCTACCATCGGTCTTTCAGTCTGTCGTGTGAGAAATAGGACCGGGCGCAGCGCACCGCGCCCGGTGTGGTCTTTGCAAGGAGGAAGGCGTTACGCCATCGCCGGCACGCGCGTCACCTCGCGCACGGCCGCCAAAAGCGCATCGGCAAAGACCGGATCGTTGATGTGGCCATCAATGCCTTCGACCGGGGCGTAGTCACCAAAGGCCTCCTTGCATTGCGCCTCAAACACCGGCGGCAGGTTCGGACGCGGCAGCGGGCCATCCGGGCTGTCGTGATGCGAAAAGCCTTTGCGCGGCACAAAGAACCGCACGGGGCCGGTCGCGTCTTTGATGATCCCGGCCATGTGATCGGCCAGATGCATCAAGTCCTCTTCGGTGGTGCGCACGGCCGTCAGCGCGCTGTTGTGCACGTGATAGCCCCGGCCTTCGAACGGCGCGGCGCCGACCGCAAGCTGCGAGGGCATGATGTAGAAATCCACATTGCCGGGGGCAAAGACCACGGGGATGCCCTTTTGCACAGCGGTCGCGGCGCGGTACGGCCCCACGGCGCACATGCCACCGCGCAGGAAATCGTTGATCTCGACCAGAGACATATCGACGACGGCGGCCACTTCGCGCTCAGAACAAATGGTCTCAAGCGTCCGCCCGCCATTTCCGGTGGTGTGGAACACCATGACCTCAAAGCCATCGGCCTCAAGCCCCTCGCGCACCCGACGCGAACAGGCTTCGGTCGTGCCCAATGTCGAGACCAGAACCAGAGGTTTCTCGCCCGAATGGATCGGCTCATAGCCCTTCGCCATGCCCGCCACAGCCAGTGCGCCGTTGCGGTAAACATCATGGGAAATCGAATTCAGCCCGGAAATATCGCAAACCGAATTGAGCATGCAGATGTCTTTGACGCCCACGAAGCCTGCCGTCATGCCCGAGGCCAGCGTCGAGATCATCATCTTCGGCATGCCATAGGGGAAGGCGCGCATCACGGTGGTGCCCATGGTGGTGCCCATCGAGCCGCCGATAGAAAGAATCCCGGAGATCGGCGTTTTCTCATGCACAGCCAGCGCGCAGGCCACCGCGCCCTCGATCATCTTGTCGAGGATCTTGCCCTCATGGTGAATGGCGCGGACCTCGGCGAGCGTTTTACCCGTGGCGGCGGCGACCTCTTCAGGCCCGATCTCAGCGCCGCCGATCACTTTGCGCACCGAAGGGTCGAGATGGATGACATCCACCCCTGCGCCTTCGAGTGTCGCGCGCAAGTAGGCGGCCTCCTCCCGTTTCGTGTCCTGAGTGACAATCATCAGAACCTTTGGACGCGATGCGCCCGTTGTTTGTGCGTTATGTTCAGCCATGTTTTCCTCCCTGAACATGTTAATGATAGCGGATCAATGTGCCGTCTGTCCTCCATCGACGACATGCACTGTTCCATTTGTGAAACTTGCGGCCTCGGAACACAGATGCAGCACTGTCCCCGAGATCTCGGCGGGATCTGCGGCCCGTCCGATGATGTTGTGTTTGAACATTTCCTCGCGGAAGTCTTCGTCCTCGAGCCAGGCCTCTGTCATCGGCGTCGCCACAAAGCCCGGCGCGATGGCGTTCACGCGAATGCCGCGCGTGGCGTATTCGACGGCAGCCGCTTTGGTGAGGCCCACGACCGCATGTTTGGCGGCGACATAGACCGACATCATCGGATCAGCGATCAGACCGGCGACCGAGGCGGTGTTGACGATGGCCCCGCCGCCCGTGGTCAGAAACTGCGCGATCTGGGCCTGCATACAGTGGAACACGCCTTTAAGGTCGACTTCCATCACGCGGTCAAACCCGGCATCCGTGACCTCATGCATCGGCTCAGGTTTCGGCAGGACGCCCGCGTTGTTGAAGGCCGCATGCAGCCCGCCGTGGTCTTGCACCGCCTTGGCCACCGCCGCGCGCACCTGTGCGGCGTCGGTGACATCGCATTGGGCAAATTGCGCCACACCGCCCATTCCCGAGATCTCGGCCACCACATCGGCTGCGCGCTTGTCCACGTCAGCGATCAGAACCTTCGCGCCCTGAGAAGCAAAGGCCAGCGCCGTCGCCCGCCCAATGCCCGTCGCGGCGCCACTGATGAAGACGGATTTGTTTTCGAATGTCATAGCATCCTCCCTCAGCGTGCCGCGCAGCCGCCGTCGATCACGAGGCTGGTGCCCGTGACGAAATCCGACGCTGACGAGGCGAGATAGAGCACTGAGCCCATGATCTCCTCCGCCTTGGCGGTGCGGCCCATGGGCGTGAACTCCACGGTCGCCTTGGCAAAATCCGGATCGTTCGGATCGCCGATGGCGGTGTCGAAAAAGCCCGGACAGATCGCGTTCACCTGCACGTTGTCTTTCGCGTACTCAAGGCCAAGTTCCCGCGTCAGGTTCACCACCGCGCCCTTGGTCGCCGTATAGGCCGGAAGCGGCGCAACGGCTGCCGCGCCCGCAAGCCCCCACATGGAGGCAGTGTTGATCACCTTGCCGCCGCCCGTTTTGAGCATCTCGCGGATTGCGGCGCGGTTCACGTAGAACACGCCGTCGAGGTTGATCCCGACCGTCTTATGCCAGTTCTCGCTCTTGTAGCCGTCCAACCGCGCGGGCTCCGGATCGGCGATGCCCGCATTGGCGCAGGCGATGTCGAGCCGACCGAACCGCCCGATACAGGTGGCGATGGCGCCTTCGACGGCGGCCTCGTCCGACACATCGCCAACCACGGTTTCGACCTCGGTCGCGCCCAGCCCCGAGACGGTGGTCGCAAGCCCCTTGGCGCTCACATCGAAGAGCACGAGCTTGGCCCCATTGGCGGCCAGCACTTCGGCCATCGCGCGACCAAGTCCGGAACCCGCGCCGGTGATAAAGGCCACCTTGCCAGTGACATCGAAAATCTTCTGTGCGGTTGTCATGCGCGTTCCTCCTCGCGTGATTGGGTTTCGCGCCAGTCGGCGGCATAGTCCGCGAACCAGCGCAGAGCGTGGGGATTGCGGGTTGCGCCTTCGCTCGCCACATCCTCCATGGCCGCGCCCAAGAGCAGTTTGCGCACCGGCACTTCCATTTTCTTGCCCGTCAGCGTCAGCGGAATTTCCGGCGCCTGCAAAATCACATCCGGCACATGGCGCGGACTGCGATCCTTGCGCAGCGTCGTGCGGATCGCGCCGATCAGCTCTTCGGTCAGCGCCACGCCCTCGGCCAACTCCAAAAACAGCGGCATGAAATAGCCGCCCTGCCCGTCCTCGACACAGACGATGAGGCTGTCCTTAACGCCCTCGAAACTGTCGACCGTGCGGTAAATCTCCGCCGAGCCGATGCGCACGCCAAAGCGGTTGAGCGTCGCGTCCGAGCGCCCGAGCACAAGGCAGGTGCCATCCTCGTGAAACACCACCCGGTCGCCATGGGTCCAGACACCGGGGAAGCGCTCGAAATAGCTCGACCGGTAGCGCGCATTGCCCTCGTCGCCCCAAAAGAACAGTGGCATCGAGGGCATCGGCTTGCGGATCACCAATTCGCCCACCTCACCGGTGAGCGGCTCACCCGCCTCGGAAAAGGCCTGCGCATCGGTGGCGAGGCCGCGCGACTGGATCACGCCCGCGCGCACCGGCTGGATCGGCGCACCGGCGAGAATGCCCGAACAGAACTCCGTGCCGCCCGATTGCGAGGTGACCCAGAGATCGGATTTAACGTTGGCGTAGACCCACTCAAACACCTCCGGCGTGGCGGGCGAACCGACCAGCATGACGGATTGCAGGGCTGAGAGATCAAAGCGCTCTTTCGGCACGATGCCTTGCTGTTTGACGATCTGCAAAAACGTCGGATTGGTGCCAAAGACGGTCGCACCTGTGGTCTCGGCCAGTTCGAACAAGGACGTGATTTCGGGAAAAGCCGGATGCCCGTCATAGAGCACGGCGGAGGCGCCCATGAGCGGCCCCCACATCAGCGTGTTCCACATCATCCAGCCGGTGGTGGAGTAAAAGAACAGCGTGTCGGAGGGCTTCAGATCGAAATGCACCGCCGCGGATTTCAGGTGTTCGACCACGATGCCATGATGCCCATGCACAATGGGTTTCGGCAGGCCGGTCGTGCCTGAGGAGAACAGCACCCAAAGCGGATGATCGGACGCCACACGGGTGTAGGTGAAGGCCTCGCGGGTCACTTCCTCGCCGGAGAGCATGTCGTCCCAAGTGTGGATCGTGCCATCGAACGCTGGGGCCTTGGCCGCCGTCGGTTGGTAATCAAGCATCACCAGATCGCGCGCCTCGGGCAGCGCCGCGAGGATCATCGCAAGGTCCTCGGTGCGGTCGAAATCCTTGCCGCCGTAGCGATAGCCATTGGCCGCAAACACCAGTTTCGGCGCGATCTGACCGAAGCGGTCGATCACCGTCTGCGCGCCGAACTCGGGCGCAGCAGAGGACCATGTGGCGCCAATGGCCGTGGTCGCGAGCATAGCGATCACCGCCTCCGGAATGTTAGGCATATAAGCGGCGACGCAATCTCCCTCGCCGAGGCCCATGCCGCGCAGTTTGGTCGCCAGTTTCCGTACGGCGGACCCAACCTCCCCCCAGCTCATCGTCGCATGAGGCCGCAACTCCGACGAGTGATGCAGCATCACACGGGCCGGATCACCCGCCTCTTCGAGCCGCAGCACATGTTCGGCGTAGTTGAGCTTGGTGCCGGTGAACCAGCGCGTGTCGGGCATCGGGTCGGCGCTCATCACCTCTTTGATGTCGCCATCATGGATTACATCAAAATAGGTCCATATATGTCGCCAAAAATCCTCCGGTTCGTCAATCGACCATGCAAGCATGGCATCGTAATCGTCGAAACTCAGACCCTGTTCTGCGAGCCAATCCAAGAGTTTCGTGGCATTGGCTGCGGCATGACGGGCCGAGGGCGCGGTCCAGAGAATATCAGTGTGTGTGGTCATGTCAGGCTCTCCTCCTGCGCAAAGAGCCAGTCTTGCGCTTCGAATTCTTCAAGGCTTTTCAAAACGATGTCGGCGCGCCAATCGGGCGGTGCAGCCAGGAAATCGTGGCGCTCTGCGATCCCAGTCGTGACACCCACGGTGATGGCGCCCCCGACCCGGCCCATGCGGATTTCGAGTTTCGGATCGTCGCCGATCACCACCATGTTGCGCGCGGCAACACCGGTTTGCTCGGCGATCATCTCAAGACCCCAGGGCGCGGGTTTGCCGATCACCGTCGGCTCCACGCCGCTGGTGTGGGCGATCATCGCGCCGACCGAGCCGGAGACGCCCAACACGCGGCCCTTTGCGCCCGCAAAATAGGGGGCATCCGAGACGGAATAGGGCATCGCGCCTTCCCAGACCGCTTCGACCATGGAGGTGAGTTGCGCGAGGTTGAAATCCCGTGCCCAGCCGACCAGAACGGCGTCCACATCGCGCGCCTCCTCTCCGGTCACTTCTCCGGCGAGCACCACATCGAACCCCGCCGCGCGCATCGGCTCCACCGTGCCTTCGGCGCCCAGAACCATCACACGTTTGTGCCCGGTCTGGTGAAGGTGATGCGCCGCCACGCTGGCGGGGGTCATCACGCGGCCCTCGTCCAACACGATCCCGGCATCCGCCAGACGCGGGTAGTAATGCTCCGGCGTGAAGAACGTCCCGTTGGTGTAGGCCCAGACATCCATGCCGGCTTCGCGACAAATCTCCATCGCGCGGATCGCGCCGGGCAAAGCCTCATAGGTGCCTTTCGCCTTGTCCATCATCGCCAGCGTGCCATCGATGTCGAAGACTGCGACATTCAGAGAACGACCGTCCATCAGCGGCCTCCTTTCAGTTCAAGAGTGAGACCGGGTTTGGACAATTTCACCTCCCCCAGATCGCGCCGCGACGTCAGCTCGCGGATCAGATCGACCGTGGGCCGGGTTTTCGGGTCATAGCCCCGGCGCGCCGGACCGGCGGCCTTCATGGCGTCGACCTGTTCAGCGGGCATCACGGCACGGAGCAGGAATTCCTCATCCGACAGGTCCTTGCCGATCTTGGCGCGGAGCTCGTCGAGCGAGGCCATATGCGGCTCTTCGGTCAGTTCTTTCGCGCGTTTCGAGCTTTTGATCCGGTCCTCCAACGCGCTGTCCATCGGCATCGCCGGTTGCCCGAAGCGCCCCAAAGCGTATCGCACCACCTCATCGGGGATGGTCGAATAGCGCTCGCCGCCAATGACGTTCAAAAGCGCCTGCGTGCCGACCACCTGCGAAAACGGCGTCACCATGATCGGATAGCCCAGATCGGCGCGGACGCGTTCGACCTCTTCGAGCACCTGCGGCAAAAGATGCAGACGTTTGGTCTCCGAGAGTTGCCGTTTCAGCGTTCCCATCATGCCGCCGGGCATCTGGTGACGGAAATAGCTGCGGTCGAATTCCTGCGGCTGACCGTGGCTCAGCCCCTCGGCCTGCGCCAGCGCGTTAAAATAGGTGTCGATCTCGGAAATCGCTTCATTATCCACATCGACGCTCACCCCCATGTCACGCAGGTTGCGCAGCGTTGAGGCCACGGCGGGTTGCGACGTACCATTCGCCGCCGCTGCCGATGCCGTGTGCAGACAATCGACACCCTGCCCCGCGGCCTCCAGATAGGAGAACTGCGCCAGCGCGATGGTCGAATGCGAATGGAACTCCAAAGGCATCTGACCGACCGCCTTGCGCAGCGCCGGGAAAAGTGTCGCGGCACGCTCGGCGGATACCAGCCCGCCGGGGTCTTTCAGGTAAAGCCGGTCGAATTTGCCGGACTTCGCCAACGCCTCGGCAGCCTTCGCGAAATGCGCATCGTCATGGAGCGGCGAGAGCGTAAAGGTCAGCGCGGCGACAATGCTCTCGCCCCCGGCCTTGCGCGTCAGATCGGCCATGGTGGTCATGGCGGCGATATTATTCATCGGATCCATGACGGCAAATCGCCGGATGCCGCGATTGACCAAAAGACGGAAGGCAAATTCCATCAGCTCATGACTGGCCACCTCCCAGGAGATAAACCGCATCCCCGTCGTCAAAAACGACAGCGGCGTCTCCGGCATGGCCTCACGCATCAGCGACAGACGCTCCCAGGGGTCTTCTTTGGTGAACCGCACGGCGACGGCCATATGGGTCGAGGTCGAGAAATCAATCGCCTCATAACCCACCCGGTCCATTGTCGGCGCGATTTGCAGCATCTGCGCGGTATCGAGGCCGGTAGCCCCCCAAAGGCTCTGGTTGCCGTCGCGCAGCGTGGTGTCGATCAGGGACAGGCTCATTGGCAAACCTCCGCGCCATGATGTTCAAGGAAACGCGGCAGGTAGGTCGTATCGACCCCGCCCGCGCGAAATTCACCCTCGGAGAGGATCGCGTGATGCAGCGGCGCGTTGGTTTTGACGCCTTCGAGCACACAGACATCGAGCGCCTTGAGCATCCGGTCCATCGCCTCTTCGCGGGTGGCGGCATGGACGATGAGCTTGGCGATCATCGAGTCGTAATAGGGCGAGATCATCGCACCGGGCACCATATGGGTGTCGACCCGAAGGCCCTCCATCGGCGGAAACCAAGCCATGGTGACGCGCCCCGGTGCGGGGCGAAACTCATGGGCGAGGTCTTCTGCGTTGAGACGACATTCGATGGCATGGCCGGTGAGACGGATGTCATCTTGCGTCAGTGTCAGGGGCTTGCCCTCGGCCACCTCGATCTGCTGCGCCACGAGATCGAGGCCGGAGATCATTTCCGTCACCGGATGTTCGACCTGAATCCGGGCGTTCATTTCCAGAAAATAAAAGTTCTGCCGCTCCATATCGACGAGGAATTCGACGGTGCCCAGCGAGCGATAGCCAAGGTGGCGGGCGAATTTCACCGCCGCCGCCAAAAGCCCGTCTCTGAGCGCCTTGGGCAGTTCCGGCGCGGGGGCCTCCTCGATCACCTTTTGATAGCGTCGTTGCACCGAACAATCGCGTTCGCCGACGTGCAAGACCGTCTCGCCATCGGAGAGGATTTGCACCTCGACATGGCGTCCGACTGTCACAAACCGTTCGAGATAGACCCGCCCGTCGCCAAAGGCAGCGGCGGCTTCAGAGGTCGCCAAATCGAGCTGGCTTTCCAGATCTTCCATCCGGTCCACACGTTTCATGCCGCGCCCGCCGCCGCCGGAAACGGCTTTGATCAGCAAAGGAAATCCGATTTCTTCGGCGATCTTACGAGCGTCTTCCACGGTCTCGGCAGAGCCCCCCGGCACCAGCGGCACCTGAGCGGCTTCGGCATGGCTACGCGCGGTGAGCTTGTCACCCACGGCGTCGAGATGCGGCAGGTCAGGACCGATGAAGATGATCCCCTCCTCGGCACAGGCCTCGGCCAGCGCGCGGTTCTCGGAGAGAAAGCCGTAGCCCGGATGAATGGCGTCACAGCCTGTGCCCTTGGCGGCCTCCACGACGGTGCCGACAGAGAGATAGCTTTCCGTGGCCCGCGCGGGGCCGAGGCACACCGCGCGGGTGGCAAGTTTCGCGCCCAAAGTGTCGCGATCCGCCTCCGAGACGCCCAGCACGGTTTCGATGCCCAAGGCCCGGCAGGTCTTGATCACACGCACGGCGATCTCGCCGCGGTTGGCGATGAAAATTCGTTTGATCGGGGTCATCGGTTCACTCCGGCTGAACGGAGATCAGCGCCTGACCGTGTTCGACCAGCACGCCGTCCTCGGCATGGATCGCGGTGACGATGCCCGCCACATCGGCGGTGACGGAGTTCATCAACTTCATCACCTCGATGATGCCGATCACCGTGTCCGGCTCGACGCGATCTCCGACTTTGACGAAGGGTGCAGCGCCCGGTTTCGGCGCGGAATAATAAGTGCCCAAAAGCGGCGCGGGCACTTCGGAGCCGCCACCCGAGGCGACGACAGGGGCCGCAACCGGAGTTGCCTCTGTCGGCTTCGGCGCAGGAGCCGCCTGCGCAACAGGGGCCTCTGCGACAGGCGCGGCAGCCCCGGATTGACCCGCCCCACGGCGGCGCAGCTCGATCTTCGTGTCGCCGATCTCAAGGCGCAGCTCGTCGAAATCGGATTGATCGACCAGCGCGAGAATGTCGTTGATGTCTTGTCGTGTCAGCGCGCTCATGCCCCGGTCTCCGTCACAAAACGGGCGTTCAGGCACAGCGTCGCCATGCACGCAAATTGCGTGTTCAATGCGGTCATTCGGTATTCCTCCCAATCGAGACCCACGTTGTGAGATGTGCGTTTCACTGCGGGTCTTCTTACAGTTTGAGGCTAGGCGCTGAGCCCCGCCCCATCAATCGCGTGCGACCAAAGTTTCACAGTGTGAAATTCACGAGGTGAAATTTATGATGCGGCTTTCTTACGGGGCCGCGATTTTCGGCCCTGCACTTTGCTGCGTGAAACTGTTCTGAGCTTCCATCAAGCCTTCGGAAATCTCACGCGCCGCCGCTTGCAGCGGCCCAACAAAGCGTTCGATGGCTTGCGCGCGCGGCAGCACCTTTTTGGCCCAAGTGATGTTGATCGCGCCAACAGTGGAATAACCGACGACAATCGGCACACCGACGGAATCGCGCCCATCATCATGGCTGGCGCGGCCTTCGTCATAAGAGCCGCCGAAATCGACATCGCGCAGGCCGAATCCCTGCTCGCGGGTGACGGCGATGGCCTCTGCGACCATTTCCGGCACGGCGGCCATAAGATCGCCCTTGCGGCCCGTGCGGCGCAGCGCATCGAGGATCGCCTCGCGTTTGGCATCCTCGCAATAGGCGATGTAGGCGCGCCCCGTGGCGGAGCGCAACATATTGATCTTGAACCCCAAAGGCCCGAGGGGGATGTGGTGAAAATAGCTGCGCGGCGTGTTGGCCTCGATCACCTCCATGCAGGTGAGACGCGGCGCCGCCAGCACGGAGGGCCATTTCACCTCGCCCGTCAGAGCCTCCAGAACCGGCGAGGCGACCTCGACCAGTCGGGTTTCGCGGTCGACCCGGTTGGCCAGTTCCGAAAGCGAATAAGACGGGATGTAATGGTCGTCCAAGATGCGTTGCCAAATCATGCCGCGCTCGGCCAAGGTTTTCAGGATGCGCAAAAGCGAGGCCTTAGGAATGCCCGACATGCGGTGCAGATCATGCAGGCTAACGGCGCCCGCGGCCTGGATGAGTTGCAACACCTCCAGCCCGCGGGCAAGCGATTCAATGGATTTCACCTGAACCTGTTTCACCCGTCCGCGCTCCATCCCGATCCTTTCCCGCTCTTCTTGGTTTCAGGCGCCTCAAGATGCCGCCCGACCATCACCAATGACAGGCCGTGCCGCGATTTGAGATAGCCCCAGATACCCTGCGGAAATCCGAGCGCCATGACGATGGCCGAAGCACCGAGCACCAGAAGATACCAGACACCGTAACCGCCCAGAAAGGTTTCGAGGAGGAAAAAAACGATGGCTCCCAAAATCGCGCCCTCGAAGGTGCCGATGCCGCCGACGATCACCATGAAAATCGTGTAGGCCATCCATTGCACGGAGAAATAGGCTTTCGGCTGAAAGCTCACATTGCCCGCGAGCCAAAGCGCACCGGCGAGGGCCGCGCCGAAAGCCGCGAAGACAAAGATCACCTGTTTGGTGCGGAACACATTGACGCCCACCGAATGCGCCGCCGCCTCGTCATCGCGGATCGCCTGAAGCGCCGCCCCGATGCGCGAGCGCAGCAAGAGGAACATGGCGGAGATGACCGCCACAGCGGAGACCAGTGCCATGAGGTAGATCACCAGATTTCGGGTCTCGGCAGGCACGGCATTGAGCGCGATGAGCGACACGCCGGTCTCGCCCTGAATGAGCGGATCGAGATTGACGAGGAGGTGAAACAGGGTGGCGAGCACCCACATGCCGATGGCGAATTCGCCCTCCTTGAGCCGCAGCATGACGAAACTCACAGGAAGCGCGATGGCACCCACGACAAGAGCCGCGACGACGAGTGAGGGAAAGACCGGTAGCCCCGCGTCCGAGAGCCGGATGGTGACATAGGCGCCAAGGCCAAAGAAGCCCTGTTGCCCGACAGAGACCTGCCCCGCATAGCCCGCCAGTGCATTCCAGGTCACGGCCAAGAGGATGTAGACAAAGAGCGCCACCGCCCGGTCCATAAAGGCCGCGCCAGTGACCGCCGGGGCCAGCGCCAAAGCGGCGACGGCGACGGCAAAGAGCAGCACGGTGATCTTGGCACGCGGGGTCCAGCGGCGGACGCGGTAGGCGGGGGTGGGTGTATCGGCCATATGCGCGAACTCCGTGGAGGCAGAAGAAAAAGGAGAGGAGAGGCTCATGCCGCAGCCCTCCGCAACTTGGGCAGACGCAGCGTGCCGAATTGCAGACGCAGGAAAAGCGCCGCGAAGAACACGAGATGCCCACCGATGAGGAAGCCCTGGGTGTGAATGGTTGCGCCCAAGGTCTGGGCGAGACCCAAGACGATGCCGCCAAAGAGCGTGCCGCGCACGGAGGTCGAGCCACCGATGACGGCCGCCTGAAAGGCAAACAAAAGCTGGGTCACACCGGCATAGGGCGTGAATGTGGTGCGCATCCCAAGCGCCGCCCCCGCAACGCCAATGGCGACAAAGGCCAGCGCCGAAGCAATCGTGCGGGCGCGCCGCGCATCGACGCCCACAAGCCCCGCCGTGTCCGGATCAGTTGCTGTGGCCCGGATCGCGCGTCCCAAAGGCGTGCGTGCGATCAACAGTGTCAGCCCGGTCAAAAGCCCGACAGCGGTCAAGAGGATATAGACCGAGATCTTGCCCACCCAGAGCCCGCCAATTTCCCAAGACGCCCAGGCGAGATCCCCCAGAGCATTGGCCAGCGTGCGCGTGTTGGCGCCCCAAATTTGAAAGATCAGATTGTCGATCACGACAGAGAGACCGAAGGTCGCCAGCACCGACAAAAGCTGTCCACCCTTTTGCACCGGCTCGAAAATCAACCGATCCACCAGCGCGCCGATCACCGCCATGATTGGCAAGACAGCCAGCACCGCAAGCCAGACATTGATCCCCAAACTGTCGGCCATCGCCAAGACGAGATAGGCCGCGAGCACGGCAAAAGAGCCATGTGCGAGGTTGATGATCCCCATGATGGAATAGAGAAACGCAAGGCCCACGGCCAAAAGCGCATAATAGCCGCCCAAGAGGACGCCCTGCAGCAGAATATCGATCATGTCATGGCTCCCATGGCAGGATTGGCATGGTCTTCAGAACCGGGCGGAAGACCGAAATAAGCACCGATGATCTCCTCGCGGGAGAGGCTGTCGGCGCGGCCCTGAAGGACGATCTCGCCCTCCAACATACAAATCACCCGATCCGCCACCGACAGGGCGCGGCCGAGGTCTTGCTCGACCACAACAACGCCCGTGCCCGAAGCGCGGAGCTCCGGCAGCACGGCATAGACGCGGTCGACGATGGCCGGAGAAAGGCCCAGTGAAACCTCATCGAGCATGATGACATCGGGGTTGCTCACCAGCGCCCGGCCAATGGCCACCGCCTGTTGTTCACCGCCCGAGAGATGCGTACATGCGGAATAACGACGCTTTTGCAGATTGTCGAAAACGTCGAAAATCCGCTCCGGCGTCCAGTCGCCGGACCGCCCGACCTGTGCTCCGAGACAGAGGTTTTCCCAGACGTTCATTTGGCTGAAAAGCTTGCGCCCCTCGGGCACCAAAGCCAGACCGCGCTGCACCCGTTTGTGGGCGTCGCATCCGGTGAGGTCCTCGCCCTTGAGCGTGACCCTGCCGCCCTGATCCAAATGCGCGCCGGCGATGGACCGCAACAGCGTGGACTTGCCCGCCCCATTGGCGCCGACCAAAGCCACCACTTCGCCGGGCGCGACGGAAAAGGACACGCCTTTGACGGCGGTCAAAAGCCCGTGGCGGGCCGTCAGATCGGAAATTTCGAGAACGCTCATGCCACCCCCTGCCCCAGATAGGCTTCCATCACCAATGGATCGCGCATCACCGCTTGCGGCTCGCCATCGGCGATGATCCGGCCCATATCCATGCAGATCAGCCGCTCGGAGACCTGCAACAACACATGAACGATGTGCTCGATCCAGACGATGGCACAGCCCGAGGCGCGGATTTCGCGGATGATCTCGACCAACACTTCGGCCTCTGCATCCGTGAGCCCGCCGCCCACCTCGTCCAACAGGATCACGCGGGGCGAAGTCGCCAAAGCACGCGCCATTTCCAGACGTTTGCGGTCCAAAAGCCCGAGCCGATCCGCCTGCGTGTTGGCCAGCGGCAACATCCGGCAAAGCTTGAGCGCGTCATATGCCAGCGCATCTGCGTCGCCATTTTCCGGCCCTCCAAAACTCGCCGCGAGACGGGCGTTCTCGAACACCGTCAGCCCCCCGAAGGGCCGCGGGATTTGATGCGTGCGCACCACGCCGCGTCGGCACATGATCTCGGCGGGCGTGCCGGTCACATCCGAACCATCCAAAAGGATCGTCCCGGTCGAGGGTGCAAAGGCCCCGGTGAGGGCGGCGAGAAAGGTCGACTTGCCCGCACCGTTGGGACCGACAATGCCCACGGCCTCTCCTGCCCTGAGATCGAAACTCACCTCAGACAGCGCATGCACCGCGCCAAAGGACTTGCCGAGATCAGACACCGAGAGAATGGGAGGCGCAGCCTGCGCCCCCTCTGTCGTGATAGACTGTGTCATCCCGCTCACCCGTTATAGGGCAACAGCGCGCCAGCCACCGGCACGTTCGGATCGGTGGCGTTTTCGGTCAGCACCTGACTGACTGGGAACTCGCTGCCCTCGACCGGCTGCCATTGCGAGCCAAGGATCGGACCATGCGCCACATTAGGCACCGGACCGGAGGTGAAATCGACCGTGCCGTTCACCGTCTCGACGTTGAGCTTTGAGATCGCTGTCGCGATGGCGTCGCGATCCATCGGCGCGCCGCTTTGATCAAGCGCGGCCAAGGCCACGTCAAACAGCGCCAAAGACGCCCCGAGTTGCAGCATCCATTGACGCCCGGTCTCGGTCTCATAGGCGGCGGCAAGTGCTTCGGCGCTGTGGCCCGTCGTGGGCGAGCTATAGGGCATGTCGCGGTGCCAATAGACGGCGGAGGCGAGTTTCGGCCCGAGCGAGCCCATCGCATCGATGTCGGATTGGAAGAGGCCAGTCTTGGCGACCTGTACGATTTTCACCTGACGGCTCAGCCCCTGTTGCGCGGATTGGCGCCAGAAGGTGGCAAAGTCGGGCGGCAGGGCGAAGGAATTGATGATCTCCACGCCATTCTCACGGAAATAGCGGATTTGCGTCGTATAATCGGAGGTAAAGCTCTCAAACGCACCCGGATCGAACACCTCGAAACCCGCAGCCTCAAGTTGCGGTGCGAGCATGGCGCGCACGGCGTTGCCATCGGCGTCGTTCGGGTAGAGCACGCCGACCTTTTTGTTGGTGTCAATCGCGTTCCACTGCGAGATATAGGCCTGCGCGAATTCATCGACGCCAAAGCCGAAGTGGTAGGAATATTTGAACGGGCTGGGCTCGCCGGGTTTCGCCCCACGGCCGAAATAGAACGCCTGCCACGGCATCACGGTCGAGACACAGGGCACGCCCGCCGCTTCGCAGGCGTCTGCCACCGGATTGATGGTCTCGGGGGTGCAGGAGGCGAGGATGATCTGGACGCCTTCGCCGTTGATCAGATCGCTTGCAAGCTGGGCCGCGCGGGCCGGATCGGATTGCGTATCACGGTCGAGAATTTCGATCTCCCGTGTTTCCCCGGCAATCGATGCGCCTTCGGCCACCGCCTTGCGCACCAGATCGAGGATAAAGGGATCGGCCTCACCAAACGCGGCAAGCGGCCCGGAGCGCGGCGAGATAAAGCCAATGCGGATCGGCGCGCCATCTGCGGCCATGAGTCCGCGTGCGGCTGTGAGCAAAGGCAAACTCGCAAGACCGGCGGTGAAGGCACGTCTGGAAACCCCGCTAAAGCGGGGGCGTTTCGAATGTGTCATGATTTCCTCCCTTAGGCGCTTGGCGCGCCTTGATTGTCCCGGGCCTCCCTGACGTGATCGCACGTCACCCGGTGCCCCCACTATGCGGGGTTTGCAGGAGGTCACATAGGAACATTCCCGGAGGATTTCACAGAGTGAAATCTTCCTAAAAAGAGGTCAGTTGAACGGCAGTGTGGTCCTCAGGCGTAAGCGGCCAAGGCCTCCGCAAGATCGGCACCGCTCAAGCCTTTGCCCAAGAGTGCTGCAAGCAACAACCGCGCTTTGACCGCCGAGAGGTCTCCCGCAAGGATCGCGCCCTTTTCCACCAAAGTGACGCCGCCGCTGTCCTTGCCATAGATCGCCTGAGTGCGGCCTTCGTGACAGCGGGACGCCACCACAACCGGACAGCCCGACGCGATAAGACGCGCGGTGACATCAGCAAAGCCTTTGGGCGCATTGCCACGACCGAAGGCAGAGAGCACGATGCCCGTTGCTCCCGCCTGCCCCGCCAGTTCCATCAGACGCGGCGTCGAGCCGAGGCCCACGCCAATCAGCTCGACATTCGGATCAAGCGCAGGGGTCTCGAGCGCCACGCGGACTTTGGCCGGGCGGGTATAGAGATGGACGATCCCGTGATCGACCTCACCGAATTTGCCGAGGCCCACGGAGCGAAACGTGTCGACCCGCGAGGTATGCGCCTTGGTCACATAGCGCGCGCCGTGGATGTCGCCCTCGAAGAGGATCACGGCACCGACGCCCGTTAGATCGGCACTGGCAGCGGCACAGATCGCGTCATGAATGTTGCGCGGACCGTCGGTGTCGGGTTGACCGGCGTGGCGCTGCGCGCCGGTGAAGACCACGGGCTTGTCGCTCTTGACCAGAAGCCAGGCGAGAAAGGCACTTTCCTCCATCGTGTCGGTGCCATGGGTGACGACAACGCCGTCCACATCCGACCCCGCCAACACCTCATCGATCCGTGCGCAAAGCCGATGAATGGTTGCCAGATCAAGCGCATAGCTGCCCGCCGCCTCGAAATTCTCGACGGTGACCGTGATGCCATCCAACGGCTGATGCAGGCTCGCAAGCAGGGTTTCACCGCTCAGCCCGGCATTGACGGCACCTGCGGTTTTATCGGCGGCGGAGGCAATGGTTCCGCCAGTGGCGATCAAGACGACATGTTTCATCGGTGTCTTTCCGTGTTCAGCAATTTCAAGAGAGCGGCCCTAGCTGGCGCGACGTTGCGCGCGGCCTTTCGCGGCGGCGAGATCGACCAACTCGCTCCAGCGACGCACGACGTAATTGTGCTCGTCCATGGTCGAGTTCCAGATCGCGATGTGATGCGCGCGGTCCTTGCGCGACCCGCCAGAACGGGTTTCGCCCGGACGGATCGCCGGACGCCCGGCCACGTCAACGAGTTCTTGCGGCGCCGGAAGACCCTCATACCAATAGTCCCATTCCGCCTCGGACATATGCGCTTTCACCCGGTCTGGCACAGACATGTAATAGCCCTGACGCGCCACAACGGACCCTGCATAGCCATCCAGATACCAGTTCAGCCATTCATAGGCCCGGTCGAGTTTGTCGTCTTTCAACAGACGCGACAGGCACATGCCGCCATGCCAGGCACGATAGCCTTCGAGCGGGCGGGCCTGGCGGACATGAATGCCGCGGCGTTTCATTTCCACAATCGTCGGCGACCAGATCGAGGCGAGCTTCAACTCGCCGTTCATAAAGCGCTCGACCGGTTCATCGGCGCGCAGCCAGAAGGGGCTGAGGTGACCGGCATGAATGAGGCTCTTGCCGTGTTCGATGAGGGCGTCGATTTCCGCCACGGACATATTGCCCATGTTTTCGAATTCCATCTGGCCCGAGGCCGACAGCGCCAGCGCCAGATCGAAGAGACCGATCGCAGGCTCATCGACCAAAGACACGCGCCCTGACCATTGCGGGTCCAAAAGCGCCGCCCAGCTTCGAATGTCGCGGTCGACGTCCAGCCCTTCGGTCTCCACCCCGAAACTGTCGAAGTTGTAGAAGGTCGGCAGCATGGAAATCTGACCGCTCGGACTGTCTGAAAGCGTCATGTCATGTTGCACGAAAAGGCGCGAAGCGGGCACATCTCCCAAGGCCTGACGCCCACTTGTCCCCATGATCCGCGACAGCTCGTCGAGATCGTCCCAATGGGTGATCCGGCGGGTGTCGATGGCCTGCACGGCACGCCAGTACCAGACAATGTCGAGGTTGTGGAAACACTGGTCGTAGATATCATAGCTGGACGGATCGAGCGCGGCGGTGCGTTGCGCGCTGTTGAAATCCATCTCGATGAATTCGAGCGGAAAGCCCAAGTCCGCCTCGGCGCGATCCTTGAGAAAGCGCCACGGTTGAATTTCCGTGGTGAGGATGCGAAGCGGCTCCGTCATCAGGCGGCGGCCCGGACCCCGGAGAGCCCCGTGAACGCGGCAAAACTGCGGCGGATTTGTTCGGGCGAGAGCCCTTCGAGAATAAAGACGATGCGCGACTGGCGCGGGCCATCCGGCCAATGCGTCATATGCGTTGGCGCGTGCACAAGATGCTGCACACCGTGAACCGCAATGGGCCTGTCTTCGCCTTCGAGCGCCAAAATACCCTTCACCCTGAAAATCCTATCACCATGCTTATGCAGCAAGAGTGTAAGCCAGGTTCCGAACATAGTCCAATCGATCTCACCCTCAATAACGAGGGAAAAGCTTGTCACGCCCAAGGCTTCGTCGTGATGCGCCGCGTTGTGATCGCTGTGAGCGTTGTGGTGATGGTGGTGGTGCCCCTCATGATCGCAGGCAGGTCCGCACTGATGCGTCTCATGCGAAACCAAAGCCGCGGCAAAGGCGGCAGGGCCAAAACCACCGAGGATGGTCTCGACCGGCTCCTCCGTGGTCATGATCCGCGCCGCCGGGTTGATCCGGGTCAAACGGTCGCGCAGGGCCTGATCCTCGCCCGGCTCAGTCAGATCGGTTTTGGTCAACACAATGCGATCCGCCGCCGCGATCTGGCGGACGGCTTCGGCGCGATGCTCGACCTGAAGCCGCGCGTTAACCGCATCGACCGTGGTCAGCACGCCGCCATTGGTGAAATGCGAGCGCAGCACCGGATGCGCGGTCAGCGTTTGCAACACAGGGTAAGGATCGGCCAGCCCCGTGGTCTCGATCACCACACGGTCAAAGGCGATCTCGCTGCGGGCGCGCAGGCTGTCGAGATTGGACAGGGCGTCAGCCACCTCGCCACGCACGGTGCAACAAATACAGCCGGATTTGAGCAAGACGACGTTGTCATCGATCCGGTCGAGCAGGTGGTGATCCAGCCCCACCTCACCGAATTCGTTGATCAACACCGCCGCCCCCGCCATCGACGGGTCTTGCAACAGGCGTTGCAACAGCGTGGTTTTGCCGGAGCCCAGAAACCCGGTGAGCAGAATAACAGGTGTCATGCGTCACCTCGCGCTTCCATCCAGGAAATCAAAGCATCATCAAGCGGATCAAAGTCGCGACCCGCGAGGGCTTCGGCCTCGGGCCAGAGATGCGACAGCGCCTCAAAGACGCTCGAGGCCCCGGTCGGAGAGGTCACGACATAGGACCGCCCCTGCCAGACATCGAGTTTGACGCGACGGTAAGAGAGAATGTCATTCGCGGCTTTCAAGCGGCGCGCGGCCTCGGCCCGACGGGCGGGCATATCGTGGTTGCGTGTGTAGACGCCCGGCCGCGCAATCGCGTTGGTCCAGTGATCGTCACACCCGAGAATACCGCACAGGGAACACATGGTCCGCTCCTCTCAAATCCGTCGAAAAAGACGGACGGCACAGGGGTGGCCGTCCGCCCAGTGAACCCACGAGGAGTCAGCCGCGTGGGAATTTCGCGTCGTAATTGTCCGCCATCTCGTTCATGGTGACAAATTTGACGCCCTCATGCGAGGCCATGTGCTTGAACAGACGTTCGAGCATCAAAAGCACCTGCGGACGACCGGAGACGTCAGGGTGGATGGTGATCGGAAAGACCGCGTAATCCATGTTTTCATAGACCCAGTCGAACTGGTCCTGCCACATCTGCTCGATGTCGCGCGGGTTCACAAAGCCATGCGAGTTCGGCGATTTCTTGATGAACATCATCGGCGGCAGATCGTCGAGATACCAGTTGGCCGGGATCTCGATCAGATCGGTTTCCTCGCCACGCTCCAAGGGCTTCATCCAGTCTTCCGGCTTGCCCGCGTAGTCGATCTTGGTCCAGCTGTCGCCCACGCGCACGCGGTAGGGTTCGAAATCTTTGTGCATCAGCGAGTGGTCATACTTGATGCCTTTTTTCAAAAGCAGCTCGTTGGACACCGGCGAGAATTCCCACCACGGTGCCACATAACCGGTCGGACGTTTGCCGGACAGCTCGGTGATCAGATCGATACATTTGTCCAGAACGGCCTCTTCCTGTTCCGGGGTCATGGCGATCGGGTTTTCGTGGCTGTAGCCGTGGATGCCGATCTCGTGGCCGCGTTTGGCGACCTCTTTCATCTGCTCCGGGAAGGTTTCGGCGGAGTGACCGGGGATGAACCAGGTGGTTTTGATGCCGAGCTTGTCGAAGAGATCGAGCAGACGGATCGAACCGACTTCGCCCGCGAACATGCCGCGGGAAATATCGTCCGGGCTGTCTTCGCCGCCGTAGGAACCGAGCCAGCCGGCCACGGCGTCCACATCAATCCCGAAACCGACGAGAATTTCTTTTGCCATTGGATAAGTCTCCTGTTGGATAATTAAGCGTGAATGAGGGTGATGGAGGCCGGGTCGATCCCGAGAGTGACCGGCGCCCCAAGCGTCAGGGCGCGCACTTCGGGGCGATCCGCACTGACTTCGACGGCGACGTCGCGCTCGCCCGGCAGGCGGACCTTGAGATGCCCGACCGCGCCGACGAGATGACGTTCGGCCAGAACGCCGTCGATGCGAATCTCGTCCGGCGTGTGCAGCGGCGCGATGCGGAAGGCTTCGGCAGGAACGACCGCGAGAGTCTCATCGCCCTGGCCCACGCCTTTCATCATGCCGTAGGGGGTTTCGATCATCCCGAAGCCGGTGCCCGCCGCGCCTTTGGCCGTGCCTTCGAACACCGTGTTCGAACCGATGAAATCCGCGACAAAGGGCGTTTGGGGGCGGCGATACAGCTCGCGCGGGGCAGAGATTTGTTCGACCACACCGTTTGACATGACGACGACACGGTCCGACAGGCCCAAAGCTTCGGATTGCGCGTGGGTCACGAAGATAAAGGTGATGCCCAGCTCGCGCTGCAACAGTTTCAATTCGTTCTGGATGATCCGGCGCAGGTTGGCGTCGAGCGCGCCCAGAGGCTCGTCGAGCAACAGAATTTCGGGTTCAACCACAAGGCCCCGCGCCAGAGCGATCCGCTGACGCTGACCGCCCGACAGTTTGTCGGCCTTGCGATCCGCGAATTGCTCCAGATCGAACATGTCGAGGATGCGATCCACCTTGCGGTTCCGCTCGGCCTTGGGCGTGCCTTTGACGTCGAGGCCAAAGGCGACATTCTCGCGCACCGTCATATGCGGAAAAAGCGCGTAGTTTTGGAAAATCATCGAGGTCGGACGTTTTTCCGGCGGGATATGGGTCACGTTCTGACCCATCATCATGACCTCGCCATTGGTGATGTCCTCGAACCCGGCGATCATCCGCAGCGTGGTGGATTTGCCGCAGCCAGACGGGCCGAGAAAGGCCACGAATTCGCCCTTTTCCACCTTCAGATCGAAGTCGGAAACAGCAACGGTGCCATCGGAATAGGTTTTGCCGACGGAAATCAGCTCGAGATCGTAGATCATGCGATCAGCTTTCGTGTTTGAAGTGCAGGACATGGGCGGGCGGCCCTGAAGAGGGGAAGAGGGCCGCCCGCCTGCTCGGATCAGGCGTTCAGGAATTCGTCCCAACGCATGATCAGATGGTCGTATTCATCCGGCCACTGGTGCCAGTAAGCGACGTTGGACGCGCGCTCTTCGAGAGAGCCGCCATCGCGCAGATCGCCCGGGTTGATGCCGCGCTCGGCTTCGCCTTTCCACGGCGCCCCTTCGTACCAGAAGGCATAGGCGTCGGGATCCATCGCCTCTTTGATGTTGGTCGAGGGCGAGTAGTAACCCTGTTCGGTGACCGCGATACCCGGCTCGCCCGACAGCCAGAAGTTGGCATAGGCGATGACGGCTTCGCGGTTCGGCGTGCCTTTGAGCATCGACGGCCCGATCGCCCAGCCGCGCGTGCCTTCTTTCGGCGTCGCGTATTTGGCGGGTTTACCTTGGGCTTTGACGGCCATGACGGCGGGCTGCCATGCGTCGCAGACGACCATTTCGCCGGAGGCCATCAGGTTGACGAGCTCGCCAAAGTCGCCCCAAAGCGCACGGAACTGACCGTCTTTCTTTTTGGAGATCAGGAACTTCGCGGCTTCGTCGATCTCGTCCATCGTCGGGTTGCCGGGGTTCTTGGCTTCCAACAGACCGAGCGAATTCATGGCGAGGATGGCCTGACCGATGGCGATGAGCGGGTCGACGTTCAGACCGGATTTGCCCTTCCACTTCTCATCGAACAGCGCAGTCCAGGTGTTGGCTTCCTCGTCGGTGAGGACCTCTGGGTTATAACCGATGGAGTCAAAGTTGTAGACGGCCGGCACCATGTAGAGCTGGGTTTTGGCGTCATCCGCCCAAATCTGACCAGAGATTTGCGCGCGCGCATCCCATTTCGGATTGGTGGTGGTGAAGGTGTCGCGGATCGAGGCCCAGTTCGGCAGATCAGCGGCGGGGATGGGTTCGACGTTGTCTGTCGCGATCAGCGCCGGAAGACGTTCGCCGATGATTTCCCAGCAGTCGTAATCAGACGAACCGGAGAGGATTTTGGTCTGCGCATCCGGGTAGGTGGACGGCGTGCCGGAGGTGGTGCCGACGCCGGACGCGGCTTTGAACATCTCGAGGATACGGTCTTGCACGGTGGTCGAGAGACCTGTGGTGCGCAATTCCTGCTCCGAGAGATTGGCGGCATAGGCCATACGCGACCACGGGTGCAGACCCGAGCCGAGGGCAGCAGCGCCCGCGGCGGCCCCGTATTTCAAAAAGCTACGGCGATTGGGTGTCAAAGTCATGGTGTCTTTCCCTGTTGATATTGACGTGGTGACATTGAGTGAAGTGCGGGGGCGTTCGTCGCCCCTCGTTGGCGACCTCAGTAGCGGCCGGGGGTCAGCCCCCCGTCCACAGTGATGACCTGACCGGTGAGGTAAGAAGCATCGGAGGAGGCGAGAAATGTGATGACGTTGGCGATCTCGGCAGGCTCGCCCAGACGCTTCATCGGAATGTAGGGCGAGGCGATCTCGGCCGCGTCTGGACCGAGGCTGTGGCCGGGATTGAGCAATTGCGCGGTGCGGATATAGCCGGGGGCGACACCGTTGACGCGAATGCCCTTGGCGGCGAATTCAACGGCGAGGCCGCGAATGAGACCGATCACACCGGATTTGGCGGTGGAGTAATGCACATGCTCGTCCCAACCGTAGTTGGTGCCCATGATCGAGGAAAGGCAGATGATCGAGGCCCCCTCTTTCATCGCCGGAAGCGCCGGGCGGATCACCCGCATCATGCCGTAGAGATCGACGTCGAGCGTTTCGTGCCAGGTCTCATCGGTCATTTCCGCCATCGGCACGCGCAGGGCAATACCGGCGTTGGCGACGATCACGTCGATGCCGCCGAAGCGTTCGTTAAGACCGCCAACCAGCGCATCCGCCGCCTCGGTCGAGCGCACGTTCAGCGCGTGAAACTCGGCGCTTCCGCCCGCGGCTTCGATCTCGGCGACGACCGCTTGGCCTTTGTCTTCGAGCACATCGGTGACGATCACATGATCGCCCTTGGCCGCGAACGCGAGAGCGGCTGCGCGACCGATGCCAATGCCCGCACCGGTGACGAGAACAATACGTTTATCCATTTGAGAGCTTTCCATTTTCTGGGATCACAACATGACATCGCCGGAGTTCGGCCCGAGCGTTTGCCCGACGAACAGAGCGGCATCGTCAGAGACGAGGAAGGAGACGACACCGCCGATTTCCGCCGGAGAGCCAAAACGCCCGAGCGGAAGGTCCGCGCGTTTCGCGGTCTTCCACTCCTCGGAAAGCGCCTCGACGAGCGGCGTGTTGATCGGTCCGGGCGCCACGGCATTGACGCGCACGCCCTGGGTCGAGACCTCGCGGGCCAGCGATTTCGTCATGCCGATCACGGCGGCCTTGGCACCGGCGTAATGGACCAGTTCCACCCCACCGATTTGACCGAGCTGCGAGGCGATATTGACAATATGCCCCTGCCCCTTTGCCAGCATCGCGGGCAGGCAAGCACGGGTGCAAAGGTAGTTGCCCCGCACATGCACGGCGAAGATTTTGTCGAACATGGCAGGCTCGATCTCGGTGAACCGCGCCTGATGGCCAAAGCCCGCGTTGTTGACCAAAATCTCCGGCGCGCCGAAATCTTCGGTGATCAGATCAACCATCTCGGTGACGGCGGCCTCATCGCTGACATCGGCGGCATAGGCGCCTGCGACACCGCCGGCTGCGTGGATTTTCTCGACGGTCGCCTTGGCGGCCTCAAGCGAGAGATCGTTGACAGCAACCGTGTGACCATCGGCGGCAAGGCGGAGTGCGATGGCCGCACCGATGCCGGAGCCTGCGCCCGTGACGAGAGCAATCATCATGCGTCCTCCTGACCGGAATAACGGGAGGCCTTCGAGGTGAAGCGTTTCATCAAGAGGCCGTAGATCACCAGAAGCGTGAAGCTGAACAGCGTGGTCAGCACCCCGAAGGCGAAGATGTTGGGATAAATCTCCACCGAGAACGTCCCGTAGATCGCCAGCGGCAGCGTCAGATCGCGACCGGCCGTAAAGAGCGTGCGGGCGAATTCATCATAGCTGAGCGTAAAGGAGAACAGCATGGCCGAGAGCACACCGGGGAAGATGATCGGGAAGGTCACGCGGCGGAAGGTCTGTGCCGGGCTTACACCCAAGGAGAGCGAGGCTTCTTCAACGGTGCGGTCGAACCGGTTGAAGATGGCCAGCATCACAAGGAAGGCGAAGGGATAGGTGTAGACCACATGCAGCACGAAAGAGGTGCCCCACCACGCCCGGGCAATGCCCAGAGTGTTGGACAAAAGCGCCATGCCAAGCCCCACCAGAACGCCGGGCACCATCATGCCAAGGATGATCAGGTAGAATGCCGGACCCGACCCCTTGAACCGGGTGCGGAAGGCTTCGGCGCTCATGACGCCCAGAACGGTCGAGACCACGGTGGTCATGAAGGCCAGCACGATCGAGCGCAGCAGGCTATCGCCCACCGGAAGCTGCGAGACGCGGGAGGTTTCGGCAAAGCCCAAGAGGTGCTCGTACCAGTAGACGGACCATTCGCGGATCGGGAATTGCGGACCGCCATCGGCGCTTTGGAACGACAGGATCGTGAGAACGATCATCGGCCCATAAAGGAACAGCAGAAAGAGGACGGTATAAAGGGCGAGCGTCGGACGCAGGATACGGGATTCCATGGCTCACATTTCCTTTCGCAGATCGACGAGACGCAGCGCGAGCGCGATCACGGCGGTGATGATGATGGTGAGAACCACACCGGCGACGGCGGCGAAGGCCCATTTGAGAGAGCCCACCTGGCTCACGATGATGTTGCCCAAGAGGTTGGTCTTACGGCCCGACAGCGAGGCGGCTGTAGCAAACTCGCCCAGCACCATGACGGATACAAAGATCGACCCAACCATGACCCCCGGCAGCGAAAGCGGCAGGATGATGCGGCGGAAAATCGTCCCGAAAGAGGCGCCGAGATCACGCGCGGCCTCGATCACGGAGATGTCGATCCGGCCTAGCATGAAGGTGATCGGCCCGACCATGAACACGCAGTAAATCTGAGTCATGCCAACAAGGACGGAGAATTCGGAGAACAGCAAAAAGGTCAGCGGTTCAGAGATGATCCCGAGTTTCATCAGGATCATGTTGATCGCGCCTTCGGTGCCCAACATCGGACGCCATGCGATGACGCGGATCAGGAACGAGGTCCAGAACGGGATCACACAGGCGACCAAGAGCGCGGTCTGAAGCGTCTTGTTGCGCACGAAAAGCCCGATGAACAAAGCCACCGGATAGCCAACGACGATGGTCGCAATCAGAACGATGAGCCAAATCCGCAGCGTGGTCCAGATCGCGCCCAGATAGGTCGCGGAACTCAGGAACCGCTCCCAGCTGGCCGTGGTCAGGGTCGAGTTCACGGAGAAGGTGGTCTGGGTCCAGAAGGACACATAGATCACCATGGCCATGGGCAGGACCATGAAGAGGGTCATCCACAAAAGCCCCGGCGACAAAAGCGCGATGGCGCGGCGACGGTCCTTTTTCTCGCGAAGCTCAGCGGGGGAATGGGTGGTGGTGGACGGGGTGTCCGTCGTGAGGGCAGTCATCAGGCGGCTCCGTGGAATTGGCGCAGGGCATCGGCTGCGAAATGAAGGTCATAGCCTTGGCCTTCGACCAGATCGGGAAGGCGCGGCTGGCTGAGGTGATCGACGACCTGCAAGAGGGTGCCGTCTGCGGCGCGGAAGAATGACAAGGCGGTCGGCCCGTTGAATTCGCCGGTGAGATAGGTGGCGTGCAACGCTGGGCGCTCGGTCGGGGCGGCCCCTGGGTCGCTCACATCGATCTGATCGAACCGCACCGCGATCGGTCCCTGCCCCAAGTCATGGTTACAAAGACTGGCGTCGAAAATGTTCCAGGCATTGAGGTGGCGCGCGGCCTCGGCATTGCCGGGATGGCTGAACAACATGTCCGGCGCGTCGGATTGCATGATCCGCCCATTGGCGAGCACGGCAACCTGATCACCCATGGTGAGCGCTTCGGTCTCGGACCCTGTGACATGCAAGAAGCTGACGCCAAGCCGTTCGCGGATCGCCTTCAACTCGTCACACATCCGCGAGCGCAGGTTGGCGTCAAGCGCGCCGAGCGGCTCGTCGAGCAGAACGATCCGCGGCTCACACACCAAAGTGCGGGCCAGAGCGACGCGTTGTCTTTGACCGCCGGAAATCGCGCTCACACCGCGATGACCAAAGCCGGTCAGACCGACCAACTCCAGAGCGGCTTCGGTGCGATCCTTGATCTCGGTCTCATTGGTCAAGGGCGCATGAGCGCGATGCCGCAGACCGAAAGCGACGTTCTCCGCCACGGTCAGATGCGGAAACAACGCGAAGTTCTGAAACACGAACCCGATGTCACGCAGATGCGAAGGCTGGCCGTCGATGCGCTCACCGTGCAGAGAGATCGTCCCCTGATCCGGCTCTTCGAACCCCGCGATGAGACGCAACAACGTCGTCTTGCCTGCCCCGGACGCCCCCAACAGGGCCATGTAGGTGTTTTCCGGAACGACGAAGTCCACGCCATCCAAGGCCGTCGCACCGCCATATCGGCGACTTACCTGATTGAGAGTCAGCACTGAATATTCCCCGCGTCGAGTTTTTCGATTTTTTTGATACAAACATCATTTCACTCGAGTCGGCAAAGTAAAAAATGACTTTTGCATTCCAAAAATCATTATTTACACGCATCACGCGACAGGAATTTCAGATTTTTGCTCCAAAATTAGACAATTTAGCTAATTTTTTGATCAGGAGATAAATTTGAAAATCCAGCCTCCAGAACTTATTGATTTTCTGTATTCAAAAACAAATTGCTTCCAACCATTCCAGCAGCCACCTATTGTCAGGAGAAGATTCTCGAAAAGAGGCCATGATGACCGTTACCGAAGCCACGTCCCGCAGCAGCGACGACAGTGACAAGCGCGCGCCTCTTTTCGAACTGGCGGCAGAACTCATTCGCAACAATATCGCCCAGGGCTACCTCTATCCCGGCCTCGTTCTTCAAGAGAGCGCGCTGTCGGAGCGCCTCGACATGTCGCGGGCAACGGTCAAGCGCGCTTTGGAGATCATCGAAGACGAAGGCGGCGTAGAGCGTTTTTCTGGACGGGGCTTCGTGGTCTCTAACCCCTTGTCTGGAGAGCAAAATATCCCGAAGCGCGAGGACCTGCGGCAGATCGAGCTCGACCTGACCACCCTCGACGGCAGCGCCGGAAAGCCGAGCTGGCTGCGGGTCTATGATGATGTCGCCTATTACGTCACACGCTGTCCGGTGTTCGGCGGCTACCGTATCTTTGAGGCACAGATGGCGGAAGAATACGGGGTGTCACGCACCATCGTTCGCGATGTGTTGGGACGTCTTCAGGAGCGTGGCCTGATCCACAAAAGCCGCACTTCGCGGTGGATCGTCGAGCCGCTGACCTCAAAGAAGATCAAAGACAAATACGAATTGCGCGGCATTTTAGAGGTGGCGGCGCTGTCTTCGGCGAAACTCCCGACAGAGCAGCTGCGCGAATTGGCCGATGAAATTCGCGCCCTCTCCGCGCAAACCGCGCCGACGCCCGCGCAATGGTTCTCGCTGGATCGGCGTTTTTTCGAAATGGTGGTGCTAACCACGCCGAACGAAGATCTGGCGAATTACGCCTCCAACAACCGGCTGGCGCTAGAGGCCTGTCAGGCTGCGTTCTTCTCGCTGGGCCTGCCGCCCGACACGCAATCCATCCTCGAGCTGGGCCAAGTGATCGAACTGGCGCTCGCGGGATCCATCAAAGCGGCGGAAAGCATGTTGGCGATGCACTTAAAAAAGGCCCGCGACCGCACGATTGCACAACTCAAGATTACCGCGATCCTGCCACCGCCGTCCGATTTTCCATCTTACCTACAATTTACGTGAGATGTCGCAGCTTCCGTCAACAAATGCGCGGCAACTGCTCCCCGACCAACATATCGACGATGCGCCCCCCACCGAAAAGGGTCCGCATCGTCACTCGTGGCCCCACTCCGGCAACTTTCGCCTGACCAATGGCCACTGCACCTTCGCCTTCCGGGACCGATCGCATGGCAGACAGCGCGGCGTCGACCTCCTCGGGCGCGACGAACACCACCAGTGTGCCTTCGTTGGCGAGATAAAGCGGATCAAGTCCGAGGATTTCACACATGCCTTTGACTTCCGGCCGGATCGGCAGGGTGTCTTCGGAGATTTCGATAGCGACATCGGCCTCTTCCGCGATCTCGTTCAGAGTAGAGGCAAGGCCACCACGCGTCGCATCCCGCGCACACCGCAGAGAGGGGCAAGCCGCCGAGACCGCCGCCATCAGGTGACCGAGGCTCGCACAATCGGATTGAATGTCGGCGCTAAGCGCCATGTCCCCCCGCGCCGCCAAAATCGCCGCACCATGATCGCCCAGCACGTGGTTCACAATGGCCACATCCCCCGGCTGCACATGCGTCGCACCCAGATCGAGACCGGGCGGGATGACCCCCACGCCGGAGGTCGTGACAAAGACCTTATCCGCAGAACCGCGCCCGACGACTTTCGTGTCGCCCGTAACGATCTTGACCCCGGCCTTGTCGGCCTCCTCTTTCATCGCGGAGACGATGCGGCGCAACAGATCAATGTCGGTGCCCTCCTCAATGATGAAGGCCGCTGACAACCACAGAGGCGTCGCGCCGCCGACGGCCAGATCGTTCACTGTGCCACAGACCGCGATCTTGCCGATGTTGCCGCCGGGAAATTCGACCGGATCCACCACGAAGCTGTCTGTCGTGAACGCAAGCCGCGCGCCCGGCTGTTGCAGAGCGTCCGTCATAAGGCGTGCCTGATCCTCAGAGCTCTCGGGCTCGAAGACGGAGGTGAACACCTCGCCGATCAGATCGCGCATCGCTTTGCCGCCGCCCCCATGGGCGAGCGTGACGTGTTGATCTCTGAGTGCCATGTCTTTGTCTTTCTTCTTGGCTCAAATACTCATTTCACGACTTCCGCCGCGCGGGTCTTATTCCGCAGCTTCCGCCGCGCGGGCCCCACCATATTGATAATAAGCCGCGCAAGCGCCTTCGGAGCTGACCATCAAAGCACCCAATGGCATTTCGGGCGTGCAACCTTTGCCAAATTGCGGGCATCCCGTCGGCTTGAGCCGACCCGTCATCACCGCCCCACAGGCGCAGCCCTCAGGCTCTTGCACCGAGCGCTGGCCCGCCGCATAGCCGATGCCGAATTTCTCCTCGGCATCAAATGCACGGTATTTTTCACGGATTTTTAGGCCGGAATGATCAATTTCCCCCAGACCACGCCACTCAAACGAGGGCCGCATTTCATAGACATCCTCAATCGCAGCGATAGACACCGGGTTGCCGTGTTCCGGCACAACCCGCGCGTATTGGTTTTCGACCTCCGCCCGTCCGTCGCGGATTTGTTCCAGCACCATCATCACCGATTGCAAAAGATCGAGCGGCTCAAAACCGGCGACCACGATGGGTTTGCCGTAGTCCTCCGCGATGAAATCATAAGGATGCGTGCCGATCACCATGGACACATGGCCCGGCCCGACAAAACCGTCGAGCATCATATGCGGGTCATCCAGAAGCGCCTTGATCGGCGGCGGGACCGTGATGTGATTGCAGAAGACCGAGAAATTGGTGAGGTTCTCGCGCGCCGCCTGCTGGATCGAGAGGGCCGTCGAGGGCGTCGTGGTCTCGAAACCTAGCCCAAAGAACACCACTTCGCGATCCGGGTTGCGGCGCGCCAGTTCCAGCGCGTCCAAAGGAGAATAGACCATGCGAATGTCAGCGCCGGCGGCTTTGGCCTGCATCAGCGATTTCTTCTGTCCGGGCACACGCATCGCGTCCCCGAAGGTGGTGAAAATTACCTCCGGGCGTTCGGCAATCTCGACACATTCATCGACCCGTGCCATCGGCAGAACACAGACAGGACAGCCCGGACCGTGAATGAACTCGACCCCCTCGGGTGTCAGCTTGTCGAGGCCATAGCGAAAGATCGCATGGGTATGTCCACCGCAAATCTCCATGATGTAGACCGGCTTTTCCTTGGTCGCACCGATCTCATCCGTCAGCTCGGCAATCCGTGCCAAAAGCGCTTTTGCGGCTTTCGGATCCCGAAATTCTTCTGCGTATTTCATGCCCCTGCCTCCAAAGCCCGATCCCCTGCGGCCATAGCCTCATGCGCCTCTTGGGTTTCCCCCAGATCATGAAGCGCTTTCAAGGTGGCTGCGGCCTCATCTTCGTCGATGATCGCCATCGCGAAACCAACGTGGATCAAGGCCCATTTGCCAATCAACGCCTCAATGGCCCCGGTCAGAACCGGCGCGATGTTGACCTCGCGTTTGACGCCAGACACATCCGCCAAGGCCATCAGGCGCGTCTCATCAGTGATCTTGACGATCTGTCCCGGAATTCCCAGACACATGGCTTACTCCTCCTCACCCGATGTCGGCTCAGAACTGCGTTTCGGGTCGACCAACCCGTATCGTTCAATTTTGGCTCGCAGCCCGACGCGTGACAGCCCCAGCTCATTGGCGGCGCGGCTCTTGTTCCATTTCAAACGCGTCAGCGTCTCACGCAGAATGCGCATTTCGATTTGCTCGACTCGGTCTTTCAGCGTGCCGGTTCCGATCAAAACCCGGTCGACGGATGTTTCCGTTTCCGCATCGGACACAGGGCTCGCCTGCAGGATATGACGCGAGATCAGTTCCGGTCCCAAAAGCGCATCCTGCGAAAAGATCAACATCCGCACCATCTCGTTCTCAAGCTCGCGCATGTTGCCGGGCCAGTCGTATTCCGACAGGAATTGTAGCGCATCGTCCGAGAGACCGCTGACTGGTTTGCCATGTTTCTCGGCCATTTCGAACAAAAGGGTTTGCGCCAAAATCGCAAGATCCCCGACACGGTCACGCAGCGGCGGCACGGTCAACCCCGCCTTTGACAAGGCATAGTAAAGCTCGGAATTAAAGCGGCCTTCCGCGACCTCGATCCGCAGATCGCGCTCCGTTCCCGCCAAAAGCCGCACTTGAGAATGCCGCAACTCATGACCACCCACGGGACGAAACGCCCCATCGCGCACCGCCCGCAAGAGCAAAAGTTGCAAGCGTGGCGACAGGTTGGAGACGCCGGAGAGATAGAGCGTGCCCCTGTCCACCTTTTGGAACAACCCCGTCTTGTTGCTGGTCAGCCCGGGCAAGGCGCCGCGCCGCGCGCCGAAAAGTTCGATCTCCAGAATGTCGTCATCGACGGAGGAGCAATCGAATTCGAAATAGGGTTTCTCTGAGCGCAGGGAACTATAATGCATCGCGCGGGCCAGCTGACCTTTGCCCGTGCCGTTTTCGCCGGTGATCACCACGGGCACATCGAAGGTCGCGAATTGGCGCGCCTGTTCGATGACGGCATTCATCGGCGAATTGACCGCGCGCAGAACCGCCTCGAACCCGAGCCCCTCGCGCAGGGCTTTGCGCTGTTCCTCGATTTTCGCTTCCACAGAACGCGACAGATACCGCATTTCCAAGGACATGCGATCATGGTCGCGCGTCAAACGGAACAGGTCCGTCGCGTTTTTGGCCACCATCATCAGATGATCCGGGTGCCATGGTTTCGTCAGGAACTGATAGATCCCCGCATCGTTGATCGCAGAGATCATGTCGCCGGTTTCCGTGTAGCCCGTGATGATGATCCGCACCGTCTCGGGCCAGTGTTCCCGCACTTCGGTCAGAAACTCGACGCCGGTCGTGCCGGGCATGCGATGATCACAAAAGATCACCTGCACGAAATGCTCTTGCATCAGGCCACGCGCCTCTTCGGCACTCATGGCGGTCAGGCATTCGAAGTCGTCTTCGAGCGCCATGCGCATGGCGGCGAGGCTGTGTTCCTCGTCGTCAACCAAAAGGATCGTGGGCAACGGGTCCGACATGATCAGCCCTGCGCGACCGATGCTGCGGCCGGCTTTGCCGCAAGACGATCACGCAGCCATTGGACCCAAGCCTCCATGCCTTCGCCGGTCTTGGCCGAGATGCGCAGAATTTCGATGCCCGGATTAACACGCCGCAAGTTGGCCTCGTAGAGATCGAGATCGACATCGCAATAGGGAGCAAGATCGACCTTATTGAGCAGCGCGATCTCGGAGACGGTAAACATGTCGGGGTATTTCAGGGGCTTGTCTTCGCCCTCGGTCACCGAAATCACCGCCACTTTGCAATCTTCGCCCAAATCGAACCCGGCGGGGCAGACGAGATTGCCGACGTTCTCGATAAAGAGCATGGCGTTTTGACCCAGCGACAGATGCTCCATCGCGTGCCCGACCATATGCCCGTCGAGATGACAGCCCTTGCCGGTGTTGACCTGAACCGCCTTGGCGCCTGTCGCGCGGATGCGTTCGGCATCGTTGGCGGTTTGCTGATCGCCCTCGATGACGGCCAAAGGTTGGTCACCCAGCATCTCGATGGTCTTGCACAACAGCGTGGTTTTGCCTGAGCCCGGAGAGGAGACGAGGTTGATCGCAAAGCTGCCCAGAGCGGAGAGAGCCGCGCGGTTTGCCTCGGCGTAGCGGTCGTTCTTCGCGAGAATGTCCGTCTCGATCTCGATCAGCCGCTCTTGCGACATGCCCGGCACTTCGACGCCCGCAGGCCCCTGTCCGAAATGCATGTCATCACCGTGATGGTGGTGATGGTGGTCATGAGCGTGGCTGTGGCCATGGTTGTGGCTATGGTTGTGATCATGGGGGTGGTCATGATGATGACCGTGATCATGATGGTGACCGTGGCCCTCCACACTCGCCGTTCCGCATCCGCATACAGTACACATCAGAGCACCTCCAAGTCCTTGATCCTCATTTCGTCGCCCCCGATGGGCATCAGCTTGCCCCCGCCACAGATCGGGCAGAGGTCGAGCCGGTTCTCGATTTCAACCTGCTTCATACAGTCGTAGCACATCGCAGCCCCTGGCAGGTCGATCATCTCCAAGATCGCGCCTTCGGCGACAGAGCCGCGCATCACCACCTCAAAGGCAAACTCAAGTGCGGGCTTTTCCACCCCTGCGAATTTGCCGATCTCGACGCGCACGGTTTTCACGCCGCTGAATTTGTTTTTCACGGCAGCATCCTCGATCACCGAACGAATGCCTTCGCAAAGCGACATCTCATGCATGCCTCCGTCCTCCGCTCAAGGTCACGGGGCTGCACGGGTCGAGCACATCGACCACAAGCGGCGCCAGCGCGTGTTTCGCCTCGGGCAGGCTGGCCAAAGACTGCGCCATAATCCCACCCGGTGCCATCATGTGATCGGTCGGCGTGACGCGTTCGAGCTGCGTGACGACACCCGCCTCGACCTGCGCCCGCATCGCATAGGCGCCGCGTGAGGCGGGGACGACGACCCACCCTTGGGCGAGTCTCTTGGGCGCGGGCATATCGCCGTGCGCAGAGGCCGCGAGATCCACCATCCGCGCCACGGCCCGCCACAAGGGACCGCGACCCTGCGACGTCTCAAGGGCCAGCATCAGCGGATGCGTGGACTGCCGCGCCGCCACGGAGTTTTCGCAGGCGCCGGCCTGCGTCACGTATTGATCGGTCACAGCCCCGACCTGCGCGGTGGCCTCTCCGGGGTCGAAAAGCCCTCTGAGGCGGCGCAAAACAGCCCCGAGGCCCTTGTCACTTTGAAGAAATGCGTCGAACTCCACGGAGGTCTCAGGAAGGCGTGCTGGCAACAGAGCGTCAGCCCCCTGAGCGATGGGCAGCGGGTCCAGCCCGAGGTGTCGAGGCAAGATGACCCCCAGGCGCACCAGATGATCGCGCGCAAAATCCTGTGCCAAAGTGGCCGTCATATCCCCCCTGACCGGCAGGCCCAGCGCCATGTTCACGGCGAGCTCCTGAGCGCTCCGGCACAGGTTGAACACCCGAGGCACCAAGGCCGCCACCTCTTCGACAGGCTTGCCGATCACGAGCTTGGCCACCGGCAAAGCTGGGGGCAGCGTCGCGCGCAAATCGCCTGTGTCGAACGCGGTGACAGACATAGTTTATTCGGTCTCCTCGGTGGCAATCACGTCTTTGGGCTCTGATGTTTCGCTCAGCCCGGCGGTCAAAATCTGACGGCGCGTCGGCGCGTCGGACATCACCTCTGCACGGCTTTCACGCTCAGCCGCCTCGCGTTCAGCCGCCTCGGCTGCGGCCAACTCCTCTTCGCGTGCCGCCCGGATGTCCGCGCTGCGATCCGTCTCAGCCCGGTGTTCTTCCTGAAACAGGGCGACCATCACCGCGTTGCCAACGTCAACGGCCTGTGCCTGTGTTTTGAAATCCCCCATGGGAGAGAACAGGGAGCAGGCCTTATATCCGCCCGTTTGCTCGCGCGTGTTGTGGATGAATTCATAGTCCCCGGAGGGAAAAGACAAGACCTCTTTTTCGCCCGCCTTGAGGCCATCCCAATCCTCGCCTTCGCCCGGCAAGAGGACGAGATTCATGAACCACGGCGAAATCAGAACGCCCAAGGGCCGCCCCTCATATTCCATGAACCCCACGGCCTGCACATGCAGCACCTTGTTGACGATCGGAACGTCGCGCATCTTGGCGTGCCAAACCTCGGTGAAATCGCGGACCAAAGCCTCGGTGCGCCGCGCCAGCCGGGCCGCGGCCTGCATCGCGTCCGAGCCGGGGTCTTCGGAGACGAGAAATTGTTCCTTGGGCGCATCGCAATTGGGGCATTTCCAATCGTCTGGCAAGGCGAGAAACGGGGTGCCGGGGAGCACTTGCCGCGTGTCGTCCCCCTCTGCCGGATCGTAGGGCGTCCAGCAGATTTTGCACTCCATGATCGCCTGATCGGAGATTTTATCATTGGCCCCGAGAAAGGACCCCTCGAACCCGATTGTCGCCCCAGCCCCGTTCATTGGATGGCCTCCAACACTTCGCGAAGACGCTCGCCGCTGTCGATCAAGTCCTCATTGGCCGCCAGCGCCACTTCGGGCATCTCGGTGACCTCGAACGTGTCGAGAATGAGCGTGTCCATCGAATTAAAGAACTGCACGCGCCAAACATGCGGCAAGGCCGTCGCTGTCACCCGGCAATTGCCGTAGCCCCGCGACAAGATGTCGGTCGCGCCCTGCCCCAAAGCGACGTCGAGCCAAACAAGGTCTTCTTCGGTATGAGGCAAAAGCGTCAGGTTGATCACATGTGCGTCCGCGCCGGGCACATAGGCTTTGGATTTGTCCTCAAGCTCGACCAGAAGCGGCGGCGCGTTGACCACTGCCGGATTGCGCGGCGCATCTGCGCCCTGCCCGGCCCGCATCGGTTTGAAAGCCGAGGTTCGCGCAATGCGCGGCACGCTCCCGACTTCGATCGCATCAAGCCCCGCAGCCTGAAGCATCCAGACACCGGCGAAGACGCTTTCCTGAACCTTGATCGACGGCAGGCCCCGCACTTTCATCGCTACCTCGCCCGACCCCATCGTTTCCGCGATCAGGGCGCGGTTCGGCGCATCGAGTTTCGAGAGATCGAAAGGTTCGACATCGACGCCCTCGGCCACCTGAACGCAGGCCTCGGACAGACAGGCAAGCAGATCAAGCGCTGGCTTCAGCTCATCGCTGAGCTCCACTTCCGGATAATGCGTCGTATAGGTCCGCATATCCTGAGGCATCTGCATGTATTCAAGCTCGGTCCCATCCTCTTCGGGCGGCTGCGATCCGGGACCATATCCCATGGGCGGCAATTGGAAGTTATTGACCATCTGTGTCTCCCTCAGGCTCTCTGGCTCAGGCGGTTTCTGGTGTCGGCATCGCGAGGATTTGCGCGATGCGGCTCATGTAATCGTCCCAATCCCTCACCTTGGGAATGCCCGCGAGAAAGACGCCTTCGCGGTAGAACAACAGAGACGGGGTTTTCAGCACGCGGGTCGCCTCGCGCAGCTTTGCCTCAATCGGATCGGCGACGACGGCACAGTCGAACTTGCCCTGAAAGGTCAGTTTAAGCTCCGGCAGGATCACCGCCACATCGGCCGTTTCCAGATTGCGTTTCGCGTCTCCCGGAATGAACAGGACATGCACGCCCGGACGGTTGGTGAAGTCGGCGACATCGTGGTCCGTCTCCAAAAGCGGCCAGCCCATCTCCGTGGTCAGGCGATCAATCAACGGGTGGCTCATGCGGTGGTCTCCCCTTTGGCGAGTGCGGCCTGCAGATGCGGCGGCAATTGTGGTTCACGGTTGTCGAGATCGGCGAAAGCATCGCCCAGATCACGTCCTTCCATCAGGGCGGCCAATCCGCCCAGAGCCTTTTGAATTTTGAGGGCTTCCTCTTCCGAAATCACCTCGCGAGCGGTTCCGAGAAAGGTCAGAACCCAGGTGCCCGGTTCGACCGGCCCCGTGAGGGCGAGATCGATCAGGTGTTTCTGCTTGCCGTCAAACGCGGTCGCGGCAAGGTCCTCGCGAAAGAGGATTTGCATGGGAACACCGACGCACATGTCAGACGCCTTGCGGCAAGAAACGGTCGTCTCCGACACGACAGGCCTCGTCCTCGGAGGGGCGCCCCTCTTCGTAGGCCCCGCGCAGGATCGACGGATCGGCGAGATCATTGCTCTCGGTCCGGCCTTCGCGCACCTCGATGCCGAGCGCGCGCAGTTTTTCGACCGCGATGGCGAGCGCGGGGGCGATCTGGGCAGCGACGACATCGCGAAGGCCGCCACCATAATCTTCAAGCTCTTCGGGCTGACAGCCGATCAGGATCAGTTTCTCTGGACAATAGCCCATGAGTTGGGCCGTCGCGATGACATCCTGGAACCCCGTCTGGTGCAGGGACATTTTCTTGGCGCCCATAAAAGCCGGAACCTCGTCGTCTTCGACGATTTTCAACGTGCCCGGCGTCAGGCCGTAATCCACGGCGTCGAACACCAAAAGCGTGTCGACCTCTTCGAGAAACGGCAAAAGGTAGAGACCCTGCGTGCCGCCATCGAGCAGCCGCACCTCCGGCCCGAACGCATAGCTTTCCGCCAGAGTTTCGACGCAGCGCACGCCGAACCCTTCGTCCGCCCAAAGGACATTTCCGATCCCAAGAACAAGAACCTTAGCAGTCATCTGCTCTTCCTCCCGTCACATCCACAGCTTTCGTCGCGCGTTTTGCGTCTTTCAAAAGGTGGATGGTTTATTTCCGATATTTGCGTTCACCGATCATAGGCTTTCTGATTTTCACCTTCACCGAATTTTCGGAATACAATGGAATACCGTTAAGCCATGAAAAACACTTGAAAATTTCACCTACTCGGCTCCCCCGGCCAAAAATGAGTGACATTTAACTTTCCACCTTTAGTAAAAAATGGAAACCATAAATACACAAAAGGCGGAGCATTGCTCCGCCTTTCCCGAATGTTCGCCTGACTCGCCCCCTCACTCGGGGCGCGTGTCCTTGAACGTCCGCGTGCCTGAAATCATCGTCGAGACCATGGACTGGCGCGACAGGATGTCTTCGCGGATGGCGGCGTAGATGTGGATGATCATGAAGACCACGATGAACCACATGCCGAGGTGATGCACCGAATGCACGATCTGGCTGTTGCCAAAGAGCGTAAGGACCCAGCCTGCGGCATGATCCGCAAAGCTACCCTGCCCCGTGCCTTCGGAATAAAGCGCCCATCCGGTCAGGATCATAAAAGTCAGCCCGAGCGTCATGAAAAAGAACATCGCCGTCTGCGCCAGAGGGTTGTGGCCCACATATTTCTTCGGCTCTTTCTCAAGGAAGGCGTACCATTTCAGCTCGAACACAACCTCCTGCCACCAGCGTTTTTTCCAGACCGGAAGATAGAACAGCTGTTTGGCGTGATGGTTGCCCACAAACGCCCAATAGATGCGCCCGAAAAAACCCACCGTGACGATCATACCCGCCGCGAAATGCCCGAAACGGATGTAGCCCATGACGAATTGATGCGTGGCTTCGGCGATCTGCATCGACGGCAGAGGCGAGGCGATGAACCAACCGGTGATACAGAGAATGGTGATCGCCAGCGCATTGACCCAGTGCCAAACCCGAACCGGCCATTCATAGACGAAAACCGAGGTCTGATTGCGGATGCTCTCGATATCCTCGTCCCGTGCGTCCCCGGTCAGCCGCGAGGCCTCCATCGGCAGCGGCATGTTGGGGTTCGGATGGTGAATGGAGTCATGATCCGCCATCGTCACTCCTCCTTGCGCTTGGACGCCCGCGCTTTCACCGTGTTGACGATCAGCCAAACGACCACGGCCGCCACGCCGACCATCACAATATGCGCCTCCGTGTGGCCCTCAGCTCCCGGCAGAGTGGCGTGGCCCTCATGGGCCAGCGCAGGGGCGGCCAGCGCCGCGGTGATGGATGCGATTGCAAAACCAAGTTTCATGATATTTTCCTCCCTTAACGCACTTTGACCGTGGTCAGCTCATCGCCATCCGGCGACATGACGTGGGTCGAACAGGCCAGACACGGGTCGAAGCTGTGCAATGTGCGCAGAATTTCCACGGGCTCCTCCGGACGCTCCATCGGCGTGTCCAAAAGCGAGGCCTCGAAGGCGCCGATATTGCCCGCCGTGTCGCGGGGGCTGCCGTTCCAAGTGGTCGGCACGACGCATTGATAGTTCTCGATGCGACCGTCCTTGATCTTGATCCAATGGCCAAGAGCCCCACGCGGCGCTTCGGTCATGCCGACGCCTTTCGCTTCGGTGGGCCAAGTGCTTGGATCCCATTTCTCCACATTCGCCGTCGAGCTGTCGCCGTTCTTGATGTTGGTCACCAGCTTGTCGAAGAAGTGCTGCTGCAGACGCGAGCAATACTCGGATTCGAGCGCGCGTGCCGCGGTGCGGCCCAGCGTCGAGAACAGCGCATCGAACGGCAGATCCATCGTGCGCAACAGGCCGTCGACCTGCCCTTTGATGTCCTCGTGGCCCTTGGCATAGCCGATGATGTAGCGCGCGAGCGGCCCCACCTCCATCGCATGGCCTTTCCAACGCGGCGCCTTGATCCAGCTGTATTTCGCGGCCTCGTCCAGCTCCTGAATATTGGTGCGCGTGCCTTTGGCATTCGGCCCAAGCTCGTATTTCGGCTCTGTGATCCCGTCCCAAGGATGCAGCCCCTTGCCCGGTTCGCCATAGGTGTACCAGCTGTGGTCCACAAATTCCTGAACCTGCTCCGGATCGCGCGGGTCGACATCGTAAACGGTCGAGAGATCGCCATTGATGATCGCGCCGCGCGGCATGTGCAGCTGTTCGGCGGAGAAGTCATTCGGGTGCTCGGGAATATCGCCGTAGGCCAGACAGGCTTTCGACGCGAGACCGCCGCCATAGAGCCAGTTGCGATAAAAGCCGCCGATCGCGATGACATCCGGGATATAGACGTTGCGGTTGAATTCGAGCGTCTGCTGGATGATCGACTGAACCATGTTCAGCCGTTCCATATTGATCGCGCCGACACCGCCGACCCCATCGACATTGATCGGGCACGGCACGCCGCCCACCAACCAGTTCGGATGCGGGTTCTTGCCGCCAAAGATCGTGTGGACCTTGACGATTTCCTTCTGAAGATCAAGCGCCTCCAGATAGTGGGTCGTCGCCATCAGATCCGCTTCGGGCGGCAGTTTATAGGCCGGGTTGTCCCAATAACCATTCTTGAAAAGGCCAAGCTGACCGCTTTCAATGAATTTTTTCAGGCGGTTCTGCACGTCGCGGAAGTACCCCGGGGAGGAGAGAGGGTGCGACGGAGAAACCGCCTGCTGCAGCTCGGAGGTGGTTTTCGGGTCCGCCTTGAGGGCATTCACCGGGTTCACCCAGTCCAGAGCATGCAGATGGTAAAAGTGCACGATGTGATCGTGGATTTGCAGCGCGAGCTGCATGAGGTTGCGGATCGAGTTGGCGTTGTCCGGGATCATGATGCCCAGAGCATCCTCCACCGCACGCACAGAGGTCAGTGCGTGTGTGCCGGTGCAGACACCGCAAATGCGCTCGGTAAAGGCCCAAGCGTCGCGCGGATCGCGGCCTTTGAGGATCACTTCGAGACCGCGCCACATGGTGCCTGTGGAGACCGCGTTGCGGATCACGCCATTCTCATCGACGTTCACCTCACAGCGCATGTGACCTTCGATCCGGGTCACCGGGTCGACAACGATCCGCTGGCCGGAATTGTCGATGTTGAAACCGTTGGGAGTGCTGACCATGGTTTACGCCTCCTCTTTCTTTTTATTGTCTTGGACTTTGCGTTGCGCCGTTTTTAGCGCGGATACGGCGGCATGGGCGGCGACACCTGCGCCCACCACACCGGCGGCGGCGAGACCCACCTTGTCGGCATTGGCTTCGACGCCGAATTGCGTGAGATCGGTCACCCGGTCATAGAAAGACCCCTGATCCCAGAACCCGTCCTCGGAACAACCAATACAGCCGTGACCCGATTGAATCGGGAAGGACACGCCTTCGTTCCAGCGCACGGTCGAACAGGCGTTGTAGGTGGTCGGGCCCTTGCAGCCCATTTTGTATAGGCAGTAGCCCTTGCGCGCGTTTTCGTCGTCCCAGGCTTCGACAAACTGACCGGCATCGAAATGTGGCCGACGATAGCACTTGTCATGAATCCGCTGGGAGTAAAACATCGCCGGCCGCCCCTGGCGGTCGAGTGTCGGAAGTCGATCGAAGGTCAGCATATAGGTGATCACGCCGGTCATGACCTCGGCAATCGGCGGACAGCCCGGCACTTTGATGATCGGCTTGTCGGTGATGACCTTATGGACTGGCGTGGCGCGCGTCGGGTTCGGTTTCGCAGCCTGAACACAGCCATAGGACGCACAGGCCCCCCAGCTGATGATCGCTTTCGCGTGTTTGGCGGCATGGGTGAGCTGATCGACAAAGGGCTTGCCGCCGATGATGCAATACATCCCGTCCTCATTGAGCGGCGGATTGCCCTCCACTGCAAGGATGTAGTTGCCTTTATATTTCTCGATGGTCTCTTCCAGCGCCGCTTCGGCCTGATGCCCGGCGGCGGCCATCAGCGTGTCGTCGTAATCCAGAGAGATCATCGACAGCACCACGTCTTTCGCGAGCGGATGCGCGGAGCGGATGAAACTTTCAGAGCAACAGGTGCATTCCAACCCGTGGACCCAGATCACCGGCGTGCGCGGCTTGGTCTCCATCGCATGCGCGATCTTCGGCACAAAGGCGGGCGACAGGCCCAGAGCGGCCGCGGTCAGCGAACAATATTTCATAAAGGACCGGCGCGTGATCCCTTGTCGGCGCATGACGTCGTAAAACGTCTCGATCTGAGCCGCGGTCTTTTCCGTGGTCCCGGTCTCCGAAAAATCGGTCAAAATGCGTCCCTCCCTCGGCGAGTGATTGGGCCTTATGGCCACTTGCGAATGCGATGGCATACAATGCCTCGATCCTCAGTCTCGCCGGGAGAGGGGTGCAAAACAAACAGAGCGCGACAAACTGTCGTGTCTTATTTTTTGATTAGATTCAAAAAGATGCCAAAAGGGAGAACTGACATGGCGGGAAGCGTCTAACCGCCAGAACGCCGAAGCGGAAAGGAGCTTACCGCCCCTTCAAAGACGCCGTGCTGCGGCAACAAGAGCCTGTCCAAGCGCCAGACCACCGTCATTGGCGGGGGTTTTGGTGTGGATCAGAACGGGGGTGTTTGGCAGGGCGTCGCCCAACGACTTGAGTGTCAGGTCCAAGAGCAAAGCATTCTGGAAACATCCCCCCGACAAAGCCACCGCCTGCGCTCCCGTTCCGGCCATGGCCGAGAGCACAGCCCCCTCAAAGCACCGCACGAGCCACAGGTGAAATGCGAAGGCCAAATCGGCAACGCGAGCGCCCGCGTCGCGCTTGGCGACAAAATACCGGATCATCTCAGAGGGATCGAGCGCTCCACCCACCATCGACGCGACCGGCACCCCAATCGCAAGACTGTATCGCGACAAACCACCGGAGGTCCGCGCCAAGGCCTCAAGCCGCATTGCGGCCTCGCCCTCATAGCTTTGACGATCGACGCACATCCCAAGAATGGCCGCGACCGCATCAAAAAGACGCCCAACGCTCGACGACATCGGGCAATTCACGCCCTTTTCGACCGCCATCCGCGCCATCGCCAGAGGTTTGTCGGAAAATGCCTCATCGGCCCAATCTGACAGCCCCGCCTGATCCAGCCGCGCCAGAGCATTGCGCCACGGCTCTTTCGCCGCCATATCGCCCCCGATCAAGGGCGCGGGTTTGAGCCAAGCCTTGCGCTCTAATCCACGATAATCGCCAAGTAGGATTTCGCCGCCCCAGACCGTGCCATCGGTGCCAAACCCCGTGCCATCCAGAATAACGCCAACCACCTTGCCGCCCTCCAAAGGCCAGCCATTCTCGCCCAAACAGGCCGTCAGATGCGCGTGGTGGTGCTGCACCTCTTCGACCGGCAGACCTTTGGTTTGCGCATGGATCGAGGCGCGAAACCCCGGATGGAGATCACAGGCCACGACCTCCGGATGATGATCGAAAAGTTCGGCATAATCCGCGTCAGCCTTGAGAAACGCCTCGAAACACAGCGCATCGTCGAGATCGCCAAGGTGTTGCCCCAAAAGCGCCTGCCCGTCCTTGATCAGGCAAATCGCGCCCTTCATCTGGCCCCCATAGGCGGCAATCTGTGGCGCGGCCTCAAAGCCTTTGGGCAAGAGCAAGGTCCCCGGCACCCGCCCACGGGCACGACGCAGGACCATTGGCCCGTGTGGGGTGATCCGCTCGACCGAGTCGTCCATCCGCCGGGCGATGTCGCGATCATGCATCAAAAAAGCATCGGCAAAGTCGGATAGCTTGTCCAAGGCTTCCACGTTGCCGATCACCTGCGGCTCTCCGGACAGGTTGCCCGAGGTCATCACCAAAGGCCCGCCCACCGCCGCAATCAACAGGTGATGCAACGGTGTGTAGGGCAACATCCAACCCAATGTGTTCTGCCCCGGCGCGATCCCATCGGGCATCTGCCGCGCGGTCAGCAAGACGATGGGCGCCGCCGGATCGCGCAAGAGCGCCTCTTCAGACACGCTCACCTCACACCAGTCGCGGATCATGTCCATGGTGCCCATGAGAGCAAAGGGCTTGGCCGGTCGATGCTTGCGCTGCCTGAGCCGCACAACCGCCTCGGCGTTCCGCGCGTCACAGGCCAGATGAAACCCACCCAAGCCCTTCACCGCGATGACGTCTCCATTGCACAGCAAGCGGGCCGCCCGAGCAAGCGGCTCTCCTTCGCCTTTTGGCTCAAGCCACAGCTGAGGCCCGCAGTCCGGGCAAGCCACCGGCTGGGCGTGAAAGCGGCGATCTTCGGGGGTGTCGTATTCCGCGCGACAAGCCGCGCACATCTCGAAAGGCGCCATGGTCGTGTTTCCGCGATCATAGGGCAGCCGTTCGACGATGGTGAACCGCGGACCGCAATGGGTGCAGTTGGTGAACGCATATCCGGCCCGGCGCTCCTTGAGATCAAAGACCTCTTGACGACAGGCCTCGCAGGTCGCCGCATCGGGCGTCACACGGGTGCGGGCGGCGCCGGCTTGGGAGGCCACAATTTCGAACCCCTCCGCCGCGCCTTGAATGTCACGACACTCGACCGCGTCGATCCGCGCCAACGGCGGCATTTCTGCGCGCAACCGCTCTTCAAAGCCTTTCGCCTCACCGAACAGGCGGATCAGCACACCTTCGGCATCGTTGCGCACATCTCCGGTCAGCCCCATGTCACGCGCCAGCCGCCAGACGAAGGGCCGAAAGCCCACGCCCTGCACCTGACCGCGCACCCGGATCTCAAGGCCGGTATCATCTCCTTTGGGCTTCAAAGACTTACATCCTCAATGAACCGTGCAGACCATGCAGGGGTCAAAGGAGCGCACGATATGCTGCACCGAAATGGGCGTGTCCTCGCCCGCGCGAACCGGCGCGCCGACCAGAGCCGCCTCGACGGGTCCCGGCACGCCTCTTTCGTCTCGCGGCGAGAAATTCCACGTCGTCGGCGCGATGATCTGATACGAGGTCACACGCCCGCCCTCGACACGCATCCAATGCCCCAACGCGCCACGCGCCGCTTCGACCAGACCGACGCCTTCGCCGTCGCTCGGCAGTTTGACATGGCGCATAAACGGCGCGCGCGGATCGATGGAGGCCAGAAGGCGCTCCATCTCGACCTGTGTCCGGGCCAGTTCCAAAACGCGGCCCAGAACGCGCGCCCGCACGGAGCCCTCCCGCGCCAGCGCCTTTGCCAAAGGATGGCCATCAATCGCCTGCCGCGAGAGCGCGCCGGTTTCATAGGTCAGCCCGGCAAGACGCGGCGCCTTGCACCAGCTATAGGCCTCATCGCGCATCTCTTCATCCGGGCGGGTCATGCCGTTCGACGGATGTGCCGCCTCGCCCAGCATCCAGCTGTGCGAAATCTCCTCGACGATCTGCTCGGGATGCAAGGGGCCGGAGGTGCCGTCCACAAGCGTGCCACGTTCAAACACCGGGCCGCTGGGCGAGGGATAGGCCCCAAAAGAGAGATAGCGCCCGGACGCAAGCCCTGAGCCTTCGAGCGACAAATCCTGCGCAATGTTCAAAAACAGAGCGATATCGCCGGTCTCCCACCCGCTCACCTGATCGAGGGTCTCCAACTCCAGAAACCGTTCCAACGGCGCGCCGAACATCACCTCTTCGAGATAGCTGCGAAAGGCGGCGAGATCGGCCGACAGGCGGACCTTGTCACGGGCAGAGGGCGCGCGCGTCACGCCTCCCGGCTGGATCGCCAAGGTGTGCGGCCACTTGCCGCCCAAAAGCCCCACAATATGCAACAGCCCGGCGCGGGCCTCGGTCGCGCGTTTCAGCGCCGATCCTTTGGCCGCCGTAAAGCGGTCCAACGCGCGCCCGTGCCAAGGCCGGTCGGCATACACAGGGCGCGCGAAATCCGGCATAAAGAAGAGATTGAAATGCATGAGATGGTCGGACACGTTTTCGACCATATGCAAAAGCTGGGCGACCTTCGCGCCTTCCGGACTGGGCGTTTTGCCCGCAAAATCCGCAAGCGCCATCGCGGCCGCCATGGATTGACTGATCGAGCAAATGCCACAGATGCGCGGCACGATGGTGAGCGCATCCATCGGACCTTTGCCCTCCATGATGCGTTCAAACCCGCGAAACAGCGGCGAATTGGCATAGGCCGCCGCGACCCGGCCATCCTGCACGTCGAGACGAAGCTCAAGATCGCCCTCAACACGATTGAAAGGGCCAACCAGAAGGGTCGTGTTGTCAGTCATTCTTGCGGCTCTTCACTGAGGGAGGAACGAGGATACGGTCGGCGGTCGCGTTCCGCGCGACACGCTCAGGGGTCGCACGTTTCGACAAAGAGGCCAGCGCCATGAACCAGGCTTTCGGCATATCGGTCGGCAGGCCCACGGGGATGCCCGCGAATTTCGGGGTCTCGGTAAAGCCATGCCCCGGCTCTTCGAATTCTGGCGCCGTGCAGTTGATGCAAGGGTAGCCCGCCCGCGTGCAGCTGCCTTCGCCGTTCCAAAGTCGGATGTTGCAATCACCCACTGCCTGCGTGCCAATACAGCCGAGATGCTCCATCATACAGCCCATCTGGCTCAACTCCTCAGCCGAGGCTTTGTATTCGTAGAATTCGTTCTTAGTGCAGGCATGGTGCACCAGATTATCTGCGAAAAAGCGCGGTCTGGCGTAGCTGTCGAGATCCTCCGCGCCCAAGGCGTCGCTGGCCAAAAGCATCAAAGTTTCGGTCACCCAATCGGGATGGGTCGGACAGCCGGAGATATTGATCACGGGCAGACCCGCGCGGGACCGAAACGTCGCGGGCAAGGCCGCGCCGCTGTGGCGCCCGTCGTATTGCACGCCCGTGGCATCGGACGGATTGTCCCCTGCAGAGGTCACACCGCCATAGGTCGCACAGGTGCCGACAGCCACCACATGAGCGGCTTTCGGAGCGAGGCTTTGCACCCAATCGAGCATCGAACGCCCGGTGCCCCCGAGCATGTGGTAGCGCCCTGTGCCTTTCGGCCCATGAATGATCGAGCCTTCGATGCAGAGAATGTCGAGCGTCTGAGACCCGTCCTCAATGGCCTGCAACAGATCACGCACCTCCGCCCCGCTCGCCTCAGAGAGCGACGGGTGCCACAGGAACTCAAGCCCTGCAGCATCAAAAAGGTCCATGAGGTTGGGACTTTCGGCACAGAGCAGCGACATGGTGCAGCCACCGCAGCCCCCCGATTGCAGCCAGAGGATATTCAACGCTGATCCCCTCTCTTGAGCGCGAGGCGGAAACAGGCGCCTTGGGAGATCCCCTGCACATAGCTGAGCGTCCCGCCATGTTCTTCGACGATCTTTTGAGAAATCGAAAGACCGAGCCCCGTGCCACGCCCCACCGCTTTCGTGGTGAAGAACGGGTCGAAAATCGCGGCACGCAGGTCTTCGGGCACGCCCGGCCCGTTGTCGCAGACCTGCATGACGGCCATCTCGCCTTCGTAAGACAGCCGAACCTGAATCTCCGGAGCCTCGATGGCCTCCATCGCGTCGGCGGCGTTCTGAACCAGATTCATGATCACCTGCTGAACATGGCCCGAACGCCCCAGCGCCATGCAGGTGCTTTCGCCCGTCACTGTGATTTTCATCTGACGCTTCAGGCCGCGCTGCACCCATTGCGCGCCGATCTTGGCGGTTTGCGTCAAATCGAAGGGCGCCACCTCTCCCGATCCTTCGGCGGACAGTCGGCGCAGGTCTTCGACGATGTCGCGCACCCGCTCGGCCCCGTCCCGCGCACCCTCGATGGCGACACGCAGGTTTTTCAGATCACGTTCGAGTTTGAGTTCCGCGCGCAAGGCGACAAGCTCTTCGCGGCTCGCGCCCGATTGCACCTGCTCGAAATAGGACTCAAAGCGGTCGAGGTATTTTTGCAGGCTATGGGTGTTGGCATAGACAAAGGAAATCGGGTTGTTCAACTCATGCGCCACGCCCGCAAGCAACCGCCCCAGAGAAGCCAGCTTTTCAGTGCGCACCAATTGGGTCTGCGCCTGTTTCAACTCTTCATGGCTGCTTTCAAGTTCACGATAGGCCTGACGCAATTCGCCGAGCGGCCGACCGGTCAGGATAAACCCGCTGATCCGTTTGCGCCGGTCCAGCCGAGGCGCGACGCGAAAGTCCACCGGGCTCGCCCCATTCAAGGTTTCGAGATCGACTTCAAAGGTCTGTTCCACCTTTTCACGCGCGACTTCGGACATGGCCGCACTCATGCGATCACGCATCTCGCCCTCAAAGAACCCCACGACGGGCCGCCCGATCAACGCGTCCTTATCGCCACCAATGGCGGCACAAAAGGATTGGCTGAGATCGGCGATGAACCCGTCCTTGTCCGTCACGACGAGATAATCGGAGATCGAGGTCATGATCGACCGCAGGAAGCTGCGCAGCGTGGAAAGTTCTGTATTTCTGGCTTCCAGCTGTTCCTGATAATCGACCAACTCGGCATAGGTCTTGTCCACGGCGTCGAGCACATCGACCCACGCCGCGTCATCGAAGCCGGGCTTTAGCTCATCACCCAGTCGAGAGGAAATATTCGTCATCTGATCGCCTCCGGTGCCTAAGCGTGTCAGGCAAGACACTGGGACGCAATAGGAAATGCCGCCCGGCTTTGGCGCATATGGCAAATGAGACAATCCGGCGCGGGCATTCCATGAACGCCCTGTCGCCAAAGGGGGAGCATTCGGTCATCGCAAAAGACCAAAATGCACCCCCAACTCTTTGTCGGTCAGTCTTCGTCTCGGGAAGGGGCTTGGGATAGAGAACTCAAGCCTCCTCCAACTCCTGTGTCTTGGCCTTTTTCAATTTCCAGCGCTGCACCAGCACCGCGATGCCGCCGGGTTCGAAGAGCATCATCCCAATCGCAGCTGCGCCGAGGATGATCATATAGATCGGCCCGTAACCCGAGAGGTTCTCCCGAAGAAGCACAAAGAGCACGGCGCCAATGATCGGCCCGATGATCCGCCCCATGCCGCCGATCACGACCATGAAGATGATGAACACCGTCCAGTCGGTCAAGCTGAAAGAGCCGCTCGGATTCACCCGCAGTTTTTGCAGCGTATTCACAGCGCCGAGAAGCGACAGGAACGCGCCGGAGACCACAAAGAGCATCGCCTTAACCGCATTCGGATTGACGCCGAGCGCCATGGCCGCCGTTTCATTGTCCCGCATCGCGCGGAGCGAATAGCCACGGCGCGAGTGCATCACGAGGATGATCAGAAAGATCACGAGAACCAGAATGGCAAAGCTGAGCCAGTAAATGTTCTCAACGCGCGACGAGGTGCTGGCCCCGAAGGCCTTTACAATCTGCGGACGCAAGCTGATGCCAGAGCCGCCGCCAAAGCCCGGAAGTTTGCCGGCCACCAACATGAAGACCTCCGCCAGCACCCAACTGCCGATGGCAAAATAGGCAACGCGCATGCGGCTCAGGATTGCAAAGACCGGAAGCGACAGCAACGCACCGAAAGGCAGTGTCAGCGCCATGCTCAGGAACGGGTTCAGCCCCAGATGCGTCGTCAGGCCAAAGAAGGCGTAGCCCCCAGCACCGACAAAGGCGTGCTGACCGATCGAGACAACGCCGCCGAACCCGGCCAACAGGTTCCACAACTGAGCGACGGACATGATGATAAACAGATCGGTCAAATAGCGCATGGTGCCATTGTCCACGAAGAACGGGAGCGGAACCATGACAGCCACGGAAAGACCAAGGACTGCAAGAGGAAGCTTTTGGGATCCAGAAGTCATGATGTCACCCGTCATTTTTGGGGAAGAGGCCGCGCGGACGCAGGATGAGAAGGATCAGAAAGACCAAATGGCCGGACAGCACCTGCCATGAGGCATCGATCTGCGCGCCCAACATCTGCGCAATGCCAATGATGACCCCGCCAACCAAGGTGCCCCACATGGAGCCAAGACCACCGATCACGATGGCTTCGAAGGCGGTCAACAGGCGCGTCGGACCGCTGGCCGGATCAAAGTTCCCGCGCACGGACATGAGCATCGCCGCGATGGCAACGGTCACCATCACGATGACAAAGGCCTTTCGAAACACCGCACGCGTATCCAGCCCCAGCATGGCGGCGTTCGCCTCGTTGTCCGACACCGCCCGCAGGGCGCGCCCGAAAGAGGTGCGGTAGATCATCAACTGCAACCCTCCGATGAGGGCCACGGCGGCCCCGAAGATCAACAGAGAGAAGACCCCCACATGCAGATCGGGAAGGATTTCAACGCTGGCTTGTTCCAAACGCCCGATGCTGAGTTTTTGCGGGTCGGCGCCAAATCCGAGCAGCATCAAGTTCTGCAAGATGATCGACAGACCGAAGGCGACAAGAAGCGGGATCAGCGGATCGTGCCGCGGCACGAATTCGAAAAGTCCCCGCTGGAGAAACCACCCCGCACCCGCCGCAAGAAGCAGCACCGCAGGCGCGGCCACGACGATGGAAACCCCGAAAAAATCGGTCACCGTCAGACCGACGTAGGCCAAGAGGACGATCAAATCGCCATGCGCGATATTCACGATCCGCATCACGCCAAACACCAGGCTCAGGCCCAGCGCGTAGAGCGCGAAGAGGCCGCCCAAAAGCGTGCCCTGCACAAGAGTATTTACCAGTTCCACGTCTATCTCCCAAAATAAGCTTGCGCGACACGCGTCTCATCCGCCTCATCGGAGGCCCCGGACAACGACACATGGCCTTCGAGCAGGCAGTAGTACCGGTCGGAAATTTCCAACGCTTTGCGCATGGCCTGTTCGACCACGAGGATCGCCAAACCTTCGGACGCAAGTTTGATCAGCTGCTCGTAGAGGCGCCCGATGATGGTCGGGGCGAGGCCGAGGCTGATCTCGTCGCACAAAAGCACACGCGGGTTGGTCATCAACGCGCGCGCGATCGCAATCATCTGCTGCTGGCCGCCCGAGAGCATCGTCCCGGAAATGTGGCGTTTGGGAACGAGGTCCGGGAACAGCTCATAGATGTGATCAAGCGTCCACGGGTCTTTGCCGTGGAGCTGACCCAATTGCCCGCCCAAAAGGATATTCTCTTCGACGCTCAGCGACGGAAAAATACGCCGGCCCTCCGGCACGAGACCGATCCCGGCATGAACGATGTCCGGCGGCGTCAGGCCCAAAAGCTCGCGCCCGTCGAGTGTGATGCTGCCTGTCGCCTCACCTTCGGTGCCACAGATGCCCCGGATCAGCGAACTTTTCCCCGCCCCGTTCGCCCCGATGACGGAGACGATTTCACCGGCGTCGATGTCGATGTCCATGCCGTGCAAGGCGGCGAACTGGCCGTAGTTCAGATGAAGATCCCGAATGCTTAACAACGCGCTCATACTTCCGCCTCCGCTCCGAAATAGAGGCGGCGCACTTCGGCGTTCTCCAAAACCTCATCAATCTGCCCCCGCACGACAATCTGCTTGTCGGCGAGCACTGCGACTTCGTCGACAAACCGCGTGAGCGCATGGACGACGTGTTCGATCCAGATCACGGCCGTGTCGCGCCGCACGACCTTTTGCAAAATGTCGAGAAGGGTGTCGCATTCCGCCTCGGTCAATCCGCCCGCAATCTCATCGAGCAACAAAAGCTTGGGCTTCATCGCCGCCGCTTTCGCCAGCTCCAGACGTTTGAGGTCCAACAAGGCCAAAGACTTGGCCAACTTGTCCCGGTGATCCCCGAGCCCGGTCATCTCCAGAATGTCATGCGCGCGATCACGCGCCTCATGCAGCCCTAAGCCCGCGCCAGATGTGCATCCGACAATCACGTTTTCAGCGACAGTCATGTCGCCAAACGGCTGTGGAATTTGAAAGGTGCGCCCGATGCCGCGCCGACAAGCGTTCCAAGGTTTCATTTGCACCAGATTGTGGCCTTCGTAGAGCATCTCACCGCCGGTCGGACGGTGCAGGCCGGAAATCAGGTTGAACATCGTGCTCTTGCCCGCACCATTTGGGCCGAGAATGCCCAGACGGGCCCCTGGCTCAAGCGTGAGGCTGACATCATTGAAGACCTCGATGCCGCCAAAGGCTTTCGAGACCCCTCGAAGTTCGAGAAGTGGTTTCAAGATTTTCTCCATCGCGTTGGAAAGAGGCCCCTCAACCCGCCCTGCGGATTGAGGGAGAGACTCAATACGTCAAAGGCTGCACTTCGCCTTGAACGGGAACCTCTGGCGCAAACTCATTGTCGCAAATGACCAGATTCAGCGGGAACTTGTCGCCTTTGACCCATTGACCACCCGCAGTCGGCGTCATGCTCGTATTCGGGAGCGGACCCGTCTGGAAGTTGATCGGCCCCACGACGGACACCATATCGGTCTCGTTGAAGGCGGCCTGGATCGACGCCGGATCGTCGAGATCCTGCACCCGCTTGAGACCATCGAAAATCACTTCGAACAGCGAGTGGCGATAGGCGAGCGGCATCGACCATTGGCGCCCGGAAGCCGCCTCATACTCATCCGCCAACTCCTGAGAACTCTGCCCAGTCATGGTCGAGGCATAGGGATAGCTCGGCGCCCACCAGACCTCGGTGATCAGCCCTTCGGCACGCGCCCCAAAGGGTTCGATCGCGGCCGGGAATTGAACAGTCTTCCCGGCATAGACCAATTTCGGCTGGAATTTCTGCTGGGCGGCCTCGTTCCAGAAAGTCGTGAATTCGGGCGGCGGAATGACACCGTAGATCAAATCGACGCCGTCGGCCTTGAACTGTGAGACCGCTGCGGCATAGGAACTCAGCGGCATGTCAAACCGGCCCGGATCCGACAGGCCATAACCGAGGCTTTCGAACAGCGGTGGATAGCTTTGCGCGAAGGCATTGCCGTCGCCATCGTTCGGCCAGAGCGCGCCGACCATCTTGTCGGACGCGATTTGCCCGAACATGTTGAGGTTCGTGCCCGCCGATTGCGTGCCGGAAAAGAAGAAATGGTTCGTCCATTCAAAGCCGACGTCGGGATCGCCCCCGCGCGCTTGGAAATAAGGTTCAAGCGGCGTGTCGTTGGTGACACAGGGCACGCCATTCAACTCGCACATATCCGAAACCGGTACGGTGGTTTCGGGGGTCGCGGCGGCGATCATCAGATCGACGCCCTCGTCGAGGATCAGTTCGGCCGCGACTTCGGACGCTCTGTTCGGGTTCGACTGGCTGTCCCGCAAAAGAATTTCAAAAGGGATCTGGCGCCCGTCGATGGTCAGTTGACCGCCGGTCGCCTTTTGCACCTGTCCGAGCACGAAATCGACGTGCTCCGAGAAAAAGGCCAAAGGCCCGGTCTGCGGCATGACCATGCCGATCTTGATGGTCCGCTCCGCTGCAAAGGCTGGGCTGTAAAGACCCACTGCTGCCGCAGAGGCCGCCCCTGCTTTCAGAAATCCTCTTCGATTTAGGTGAGCTATGTTGTGCGTTTTCTTATTCATAGTTTTCTCCTCTCTTGGTCTCCCGGTCTCCTCCGGCCGGGAATTCCGTATTCAATCAAGCAACCGAGTAGCCTCCATCCACGGGGATACTGACGCCAGTGATGAATTTTGATGCGTCGGAGGCCAGAAAGACCGCCACACCGGCAAGATCTTCGGGTTCTCCCCAACGGGCGGCTGGTGTGCGTGCCAACACCCGTTCGTTCAGGCCTTCCATCTCACGACGCCCTTGCGCGCCGAGGCCCGTATTGATCCACCCGGGCAAGATCGCATTGACTTGAATGTCTTGTTCGGCCCAGGCCACGGCGAGGCTCTTGGTCAGCTGCACCACGCCCCCTTTGCTGGCGGCATAGGCGGGGACTTCGCCCGCACCGAAAATCGAATACATGGAGCCGATATTGATGATCTTTCCACCGCCATCGCGCAGGCTGTCATAGGCCAGCTTGGAGAGATGGAAGACGCTGCGAAGGTTCACGGCGACGTTGAGATCCCATTGCTCCATGGTCATCTCTTCGGGCCGACAATGAATGCCGATGCCCGCGTTGTTCACCAGAATGTCCAGCCGCCCGAAGCGCTCAAGCGTCTTGGCCATCAGGGCCTCGGCCTGCTCGGTTGACGTCACATCGACGGCCAGCCCCATCGTTTCCGATGACGTTTCGGTCGCCAATCTCTGTGCCACGGCCTCCGCTTCGGCGCCATTCAGGTCCGCGATGACCACATTCGCACCTGCACGGGCCAGCGCTGTCGCGATCCCCAAACCGATGCCCGACGCACCGCCGGTGACCACCGCGACACGTCCCGTCACGTCAAAAAGTGTGCTTTGCATAGTTCCTCCTGTTCGGTTTCAGCCGTTCGGCTGTACCAAAATCTTGATTTCTTCCGGTCGCCCCCAAAGCGCCTCGAAGCCGTCCTCCACGGCTCTGTCCAACGGCACCTTTCGGGTGACGATCTGCGCAGGCGCGAACCGGCCCATCGCGATGTGGTCCATAAGATCCGGGTAGCAGTCACGATACCCGAGCGTCGTCAACAGGCTCACTTCCCGATTGACCATGTCGAAGAGGTTCATCTGGGCCGTCTCAACGAATAGGCCCGCGAGAATAACTTTGCCGCCTTTCCGCGTCGCCGTGAGCGCGGCATCCAGCGCCGATTGCACGCCCACCGCCTCGAACACCACGTCAAAGTGATTGGGCGCAAGGGTCTCGTCGCGCGGTGAGAACGCCCTGTCCGCCCCCAATGCCAATGCCTTGGCACAACGGGCCTCGGACATGTCGGTCGCCACGATCTCGGACGCGCCGAACAGTTTTAGGAGCTGGACCAGCAGAAGACCAATCGGCCCTGCCCCAACCACAGCACAGCGTGCGCCGTAGACTTCGCCCGCGCGGTTGATCGCGTGGCGCGCGACCGCAGCCGGCTCGAGGAGCGCGGCGTCCTCGAAGGACACCCCGTCCGGCAATCTGTGCAACATATAGGCGGGAATGACGGCTTCTTGCGCCATGCCGCCATGCCCCATCAGCCCCGCAAAGCCCCAATCGTCGCAGAGATGGTAGTCCCCGCGCGCGCAAGCCGTGCAGACACCGCACCGATATTCCGGCTCGACCGCAACGCGATCACCGAGAGCGACAGACTGCACATCAGACCCGACCTCAATGACGGTTCCGCAAAACTCATGTCCGATCACAAGCGGCGCCTTCACGCCGGAGAGACGGTGCGGCGTTACCGTCGGGATGGCCTGCGGCCCCTGCGCATATTCATGCAGGTCACTTCCGCAAATCCCGCAATAGGCCACGGACAAACGCACCTCATCCGGTGCAAGCGGAGGACGCTCACGCGCCTCCACCCGCAAATCCCGCCGCCCATGCCATTGAAGGGCGAGATGGCTCACCGGATGAGGCCATCAATGTAATCTGCGCCGATCCCGATTTTCTCGTAATGATCGCGGCACATTTTCAGGTAATCGTGGACATCCATGTAGCCGTCAACTTCACCGTCTTCGTCGAGCCAAAGGAGCGGCCCCTTCACGATGAAAAATGCGCGCATCGGATCCGGATGGTCATAGGCCACAAGCGTGTGACCCTCGCCCGGAGACTCGTAGATGAAATCCCCTGCCGTCGCGGTCCAGTCGTGCTCAAGATAGCCCCACTTGCCGCTGATCGTGTATGCGAACACTTCATGCGGGTGATAGTGACGGTTCACGAGCCCTGCCTCTTTCGCCATCAGGATATCGCACCATTTGTTCTGGCTCGGAGAAATCCAGAGGGGCCGGGAAGAAACGGTGTCGGTGAAAGGCACGAAATATTTTTCGTCCGCGTCAGCGACATTGCTCATATAGACATCGCGACCGGCGTCCGGTTTGAACACCTCTGCGATGGGTTTGATTTCTTTCCAAAACTCGTTCACTGCAGCTTCAGGCATTTTTCCTCCAATTTTGCTTTTATTCTGCGGCAACCACGGAAATCCCGAGGCCCCCGATGAACTTGTGAAATGGCATCTGGCGGTATTCGGGCCCCAGCCCGAGAACCTCCTGCACATGTTCGATGCCGCGCAACGCTTTTTGACTGTGCGTGCGCATCAGCAATTCGGCCGCCATCGCATCTCCCGAGAGCAATGCGGCCAGGACGCTCTGATGCTCCGCCAACCCGGATTGCACGGTCTGAATGGCAAAGTCGCGATCCGACGCGAAAACCACGCGGTTGATCTGGACGGGCATATAGGCAAGCGTCTCGATCGACCGAAAAAGGCTTTCGTTTTTGGACGCAGTAACGATCGTGTCGTGAAAAACCCGGTTCGCAGCCGAATGGTTTTTGAGAAAATCGTCCGACAGCTCAACGTGCCGCGCGAGCCTGCCGTAGTCCTTGAGACTTTGCTGGAGCGTGTCACGCACGTCCCCATCCAAACCTTCACGCGCCACCATACCTGCGGCGGCGCCTTCAAGGACCGAGCGCACAACATTTGCGCCCCACACATCTTCGACGGTGATGCCGCGCACGGTGTATCCCCGATTGCTCTGGCCAATGACCAGATTTTGAGACGCCAACTGCAAAAGAGCGGCCCTGACCGGCGTCCGCGACACTCCCAATGCCTCGCACACCTTCAGTTCCGTCAGCCTCTCTCCAGCGTCGAATACGCCGTTAAGGATCATGCTGCGCAATTTGCTATATACGGTTTTCTCTTGGCTCATATGTATACAATGAATTGATTCCGAGCGCCGATCAACGCTATTTTTTAACATGATCATCAATTTTTTAGTGAAATTTGGCGATATATCCTATTTATCCGCAATTATTGTATACATTCAGAGCGGGTAAAAGCGCAGCATTTTGAGGAGAACGAGAGCATTTTCCGCCGCGACACCGACGACGGAAGCACAAGGAGAGGGATGTCAGGACACGCCTCAACACAGCGAACCGGAGTACGGAAGGTAATCGCAGAAGGCGAAGAGTCCGCTCAGGGCAAGTTTTTCTGACAATGCAGAGGCACGATCGGGGATCCTCTGTATTTGAGCCCCCGAAATGACTTCAGAACCGACGGAACGTCGGAGAGACTCCAAAACAAATCTGTATGAGAAATTGAGCCCTGGACGGGTAGCGAAGGTATCAGACCGCTTTACAACCGTCTCGGCACAGCCAGTATCACTGCGGTTAAAACCGCAGAAAGACCACGCCACTCAGCACGTGCGGCGGCGTGGTCCTACTTGATTTTGTCATGACTATCGAGCCCCTCAAAAACAGGGCCGTCAGCTCAGAACAGCCCCATTTCGGACTAGCGGGCCTCAGACGTCAGGACCATCGTAATATGGGACGACAACAAGCCGCCTTCGCCATGAACGAGCGCAGCATTGGCATTTTCGACCTGCCGCCCGTCAGCTTCTCCACGCAATTGTCGCACGGCCTCCACGATACTCATCAGCCCGCCGACGGCTCCCGCATGCGCATGGCTTAGCATACCACCGTGGGTGTTGATTGGCAGAGTCCCCCCGACAGCAGCATGACCCTCAGCGAAGAACGCCCCCCCTTCCCCGCGCGGAGCCAGCCCGGTTTCCTCCAACTCGATGATCGGCACGATGCTAAAGCAATCGTAGAGCATCGCCAAATCCATATCCTCCGGTCCCAGCCCCGCCATAGAGTAAGCGCGCTTGCTCGACTCTTCCGCTCCGAAATCGCTCAGGCTCGGTGCGGATGTCAGGTGTTCATGCGTGTGACATTCGCCGATGCCAGCCAACCACGCGGCCTTGCCCTGCAGGTCGGCGGCGCGTTCGGGCGTCGTGACAATAAAGGCCCCGCCCGCATCTGAGATCAGACAACAATCCAGCATGTTCAGCGGGTCGGAGATCGGTTTCGACGTCAGCACATCCTCAACGGTGATCGGCGTTTTCATATGGGCATTCGGATGCAGGAGCGCATGGTTGCGAGTGTTGACCGCAACGGCGGCCATTTGCTCACGCGTGGTTCCGTATTTGTGCATGTACGCATGCGCGACCAAAGCGTAGAGCGACGGAATGCCGATGCCGTAGGGCGCCTCGAAATAGGGGTGCCCCACCGCGGTAAGCGTACTCACCGTATCATCCCGGCTCATACCTGTGGCGCGGTTCTCCCCCGCACAGACCAAGACATAATTGGCAGCCCCTGTCGCAACCGCTTGCGCGGCATGATGCAACATCGCCGCAGGGGAACCGCCTCCGACAACAATGGACGCACAGTAAGTCGGCGCAATTCCCAAATACTCGGCCAAGACAGATCCAAGCATGAAATATGGCTCGGTAAAGGAATAGGCCGTCAAGAGCCCATCAATATCCGACGGCTTAAGCCCCGCATCCTTGATCGCACGCCGCGCGGCCTGCGCGTTCAAACCCAGTCCCGACATATGGGGCATTCGGCCGATGTCACTTTCCCCCACCCCGACGATGACCGCTTGATTTCTCAGAGACATTCCAGCTCCCCTATCTCAAAATAGCATTCCAACATGGCAACTGTCCCAGACAGCGCTGTCAGAAACTCACGCACGCAAACCATGTGCCAACACGGAGACAGGGTCTGGATTTCGCGCAAACTTGCTATCTGCCGACCGATATTCGCGAGAAGGGTAAAGAATGAGTGCGGCCACAAAAAACGGCGCGAAAATTGCGTCGAAGGTTAGACTGCGAGAAAAAGGGCCAAAAGGATGAAACGAATGAGGACACGGTTGAGAAATTGGGCGTTCCTTGCAGGACTATATGCAGTCGCAGCCGCCGGAGGATATCTGTTCTCTCGCTTCAACCTTCCGTTGCCCTGGATGATCGGGCCGATGATTGTGACGGCCCTCCTGACCTTCACAGGCCTTTCGACGATTGTGGTACCAGTCAGCACGCGCCCTTATGGTCAAGCCACCGTCGCAAGCCAAGTCGCCCTGTTCTTCACACCGAGCGCTTTTCAGGCTCTCGTGATGAATGTCCCTCTGCTTGTCGGGATGGCCCTACTGATCTGTGTCGTCGCGTTTTTCGTCGGCTTCGTGCTCTCGAAGTTCGCACGAATTCCACTCGCCAACGCCCTCATCGCAGTCTTGCCAACGAGCCCTGTTGAAGCGGCGACAACAGCCGAACATCATGGCTTTGACCCCGCACCGATCATTCTGGCTCAAATCATTCGGATCTCGACTGTAGTGATCGCCGTTCCGATGATCATCTACCTCCTATATGGGCATTCGGACCAGAATGTCCGGCGCATTGCCACCGACAGCAGCCTGATCGAAATCGTGACACTCGCTCTTCTCGCATGGGTTGGGGTTATCGCCTTCAAACGCCTGAAGATTTCGAACCCCTATTTCATGGGGCCATTGGCATTGGTTGCGTTTCTCAATGTCGTCGGCGTTCCATTGACGCCCTTCCCGTCTTGGATTTTACAGATCGCACAGATCATTCTTGGAACATGGCTTGGCTCGACTTTCCGGAGGAGCCTCTTCACCTCAGCAAAAAGCTACACCAAAGTTGCCGTCCTCTGCTCCATGCTGTTCGTTGCGACCTGTGGCCTCACGGGCGCGATGGTTGCGTATCTTTTTGATCTTCCTTTGTCGCTGATGCTTTTGGCGAGCGCGCCCGGCGGGGTCACAGAGATGGCCTTGACCGCGAAAGTTCTCGGGATAGACGTCTCTCTTATCACAGCGTTCCACCTGACCCGCCTCTTTATCATCATGCCCAACATCACATGGGTCATAGCCGCCGTTGCGCGGCGGAGCGACAGACACGCCGATGGGGACGATTAGAGTTCACCGGCCCATTGGCGCAGCAAAATAGACGCGCGATAGCGGGGATCACCCGTTGCTGCGTGAAGCGTATCGAGCACTTGCAACACGCGCTTCAAACCAATCTCTCGCGCCCAGGCCAACGGCCCCCTAGGGTAATTCACGCCATAACGCATTGCATCATCGACACCGCGTTCGTCTGCAACACCCTGTAGAACAGCATCGCACGCCTCGTTGGCCAACATGGCAACCGTGCGCAAAACGACCAGCCCCGGCCAGTCTTTCAGACGGACGGGTACGAGCCCGTGCTGCGCCACCGTCGCTTCAAAGGAATTTACAGCCTCTTGGGAGACCTGTTGCGAACATGCATACGCAATTCGCTTGGCTTTGTCTGGCTCATCCGTCAGGTCGAACACAATGACAGGCCTGCCAATTTCGCGACTTACGGCTTCGGCTGTACGCCCATCACTGAGAGTGACGTGAAGCCCGGAGACGTCAGCACTTCCACGCAAGTCCAAACCTTCAAGCACAGGCATATCCTGAGCCGGCGTCGCAACAGGTTCCCTCTCCGCTTCTCCGTCCCCCGAATAGTCATAGAAACCGCGCCCGCTCTTGCGCCCGAGGCGGCCCGAGTTGACGAGCTCTTGCTGCACAAGGGAGGGACGAAACCTCGGGTCCTGAAAATACGCGTTGTAGACGCTCAGACTGACCGAATAATTCACATCGTTGCCAATCAAGTCCATCAAAGCAAACGGTCCCATCCGAAACCCTCCGCCTTCCGTCATAAGTGCATCCAGCAAAGCCACATCCGCGACTTGTTCCTCGAGAAGTCTCAGAGGCTCAGCATAGTAGGCTCTCGCCACACGATTGACGATGAACCCAGGTGTAGATTTTGCATGAACGGGAATTTTGCCCCAGGCATGAGCCGTATCGAAGACGTCTTCTGCAACACTCGCTACGGTCTCAATCCCGGAAACAACCTCGACCAGCTTCATAATCGGAGCCGGATTGAAAAAATGCATGCCGACGACGCGCTCCGGACGCGCCAGCCCGCAGGCGATGGATGTGATCGAGATCGATGAGGTGTTCGTTGCAAGAATGGCGTCCGGAGACACAAGAGCCTCAAGCGTCGCGAACAATCCCCTTTTGATCTCCAGATCTTCGACGATGGCTTCCACGACCAAGGCGGCCTCTTTCAGGTCCTCAATCTGCCCCGTAGGTGTGATGCGCAGCATCAACTGATCCAAGTCATCTTGCGAGAGCTTCCCACGCGCCACCAGTTTTTCGAGACCTTCTCCGATCCGGGTTTTGCCGGATTTTGCCGCCTCGGCATTGGCATCGAACAGAACAACCGCATGCCCCGCCTGCGCCGCGAGCTGAGCGATCCCCGCGCCCATCGTCCCGGCCCCCACGATACCGATCGTTGCAGATGAAGAGATCGCAGTCATCTTCGGCTCCTCCAATTTTATTTGCTTTTCAAGTGTGCTGAGCGATCTCAGGTCTCGCGCTCGAGTCCGGACAAGATTTCTTCCGTGTGCTCTCCAAGCCGTGGCGGTGCAGAATGCGGCGCACAGGGAATGCCGTCGAATTGGATACCCAGTCCGATTTGCGGCACCTGCCCGCCATGCCCGTCATCCATGACGTAGAAAAGGCCCCGTTCCCTTAAAGCGCCATCGTGCGCGACGTCGTCGACCTTGTTGATGGGACCCGCAGGAATGCGCGCCTCAGCGAAAAGCGCGAGCCAAGCGTCACGCGGTTTTTGACGTAAAATCTCCTGAATGGAGGCCACGATCTTCTCGCGGTGCACCCGCCGCGCCGAATTGCTGCCGAATTCAGGACGCTCGCCATATTCCACATCATCCAGCGCCTGCCAAAACCGTTTCCAAATCGCATCAGACCCAAGCCCAAGCGTGATTGGATGGTCCGCAGTCTCGAAAGCCTGATAAATCGCAATGACACTGTCGGTCCCACCAGAGCGCTCAGGCACCTCACCCGACCCGAGATAGGACGAGATGCGGCAAGACAAAAAGCGTGTCATGCTTTCGACGAGGCTAACGTCAATAGAATGCCCCTTGCCACTGCGCATCCGATCAAAGAGGGCGGCGATGGTCGCAAGGGCGGCATCTTGCCCGGCGAGCATGTCGGCCGCCGGAGCACCGACCTTTTGCGGAGGACCATCCGCCATCCCCGTGATATCCATGACCCCGGAATATCCTTCCGCAATGAGATCGTAACAGGTCATCTCGGAACGGGCTCCATTGAGGCCGAAGCCTGTGATCGAAACAAAGATGATATCCTCTCGCAGGGCGCGGACCGCCGCCTCATCCAGACCGAGCTTGCGCTGGACGTCCAAGGGTTGATTGGTCACGAAAACATCCGCACTGGAAATCAGACGCTCCATATCGGCACGCCCCTCTCTACTCCGGATATCCAGAACGACACTTTTCTTGTTGCGGTTCACAGCAGTAAACCAGAGCGCCTGCTCGTTGAGAAACGGAGGCCCCCAGTGACGGGCGTCGTCTCCAGACGGGCGCTCCACCTTGATCACTTCGGCGCCGAAATCCGAAAGAAGCATCGTCCCATAGGGCCCCGCAACAGAGGTGGTAAGATCAACGATACGCACCCCGGAGAGAAAACTCAGAGCACCCGCCCCTTTTAAGGCGTGCAACCTTTGGTACGGCAAACCAAAATCGGGGCTGTTTGTTTCTTGTTTCACGAGCGCTTCCTCTTTTTCCTCAAGAGGTGATCTCGCAACTTTCGTGCCAGAATGCTTAGCACAGCCACCGCAGAGCCCAGACGCCTTCGGATCATTCAAAAAATCATTATAATTAAGATACTTACACGGAAATAACACATACCGCTCAACGATCCGCCCAGTTCAGAAAAACTTGCGCTCACTACAAAAAAGGGGCCGCTGCGTCACCCGCTGCGGCCCCTATGCGCGCCTCCATTTTTGACTTTATGGAGACACTTGGAGGATACTTATTCGAGGAATGCCCCATCGATCATCGCGGGATCCATTGGGTTATCGGTTTCAAACGCGTTGGTGAATTCAACCACTTCGACAAGAGCCTCTTTCGTGATCTGGACGCTCTCCGGTGCGCCCGAAGCGAATTCCGCCCAAATGTCATCAAAGAGCCCTTTGTCGACATCGGCATAGTACGTCTCATGAACCTTGTCGCGTGCGGCCGCGCTCGCCTCCGGGTCACGGATCAAGGTCACCGCATGCCCAAAAGCATTCACAAGTTTCTGCGCAGTTTCCGGGTTGTCCTTGACCCAGTCGCCACGAGCGGTCGCCACGATATACAAAAACCCGTCGAGATCTTCGACTTCACCCGCGCCGGTGTTGAAAGCGAACACAGCACCGCGTTCGCGCACAGCAATCTGTGGAGCCGGAGCCGAAAGTGAGAGGCCGTCAATACGCCCTTCTTCGAGGGCAGCCTGATACACACCGATATCCCGACCCAGATACACAATCGTCAGATCCTTGTCGGGGTTCAGCCCTGCTTCTTTCGCGAAGTGACGAATGATATGGTCGCCGCCTCCCGGACCGGACGTCGCGATCCGCGCCCCTTTCAAGGCTGCAAGCATCTCTTCGTAGCTGCTCTCCGCTGTCACGCCCTGTTTCTCAGCCCACTCTTTGGAATAGACTATGCTACTGCTGTACTGCGTCACGAGGCCTGCGATCATTTGCAGATCAAGACCCTCTTTGCGGGCGTAGAGCACACTGGTCGTCGAACCGATCGCGATATCGGCACTGCGCCCGACCACTGCAGCAACGGTTTTGGAACCGGAGCCAGTGCGAATGATTTCCGCATCCAGACCCTCTTCTTCAAAAGCACCACTTGTGATCGCAGTAAACAACGGGATGAAAGCAAAGCTTTCCGTCGAATGTGCAATGCGGACAGTATCCTGAGCACCAGCCTGCGGGGCGCTCAAAGCGACCCAGGCAATAGCAGCAAGTTTAATAAGATGACGAAGCATCTTCTCCTCCTCTGTTTCAGTTCACTGAGACATCTCCCCGTATGTCTCTATATTCTCTTAGTTCTTTGCGTGACCAGCCTCGGAAACCGAGGCCGGTCCTTGAACGTCTTTGTGATCATGAACGCCCATAAGGATATGCACCGCAATATCTGTGCCATCTCGCGGCGCAGGTTTTACAACCCTCTGCACAACATCCAATCTTTTGCTGTTGCGAGGCGCCTGTTTCAAAGCTTTCTCAAAGCTTTTCAGTCAATTCTGGGACTGCGTCGAAGAGGTCTGCGACGAGGCCGAAGTCGGCGACCTGGAAGATCGGGGCTTCTTCGTCCTTGTTGATCGCGACGATCACTTTCGAGTCCTTCAT
>NZ_JAHXRW010000013.1 GCF_019429625.1 Celeribacter sp. PS-C1
ACGGCGACGTCGTCTGCGTCCCGCGCGGTCACCACCCCTGCGGCGCGCCTTACGGGTTCGAGATGTACTACCTCAACGTCATGGCCGGTCCGCTGCGCAAATGGCGGTTCGTTCCGGCCCCAGAAGTCGAACATTTGATGTGAGCCGGACAGGTTCACGAAAGGCACGAAGAGGAGAGAAATCATGACACATGTTTTTCAGCTGGCCGCCTGTGCCGAGATGCTGTGGCAAGACAAACCGATCGACTGGCGCTCGGCGCGTCTGACCGAACGGGGTCTGGGCGTCGGTCTTTGGAATTATCCCGACCACGACCTGGCCAAACTCGAAGCGGTCGGCGCCAATTACACGATTATGAACGGCTATCTCGAAGGCCGCCTGACCGATGCGGAAGGTGCCGAAAAGCTTCTGCAATCAGCCTATGAGACCGCACAGGTGGGCAAGCGTTTGGGCGTGGATCGTCTGAACCTGCATGGCACGGGACTTGGCGACGGCGGCATTCCGATCCCGCAGCATGGCGCCTTCGCCCCGGGAATGATGCAGCGCGCGCGCGATACGTTGCAGCGGATTTGCGACATGGCGGAGCGCGAAGGTGTCGTGTTCACCTTGGAGAACCTGAACCCGCTTGATCATCCCGGCTGCCCCTTCGGGTCGACCTCTGATGTGCTGTCGCTGGTGTCCTCAATCAACCGACCGGAGTTGCGCATCAACCTCGACCTTTACCACACGCAAATTGGCGAGGGCGATCTCATCCGCTGGTGCGAAGCCTGCCTGCCGTGGATCGGAGAGGTTCAGGTGGCGGACAACCCCGGGAGATGCGAACCGGGAACGGGCGAAATCAACTACAACGGCGTCGCCAAGGCCCTCACCGAAATGGGCTATAGCGGTCCGGTCGGCATGGAAGCCTTCGCCAAAGGTGACAGCGACCTAGCCCTAGACGCCTTTGTGGCGGCGTTTTCCTGAGGGGCTTATGGCGGTTTTCGGCAAGGAACCCAACGAAATCCCCCACGCAATGCCCCTTCCATTCATCTGAAAATGCACAGGGGGATTGACCAAGCGAGCCGCGGTGGGAATCCGTCCCTCCCCGGCTTGCATTCTTGCGCAACTTTCCCCCATATGCGGGCCAAATCTGCATTTTGGCGCGCGTTTTTGCATCTTTGTGACGATGCAACCCCGCCTTCGGATTTTTTGAAAGGAGCGCGCCGACGCGCGCTTTGCATATGCACTGTCTGGGAGGACAAGAATGAATGCCTTTTTGAAAGTGGCTGCCGTTGCGGCCACTGCCCTGAGCGCGAGCACCGTGTCTCTGGCCGCCGAGATCGACACCGTGACCCTGCGTCTTGCGCATGTGGTGAACGAACAGGATGCCTATCACACCGCTGCCGTGAAATTCCAGGAACTGGTCACGGAACGCTCCGAGGGCGCAATCACCATCGAGATTTTCCCGAACGCTACGCTGGGCGATGAGCGCACCCTGCTTGAGGGCATGCAAATCGGCACCGTCGATATGGGCGTGATCACCAACGGCCCCGTCGCCAACTTCCTCGAAGACATGGCCGTCTTTGAACTGCCGTTCCTCTTCCCCTCGCCAGAAGCCGCCTATGGCGTTCTCGACGGTGAGATTGGCCAGGAGCTTCTGGACCGCCTGTCCGAGGTGAACCTTAAAGGTCTCGCTTATGCCGAGCGCGGGTTCCGCAACCTGACCAACTCCGAACGTGCCGTCACGACCCCTGCCGATCTCGATGGGCTGCGTGTCCGCGTGATGGAAAACCCGGTCTATATCGACACCTTCCGTGAATTGGGCGCCGATGCGATCCCGATGGCCTGGACCGAAGCCCTGACCGCGATGCAGCAAGGCACGATTGATGGTCAGGAAAACCCGGTGGGCGTGGTCTACGCGTTCAAACTGAACGAGACCCAGACCAACATGACCATGACGCGCCACACCTACGCGCCGGCGCTGTTCGTGATGGGCATGCCGAAATGGAACCAGCTGTCCGAAGAGACCCAAGCCCTCATCACCGAGGCAGCGCAGGACGCGGCGGAATACGAACGCGCACTGAACGCCGAGCTGGAAGGTGAACAGCTTCAGTCTCTCAAGGACGCAGGCATGACCATCGTCGAAGATGCCGATCTGGCGGCCTTCTCCGCCGCGGTTCAGCCGGTCTACGAGAAATACGGTGCGAAATTCGGCGACTACCTGCCGCGCATCCAGGACGCATTGAAATAAGATGCTCTCCAGGCTGGCGTGGATAGACCGGAAAGTGGGAGAGATCCTGAAACCCGTGGTTTTCGCGGGGATGGCAGGATTGACCTTCGTGATCACTCTTCAGATCGTGTCGCGGGTCTTCTTTACCTCCATGAGCTGGACGGAAGAGGTCGCACGGTTTCTTCTGATCTGGATCACCTTTCTCGGTGCCGCGCTGGCCTATCAACAGGGTCGGCATATCGCGGTCACAATGGCCCGTGATAGCCTGCCGCCCGCGCTTGGCCGGATCGTGACCGGCCTAGCGACACTTGTCGCCATTGCCTTTCTGTTGACGCTGGCCGATATCGGCTGGCGCTACATGAACATGCAAAGCTTCCAAAAGTCGCCGTCTTTGCGGATCAGCATGACCTATGTCTATGCCGTTATGCCTCTGGCTGCGGTGATCATGGCCGGGCTGTCGGTGATCGATCTGTTGCGGCTTTTGGCGGGCGCTCCGATCCGTCAGGCGCATGCCGAACTCGACAGCGATCTCGAACATGAACTCGCGGGCGATGCCACGCGAGAGGAGAAGACGAAATGAACCTCGTGCTCGCCGGTCTCTTCGTTCTTTTCCTGCTGATGGGTATCCCGGTCGCCATCGTGATCGGCGCGGCCACGATGAGCGCGCTGAACATGGCAGGCGTGCCCCTCATGGTTGTGCCGCAACAGATGTTCTCCGGCATCAACTCCTTTGCGCTCGTCGCCGTGCCGATGTTCGTTCTGGCGGGCGATGTCATGGCGCAGGGTGAGATTTCCAAACGCCTCGTCGCCTTTGCCGACAGCATGTTCGGATTTATTCGTGGCGGTCTGTCCATCGTGTCGGTTCTGGCCGGGATGTTCTTTGCCGCAATCTCCGGCTCTGGCGCGGCCACCACGGCGGCCGTTGGCGCGAGCCTCGTGCCCGAACTGAAACGCAAGGGCTACGACCCCGCCTCCGCCGCCTCTCTCATTGCCGCTTCCGGCACCATCGGCGTGGTGATCCCGCCCTCCGTGCCGATGATCATCTATGCCGTCATCGCCCAAGAATCCGTGGCGAAACTGTTCCTGAACGGCTTTATCCCCGGAATCGCGATGGGCATCGGCCTTATTTTCATCGCCCTCATTCAAGGACACCGACGCGCCTACCCGCGCGGCACAGCGTTCAATCTCGCGACCATCGGGCGGACCTTCCTGTCAGCCAGCTGGGGCTTGATGGCCCCGCTGATCATTCTTGGCGGGATTTTCTCCGGCTTTTTCACACCTTCCGAGGCCGCCGTGATCGCAGTGGATTACGCGATCCTCGTATCGCTGTTCATCTATCGCGACATGACGCTGAAACAGCTCTATCGCATCATCATCCGCGCCGGCGTCACCACCGCCGTCATTATGTTCGTAATCGCGGCCTCCTCCGTTCTCAGCTGGGCTTTGTCGAGCTGGCAGGTGCCGAACCAGATCGCCACCGCCGCGCTGTCGCTGTCGTCCAACACCTATGTGCTTTTGCTGTTGGTGATGCTGGTGATCTTGGTCGCAGGCGTATTCTTGGAAACAGCTTCTGCGCTCATCATCCTGACGCCAATGCTCTTGCCCTTGGCCGCGCAACTGGGTCTCGGAACCGTGCATTTCGGCATCATCATCGTGGTGGGTCTGGCCATTGGTATGGTCACACCGCCGGTGGCGATCAACCTGTTCGTCGCCTCCACCACGGCGCGCTTACCGATCGAAAAGATCACCCGGACAGTCATGCCCTATCTCGGGGTCTTGCTTTTCGTCTACCTGATGATCGCCTTCGTGCCGCTGATCCTGTGAGCCCGGCGCGGCGACTGCTCTAAGCCTCTGATCTCACCTCGACCTATCAGTCGAGGTGTGGGCCTATACGTTTAAGCTCCGCGCTTCTTCGCGACGAGGAAAGGACGCGCATCTTTGCGCCCTGAACCATGGCGGGCGCGTTCGACGATCTCGAAACCAGCCGCCTCCATCCTCTGCTCAAGTTCCTTGGCCGACAGAAACAACACCGAGGGCGCTTTGCCGACGAGCTGCATCGCAGGGACGACCAGACGCAAAAGCATGTTCATCTCGCGAAGGCAGGGGGTCTTGGTGATAAATGTGCCGCCGGGCTTCAAAAGCCGATGCACGCTTTGCAAGGTGACGTCCAAATCCGGGACAAGATGCAGAACGCTAAAGCCCAGAACCGCATCAAACGTCCCCTCTGACCACACTGTCTCCTCCGGCGTGCCAATCTCGAAACGGACGTTGGTGGCGCCCTCCCGGTCGGCCTTTTCGCGGGCAATCGCAATCATTTCACTTGAGATGTCGCTCGCCACATACTGTCTGACCGATGGCGCCAACTTGAGCGCCGTCGTGCCAGTGCCGCAGCCGAATTCGAACACGGTGTCCTCTGCCGTCAGAGACTGTCGCGTCCGCTCAAGCGTTCTCTCATATCCCATCATGTCGGCAACCGGCGAGGCCGCATATTTGCGGGCGGCACGGTTCCAAAAACGCGCGTCTTTCTTGAGGTCTGTCATGGCAGTCTCCTTTCGCGGCGGGTCTATCATATACGAAAAAGAATAAAATTGCGGTATTATGCATAGATTATATACATATTCGTATGAAAAATCTGGACTGGAATCACGCGCGCGCTTTTCTCTCCACCGCTGAGACGGGTTCGCTCTCTGCCGCCGCGAGAGCGCTCAAACTGTCGCAGCCCACGCTCTCGCGACAGATTGCGGCCTTCGAAGCCGAACTGGATGTGACCTTGTTTGAGCGGGTTGGCAAAAGGCTTATTCTAACGGACGCCGGTGACAGCCTTCTCCAGCATGTGCGCGCCATGGGCGACGCCGCGTCCGCGATGACGCTTGCCGCCTCTGGACGATCAGAGGCCATAGAGGGGCGTGTGAGCATCTCCGCAAGTGACGCCTACGCGGCCTACATTCTGCCCGAAATTTTCGAGCGCATTCGCCGTGAAGCGCCGCAAGTGACATTGGTTCTGGTCTCCAGCAACGCTCTGAGCGACCTGCACCGACGAGAGGCAGACATCGCGCTCCGCAATGTGCGCCCCGAAGGCGACGGGCTGATTGCCAAACGTCTTCGCGACAGCACGGCGGGCCTCTATGCCTCGCGCGACTGGGTGGCACGCCACGGCCACCCGAAGTCGTTCTCTGACATTGCGACAGAAGATCTCATCGGCTTTGAGGACTTGGAAGGCTTTACCCAGCACCTGAAAGCCGCAGGTCTCAACGCAGCCCCACAAGATTTTCGTCTGAGTTCTGAAAGCGGTGTGGCCGTCTGGGAAATGGTGAAACGCGGATTGGGCGTCTGTGCCATGGCGCGAGAAATTGCGATCCGGACCGAGAATGTCGTCGAGCTTTTCCCCGAAACGCCCATCGCCACCTTTCCACTTTGGTTGGTGACCCACCGCGAATTGCGCACGAGCCGCCGGATCCGTCTGGTCTACGACATCCTGGCCGAAGACCTGCCGCGTGTGGATCGCCTGAGCCTTCCGCATCAAGGGAGGTAAATCTCCAAAGCGCCCGGCGCGATCCTTCTGATCTCGCGCCGGGCTTTTCATATTCCTCGTTACTCAGGTCTATCGACCCAAGTGCCCGATCAGTTCGGCGCTTTGACGAGGATTTTGACGTGCGACTTTTCCGCGACGAGGGCTTCGAAGCCTTCGGACACCACGTCATCCAACTCAATGCGTTTGGTCACCAGCTTCTCGGCACTGAAATAGCCCTGCGTCATCAACTCCATCACGGCAGGGAAAACGTGGCGATAGGCGATCGAGCCTTTGATCTGGCGTTCTTTGAGGACGACCGTGTTCGGATTGAACGCCGCATCGCCTTCCCAGATCGAGACCACAAGGATTTGCCCGTCATGGCGGGTGCTGTCGATGCATTGCGGCAGCACGGCGGGCACGCCCGTGACTTCAAAGGCCACATGGACGCCATCGGTTGCCTCGCGAATGACGGCGACAGCATCCTCGGACATCGGATCGATCACCTTTGTGGCGCCCAGTTCAAGTGCCTTTTCGCGGCGCACTTCAGAAGGTTCGACCACATAGATTTGCGATGCCCCTGCGACGCGCAGCGCCTCCACCACCAACAGACCGATGGGACCGGCGCCAAACACAGCCGCCTTATCCCCGGCCCGGATGGCCGAGATACGCACCGCATGCAATGCGACGGCGGCGGGTTCGACCAAAGCACCCTGCTCCATCGACAGGCCCTCGGGCATCTTGTGCACCATCTTCGCCGGGATCACGGAATGCGAGGCAAAGCCGCCGTGACCGCCCGACAGACCGACAAATCCCAATTGCTCGTCGAGGTTATATTTGCCCTCAAGCGACGCCTGACTCGTTTCGCTGGCAAAGATCGGCTCGATCGCGACGCGGTCACCGACCGCAAGCCCGGTCACACCTTCGCCCACCTCGGTGATCTCGCCGCAATATTCGTGGCCCATGGTGATCGGCGCCTTGTCATGGCTCAGTGGATGTTCTTCGTCCACGGGGATGAAAATCGGCCCGGCCAGATATTCATGCAGGTCGCTGCCGCAAATCCCGGTCCAGGCCACTTTGACCTTTACCTCACCCGCCGACGGGGAGGGTTCGGGAATGTCTTCGACGCGGATATCTTTGACGCCATGCCAGCGTGCTGCTTTCATTGTGGTTCTCCTTGGTTCGTACAGTTTGCGCCCGGGCAGGGAAGAAAGCCCGGACGCGCCATGCGCATCACGAGAGGTGATGCACTTCCTGAAGGCCGTAGACAGGGGTGTCGATCCCCTCCATACGGGCTTTCAATTGCAGGGCGAGATAGAGCGAATAGTGGCGCGACTGGTGCAGGTTTCCGCCGTGAAACCACAGGTTCTCCTGCTGCGTCGGCTTCCACATGTTGCGCTGTTCGCCCTCCCATGGGCCGGGGTCTTTCGTGGTGTCAGAGCCGAGGCCCCAGACCTTGCCCACCTTGTCCGCGACCTCCTGACTGATCAGGTCCGCCGCCCAGCCGTTCATCGAGCCAAAGCCCGTGGCCATCACCACGAGATCCGCCTCAAGCCGTGTGCCATCGGCCAACACAACGGCGGGATCATCGAAATGATCGACCTGCCCCTGAACGAGTTTCACCTCGCCATCGATGATCAACTGGCTCGCGCCCACATCGATGTAATAGCCGGACCCGCGACGCAGGTATTTCAGGAACAACCCCGACCCGTCATCGCCCCAGTCGAGTTTGAATCCCGCCTTTTCAAGACCCGCATAGAAGTCGGCATCGCGCTCGCGCATCTGGTCGTAGAGCGGGATTTGGAACTCATGCATGATCTTGTAGGGCAGTGAAGCGAAGATCATATCGGCCTTTTCTGTGGTGATGCCATTGTCGAGCGCCTCTTCGGAATAGAGCCCGCCCAAACCGATCTCCATCAGGCTGTCGGATTTGACGATATGGGTGGAGGACCGCTGCACCATCGTGACGTCGGCATCCGCTTCCCAAAGCGCGGCACAGATGTCATGGGCGGAGTTGTTGGAGCCCACCACAACCACCTTTTTCCCGGCCCAGGCATCCGGCCCTTCATGTTGTGAAGAATGCTGGATCGTGCCTTTGAAACTGTCCATGCCCGGGAACTGCGGCACATTCGCCTTGCCCGACATGCCAGTCGCCAGCACCAGTTGCGTCGGGCGCAGGATCACCTCTTCGCCGTCGCGATTGACCCGAACCTCCCAAGTGCCGCTGGCCGCGTCATAGCTGGCCTTCTGCACTTCGGAACGGGTCCAGTAGTTGATCTCCATGACCTTGGTATACATCTCAAGCCAATCGCCGACCTTGTCCTTTGGTGTAAACACCGGCCAGTTGTCGGGAAACTTGATGTAGGGCAGATGGTCGTACCAGATCGGATCGTGAAGGCAGAGCGATTTATAGCGCGACCGCCACTGGTCTCCGGGCCGGTCGTGTTTGTCCAAAACGATGGTGGGCACCCCGAGCTGGCGCAGACGTGCACCCAAAGCGATACCGCCCTGCCCGCCGCCGATGATCACCGTATAGGGCTGTGTGTCATAGCCAAGAGACGCCTCCTCCGCCTCCCGCGCTTCTTTCCAGGATGTGCGGTTCTTCTTCGCGCCGTGTTCGGCGCCCATCGGGCGGCGTTTGCCCCGGTTCTCTTCGTGACCTTTGAGTTCTTGCAGAGCCGTCAAAAGGGTCCAGATCCGCCCCTCTTTCAGACGCATCAAGCCCCAGCCACGACCGACCGCGGTCTCAAACGTCACCCAAGCCGTGATCACCCCACCATCTTCTTTCGGGGTCTCCCCCCTTTGGAGCGCAAAGCCCCGAGGCCCGGTGTGGTTCAGCTGCGCATTCAGCATGTCTGCGACGCCAGACGGGCCTTCTACCGTCTTCAGGTTCCAGGTCACTGCGACCAGATCACGCCAGTAGCTATCGGTGGCAAAAACTGCGCTTGCGGCCTGTACGTCGCCCTCCTCCAAGGCGGCGTTCAGGGTATCGAGCGTCTCCTGCACCTGTGCGATTGTTGTTGAATCGAGCATTGCGTTTCCTCCTCATCGGCAATGTGATGAAGAGAATGTGACGAGCGCAGAGACACTCTGACCACGCAAAATTCGCCGTTTCGATCGTCTTTCGACTTGCGGCATCGCGGCATGTTGCGCACGCAACGTTGCGCAACAGGTTAGTCGGGCGGTTGCAAGCCTTCCTTGCGGATGCGGCGCAAAATGGTGGAGCGATTGACCCCAAGTCGCCGCGCAGCGCGCGCCATGTTCCAGTTGCAGGCATCGAGCACGGCTTCAAGATCCTGATCATCCGGCTCGGGACTTAGCGCCGCCGGCAAGTCCGGAAGATCAATCACAGCGCTGTCCGACAAGGTGCAGGCCACATCCAGCACATTGCCCAACTCCCGCAGATTGCCCGGCCAATCGCGCGCCATCAATTCGGCGCGCGCCGAGGGCGTCAGGCGCCGCTCGTCTCCGCAGCGTCCGCGCAACAGGCGGTCGATCATCCAACCAAGATCCTGCCGCTCCCGCAATGGCGGCAGGGCAAGCACCGCGCCCGCCAGCCGGTGATAAAGAGCGGACGGCAGATGGTCCTCGAACAACAGCGCCTTGGCGCCCTGCCCGCTGGTCGCGATCGGACGCAGATCAGGGTGGGCATCAAGGAGACCGGGTAACGCGCGTGCGGCATCGGCACTCAGGTCTTCGATGCGTTGCAAGAGAAGCGTCGTCGGACCGACCTGTGCCGCTGCGAGCGCACTGATCTCGTCTTGCGACGTTCCAGCACAGTCCACAGAGACAAAGCCACCGCGCCGCGAAATCATGTGGATGGCGCGCGCAAGTTTGGTCTTTCCCGTGCCACTCTCGCCACAAATCACAAGCGGAACCTGCGTCGTCGCAAGGCGCTCGGCCTGTGACAGCAGACGCGCCATGGTCGGATCGCTGCCCGCCATCGCGTTCAGCACACCACCGGCGCGCTTGTCCTTTGACGGCAAATGCCGTTCAACCCTGCGCGGCGCCTGCGGCGCAATCGCATGACCGAACACCGCGCCACCGTCGCCCAGCGCGACGACACGATCCTCCGTCGGGCGGTCGCGCATCAGGTCTGGCAAATCATCGACGCTGAGACCAAGAAGGGTGTCGATCCGCTCTCCGATCAGAGTGGCCCCGCCCCGCGACAGCATCCGTGTGGCCGCATGTGTGGCGCCGATGATGCGGCCCGACCCATCCAAGGCCACGGCGCCTTCCGGGTCCACATCGAGAAATTCGGGACTTGAGGAAAAGCGCAGCACCCACTCCCGACGACTGGCCGCCATCAGATTGGCCATCTCCACCCGCCGCGCCGCCGCTGTCACGAGAGACATGGCAAGGTTCTGGCTGCTTTTCGGTGAGGGTGAGCGCAGCAGGGAAATATCGAGCACCGCCGCCAGTTGACCAAGGCTGTCGTAGATCGGCGCCGAGGTGCAGGACAGCGACATATGCGCCGTCCCGAAGTGATCGTCCTGATGCACCGTGACCGGCTCGCCTGTCACGATACAAGCGCCGACCCCGCAAGTGCCCGCCAAATCTTCGGACCAATTCGAACCAAGGTAGAGACCGGCATTGCGCAACTCACTCGCAAAAAGATCATCGCCGAAAAAGTCGACACAGACACCTTTGGCATCGGTCAGCAACAGGACGTAATTCTGCCCGGAGACCTGACGGAACAAACTCTGAAGACTGGCGCGCGCCGCACCGATCATCCAGTCGGCCTGTTCACGATGGGTGCGGAATTCGGATTCGGTGACGATATGCGCAGGCGCGTTGTGGGAGGGATCCATGCCGTAAAGTTCGACACAGCGTCGCCACGAGGCCTCGACATAGCTGTCCCGCCCGCTCGCGCGCCCATCCAGCACCTGCTCAATCTCCTTGACGTGGTTTTGCCCGATCATGCGCGCCTCCTCTCCGGGCGCGATGCTAACACGATTTCTCCTATGGCGCGTGTCAACTTTGGTCTCACATGCTTTCTGACGGTTTTAAGCCAACGCCATTCGGACCGCGCGCACGGCTGGAACCGCGCATCGTGTCGGGTTTCAGACGCCACAGACCACTTCGGTATGCCAGTCACGACAGGCTTTGAAGAGATCATCAGGCACAGGACGGTCGGTGAAAAACACGTCGATATCAGATAGGGACGCGATCCGCGCCGGGGCGCTTCGGGAGAATTTCGTGTGATCCGCCACGAGAAAGGTCTTGCGGGACTGGTTCAGGATCGCCTGACTGACGCTCACCTCCTGAATGTCGAAATCCAGCAGGTCACCGTCGCGATCCAGCGCGGAACAGCCGACCACCGCAAGATCAAATTTGAATTTGCGAATGGTCTCGGTCGCCAGATTACCGACCAGCCCCCCATCCGAGCGCCGCAAATGCCCACCGGTGACGATCACCTCGCAATTGGGATTGCCCGCCAGTATTTGCGCGACGTTCATATTGTTCGTCACGACCATCAGATCCTTATGAGTTAGCAATTCCTGCGCCACGGCCTCGGTGCTCGTCCCAATGTTGAGAAACAGGGAAATGCCGCTCGGAATTTGTTGCGCGCAGGCCTTTGCAATCTGGATCTTGGCCTCCGCATTCAATTGGCGGCGATCCTCATAGCCGATATTGATCGTGCCGGAGGCAATCACCGCCCCGCCATGCACCCGCTCCAGACGCCCCATGTCGGCCAGTTCCGACAGATCGCGGCGGATGGTCTGATGAGTCACCCCGAAATGCTCCGCCAAACCTTCCACGGTGACTTTGCCGGTCTTGCGGGCGATGTCGAGAATGACGGGATGGCGGAAATTGTTGGACATGATGTTCGATTTTCTTCGCTTTTTTCGCTTTCCATAAAAAAACGCGAAAATCCGTTGCGAATCCAGATGATTTATCGCCGCGAGCGCGTGGTTTTCGAAAAATCACGTTCGCACCTGCAGAAAATATTCACTTAAGTATTTGATTTCCAACAATCGAAAAAAAACGAAAATAAATGACTTGCGTTTCTATTTGTTTCAAATCTACGTTAGCGCCATAAATCGGGAGGAAAATCTGTGCGCGGAAACGAGAGCACACATCCAGTCGATCTCTTTGTGATCGGCGGCGGCATCAACGGCTGTGGGATCGCGCGAGACGCAGCGGGACGGGGATATTCCGTGACGCTTGCGGAGATGAACGACCTTGCGTCTGCGACCTCTTCCTCCTCGACAAAACTCTTTCATGGCGGGCTGCGCTACCTCGAATATTTCGAAGTGCGACTGGTGCGCGAGGCCCTGATCGAACGCGAAGCTCTCCTGCGCGCCATGCCGCACATCAGCTGGCCGATGAGATTTGTCCTTCCTTATCATAAAGATATGCGCTTCGAGTCGGAAACACCGACCTCGAAATTGCTGTCCATTGTGATGCCTTGGATGAAAGGGCGTCGGCCGGCGTGGCTGATCCGGCTTGGCCTGTTCATGTATGACCATCTGGGCGGGCGCAAAATTCTTCCCGGGTCGGAAACCGTCAATCTGACGGGAACGGCCGAGGGCGCGCCGCTTCAGGAACGCTTTACCAAAGCCTATGAATATTCCGATTGCTGGGTCGAAGATTCCCGTCTCGTGATCCTCAATGCCCGCGACGCAGAGGCACGCGGCGCGGCGATCCTGACGCGAACCAAGGTCACCCACGCGACCCGCGAAGGCGATCTCTGGCGTGTCGAAACGAAAGATATGGAAAATGGCCGCACCGCCACCCATTACGCCAAAATGCTGGTGAATGCGGGCGGGCCTTGGGTCGGCGACGTGATTCACGACAAAATCGACCTGCCGTCGAAAGAGGGCGTGCGGCTTGTGCGCGGCAGTCATATCGTGACCCGCAAGCTCTACGATCACGACAAATGCTATTTCTTTCAGGGCACCGATGGGCGGATCATTTTCGCCATTCCCTACGAGACAGATTTCACCCTGATCGGCACCACGGACGCAGAACATAGCGATCCGTCGATCAAACCCAGCTGCACCGACGAAGAGCGCGACTATCTGATTGCCTTTGCCAACAAATATTTCAAAGCGCCGATCAGCGCCGAGGATGTGGTCTGGAGCTATTCCGGCGTCCGCCCGCTCTATGATGACGGAGCGTCATCGGCGACAGCGGCAACGCGGGACTATACGCTCAAGGTCGATGCACAGGACGGTGCGCCGGTGCTCAACATCTTCGGGGGGAAAATCACAACCTATCGGCGGCTTGCGGAAAGCGCGCTTGAGAAAATCTCGGAACACCTGCCGGACGCAAAGGGCCAGTGGACGGCAGGTGTGCCGCTCGCAGGTGGGGATTTCCCGGTCGACGGGTTTGACCGGCTCGTCTCCGAACTTCGTGCGCAATTCGGGTTTCTGACGCCGTTCTGGGCGCGACGTCTGGTGCGCGCCTACGGCACGGAAGCGCGTGAAATGCTGGGAGACGCAAAGAGTGTCGAGGCGCTCGGACGTGATTTCGGCGCGACCCTGACCGAGACCGAAGTGACATGGCTGATGGAGCGGGAATATGCGCGCACGGCCGAGGACATTGTTTGGCGCCGCTCGAAACTTGGGCTGCGACTGGATGAAACGCAGATCCATGATCTGGATTATTGGATGAAGACCCACCGTGCGGGGAGTGCCGCAGCTGAATAGAGCCAAAGGCCAAAGATAATAAGGCGCGGGGAGGAGGACCTTATGACGCTGGAACTGAAGGGCGTATCGAAGATCGTCGAGGGGCAAATGCATATTGCCGCGACCGATCTGACGCTCGAAAAAGGAACGATGAACGTTCTGCTGGGGCCGACTCTGTCGGGTAAGACCTCGCTGATGCGTCTGATGGCCGGGCTCGATCAACCGAGCGCCGGGCGGATTTTCTGGGACGGCAAGGACGTCACCGGCATGCGGGTGCAGGATCGCAAGGTTGCGATGGTGTATCAGCAATTCATCAACTACCCCTCGATGAGCGTGTACGACAACATCGCCTCGCCGATGAAGCTGATGGGCGTGGACAAGGCGGAGATCGACGCGCGCGTGCGTGAGACGGCAGAGCTGATGAAGCTGACGCCGATGCTGGACCGCAAACCTCTGGAGCTGTCAGGCGGGCAACAACAGCGCTGTGCTCTGGCGCGGGCGCTGGTCAAGAACGCAGGCCTCGTGCTCTTGGATGAGCCGCTTGCGAACCTCGATTACAAACTGCGCGAAGAGTTGCGCGTCGAGATTCCGAAGATTTTTGAGGCCTCCGGCTCGATCTTTGTCTATGCCACGACGGAGCCCGAAGAGGCGCTTTTGCTCGGCGGCAATACCGCGACGCTCTGGGAGGGCCGCGTGACGCAATTCGGGCCGACACCCGAGGTCTATCGCCAGCCTGTGGATGCGACCACGGCGCGGGTGTTCTCCGATCCGCCGATGAATTTCCTGCAAATCTCCAAGACCGGCGATCGGTTGATGTTCGGTGACGGACAAAGCGCGCAGGCGACCGGCAAGCTCGCCGATCTGGCGGATGGACGCTACACGGCGGGGTTCCGCCCCAACCACCTCGAAATCATGCAGCACGCTGAAAATGCGATGAAATTCACAACGAACTTGCATGTGACGGAGCTGACCGGCTCGGAAACTTTCGTCCATCTCGATCACCATGGGGCGCGTTGGGTCGGGTTGATCCACGGCGTGCATGACCTCGAAATCGGCGCCGCGCTCGACGTCTGGCTCGACCCGCGGCATGTCTATGTGTTCGGCGAAGACGGGGGGCTCGTTGCGCCCGCCGCCTACGCGATGGCGGCGTGAGGAGGCGCGATCATGGCTAGAATTACACTCGATAACCTTGCGCATTCCTACAATCCGGCCCCGGCGTCAGAGGACGATTACGCACTCAAGGAACTGAATTACGACTGGGAAGACGGCGAGGCCTATGCGCTTTTGGGCTCGTCAGGCTGCGGCAAGTCCACGCTTCTCAACATCATTTCAGGGCTGTTGATGCCCTCTCAGGGGCGCATTCTGTTCGACGGCAAAGACGTCACCCGTGCGCCCACGGCGGAGCGCAACATCGCGCAGGTGTTCCAGTTCCCGGTGGTCTACGACACGATGACCCTGCACGACAATCTGGCCTTTCCGCTCCGCAACCGGGGCCGCGACGAATCCTATGTGGCCGAGCGCGTTCAGGAAATCGCCAAGATGATCGGCATGGAAGACATGCTGCGCAAAAAGGCGCGCGGGCTGGGCGCGGATGCCAAGCAAAAGATCTCTCTTGGTCGCGGCATGGTGCGCAAGGACGTGAATGCGCTTTTGTTTGACGAGCCGCTGACCGTGATCGACCCGCATATGAAGTGGGAACTCAGAACCCAGCTCAAAAAGCTGCATCACGATTTCGGCCACACGATGATCTATGTGACCCACGACCAGACGGAGGCGCTGACCTTCGCCGATAAGGTGGTGGTGATGTATGACGGGCGCGTGGTTCAGATCGGCACGCCTGAGGAGTTGTTCGAACGGCCCGCGCATACGTTTGTCGGCTATTTCATCGGCTCGCCGGGCATGAATGTGATCCCCGCCAAGGTCGAGGGCACGAAAGCCTACATCAACGGCTCGGAAATTGCGCTCGGCGCGGGTTATGCGCCGGTGAGCGGCAAGGTGGAGATCGGCGTGCGGCCCGAGTTCGCGCGGTTGAGCGAAAGCGAAGGCCTGCCCGTGAAAGTGCGCCGCGTCGAGGATGCCGGGCGTCACAAGATCATCCGCGCCGAATTCTTTGGCCAAGACATCAACATCATCGCTGGCGAGGACGACCCTGTGCGCGCGGACATGACCCGCGTCACCTTCGATCCGGCGCGCGTGAATGTCTACGCAAACGACTGGCGTGTGGCGCCGCAAGGCGGGGAGGCCGCGTGATGCAACAGAAAACAACCAATCACAAAGCATGGTTCCTTGTGCTGCCCGTGCTGGTGCTCGTGGCGTTCTCCGCCGTGATCCCGCTCATGACGGTGGTGAACTATTCCGTGCAGGACACCTTCGGCAACAACCAGTTCTTCTGGGCAGGGCTTGAGTGGTTCCAGGAAATGCTCTCGGACGAGCGCATGTGGAACGCGCTGCAACGTCAGTTGATGTTCTCCGGCATCATCCTCGCCATCGAAATTCCGCTGGGCATTTTCGTGGCGCTCAACATGCCGAAATCGGGGTTTTGGTCGTCCTTCTGCCTCGTGGTCATGTCCCTACCCCTGCTGATCCCATGGAATGTGGTCGGCACGATCTGGCAGATTTTTGGACGCGTTGACATTGGCCTTCTGGGCTACACGCTCGACGCGCTTGGGATCGACTACAACTACACGCAGGACACAATCTCCGCCTGGATCACCATCATCGTGATGGATGTCTGGCACTGGACCTCGCTCGTGGCACTTCTGGCCTTTGCCGGTCTCAAATCCATCCCCGACGCCTATTATCAGGCCGCGCGGATCGATCAGGCGAACCGTTGGAAAGTGTTCCGTTTCATCGAACTGCCCAAAATGATGGGCGTGTTGATGATCGCGATCCTGCTGCGCTTTATGGACAGCTTCATGATCTACACCGAGCCCTTCGTGGTGACGGGCGGCGGTCCGGGCAATGCGACAACGCTTTTGTCCATCGACCTCGTCAAGATGGCTCTCGGCCAGTTCGACCTCGGACCCGCTGCCGCCTTCTCTTTGATGTATTTCCTCGTGATCCTGTTGATTTCATGGGTGTTCTACACCGTCATGGTCAACCTCGACAAAAAGGGCATGTAAGATGACGGACGCAACCGCACTCACACCCGCCGCCACCAAACCGCGCAGCCTCCCCAAGGTGAAAGGCCGCGCCGTGGTGATGACGCTCTATCTTCTGTTCCTCATGTTGCCGATCTACTGGCTGTTGAACATGAGCCTGAAGACCAACGCGGAAATCCTCGGGAGTTTTTCGCTCTGGCCGCGCGATCTGACGCTGGCGAATTACATTACGATCCTCACCGACGAGGCGTGGTATATGGGCTACGTCAACTCGATGATCTACGTGGTGATGAACACGGTGATCTCGCTCGCAGTCGCGCTGCCCGCCGCCTATGCGTTTTCGCGCTACAATTTCTTGGGCGACAAGCACCTGTTCTTCTGGCTTTTGACGAACCGTATGGCGCCGCCTGCCGTCTTCGCCCTGCCCTTCTTTCAGCTCTATTCCTCAATCGGGCTGTTCGACACGCATATCGCCGTGGCTCTGGCGCATTGTCTCTTTAACGTGCCGCTCGCCGTCTGGATCCTCGAAGGTTTCATGCGCGGAGTGCCGAAGGAAATCGACGAGACCGCCTATATCGACGGCTATAGCTTTGGGCGCTTCTTCGTGAAGATTTTCATGCCGCTCATCGCCTCGGGCATCGGTGTGGCTGCGTTCTTCTGCTTCATGTTCTCTTGGGTTGAACTGCTGCTCTCGCGCACGCTGACCTCTGTGGACGCCAAACCCATCGCCGCCACCATGACCCGCACGGTCGGCGCGGCAGGCGTCGACTGGGGCGTGCTGGCCGCCGCCGGGGTGCTCACCATCGTGCCGGGCGCGCTCGTGATCTACTTCGTGCGCAATTACATCGCCAAGGGCTTTGCCCTCGGTCGGGTCTAAGAGGAGGAATTCGACATGGACTGGATGGCATGGACATGGCCGACCGCCGCCTTTTTCGGAACGATTGCAACGCTTTTGGTGATCTTCACCATTCTGGCGATCAAATTCCCCGAAACGCCGCGCGTTGGCGTATTGGGCATTGAGACCACGCGGGGGGATCGTTTGTTCATCACCCTTCTGGGCTCGGCCTTCATCAATCTTGCATGGCTCGGTCTGGTCGGCGCCAACCAAGCGCTCGCGCTTGTCGTTTGCCTGATCTTTGCAGCTATCGTCTTTCGCTGGGTCTGAGGAGGCCCCGCGACGGATCGACACCTAAAAACAAAGGTTCACATAGGGAGGAAACCAATGAACCATCGTCTCAAGACAACCACCGCACTGGCGTTAGGCCTCGGCCTTTTGTCGGTGCCCGCTTTCGCCGATATGGATGCGGCCAAGGCGTTCCTCGATGCTGAAATCGGCGATATGTCCGGGCTGTCCCGCGCCGATCAAGAAGCTGAAATGCAGTGGTTCATCGACGCAGCCCAGCCCTTTGCGGGCATGGAGATCAAAGTGGTCTCCGAGACCATCACCACGCACGAATATGAATCTCAGGTGCTCGCCCCCGCGTTCGAGGCCATCACCGGCATCAAAATCACCCACGACCTGATCGGCGAAGGCGATGTGGTCGAGAAACTGCAAACTCAGATGCAGTCCGGCGAAAACATCTATGACGCCTATGTCAACGACTCCGACCTGATCGGCACCCACTGGCGCTATCAACAGGTGCGCAACCTCACCGACTGGATGGCAAACGAAGGCGCGGATGTGACCAACCCCGGTCTCGATCTCGACGACTACATCGGCACCCAGTTCACCACCGCACCCGATGGCAAACTCTATCAGCTTCCCGACCAGCAGTTCGCGAACCTTTACTGGTTCCGCTACGATTGGTTCACCGATCCCGCAATCATGGCCGAGTTCAAAGAGAAATACGGCTACGACCTCGGCGTTCCGGTCAACTGGTCGGCCTATGAGGACATCGCCGAATTCTTCACCGGTCGCGAAATCGACGGTGTCGAGGTCTATGGCTCGATGGACTACGGCAAAAAAGACCCGTCCTTGGGCTGGCGCTACACCGACGCATGGATGTCCATGGCCGGGATGGGCGACAAGGGCGAACCCAACGGCCTTCCGGTCGATGAATGGGGCATCCGCGTGAACGAGAACTCCCAGCCGGTCGGCGCCTGTATGGCACGCGGCGGGGCGGCAAACTCTCCGGCGGCGGTCTATGCGGTTGAGAAAGCCATCGAATGGCTGAACAAATACTCGCCTCCGTCCGCCATGGGCATGACCTTCTCCGAGGCCGGTCCGGTTCCGGGTCAGGGCAACATCGCCCAGCAGATGTTCATGTACACCACCTTCGTCGCGCCTCTGGTCGACAGCCCGGCGGTGATGAACGAGGATGGCACCCCGAAATGGCGTCTCGCCCCCAGCCCGCATGGCGTGTACTGGGAAGACGGCATGAAGGTTGGCTATCAGGACGTGGGGTCCTGGACGCTGATGCAATCCACGCCCGAAGACCGCGCCAAAGCCGCTTGGCTCTACGCGCAATTCGTGGGCTCCAAGACCGTCGACGTGAAGAAATCCCACGTGGGTCTGACCTTCACCCGCGAATCCACCATCCAGCATGAGAGCTTCTCCGATCGTGCGCCGAAACTTGGCGGTCTCGTCGAGTTCTACCGCTCGCCTGACCGCGTGCGCTGGTCGCCCACCGGCACCAACGTTCCGGATTACCCGAAGCTCGCCCAGCTGTGGTGGCAGAACATCGGCGATGCCATGTCCGGCGCGAAATCCGCGCAAGACGCGCTCGACAGCCTCTGCTCTGACATGGAACGCGTGATGGAACGTCTCGAACGTGCTGGCATCCAAGGCGATCTTGGCCCTGTCATGAACGACGAGAAAGATGCCGCCGAATGGCTCGCCATGGAAGGCGCGCCGAAACCGGCCATCGAGAACGAACGCGAGGAGCCGCAAACCGTCTCCTACGACGAACTCGTCGCCTCCTGGCAGTAAGTTCTGAAAGAGGGCGGGATCACCGCCCTCTTTTGCCCCTCTTTTCCGTCCAGCGCTGGTGACATAGCTTTGGACCGAGCAGAGACCACCAAGGAGATGCATGTGACCTATATTCTTGCCATCGATCAGGGCACCACATCGACCCGCGCCATTCTGTTTGACGGAGACCTGTCCGTCACGGCCACCGCGCAGGAAGAATTCGAACAGCATTTCCCCAAAAGTGGCTGGGTCGAACATGACGCTTTCGATCTCTGGTCCACCACGGCGGCCACCTGTCGTGCGGTGATCGAGAAATCCTCGGCCGACGTGTCACAAATCGCCGCCATCGGCATCACCAACCAGCGCGAAACCACGCTTGTCTGGGACAAGACCACCGGACAGCCGGTCTACAATGCCATCGTCTGGCAGGACCGTCGCACCTCCGAGCTTTGCAAGACACTTAAGTCGGAGGGCTTCGAAGAGGTCGTCACGGAGAAGACCGGGCTGTTGCTCGACCCCTATTTCTCGGCGACGAAACTCAAATGGATTCTCGACAACGTGGAAGGCGCGCGAGACCGTGCCGAGGCGGGCGAGCTTTTGTTTGGCACGGTCGACAGCTGGCTGGTGTGGAAACTCACGGGCGGCAAGGTCCACGCCACTGACGCCACCAATGCAGCCCGCACCATGCTCTACGACATCCGCAAAGGCCATTGGTCCACCACCATTTGCAAACGCTTCGACATCCCGATGGCGATGCTGCCCGAGGTGCGCGATTGCGATGCCGATTTCGGCGAAACCCGCTCCGATCTCTTTGGCCGTCCGATCCCGATTTTGGGCATCGCGGGCGACCAACAGGCGGCCACCATCGGTCAGGCCTGTTTCAAACCGGGCATGGTGAAATCGACCTATGGTACCGGCTGCTTCGCGCTTTTGAACACGGGGGAGACGCCGGTGATGTCGCAAAACCGGCTGTTGACCACTATCGCGTATCGGATCGGCGGCAAGACGACCTATGCGCTCGAAGGCTCAATATTTATTGCGGGTGCCGTGGTGCAATGGCTGCGCGACGGGTTGAAGATCATCCGCGAGGCCTCAGAGACACAGCCCTTGGCCGAAAGCGCCGATGAAACGCAGGACTTGGTGCTTGTGCCCGCCTTCACCGGGCTGGGCGCACCCTATTGGAATGCCGAATGCCGGGGCGCGATTTTCGGGATGACACGCAACTCGGGGCCAGCGGAATTTGCCCGCGCCGCACTCGAAAGCGTCGGCTATCAAACCCGCGACCTGCTAGAAGCCATGCATGCCGATTGGCAGGGCGACGCCACCACAGCGCTGCGGGTTGATGGCGGCATGAGTGCCTCAGATTTTGCGATGCAATTCCTGTCCGACATCATCGACGCCCCCGTGGATCGTCCGAAAGTCTTGGAGACCACCGCGATGGGTGCCGCTTGGCTCGCCGGTCAACGCGCGGGCGTCTATCCCGATATGGAAGGCTTTGCCGCGACATGGGCACTGGATCGCACATTCGAGCCGCATATGGACGCTGCGACGCGTCAAACGAAATGTGACAGCTGGGCGCGCGCCGTACGTGCAACGATGCAGTTTTGATGTCAGGTCTCGCCGAAAGCCTCGCGGCTCAGCCGATTGCAGATGTTCCCTTCACCGCCCCCGCGCGGTGCCTGATCGGACGCAATGCCAAGGCGCAGGTCGCCGATGCAGTGAACGCCATGGGGCATCGGGTTTTCGTGCTCCGCAGCGCGTCGGTGGCCTGGGCCGATGTTTTCATCGCAGAACTGCAAACGCGGGGCCTCAACGTGACGACACAGATCGCCCGCGGAGAACCCACCGCCGATCAGGTGCGCGAGGCGGTAACCCAAGCGCGCGCATCGGATGCCGACTGTATCGTCGCCATCGGCGGCGGTGCGGTGATTGATCTGGGCAAGGCCGTCTCGGGTCTCTGCGTCTCCGAAGGCGATGTGTTGGATCATCTTGGACTTGGGTCTGATCCGGCGTCGAAGCTCAACGACCCGCTGCCCTTCGTGGCGGTTCCCACCACCTCTGGCACAGGCGCAGAAGCCACCCGAAACGCCGTGATCGGCGTGCCGGAACAAGGGCTCAAGATCAGCCTGCGCGACCCGCGTCTTGTGCCGGATTTGGCCGTGGTGGATGCCTCTTTGACCGATGGTCTGCCGAAACATCTGACGCTTTCCACGGGGCTTGATGCCCTGACGCAACTGATCGAGAGCTACCTTTCGAACCGTGCCAATCCGATCACGGATGCGCTCGTGCGTGGCATGATCGCGCCAGCCGCGGAGGCACTGCGCCACCTCATGACGCAGGAGGATCAAACCGCGCGCGACACGATGGCCAAGGCCAGCTACATAAGTGGTCTCGCTCTGGCGAATTCCGGCCTTGGGGTCGTCCACGGCCTTGCTGCGGTCATTGGCAGTCAGGGCGGCGCACATGGGGCAATCTGTGGTCGCCTGTTGCCCGCGGCCCTGACGGTCAACCGCGGAGCTATGGTGAACGCCGGCCTGTCGGTCACGCGCTTGGATGAGGTCGACGGCTGGCTGCGCGACGGTCTCGGACAGTCGTTGCAGGCTTTCATTGACGCAGAGGGACTGGCCTCGCTCACCGAACTGAAGTGCGGCCCCTCTCTTTGGTCCGAGATGGCCGAACGCGCGCGGACGGCCTCGTCAACACAGGCCAACCCGGTGCGTCTCTCCGCGTCCGAAATCGAACGGATTCTGGAACTGGCAGACGCGGCCGACCACTGAGATTGCGACGCCCCAACAGATTGTCGAAATCAAATGTTCCCATTATGTTCTCCTTATGCGAGTCGATTTCCACACTGTCTTTCCCCTGCGCCGCGGCCGGGTACATGAGGCCTATGGGCCCGGCTCCGTAGGCTTCGCCGTCATGAGCTTTGCCGCCATGGCGGCGTCAGGGGCATGCCTGTGGATTCGTGAGGGCTGGCTCTCCGACACGCTCACCCCACAGGGGCTTTTGCCTTTTTTCGATCCCGCCCGCGTGCTTCTGGCGCGCCCCAAGGATCAAACCGATGCGCTGGCCGTGGCCGAGGAGGCGTTGAAAGACGGCGCGGTCCCTGCTGTCATCATCGAAATCACGCGTCCGCTGAACCTGCGCGAGGGGCGGCGGTTGCAACTCGCAGCCAAGGCAGGCGGAACAACAGGGCTGTGTTTGATCTCCGAAGGCATGGGCTCGAACGCCGCCGAAACGCGGTGGCATGTTGCGCCGATCTTCACCACACAAAGCGAAGACTCGACTCTGATGCGATGGGAAATTAAAAAGAACAAATCAGGAACAAATGGGGCCTGGAATGTTCGATGGGATTCGAAAACGCGTCGTGTGCATGTGGTTTCCCCGGTTGGCGAGTGACCGGGTTCTGCGTGCACGCCCCGTGAACGGCCCCTTCGCGATCACCCTCAAATCGAACAACACCGAGCGGATCTATTGCCTCAACGAGACCGCCGAAGGCTTGGGCCTGACGCGCGGCATGAGCTTTGCCGATGCACGCGCCTTTTGCCCCGATCTGATCAGCCAGCCTGCGCGCCCCGATCTTGATGCCCGCTTCCTCGCCACCCTGCGCCGCTGGGCGACGCGCTATTGCCCTTGGGTGGGGCGTGATGGGCTGGACGGGCTGGTACTGGACGTCACCGGCTCAACCCATCTTTGGGGCGGCGAGGCGGAGATGCTGGCGGATATCGAAAGCCGCGCGATGCGGTCGGGCCTGACACTTCGTCTAGGATGTGCGGCGACCCGTGGTGCGGCTTGGGCCTTTGCGCATTTCGGCACTGGAACGGCGTCCCTGACCGACCTGCCGGTCGCCGCGCTGCGTCTTGAGGAGGCGACAGTGACAGCCCTGCAACGTCTCGGCCTGCGCAGCGTTGGCGATCTGGCGGAAGCTGCCCGTGCCCCGCTGACCCGTCGCTTTGGCCCTGATCTGCTGCTGCGCCTCGATCAAGCCATGGGCCACGTCCCCGAACCCGTCACGCCCGAGGTCGAACCACCGCGCTTTGCCACCCGCATGAGCCTGCCGGACCCCATTGGCCTCACAGAGGACGTGATGGGCCTCACCGCCCGGCTTCTGACCCCGCTCTGCGACAAACTCAACCGCTATGAGATGGGGGCGCGCCGCCTCACGCTGACCCTGCGCCGGGTCGATCAGGGCAGCCAGCAGGTCGAACTGCGCCTCGCCGCGCCGCTGCGCGACCCGCACCGCATCCTGCCCCTGTTCGAGCGCGGCGTGGGCGAAGTGGACGCGGGCTTTGGCATCGACCAAATCCGGCTAGAAGCTACACATGTCGAACCGCTCGCGGTGCAACAGATCGGCAGCGTCCAGACCTCCCCCGATCAGCTGAACGACCTGATCACCCGGATCGGCACGCGCATCGGACTGGAAAACATCCAACGCCTTCTCCCCGCCGACAGCCATATTCCCGAGCGCAGCTTTACCATCGCCCCCGCCGCCTTCAGCGTGCCGAGGAGCGCGTGGTCTTGCCTGCGCCCGCGCCCTTTGCGCCTGTTCCCGCCTGAACCCATTGCAGGACACGGCGCGGAGCCCCCCGCCCGCTTTCGATGGCGGCGCATGTCATTGACCACAGGGCGCGCCATCGGCCCCGAACGGATCGCGCCGGAATGGTGGCTCCCGGATGAGGCGTGGCGCTCGGGCTTGCGCGATTATTGGCGGATCGAGACCCGCGAAGGGCGACGCCTCTGGCTCTATCACACGCCGCAAAACCCCGGCTGGTTTGTGCAGGGGGAATTCGCATGAGCTACGCGGAACTCTGTGTCACTTCGAACTTCACCTTCCTCACCGGGGCCTCGCATCCCGAGGAGCTGATGCTGCGCGCCGCCGAGCTGGGGTTGGAGGCCGTGGCCATCACCGACCGCAACACTTTGGCGGGCGTGGTGCGAGCCTATTCAGCGCTCAAAACGCTCCGCGAAGAGGCCGCGGAACAGCTCCGTGTGCGCTCTTCCCATCAGGTTGATCCCTGCTCTCGACAGGAAATCGGCGCGCCACAAGACCTGCCGGTGCCGGACACCCCAAAGCTTCCGAAGCTCATCGTCGGCACCCGGCTTGTGCTGCGCGATTGCCCCGTCGAATGGCTGGCGCTGCCCACCGACCGCGCGGCCTATCATCGGCTGTCACGACTTTTGACACTCGGCAAACGCCGCGCAGAGAAAGCCGAGTGCCATCTTGACCTGCGCGATCTTGAGGCGGGCTGTCAGGGCATGATCCTCATTGCCTTGCCGCCGAAAGACCTAACGCGTGCTCAACCGGCCCTTCAAAAGCTGCAACGCCGCTACCCCGGTCACGTTTTTCTAGGCGCCGCGCCGCGATATGACGGCTCCGATCAGGCGTGGCTCGATGCCTGTGCCGCACTGGCGCTCCGCTGTTCAGCGCCGATGGTGGCGGTGGGCGATGTGCTTATGCATCACGGGCGGCGGCGGCGGCTCGCGGATGTGCTGACCTGTCTGCGCGAGGGGCTGACCATCGACCGGATCGGCACGAAGGCGCTGCCCAATGCAGAACGTCGCCTGAAAGGCGCCGCCGACATGGCGCGGCTCTATCGCAACCATCCGGCGGCGCTCAAACGCACGCTAGAAATCGCCGCGCGCTGTGGTTTCGATCTCTCCGAGTTAAGCTACGAATACCCGGACGAAATGTCCAAAGGGGAAACACCTCAGGCGCGTCTGGAACGCTTAGCGCGAGACGGGATCAAACGGCGGTATCCTCATGGCGCCTCACAACGCGTGCATGATCTGATGGAAAAGGAACTGAGCCTTGTCGGCGAGCTGAACTACGCGCCCTATTTCCTTACTGTCCATGACATTGTCCAAGAAGCCCGATCGCGCGGCATTCTTTGCCAAGGGCGCGGCTCGGCGGCCAATTCGATCCTCTGTTACCTTCTGGGCATCACCGATGTGTCGCCCGACATGATCGGCATGGTGTTTGAACGCTTCATCTCCCGCCATCGCGGCGAGCCGCCCGACATTGACGTGGATTTCGAACATGAGCGCCGCGAGGAGGTGATCCAGTGGATTTATGAGAAATACGGCCGCCACCGCGCGGGGCTTTGTGCCACCGTCATCCATTTCCGCACCCGCGCCGCGATCCGCGAAGTGGGCAAGGTCATGGGCCTTTCCCAAGACCTCACCGCGCGGCTCTCGGGCGACATCTGGGGGCTGACCAATTCCGGCGCGGATATGGAGCGGGCGAAAGAACTGGGCCTCAATCCCAAAGACCGGCGGTTGGCGCAGACGATTGAACTCATCGGCGAGATCATCGGCTTTCCGCGCCACCTGAGCCAGCATGTCGGTGGGTTTATCATCACGCGCGGGCGTCTCGACGAGCTTTGCCCCATCGAGAACGCAGCGATGGAAAACCGCACCTGCATCGAATGGGACAAGGACGACATCGACGCGCTTGGCATTCTCAAGGTCGATATTCTCAGTCTCGGGATGCTCACCTGTCTGCGTAAGAGTTTTGATCTGTTAGACGCGCATGAGAAGACCCGCCTGACCCTCGACACGGTGCCGCAAGAGGACCGCACGACCTATGAGATGCTACAACGCGCCGATGCGGTGGGGGTATTTCAGGTCGAAAGCCGGGCGCAGATGAACTTTCTGCCACGCATGAAACCCGCCACGTTTTACGATCTGGTGATCGAGGTCGCGATTGTCCGCCCCGGCCCCATTCAAGGCGGCATGGTCAAACCCTATATCCGGCGGCGTCAGGGATTGGAGGCACCCGAACCCTTTGGCCCTGCGCTCGCAGAGGTCACACGCAAGACCCTCGGCGTGCCGCTCTTCCAAGAACAGGCGATGCAGATCGCCGTCGTCGGCGCGGGCTACACCGCCGAAGAAGCCGACAAACTCCGACGTTCTCTCGCCTCCTTCCGGCGCATGGGCACCATCGGCGAGCACCGCGACCGTTTCGTGCGCGGCATGATGGGGAATGGCTACAGCCAAGAAATCGCGGAGGCCTGTTTTGGGCAGATCGAAGGCTTCGCCGATTACGGTTTCCCCGAAAGCCACGCGGCGGCCTTTGCCATGCTAACCTATGTGTCGTCCTGGCTCAAATGCCACCACCCGGCGGTGTTTGCCTGTGCCTTGCTAAACTCCCAACCGATGGGGTTCTACGCACCGGCCCAGATCGTGCGCGATGTGCGGGACCATGGTGTCGAGGTGCGGCCTGTCTGCGTCAACCATTCCGACTGGGACAATCAGTTGGAGCGACGCGCCGACGGGGCACTGGCGCTTCGGCTTGGATTTCGTCAAATCAAAGGCTTTCGCGAAGAGGACGCGGGCTGGATCGTGGCGGCGCGCGGCAACGGCTACCAAGACCCCGAAAGCGTCTGGCTGCGTGCGGGCGTCGCGCCCCATGTGCTCGAACGGCTGGCGGAAGCGGATGCCTTCATCGGCATGGGCCTGACGCGTCGCGACGCATTGTGGCAGGTCCGCGCCATTCGCGCCCCAAAACCGCTGCCGCTGTTCTCCGATCCGCTCGATGGCGAGGGCATTCGCGAACCGGAAGTGCACCTGCCGACCATGCATCTGGGCGAGGAGGTGGTGGAGGATTACGTCGCTCTGCGCCTGACGCTTCGTGCCCATCCGATGGAGCTTTTGCGCCCAACGATCCCCGGCCTGACACCGCACGACCGCTTACCCGTTGCGCCCCTCATCCGCACCACCGTCTGCGGCCTCGTCATCACCCGGCAACGTCCCGGCACGGCGTCAGGCGTAATTTTCCTGACGCTCGAAGACGAAACCGGCGTCTCTAACATTGTAGTCTGGCCCAAGGTTTACGATCGCTTCCGCCGCATTGTCATGGGCGGACGGCTTTTGCGCGTCACCGGGCGGCTGGAGCGTGAAGGAATCGTGGTGCATCTCATTGCTGATCACATTGAAGACTTGTCGCACAAGCTCTCCGAGTTGGGTCATCCACTCGACGACGCCATCGGCATCACCCAGCCGCAAGCCGACGACGCCCCACGACCACCGCGTTATCCGTCGCGTGCCAGACATCCGAGGGAGCAGGCGAAACGACTGTTCCCGAGCCGGGATTTTCATTGAGGGAGGACATGGGCGAACACCCCAAAGAGAAATTACATGAAATTGGTGGAGTCGATCGGGATCGAACCGACGACCTCGTCATTGCGAACGACGCGCTCTCCCAACTGAGCTACGACCCCACTCTGGCCAAAGAATTGGGTATGTCGGGCCGCAGAGTCAAGCGGCCCGATCCCGGTCTTAGCGCGGCAATTTGCCGTTCTGTTCGACGAAAGCCACGATATCGCGCGCCGGGCGGGCACCAGCGATACGGGCCACCTCTTTGCCGCCTTGGTAGAGGATCAGCGCGGGAATGCCGCGGATGCCGTTTTTCATCGACACGTTGGGGTGATCTTCGGTGTTGATCTTCGCGAACCGCGCGCGGCCTTTCAGCACCTGCGCCGCCTTGGCGAATTCCGGCGCCATCATCCGGCACGGGCCACACCACGGCGCCCAAAAGTCCACCAGCACCGGCAGATCATCCTTTTTCGACAGCGCCTCAAGCCCCTTCGGGTCCAGCTCCGCCACTTTGCCGGACATCAAAGGCTCGCCACAGGTGCCGCATTTCGGCCCTGCCGTGAGTTTCGCCACCGGCACACGGTTCACCTGACCACAGGTCGGACAGGCCAGTTTCACATCGGTCTTATCAAGAGCGGCGGCCATGGCCTGCCTCCTTTTCATATTCGAGTTAAGGAATATATGTAACCTGACACACCCCGGTTCAAGAGGTCAAAATGACACCCTTTCGCGATTTGCCATCCGAAGACCAAGCCCGCCTGCGCGCGGCCTATGAAGACGAAATGGCGCGCCAGACGACCACCTGTTTCATGGACGAGAAAATCAGCCGTTTCAACGCATGGCTCACGCCGCAGGGCGTCTCCTTTTCTGAGGACGACCTGCGGCCGAAGACGCGCTGATCACTCCGCCGCTTCGATATAGCTCTCGGGCGGCGGGCAGAGACAGATCAGGTTGCGGTCGCCGTAGGCATTGTCGACGCGGCCCACCGGCGGCCAATATTTGTCGACGCGAAATGCGCCCGGCGGGAAACAACCCTGTTCGCGCGGGTAAGGCCGATCCCAGTCGGCTACCAGATCGTTCACCGTATGCGGCGCATGTTTCAGCGGGTTGTTGTCTTGCGGCAGTTCACCGGCCTCAATCTGAGCGATCTCATGACGGATCGACAACATCGCCTCACAGAAGCGGTCCAACTCTGCCTTAGTTTCACTCTCCGTCGGCTCGATCATCAGCGTGCCGGGGACAGGAAAGGACATGGTCGGCGCGTGGAACCCGCTGTCGATCAGGCGCTTAGCGATGTCATCGACGGTGACCTCAGTGGTCTTCTCAAACCCGCGTGGATCGACGATGCACTCATGCGCAACACGGCCCTGTTTGCCTTTATAAAGCACCGGGAAAGCGTCGTTCAAACGTGCTGCGATGTAGTTGGCGTTCAAAATCGCCACCTTCGTCGCCTGCGTCAGACCCGCACCGCCCATCAGCATGCAGTAGGCCCAGGAGATCGGCAGGATCGAGGCGGAGCCGAAATTCGCCCCCGACACCGGCCCAATGTCACCCGAGCCATCCGGCGCACCAGGGAGGAAGCGGGCAAGGTGTGCTTTGACCCCGATCGGCCCCATGCCGGGACCGCCGCCGCCATGCGGAATGCAGAAGGTCTTGTGCAGGTTGAGGTGCGACACGTCGGAGCCGATCTCGCCGGGTTTCGCAAGCCCCACCAAGGCGTTGAGGTTCGCGCCATCGAGATAGACCTGCCCACCGTGCTCATGTGTGATGCGACAGACCTCTTTCACCGTCTCCTCGAACACCCCGTGCGTCGAGGGATAGGTGATCATACAGGCGGCGAGTTTATCCCCCGCGGCTTCCGCCTTGGCGCGGAAATCATCCAGATCAATATCGCCATTTTCGGCGGTTTTCACCACCACGACCTTGAGGCCGACCATCTGCGCAGAGGCCGGATTGGTACCATGCGCAGACATCGGAATGAGACAGATATTGCGCCCGCCCTGCCCGTTCGCGCGATGGTAAGCCTGAATGGTCAAAAGCCCGGCATATTCGCCCTGCGCGCCGGAATTCGGCTGCATCGACATGGCGTCATAGCCGGTGATCTCGCAGAGCTTGGCGCTCAGATCGTCGATCATGTAGCGATAGCCCTCGGACTGATCCTCCGGCGCGTAGGGGTGAATGGCGTTGAACTCGGGCCAAGTGATCGGCATCATCTCGACGGCCGCGTTCAACTTCATCGTGCAAGATCCAAGCGGGATCATTGCGCGGTCCAAGGCCAGATCGCGGTCGGCCAGACGCCGCATATAGCGCATCATCTCGCCCTCGGCGCGGTTCATGCCGAAAATCGGATGCTCCAGATAGGCCGTTTCACGCACAAGCTTTTCCGGGAAGCCAAGACCGGGGAAGCCTCCCGGCACCTCCGCCTCATGCCCGAAAGCGCGCCAGACCGACTGGATCACCTCGTCATCGGCCATTTCGTCCATCGAAATCCCGATCCGATCCTTGCCCACCTTGCGCAGGTTCAGACCTTCGGCCACGGCAGAGCGCAGGATCACCCCCTGCATCGCGCCGACCTCGACCGTGATCGTGTCGTAAAACGCGGTGGGGGAAACTTTGAAGCCTTCGGATTTCAGCCCCTCGGCCAGTTTCACGGCCTTGGCGTGGATCTGTTCGCCAATGGCGCGCAAGCCCTGCGGTCCGTGGAAAACCGCATAAAACGACGCCATGACGGCGAGCAACGCCTGCGCAGTGCAAACGTTCGAGGTCGCCTTTTCGCGGCGGATATGCTGTTCGCGGGTTTGCAGCGACAGGCGATAGGCGCGATTGCCGCTGGCATCCACAGACACGCCGACGATGCGTCCGGGCATGGAGCGCTTCATCGCATCCTTGCAGGACATGAACGCGGCATGCGGTCCACCGAACCCCATCGGCACACCAAAGCGCTGCGCGGAACCGACAGCAATGTCGGCATCCATAGCGCCGGGGTCCTTGAGCATGGTCAGCGCCATCAGATCGGTCGCCATCACCGCCACAGCTTTGACCTCATGGAGGGCTGCAATCTGGGCGGTGAAATCCTGCACATCGCCGTAAGTGCCGGGATATTGGAAGATCGCGCCGAAGACGTCTTCGGGCACCAAAGCGCACGGGTCAGCGATGATCAGCTCGATCCCCAGAGGGGCGGCGCGGGTTTTCATCACCTCGATGTTCTGCGGGTGACAGTTTTCGTCGATGAAAAACGCCTTTGCCTTCGATTTCGCGACGCGCTGCGCCATGGTCATCGCCTCGGCACAAGCCGTGGCCTCATCGAGCAAGGACGCGTTAGCGACCGGCAGGCCGGTGAGATCGCTGACCATGGTCTGGAAGTTCAGCAAAGCCTCCAGACGCCCCTGCGCGATCTCCGGCTGGTAGGGCGTGTAGGCCGTATACCACGCGGGATTTTCGAGGATATTGCGCTGGATCGCGGGCGGCGTGGCCGTGCCGTAGAAGCCCTGCCCTATCAGAGAGGTCATCACGAGATTGCGCTTGGCCACCTTGCGGATATGGCCCAGCACCTCATGTTCGGTCATCGGCGCCCAGTCGAGCGGCTCCATCTGACGGATCGCCATCGGCACGGTCTCGTCGATCAAGGCATCGAGAGACGTGGCGCCGATCACTTTGAGCATCTCGGCCATCTCGTCGGGAGACGGGCCGATGTGCCGGCGGTTGGCGAAATCATAGGGGTTATAGCTCGACGGGGTATAGGCCACGGTGCGCGTTCCTTACGAGATGAAGTCTTTGTATTCCGCTTCCGACATGAAGTCGTCGAGCGCGGAGAGGTCTTCGATCTTCATTTTAAAGAACCACGCATCCCCCATCGGGTCCTCGCCGACCTTGCCCGGATCTTCGGTCAGCGGGTCGTTCACCTCGACGATTTCACCGTCCAGCGGCGCGAGAATGTCGGAGGCTGCTTTGACGCTCTCGATCACCACAACCTCATCGTCTTTCGACACGGTGGTGCCCTCTTCCGGCAGTTCGATGAAGACCACATCGCCCAGTTGCTCGGCGGCGTGTTCGGTGATGCCGACAACGATCAGATCGTCCTCAACGCGGAGCCATTCGTGTTCTTCGGTGAATTTGATGTCAGCGGCCATAAATAAGGTCCCTATAGAGTTTAGCGTTTGTAAGAGGTGGCGTGGAACGGCATCGGAGCGACCGTCACAGGCAGGCGTTTGCCGCGCAGTTCCGCGAAGATTTCGGTGCCGTTTGTGGCAAGTTCCGTGGGCAGATAGCCCATAGCAACGGGGCATTGGGCCGAGGGGCCGAAGCCGCCGGAGGTGATTTCGCCGATCTGATCGTCGCTCTCAGCCGTGGCAAAAAGCGGCGTGCCTTCGCGCATCGGCGCGCGGCCCTGTGGCAAGAGGCCGACGCGTTTGCGCTCTGCTCCGTTGTGAAGTTCAGATAGGATACGATCCGCGCCGGGGAAGCCGCCCTCGCGGGCGCCGCCGGAGCGACGGACTTTTTGAATGGCCCAGGCGATATTGCCCTCAACCGGCGAAGTTGTGGTGTCGATGTCATGGCCATAGAGGCAGAGCCCGGCTTCCAATCGCAGACTGTCGCGAGCGCCGAGCCCGATGGGTTCGACCTCTTCCATGGCAACCAGTTTTTCGGCGACGTCCGTCGCAAGCGCGGCGGGGATCGAGATTTCAAACCCGTCCTCGCCGGTGTAGCCCGAGCGCGAAATCCACCATTCGACATGGTCGATGGTGATGCGCACAGAATCCATGAATTTCAACTCCGTGACCTGCGGCACCAGACGCGCCAGCGCCGCCTCGGCCATCGGGCCTTGCAGCGCCAAAAGCGCACGGTCGGTGATTTCCGTGACCGTGACATGATCCGGCAGGGTGGCGTTCAGATGCGCGATGTCTTCCACTTTACAGGCCGCGTTCACGACCAGAAACAGCCCATCGCCGGTGTTGGAAATCATCAGATCGTCGAGAATGCCACCCGTCTCATCGGTGAAAATCCCATAGCGTTGACGCCCCGGCGCAAGCCCCAGCACATCCACAGGCACGATGCATTCCAAGGCCAGAGCCAGCGCCTCGAACCCTTCGGGAGAGCTCAGCATCACCTGCCCCATATGCGACACATCGAAAAGCCCCGCGCCCGCCCGCGTGTGCAGATGCTCTTTCATCACGCCCATGGGATATTGCACCGGCATCTCATAGCCCGCAAAGGGCACCATCTTGGCGCCCTGCGCGATGTGAAACTCGTAGAGCGGTGTGCGCATGAGCGCCGTCGCATGATCCGACATTCTATCCCCTTTGCATCTCTCTGGCACCACGACCCTAAGCCGTCGGCGCCCTTATGATGCCCCCTCTGTCCTATGTGCCTGAGATCGTTATCCCTTCGGCGGAGGTGTCACACCCCTCTCTCCAGAGTCCTTGACCGTGCGAAGGTCCGTTTACCTGAGAGTTTTCCGGGGCGGTTGCTCCTTCGGTAGGGGATACCCTTCTCCCAACGCACGATTTGCCGCGACATTATGCAAGCGCAAGATTCGGGACAAGCCGAAAATATTTCCGATAGGAAACTTACGACATTTCGACAGTAAAAAGCCGCCATGCGGGAGATCCCGAGGCGGCTTTTTGTGTGATTTTGAACAGAAGTGCTTAAAGTGTCGGCTTTTTCTGCATCAACGGCAAGACGTTAGACATGTCCGGACCATGCGCCATACCGGTCACGGCCTTGCGCAGCGGCATGAACAGGCCCTTGCCCTTACGGCCTGTCGCCTCTTTCACGGCCGTCGTCCACTCTTTCCAACTGTCCGCCGTGTAGGGCGGTTCAGGCAGCATGGCGAAGGCCTCGGCGATGAAGTCTTTGTCCTCATCATCCACCAGCGGCGCGGCGCCATCACGGAACATCTCCCACCAGCCTTTCATATCGGCTTTGACGGTGATGTTTTCGCGCACGACGGTCCAGAACGGCTCGGCGATCTCCGCGGGCACGCCAAGGGCGGCCACGTCGTCCGCGACATCCGCAAAGGGTTTGGCGTGGTTGATCTGCGACGTCAGGGAGAACAAATCTTGGCTATCGAATTTGGTCGGAGCGGCGCCAAAATGCGACAGATCGAAGCCTTCGACCAACTCCTCCATGGAGGTCCGCAGCTCGACCGGCTGCGACGAACCAAGACGCGCCATCAGGGACAAAAGCGCCATCGGCTCGACCCCCGCCGCGCGCAGGTCGCGCAGGCTGAGCGTGCCGAGACGTTTCGACAGCGCCTCGCCCTGCGGGCCGGTCAAAAGCGAATGGTGCGCAAAGGACGGCACGGAGCCGCCAAGCGCCTCGATGATCTGGATCTGCGTCGCGGTGTTGGTGACGTGATCGGAGCCGCGCACGATGTTGGTCACGCCGAAATCGACATCATCGCAGACCGAGGCCAGCGTGTAGAGAAACTGACCGTCGGCACGGATCAGCACCGGATCGGAGACGGAGGCTGCATCGATCGAGATGTCGCCCAGAATGCCGTCATTCCATTCGATACGCTCCTGATCGAGTTTGAAGCGCCACACACCATCGCCACGCTCGGCGCGCAGCGCGTCTTTTTCGGCCTCAGTGAGCGCCAGAGCGGCACGGTCGTAGACCGGCGGCTTGCCCATGTTCAGCTGTTTCTTGCGCTTTAGATCGAGCTCAGTCGGCGTCTCGAAGGCCTCGTAGAACCGGCCTTTCTCGCGCAGTTCATCGGCGGCGGCGTGGTAACGGTCCAGACGCTCGGATTGCTTTTCAAAGCGATCCCAGGTGAAGCCCAGCCATTCGAGATCTTCAAGAATGCCGTCGGCATATTCCTGTTTCGAGCGCTCCTGATCCGTGTCGTCGAGACGCAGAATGAACTGCCCCCCGGCCTTGCGGGTAATCAGATAGTTGAACAGCGCGGTGCGCAGGTTGCCGACATGAATAAAGCCCGTGGGCGAAGGCGCGAAACGTGTGACGATCATCGTGGGTCTCCTGTTGCGCTTCCTCTTTCATATCGCGGCCAAAGAGTCCATATCGGAGCCAGTCCCAACCGGAGGTCAGACATGTCTTCACCGCTTCTTGATGCAACCGCGCCCGATCTCGATGTGATCGAGGACATCGCCCGCGCCACGATGAACGACCTGCCGCCCGCTTTCAAAGTGCTGGCCTCGAATGTGTCACTGACGGTGATGGATTTCGCGCCGGAGGACTTGCTGGCCGAGATCGGCATCGAAGACCCTTTTGAGTTGACCGGGCTTTATACCGGCATTCCGATGACCGAGAAATCGACAATGGATCAGGCCATGGCGCCCGACACGATTTGGCTGTTTCGTCGGCCCATTCTGGACGAATGGTGCATGCGTGGGAATGTGACGCTGCAACAGATGGTGGCACATGTCACCGTGCATGAGCTGGCGCATCATTTCGGCTGGTCGGACGAGGACATCGCGACCATCGACAAGTGGTGGGAATACGAGTGAGCCGGGCCTTTTCTCACCTGACGCAATTGTCATCCAGCCGACGAGAAGCTGTGCTATTCTGATGTCAATCTTATCCGAAACCGGAGGACGCACATTATGAAAAACACTTCTCTGAGAACGCCTTACCTATCCCGCCGCCATCTCTTGCTGGGTGCTGCGGCTATGCCAGTGGCTGCAAGCCTGCCCTTCGGCGCCCGTGCCGAAGCGCCGATGATGGGCGCGGCGTTAGCCCCCTATCGTCGCTTCACACTCGGCAATTTCGAGGTGACGACGCTTTTGGCCGGCACCCGCACCGTGCCCGATCCGCAATCGATCTTTGGCCTCAACGCCTCAGAAGAAGAATTCGCCGCCGCCTCCGAGGCCGCATTCATCCCCGCTGATGCCGCGCAGTTTTTCTTTACGCCCACGCTGGTGAACACCGGCTCCGAGCTGATCCTCTTTGACACCGGCCTCGCGCCCGAGGGCATCACCGCCGCACTGGAAGCCGCGGGCTATACCGCGGACCAAGTCGACCGCGTTGTGATCACCCATATGCACGGCGACCACATCGGCGGCATCTACACCGATGCGCCGACTTTCGCGAATGCCGCCTATTCGACCGGCTCAGTGGAAATGGATCACTGGGATATGTCCGGCAATGACGGGTTCGAGGCCAAGATCCGCCCCCTTCAGGACCAATTCGACCTTTTGGATGATGGCTCCGAAGTCACTTCCGGCATCACAGCCATGGCCGCCTTTGGTCACACCCCGGGCCACATGGCCTATCATCTCGAAAGTGAAGGCGCACGTCTGATCCTCGGCGCGGATTTCGCCAACCATTACGTCTACTCGCTGGCCAACCCGGATTGGGAGGTGCTTTACGACACCGACAAAGCGATGGCCGCCACGACACGTCGCAAACTTTTGGACATGATGGCAGCGGACCGCGTGCCCTTCATCGGCTATCACATGCCCTTCCCTGCACTGGGCTATGTTGCCGCGAAGGACAGCAATTTCGAATATGTTCCGGCCAGTTACCAGACCATGATCGAAAGCTGACTACCTCTGCGGCGGGCCACCAATCCGGTCCGCCGCAGCACGCGCCTGTCAGAGCCCCTTGCAACTGGTCCGTGTCACATATCATTTGCAAAAGCATTAGACAGTGCCGGACGGGACTGCGTAAAAAACGGTCGTAAGGCAGGACGACGTGACCTGCATCAATGATGTTAACGCTAGCGGCGCTAAGATCGGCCAAAAGTGAGAGAGTCGTGACACGGAGACACCCATGGCCCATATCCTGACCATCACATTGAACCCGACCGTGGACCTGTCCACCGCGACTGCCACCGTCGAAGCGGGGCCGAAGCTGCGCTGTACAACGCCAGAAGCCGATCCGGGCGGCGGCGGCATCAACGTGTCGCGCGCGATCAAATTCCTGGGTGGTGACAGCACCGCTTTTACCGCCGTCGGCGGCGAAACAGGCGCGCAGCTTTTACGGCTTTTGGCGAAGGAACATGTGCGTTTCACCGCCTTTTCCGTCACCGGCGGCGCCACGCGGCAATCTATCGCCGTGACCGAGCAAGAGACCGGCAAACAATACCGTTTCGTCATGCCCGGACCCTATTGGAACCACGAGATGGTCAACGAGTCGCTCAACGCCATTGCACAAGCCGCGCCCGCGAGCGGTGTCATCGTACTCTCCGGCTCGCAACCGCCGGGCGTGCCGATGGATTACCCGGCCCGTCTGGCGCGCCATCTGGCCGCGAAAGGCGTGCAACTGTTCGTCGACACCTCTGGTCAGCCGCTACATGAATTGGTCAAACACACGGCCAATCCCTATGTGCTTCGAATGGATGATGTCGAGGCGGAGGATTTGGCGGGGCACCCGCTTCCGACGCGCGAGGACACGGCGGATTTCGCCTCAGAATTGGTGGCCAAAGGGGTCGCCGAAAACGTCATCGTCGCGCGGGGGGCGGATGGATCGACGCTCGCCAATTCAACAGGGCGCTGGCACGCATCGCGGGCGATCAATCCCGAAGATGTGGTCTCCGCCGTGGGCGCAGGCGACAGTTTCGTGGGCGCGTTTTCCTATGCCTTGACCCGCGGTGATGCGATGCAAGAGGCGCTGTGTTTTGGCACCGCCGCCGCCTCCGCCGCCGTATTGACCGCCGGGACGCAGTTGTGCTCGTCGGAGGATGTGTCCCGACTTTTGCCCGACTGCGAATTGATCACGCTGTAGGCCCTATGCCCCTTCGGCGGAGGCCAAAGCGAGACCATCAACGACTGCCGTAAAGGCCTCGCCGCGCAACGCGCGGGCCTCAGGCAGCACGGTTTGGCAGGCCGCTTCTACGACATGCATCAGACTTGAGCCGCCGACATATACGACCGCGCCGATGGCCTCGGCCGCGAGCCCCGCAAGCGCAAGGGTGGCCGTTATCGCCTCTGCAAGCTCAGCCTGATAACTCGCCAAATCCTCGGCCAGCGCGGCGGGGGTCAAAGGCGCAGACAGGCCTTTTTCAATAAGCGCCAGATCAATCTGTGCCGCCGCACCGCCATTGGCCCCAATCTTCGCCGCCTCCACCGCAAAGGCCAGATCATGGCCCAACTCGGCCTCAATCACCTCAACGAGACGTTCGAGTTTTTCTGGTTCAACCGCATGGGCGTGAAGATCTTCGACCTTCGAGAGCGTGTCACGGGTGTAGAGAAAGGGGATGTTTTGCCAGGTCGCAAGGTCGTTGAAAATCTGTGTCGGCATGGGCAACAGGCCCTCACCAAAGGTCCGCCGCAGCTCGGTCCCCGCACCCAAGAGCGGCATGGCATGGGCAAGGCTCAGCGCGCGGTCGAAATGGGTGCCGCCAAGGCGAATACCGTGAGAGGCCAGCACCTCAACCTTGCCGTTTTCTTTGCGAAACAGCGTGAAATCCGAGGTGCCGCCACCGATGTCGACGACCAACCCGATCTCACTCGATTGCAAATCCGTCGAGGCCAGCGCCGCCGCTTCGGGTTCGGCCAGAAAGCGGATGCGAGAAAACCCGGCCATCTCGTAGGCCTCGCGCAGATCACGTTCCGCCTGCGCATCGCGTCCGGCATCTTTCGAGTGAAAATGCACCGGACGACCGGAAACGACGCCTGTGACCGGCTGACGCAGTTGATCTTCGGTGCGGGTTTTAAGCACTGTCAGGAATTGCGCGATCACCTCCAAAAGGCTCTGACGCTTGCCCCCAATAGGACGGGTTTCTCGCAACAAAGGTGTGCCCAACACGGATTTAAGCGCCCGCATATAGCGGCCCTCATCGCCGTCGATCAGCGCTTTGTTGGCCGCCGATCCGAGCCGCATGTTGCCGCGCGGATCAAAGAACACAGCCGTCGGCAGGGTCTTTTCACCGGGCTCAAGTTCGACGAGCCAAGGCGTGCCGTTGACCGCAAGGCCCAGCGCGGAATTCGATGTGCCGAAGTCGATGCCAACCGTGAGTTCCATAACGCGCCTCCTGAGGGGAAAGCGCGCTGTCTAACGCCGCAGAGCGCCTTGAGCAAGGGGAGGCGTCAGCTCGGATCGCGCCAGCGGCTTGCGATCGGATAGCGACGATCCAGCCAGAAAGCACGCGGCGTCAGACGGGTGCCCGGCGCGGATTGGAAGCGTTTGTATTCAGAGATATAGAGCAAATGCTCGACGCGCTTGACGGTTGCCCGGTCGAACCCAGCCTCGACCAGATCGGAGACGCTTTCCTCACGGTCTACCAGACCTTCGAGGATCGCATCCAGCACCTCATAGGGCGGCAGGCTGTCGTCATCACGCTGATCGGGGCGCAACTCCGCCGAGGGCGGCTTGTCGATGATCGTGACCGGGATGACCTCGCCCTCCGGACCCTTCATCCAATCGCGATGATTGGCATTGCGCCAGCGGCATTGCTCGAAGACGCGCGTTTTGTAGAGATCCTTGATCGGATTATAACCGCCGTTCATATCGCCATAGATCGTGCAATAGCCCACGGCCATTTCGGATTTATTACCTGTTGTCAGCAACATAGAGCCGAACTTGTTTGACAGCGCCATCAGGAGCAAACCCCGCAAACGCGACTGGATGTTTTCCTCGGTGGTGTCGAACGGAAGATCGCCAAAGATCGGCGCCAGTGTGTCGGTGATCGCATTGCGGCCTTGGGAAATCGGCACGAAGTCGTAGCGACATCCGAGACGATTAGCGATATCCTTGGCGTCGTCCAGAGAGCCCTGGGACGTGTATTCCGACGGCAGCATCACGCAGTGAACATTCTCGGCACCCAGCGCGTCGGTGGCAATAGTGGCGACAATCGCCGAGTCGATGCCGCCGGAGAGACCCAAAACGACCTTTTTGAATCCGGTCTTGCCAAGGTAATCGCGCAGGCTCTCGACCATGGCGCGATAATCCTGCTCCCACTCATCCGGCTGATGGGTCACTTCGCTCTCAAGCGCCACCCAGCGCCCGTCGGCTTTCTCGAAATCCACATGACGCAGCGCTTCATCAAAGGCTGGCAAAATATGCGCTGGCTTGCCGTGGCGGTTCAAGACGAAAGAGCCCCCGTCAAAGACCTGATCGTCCTGACCGCCAACCATGTTCAAATACACCAGAGGCACGTCATTCTCGATCACACGCGACACCATATGCGTGAGGCGCGTGTTGAATTTGTTGCGATAATACGGCGAGCCATTGGGCACGATCAGAATCTCCGCCCCGCTTTCAACCTGCGCCTCGGCGACGTCCTCATACCAGGCGTCTTCGCAAATCGGCGAGCCGATGCGCAGCGGGCCGATGGCATAGGGGCCTTCGATGGGGCCGGAGGCAAAAAGGCGTTTCTCGTCGAAGACCTTGTAATTCGGCAGGTGATGTTTGCGCAGCACCTGTTTGACGCCGCCATCGGCCAAAATCCAATAGCCATTGTAGAGCGCATCACCGTAGGAATAAGGCGCGCCGACACCAATCGCAGGACCGTTGATCGTCAGTGCAGCGAGTTCCTCGGCCATGGCCATGGCCGTGTTCACCAAAGCGGGCTTCATCACCAGATCCTGCGGCTGATAGCCGATCAGGAACAGCTCTGGAAAGACAATCATATCGGCGCCTGCCGCTTTGGCCTCGGCATATGCCGCGCGGACCTTGTCGGCATTGGCATCGATCGCGCCCACGGTCGGGTTGAGCTGGGCTAGGGTCAGGCGGAAGGTCTCGGTCATAACAGCGGTCTCGGCACTCATGTGTCCTCATCTCTTACGCCATGGTTTAGCAGAATGACGCTCAAGGGAAAGGCGCTCACGGGAAAAACATTTGAAGACCGCGGGCCTTACCCCTAGTCTGGCGCGCGAAAGGGCCCGCGGAGACAAGGGCCCGGATTAGAACAAGGTCCACCTAGGCGACCAAAGCGACACAGCGGCGGCCCAGGCAGACACATGACCTCATCGGGAATGGGACGTAAGACAGTGACACGAATGCGCATCACGCTTTTCGCGGTAACGATGATCGGGGCCATGCCTGCCCTCCCCATGGCGACGGCTGCACAGGACGCCAGACAGGTGGAAACCCGTCAGTTCGAAGAGGGCGGGATTTACGAGGGCACGTTCAAGGACGGCTTGCAGGACGGTGTGGGCACCTACAGCCTGCCCAACGGCTATGAATATACCGGCGAATGGGTGATGGGTGAGATCAGGGGCCAGGGCCTTGCGCGGTTCACCGACGGCTCGGTCTATGAGGGCGCTTTCGAGAAGGGCAAACCGCATGGCTTTGGCAAGATCACCTATGCCGACGGCGGCACCTATGAGGGCGACTGGGTCGAGGGTGAGGCCACCGGATCGGGCGTTGCGGTCTATGCCAACGGCGTGAAATATGAGGGCGGCTTTCTGGCTGCCAAGCACCACGGACAAGGACGTCTGGAAAGCCCGACCGGCTATATCTACGAGGGCGGCTGGGTCAACGGTGTTAAGGAAGGCCGTGGAACAATCACCTATCCCGAGGGCGCGACCTACGAGGGCGAAATGGCCCGCGACATGCGCCACGGGCAAGGCGTGTTGACCACCGACGAGGGCATGATTCTCGATTGCAACTGGGTTGAAAATCAGTGCAACGGTCAGGGCACGATCACCCAGCCCAATGGGGATGTGTTCACCGGCGAGCTGGTTGGCGGGAAACGTCAGGGCGAAGGCAAAGTGACCTATGCCAACGGCGACGTCTACGAAGGCAGCTTTGACGACGACAAACGCGATGGCCAAGGCACGTTCACCGGCGCGGACGGTTACCTTTATGTCGGCGCTTGGACCGATGGGCGGATCGAGGGTCAGGGTCAGGTGACCTACCCGGACGGCTCCGTCTATGTCGGTGAATTCCTTGACGACCTGTCACATGGCAAGGGCAAGATCACCTATCCCAATGGCACGACCTATGAGGGCGATTGGCAATATGGCGTGATCGACGGCACGGGCGTGGCACACTATGCAGGCGGACTGACCTATGAGGGCGAGTTCAAGAACGCGCAGAACCACGGCAAAGGCAAAATGACCTACGCCGATGGCTTCGTCTACGACGGCGACTGGGTCGATGGTCAACGTCAGGGCAAAGGCAAAGCCACCTATGTCGACGGCACAGTCTATGAGGGCGATTACGTCGCGGGCAAACGGGACGGGATCGGTTCCATTGTGATGGCATCGGGGTTCACCTACACCGGCGAGTGGAAAGACGGCGAAATTCAGGGCCGCGGCAAAGCGACTTACCCCAATGGCGACAGCTATGAGGGCATGTTTGTCGCAGGTAAATCCAACGGCCACGGCACGATCACCTATGCCGATGGCAAAGTGGTCTCGGGCGAATGGGTCGATGGGGCCTTGGTCTCCGAGGATGCGCCTGCGGAGGACACCCCGGCAGACCCCGCGCCGGAAGCACCCGCCTCCGAATAAACGCTAAACAGTTTCCCCATTCGAGAGGCGGTCCAGAAATGCGGCCGCCTCTTTTCGTATCGTTTGGCGTTTGTCCTCATCCATCCGATCCCAAGTCCGATACATCTGCCCCATACGCGGATTGCCTTTGAACCGCTCACGGTGGCGGTCGAGGAAATGCCAATACAAGAGGTTGAATGGACAGGCCCCCTCCCCCGTCTTCTTCGTCACCGCATAGGCGCAGTCACCACAATAATCCGACATCTTGTGGATGTAATTGCCCGAGGAAATATAGGGTTTGGACGCGATCACCCCGCCATCGGCAAATTGGCTCATCCCCACCGTATTGGGCGCTTCGACCCACTCGAAGGCGTCGATGTAAACCGCCAGATACCACTCATGCACCTCCTTCGGATTGACCCCGGCCAAAAGCGCGAAGTTGCCGGTGACCATGAGGCGCTGAATGTGGTGGGCATAGGCGTCTTCGCGGGTCTGGGCGACCGCGTGCGACAGGCAATTCATCCTGGTCTCAGCGCCCCAGTAGAGCGCAGGAAGGCCACGTTGATGATTGAGTTTGTTCTGGTGCGGATAGTCGGGGCCTTTGAGAAAATAGAGCCCACGGACATATTCGCGCCAGCCGAGGATTTGCCGGATGAAGCCTTCGGCGGAGTTGATCGGCACTTTGCCATCGCGGTAGCGTTGCTCGACCGCGCGGCAGAGTTCTAAAGGGTCCAAGAGGCCGATGTTGAGATAGGCTGACAAAAGCGAGTGATGCAGCACGCGGTCATTCGAGAGCATCGCATCCTGATAGGTGCCGAAGTCCTGCAAATGATGATCAAGGAAATGCTGCTGCGCACATTCGGCGTCCTTGCGCGTCACCGCATAAGAGAACGGGCGCAGCTCTCCGAAGTTCTCACCAAACTTCGCCTCGACCAGATCGAGGACCTTGCGGGTGATCTCGTCCGGCTTGAACGTCAGAGGCTTGATCCGGAACAGGTCGTCAGACGCGGGTTTGCGATTGTCGTGGTCGAAGTTCCATTGCCCACCAGAGGGCGCGTCGCCGTCCATCAGAAGCCCGGTTTTGCGCCGCATTTCACGGTAAAAATATTCCATCCGAAGCGCCTTGCGCCCTTCAGCCCAATCGGCGAACTCCTGTTCCGTCGCGATGAACCGCGTATCGGGCAATTGCCGCACAGGTATCGCGCTTTCCTCGGCCTCTAAGCGCAATCGCCATTCCCCGGCCTCTGTCATGACAATCTCATCCGCGCCGTGGCCTTGCGCCCGACGTCGTGCTTCGCCCAAAAGCGACTGCGTATTGTCCTCATCGTCGAGCTTTGTGTAGGCCACCTGCCAGCCCGCGGCGCGCAGCTCTTCGGCGAAATGGCGCATGGCGGCAAAGATCAGCGCGATCTTTTTCGGGTGATGCGCGACGTAATCGGTCTCTGCGGCGACCTCCGCCATGACGACCAGATCGCGCGCCTTATCGCCTTCTTTGAGCGACGACATCTCAGAAGAAAGCTGATCGCCGAGGATCAGGATGACACGGCTCACCAGGGCACCTCCTGCCCTTTCCAGTCGAAAAACCGCCCCGTGTCTTGCGGCTCCCGCGCCGCCATGACGTCGATCAGATGACCGGCGGCTCCCTCCGGGCTCAACTTGTCACGGCTGTAGCCTTCGGTGAATTTGGTGGCCACCGTGCCGGGGTGATAGGCGATGAGGCAGGCCTGTTTGTGACCGCGCGCGATCTCGATAGCCGCCGTGCGGGTCAATTGATTGGCCGCCGCCTTCGCCGCGCGGTAGCTGTACCAGCCACCCAAGTGATTGTCGCCGATGGAGCCCACACGCGCGGTCAGAACGGCCACCACCGAGGGCGCATCTTTCGGCAAGAGCCGGGGCAATTCGCGCAGGATCAAAGCCGGGCCGATGGCATTGGTCGCGAATTGATCGCGCAGCGCCTCGGCGCTCAGCGCCCGCAAGGATTTCTCCGGCGGCGCCCCTGCCCCTTCGAGTTTCCCGGTGGCAATCACAACGCGCTCGAACGGACCTTCGAGGGCTCCAAGATGCGCCGCCACGCTGTCGGGATCGGTGACGTCCAGCCCGTCTTCGCGCCGCGACAGGCCGGTGACCGCCATCCCCTGGTCCGTGAAACTATGACAGACTGCCGCGCCGATCCCGCCTGAGGCGCCTATGACCAATGCTTTCATATCTCTATCCTCTCAGAGACATTACGCCGCTCTGCCGAATATGGTTCAAAATCAGACTTTTGGATTTTTGGGGTTTTCAAGCCGCCCGCGCGGAGTATATTCCGACCCCATGACGAGCACGACACATATCGCGGCATGCCATTCTGCCTTGCCCCCGCACTCCGGTGCGGCGCTTCGTCGTGGCCTCCTCCTTCTTAGCTGCCTCTGAGCGTGCCGACGGCGCGATGCTCAGAGGTGACCGCATGCGCCGGAGAGAAACGCTAAGGACTAAAAGAGAGATTTCAAAATGACCGAGACAACCAAGCAGGACCGCGTCCTGATTTTCGACACGACCCTGCGCGACGGCGAACAATCCCCCGGCGCAACCATGAGCCACAATGAGAAGCTCGAGATTGCCGCCATGCTCGACGAGATGGGCGTGGACATCATCGAGGCGGGTTTTCCGATTGCCTCCGAGGGCGATTTCGAAGCGGTCACCGACATCGCGAAAAACTCCAAGAACTCGGTGATCTGTGGCTTGGCGCGCGCCAGCCTACGCGACATCGACCGCTGCATGGAAGCCGTGCGCCACGCGGCCCGTCCCCGCATTCACACCTTTATCGGCACCTCGCCCCTGCACCGCGACATCACGGCGCTGACGATGGACGAGATGGCGGACAAGATCCACGAGACCGTGACCCACGCCCGCAACCTGACGGACAACGTGCAATGGTCGCCGATGGATGCGATCCGCACCGAGCACGATTATCTCTGCCGCGTCGTTGAGATTGCGATCAAGGCGGGTGCGACCACCATCAACATCCCCGACACAGTGGGCTACACCACGCCGCGCGAAAGCGCCGACATCATCCGTATGCTGTTGGAGCGCGTGCCGGGTGCTGACGAGATCATCTTTGCAACCCACTGTCACAACGATCTGGGCATGGCGACCGCCAACTCGCTGGCCGCCGTCGAAGCAGGCGCACGTCAGATCGAATGCACAATCAACGGTCTGGGCGAACGCGCGGGCAACACCGCACTCGAAGAGGTCGTCATGGCGCTCAAGGTGCGCAACGATGTGATGCCCTTCACCACCGGCATCGACACGACGAAGATCATGAACATCTCGCGTCGCGTGTCGCAGGTCTCCGGTTTCCCGGTGCAGCCGAACAAGGCCATCGTCGGCAAAAACGCCTTTGCTCATGAGTCCGGCATCCACCAGGATGGCATGCTGAAGAACAAGGAAACCTTCGAAATCATGCGCCCGCAGGACGTAGGTCTCTCGGGCACCTCCCTGCCCTTGGGCAAACACTCCGGCCGCGCCGCACTGCGCGCCAAGCTCGAAGAACTGGGCTACACGCTGGGCGACAACCAGCTCAAAGACCTGTTCGTCAGCTTCAAAGAGTTGGCGGATCGCAAGAAGGAAGTGCTGGATGATGACATCGTCGCGCTGATGCAGGCCACAGGTGCCGACAGCCAGAACGAGGTCATCAAGATCAAGCATCTGCGCGTGATCTGTGGGTCTGAGGCGCCGCAAACCGCCGACATCATCCTTGAAATCAATGGCGTCGAAAGCCATTGCACAGTTGAGGGCGACGGTCCGGTGGACGCGACCTTCAAAGCGATCAAAACCCTCTACCCGACTCAGGCGCGCTTGCAGCTCTATCAGGTGCAGGCCGTGACCGAAGGCACCGACGCGCAGGCGACCGTTATGGTGCGGATGGAAGAGGACGGTTTGATCTCCACCGGGCAAAGCTCACACACGGATACGGTGTTTGCCTCTGCCAAGGCCTATGTCAACGCACTGAACCGCCTGATCGTGCGCCGCGGCAAAACCGCACCGAACGCGGATGTGCGCGAGATCAAATACACTGACGCCAGCTGATCAAAGGCGGCATTCCGTTGCATGACTGTCAAAAGGCGCCCACCGGGCGCCTTTTTCGTGAGCGACGCCCGAATTTGAGCAAGTCTTCGCCAAGCCCAGCCCAAGCCCCCCCTTTTCCACAGCCAAAGCGCCCCCTATAAGTCTGCCGATACGGGGGGATTCTCCCCTTTGCGGCTGGCCTTTTTGGTTAGACGGGGCATACGGGGCACACACGGGGCACACAATGGCAGGATTTGCGGGACTTTTCTCTTCCGACATGGCAATCGACTTGGGCACGGCGAACACGCTGGTCTACGTCAAAGGCAAGGGCGTCATCCTCAATGAACCCTCCGTTGTGGCCTATCACGTCAAAGACGGACGCAAACAGGTGCTGGCCGTCGGCGAAGACGCCAAACACATGCTCGGCAAAACCCCCGGCTCCATCGAAGCCATTCGCCCGATGCGCGAAGGTGTGATCGCCGACTTCGACACCGCCGAGGAAATGATCAAACATTTCATTCGCAAAGTTCACAAACGCACCACCTTCTCCAAGCCGAAGATCATCGTCTGCGTGCCGCATGGCGCCACCCCCGTCGAGAAACGCGCAATCCGTCAGTCCGTGCTCTCCGCCGGTGCGCGCAAGGCCGGGCTGATCGCCGAACCGATCGCAGCGGCCATCGGCGCGGGCATGCCGATCACCGATCCGACCGGCAACATGGTCGTGGACATCGGCGGCGGCACCACCGAGGTGGCTGTTCTGTCTCTGGGCGACATCGTTTACGCGCGCTCCGTGCGTGTCGGCGGCGACCGGATGGATGACGCCATCATCGCCTACCTGCGCCGCCAGCAGAACCTTTTGATCGGCGAAGGCACCGCCGAGCGCATCAAGACCACCATCGGCACCGCACGGATGCCCGACGATGGCCGTGGCTCTGTGCTGACCATTCGCGGGCGCGACCTGTTGAACGGCGTGCCGAAAGAGATTGAGATCAACCAGGCGCAGGTTGCCGAAGCGCTGGCCGAGCCGGTGCAACAAATCTGCGAAGCGGTGATGACCGCTTTGGAAACCACTCCGCCGGATCTCGCCGCCGACATCGTCGACCGTGGCGTGATGCTGACGGGCGGTGGCGCGCTTTTGGGCGAATTGGATCTGGCGCTGCGCGAACAGACCGGCCTTGCCATTTCGGTGGCCGACGAGTCACTCAATTGTGTGGCTCTGGGCACTGGCAAAGCGCTGGAATATGAGAAACAACTCCGGCACGTTATTGACTACGACAGCTGAGGACCTGCGCCTTTCGGGCGCATCCCCAGTAAAATGTCTGGCGGGATGTCCGGCGCGCGGACCCGGAGGATAGATGGCCAGAAACAAGGGCAATTCGGAAACCTATGTCCGCCCGATCCGGCGTTTGCTGATCGGGATCATGCTCTTGTGCTTTCTCGGTCTCTTTATCCTCTGGCGCATCGACAGCCCACGGGTCGAACGGCTCCGTGCGGGCTTGGTCGACAAGGTGGTGCCTTCGTTTGAATGGGCCTTAATTCCGGTCACCAAAACCATCGGAATGATCGAGAATTTCCAAAGCTATCAAAGGCTTTACGATCAAAACCAGGAGCTGCGCAACGAGCTGCGCCAGATGCAGGCCTGGAAAGAAGCCGCGCTTCAGCTGGAACAGAAAAACGCCAAACTTCTGGATTTGAATAAGGTGCGGATCGACCCGCGCTACACCTATGTGACCGGCGTTGTGATGGCCGACAGCGGCTCTCCGTTTCGCCAATCCGTACTGTTGAACGTCGGCGCGCGTGACGGGATCATGGACGGCTGGGCCACGATGGACGGGATCGGCCTCGTTGGGCGTATCTCTGGTGTCGGACAGAACACCGCGCGGGTGATTCTCTTGACCGATAGCAACTCCCGCCTGCCGGTGACGATCCAGCCTTCAGGCCAGCGCGCCATCCTTTCGGGTGACAACTCCATCCGCCCCTCGCTCGATTTCATCGAGACACCCGAACTGGTCCGTCCCGGCGACCGGGTGATTTCCTCTGGCGATGGCGGGGTGTTTCCGCCGGGCATTCTGATCGGTCAAGTCGCCAAAGGCCCGGACCGGCGTCTGCGCGTCATTTTGGCCGCGGATTACGAACGCATGGACTACCTGCGCGTCTTGCGCACCCATGAGAGCGAACGCATCACGGACCCCGGCGCGCTGATCCTCCCGGAGCGGGATAGTCCGCTGCCTGACGCCGAGACGGTCGACGACGCAGAGCAAAGCGCGGAGGCCGAGAATGGTTGATCCCCGCACGGTGCGCACCTGGTCTTTCCGCGGTGTTTTCCTTGGGATCACCGCTCTAGCGACGTTTTTCTACCTCTTGCCCTTGCAAGTCGGCTCCGGTCGCTGGCCGGGCCCGGATCTGATCCTCGCCTTTGCCTTTGCCTGGGTCCTCAGACGCCCCGACTATGTGCCGGTGTTTCTATTGGCCCCTGTGCTGCTTTTGGCCGATTTCATCTTTCTGCGCCCGCCGGGCCTATGGGCCGCGCTCAGCATCATGGGCCTCGAATTCCTGCGCAGCCGCGAACCGACCTCGCGCGATCTGCCCTTTGCCATCGAATGGGCGATGGTGGCCGGTGTTATGCTGGCGATGGCGGTGACCTATCGCCTCAGCCTCGCGATTTTCATGGTGGATCAAACCTCTCTGGGGCTGGCCATTTTGGGACAAATTTCGACCATCTTGAGTTATCCTATCGTTATTGCCATTTCCCATTACGGACTTGGCATCGCCAAGATCACGCCGTCTGAGGCCGATGAGATGAGGTATGTGCGATGAAACGAACGCCTACGGAAAACGCCGCCTCCTCGCGCAAGATCACCCGCCGCGCCCTATTTCTGGGCGGTTCTCAGGTGGCCTTCATGGGCGCTTTGGGCCTGCGCATGCGCTATCTTCAGGTCGATCAGGCCGACACGTTCCGACTTTTGGCCGAGGAAAATCGCATTCGCGATTTCCTTTTAGCGCCCGCACGCGGGTTGATTTACGACCGAAACGGCGCGCTTTTGGCCGAGAACGAACAGACGCTTCGAGTTGTGATCCGCAAAGAAGACGCCGCCGAATTGGATGCCGTTCTCATCAAACTCCAAGAGTTGATCGGCATCACCGCCGAAGATCAGGCGCGCGTACGTGACGAGCTTAAAAAAGCCGGCCCCTCCGCCCCCGTGATCATCGCGGATCGACTAAGTTGGGAGGATTTCTCTCTCGTCTCCGCCAATGGCCCCGCGCTACCAGGGGTCACGCCCGAGGTCGGCCTGTCGCGCTACTACCCGCTGCACAGTGATTTCGCACACCTCGTCGGCTACGTCGGTCCGGTGTCCAGCTATGACATTTCCCGGATGGACACGGTCGATCCGGTCTACAAAATTCCGAAATTCCAACTTGGCAAATTCGGCATCGAAGCAAAACTCGAAGACACACTCAAGGGCAAGGCCGGGCTCAGACGTGTCGAGCAGAACGTGCACGCCCGGATCATCCGCGAGCTGGACCGCCAAGAGGGCCAGCCCGGCGCGAATGTGCAGCTGACCGTCGATCACAAAGTGCAGAACTTCGTTCAAGCGCGTCTGGGTGCCGAGAGTGCCGCCGCCGTGGTGATCGACGTGCAAACCGGCGACATCATCGCCGCGGGATCGACCCCTGCGTTTGATCCGAACCTGTTTGTGCGCGGCATTTCCGTGCCGGATTACAACGCGCTCTTGGAAAACGACCACCGGCCCCTGCCCGCGAAATCCGTGCAAGGCGCCTATCCCCCCGGCTCCACCTTTAAAATGGTAACCGCAATGGCCGCACTTGAGGCGGAGGTGACCACGCCCGACGAGACCGTGCGCTGTCTTGGCCATACGGAAGTTGGCGGGCGGCGGTTCCATTGCTGGAAACGTGCGGGCCATGGCAACGTGAACCTCGTCGGCTCGCTGCGCCATTCCTGCGACGTCTATTATTACGAGATGGCCCAGCGCGCAGGCATCGATCAAATCGCGGCGATGGGGCGGCGTCTCGGCCTCGGGCAGACCTACGATCTGCCGCTCTCCGGGATCAACTCGGGTCTCATGCCGGACAAACAATGGAAACTGGCCAATCGCGGTGCAGATTGGGTCGTCGGCGACAGCCTCAACGCCTCCATCGGTCAGGGGTTTGTCTTGGCAACGCCGATGCAGCTTGCTGTGATGACCGCCCGGATCGCCACCAACCGCGAAGTGATCCCGCGCATCGTGCGCTCCATCGACGGGGTCGAACAACCTGTTCAGGGCGGCGGCGACTTGGGCCTCAACGAAAACATGTTGCGCGCCGTGCGTCAGGGCATGTTCGAAGTCTCGAACTCCAATCGCGGCACGGCCTACGCCTCGCGGATCGCCGATGAGACCCTGCGCATGGCGGGCAAGACCGGGACCTCGCAGGTGCGCTCGACCGTGGTGAACAACAACAACGTGCCTTGGGAAGAGCGAGACCATGCGCTGTTCGTCGCGTTTGCCCCCTATGATGCGCCGCGCTACGCCATTTCCGTGGTGGTCGAACATGGCGGCGGCGGCTCCTCTGTTGCCGCACCTATCGCACGCGACCTGATGCTGTTCGCACTCCATGGTGCTGTGCCGCCGATGGAATCCTACCCGAGCTCGCAGCGCAACACGATCCGCGAGCGCTTCCGCACCCTGCCCCTGATCGGCAATGACGTGGAGAGCGACGAGAGGAGCCAAGCATGAGCTATCTCGAAAGCACGCTCAAGACGACGCCCACGGGCATCTCAAAGGTACTTTATGTCAACTGGGCGCTCGTGCTGTTGCTCTCCGCTGTCGCTTCCGTCGGCTTTCTGATGCTCTATTCCAACGCAGGCGGCTCGTTTCAGCCTTGGGCAGAGCCGCAGATGAAACGCTTTGCGCTTGGCATGGTGGCGATGCTGATGATCGCCATGGTGCCCATCTGGTTTTGGCGGAACATCGCGGGTCTGGCCTATATCTTTTCCTTCATGCTTTTGATTTTCGTGGAATTTTTCGGCCACGTCGGCATGGGCGCGCAGCGTTGGATCGATCTTGGCCCAATCAAACTTCAACCCTCCGAATTGATGAAAATCTCTCTCGTGATGCTGTTAGCGGCCTATTATGACTGGCTGCCTTTGGAGAAAGTCTCGCGGCCCTTGTGGGTCCTAATCCCCGTCGTTCTGATCCTTGTGCCAACCTTCCTCGTGCTCAAACAACCCGACCTCGGCACCTCAATTCTCTTGGTCGCGGGCGGCGCCATCGTGATGTTTGCGGCGGGTGTGAGCTGGATCTATTTCGGTGTCGTCATCGCGCTTTTCGCAGGCCTGATCACCGCCGTTTTCGCCTCACGCGGCACGCCGTGGCAGTTGCTCAACGACTACCAATATCGCCGCATCGACACTTTCCTCGACCCCTCCGCCGACCCTCTGGGGGCAGGCTATCACATCACACAGGCCAAGATCGCGCTTGGCTCCGGCGGCTGGACCGGGCGCGGGTTCATGCAGGGCACGCAATCGCGTTTGAACTTCCTGCCCGAAAAGCACACCGACTTTATCTTCACCACATTGGCTGAGGAATTCGGCTTTATCGGCGCCTTCTCGCTTTTGGCGCTTTACGCTGGGATCATCGTCTTTTGTCTGGTCTCCGCGATGAACAACAAGGACCGTTTCGGCGCGCTTGTGACCATCGGGATCGCCGCAACGTTTTTCCTCTTCTTCGCCGTGAACATGTCGATGGTGATGGGCCTGATGCCCGTCGTGGGGGTGCCTTTGCCGCTCGTGTCCTATGGTGGCTCGGCGATGCTGGTGCTCTTGGCGGCTTTCGGCATCCTGCAATCGGCGCATGTGCACCGCCCCCGCAGCAAAAGATGATTTAAGATGACGCTGACCCTGCTGTTTTCCGCGCCCGACCGGATTTGGCCCGCCTATGAAGCCGTGCTGCCACAAGCCCTGAAACACGCCGGCCTCAAGGCCCGTCTCACCCGCGCGGCCCCCCCGGAAGAGGTCGACTACATCGTCTATGCCCCCAATGACGTGCTCAAGGATTTCACCCCCTACGCAAACACCAAAGCCGTCTTAAGCCTCTGGGCCGGGGTCGAGAAAATCGCCCCCAATGCGACGCTCACCCAGCCGCTCTGCCGCATGGTCGATCCCGGTCTGGCGCTTGGGATGCGGGATTATGTCGTCGGCCATGTGATGCGCTATCACCTCGGCATGGATCGTCATATCCACGGACTGAACGGCCAATGGGATCATATCACGCCGCCGCTGGCCAAGGACCGCTCGGTGACAATTCTAGGCCTTGGAGAATTGGGCCGGACCTGTGCTGTGGCCCTTGCGCAACTTGGCTTTAACGTCACGGGCTGGTCTCGGCGCCCCAAAGAGATTGACGGTCTCACGTGCCTCCACGGCCCCGATGGCCTCGCTCAGGCGCTGAGCACCGCCGAGATCCTCGTCACACTCCTGCCCGACACGCCGGCAACCCAAAACACTTTGAACGCCGACACGCTTGCGCTGATGCTCAAGGGCGCGCGTATCGTGAATCCGGGGCGCGGCACTCTGATTGACGACGTTGCGCTTTTGGCGGCTTTGGACAGCGGTCAGATCGACCACGCCACACTCGACGTCTTCCGCACCGAGCCCCTGCCCGCGGATCATCCATATTGGGCGCATCCCAACGTCACGGTCACGCCGCATATCGCCGCCGAAACCCGCGCCGACACCGCTTCCGGCGTCATTGCGGAAAACATCAGACGCTCTGAGGCGGGTGAACCGCTGCTGCACCTCGTGGACCGCAGCGCAGGGTACTGACCCGCCCCCTCGCACTTCGCGCTTGCGTTTCCTTTGTTGCGATAAAGACTCACATCACCGCAGTTTCGGCGGCGAATTCGGGTCCATCCCCGGCGCCGACGGTCCGGTCGAGATCGGTTCAGGCTCCGGCAAATCGAAACGCAGGCCAAAGCGCGCCAAAGGCGCACAGAGCGGATCGGAGGATTTGAAAAACGCGACATCCAAGGCGCCCGCCTCGACGCCCGAAAAAATCAGCGCCTCGGAGACAAGTTTCGCCAAGGCATCTTCCGCGCCGGGAATTTGATCCACGAAGGCCAAAAGGTGCGAGCGCACCCCATCTTCGTATTTCACCCCTGCGAGATAAACGAGCTTCGCCAGTCCGCCCGCGATCGCCAGTTTGGCATCCAGAGCCACGATCAGCGCTTCGGGAAGACCTGCAGGCGGGAAAATCTCTTCGGCTTTGCCATGGCCCTCGGTGGGCGCATTGCCCAGGGTCGCATGCAGCCAATCGACCGCCGCCCCCGGCAAAAGCATTTCAGACGGCGCCACGGACAGGTTTAGCCCCAGGCCATAGCCCGACCCCGCCAGCATTTCCGCCAAAACCCGCCCCGACATAGCGGCATAGGGCGCATGGCCCGCGAATTCCGCCAGACGTTGCTCGCGGTCAAAGGCCAGCACGAAATTATCCGCCTCGACCGGAAAGACACGCGGCGAGATCGGGCCTTCGCCGTCATGTTCCTCCTCCAAAAGCAGGAACCATTCGCCATCGGCCACCCGTTCAAAAAACCGCAGACGCGCGTTGTCATCGTCGGGAGCAGCCTGCATGGCGGCATGGGCCAGATCAATCGGGGTCTGTTCGGTCATCTCATCTCTCACAACAGCATTTGGATACGGGCGCGCAGGTCCGGCAATAGCTCGGCCTCGAACCACGGATTTTTCCTGAGCCAAGCCGTATTGCGCCAGGACGGATGAGGCAAGGGAAAGAGACGCGGCGCATGCGCGCGCCAGTGGGTCACGGCCTTGGTCAGACTGCCTTTGTGACCCGTATGATAACGGATCGCGTGGAGGCCCACGGACAGGATCAGCTCCAGATCGGTCAGCTCCGCCATCACCTTGTCATGCCATGTGTCGCGACAGAGCGCGGGCGGCGGCAGGTCCGATCCCTTGGCATCGTAGCCCGGAAAGCAAAAACCCATCGGCACGATGGCGATGCGGTCGCGGTCATAAAACGTTGCCTCATCCAACCCCAACCACGTGCGCAGCCGCTCGCCCGAGGCATCGGTAAAGGGCCGCCCGCTCTCATGCACCCGCGCGCCGGGGGCCTGTCCCGCGATCAGGATGCGCGCCGTGGGGCGGAACCAAACCACCGGACGCGGGCTGTGTCGCGTGGCCGTGGCGGCAAAGCGATCTGCGCAGAGGCGACAGTTTTGGATGTCATGAGCGAGTGTCATTCTGGGGTTGTAGCGCGAGGGCGCATGATTGGCCACTTGACTCATTTTGATATTTTTAGAAATATAGAAATGAATCACATCCTATGCCGGAGACCCTCATGTCCGCTCCACACCTCTCGCCACAGTTTGATGACCTATCTTTGGCTGAAGCCGCTAGCCTGTTTTCAGCGCTGGGGTCCGAGCAACGTCTCATGGTTCTGCGCACCCTCTTGAGGGCGGGGCCAAAGGGGCTGTCCATCGGCGAGTTGGGCAATCGCACCGGCATCACCGGCGCGACGCTGACCCATCACATGAAAACGCTCGCCGCCGTTGGCGTCGTGAAACAGGAGAAACAAGGCCGCTCGGTGATCTGCATCGCCGCCGATTACGACCAGCTGCAAAGCCAGCTCACCGGTCTTTTGGGCGAATGCTGTGCCGATTGCGCACCCGAGGATCGCTGTGACCGAGACCTGCCGAAAGGAACGGAGAAATGACTGATCTCACCCAGAGCCCGCCTCGCCTCCCGCAACTTTGGAAGCGGCTCGACAAGGCGCTTTTGGTCACCGGACTGGTGCTCTTGGCCGTGGTAATCTTTGATCCGACAAACCTGCTCCCGACCTTCAAATTCACGCTGGAAGCCCTGTGGGAAGCGGCGCCATTCCTGTTGTTTGCCATTCTCGCCACCGCCTACGTTCAGGCCACGGGCGCAGAGACCCTGTTGAGCAGAGCGTTTGAGGGCCGCGAGATGCAGATGATCTTTGTGGCGGCGCTTGTGGGGGGCATTTCGCCCTTTTGCTCCTGTCAGGTCATCCCCTTTATCGCCGCCTCGCTGGCCGTGGGCGTACCTTTGTCTGCCGTCATGGCCTTTTGGCTCGCCTCGCCCCTGATGGACCCGGCGATGTTCTTTGTCACTGCGGGCGAGTTGGGCATGGATTTCGCCATCGCCAAAACCGTGGCTGCCGTGGGCATCGGACTTTTGGGCGGCTTGGGCGTAAAACTACTGGGCGGCACCGCTTTGTTTGCCGATCCGCTCAAGGCCTTCGACAAGCCCTCTTGCTGTGCCACCTCAGGCCTGCGTGGCAAGCCGAATTGGAGTTTTTGGCGCGACATGGATCGCATCGCGACCTTCAAATCGAGCTTTCTCAAGAACTTGTTGTTCCTCGGAAAATGGATGCTGGTGGCTTACGCGCTCGAAAGTGTGATGCTGTCCTACCTGCCCGCCAATGTGATCGCCTCCGTTATGGGCGGCGAGGGCCTTAAACCGATCTTGATCGGCGCGGTCGTGGGCGCGCCCGCCTATCTCAACGGGTTTGCCGCCGTGCCGCTCATGTCCGGGCTGATCTCACAAGGCATGGCCGAAGGCGCCGCCATGTCCTTTATGATCGCGGGCGGCATTTCCTGCATCCCGGCGGCCGTCGCCGTCTGGGCGCTGGTGAAACCGCGCGTCTTTGCGGCCTATATCGGCTTTGCCCTCATCGGCGCGGTGCTCGCCGGGGTGATCTGGTCAGCCTTCTGACCCCCCTGCGAGCGCGACCAGAAGAGGCCCGCGCTTGCTCTGAAAGCCCAGTTGAATTATCCCGACTATAGGGTTTGGCGAACATCCGGCCTCCGGATGCCTCCCAGACGGGATCGGGCTAAGAAGGGCTGAGCATGTATAAGGTCTGGAATTTTGTTACCAACTATTCGCTCCTCTTGATCCTTGGTGCGATTTTGGCGCTGATCTGGGCCAATGTGGATGCGCATTCCTACCACGCTTTTGTCGAATACCCGATTGCCGAGAATTTCTTCATCGGTCACGCCCATATTGATGATCACGGCCATGTCCACCGAACATTGACGCTGCACTATCTGTTCAACGATCTCTTTATGGCCTTCTTCTTTGCCATTGCGGCAAAAGAGGTCTGGGAAGCGGTGATCCTCAAAAATGGCAGCCTGCGCGGAAAAAAAGCCGCCACGCCGCTGATCGCGACCTCTGGCGGGATGCTGGGGCCGATTGCGGTCTATCTGGGCCTCGCGATGCTCATGGGGTCCGACACCTTTGATGCGGTGAAAAACGGCTGGGCCGTGCCGACCGCCACCGACATCGCCTTTTCCTATCTGGTGGGCCGCGTGGTATTTGGCGCGGGGCATCCGGCGGTGCGGTTCCTGTTGCTTTTGGCCATCGCGGATGATGCCGCAGGTCTCGTTATTCTAGCGATTTTCTACCCCACGGGTGAGCTTGGACCGCAGTGGCTTTTGCTGTCGTTGGCCGCTGCTGTCGCGGTCTTTGTCTTCGCCAACTGGCTGCCGCGCAAAATGGATGCGGGCAATCAGCTTCGGCCCAACTCGACTTGGATGCGCAAACACCTGTCCTTCTGGCCCTATCTGATCGCAGGTTGTATTTCCTGGTATGGTTTCATGCGCGCGGGCATTCACCCGGCTTTGGGCCTCTTGCCCATCGTGCCGACCATCCCGCACGCCGACCGCGCCTTCGGCATTTTTGCCGCCGCCGAAGAGCATCTTCATGACCTGTTGAACGACATTGAACACAAGCTCAAAGGCCCGGTTGAGGTCATCCTGTTCTTCTTCGGCCTCCTGAACGCGGGCGTTGAATTCAATGCGATCGGCGATCCGACCTGGCTTGTGCTGGCGGGCCTTTTGATTGGCAAGCCTCTTGGCGTTTTGGTCATGGGCGCTTTTGCCGCGCATGCGCTCAAGCTTGGGTTGCCTGCGGGGATGCGCACGATTGATCTCTTCGTGATCGGCTGTGTCGCGGCCATCGGTTTTACTGTGTCGCTGTTCATCGCCGCCGTCGCCTTTGACGGCAACGCCATGCTTGGTGACACTCCGGTTCAGGCCGCCGCCAAGATGGGCGCGTTGTTCTCATTCTTCGCAGCCATCGTGTCAATCGTGGCGGGCAAGCTGTGCGGCGTTAAGAAACAATCGGCGTAAAAGAGCCATATGCAGGCGCTACTGTTTCTGCACCAAGGTTACAAACTTGCGATTTGGCCGCTTTCCTGCCACATATGCGCGATCAAAAGCATTCTTGCCGCAGATGCGGCGACATATTCTGGCCGAAATGGCCGTGTAAGACAGTCCATTAAGAAGCCCCATGTAAACGTTGGGTGTTGAGGCAGTATCAGGGCGCGTAGAGATGCTCGAATTTGACAATGTCAGCAAGTCCTTCTGGACGGGCAAGCAGCGCAAGGTGATCCTTGATCGCGCGTCTTTTCGTGTCGAAATCGGCAACTCCCTCGGCATTCTCGCCCCCAACGGCACGGGCAAAACCACGATCATCAATATGATGTCCGGGTTAGAGAAACCCGACGAGGGCGAAATTCGCCGCAGCTGTCGTGTGTCTTTTCCTTTGGGCTTCATGGGTGGGCTGATCGGCAAACACACCGCGCGCGAAAACGTTCGCTTCATCGCCGAGCTCTACGATCTTGATCCCGATTACGTAGAGGCGTTTTGCCGCTGGCTCTGCGAGTTGGACGAATATTTCGAAATGCCCGTGTCGACATTCTCTGCCGGAATGCGCTCACGCTTGTCTTTCGCGCTGTTGTTGGCGCTTGATTTCGATATGTATCTGATCGACGAGGGCATGCCCTCGACGGCGGATGTCAATTTCAACCGCAAAGCAGGTAGCATCCTGCGCGAGCGGCTTGAGCGCACCACCATCGTGGTGGTCTCTCATCAGGCCGCCACATTGGAAAAATTCTGTCGTTCCGCCGCCGTTCTCAGAAACGGCCAGCTTTATATGTTCGACACGCTGGAAGAGGCAAAGGCACTCTATGACTACGAAGGTTAAAGCCCAGAAATTCCGCGTCCGCCGGACACCGCGCGCCGCCGCCTCGTCTCAGACGAGCGCAGCCTCTGTGCGGGAGAACGATCCGAGCCTCGAGAGCCCCGCCCCCTCCGAGGTAAAAACCGGGGACATTCTCGATGACGACAAACTGTTCGACACGGGCGCCAGCGCCGACGGATTTGGCGATGCGCCCTTTCCCGGCTCTGCCGCCGCAGACACCAGCGCCCAGCCCCGGCGCCGCACGGCGCCGCGCGGATCCGTGGCCCGCTCTCTCGGCCAAGGCACTGAGGACAACGTCCTCAATGGTGACATCACCCCCGCCGACGAAACGGCCATCGACGCGGACATTGATGCAATCCGCCGTGAGGGGCTGACGGGACGGCAATTGCGGCTCGCCCGGCGCGTGGCGCAGAAACACGGGCTGGCGGCGACCTCAGATTTCGACGCAGTGCGGCTTTTGCGCAAGGCCGGAATCGATCCGTTCCAACGCGGTGCCATGCTCGATCTCGTGACCACGGAGGGCAAGGAACCGTCGCGCGAATTGACCACGACGGAGGGGCCGAAGCTGCCCAAGACCGTGGACAACAAACCCAACCTGCCCTCGAAAGACATCCTCGACCGGTTGACCCGCGAGGGCGAGATTTCGCAAATCCAGCAAGACATCGCCCGACGCCGTCGCCGCAAGATGGCTCTGCTCGCCGCCCGACTTGCGGTTTTCGTCGGCATTCCGACGATCCTCGCAGGGATTTATTTCTACACCATGGCGACGCCGATGTATGCGACCAAATCGGCCTTCATCATTCAGCAGTCCGAAGCCCCATCTGCCGCTGGAAGTGGCCTCGGTGGCATTCTATCCGGAAGCCCTCTGGCCACATCACAGGACTCCATCGCCGTGCAGGACTACCTGACCTCGCGCGATGCGATGCTCCGCCTCGATGCTGACACCGGGTTCAAGGCACATTTCGCCTCTGACGCCATCGACCCGCTGCAACGCTTGCCGGAAAACCCGACCAATGAAGAGGCCTACAAGGTATATCTTGATCGTGTGACCATCGGCTATGACCCGACAGAGGGCCTGTTGCGGATGGAGGTCGTTGCCGCCGATCCGCAGGTCTCGCAGGACTTCTCCGATCACCTGATCGCCTACGCGGAGGAACAGGTCGACCAGATGACCCAGCGCCTGCGCGAAGATCAGATGAAGGGTGCGCGCGAGAGCCTTGACGACACAGAGGCCAAGATGATCGCGGCGCAGGAAAAGATCGTGCGGCTGCAGGAACAGCTGGGGATCATCTCGCCGGATGCGGAAACCGCCTCGATTATGTCGCAAGTCTCGGCTTTCGAGACGCAGGTGCAACAAAAGCGTCTGCAGCTCCAACAACTTCTGGACAACCCCCGCCCGAACCAGGCGCGTGTTGAGGGCACACAGGGGGACATCCGCCGTCTTGAGAACCTGATCACCGATCTGCGGGCGCAACTGACCCAAGCCAACGAAGGCGCCGATTCTCTGGCCCGGATCACCGCCGAATTGCGCATGGCCGAGGTCGATCTGGCGACGCGTCAAGCGATGGCTGCCACCGCCATTCAGGCGCTTGAGATGGCGCGAGTGGAGGCCAACCGTCAGGTGCGTTACCTGTCGCTGTCCTCGCGCCCCGTCGCGCCCGACGAGCCAACCTATCCGCGCAAATTCGAGAACACGCTTTTGGCGATGCTGGTGTTTTCCGGCATCTACCTTCTGGCCTCGCTCACCGCAGCCGTGTTGCGCGAACAGGTCTCCGCCTGACACACAGCCGCGCCCAGTTTCAGCGCGGCTCCCCCTGCGACAATTTGGCGAAACGGAAACCTGCCGCCGATCCGTTCTATCTGCATATGACATGCGAAAGGAACGGACGATGAAACGTTTTGCTTTTTCTCTCGGTCTTCTTGCCGCGCTGCCCCTCGCTGTTCAGGCACAGGTCGGGTCTGCGCAGGGGTTTGGACCGCAATTCATGACCAACTGGGACTTGGACGAAAACGGCCAAGTGACGCGCGCCGAAGTGTTGGAACGGCGCGCAGACCTGTTTTACATGTTCGACTCGGATGAAGACGGGCACCTCAACGACGAAGAGTATGCAATGTTCGATGAGACCCGCGCGCTTGACCGCCAAATGCACATGGAAGACTACGGAATGACCCCCGGTCAGGCGGCCCGACAGGCAGCGGCCCCCAAAGGCCCGCAACAGGGCGGCAGAGGTCAGGGAATGGGCCCCGAACGCGGCAAGGGCATGGCCGCCGGGATAGACGCCGTGCAGGGTTCGATGACCCGTCTGTCCAATGATCTGAACGGCGACGGAACCGTGACTCGCGACGAATTCGTCAACAACGGCAAACAGTGGTTCGCTCGGATGGACCGCAACCGCGATGGCGTCGTCACATTGGCCGATTTCGGAAATTGATCCCCGAACAGGCGCACAACTGAAGGTCTTCACCTCTCTTTTCAGGCGGTCAGAGCATGCGCCCCACCCCGCCAAGCCTACCTCGCAACCCCGTCTTTCAGGTTTTTCACAAAAGGCTCGAAAAAGGGGTTGCACAGGACGCAGGGACGGACTAATTAGCGCCCCACGTTGGGGTGTAGCCAAGTGGTAAGGCAACTGTTTTTGGTACAGTGTACCGTAGGTTCGAATCCTACCACCCCAGCCATCTTTCTCTAGATCAATGAAGCAAGACCCGACGGACCAACCCCGCCGGAAAATGCCCCTGTTTTATGCCCCTGTGCCTTCTACGGGTGTCGAGCGTGTCGGGCTGCTGATCTAAGGCGGGCCATGTTAACGGGCCGCTAGAGCATGTTGATCACCGCAACCACTTGGTGATTAGGTGACACAATCCAGATTAGCGCGCGAATAACGGCCTTTGGTGGCGGAGATAAAGCCCCCCTCGGCAAGGCTGCCGAGGGCGCGTAGATGTTTCATTGGATCAGGCCCCAAATGCTTTTTTCTGCAAATGGCAAAAGGGGCTCATTTTTGGTCAAGACATTTTGTTCTCTCGGTCACAGTTTCAACAAAGATACATGCAACAAAAAGATGCGATCATTTGAGGTCGGCGAGCCTTCCCTCATGGGATCAAAATTGTTGACGGCATAGAAAGACAGCCATCTTATGAGTGCGGAGCATGTGAACGCACAGTTCGATGTACCCATATTCGAAGGAAACTCGAATTATGAACAATGACGCGCTCCCTTTAGTGGCTGTTGTAATCCCCTGTTACAAGTCTGCTGAAACTATTGCAGATGTGGTCGCGACTATTCCCTCATGTGTAGGTCACATTTTTTGCGTAAATGACGCCAGTCCGGATCGGCTTTCCGAGGTTTTGGAGGTTGTCGCCTCAACTGACACACGTGTTCAAGTATTGACGCATGAGATCAATGGCGGGGTCGGAGCGGCAACGATAACAGGCTACAAAGCCGCGATTGCGAATGGCGCTGAAATTATCGTCAAACTCGACAGTGATGGCCAGATGGATCCTCGCTTGATCCCCGCACTCATTGAGCCAATTGTTCAGAGGAAAGCGGACTATGTTAAGGGAAATCGCTTTTTCGATATTTCAAGCGTACAGCGCATGCCGACGGTGCGCTTGATAGGCAACGCGGGACTGTCGTTTCTAAGCAAGCTTTCTTCGGGGCACTGGCACCTGTTCGATCCGACGAATGGCTTCACGGCAATCCATGCGACGGTTGCAGAAATTCTACCACTAGACAAACTCCACAAACGCTACTTTTTCGAAAGTGACATCTTGTTCCGCCTTGGGACATTGGGCGCCTGCGTTCAGGACGTCCCGATGGAAGCCGTCTATGGGGAAGAACAAAGCGGGCTCAGTGAATTGGATGCCCTTTTCAAGTTTCCCGGCCTGCATCTGAGGAATCTGATAAAGAGGATATTCTATAACTATTTCCTTCGAGACTTCAGCACAGCGTCTCTGAGCCTCATCTTCGGCCTTTGCCTTTCTTTTTGGGGTACCATCTTTGGTGTCATGCATTGGATTGATAGTGCACGACTTGGAATTCCGGCCACGGCGGGAACCGTCATGCTTAGTGCGTTTCCAATCCTGATTGGTTTTCAGCTGCTCTTGAGTTTCCTTCACCACGATGTTGCCGCTTCAAGGAGGAACGCAATCTACCCTCAAATTTCGCGAGTTAAGGTTTTGCGCTCCCGTTCTGCACATCGCGTTGATGACACCAAGGAGAAGGCCGAAGCAGATGATGTGACGCGATAGAGAGTGGTTAGGATCATTTGTTGTACTGGCTCACTCCCAGCATTCTGGTCATGATTTCAATGAGTACACTCGCGAGACTGTTCGAGATTAAAAGCAGAGGCCGCGCGATGATCGCAATTCCCGCCGCAACGGGAAGTGGGAGGCCGAGAAAAACCAATACACCTGTCGCGCCTGCTTCCGCCACGCCGAAACCTGCCAGAGAAATTGCGATTGCGCCAGCGACATTGAGACCTGCCAACATTATCCAACTTTCTGGGAGCCCAATGGCATATCCAGCAGCGTGAAACCCCGCGAGTATACCGAGAGATGCGCTTCCCCAAAGGACCAGCGTCAGTCCCATAAGGCGAAAGCGTTCCATAACGCTCTTTGAGGGTTGGGTGACGCCAAAGACCGTTTCTGTGTCATTGCGCCTTTTTCCACTCGGCCAAAATCGCTGAAGGACGGTTATGACAGTCGATGCGAATAGATCTGACCAATAAAGAGCGACCAAACAGACCATAGCCGCAGCAAAGGTAAAAATAGCAAAGTGACCGGTCGCACTCAGTCCTAGGCATCCGAAACCCAAAACCGCACAGATGTCTCGCAATCGTGTTTCTGCGATCAGGCGAGATGCCTGCAACATATCCAGTCCCAACATCTTTTTGGCCAGAATAGGAAAGGACAGATCCCCAAAACCAGAGGGAGCAAACATAAACACCAGCTGGTGACGAGCCGTTAGCGACAACCATATCGGAAAAGGAAAAACCGTGTTTTTTGGTGCCGTAAGGAAAAATATCGCCGCCCGAACAACCAAAACAAATACATAGGCCGCGACTGACGGGAGAAGGAAGACGGGTTTTATTTCCTCGACATTAAGGTCTTGCCGTAGGGCGAGCCACATCAGAACGGCGAACAAAGTGAAGCTGACCGCCCCTCCTTTCAAAAGCTGTGCACCCTTAGAGGTCATACCCTAAATCCGCAGCTGTCTTTCCGCATATCGCCTGCTCGAGCCGACGGTCTCGAAGATCATCGCCCTTTGGCGCTATGTTTACACGATGCCGAAACTCTTCTGCAGAGATTTCATGCGTGAGGGATATGTCCAAAGTGTCGAATATTTGTGAGGTCGTATGACGGCTGATCTCGGGATTGGAAGAGAATAGATCTTCACACCGAACGCGGATGTAGCTTTCTGCAACAGCCTCCAGCGCCGCAATACGTTCATTGCACCAATTCCAGCGATGCAGGTTTTTAGCAAAGGGAGTCAGTTGCGCCCATCCCTCCGGGCGAGGCACAGGAAAGGGTTTCGCGAACGGAATATAGTCAATAACATTTCGGTAACGTGCCGATGCCTTGAATGTTGTCATGGATTGTGACCACGCGCCCGGAGAGCGTATCATGTGGACGATGCGCAATGGAACGGGACTTTCCGCGACAAGGTCCGTCACGGGACACAAAAACGGATTGATCTCGATATACTTACCAGTTTTCCCGTGATTTTTTTGTTGGTGATGTCGGGCAAGCCAACGTGTTGCCTCCTTCAGCATCCCCCAGTCATTTCGAAGATTTCCCATCATCATCACGTAACGCGAGGGTGATGGCTCATGCTCAACTGTGACGCCTGGACAATGCCGCGTGATCAGGGTCTCCAAGAACATGGTCCCGGTTCTTCCTGCGGACAGAACGTAATAATATGCTTCTGAACCCAACTGCGCCCTCTCGCCCTCAACACATGCACTTGGTCGCGCATTAAATGCGTGAAATTAGATCACATGTTGTCATGGTTGCCGTCCTGGCCACATATAGCAAATTCATTTTCTTCGGCGGCAATGAAGCGAAGGTCGTTATAGGCCCTCACATTCCCGAAAAGCGCCAAATCGTTAGAAATGTCGGGTTCCAACCACACATCACGCCAAACAATCAGCCGCACATCGTATTTTTTCAAAATTGCGCAACGGGTTTCGACAGAAATCCCATGATCAAAGAAGGTCGTATTGGCATCCTTTCGTTCAGCCATGTCAGGCACTTCGGCAAAGAGTCTCGGGATTGCGACAACGGAAAGAGAGGAGGCTTCGATTGGAAACGCAGTTTGAAGATGCGCGATCGCGACGCTGTCCCGGGGCACAAGAGTTTCGGCGAAAGCTGTGGCTTTAAGGATTGTCGCGCTCCACGTCTTGGGTTGTCGAGAAACTTCGCCGGTCTCAAGAAATGTCCGCGCACGATTATATTTGTGTGTGCCGTACAGAATTCCATAGATGAGCGTGCCAAGAAGAATGATTAATATTCCGTTCTTGAAGATCGTGACATATCGCTTCGAGGAAGGCGTGAGGATCGCAGAAACCAGCCCTAGCTGTAAAATAATCGCGACAAAAGGAAGGACGCGCACATTAACCCAACTCTCAACATATGTCAGGACTACAAAGCCTGTTCCGACGACGAGAAAGGGTAGAAAGAGCTCCAATCTAAGGCGGCGTCGATGCCAGTCGAAGAACCCCAATATCCCGACTAAACCGAGACCCAGAACCCACAATATTTTGGTAGCGTACGAAAAATCATAGGACAGGAAGCGCACTGCATCGTGGCCATGACGGACATTTTCATTCAACACATAAGCAATAGGATTTCCATAGATCCAGACCTGTGTCAGGAGCAAGCCAATGAAGACGCTAGCGCTGAGTAGAAAACGGTGTCGCCACGTTGCTTCACCGGGTGCAAAAAGAAGAAAAGCACCTGTCATGCCAATACCAAACAGCCCCTGAAGCTGATGCGAAATCAACATGATGAATGTCAGAGTAGCCAATGCGAACATATGAACTGGAAGCCGCACGCTGCCCCTCAGGCTTTTCAAGGCAACCCACCATGTCCAGAACGACAGCCCGATAACGGGGGCATAAGGATAGGCAACCGAAAAGAGCGTGGTTCTTATTGTTGTGTATCCCGTGTGATCGACTTGCTCTATCCATGTGCCAAATATTGCGACCAGTAAGACCAAGGGTGCGACGGGTGTTTTCCAATATTGACGCGCAAAAACCTGTATTCCGCCTAAAATAACCGCGATGGCCCCAAGGGCGGATACACGCATGGCATCGAATTCATCACCGCCGAATGAGCGGGTGATAATCGCAACGAGAATGGACCAAGGCGTATAGGAGCGGGACGGATCCATCGTATCGACATGCGGATTGGCCGCATGAAATGGAGAGGCAATTAGCTCTCGAAAAACAGACAAGTGATGCCAGATGTCTCTTTCATAGGACACAACAGCCGCAGGTTCGTAGAACACTCTTGCAATGACGATTAACGAGAGCCCGGATGCTACAAAGTATGCGACAGACATTATCAAATGACTGTTTCTGCCCGTCCCTTTGTATCTCATACTCACAACCCTATGTGGCGTAAATCTGCTTGTTCAAAACGCATAGTTACCAACAGATACATCATATTTGATCATTTATGAATTTTTCTGTGACTGACACACCTCGCCGCCCAGCGCCAAGGGTTCACTGATGCTGCCGCCTACTGGGCGTGGTTGGCGGACTATGTGATTTACAATCGGATCCCCCGCTAACACACTCCTCGGCGGGCCTCAGGGTTCGCCGGGGGGACACTTTACTTTCTTTTTCGTGGACGAGGCCAAGCAGCGAGATCTCCAGAAAAGGACTCCCGAGATACCTAAACTGCCCCAGAAGAGTCCCCAGAGACCATAGCGGTTCGAGAAAGCCGAAGAGGTTCATCGACCTCTAAGGCTTCCTACCACCCCAGCCATCTTCTTTCTTAGCGACACTGTTCTCTGGCCCTAGTCCCCCCCCGTTGGCCGTGAGACGTAACTGTGCGCGCTGTGACCGACCTGGAAAGTCTGCCCCCTTCACCACGCGTTGTATTGTAGGTATTTGCCGGACATTTTGACCTCGACCCGGTCGCCTTTCGGGTTCTCAATTCGTTCGACGGACATGTCGAAATCAATCGCTGACATGATGCCATCGCCGAATTTCTCATGGATCAACGCCTTAAGCGTCGGGCCATAGACGCCGACGATCTCGTAGAAGCGATAGATGCAGGGATCGGTCGGCACGGTTTGCGTCCACTCTTTTGTCGGGCTGTCCGCCAGAATCTCAGCCGCCTCGGCGGGCAGGTTCAGCGCGGCGACCAAGGCCTCGGCTTTCTCCATCGGAAACGTGTTCATCCCCATGCAGGCGGAATGGGTGAACACCGGTGACATGCCGATGGTCGCGGCGATGCCTTCCCAGCTCAGCCCCTGTTTCTTCTTGGCGATGAGGATGAGGGCGGTCACGTCTTCTTTGGTCATCAAGGCGTCGGTCACGATGTCTTTCATAGTCTCTCTCCTGTCAGTTTATGATGAGTGTTGTGAGGATGATCACGATCACCGCCAATACGGCGGAGACCCCTTGCCAGAACCGCACAGGGTTCTTTTTCATCAGCGGCACATGACGCGCGGCATCCCAGCTTTGCCCAGGGCGTTTCAGTTCGGCCACGAATTCCGAGAGCGCCTCATAGCGCCGCGCGGCGTCGGGCTGGGTCGCGCGTTTTAGCGCGGCGTCCATCCAGGCGGGCACGGGGCTGTCGTCGTCGCGCACCGGGCGGTAGGTCAGGCGCAAAAGATCGCGCCGGGTCTGGATGCGCGCCACCTCGGCACCAAAGGGCAAACGCCCGGTCAGCATCTCATAGGCGATGACGCCCAAGGCATATTGATCCGACCGCCAGGTAACGAAATCGCCGGAGAAATATTCGGGTGCCGTGTATTGAAAGGTGCCGGGCATATGGCCCAGAACTCCCGCAGTGGCCTCCTCCACCCCGGCGACGGATGTCGAGCCCAAGTCGATGATTTTCACCGTGCCCGCGTCGTCGATCATGATGTTCTCGGGCCGCAAATCCTGATGCAACATTTCCTTGCGGTGAAAAGCGCGCAGGCCCACGACGATCTGGCTGATAATGTCGCGCACCTTGTCGAGATCGGGCGCAGGATGGTCGTCCATCCACTGCCGAAGCGTGCGGCCCTCGACCCATTCGGTGACCACATAGAGCGCGCTGCGCTCTGCGGGAGCCGTGGCGGCGCGCAGCACGTGAGAGGACGTCAGACGCCGCGCGATCCATTCTTCCAAGACGAAGCGGTTGAGATAGGCGGGGTCTTCGGCCATTTCCACGGTCGGTATTTTCAGCGCGACTTTTTCACCCATAAGCCCCTCGGCGAGGAAGACATGCGAGCGCGCGGTGGAATTGACCGGACGCAGGATGCGAAACCCGTCGATCACATCGCCCGCCTTGGGCAGGGGCGGCAGGGGCAGTTTGGCGAGGTCCAGTTCCAGCTCCGCCTCGGGCAGGCTTTCGACGCGGGCGAACATCACGGTGAGGTTGTCCTTAGAGCCTCGCTCATAGGCGATTTGGCCGAGTTGCGCCGCCGCCGTATCGAGACTGGAGGCCTCCAGCGCGCGGATCACATCCGCCGCCTCGATCACCTCATGCACCCCATCGGTGGCAAGCACAAAGACATCACCGAGGGTCAGCGACACCCGCCGATAATCGACCGCAACCTGAGCGTCCAATCCCATGCCGCGCGCGAGATAGCTTTCTTCGTTGGACAGCACCGCGCGGTGATCTGTGGTCAAAGGCTCAAGCGCCTCGCCAACCAGCCGGTAAATCCGACTGTCGCCCAAGTGAAAGATATGCCCGTCACGGCCTTTAAAGATCAGCGAGGAGAGCGTGCAAATCTTGCCCGCATTCATGTCTCCCAAAGCGGCGTTCTGACCGTAGAGCCAGGCGTTGGTGGCGGAGATCACAGTGGTCGCCGCCGTGCGTGCGGTCCAGGCGTCCGAGGTGGCGTAGTAATCTGTCAAAAGCGCGGTGACACTGGCCTCGGCGGCCTCTGCACTTGTGGCGCTCGACGAAATGCCATCGGCGACAGCCAGTGTAATCCCTTTGAGAGAAAGCGCGCTGCCTTCGGGCACCCGTAACCCGCAAAAATCCTGATTTTCAGGTTTTCGACCAGCCTCCGAAAACTGACCAATCGAAACCGTGAGCTTTGTCGATGCGGCGTCTTTCGGCATGGTATGGCCTCACAAAAAAGACAGGCCCCGCTGTCGCGGAGCCTGTTCGGGGAAGTCCGATTACTCAGCCGGCACGCCCTGCACGGAAGCAGTCGAGGCGTTGCGCTTCGGCGATTCCTTGAAGTGGGTGGCGTAGATCATGCCGCCGACAAAGGTCAGGCCGCCGACGAGGTTACCCAGAACCACCGGGATCTCGTTGTACATGAAGTAGTCGCCCCATGTGAATTCACCGCCCAGCATGATGCCCGAGGGGAAGAGGAACATGTTCACGATGGAGTGCTCGAAGCCCAGATAGAAGAACACGATGATCGGCATCCACATGGCCATGATTTTGCCCGACACGGAGTTGGACATCATCGCGGCAACGACACCGGTGGACACCATCCAGTTGCACAGGATCGCACGGACGAAGACAGTCAGGAGACCCGCACCACCGGCAGCGGCGTAACCAAGCGTCCGGGCTTCGCCGATGGAGCCGATTTTCTGGCCGACGGCGTTGGGTTCCTGAGAAAAGCCCATGGTGAAGATGATTGCCATCAGGATTGCGGTGGTCATCGCCCCCGCGAAGTTGCCAACGAACACGAGTCCCCAGTTGCGGAACACGCCTTTCCAGGTGCAACCCGGGCGCTTCGCGATAACGGCCAGAGGTGCCAGCGTGAAGACGCCGGTCAAAAGGTCAAAGCCCAGAAGGTAGAGCGTGCAAAAGCCCACCGGGAAGAGCAGAGAGGCCACGAGGAAGTTGCCGGTGTTGACCGCGATGGTCACGGCAAAAGCGGCGGCCAGTGCGAGGATTGCGCCCGCCATATAGGCGCGGATCAGCGTGTCTTTGGTCGCCATGAAGATCTTGGATTCGCCCGCATCGACCATTTTGGCGGCGAATTCCTTGGGTTGTACATAAGCCATTGAATTGTCCCTGTTTGGTTTGTTCTTTGATGTTGGCCCCTTCACCTCATCAGGCATGAGGAGACCGTTTGCAGCGCATTGAGTATGCGTGCAGTCTTTCCGTGAGCCCGAGAGCCCGTACCGTGATAAAGTTCAGAGACCGAGCAATACGGTCTCGCCGTCCAGTTTGACCGGGAAGGTCAGGCTCATCCCCTCATCGGCACCTTGCGCGGCGCCGGTTTCGAGGGAAATGACCCAGTTGTGGAGCGGGCATGTGACACAGCCGTCGTGCACGATACCATCGCTCAGTGGCCCGTTCTTATGCGGGCATTTATCTTCGAGGGCGAAAAGGCGGTCGTCCGTGGTGCGGAAGATGGCGATGGTCATCTCGCCATTCTTCACACAGCGCGCGCCTTGACGCGGGATGTCGTTCAATGTGCCGACTTCAATCCAGGTTTTGCTCTGCATATTCATTCTGCTGCCTCCAGATTGAGGGTGGCCAAGGGTTTGAATTCATGGGCTTCGGCGCCCGCAACACGTTCGGCCCAGGGATCGACCTGCGCGAATTCTTGCGAGTAGCGGAAGCGTTCGGCGAAGGCTTTGCGCTCGTCCAGATTGTCGTAGATCACCTCTTTGATGTGATCGTAGCCAAGCCGATCCGCCCATTTGTAGATGCGCTCAAGGTAGAAGCCGGTCTCGCGATAATATTGCGTCAGCGCGCAGACAGTCTCCATGACCTCTTCTTCGGTTGCGACTTTGCCCAGCACGGTCGTGCCTTGAATATGAAGGCCCGCAGCGCCGCCGTAGACGATTTCATAGCCGCTATCGACGCAAATGATGCCGATGTCCTTACAGGTCGCCTCGGCACAGTTGCGCGGGCAACCGGTGACAGCGAGCTTGAGTTTTGCCGGAGACCACGAGCCCCAGAGCGCTTTCTCCAGTTTGATACCGAGACCCGTCGAGTCCTGAGTGCCAAAGCGGCACCAATCCGTTCCGACACAGGTTTTCACGGTGCGCAGACCTTTCGCATATGCGGCCCCCGAGACCATGCCCGCCGCGTTAAGATCGGCCCAGACCGGGATCAGGTCTTCTTTTTTCACGCCGAGCAAGTCGATGCGCTGACCGCCGGTCACTTTGACGGTCGGAATGTCGTATTTGTCCGCCACATCGGCAATCGCACGCAGCTCATCGGGCGTGGTCATGCCCCCGAACATCCGCGGCACGACAGAATAAGTGCCGTCTTTCTGGATGTTGGCGTGAACGCGTTCGTTGATGAACCGCGACTGCTGATCGTCTTTGTATTCGCCCGGCCAGTCGGCCACGAGATAGTAGTTCAGCGCCGGGCGGCATTTGGCACAGCCCTCGGCCGTCGTCCATTCCAGCTCCTGCATCACGGCGGGGATGGATTTGAGGCCCTTCGCCTTGATCATGCGACGGACAAAGCCGTGGCTATGGCTGGTGCAGCCGCACATGCCCTGCGCCGCCGGGATGACGAAATCATCGCCCAAGGTGATGCCCATGATGCCTTCGACCAAGTTCGTGCAGGTGCCGCAAGACGCAGAGGCCTTGGAATGCGCGCGCACATCGGCCAGAGAGGTCAGGCCCTTGTCGGTGATGGCCTTGACGATCATCCCCTTGGTGATGCCGTTACAGCCACAGATCTCCGCGTCATCCGGCAGGGCCGCAACCGCCGCCAGTGGATCAACCGAACCGCCGCCTTGGTAGGCCTGACCAAAGATCAGGGTTTCGCGCATCTCGGAGACATCGTCGCCCGAGACCAGCATCTGGTTGTACCACGCCCCATCGGCGACATCGCCGTAGAGCACTGCTCCGATAAGTTTATTGTCTTTGAGGATGACCCGTTTGTAGGTCCCGCGTTGCGCATCGCGCAGCACGATGTCTTCGCGCCCTTCGCCTTCGGCAAAATCGCCGACGGAATAAAGGTCGCAGCCTGTGACTTTGAGTTTTGTCGGCGTCTCTGCGTGGGCAAAGGCGGCATCAGAGGGGCCGGCCAAATGCTCGGCGGCCACTTTGGCCATGCGGTAAAGTGGGGCGACAAGGCCATAGACCATGCCGCCCACTTCCACACATTCCCCCACGGAATAGATGTTCGGGTCAGAGGTTTTCATCGTCGCGTCGGTGACGATGCCGCGATTGACCTCAAGGCCCGCTTCTTGCGCCAGCGTCACGTTGGGACGGATGCCGACGGCCATCACCACGAGGGAGGCGTCAATCACACGACCGTCGGCAAGTTCCACACCCTCGACCTTCTTCGAGCCGATGATCTGTTTGGTGTTCGCTTCGCAGAGCACTTCGATGCCACGGCTCTCCAGTTCTTTTTGCAAAAGATACCCGGCGGCGGTGTCGAGCTGACGCTCCATCAGCGTCGGCATCAGGTGAATGACAGTCACCTCCATGCCGCGCAGTTTCAGACCCGCAGCCGCCTCAAGGCCAAGCAGACCGCCACCGATCACGACAGCCCGCCCGCCCTTTTCAGCGGCGGCAATCATGCCGTCGGTGTCATCGAGATCGCGGTAAGCCAGAACACCCGGCAAGTCCGATCCCGGCACGGGGATGATAAAGGGGTTGGATCCTGTGGCGATGACAAGCTTGTCGTACTCGGCCACGATCCCGCTCTCGGAGATCACTTTGCGCTCATGGCGACGAATCTCGGTGATCTTGTCGCCCTGATGCAGCGTGATGCCATGCTCGGCATACCAGCCTTCGCCATGGATGATGATGTCGGCATAGGTCTTTTCGCCAGACAGAACCGGCGAGAGCATGATGCGGTCGTAGTTCACACGCGGCTCGGCGTTGAAGATGGTGACCTCATAGTGGTCGCTCACTTCGAACAGATGCTCGAGCATCCGGCCTGGGGCCATGCCATTTCCAACGATAACAAGTTTTTGCTTTTGAGCAGTCATAGCGGCACTTCCTCTCAGAAACTCGGCTCACATGAGCCAGATTGTCTTTTGGTGAGAATGCAGCGCCGTTGCTGCGGGCCCCGGATCAGAGGGGCATATGTGGGTCACGTCGCGTCCTTGCGACATGCGAGTGCATCACTCGTTGAAGTCAGCTTTTAGGAAACCCGCGTGATCCGGCAAGCCCCTTATGTGGCCTTACCCTCAGTTTTTTCGCGGATGCAGCATGGTTTGATTAAACTTTACGCAGGATTTCCACAAAAGCTGCGATTTAAGAGGCGAAACGACAAGGCTCCGCCTCTTGGAAATGTGCCGAAACGCAGCGGATCAGCCGACCTGACGCCCATGCGACCAGACGCCCCGAACCACCGGAGTGCCTTCGATTCGGGTGATCCGCACCAGATCAGCATGAAGCCCCAGCGCGATTCGACCACGATCCGAGAGGCCCACGGCCTCCGCCGGATTGGCGGTCACGGTGGCGATCGCACGAGGCAGATCGTCCCACAGATCCGCCAGCAAAATCGCCGAAGTCATCAGCGCGGAGGGCACGTAATCCGAGGAGACAATGTCCAGCAACCCGCGCTCCGCCAGCTCATGCGCCGCGACATTGCCGGAATGCGAGCCGCCGCGAATGAGGTTCGGCGCGCCCATCATCGCCGCGATGCCATGAAGTTTACAGGCCTGCGCCGCCTCCACCGTGGTCGGAAATTCCGCCACCCGCACGCCGTTCTTGCGCGAGACCTCGACGTGATCCGCCGTGGTATCGTCATGGGAGGCCAAAACAGCCCCTAGACGCCGCGCCTCGGAGACCGCGACCTTTTCATGCCGTGCGCCATAGGTGTCGCGCAGTTCATAGAGGTGCTCGACATGGTCGTCGAACTCGGTGTCCGTCATGCCGCGCTTTTTCTGGACATAATCACGCAGTTTCTCAATGTCGCGAAACTGCCGTTGCCCCGGCGTGTGATCCATGAGGGACACAAGACCCACACGATCCTCCGGCGTAAACTCAGCCAGTTCGGCCTCCAAGGTTTCCGAACAGACCTCTGCCCGCAGATGCAGGAAATGGCTGATCTTCAACGCGCCCAGATCGCGCAGATGCATCACCTCTTTCGACAGGCTGCGGGCGTACTTGTGATAGCCCGCGTCACCCTTGCGGCGGTGAATGGACCCCACGCGCATGGCATCGAACACGGTGGTGATACCCACAGAGGCGAGTTCGGCGTCATGGGCGAGGATCGCTGCCTGATGCGGCCAGTCGACCTTGGGGCGCGGTTCGATATGGCGCTCGAGGTTGTCAGTATGAAGCTCGATGAGGCCGGGGATCACCATATCGCCGCCCACATCGACGGCGCCCGGCACCGCTGTGCCGCCAGCGCTCACATCTTTGATTTTGCCATTTTCGACACGCAGAGTGCCTTGGATCACCTCCGTCTCCAAAACGATCCTTGCATTGGTCAAAGTAAAATCGGTCATCACATCGTCCTTGTCAGAGGCGCTTCATTGCCCGATCCATGTCACATGGATGTGACAGGGACCAGATAGGACAGCGCCATGGATGAATTCAAAAGATACGCGGTCTATTACGCCCCGCCGCCGGGGAAATTTGCCGCATTTTGTGCGCATTGGCTGGGTTGGGATGCTTTCGACGGCATAGAGCTGCCGCATCCCATCGTGGACGGCCTGCCCCTGCCCGTCTCCGAGATCACCGCGACGCCGCGCAAATACGGGTTTCACGGCACGCTCAAACCACCGTTTCGCCTGACCGGCACACGCGCCGAGTTGATGGCCGATCTCGAAGCCTTCGCTTCGGCGCATAAGCCTGTCGTTTTGGAGGGTCTCACGCTCACCCGCATCGGCGGTTTTCTGGCGCTGACGCCTGTGGGCGATCTGAGCGCGTTGGAGACGCTGGCCGGAGAGGTGGTCGCTACGCTCGACCCGCATCGCGCGCAGCCGTCTGAGACCGAATTGGCACGTCGCCGCGCGGCGGGGCTTTCGCCGCGGCAGGAGGCTTTGCTGAGCCAATGGGGCTATCCTTACGTGATGGAGGAATTCAAATTCCACCTGACCCTGACCGGCAAACTCACCGAAGCGCAGGCCGAGGCCACAGCCAAAGCCCTCACCCCGGTGATCACCTCGCTCCTGCCCCGGCCCTTCGAGATCAAGGACCTGTGCCTGTTCGGCGAGGCGGAGGATGGCCGGTTTCATTTGCTGCACCGTTACACCCTCTCCGGCTGAAGTGCTGCGAGAAACGACGTCACAGCCTCATCGAGTGCGCCATCGTTTTCGACGCGCCTGACCGGCAGGCCGGGCGCGATGTCGTATTCGGCGCGGGCCAGACGTTTCTCGATCTCCTCGCGGCTTTCGCGACCACGGGCCGCCAAACGGGTTGCGAGAACCGAAGGCGAGGCGGTGATCAGCAGAACCCCCATATTGGGATAGAGCGCGTAAGCCTCTGGCAGGATCGCGCGCGAGCCGTTGAACAGCACATCGCGGCCCTCGTTCAGCGCAGTCTCAATCGCGAGTGGCACGCCGTATTTTAATCCATGCGCCTCCCAATGAAGTGCGAACTCTCCGGCCTCCAGACGGCGGTCGAATTCCTCGACGGTGACGCCTTCGAAATCCTCGCCGCCCGCTTCGGTGGGCCTAGTGATCACGCGTTTGGCGACAGCCAAATCGCGCCGCCGTTCCAATGCGGCCTCGATCAACGTGTCCTTGCCCGCCCCCGAGGGGCCGACGATGGCATAGAGACGCCCGACCATCGTTCAGGCCGCCTGTGCGGGGGTGAAATCGGAGACGTTGATCTCCCGATCCGCCACACGCTCGCGGGCGGGGGTGTCGTGGAAAATGCCGATAATCGCCGCCCCGCGTGCCTTGGCCTCTTCGATCAGGCTCAGCACCGTTTCGCGGTTGGTGGCATCCAAGGAGGCGGTGGGTTCGTCCAATAGCATCGCCGGATAGTCATGCGCAAAGCCGCGCGCGATGTTCACCCGCTGTTGCTCGCCGCCGGAGAATGTCGTGGGCGAAAGGCCCCAGAGGGTTTCGGGGATATTCAAACGCGCCAAGAGATCGCGGGCCTTGGCAAAGGCCGTTTCCTTATCCACGCCAACCGTGAGCAGCGGCTCAGCGACCACCTCAAGCGTCGGCACACGGGGCACGACGCGCAGGAATTGCGAGACATAGCCCAGGGTGGCCCTGCGCAAAGCGATGATTTCGCGCGGCTCAGCCGTGGCGACATCCGTATCCCCGACCCAGATATGGCCCGAGGCCGAGAGGTAATTGCCGTAGATCATCCGCATCAGCGTCGATTTCCCGGCGCCCGAATTGCCGGTGAGCGCGACGCATTCACCTGGCGCGACCTCGAATGTGGCGCCTTGCATGACCGGGATCACTGCGCTGCCCTGATTGTGGAGCGTAAAGGATTTGGAGAGGTTGTCGATCTTGATCATGAGATTACAGCCAGTTTTTCCATTTCGAGAGAAGGTAAGTGCCAAGCGCCGATCCGATCATAAGAGCGGTGGCGATCAGGTAGCCGTAGGGGCTGTCGAGGCCGGGGATGAAGGGGAAGTTCATCCCGTAAACCGAGGCCACCAAAGTGGGCGGCAGGAACAGAACGGCCACGACCGAGAGAATGCGGCTTGTGTCGTTTTGCTCCAGATTGATGAGACCCAGCATCACATCGGTCAGCTGCGCGATCCGGCCGGAGAGGAAATCGCCATGCACGGTGAGCGCCTGACAATCCTTGACCTGCGCCTTGAGAATGCTCGTCAGCGGCTTGTCCTTTTCGGCCTCAAGACCAAGCCCGAAGCTCGACAGAGCGCGTTCCACCGTCAAGAGTGCATGGCGGTACTTCGCGACCTGTTCACTTTGTTTGCCAAGCGCGCGCAGAGCATCCGCCAACTCGTCACCTCGTGGCGCGGGGTTGCGAAAGGCGATATGCGATTGCAGATCAACCGCCACCCCAACGCCTTCGAGCAAGTCGGCAAGGCGGGCGATGATCTCTTCGATCAGCCCCAGAAACACTCGCCGCCGCCCAGAACAGCCCGCACTCGATTGGCTTGCGTGGATGGCATAGGTCTCAAACGGGCGCGGCGTGTGATAGCGCACGGAAAAGAGCCGTTCCGGCGTGATCAGAAAGGCAACGGGGCCGAAAGACGGCTCCTTGTTACGGTCGAGCCCCGGCAGCACGATGGTCAGAACCTCGGTGTCGCCCTCGCGGTAGAGCCGGTTCGACACCTCGATCTCCTGCATATCCGCGAGCGTCGGAACGGAGACGCCAAGCGCCTCCACGGCCTCGACCTGTGCCGGTTGCGGGCTCAAAAGATCGATCCACAGAGCATCGGAAAGATCGACCTCATTGGGCAATTTCTCGAGGCCTGCGCCAAGGGATCGATAGGCGAAAATCATGTCTCAGACCTGCAAAACAGAGGAGACAAGAAGCTGCGTATAGGCATGTTGCGGGTCATCGAGCACCTGATCGGTAAGACCATGTTCGACGACATGGCCGGATTTCATCACCATCAGACGATCCGCCAAAAGCCGCACGACAGCAAGGTCATGGGTGACGATGATCGCCGACAATCCCATTTCCCGCACCAATCCGCGCAAGAGATCCAAAAGCCGCGCCTGCACCGAGACGTCCAGGCCACCTGTCGGTTCGTCCATGAAAACAAGCCGTGGGCCCGTCACAAGGTTCCGCGCGATTTGCAGACGTTGCTGCATCCCGCCGGAAAACGCGCTGGGTTTGTCATCGACCCGATCCTCATTGATCTCCACCCGGTCGAGCCAATCAATCGCCTGCGTGCGGATATTGCCGTAATGCCGCGCGCCGACCGCCATGAGACGCTCGCCGACATTGCCGCCAGCCGACACGCCCATGCGCAGCCCGTCGCGCGCGTGTTGATGGACAAAAGCCCAATCAGTGCGCGACAGCATCCGGCGCTCGGGCTCGGACATGGTGAGCGTGTCGACCATGCCCCGATCCCGCGTGTCGAACAGAACCTGCCCGCTGTCGGGCGGCAAATGCCCCGCCATGCAATTCAAAAGCGTCGATTTGCCGGAGCCGGATTCGCCCACGATGCCCATCACCTCGCCGGGATAGAGATCAAAGGACACATCGGAACAGCCGATCCTGTCGCCGTAGGTTTTGCGTATGTCTTTGACGGAAAGAAGCGGTTGGATTGTCATTCTGCGGCCTTCTCTAAATCATTAGAGGGGGAGAGTCGCCCGCGATGGCCCAAAGCCTGCCGCTCGGCGCAATAATCAGTGTCGGAACAGACGAACATCCGCCCGCCGTCATCGTCGATGATCACCTCATCGAGATAGGTGTGCTCCGCCCCGCAGAGATCACAAGGGTGGTTGGCTTTTGAGGGATCAAACGGATGGTCTTCGAAATCGAGGCTCACGACTTTGGTGTAGGGCGGCACGGCGTAAATCCGTTGCTCGCGCCCTGCCCCGAAAAGCTGGATCGCCGCCATCTCCATCTTTGGATTGTCGAATTTCGGGATCGGCGAAGGGTCCATCACATAGCGCCCTTCGACCTTGACCGGATAAGCGTAGGAGGTGGCGATATGGCCGTGTTTCGCGATGTCCTCATAGAGTTTCACATGCATCAGCCCGTATTCTTCGAGCGCATGCATCTTGCGCGTCTCGGTCTCGCGCGGCTCCAGAAAGCGCAACGGCTCCGGGATCGGCACCTGATAGACGAGGATTTGTCCCTCGGTCAGCGGCTCTTCGGGAATGCGGTGACGGGTCTGGATCACCGTCGCCTCGCGGGTTTTCTCGGTCACCGCAATCTCTGCGGTCTTCTCGAAAAACTTGCGGATCGAGACAGCGTTCGTGGTGTCATCCGCGCCCTGATCGATCACCTTGAGCACGTCCTCAGGCATCAAACAGGCGGCGGACACCTGCACCCCGCCGGTGCCCCAACCATAAGGCATCGGCATTTCGCGCGAGGCAAAAGGCACCTGATAGCCCGGCACAGCAATGCCTTTGAGGATCGCGCGACGGATCATCCGTTTGGTTTGCTCGTCGAGATAGGCGAAGTTATAGTCAGACATAGGCGCCTCCCAAACGCGAAGCCGCGCACTGCATATATTTCTGCTTACGGTGTATTTTATGAACGACCTTCCAGACCAACTTGTCTGTCAGGACACTAAAATTCTCAGTCAGTTCATGTGCGAGCAAATTTACGCGCATCCGAACCTTTTCGTGCTGTTGACCGGTTTGGGCTTTGGCATCATCGGGCTGATTTTTCATAACGCGAGCCACAAGCCAAAGTCCCGGAACTCTATGCTCGGAGATTCCGGTAGTCACACCAACGCTGGTTTCGATGGGTTTGATAGTGGCGGTGACGGCGGTTTTGACTGACTTCATTCTGCCGCCTCCTTCGCACTTGCGCTCGCAATCTCCGCGCGCATTTTGCGGACCAGTTCCATCTCGGACTGAAAATCCACATAGTGTGGCAATTTGATATGTTCGAGGAATCCGGTCGCCTGAATGTTGTCACAGTGATATAGGACGAATTCCTCATCATGCGCCGGGGAGTTCGAAACCTCGACGCCAAGCTCTTTCGAACGCAGCGAGCGGTCGACCAGAGCCATGGAAATCGCCTTGCGCTCCGTCTGGCCAAAGGTCAGCCCATAACCGCGCGTGAACTGCGGCGGTTCGACTTTCGAGCCCGCGAATTTGTTCACGGTTTCGCATTCGGTCAGTTCCACTTCGCCGATCTCGATGGCAAAGCCCAGTTCGGGGATGTCCATTTCCACCGCGACTTTGCCGATGCGCAGCTCGCCGACGAAAGCGTGGCTGTTGCCGTAGCCGCGCTGGGTGGAATAGGCCATCGACAGGATAAACCCCTCGTCGCCGCGCGTCAGCGCCTGCAACCGCAGCGCGCGGTTGGCGGGCAGCTCCAGCGGCTCGCGGGTGAGGTCCGGCGGGATCTCGTCCCCCTCTGCCTCGGTCTGGATCAGCCCTTCCTTGTTCAGGAAAGACGTCACATGCGGCGTCGGTTCAAGACGCGGATCAGCCTCTGCCGCCTTGGGCACCTCGCCTTCCGCCATGAGTTTAAAATCCAGCAAACGATGCGTGTAATCGAAAGTCGGCCCCAAAACCTGTCCTCCCGGCACGTCCTTGAACGTCGCCGACACCCGGCGGTCACAGGCCATTTTGTCGGTCTCGACCGGATGCGAATGGCCGATGCGCGGCAGGGTCGTGCGGTAGGCGCGGATGAGGAAAATCGCCTCGATCAGATCGCCGCGCGACTGCTTGATCGCCAGAGCGGCGAGATCGGGATCGTACAAAGACCCTTCGGTCATCACACGATTGACAGCCAGCGCGAGTTGCTCACGGATTTGCGGTACCGTGAGTTCCGCGACCGTGACATCGCCCCGGCGCTCTTCGGCCAACCAGGCATGCGCATTGTCGATGGCGCGCTCGCCCCCTTTGACGGCAACATACATCAGTTGGCCTCCATCATGTCAGTGACCTGCGTGCTGCGCGGAAGACCCGCGATCTGCGTGCCCGAGGTGAAATAGAAGTCCAATCCCAGCGGGAAGAGCATGGCGTTCATTTGAAACGGCTCCAAGGCGGGCAATGACAGGCTGGCCGTGGTTTCGATCCCCGGCCCCGTGAGCTGCGCACCGTCCTGAGACAGCGCGTCCATTTCAACGATCAGCGTCGTCGAGCGGTCGGGATATTCCGCCGTGCCGATGGGGAAAGCTGTCACCGGCTGCAACGCGTCCCAAGTGCCCAGCGCGAACATGGCTTTCGCGGGGCCAACAATGGGCGCGCCGATTTGAAAGGCGATCCAGTCGCGGATTTCTGGCGTGTCATGCGCGCCCATCAGGCAAAGCGGCGTTTCCGGGTCGCAGAGCGTCAGCAAAAGGCTCGCCGCCGCTTCGGACACGGGCGCGGGCGCTTGACCGCCTTTGATCTCATGGATAGTGCCGGGGCGCGCGAGGGCCTCCAAAGCGGCGCGAAACGCGCGGGCAGCGTCTTGCGGCGGGGTCGCGAAGGCACCGATCAGGCTTCGCTCACTCATTTGTTTTTCCAGCATTAATCCTCTCCCCGTACCATCGTAAAGAAGTCCACTTTCGTCGCAGCAGCTTTCGCGGCGCGTGCGGTGCGGGTAGCGGCCTGAGCCGCCTCCAGAGGCGCCAGAACCGCGTCGCGCAGCTCATCGGCGCGCGGCCCTTGCATCAACGCATCCACGAGTGCGGCTTGCTCCGCCTGCCGCTTGTCGCGCCCCTGCACATAGCCATGACCGACCTCGCCCGTCGCCAGCCGCAGAGAACAGCGCGTGACGGTCATTTCGCCCAGATTGAACGGCGCGCCGGTGCCGCCCATGCGGCCCCGCACCATGACGCCACCCACTTCGGGACGGCGCAGCCATTCGAACTTCGGCTGGTCCAATGCGCCCAGACGCTCGGCCAAAAGCGCGGCGTCGGACTTGGCCAAAAGCCCCATCCACGCCTTGCGCGCCTCCTGTTCGGGAGAGAGTACAGCCTCGGGTTTGCCCATCGTCGCCTCTTTTCATCCTGCGTTGTCTAGACATCTTGCAGAGTTGTCTAATTTACTATACAACTAGACAAATCATTGCTGATCCTTTGCTGTTCGGCAAGGGTAATTTCGTGAAACTTTGGTGACGGGACGCTCATGCCACGCACGCCAGTCTGGAAATCCATCGCGGAAACGCTGTCTGAGGAAATCGCAAAAGGGCATTACCGGCCCGGCGACAAGCTCCCGACGGAGGCCGAGCTGTCGTCGCGATTCGGGGTCAATCGCCACACGGTGCGCCATGCGCTTTCCGATCTCACCGAACGCGGCATCACCCGCTCGCGGCGCGGTGCGGGGGTCTTTGTGCAAAGCGCGCCGGTGGATTACCCTATCGGCAAACGTGTGCGGTTTCACCAGAACATCCGCGCCACAGGGCGCCTACCGCAGAAGAAAGTGCTGCGCATGGAAACCCGGCCCTGCGACCAATCAGAGGCAGAGGCGCTTCAGCTCACTTTGGGGGATCCCGTTTTGGTCTATGAAGGGCTATCGCTCTCGGGGGATGCGCCTGTTGCACATTTCATTTCGATCTTTCCCGAGGCGCGCACGCCGGGCCTTATGGCCGCTTTCGAAGAGATCAGCTCGGTCACCCAGGCGCTCAAATCCATCGGCATCGAAGATTACCTGCGCTCTGAGACCCGCGTCAGCGCCGAACGCGCCAGCGCCACCCAAGCCCTGCATCTGGGCCTGCGCGAAGGCGATCCGATGCTGCGCACCGTGAGCCTCAACACCACGCCCGAAGGCGTGCCGATTGAGCGGGGCCTGACTTGGTTTGCCGGCGAACGGGTCACGCTTTTGGTCACGCCCGATGAATAACCTTCGCAATTCTGTGAAAGATTTCAGTCGTCACGCGGACGATACATTGCCTGCGTAAAACAACCTGCAATGGCAAAACGCCAAAGGTCTTCTCGCAGGTATCCATCATGGCTCTTCTTCCGCCGCTCAGTTTCACAGGGGCCTCCGTGCTCTGTGACGACACGCTCCGCCTCCAGCCGCTCAGCATTGAGGACGGCTATATCGGTCACGGGCGCTTTCCAGAGGTGGACCTGTCGGGCTACATGATCCTGCCCGGCATCATCGACCTGCATGGCGATGCCTTCGAGCGTCACATCGCACCACGTCCGCGCGCGCCCTTCCCGATACGCTCTGGTCTCTCGTCGGCGGCGCGCGATGCCGCGGCCCACGGCGTGACCACCGCATGGTTCGCGCAATGCTGGTCTTGGGAGGGCGGCTTGCGCGGCCCGGATTATGCCGAGGAATTGCTGACGGAAATGCAGGCTTTCGAGGCCCACGCGCCCATCGACATACGTCTGCAAATCCGCTGCGAGACGCATATGATCGACAGCCGGGATCGGCTTTTGGCGGCGATCCGGCGCTTTGGCGTGGACTACGTGATTTTCAACAACCACCTTCCCGAAGCCATAGAGATTGCCAAGAAAGAACCACTGGAATTTGCCGCCTGGGCGAAGCGCGGCGGACGCACGCCGGAAGAGTTCATCAAGGTGCTGCGCGAGGCCAAAGAACGGAAATCCGAAGTTCCGCGCCACCTTTGGCAACTCGCCGAAGCCTTCGACACCCTGGGCGTCACCTACGGTAGCCACGATGATCCGGACGCAGAAACCCGGGAGCAGTTTCGCATCCTGGGCGCCCGTGTGGCCGAATTCCCGATCTCCGAGAAAGCCGCCGCCGCCGCCAAGGCGATGGGCGATCCGGTGCTGATGGGGGCGCCCAATGTGGCCCGTGGCGGATCGCAATCCGGCAATATCTCGGCACAGAAACTGATCGAACGCGGGCTTTGCGATGCTCTGGTGTCGGACTATCACTACCCGGCGATGATCGCCGCGGTCTGGGCCATGGTCGACAAAGGGCTCTGCGCCCTGCCCAAGGCCTGGGCGATGGTCTCGGCGAACCCGGCGCAGATCATGCGTCTGTCGGATCGTGGCACTCTGGAGCGCGGCAAGCGGGCGGATTTTGTCGTGGTCAACCAAGCCACCCGTGAGATCGAAGCCACAGTCGCAGGCGGGCGCATTGCCTATATGAGCGGACAAGCCGGGCAGCGATTGGCGCAGGCAGATCACCGGATGTCACTGGCTGCAGAATAGCGGCGGCGTTTATTCGTATTTTTCGAGAAAGGCTTCGGCCTTCAGGCTACGAAAATCCTCAAGTGCTGCCCTCAGCCGCTGGTGATCCCAATCCCACCAGCCAAGCACCTCGATCCGCTCGCCAATGCCATCTGCATAGCGCGGACGCATCGGCTGCGACGGCACACCTGCGACGATCATATAGGGCGGCACGTCTTTCGTGACGATGGCCCCCGAGGCGACGATGGCGCCATTGCCGATGGTGACCTCCGGCTTGATGATCGCGCCATGGCCGATCCATGTGTCGTGGCCAATCACGGTCCGCCGCGCAGATCGCGCTTTGAAAAACGCCGGATCGTCCTCGGCATCCTCCCAATAATAGGACGAGCGATAGAGGAAGTGATGCAGGGAGGCATTCTGATAGGGATGATCCGTCGGCCCGATGCGGGTGAAGGCGGCGATATTGGCGAACTTGCCCACGGTCGTGTTGGCAATGTCCGCGAATTGATCGCAATAGGCGTAATCCAGGAAGTCTGAATTCAACACCCGTGCGCCCTTGCCCACCTCGCAATAGGCGCCAAAGGTGGCATTATGCACCTCTGCGCCCTCATGAACAAAGGGCTCGGTCGCGCTCAGTTTCGGCATGTCTCACCTGTCAGAAATCTTGTGTCGCCTCCGGCGGGAGTATTGCCGCTGCAATGAAAAGGACAAGGGATGTCTTCATTGCAGCAGCAAATACTCACTCGCCCTTGATCAACTTGCGCCGCAGCCAGCCCGAAAAGCTGTCCATCGCCATCACCAGAAGAACGACAAGGATGATGTAATACGACACCTCTTCCCAGTCCTTATGGGTGATCATCGCCTGCGTCAGCAAAAGCCCGATGCCGCCGCCGGTAATTGCGCCGATGATGGTCGCGGAGCGGGTGTTGGATTCGAGGAAGTAAAGCACTTGCGACAGGAGCACCGGCACGATTTGCGGGATCACGCCGAAGCGGTAGCGTTGCAGCGGTTTGGCACCGGTGGAGGCGACGCCTTCGATCTGTTTGCCGTCGACGTTTTCGAGCGCCTCCGAGAAGAGTTTGCCGAAAGAGCCGGTGTCGGTGAAGAGGATCGCCAGCGCGCCGGTCATCGGCCCCGGCCCGAAGGCGCGCGACAGAAGGATCGTCCAGATCAGCCCATCGACACCGCGCAGGAAGTCGAACAACCGCCGCGCCGCCATACGGATCGCCACGAGGGGGGCAAAGTTACGGGCGGCAAGGAAAGCCAGAGGCAGCGCGATAATGGCGGCGCCAAAGGTGCCGAGGAAGGCCATAAGCACGGTTTCAAACAGGGCCCAAGCCACGTCACTATGACGCCAGATCGAGTTATTCCAGAAATCCTGCCACGCGCCGGTCAAGTTCGATCGGGTCGGGTCGATTGGGTCACCAAAGGCGATCTCGGAAAAGCTGTGGTCGTAATAAGGGCTGTCCAGCGTGAACCAGAACAGCTCCCAACCGAACTCATAGACGAAAACCTCGGTGCGCGCCTTGGTCAAGGTCAGTCGGGCGGCATCCGTCGCCACGGTCAGACGGTTTTTCGAATAGGAAATCCAGTCGGGCAGATCGGCGGTGTCGAGGTTCAACGACACGCCATCCGAGCGCGATTGCATGGCTTCGATCAGGCCAAAGCCGGGAACATCAAATCGCACGATATCGCCCGCGATCTCGATGCTTCCGCCGTCATCCAGCGCGATCTGAGTTACCTCCTCGCCCACTGTCACCCAGGAGGGGTAGTTTGTGGCGTCATAGGTGCCTTTACGCTCGCCCTCGACAGAAATCTCGATCTCGCCATTGCGGTTGTTGCGCTCGACATGGGTCTTGTAGCTGTAGGTGTCGGAGACCAGCGCGACGGCATTATCAAGCCGAGCGCGCTCGCGCAGGCCGATGATGTCGAAGGCAAAGAAAATATAGGTGAAATAGGCGAAGATCGCCAAAGGCACGGCCAGAGTGACGAGCCGTTTGCGGGCGATGAGCGTCGTGGCTTTGGACTGCATTTCGACGGGTGTGGCGGCGGTCGCAAGGCTCATTTGGCGGCTCCGTAGGTCATGCGGTTGCGCACGTAAGAGGACAGTTGATCAAAGACCATGATCGTGAGGAACAGGAGGATGAAAACCGCGGCGGCCTCATCGAATTTGCCCTTGCCCCAAGAAATCGCGTTCTTGAGCTCATAGCCGATGCCGCCCGCGCCAACAAAGCCGAGGATGGCGGAGGCGCGGATGTTGATTTCAAAGCGCAGCAAAGCATAGGAGAACCAGTTCGGCGCGACCTGCGGCACGAGGCCCAGCATCATACGCTGCGGCCATGTGGCGCCGACGGAAGCGAGGCCTTCGAGCGGTTTGAGATCGGCGTTTTCATTCACTTCGGAGAAGAGCTTGCCCAGCGCACCAACGGTGTGAAAGGCGATGGCGATGGCGGCGGGCACAGGGCCACCGCCCAAGATGAAGATCAGCACCAAGGCGATCACGATCTCAGGCATAGCGCGCATCAGGTCCATCATGCGACGGAACACCGGGATAAGGCGCAGCCAAGGCGCTAGACCCTGGGTCGAAAGCATCGACAAAAGCACCGCCCCCAAAGCGCCCAAGAGCGTCGCCACAGCGGCGATGTTGATGGTCTCGATCAGAGCCGGCAACGCGCGCAGCAGATGCCCCGGCAGGTTCGCGCGCTTTTCCCAGGCTTCCGAGATCACATCGGCGGGAAAGTCGAAGATATGCGGCAGACCGGGCAAAAAGCCTCCGGCGTTGCGGTCGTTGGCGATGCCAAAACCAGCAGCCATCAAAAGGACAAAGACCAAAAGCATGAGCCCGCCGTAAAGGCGGCGTTGGCGGGTGAGCGCCATGTAATGAGCGCGCGTGACGTCCAAAGACGCCGCAGTCAAATCGGCCATGTCGGGTGGTCCTGTCGGGAAGTCGTCAAAAAGGGAAGACCCCGCGACAAAGGGCGCGGGGTCTCATGTCAAAGGCGCTTAGTTAGATTTCGCCAGACGCGCCGCAACGATGGAGGCATAGGTGTCGTGATCGACCGGGATAAAGTCTTTCGCGTCGCCCGCAGCCACGCCGTAGGCGCAATCTGCATCTTCTTCCCAGAGGTTCGCGGTGATCTCGGTCACCATATCTTTCACGTCCTGCGGCAGCGCCTTGCGGAGCACAAAGGGGCCTTCCGGGATGATGTTGGATTGCCAGATCTGCACGAAGTCGTTCATGTCGACGAGGCCGGCATCCACAGCCTTGCGCAGCGCGCCGGAGTTGTAGCCGTCCTCCCATTCGCCCAGACCGTCGGCCCAGGTCACGCCTGCGTCCACATCGCCGTTGTTCACAGCGACGATGGTTTGCTCATGACCGCCGGTGAAGACGACATCGCCAAAGAACTCGCCCGGCACCATCGGGTAGCCTGCTTCGGCGATCTCGATGGAGGGGATCAGGTAGCCGGAGGTGGAGTTCGGATCGCCGAAACCGAAGTTCTTGCCCTTCAGGTCGTCGAGCGTTGTGACACCGCTGTCCTTACGGGCAAAGCCCACGGAATAGTAGCCGATGGAGCCGTCGAGGTTCTGTTTCACGAGCACTGGTTCGACAGCTTCCGCGTCGGCGATATAGGTGCCAGCGTAGGAGGACGCGCCCATCCATGCGGCGTCGATGGTGCCGCCCAGAAGGCCCTGCATCACGCCATTGTAGTCGGCCGGGGTGAAGATTTTCACTTCGACGCCCAGAGCCTCGGCGAGTTTGTCGGCAAAGCAGGAGTTCGACGCCACACGGTCCTGGGCGTTTTCACCGCCGAGGATGCCAAGACGGAATTCGGTGAACTCCTGAGCCTGAGCAGCACCCGTGAGGGCAGTGGTGGCCAGAACGGCAGCAAGCAGTTTTTTCATCTCTGTCTCCAGTTGGTTATTCCCGCGGATGTTCAAATGCGGGGATGAAAGGTCGTTAGATCGCGACTTCGGCGGCCCGAATTTCGGCCTTTTCCAAGGCTTCCTGGGCCAAAACCTCATGATCGCGAATTTCGGTGGATGTGGCGGCTTCGGAAAAATCCGCACCAGCGCCGTAGATGTCGCGCGCAACCCCAGTGGTGAGCTGAGCAGGTGTGCCATCAAAGACCACGCGCCCGTCGCGCATGCCGATGATCCGGTCGCAATAGCGCCGCGCGGTATCGAGCGTGTGAAGGTTGGCGATGACCATGCGGCCGTCCTCGTCATGGATGCGGCGGAGCGCCTCCATCACGGTTTGCGCGTTCATCGGGTCGAGAGAGGCGATGGGTTCATCGGCCAGAATGACTTTCGGGTCCTGCATCAGGGCACGCGCGATGGCGACGCGCTGTTGCTGACCGCCTGACAAAGCCTCGGCGCGTTTGGTGGCATGTTCGGAAATGCCAAGGCGACCGAGAATATCGATCGCCTTGTGAATATCCTCTTCGGGATAGAGGTTGAACATGGTCGCAAGCGTGGAACGGCGACCCAAGGTGCCATGCAGCACGTTTGAGACGACATCCATGCGCGGCACGAGGTTGAACTGTTGGAAAATCATTGCGCAATCGGATTGCCAGTCGCGCTTGTCCTTACCGGTGAGCGACAGGACATTGCGGCCCTCGAAATTCAATTCGCCCTCAGTGGCATCCGTCAAACGGTTCATCATCCGCAGAAAGGTCGACTTACCCGCGCCCGAGCGGCCGATGATGCCGATCATCATCGATCGGTCGACGGTGAAACTGACATTGTCCACGGCGGTGTTTTCGCCAAACCGTTTCGTCAAATGTTTCACATCAAGCATATCTGTCCCCTCGCGTGTTCGGCGGGGATAAAGCACAGGGTCTGAAACCACTGTGTGACAGGTCTGAAAAACTTTTGTGACGTCAGGTCTTTGGCAGATCGCCGGGGAAAAAGCCTCTCACGACTGCAAACCTCAGACAGGCTGCGCATGTCATGTGCAAAATCCCAAATCTCTCTGCCTTGCCCTTGCGAACAGCCACGTTATGTTGACGCGACGATAGGCCTCTCCGGGATCAGTTTTGACACAAGTCTCCAATAAGACACGCGCAACCCGCAACATTCTCACGCTGCTCATCGGCGCATTGGGCGGGACCGGGTTTTATATCGCGGGACTGCCCCTGCCGTGGATGCTCGGATCCATGTTGGCGATTTTTGTCTGTGTCATGGCTGGCGCGCCGCTTGAGACTTCCGGGCGATTTCGGCCCACCGTAATCCCGGTGATCGGGGTCATGTTGGGCTCAGGCTTTGACACGGAAACCTTTCACCACCTGAGCCAATGGGGCCTCTCGCTGGCCGGGCTTTCGGTCTATCTCGTCCTCGCCGCCGTTCTGGTCGTGCCCTTCTACATGAAGATCGGGCGCCTTGATCCTGTCACGGCGTTCTTCTCCGCCATGCCCGGCGGCCTCAGTGAGATGACAGTGATCGGCAGCGCTTTGGGGGGTGATGAAAAACGGATCATTCTGGCGCATGCCGGTCGCATCGTGGTGACGATCTCGATCATCGCATTGTGGTTTCGCGTCGTTCTTGGCTATGACGTGCGTGGCGTGCCGCTCCACGCGGAGGGGGAGAGCCTCACCCTGTTCAGCGGCGCCATCCTTTTGGCCTGTGCCGTTCTGGGCAACTTGATCGGGACCAAGCTCAAATTCCCTGCACCAGGGCTTTTGGGGCCGATGCTCTTGTCGGGCGCCGTGCATATGACGGGTCTAACGCATTCGTCGCCGCCGGGTCTCTTGGTGATCATCGCGCAGGTGGTTCTCGGTACGACAATGGGCTGTCGCTTTCGCGGTGCCAAACCGAAGCTCGTGGGGGAGATGCTTCTGCTGACGCTGGGCGGCACCCTGATCACCATGGGGCTGTCTTTGGGATTTGCGATGCTGTTGCACGGCGTGTTCGGCCAGACCATGGAACAGGTGCTCTTGGCCTATGCACCCGGGGGGCTGACGGAGATGTCACTCGTCGCTTTGGCGATGCACGCGGAGGTGGCCTATATCTCGATCCACCACCTCGTGCGGATCGTGATCCTTGTGGCCGTTGCGCCCTCATTGCTGACCCGCGTGGCGGAGCGGCTCAAATACTGAGCCACACTCGCATGGTCACTCGAAAAGCGTCACTGCCTTTTGTTCGATCACTGCGCGGCATTCCTTGACGAATTTCTTGTCCACAAGGAACTCGCGGCAAATCTTGTCCATCGACAACTCGCCTTTGAGCGCCTCTAGCCCGATCTGCGCCTGAAACGCCGGATCGTCCACCGGAGCTTTGGCATTGGCATTGGCTTTCTTGGCCGGAATAGGCGCAGCGCCGGGATCAATCGCGTGCCGCTTGATCAACCCGTCCATGAAGGACCCGCGCCGGGGCGTGTTGTTTTCCTTTTCCTCAAGCCGCGGCTTCATCCGACGCGCCCAGAAATGCACGCCGCGCGTGTCGTCTGTAAAGCGCTCTTCGGGTTTGAAGCGGCTCAGGATCAGGTGGTTCCGCTCCTTGAAACTCACCGGATAAAAGGCGGCTTCGGGAAGCGCATGTTCGATCTCGCCCGTCTCGATCAAGAAATGCGTCACAGACGACGGCCCGGTAAAGCCCCAGGTTTGCTCGGTCATATGCACCGGCGTGCCCGCATCGCGTTCGGCCTCAAGTTCGGCGATCTGTTCGGGCTTGAGCCAGGGGGCGATGGCATATTCGTCCTCGAAAAACTCCAACAGCCCATTGAGCGTTTTACTATCCGACGGCAGACCCAGAACCGCGTTGCACACCAGCCCCGGCTTCTCCCAACCGAAAACATAAGGCGAGCTGTAGTCGAAGGGTTTGTAGCAATACATATCCGCATCGACCCAAATCTTGTCGGTCTTCTTCAAAAGGTTGAGCCGCCACATATCGGCATGGATCGCCGGGCTGCCGGTGCGCGCGTGGCGCAACATTGGCTCGCCGGGGTAAATCTCGGCGGCGTCGGCGGTATGCACCCCCGGCGGAACATTCGGGATCGGCTCGTAGGAATAGAGCGTGATGTGATGGCCCTGATCGGCAAAGCTTTTCAGGCAAAGCTGTTCAAGCCAGCTCAACTTGCCGCCGATCCAAAGCGACGCAATTTCGGGTAACTTATCCATTCTGACTGATACCTGCTCTATCTCTAACGCGTGAGGCGGAACGCCTGTGTGCCTCTCTCGGGTCGATACCAGATGCATGGCGGAAAGGCCATGAGAGGATACCCGGCAAACTTGACACATACTGGGCCATGTGAGACCCCTTTTGCAACGAAATCAAGCGCGAAGGTCGCTTGAGACGCGTATGAGGACAGGTTGGTTTGAACACACTCGCGATCACATGCATCCGCGACGAGGGGCCTTGGCTTCTGGATTGGATCGCCCACCATCGGGCGGCAGGGTTCACACATTTCCTCATCGCCTCACATGATTGTTCGGATGGCACCGACAGATTGCTCGACGCGCTGGACGCTGCGGGGGTGGTCAGCCACCTGCCGTTTATCCCCGAGGGCGAGAAAGCCGTACAGTGGCAGGCGATGAAAAAGCTGTCCAAGCACCCGCTCTACAAAGAGGCAGATTTGGCGCTGTTTTTCGATGTCGATGAGTATCTCGTGCTGGAGGTGCCGCTTACGAAACTCTTGCCCGAAGAGGCCGACGCCATGCCGCTCAGATGGCATCTGTTTGGTAACAGCGGGCTTGGCACATGGGACGAGCGTCCGGTGACCGAGCGCTTTACAATGGCGGCGCCAGACGACGTCTCTCTGCCGCTCGCGCATTTCTTCAAAACCCTGCACCGGCCGAAAGCCTTTAAAGATCTCGGAGTGCATCGCCCGAAAGGCAAAGAGGCGCGCTGGATCACCGCCGCAGGCCGCCCCATGGCGCCGGATTTCGCCGCGCAGCAATCAAAGATCAATCTCTTTGGCCTGACCTCCAAAGGCGAACAGGCTTGGATCAATCACTATTCCACGCGCTCCATCGAGGAATTCCTTCTCAAATCCCAGCGCGGTCTGCCCAATCATATGGAAAAACCCGTGGGTGCGGGCTATTGGGCGGAGCGGAATTTTAACACCCTCGAGGATACCCGGATCGCACCGATGCGAGAGGCTGCAGCAATAGCCCGTGCCGCGCTGTCGGAGTTCGACGATCTGCATGCGGAGACGGTGGCCTATCACCGCGCGGCGCTCAAACGCCTGACATTGCGGCGCGAGGTGATCGAATTGATGTGGCAACTGACGCTCATGGGAAGCTCGGTCGCTCCCGGCCCGACCCAATTGGCAGCGCATCTGGCGCGGCTCAAGGCGCTCAAGACCGAGGACGGACAGGCCTGATATGGCGCAGTTTGAGAGACATCACATCCAGTCGCGCGACCTCGGCATGGCGGTGCTTTTGGCCGCCGTTCAGACGGGGAACGCAGGCGCGCATCTGTTTTTCACCAAAGGCTCCGAGGTCAGCCCCATTGTGGCCCAGAAGCTTTTGGACACAGCAGAAACGCGCAGCGTAGGCGATGCGCCGTGGCTCACCGGGCGCATCCCAGCGGGCGGCATTCAGGCGTTTTTCAACAGCGAATTGAAGGACATCGCCCCCGAGGCACCAAAACCCTCGCTGATGGCTGGGCGCAATGTGGCGCTGGCCACGCGCAATGGCGAGACGGCGGAGACGGTGCTGGACTGGCTGGGCTATCACGTCAAACATCAGGGCCTGACAGGCGCGGTCATTCTGGATCGTGCAGAACCGGGCACAGATGAGGGGTTTGCCGAAGCACTGCAAAGCGGCCTGAAAAACTTCGGCGATCTCGCCGTGCTTCTGGTCGATTGCGATGTGCCCTTGGGACAGGCCGACAACGCGCCGGAGCACCACCCCTTTGTCACTCCGGGCGCACCGGGCAAAGACCGAATGAAAGTGCCGCCCCCCGACCCGTGGTCCGCGCCTTTGGGCGATGTGTTGATCTATGAGATGCTCCGGCACCTCTTTCTGACCAAAGCTCGCGCGGTAGCGAATATCGAGGTCTATGACCTTGTGCCCCGCGATCCGCGCGGCACGATGTTCGATCTGGTGCAAACCGCCAAGGGCGGCGTGGTTCAACTCGTCGGCCAGCAATGCTACCCGTGGCGGGTGCGTGACGACGATCCGGTGCGCTTTGCCGATCATATCTGTGTCCAGTTCGACGCCAAGAAACGCCGCGGCCGTTGGTGCGCCGCGATGGCGGCACTTGACGATCAGGCCGTATTCCGACTGGTGCGGATCGGCGGTGTCGAACCGGAGGTGGCCTATCCGTTTTACCGCTTTATGGCGCTTCGCCACCGCGCAGCAACCGTGTCGAAAATCGTGCCCAAGGCCTCGCTGATCGAACACGCGCCGCTGATCAAAATGTCGGAGACGGAATGGGATCACAAACCGATCCTCATGCCGCATGAAGAGGTGGAACAGCCGCCCAAGGGCGACAACTCGGTCGCCATCGTGACCTGTATGAAAAACGAGGGGCCGTTCATCCTCGAATGGCTGGCCTATCACCGCGCCATCGGGATCGAGAGTTTTCTGGTCTACACCAACGATTGCACGGACGGCACCGACACCTTCCTCGATCTGTTGCAAGACAAAGGCTACGTCCAGCACCGCGACAACAAGTTTCACGGCACGGGCCTCAAACCGCAGCACCATGCGCTTCAGCAGGCCGAGAAAGAACCGGTGATCATGGAAAGCGACTGGGCGATTTCCATGGATGTGGACGAGTTCATCGACATCAAGGTGGGCGATGGCACGATGACAGCGCTCTTCGATGTGGTGCCAGACGCGAACCTGATTTCCTGCACTTGGCGGCTCTTTGGCAACAACGATGTGCATGAGTACGAAGACCGGTTCCTGATCGAGCAATTCTTCCGCTGCGCGCCTGAATTTGCCAACAAACCGCATCAAGCCTGGGGGTTCAAAACCCTCTTTAAAAACGTCGGGTTGTTCAAGAAACTGGGCGTGCATCGCCCGAAAGGCCTCAAGCCACAGATTTGGGACAAGATCCGCTGGTACAATGGCTCCGCCAAACCCATGCCCGAGGGCGAATACCGCAACGCATGGCGTTCGAATGCCTCGACCTATGGCTATGACGTGGTGCAACTCAATCACTACGCTGTGCGCTCTGCCGAGAGTTTCCTCGTGAAACGCGACCGGGGCCGGGTGAACCACGTGGACCGCGACCAAGGCCTCGCCTATTGGTTCCGCATGAACAACAACTTCGAGGAAGAACGCTCGATCCAGCGGATGATCCCGAAACTTCAGGACGAATTCGACCGACTTTTGGCCGATCCCGACATTCGCGCCATGCATGAGGCCTGTGTGCAGGCCCATAAGGAAAAGATCAAAGAGCTGCGCGCGACCGAGAACTACAGCAATTTCTACACTGAGCTAACCGGACCACGGATGGAGAAACTCAGCCGCATGCACCGCCATTTCGGCGCCAACGTCTTTCTCACCGGCCCGGAATGTGTGCCTGACGAGGTTCTTGAGCGCGCGGGCGAGGAGAAATTCTTTTTCACCGTAGAACGCGGGGAGACGGCACATTGAATGACGCGACAGAGACCGAAAAACCGCGTGTAACGCTGCACATCGGCGTGCATTTTGCCACCACTCAAGATCTCCAACGCTCCGTCTCCGCGAACCACGCGCAGCTCAAGAAACATGGCGTGCATGTCCCCGCCCCCCGCCACGCTTGGAGAGTGATTTCCAAGATGCTCGAAACCCTCGACGGCCTGCCGCCGATTGCTGCGGAAGAGGCGCAAGTGCGCAGCGCCCTTTTGGGCACATCAGAGGCGCAGCATCTGTTTCTGGCCGACGCCCGCTGGGCCGCGCCGCTGCGCGAATCTGTCGATGGTGAGATACTCTACCCGGGCATCGGGGACCGCGTCGCTGCCGTGGCAGAGCTATTCTCCGAAGCAGAGCTTCAGATCAGTCTGGCGCTGATCAATCCGGCGATTTTTCTGCACAACAGTTTTGCGTCGGGCACTGCGCCGCGTCTGCTCAGTACGTTCGTGGACCAGGTCGCCCCGGAAAGCCTGCGTTGGCGCGACACAGTGGCGGCCTTGCGCGCCGCCGTGCCCGATGTGCCCTTGCTGATCTGGGCCGAAGAGGACGCTCCGCTGATTTGGCCGACCGTCATGAGGCATCTGTTTCATCTGCCGCCGGAGGTGCCGGTGGCCGGACGCATTCTGCCGCTGAAGCCCTTGCTTTCACAAGAAGGCTTTGAGCAGCTGAAATCCTCTTTGACCAGCCACCCGCCGGAAACACCGGTGCAATATGAACATGTCATCATGGCGTTCATGGAAAAATACGGCCGAGAAGAGGCTCTGTCGCCGCATTGCGACATCCCCGGCTGGGATGCCGAAGACATCGATATTTTGACCGCTCACTACGAGGAAGACCTCGAAGCGCTGGCTCAGGAAGAGGGTATCACCCTCCTCCAACCTGTCTCATAAACGTCTGGACTTCGATCAGCGTGCAGCTTCTGCGGCGGCGCGGATGGCACGGATGTTGTCGCCGTAGGGGATCGGGTTCACGACCGAGCCGCCTTTGAACACCGCAGAACCCGCGACCAACGCGTCGGCACCCGCAGCGGCCACCAAAGGCGCCGTGCTCGGGTCCACACCACCGTCGATCTCAATGTGGATCGGGCGGTCGCCGATCATCTCGCGCAGTTGTTTGATCTTCTCGATCTGGGAATGGATGAACTTTTGCCCACCAAAGCCGGGGTTCACGGTCATCACACAGATCAGATCAACCATATCCAACAGGTACTCGACGCCTTCCGCAGGCGTCCCCGGATTGAGCGCTACGCCCGCTTTCGCGCCATTGGCGCGGATCGCCTGCATGGTGCGATGAATGTGCGGGCCCGCCTCAACATGGGCGGTGATGAAATCGGCACCAGCCTCTGCGAAGGCCTCGATATACGGATCGACCGGAGCGATCATGAGGTGCACGTCCATCACCGTCTTGATATGCGGGCGGATCGCCTTGCACATCGCCGGGCCGAAGGTCAGGTTCGGCACGAAATGTCCGTCCATGACATCGACGTGGATCCAGTCGGCACCTTGGGCTTCGACAGCTTCGATCTCTTGTCCGAAATTCGCGAAATCGGCGGCAAGGATGGAAGGGGCGATCTTGATCGAGCGCTCAAAGCTCTGGCTGGTCGTCGTGCTGGACATGGGGCGATTCCTCAAACTGGCAGTCTTCGCGCAGCATCTAACCCGTTTGCCGCCCCCTGTCACCTTTCCTCTGTTTCGGCACGGAAGAGCCGGCGTCAGAGCCCGTGACCGGCGACTTCTTGCCAGCCATGCTCGCGAATGCAGCAAATCCTCCCCCACCCCTCATTTCCCGTTCAAAAATAAAGGAAAGGTCACGAATCATCCGAAAACATGTGCTAGCTTTCCGTCATGGATATCACCCAATTGCTGCAGTCCGACATTTTGAGCAAAGGAGAACAGTTTCACTTCTCCCGCTCCGTCCTGTCGCGTGCGCGCCCTAAGGCACTGCACGATCAGGATTATTATGAGCTGTTCTGGCTGCACAACGGACGCGCGCGCCTTGTGACCGAGACCTCCCAGATGAAGCTGACCGAGGGCGATCTGGTATTTCTCGCACCGGGGTTTCCTCATGCGCTTCAGGGCGTCGGCGAAGAGAGCCATATCGTTAACATCATCCTCAAGCGCAAACGGATCAAGGAACTGACCGACCGCTTTCCAGAAGTGGCGCAATATTTCCCGCCCCCCGGATCGCTTCCGGTCCAAATCCACCGCGACATGCGTCATTTGTCGCGCCTCTCGACCTCTGCCAAGGCACTCGAAGCCGCGCCGCGCAGCTCGCTTTATCTCGAGGCCTTTCTTTTGCCGCTGGTGGCCGAGTTATTGCTCGAGGCGCGCGATGAAAACGCCACCATGCCCGTCTGGCTCAGCGAGGCTTTGATCCGCGCCGAAGACCCTTCTGTGTTCCGCGAAGGGGCCTCGGGTCTCGTGGCGCAATGTGGCAAAGCCCACGCACATGTGGCGCGCACCATGCAAATGCATTTGCGGCAGACACCGTCGGATTACATCAACGCGCGACGCATGGAATTCGCCGCGCGTCAACTCAAGGGCACGCCGGATTCGCTCGCTGAGATCGCCGATGACATTGGCATTCACAACATGAGCCATTTTCACCGCTTGTTTCGGGCGCGTTTCGGCATGACGCCGCGTCAGTATCGCGTCAAACATCAGAAGGGCGTCGTTCAGCCCGTTTGACCAAATGGTCAATGATTGCCAAATCCCTCTAAGCATGCAAGCTTGCACCCAAGTTAAAACGGAGCTTGCAGATGAGCACACCCGATATGACCGCGCATGCCACAGGCCTCGTGACGGAAAAGGCGCAATTGCCGCAAGTGCATGAACCGCGCAATCCGGGCATGGAACTGGATTTGGATATCGTCGAACGCCAACGCGTCAATACCTCCGCCGTGGAGCGGCGCTGCGCCACGTTGCCTGGCCGGCGGAGCGTGAAGAAAGATCACCAAGCGGCCTGGCTGCTGAAAGCGATCACAATGATCGACCTCACAACGCTGGCGGGCGATGACACAGCGGGCCGCGTGCGCCGCCTTTGTGCCAAGGCCGCCCATCCCGTGCGCGCCGATCTTCTGGATGCGCTGGGGATGCCCGCGATCACCACAGGCGCGGTCTGTGTCTATCACGATATGGTCGAAACCGCCGTGGAGGCGCTGGACGGCACGGGCATTCCTGTCGCCGCCGTGTCCACCGGCTTCCCGGCGGGTCTCTCGCCCTATCATCTGCGGGTCAAGGAGATCGAGGAAAGCGTCAAGGCAGGTGCGAAAGAGATCGATATCGTGATCTCGCGGCGTCACGTCCTGACCGGCAATTGGCAGGCGCTTTACGACGAGATGCGCGAGTTCCGCGCCACCTGTGGCGAGGCGCATGTGAAGGCCATTCTCGCCACCGGCGAGCTGGGATCACTGCGCAATGTCGCGAAAGCCTCGCAGGTCTGCATGATGGCAGGCGCGGATTTCATCAAGACTTCGACCGGCAAGGAAAGCGTCAACGCCACCCTGCCCGTCTCTTTGGTGATGCTCCGCGCGATCCGTGACTATTATACCCGCACCGGCTACCGCATCGGCTACAAACCGGCAGGCGGGATTTCCAAGGCGAAAGATGCTTTGGTCTACCTGTCGCTGATCAAAGAAGAGCTTGGCGATCATTGGCTGTCGCCGCATCTGTTCCGCTTTGGCGCCTCGTCTTTGTTGGGCGACATTGAGCGGCAGTTGGAACACCATGTGACCGGGCAGTATTCTGCCTCGTGGCGTCACGCCATCGGATGAGGTCGGACATGAGTATTTTTGCCAAGAAGAAGCAGGGGCGCGGGCAATGAGCGTGAAAGAGATTTTCGACACGATGGACTATGGCACAGCGCCCGAAAGCGCGGCGGAAGCCTTGGCTTGGCTGGTGGATGGCGGCGACCGATTCGGGATGTTCATCGGCGGCAAAATGACAGAGCCGGGGCATATCTTCGAGGCGAAGAACCCGGCCACGGGCGAGGTTTTGGCGCATCTGACGCAGGCCACCGAGGCCGATGTAGACGCCGCAGTGGCCGCCGCCCGCAAGGCGCAAAGCAAATGGGCGAAGGACGGCAAAGCGCGGGCCAAGGTACTCTATGCGCTGGCACGTCTGGTGCAGAAACACGCGCGTTTGTTTGCCGTCTTGGAGACGCTCGACAACGGCAAACCGATCCGCGAGAGCCGCGATATCGACGTGGCTTTGGTGGCGCGGCATTTCTACTACCACTCGGGTATGGCGCAGCTCATGGACGAAGAACTGCCGGGGCGTGAGGCGCTTGGCGTTTGCGGCCAGATTATACCGTGGAACTTCCCGCTTTTGATGCTGGCGTGGAAGGTCGCGCCCGCGATTGCGATGGGCAACACGGTGGTGTTGAAACCGGCGGAATATACCTCGCTGACCGCTTTGCTCTTTGCGCAGATTTGCCAGGAGGCGGGTGTGCCGAAAGGGGTCGTCAACATCGTGACCGGCGACGGCGCGGTGGGCGAAATGATCGTGACGCATCCGGGCGTGGACAAAATTGCCTTTACCGGATCGACCGCCGTGGGCCGCCGCATTCGCGAGGCAACCGCCGGGTCGGGCAAATCGCTGACGCTCGAACTGGGTGGCAAATCGCCCTACATCGTCTTTGAAGATGCCGACATCGACAGCGCCATCGAAGGGCTGGTCGATGCGATTTTCTTCAATCAGGGTCAGGTCTGCTGTGCCGGATCGCGTTTGCTCGTTCAGGAGGGCATTGCCGAGGATTTCCACGCGCGGCTTGTGGCGCGCATGGGCAATCTGCGCATCGGCAATCCTTTGGACAAGAGCATTGATGTGGGGGCCATCGTGGACCCGGTGCAGTTGCAACGGATCGAAGCCCTCGTGGCCAAGGGCGGCGCGGAAGGCACCGTGCATCAACCCGTGAAAGCGCCGGAGGGCTGTTTCTACCCGCCGACTTTGGTGTCGGGGCTGGAGCCCTCGTCGCTCTTGATGCAGGAAGAAATCTTTGGGCCTGTTCTCGTGTCCACCACCTTCCGCACGCCCGCCGAGGCGGTACAGGTGGCGAACAACACGCGCTATGGATTGGCGGCCTCTGTATGGACCGAGAACGTCAATCTGGCGTTGGATATTGCGCCGAAACTCGTCGCCGGTGTCGTCTGGGTCAACGGGTCGAACATGTTTGATGCGGCGGCCGGATTTGGCGGTGTGCGCGAGAGCGGCTTTGGCCGCGAAGGTGGTTGGGAAGGTTTGATGGCCTATACCAAACCTGCGGGCAAAGCCACGCCGGTGAAACCCGCGAAGACGCATGTGAAACCCGACGAAGTCGAGGTTTTGGGTCTTGATCGCACCGCAAAGCTCTATATCGGCGGCAAACAGGCGCGGCCCGATGGCGGCTATTCTCAGGCGATCTACTCCCCTAAGGGCAAGCTTTTGGGTCATAGCTCCATCGCCAGCCGCAAGGACATTCGCAATGCCGTCGAGGCCGCGCAGAGTGCCAAAGGTTGGGCCAAAGCGACCGCCCACAACCGCGCGCAGGTGCTGTATTTCGTCGGCGAAAACCTCTCCGCCCGCGCGGATGAATTCGCCACGCGCATCCGCTATTTGACCGGCACGACCGAGGCGAAAGCCCAGGCCGAAGTGGCGGAGGCGATCGACACGCTCTTCACCTATGCCGCCTGGTGCGACAAGCTTGATGGCGCCGCGAAACCTGTGCCGATGCGTGGTGTGGCTTTGGCAATGAACGAGCCTGTCGGCGTGATCGGTGCGTTTTGTGATGACCGGCCTCTCATGGGCCTCATCGAAGTGATCGCCCCCGCGATTGCCATGGGCAACCGGATGATCGCCGTGGCGTCGGAGGCCTATCCTTTGGCTGCCACGGATTTCTATCAGGTGCTCGACACCTCCGACGTGCCCGCGGGTGTGGTCAACATCCTCACCGGACCGCACGCTGAGTTGGCCAAGACCATGGCCGGGCATATGGATGTTGAAGCGGTGTGGAGTTTCTCCTCCACTGAGATTTCCGCTGTGATCGAGAAAGAAAGCGCCGGGAATTTGAAGCGCACTTGGGTCAACAATGGGCTAAGCCGGGCATATCCGGCGCGGGATTGGTTGGCGCAGGCGACCGAGGTCAAGACGATCTGGGTGCCTTACGGCGAATAACCGCAGAACAAAAAAAGGGGCCGCTTGGCCCCTTTTTTCATATCCGCTTTCAGACCCGTCCAATCCAGCGCGGCACATTCTCCGCGTAGCGTCGCCAATCGGCATTCTGGCCCAGAACGACCTCTTCGGAGCGCACCTGCATCACCGCAGACGCCGTCATGATCACTGCGGCCACTGCCATCGGCAGGCCCACAAGCGGCGTCAAAAACCAACTGAGCGCGATTTGTCCGACAAAGACCGGATTGCGGGAAAACCGAAACGGCCCGCCGGTGACGATCTCGCCGATCACGCCCTCCTTAGTGCCGATACGCCAAGAGCGGCCCATATAGGCCTGCGCATAGAGCGCGAAAGCGGCGGCGAAAACCGAAGGCACGATCCAGATCGGCGCACCCTCCGCTCTGGTCACCACAGGCCAAAGTACGAGAATGGCGAAAGCAATGCGAAAGCCCCAGGCCGCCCCGGCTTGGCCTGCGTCAAACAGCCAAAGCTTTTGCCCGCTGCGGCGTGAGACCGCCGCCGTCATTGCCAGAAATCCGGCGACATAGCCCGCGCTGACCAGCCAAGTGACAAGGCTCATCGACCGAACCACCCTTTGACCTTATCGACCGCGCTGTCTTTCTTTTCGTCAGCCAGTTCCAGCACGTCTTCGACATCATCGACCAGCGGCTCAATGGTGCGTTGGCGGAACTGTTGCCACATGCGGTAAAGCGTCACCACAAAGAGGAACAGGACCGTCAGGATGATGATATTGGCCCATGGGATAAAGGTCACATCAGGTCCCGCGACAGGTTTGATCGCGGTGGCGTTCGGAAAACTGGACAAAAGACGCGAGCGCCAGCCGTAATGGGTAACAGAAACCCATTCCGGCGCGGCTTTGGTCGAGATTGCATCCGCAGCTTCGGTATAGAGGTTTGCCGTGTCGAATTTGAAATAGGGCGGCCAACCCCACCCGGTGTCCTCGTTTCGATACACGACAGCTTTGCCATTCGGACGCACCGCCTGAATGAACTGGACGTCGCGGCTCTGTTCTGTCGCGGTGCCATTGCCCGCTTCCTGCCAAAAGATCGTGGTCCAGCCGGAAATGTCCTGACGTTCCTCATAGGTGTTCACGATCCGCACGATGTCATGCTGCGGCAAGGTGTAATGCGCAAAGCCTCCGACAATCAGAACGATCAGGGCGATCAGGGTCCATTTCACATAGCGCATCGGAGAGGCCTCACAGAAAATTCGTCACATAAAAGATCGCGGCAAAGACGATCAGCGGCAGGATATAAACCAAGAGCAACAGTTTCGGGCGGAAGGAGCGTTCATAGGCTTTGATCCCCTCCTCCACATAAGCGTCCCTCTCGCCAATGGAACCCTCTTTTTCCCAATCCTCTTCAAGACGTTCACGGGTGAGAGAGCGGACGTAGATCGTCAAGAGCCCATAGAACAGGGTCATGACGACAAAGCCGATGATCAGAAACCGCAAAAAGCCCAGCATGGGGTGTCCCCTGTCGCGCCGGGGTCGTCCGGCCGTTATATCTAGCTTAGCTGCAGCGCCGCGAAAGCGCGAGGGATTTGACGGGGTTATGTGTCTTGGTCCGGAAAACCTTGGCGCATCGCCGCGTCGGATTTGATCTGTTCGACGCGGCGTGCGAGGCTGAGCCAAGCCAGCCCCAGAAGCGGCAGCCAGATCAGACTGGCCATGGCCGCACGTCGAGCGAGAAAGCCAAGCATTTGCCCCGGCGCGTCGCGCATCGCCTGGATCACCGGCACGCCATCGACCTCGTAGAGAAAGGCAAACAAGGCCCCACCCAGCACGAAAAGCCCCAGAGCGCTCAACAGGACCGAGACGGTCAGACGTTTCTGCGACCGGGTGCCGCGCGGGGTCAGCGCCAGTGGCAACGCGATAGCCGCCACACCGATCAGCCCCACCGGAATCGCGATGCCGCTTATCACACCCATGTCGATCATACTCATGGCCTCCCGGCGCACGACTTGGCGCACGCCGCAAAATCAACCTTGTCAAATACACCTCAACAGCAATGAGGTCCGAACCCTATTCTTCCCCTTGTGACAGAAGTCCCGCGGGTCTTCTATGAACTTATCACCATCGGAGGGGACCCCATGACACTCAAAACCACGATACTCGGCACCGGCTTTTGCCTCCTCATGACCACAGGCGTGATGGCAGATGAGGTCACGGACACGCTACAAAGCGCCCTTTCGGCCTATGAAGAGGGCGATGTGACCTACGCGCTCGAGGAGTTGGATTACGCCAAGCAATTGATGCAAGAAATGAAAACCGGCGAGCTGGCCGCATTCTTGCCCGCCGCCCCCGAAGGCTGGACAGCCGAAGAGGACACAGCCACCGTGGCAGGCTTCGCTATGATGGGCGGCGGCACGGCGGCGGCGCAAAGCTACACTAACGAGTCGGGCGAAGAATTCACCATTTCCATCGTCGTCGACAGCCCGATGATCGCTATGATGGGCGGCATGATTTCGAACGCTGGCGCCATGGGCATGAAAACCGTGCGCGTGGGGCGTGAGAAATTCCTCGACAACGAGGGCGACCTGACTGCGCTGGTTGAAGGTCGTGTCTTGGTGCAGGCCTCGGGCGAGCCGCGCGATGTTGTCTTGCCGCTTTTGGAAAGCATCGACTACCGCGAATTGGGCCGCTTCGGTTACTGAGAGACCTCAGAACCAGATATAAAAAGAGGGGCCATTTCGTCCCTCTATTTATTCCGTTTAGAGCTGCCTCACATCTGGGTGCGGATGACGTCACCCAGACGCGCAATGCCCTCTTCGATCTTCGCCGCCGCCGACATCGAAAAGTTCAGGCGCAGCGTGTTGCGGTTCGAGCCATCGGCATAAAACGCCCCACCCGGCACAAAGGCCACGTTGGCTTTGAGCGCCTCTTTCAAAAGCTCCGCCCCATCCATACCCCGCGGCAGGGTCACCCAGACGAACATGCCGCCATCGGGCCGCGTCCACTCGACACCTTCGGGCATGTGACGCTCCAGCGCCGCCAACATTGCATCCAGCCGCACGCCGTAAACCTCGCGCAGCTTGGCGACGTGATCCTCGAACACACCGTTCGCCACTTCGCTCACCGCGATCTGGTTGATTGTTGCGGTCTGAAGATCGGCGGCCTGTTTCGTCAGCACCATCTGGCTGATCACAGATTTCGCGGCCACGGCCCAACCGACGCGCAGCCCCGGCGCCAGGGTTTTTGAGAAAGAGCCAAGGTAGATCGTGCGACAGGCATCGATATCGCCCTTCTCTTCGATCTCCAAAGCGAGGATCGGCTTGATCGCGTCGCCCCGATACCGCAGCTCCTGATAGGCCGCATCCTCGATAACCGCGCAATTCAGCGCCTCGGCGCGGGACAGCACCGTGCGGCGCTGATCTTCGGTCAGGGTCACGCCGGTGGGGTTCGCGAAATCGGTCGAGAGGTAGGCGAATTTGACCTCGCCACCTGCGGCTTTGGCATCTGCCAAGACGTCCTCTGTGGGACGGTTGGTCTGCGGGTCAATCCGATCGTACCGCGGCTCATAGGCATTGAACGCGCCCAGCGCCCCCATATAGGTCGGCCAGGTCACAAGCGCGGTATCACCCGCATTCAGAAAAATTTTCCCGAGGTAATCCAAGGCTTGCTGCGAGCCAGCCGTGATCAGAATGTTGTCGCGCGAGCACGTCACACCATGACGCGCCATATAGCCGACGATCCAGTCGCGGAGCGGCGTATAGCCCTCAGACGTGGAATATTGCAGCGCAACCGCCGCCGCCTGCTCGCTCAGTGCCTTGGTCATCGCCTCAGCAAAGGCTTCGCGCGGGAAATAGGCCGGATCGGGAATGCCGCCGGCAAAGGAAATAATGTCCGGCTGGTCCAGAAGTTTGAGAAGCTCGCGGATCTCAGACGCCCGCATCCGCCCGGTGCGGTTGGCAAACAGTTTGGTCAGACGCGCGTTTGTTTTTTCCAATGTGTTCTCGGCAAAGTTCTCTGGCAGACTCATCACATTCTCCATTCAGCGCCCCGATGTCACACATTTAATTTGGGAAATCCACCAAAAGGATTTGCGGAATTTCAAATGTGATTGGCCCGGTCGCAGGACAGGCTGCTATTCAAACCGTCCAGCTGTTCCAGGCGCATGATTGGAGCGATCTCACAGCCAAAAAAATGCCGCCGGAGTTCCCTCCGGCGACATTTCTCATCCACCCGATCAGATCAGAGCGGATTGGACCACCCTTTAAAGCGCATCTCGAAACTGGAGGGACTCAATTTCGAGACACGAAGCACTTCCGAAGAAGTACGGTGACGCTTTATTGGATGTTGTTCACGTTGGTTTCGGCCAGGTCAGCACCGTTTGCGCCGACGAGCACGAACTCGATGTTGGAGCGCGGAGCGGAGGAGAGGCTGACTTTGACGTCGGTGTTGGCGCCGG
>NZ_JAHXRW010000014.1 GCF_019429625.1 Celeribacter sp. PS-C1
GAATTTCGCGGCATTGATATCTTCACTGGGCAGATCGACGCATCGAAAGCCAAAAACAAACTGCGCGCTGCGCTGCACAGTGACGTACCAAACGAGACCGTTCTTGAGATCCGCGAGGAGATCGTCCATGTGTTCACGCGAACATGAAACTGGTGGTTGTTGACGAGCAGTTTGATCGCGCTTGGCGACCAAACCGCTCCGCTCCATCCTTCAAATGGATAATATACAGTCGCTCACCCCTTAAAGACTGCCCTTGGGTTCTGGATCGTCATCATAAGTCTGCATCAAGAGTTCGAGCATCTCGTAGTACGGTCTGCGTTCCGTTTTGCAGAGCCGTTTGAACTGGTCGAGAATGTCTTGCGGCCCTTTGATCGAAAGTTGACCGTCCTGCTTGCCAAGGTCTCGGCTGGGCCATAGGCCGTGATGATTGTGTCCAGAAAAGCGTGTCTCACGATCTCGCGCGAGTGGCACATCTTTGAGTTTTTGAAAGTCGACTTTCTGCGTCATTTGCCTGCTCCTCCGAGACGCTCAATAATTTCTGCGGCAAATGCCTCCGCATTTGCGATGGCACGCGGGAGGCCTCCGACCTCTTTGGGGCTCATGTCATATAGAGAGCCCCCCAAGCTGTGCAGCGACGAGAATGCCGTCCGGTCGTGCAGTTCTACGGAAAAGGTTTCCACATTTGCACGCATCAGCCCGTTGAGATCCCGCGCATTCCGGGCTTTGACCGCAGCCTTCGTTCGACCGAACAGAACTGCGGATCTGATTTCCCGTCGTAGTGATCGTTCGAGCAATGCTATTTGCGCAAGTGCGTCCACCGCAGCGTCAACGTCTTGTTGCTCGTCGCCAGCAGGGACAACGACGAGGTCGCTTTCAGCCAACACCATCGAGTTGAGGTTTGTAGCTGCGCCCTCAAGGTCAACGATCACGACATCAACTCGTGCCGCAGCCTCTGCGATCTCATCTTGAATATGACGCTCTCCGCGTGACGTCCGGATCGTCATGTTTTCTGGCACATTTCCCCGTTGCGCCCAGGCACATGCACGAGCAGCCGGATCTGCGTCAATGACCTCGACAGTGGCGCCCTGCGACAGGGTTGTCGCAAGGACGATGGCACTCGTTGTCTTGCCCGCGCCACCCTTCGGAGAACAGAATGAAATGATTGGCATGTTCTCCTCCTTTATTTTACGGCGATCTTGGCGATATCGGCGTTGGAGATCTCGTGCGTTACCCCTTCTGGCGCAGCAGGCAAAGCTGGCTCGGATCCCGCGGAATGAACCGAAGTTTCTACCCTACGGCTTCCTATAGAATGGTAGAGTAGAGTAGCAGGCGAAGGTCTGTGGCTTTTGGGGGACGTCATGAATGACAGGTTTTCTGATCGTGCAAGGGTTTCCATAGTTTCCTCAAAATTGCTTCTCGCCGTGAGCCAAAGCGCACCCGGCAAAAGGGAATTGGATGCGTTTGCGGAAACCGGAAAAATATTCTTGGATAAATTTGGCCCGCGCGGGCTCATTGCATTTGAAAACACAGTCCGGCTCAAAGAAATGCTACTTAAAGGCCAGCGCCTTACAGCAAATGACCCAAGTGAAATCCGCGATGTAGCCGGAGTGCAATGACCGCTTGGAGCACATTTTGCCGTGAGTGCGGTTGCGACAGTTCGCATGCGCAACAAAATCGAACTCGAAAGTACGGCCCCTTGCTGACGTTTGCAAACTGTTCAAGATGCCGCGGTCGCAGCTCGCTTTCCGGTCATTCGCTGCAAGCGCGAACTCCTGCTTCGTCGAACTCATACATCGCGGGACAACGGATGAATTCGTTGCGTCTAAGCGCGAGGCTAATTTCGTTCACGCTTCGAGCCATTGCTGTTGATTGCAAACAAGTTGAACGCCTGCGGTGGGTGCGACCGTGTTCCAGCAAGAATGTCGGACCATACCTTAATTGAACCTTTTCGATTACTGTCAGGAGGTTCTGCTGCAAGCCGTGTCGAAAATGGGCTGGATCTTTCAGGACATTGTGCATCTAAAATTTCAGACTGCCAGCAGCGACACTTTTGTGTCGGTCCCGCGTGCAGTCATTCTTGATGTCCAGATGTCCAGATGTCCAGATTGTCTGAAATCTTTGTCAACTTGCAGCTTTATTGAGGTGCCGAGCTTCAGTTGTAGTAACACAGATATCACCCGGAACGTCGCAATCATCCAACACCGCAGAAACATCCAGAAGATACATCTGCCTAGATCCCTCGTGTACCGAGTCAATGCAAACGGATTTTTCCGAATGGCTCCAACGTGGATGAAGGTCGCAGCGGTTGTGCTTGCCGAGATCCGGCGGCGTGTAGAATGATCCGAGATCGTGACTCAGGCCAGTTTCGACATCGTACAGAAAAAGAATCCGTTCGTTGGTCGTCTTGTCGGGATATGTGTCGGAAAGTATCCAGCGCCCGTTTCTCGAATAGCTCATGTGACCGTTCTCAGTCAGAACATCGCGGCCTACGACTTCCGCAATGCCCGAGACATCGTCGTAGAGGTGATAATGAATCGAGCCGTCATGCGGTCCCCAGACAATGATCTCGCGGTCGGATTTCCAGATCGGGTGTGAAATCTGGTACTCGGATTTCTCATAGTCGAACGTCCCCACCGCGCCCGGGTCGAAGTCTTCACTGAGCTGCGGCAGGGGATGGTCAGTGCATTCCAGAAGCCTCAGATCGGTCCCGTCCCCATTGATCGTAAAGAGACGGTGTAGAAAACACGTCTCGTCCTCGACGCGCTCCGTCCAGCGATGGATGAACAGAAAGCGTGTCCCTGACGGGTTTGCTTCAAGATGCGTGATCCAATGGATCGCCTTTTCCATGGAGGGCACGGGTTGATGGGCCCTGAGTTGCGCAAGGCTGAGGATCAGGTCGTAGTGGCCCGTCTCAATATCCATACGGTAGATGCCGTCACTGGCTGGCGCAGGATCGAGTGCCGGTTCGGTGTGTGTCGCGGGATAGCCGATGGTCTTGTGCGTCACCATGAAACGGCTGTAATCGACGCATAGTGCATAGTCTCCCGCCGGAGCGAGGACGTAAACGGGTAGCGGAAGTGTTCGTGTCGAGCCAGTGTCCAAATCCACGATTGTCGAACAGAAGTCGGGATAGGGCAAATCACCTGCTGGCTTGCTCCGCCTCGTATTAAAGATGACTTGATTGGTCTTTCCGATCCATTGCAACTGGCTCCCCATTTGCCAATTCCATGTCGTCGTCTGGCCAATTTCATGGAACCGATCGCGATCCTCGAGATCAAAATAGCCGACCTTCGCGATTTGCTTGCCGGTGATGTCGCCGGTAAACAGATCGACACGTTGCGCCAACAGACGTTGGTCATTTCGGTCGAAGTTAGACTTGTTGTAGTAGCCGAAAAAATGATGTTCGCTGGCATCGCCAACTCGCCGGATCGGAGTACTCATCGTCATCGATAACCTGTGTTTTTTAGTGCGGCGGGCGTGCTAGTTCCACGCCCGCGTTTGATTTCTGGACCAGATTGGAGTTTAGTCCGCGAAGTCGATCTTGATCCCGGAAAGGGTGTTGAATTCACCGTTGGTCACGACCAGATCGAAACTACCGGTTTCAACGAGTCCCTGATTGACGAAGCGCCCATACGACCATGTGGTCTTCCAGTTTCCCGCCGCATCTGCGGACGGCTCGGGATCAAGGGCATAGCCGATATCCGACGTAACACCATCGGAGGTGGTGAACAGGAGGAAGACCGGTTCGTTTGACGGGAAGCCGGAGCCAGCAATTTCCACGGTTCCTTCCTCATCCAGCGCCAGTTTATCTGGCACGGACACCTCTTGCGCCCAGATTGCCCCGGTCAACGATACCAGGAAGGCACTTGTAGTCAGAGATGCGCGGATCATTTGGGTTCTCCCTTTTGCTAAATCCGTTAGCTGTCAAGCATGTGTGAATTGCGGCGGTGCTGAACCACGCCTTGATACAGTGCGAAGGCGCACAGGATCAGAAGCACAATACAGATCGGCCGTGTGACGAGTTGCATCGCGAAGGCGCCTATATCGCCCTGGACCAGTGCCAACGAGCGCGCGAGTTCGCCCTCAGCCAGCGTTCCAAGCACAAGCCCCAGCACCAGCGGAGCGCGCGGCACCGCGAAGTAGTTGAACCCGAACCCGATTGCCCCGACCGCCAGCATGATGAGAACATCATCGACGGATCCGCGGATCGAGTAAGCGCCGATTACAGCGAAGGCGAGGATGCAGGGGGCGAGGATTTCGCGGGGAACCATAATCACGCGGGCGCAGTAGCGTGCGAAGATCAAACCGACCGGAACGAAGAGAATGTTGGCCACCAACAGGCTCAGTATGAAGCCATATGTGATATCGGCGTTCAGCGTGAAGAGATCCGCACCCGGCCGCAAGCCGTGGATCATCAGCCCCCCGAGCAATACGGCCGTAACCGGGTTGCCGGGAATGCCTAGCGTGAGAAGCGGGATCAACGTGCCGCCGGTCACTGCGTTATTGGCCGTTTCACTTGCCACGATACCTTCGGGCGATCCTTTGCCGAACTGCTCCGTGTTCTTCGAAGCGCGCTTCGCGGCGTCATAGGACAGGAAACCGCCGACGCTGCATCCGACCCCTGGAATGATACCGACCACGATCCCGATAAGAGACGAACGGATCACGTTGAGCCGTTGCGCTGTGACTTCGCCGAGATAGGAGAACGGGCCACGTTTTGACGTCAAGTCGGCCTGTGGGCTGACTGCCGTCCGGTTCGAGATCATCGAGACGACCTCCGGGATGGAGTAGAGGCCGATCAGGGAGACAACCATCGGGATGCCGTCATAGAGCGATGCTTGGCCGAAGGTGAAGCGCAACTCGCCAGTCAGAGGATGCGCGCCAATCGTGCTGAGCAACAGGCCCAACGCTCCCGCGATCAAACCTTTGGTCATGGCACCCGCCGAAAGCGATGCAATGACGGTGATGCCAAACACGGCGAGCAGGAAGTACTCGGGCGATCCGAAGCGCAGCGCGAACTCCGCGAGCGGCGGGGCCAAGAGCAACAGGGCAATTACGCTCAGCAATCCACCGACGCTCGATCCGAACGTGGCCAAGGCCAAGGCGCGTGTCGTCTCACCCCTCTGGGACATCGGATGCCCGTCAAGCAGTGTCGCGACCGCCGCCGGCGTTCCCGGGATATTGAGGATGATCGCGCTGATCGCCCCGCTGTAGGTCGATGCCAGATAGATGCCGCCCAGCATTGCGAGCCCAGCTTCAGGAGGCATCGAAAACGTGAGCGGGATCAACAGAGCTACGCCCATGGTACTTGTTAGACCAGGCAGCGAACCGATGATCACACCCCCAATCACGCCCATCGTGACCGCGAAGAGTGACATGGGCGTCAATAGGGCACCCAGACCAAGAAGGATATTCTCAAGCATTTCGTGTTCCTCAGACGCGTTTTCAGAAAGAGACCAGAGCTTCAGGCGGTGACACGCCGAGAAACCAGAAGAATAGAAACACCAGCAAGCCAGTTAGACCGAGCGCAACGGGTACAAGTATCACAAGGTTCCGTGCGCCGAGCATCGTCATCATTGCGGTCAGAAACAGGACCGTGGCCGCGGTAAAGCCGATCAGGAGCATTGCGCCAACATAGGCCAAGATGCTGGCAACGATCTTGAGAAATGCCCAAAGTTCATCATTCCCGGTGCCGTCCGCCCTTTCGACGTTTGGCTCACTGCGGTAGCGCTCAACGCCAAGAGCGAGAGCCAGAAGCGCCACGAAGATCGTCAGTAATCGTGGAAAATAGGCAGAAGCGCTCTGGTAGGAAAAACTGGCGATCAGCACGATCAGGGCCGCAGCGATTGCCATTGCACAAAACAGAAGATCACGTTTGCGAGTGTCAGACATCGCTAGGGCCCTCACCTTTTTTCGAGTTATTTCAGGAGTTCAATGTAGCCGGATATCTCGGCTTCTGCCTCGGACAGGTAGCTGCCGAATTCGTCCGCTGTCATATAAGCGAGAGGCAGGCCGAGGCGCTCGATATGCGCAATGAACTCGGGGTCGTTCACGACATCGCGGAAGGCGGCTTCAAGCACGGCCTTGCGCTCAGGATCTATGCCTTTGGGTACGGCGACACCGCGCATCGCCGCGCCGATGTTCTTGACGTCCACCCCGGTGGCTTCGGCCACAGTCGGCACGTCCGGCAGATAGGGGTAACGCTGAGAAGCAAAGACCGCGAGAGCCTTGAGCCTACCTTCCGTGACTTGGCTCGCCGCCGAACTTGCCGAAGGGATCGACGCATCAACTTGGTTACCCAAAGTCGCAGTAATCGCAGGTCCCGAACCACTGAAGGGAACGAAGTTGACGTCCATCTCCAGCGCATCCTCGGCTACGACGAGTTGCAACTGGTTATTTGATTGCGGACCATCGCCCCCGACCGTGAGCGCGCCCGGCTCGGCCTTCGCGGCGGTGACGAACTCTTCAAACGTGTTATAGGGGCTGTCCGCCGGCACGGTAAGCACGACAGGGTCCAGCTGAATATTCCCGATCGGCTCGAAATCGGACATCTCGAACGGAACGTTGTCGCGCATCATCTTCACGAGAAAGATTGAAGGCACATTGATGAAACCAATCGTGTACCCGTCATTATCCGCACGGGCCAGCTCCGAGAAGCCGACCTGTCCGCCGGCACCTGGCTTGTTGCGGATGATCATTCTCTGACCGAGATGTTTGTCCATGTAGTTGGCCAGGATGCGCGCTGCAGTGTCGGTGCCACCCCCCGGCGAATACGCGACAATCATGCTGACAGGTTTCCGCGGAAAATCGTCATCGGCGGCAAAGGCGGCAGAGCCGGACAGGGTCACCGCGGCCCCTAGGACAAACGATTTCAGGAATGCACGCATCACAGATCTCCTCTATTGCGCTTCAATAATGTTTCTAATTGCATGCAAACATAAACATTAAAAAACATCAAGAATAAGTTGCTTGTTCTTGAATCATTTTTGAGACGGCACTATTTATCCATCCTTATCAGCCCCTTGAAACCGCAAACCGGAGGCCAAACAGTGAATGATATCAACGACAACACAGACCTACCTCTGGCTGAACAGGTGTATCGACACCTGCTGCAAGACATCCGGGACGGCGATTATAGCCCAGGCGAACGAATCAAGGAGGCTGTCGTTGCCAAGACCCTCGGCCTAAGCCGGACTCCCGTGCGCGAGGCTATTCGCCGATTGCAGTCCGAGGGGCGTGTCATCATTGAGCCGCAACGGGGGGCGGTCGTTGCCGAACTGGATCGGCTTGAGATTTCCGAACTCTACTCGCTACGCAAGGAGATCGAAGGAGTTGCAGCGCGTTTCGCAGCACAGCATGCGTCAGATCTGGAGATCGAGCACTTGGAGGCGATCCTTGAAAATGCTCACTCAAAAAAAACAAACCTCAGATCTTTCAATCAGAAAAACTGGGATCTACATCAAGCGATTTTCTACGCAGCAAAGAACCGCTACCTGTTGAAAATTTACGATGCGTTGAAAGATGATCTCGCTTTCATGCGCGGTGAAAAGTACATCCCGGAAGATCGGCCGGATGCGCTGTATCAGGAGCACAAGGCGATCGTGGACGCCATCCGCGCAAGAAATCCTGAAGGAGCAGAAGCCGCAGCCAAAGCACACATCGATAACTCCTACCGAATTCACCTCAGGATTTCGTTTGATAGCTGAAGACTCGGATGTCGAGTTGCTCCATTTCTTCGAAGGAAGCCGTTTTCAGACTGGAACTAGCAAGCAATCACCCGACTTTAGCGGAACCTTCATATTTACCTGCGGAATCTGAATTGCAGGTCGGACCTGTCATGTCTAGCTCCAGCAATGACGCTGCAGTCGCTTGGCCCGACGCTGTTTCCCGCCAACCGGAAGCGACATGATTTAGAAGCGCGCCGAGCAGTTGCTTGGCATGTGCGTCAGAATGGCGTCTTCAGATCGCTCATAGGCACAATTACCGCCTTCGACTGGCTATAGTGTCAAATGGCGGCCTTGGTGTTATCCAGTCCAACCCCGGACTATTCTGTAACCCCTAAAGGCGCTTCGATAGGGGCGTCTTTCAGGAGTTAACAAAACAGCTACCCGCCTTCAAAATTTGCTATGATCCGGCGTGCTCGGATGATGTCCTGCGTGAACACCCCGGCGGAGAGGCCATAAGGCGCGCCATTCGCCCGTGTGATCACGTCATTCTTATATTCAAATTCAAGAACCGCCATGAACGGTCTGAATATCTCTTCGCGCGCGATGGTCATATCGTCTGCAACATCGGCAAATTCGATCGGAACGATGCAGAAGCCCTCGCACTCAATGTGTGCCGCCCGCGACAAGTAGCGCAAGATCGAGCGATCGAAACATAAACATGATCTGAGCACCGTAAATATCGGCTCATTCAAAATGACTTGCTAACCGCCACGAGCCTTCACCGGAAAGACTGTTTTCAGCTGGCGCAAAGAAGCTTCTTGGCTGAGTTCAAGCCTCGCAACTCAAACGAAGATCGGCTGTATTGAAGACCGTCTTGCGGGCTCATAACGGAACACGGTTCTGGATCAAACCCCGTGTCCGCTTGTTGCACGTCCGCCCGACCGTCTCGCCACCGCGGCGAACGACGGCTTCCCGCCCGATCTTCCTGAGCCTGTATCGGCCCAGTGAAATTCTGCTCATGCTACAGAGGAGAAGGTAGCGATGAGTATGACGATGGAAGTAAACATCAAACGCTGTGCGGCTTAGCGTGAGACGGCGCCGGTTCTCGAATCCATTTAGGACAAGACAACGGTTCGTGATTACTCCTGCTCCATGATGTAAATTTTCCTTTTCAGACGTGAAGGGTTTTGAGCGCGGCGCGCTCCAATCTCCCTTTCGCCCGGGAAAATCACCATCAGGGCGAAGAGGATAATCATCCTGCTCTCAAACCCCTTATTTTACCGGCTCAAAGCGACACCCAATGAAGGATCAGGACGATTGGGCAAAAATTAAAGGAGCCCTAAAAGGGTCAGTGCAATATTTAAGAAATTGCATTTTCCTCTCTATACTAATTGAAATTATCGTCCTTCGTCCTGCTTTTCTAACGGAATGATGAAAGAACCAATTTATTTCAATGCATTAAGACGAAATAGAGACCCAAGACGATAATCCTGCTCAGATTTATCGTCCTGCTATTCGAAAAAATCTTTAAAAAATTTCTGCGCAGAATCTTCCGGACATACCTGTTTTCCAGAGACACAAAACAGGATCAGTCGATGAACATTTTGAGAAAGCCCATTTATATCGGGACCGTTCAACAAGCTCTCGATGTCGAGCTTACGAGCACCATCAATCGCGGCAAGAGTCACGCGGAGAAGACGCGAGAGGCGCGCGTGAAAAACGGCAAGAGCCTTGTCGGAGAGCCCGTCGCTCTCGTCCGTATCGGCGGCAAGACCTGCGTTGCTCCGCTTCATGAAGCCCATCGCATCTCGAATGCCTACGAAATCTTCGAAACCGGTACTCTCACAAGCTGCGACGACGAGGGCGTTATCGCAATCGAATAGAGGATTGTGAAAACAAACTTTCTCAAAACCGCCGGAGAGCAGTGAGGATACAGGGCTAACATAATGAAAACACGAGATTACATTGCCGATATTCTGAGAGAGATTGACAGCTGGGAATTGACCGCAACACAGATCCGGGAAACCGCCGAACGCGCGGCAGTTTGCGCCTTGCGCAATGCGCGCGGAAGTGACGATTTCTCGACCGTCAAACATCTCCTGCCTGTTGGTGCGGAATTCACATATTTCGAGGACGCGCTCAATTCAGAAGATGTGTCAGAAGAGGCGAAGCGCACTATTTCCGACCACATGAAGAGCGCTGGAATTGAGCCAATCAACTCTGCGTATGTCGCTGATCCGATCCTGCGCACTCTGAGCGGCCGTGATATCTTTTTCTCGCTCTGCCTCGACGATTCCGATGTCGATATGGCGAAGCGACTTCTTGCTGTCTGGCACGACCGTCTCGGCTATTCGAAGGCGCTTGGTGGGCTTGAGTGGAATGGCACACGTTGGCTGATCGAGGAGGAAGACACTGCGGCCCTTCTTCGAGCGGCGCAGGAAATCGCGGAGCGTATGGCGAAAGAGCCGCGGGTTGCAAAAATCGTCGCGGATTCCGGGCTGGTCGAAGGTCTTACTTTTACGACCTCCAAGAAGGATGCGGACCAGGTGCGCAAGGATATGCCGGAAGCGTGGGTTATGTCCCATCAGGAGCTCACAAGTCGCATTAAATCAGCGAAATCTGCGCGTGCCATGAGTGCAAGCGTCGAAGTTGCGAAAAAGTATATCACGATCAAGCCATCCGAGCTCGATACGTACAAGCACTTGCTGACGACACCAGAAGGCACCATCAATCTGCGCACAGGCAAGCTCGAAGCGAACAATCCGGAGAACCTGATCACGCGAATGAGCCCGGTGAAAATCGCCAATAGACGCAGAAAGATTGAATTTGATCCGTCGAAAGCACCGGTTTGGATGAAGGCCCTCAATGAAGCGTTCCTCGGTGACCAGGACCTCATCGACTATATGCAACGCTTCGTCGGATACACGCTCACCGGAGAAACCACGGAACAGAAGTTTTGGTTTTTTTACGGCACCAGTTCGAACATGAAAGGCCGTTTCTGCGAAGTCATGCGCAAGCTCGTTCCAGAGCAGTATTCTGAACTCGATGTAAAGTTCATGATGAAGCAGCATGGCAATACGAAACAGTTGGGTGGCACAAACGAAGAGATTGCCAACCTCCGTGGTGCGCGTCTCATTCATGCTGAGGAAAGCTCTGCGGACGACGTTCTCGACGAAGCCCCGATGAAGAAGATTTCCGGCGGCGGCAGACTTGAAGCGTCGATGAAGTTCAAAAGTTCAGTCGCATTCCAACCTGAAGGAAAAATCGTGCTCGAAACGAACCACCGTCCACGCGTACTGAGCCAAGACAACGCAATCTGGCGGCGTATCGTTGAGATTCCTTTTCTTGCTCACTTCGCAGATCCGGGCGACGCTGGATATATCGAGGGTTTCTCCAAACCCAAAGACCCACTTCTTGACGAGAAACTCGAAAATGAGCTGCCGCAGATTTTGGCTTGGGCGGTCGAAGGTGCTGTTCAGTATTACGAACAAAAAGGCCTTGGAGCGGAACCAAAAGCGATTGTCGAAGCGCGAGAGCACTACAAAACCGAGACTGACGTTCTGGCCGATTTCCTCGCCTGTTGTACGCTGAAAAGCGAAGGCAAGCGCGTCCGCGCCGGAGATGTCTATGCGGCATATAAAAATTTCATGGAGAAAAACTCTCTCGGGCGTGTCATCTCGTCCCTCGCCTTCTCCGCAGCTATGACTGAGCGCGGGTTCGGGCACGAGCGCAAAGGCGGCGTGATCTACCGCACCGGCATCTCTCTGAACGTCGCTGGAACATGCTACCAGCGCGGCGTTTTCCCGGGCTCAGAAATGTTCAATTACCGGATCGGGGATCGGGTTGGACTTGAGGCAAGTTGCGTTGATGATCTGCCAAAAGAAATCAGGGCTATCGTCGCCGGCTCGACCATGGGTCAGATCCCAAGCGTCGGGACATCCGTCGATACTCCGCTCGGAAAGTTCGTTCGGACAGCCTGATTGGTGACACCGATTTGCGGCAGGATCATGGGCTGCGACATGTTTCCCGGGGCTTCCGAACGGGACCGTGCGACTGAAACAAACCGCTTTGTAGTCGGTCATTTGGACCCATCTCCCGTTAGTCAAACGCGTTATGCTAACGGGAGAAAAGCTTATGACCGCACAAATCATCCACATTGATCCGGAAATCGAAACCGCAATCCGAGACGGAAAGCTGTCAGAGATCGAGATTACCGAGGCACACATGAGGCTCTCAAATGGTGCTCTATTGCTGAGGGCGCGAGATCTTTTGCCACAGAAGATCAAAGCTGATGAAGAAAAGGCGCAGGCCAAGACTCCTAAGCAACGTCAGCGCGATTTCGTGAAACGCAAGAATGAAGCCGGTTTCAAGAAAGATTGGGTGCATCAGAGCATTCAAGAATTGGCCGAAGCCGTTGGCGGCCAAGAAAACATTGCGAGCTGTCTCCAACAACTGCGCAAACGTGCTGAAATAGCTGAACAGCGCGCCGAGGTAGCGGAGGCTGAGATACAGAGGATGAAATCCAAGCGGGGGTGGCTTTCGACTATTCGACGCATGTTGAAATGACGCGTTCCGAGATGCTTGAAGCCGTTCTCGCAGATCAGCTGGATCACGTCGCCTCGACGGTCGAGAAAGGTCTTCTGCTCTACGAGAGCGCGGGCAAAGGCTTCGATTGGAATAGCGTCGATGCCATATGTAACGCCGAGTTATCTAATAAATCCATCGGAGAGGGCACCGCAAACAAGGGCTTGGGGTTCCACTCCGTCGAAATGCTCACAGACAGAGGCCCAGAGCACCGAAACTTTCGACGTTTTTTGCTTTCACGTTACAGACAGCAACACGCTGCTCAGTCTCCAAAGGCATTCAAACTCCTGAAAATTGTACGGGAATTCAGAGTTTTGATGCTCTTAGCAGAAAGTCGAACCCGTTGCCTTCAGTCGAGCCGAGAAGGGAACAAAGGATGAACTTATTTGTGGCAGACTGATTTGAAAGTTGTTATCACTGGCCTGGACCAAGCTGTCATACCCATATACAGTGCATAAAAAAGAGAGGTGCGACCTGGATGAGCCAAGGCTTCACATTTATTGATCTTTTTGCGGGAATTGGTGGCTTGCGCCAAGCCATGGAGAGCATCGGCGGGCATTGCGTCTTTACGAGTGAATGGGATAAATTCTCAAGACAGACATATGAGGCGAACTACCGCGATAACCGCCCTATCGCAGGTGACATCCGTGAAGTCGACGCTAAAGACATCCCTCCGCACAATGTTCTGTGCGCAGGTTTTCCCTGCCAGCCATTTTCCTTAGCTGGCGTGTCCAAAAAGAATTCACTCGGTCGAGAACATGGTTTTCGTGATGAAGCTCAAGGGACACTGTTTTTTGATGTTGTCAGGATCCTCGAACATCATCGTCCTGAAGCCTTCATGCTCGAAAATGTCAAAAACCTGACAAGCCATGACAAGGGAAAGACATTTGAAGTGATCATGGGGGCTTTGCGGGAGCTTGGATACTCCGTGACGGCGCAAGTTATCGACGCTCAGCACTTTGTGCCTCAGCACCGTCAGAGGATCGTCATTGTAGGCTTCAAAGAGGACACCGGCTTCACTTTTGCAGACCTTCAATTAAAACCTAAGGGCAGCATCAAGCTCAGTTCGATACTTCATCCTCAGAATGGAACTGAGGCACCCGAAGCGCCTTTTACTGAGGGCCCGGATGCCAAGGTTAACCCGAAATATACGCTGACGGATAAACTGTGGGAATACCTTCAAAACTATGCAGCCAAACACAAAGCCGCAGGTAACGGCTTTGGTTTTGGTCTGGTCGGACCCGAGAATGTCTCTCGAACTCTGTCTGCGCGTTACCACAAGGACGGGTCTGAAATCCTGATTGATCAGGGGGAAGGTAGTAACCCTCGCCGCCTGACACCGCGTGAATGCGCTCGCCTCATGGGGTATTCTGATGACTTCAGAATTCCGGTGTCAGATACCCAGGCCTATCGCCAGTTTGGTAACAGCGTTGCAGTTCCGGTGTTCAAAGAGGTAGCACGAATTATGGCACCTCACATCGCGCACGTCATGGACAACCGCCCAAAGGAGGCCGTCTCTGTCTGATGTTCACGATCAAGCTACCCGCAGCCGCAACATGGCGGCAATTCGTAGCAAGAACACGAAGCCAGAGCTTCTGATCCGCCGCGGGCTTCACGCTCGCGGCTTTCGCTTTCGCCTTCATGATAAGGTGCTTCCGGGGACACCAGACATTATCCTGCGCCGATATAGTGCACTGATTGATGTGAGGGGATGCTTCTTTCATGGTCATGATTGCGACCGTTTCCGACTGCCTCGGACACGGCGTGAGTTCTGGGATGAAAAAATATCCTCAAACAGAGAGCGAGACATCAAAATAACCAGTGAGCAACTCGAATTGGGCTGGCGGGTCGCAATTGTATGGGAGTGCGCTCTACGTGGCCCGAAGAAAATCAACTTAGAAACGGTTATTGACTCCCTCACTCAATGGCTGTCCTCTGATGAAAAAATATTTGAAATCAGAGGCCTCTACCAATGTTCACCTCCCTGAGAACTCTTATTACAGCGATGCAGGAGGCAGGGGCGCAGCGATTTTATGCGAAGCGTCTTGCCCCAAATGACAATTCGAAGAACCAAGTTTACCTGGGCGGCGGCTTTGATGCGCTTAACATCATCCCGCATGGTGATATCGAGACCGATTTTTCTGAAAAAGCTGGAGCTGTCCGGCGGCGCGACAAAGCTTCTGTAGAGTTCTATTGGATAGACAGCCAAGGAACATGGCGAGCACCCAACGCCCAACTCATTCTTTACCCCAAATATCCCGAAGTCAGGATGTCGGGCTTTCTGCAGAAAGCTGTGAATGCACCGAAGGGCCTCATGGCGTCCCGCGATGAAGGAAGGGTGATGTTTTTCGGTGTATCCTCCGAGGGGCGCGTATTGGGCTATGTAGGCGCCCATGATTCTGACGTAGTCGCCGAGCTGGAAGCTCAGGGTGAGTTTCCGTCGGAAGGTGTATTCTCTAACATCACCCGACTGGCGACCAAAGCCAGTCGCGACCCGTGCGAGGTTCTTTTGGAAACACTCCGGAATGTTCATGGGAAGGGCTGGATTCCCGGGCAGCGCTTGCATTCTGACGGAACAATCAGGGCATATTCTGCACAGAATGGTGGTGGATATACGCTCGAAGCCGAATTGGGAATTATCCCCAATGGGATTGCCGAACCTGACTTTCTGGGATGGGAAATCAAGCAATATGCTGTCCGAGACTTCGTGAATTTTCGGGCAACATCTCCAGTCACATTGATGACTCCTGAACCAACTTCAGGAGTGTATGCCGATGATTTCCCTCTGTTTATGAATGACTTTGGTTACGATGACACCCAAGGCCGGCCCCATCGCAGAAACTTTGGCGGCGTTTACAGATGCGGGGCCAAAGCGCACGCGCGCACCTCGGTTCGGATGGTCGTTGAGGGATACGACCCAGAAACAGGCAAGATCGACGATATGGGGGGAAACATCTTGCTGGTGGCGCGTGATGATCGCATAGCTGCGGGGTGGGAGTTCAAAAACTTGCTCAATCACTGGAACCGGAAGCATGCTCAGGCAGCTTACCTTCCTTCCATATCATCCGGAAACCCAAGGCAATATCAATACGCTGACAGAGTCCAGCTTGGCCAAGGGACCGACTTCTTCAAATTTATGCGCCTCATCAGCCAAGGCAGTGTCTATCTCGATCCCGCCGTAAAGGTCGAGAATGGCAAGCAGAAGAAGAGAAATCAGTTTCGTGTGAACCACTCAAATCTTCCGGATCTCTATCAATCATTCGAAACCCAACAGTTTGCTTAATCGTTATCAGATCAGTTAAACTCACCACCGCTTTTCCTCAGCTGTCGAAACTGTGTCTTCGCTTCTTGAGACAAACCCAGTTCCCAGCCTCCGAGGCACAGTTGATGGAAGTTTATTGTCCGCCTTCAAAATTGTCAGTCGTCTCATCTTTTGCGTACACGAGTTTACCACACTTACTGAGACCGACACCTTCTCTGCAACGGCGGCGAGCAGCAAAAAAGGCCTCCTCTTGTTTCGAAGGCTTGGACATGGCTGTTACAAACGCGTCGAGATCGAGCCCTTGGGTATGTCGGTCATTTCGCTGAGGCTCACGTTTAGGCAAGTTGAAATTGTGAATGACATACGCGACGCCCGCACCAGCAACCGCAGCAGAAAAAATCAAAATGACGCATTCAAGAATAACCATACTTAAGCATACGAGTTTTTCCCTTTAACTTGTAAGGCCTTTTCTGGCTAACCTGATCCCCCAAAAAGGAAAATCAAAAAGACATCCTATCTCAGCTCCTCTCCTTATAGCAAACTGAGGCAGAAATTTCGCAATCAAACCTGTTTCGTATCTTTAGAAACAGAAATTTGAGGTAAGAGCGCACATTTACGCTTTTGAAATTCAAAGAGCTTTGTTCTGTTCAGTCTTGTCGGTAATTATCTGCCTATGGAAATGCGTCACAATCAGATTTTATCCAGATGTTTATCGATTGATCTCGAAGTGGACCCGAGTGAGGCGAAAGTTTTTGCGCTCGCGGCAGTGCACCACGATGAACGTCCGGCTCTAAAGTCGACCAAAGGTATCAGTCCTGCGCTTCTTGATCAGCTCGAGGCACAAATTGGCGATGTTGCACATCCAATTGGGCATAATATCTTGCAGCATGATCTGGAGCATCTCATTGCGGCACGCCCCCGGTTGTCGGGGATTATGCAGGCGCCGATCGACACCTTGTGGCTCAATCCGCTCGCATTCCCGCGGAATCCCTATCATCACTTGGTGAAGCACTACCACGATGGCCGCCTGGCGACGGGACATGTAAATGACCCCGAGTTGGATGCACGGCTTGTGTTTGAGGTTTTGGCAAACCAGCTCGATGCTTTTGTAAAACTGGAGGCTGAAGAGCCAGATGCCCTTTCGTCCTACCACTACCTGACGACACGCATGGAGCGGGCTGCTGGTTTCGATGCGGTCTTTCGCTATGTGCGTGGCAAGGCCTGCCCAAGCTACGAGGAGGCCTGTGCCGCGATACGGCGGTTGCTGGAAGGACGCGCCTGCGGGAAGCGCGTCGAGCAGACATTGAGCCGATTGAGCAGCCCGCAGAATGGATGGCCCATGGCCTATGCGCTGTCTTGGATCACGGTTGCAGGCGGAGATTCCGTCATGCCGCCTTGGGTGCGGGCGCAGTTTCGCGAAGCATCGCTGATCGTGAAGCATTTGCGAGACACGTCTTGCAATGACCCTGCTTGCGCTTGGTGTGCCGAACAGAATGATCCTGTCCGCGCGTTGGAAAAATGGTTCGGTTTCCCAAGCTTCCGCCCTAAGCCGGTCGATCCGGATGGTCGCCCCTTGCAAGAACGCATCGTCGACGAGGCCATGTCGGGCAATAGTCTGCTTGGTATTCTGCCGACAGGCACGGGGAAGTCGCTGTGCTACCAGGTGCCCGCACTGTCTCGGTTCGACAAGATCGGGGCGCTGACCGTTGTGATTTCGCCTCTGGTCGCACTGATGTCGGACCAAGTTCAGGGCATGGAGCGGGCCGGCATTTCCTGCTCGGTCACCATCAACGGTATGATGTCCATGCCCGAGCGCCAAGATGCCCTTGATAAGGTTCGGATGGGGGATGCCGGAATCCTCATCATTTCTCCCGAACAGTTGCGCAGTACATCGATCCGCCGTGTATTGGTGCAGCGCGAAGTCGGGCTTTGGGCAATCGACGAAGCACACTGCGTCTCGAAATGGGGGCACGATTTCCGGCCGGACTATCGCTACCTCGGACGTTTCATCAAGGAATTCTCTGGCGATCAGCCGCCCGCGCCAGTGATTTGTCTGACCGCGACAGCAAAGCCGGAGGTTGTGGCGGATATCATCGAGCATTTTCAGACGAAAGCGGGTGTCGAACTACTTCCTCTCGATGGCGGCGCTTCACGGTCGAACTTGGCATTCGATGTGCGTCCGACGACGAAGAATAGCAAGTTGTCAGATGTGCTGACCGTCATTGAGGAACTCCTGCCCAATGAAGGGCGCTCCGGCGCTGTGGTTTATTGCTCCTCTCGGAAAGAGACCGAGCGCGTCGCGGAGTTCCTGAAGTCACAGGGGCTCGATGCCGCTTATTTCCATGCCGGGATGTCCGCTGACGACAAACAGGGCGTGCAGGAACGCTTCCGTGTGGGTGAATTGCGCGTCATCGCGGCGACCAATGCCTTTGGCATGGGAATCGACAAGCCTGACATCCGGCTGGTTGTCCATGCCGATATTCCGGGATCTCTGGAAAACTACCTGCAGGAGGCCGGGCGGGCGGGGCGTGACAGGGAGGATGCCCATTGTGTCCTTCTGTTCGCCGCGGATGATGTCGAGCGCCAATTCCGTCTCACCGCCAGTTCACGGTTGGCGCGGCACGAAATCGGGGCGATCCTGAAGGCGTTGAGACGGATCGACGAGCGCACGAAAAAGACCGGAAAGGTCGTTGCAACCTCCGGCGAAATCGTGCGGTCCGAGAAAGATCAGGAGTTCGAACGCGACAGCGCCACTGACGATACCCGTGTCAAGACGGCGGTTTCCTGGTTGGAAGAAGCGCATCTTGTGTCCCGAGAGGAGAACCGGGTTCAGGTCTTTCCATCTTCCTTGCGGGTCCGGTCGGTTGAGGAGGCAAAGACACGTCTCGCCGATGCGGATCTGACCCAAGCACATCGCAAGCAGCTCCTATCCATCGTGGAACATCTAATGACGACGCCAGCAGATGAAGGCGTGTCGACCGATGAGCTTTGCGGCGTGTCGGGTATCTCGCCTGGGGCCTTGCCGAAGGCCATGGCGACATTGGAAAACCTCGGGATCGCACGCAATGATGTGGCGATGACGGTATTCGTCCATGTAGGGGTTGCCCATTCCTCGGCCCAGCGTCTGGCTCAGGCCTCTACACTGGAAGCCGACCTGATCACGCTGATGCAGGAATTGGCTCCGGATTTGGACGACAATGCACCGGTCCCGCTGAACCTCTCCGAGACGTGCCAGCGACTGCGCGACAAGGGGCATCCGGATGTCCGGCCCGACGCGATCGACAAGCTGGTGCGCGGTATTGCCCAAGATGGTCGAAGCCTGGAGGGGGGGCGCGGGAATATCTCTTTGCGCAAAGCCAGTCGCAATACGCTGATGGTCACTTTGGTGCGGTCCTGGAAAACGGTGCAGGAGACGGCGAAACTACGATGGTTGGCAGCAGAATTACTGCTGACCTATCTGACAGGGCGTCTGGACAAAGGCGCAAGGGGCAAGGACCTTCAGGTCGAGACAACGGTTGGCGACTTGCTGGCTCAGTTAACGCAGGATGCCTTCCTGAAGACCAGTGGCGTACGAGACATGACAAAGCTGCTGGAACGCGCTTTGATGTGGCTGCACGAACAGGGCGTTCTAACCCTTGGGAAGGGACTTACGGTCTTCCGGTCGGCGATGACCGTCTATCTCGATCCCGCCGGCGGCCAGTTTACTCAGACCCATTTCGCACCGTTGGAAGATCACTACGGTGAACAGACGTTGCAGACCCATGTCATGGCGACTTATGCGGAAACTGGCCTTCGGACGATGATCGACGCGGCGCGTTTGTCAGAGGATTACTTCCTGCTCAATAAGGAGCAGTTCATGAAGCGGTGGATGCCGGGCATGGGCCGGGAGGTCCGGCGTCAGACCACCAGCAAATCTTGGGATACGATTGTCGAGAAGCTTGGCAATAAAATCCAGCAGGAGATCGTGACAGATGATCGGGACCGAACGAACGTCCTCGTTCTGGCCGGGCCGGGGTCAGGCAAAACGCGGGTGTTGGTCCATCGGATTGCCTATCTGCTCAGGATGAAACGCGAGGATTCACGTGGGATTCTTGTTCTCGCCTACAATAGGCATGCTGCCGCCGAAATTCGCGTGCGGCTGCGGGCACTTGTGGGGGATGACGCCAATGGTGTTACGATTTCCACCTGCCATGCTCTTGCGATGAAGCTGGTGGGCGCAAGTTTTGTCGGGCAGCGTGCCGACACCGAAGACTTTGATGACATCGTTATGGAGGCCGTGCGTCAACTCGAGGGAGATGGACTGACGAAATCTGAGGCCGAGGCGCAGCGGGACACTTTGTTGCAAGGCTATCGTTGGATTTTGGTTGATGAATATCAGGATATCGGACCGGAGGAGTATCAGCTTATCTCTGCTGTGGCGGGGCGGTCTCTGGAGGATGCCGACCTGAAGCTGAGCCTGTTCGCTGTCGGCGATGACGATCAGAATATCTATGCCTTCAACGGGGCCTCAATCGAGTTTATCCGCAAATTCGAAGAGGACTACAAGGCGCGGCCAGCTTTCTTGGTCGAAAACTATCGCTCGACAGGTCATATCATCACAGCTGCGAATTCGGTAATCTCCGTTGCACAGGAGCGGATGAAAGTTGATCATGAAATCAGGATCAACACTGACCGGAAGCGCAACCCGCAAGGAGGAATTCTTGAGCAAGAGGATAGTGTCGCTCAAGGCAGGGTGCAGCTTTTGGACGTCCCCGGTGGAGATGTCCCTCAGGCCGTCGCGGCAGTCGACGAGTTGATGCGCCTGTCACGGCTCGACCCGAACTGGTCCTGGTCGCGCACTGCCATCATCTCTCGTGATTGGAGAAAACTGGGGGCGGTCCGGTCCTATGCCGAACAACAAGGCCTTGATGTTGAGATGGCCAACGAGGACCTGCCAAATATATGGCGGCTTCGGGAGACCCAGACGTTGATGGCAGGTCTCAGGAAGCGCCAAGGAGAGTTGTTGGGGATACATGACATCCTCACAGTTCTGAATGAGCAGGAGGTCAACAAATGGGTCGAGCTTCTTGCGGAAGGTGTAGCGGAGCTGGCGCGCGAGTTGAAAGCAAAGACCATGCCCGTGCCGGATATCATTGAGTGGTTTGCCGAGTGGTCGCGCGATACGCGTGGTGAACAGCGCGGATTGCTTTTGCTGACTGCACACCGGGCTAAGGGGCTTGAGTTCGACCATGTGGTTATTCTCAACGGCGGATGGGATAAACCGTCGAAGAATGAAGACCGCGATGCACCGCGACGCCTGTTCTATGTGGCGATGACACGGGCTCAACAGAGCCTCGTTGTTATCACATCTGGGGAACACGCTCTGCTCAAGGTAGGCTCTTCTTCGGTCCTGCGGCGTCTGGTCAGGCCGGATCCTGAGCTTGGGACGCCACGCCCAAGTGTCTACCAGTTACCTGATTTGAAATATTCCGATTTGTCTTTTGCGGGTCGCCAGACTGAACGCAATGAGGCCCATGCCGCGATCCGCGCGTGCAAAGTCGGAGATCCCTTAACGCTGGAATTCCGTGATCCTCACTGGGAACTGATTGATCGGTTCGGGCATGTCATCGGCCGGATGTCGAAGTCTTGGCAATATCCTCACGGATTTGCCTTAACCTCCGGTGCAGTTGGCGCCATTGTCCATTGGCGCAAGTCGGATGGTAACGATAAATATGCCCACTACGCGCGTCGCGATGCTTGGGAGACCGTCCTGCCTGAATTGGTGTTCTCGCCTGAAGGCGGCCAGTTGGTTTCGGAGAACAACTCGGTGCGGCCTGAAACAAAGGTCGCTCCTGAGACAATGTCTCCGGCAGATAAAGGTGCGATGTCGTCAGACACAACGGTTACCCAAGCGGTGTGGGATTTGGAAGCGCTTGGCGAGTTCGCGAAGGACGCCTATGCGACATGTCGATCCTGGGACGAGTTGATCACCGCCTTCAGCGAACATGGGGTCGAAATCGTGCCCAAGTCAGGTGGACTTGTTCTGAAGGATCGATCCGACGGCAATCAGATCTGCAAGATGTCCGCAGTGGGGCTGAGATACAGGGCGATGATCCGACACTATGGAGTGGGCTTTCCTGATCACCCAAATCCTTCCTTAACCGAGATGGCTTTGGCGAAGAAGGGGAGCTCCGCCTCTGGATCAAAGGGGCGTTCGAGAAAGAAAGGGCGTGAGCCTTTGAGGGATGAAGGCGATTTCGACCTCATTGAGGAGTGAATAAACTTAACCTTGACAGAAAAGCGAGGACAGCTGCATCAGTTCGGGCCACAAATGACGAAGTAGATTGCGACGTCATCGAAGCTCTTCCCTCCGTTGGTGCATCAAAGCCGAAGGAAACTGCCCCAAATTCGCTCCAAACAGCCAAGATTCTGGCAGCAAAAAAATCGGAAGTTTCTCGGGGTCGCAACGCTGACGCAAGGCAACATTAACAACCATCACGTCTACCATCCGGAACTCTTCCATATGGTATGGTAGCCTACTCTACCATATGGTTCCCGACTGTCCTCCGGCCTCACACACCTAAGAAAAGTATGGTTCTACTGGGGACTCAACTCCCCTCCCTATAGAAAACTGCGGCAGAAATTTCGCAATCAAACCTGTTTCAGCGTTTTTTATGACGAACCCACTTCCTGACCTCCTAAAGCCGGAGGTCAGGAATGACGGGAGTTTATCGTACTCTTTCACGTGACAAAAAAATTGACGAACTCGAGCGCGCGCTCGACTACATCGGGACGATGATAACAGAACGGAGCGACGGCGAAACGTATACCGGCCTATATGAAACGCTCGAAGCAGAACTCGAAGGATTGCGCGCCCAAGACAATGTGAAAGAGCGTGTTCGTCAACGTCTTGCCGCGAGAACTATGCCTCTCGCGGCGTAAACATTATCTTTTCATGAATGGCGAGTTTTTTCTCCAAAGGCATATCATCTCCATACTGCTCGCGGCCCCGAGCTTTTTTAACCGAATGGCCCATCATCTCTGCGCACTTATCGTTCGGAAGATCGATATTTCCCATCCGGGTTTCGAACGCATGTCGGAGACCACCAATGGTGACGTTTTCCGGTAGTATGTTGTTCTCATGTAGCACCTTATTCGCCGCAGCTGAATAAGTACCCTTGTAGCGATATCTCGGGAAACCCTCGGGATGCCGTCGAAAGGCTTCTAACGCGACTCCAACCAACGGGATTTTTCGCTTGCTTGGCTTATTCTTTACTTCTCGGGCCCACTCGCCTGTCTCCTTACCGATCCAGATGTGGGGGATTGGATCGTCGAGGAATATGGAATGGGGCGGAATATCCGTGATTTCAGACTGTCGGGCCCCTGTTTCGACCAAGACGTATGTTATGTCCCGCAATTCATCATTCATGAAGTGGAGTGCCCCAGGAGCAACAATCTTATCCATGATAATCTCAACTGGAACTTCGAGTTTCCTGCCATCTTCATCGTCGAGCGCCCCAAACCCTTTGCCCAAATTATAGAAAGGAGATGGGGGCATTTCTCTCTCATCTACGCCCAAATGGTCATGGAATCTCTCCCACAGAGTATTCAGTAGTCGCAGCTCTTTTTGCGCAGACTTCCCCAACATATCTTCATCAATAACCCGATCCTTCAAAGCGTCGCGGAGAGCAACAGCTTCTGAACGCGAGATTTCGTGAAAAACGGGATCGTATCCCAAGAGGCTGACAACCTTGGATGCTGGCCTTGTCCATTGTGCTTTCCAGGTCTTCTTCGCTTTTGCCGCCTTGTTTTTGATCTTTTCCGGATACCACTCGTGCATCTTCTCCGCGACTTCTGAGATTGTCAGGCTCGGCCTTTCGACCCCGCCCAAAAGGGCCGTTGCCGCCGCAGAAACATGAGTGTCCTTATTGCTGATTAAGTGGAGCACGCGATCCATGATTGCGTCTGCTCCAGCGGCCTGAATTTCGTCGGCTGTCCAATACGAAAAGTTCCGTGACGTGGCCAATTCAGCCATTGCTTCGAAGTGATTTGCAGACCCTGGGTTTCTGCCGGCGAGCTTTGCATCCAGTTCGGCAAGAATTTTCTGCTTCACGGCGCCCATGCGCGCGATGGCTCCATCCAAGTCACCAGTCCCAAGGGTACGATGGATTTCGTTTTTCGTCTCGATAGCCTTATAGCGTGCGGGAACCCTCATTCGAAGGTGCCAGATGCCATTTCGGAGGATCATGTTCGACGGAATCTTTTTCTTGGATACAGCCAATGGCGCTCCTCCGTTTGCTACTCACTTTGCTACACAATGCCTTGCTCGTAGAAATCATAAAACATACAAAAACAAAGAGTTAAATGGGTTTTGAAAAATAAACAGATTCCGCCCCCGGGCACCATTTAAACTCTTCAAGATATTGAATATTTTACAGAACGCACTTTCGAGCGCATTCTGCTGTAACTCTTCCAGGCTACACCTAGGCTACATTTTCGCGCCCATAGCGCAGGCGGTCGATATTTACTCGCCCCTCCGAAAACGCGGCTTCAGAAAATTTTTCGGCGTTCCCATGCGACGATCAGCTGCCTCCGCTGTATAACTAAGCACGATAAAATTCCCGAGAAGGATAATCAGCTTGTTTACGGCAGAACCACATTCCCACCAATTCTTGAACGTCGACGAAGTCGCGGAGCGCTACAGCACAAGCAAAGCGTCAATCTGGCGCTGGTGCAAGACCGTCGCGCACTTTCCCAAACCTCTGAAGATCGGACCGAACTGCACGCGCTGGAGAACAGCCGATCTCGAGAAATACGAGCAGCACCTTCACGACATCAGCATGACCGCCTTTCCGTCACCCTATAATGATTGAGTCAGTGCGCGCAGGAATGGCTCAAGTTTCGCGATCGACGCCTCATCCCTCGTCAAGCAGCTCTCTCAGCTTACGAACGCGGTCAGGTGTCGGACGTGGATCACGACCAGCGGAAATCACACGGATGAACTCGACCCATGTCTGCTCGTTCTCTGAAAGCTGATCCCATTCGCCGGTCGGAGACGTTGGCAAAGTAATAAGTGATGTCGTCATTTCCCAAAAATTCTCCTCAGTGCCGCTCTGGATCGCGTTGTGAGACGCGGGTCGGAATCTTCCGATGCATCTCTGATCTCATCGATCCACTGCTTCTCTCGCTCTGTAACCGGCGTGCCGCAGACATCGATGATCGCTTTCGCCGCGGTCGCGCCGACCGATTGTTCAAGTGCGAGCCGCATCAAGTATGCCGGATCGACTTCGAGCGCTTTTGCAAGCGCAGGGACGCGATCAATCGGGATCTTATTGGTCCCTGCCTTCAGATAGCTCAGCATGTTCGGGTTCGGAAAACCCGCCTCATGTGCGATTTGCTTTTGCGTCTTACGCCGACGAAGTGTGTTGATCCTGTCCGTCAAAAATTTTGCTGCGGGTGTGTTTGCGTGAGGTTCAGCCATCTCTGCTCCTGGTCATGGTCACTGTGTCACCTTGATACCAGTGCGCACCTGACGAAGCGGGTGGGATCTAAATCACGAACATCCGAAACGACCGAAGTCCTAGAAAAATTCGCTCAGGTCAAAGGGGATGCGTTATGCGCTCGAGCGCCTCCGACAATTCAACCCTCCACCCTAAGCGCTAACAAAGCCCCCTCAATACAAATGATACATTACGGGGTCATTTCTATTTGTTCAGACCCACAAATTCTGATAAAATCGTATACAAATGACCCACCCTAAAAACACATCAGATATGACGATTATACCTAAAGAAACAAAGGCTATCGGCTACATTCGCGTCTCCACAGAGAAACAGGGGAAACAAGGAGCAGGATTGGAGAGGCAAACCGAGGCAATCCGTAACTGGTGCAGGAAGAAAGGCATGCAACTTCTCAGCATTCATCAGGACATCGCTTCTGCTGTAGATACACATAACTACGAGAAACGCTCCGGCCTGTCTGAAGCTCACAGGCAAGCCCTCAGAGAGAACGCCATCATGGTTGTCTATGAGCCGACACGCCTGTTTCGCAACATCGATGCCGCGCAGGAATTTCTCGAAAATCTTCCGGTCGGCGTCTTTTCTATCAGGAACAATCGCTACCTTGGAAAACCAGGCCTGACATCTGCGATCCTCAGAGGAGCTGAAGCTGCCAAGAATATTGCAGCAGGAACCCAGCACGCACTTCAAGATTTGAAAGACAACCAGAAGAAATCGCTCGGCTCGCCGAAAGGATTGGACAGATCGCGTGTCGCAGCGCTGAAATCACGAAAGATCCGTGCCCAGGATGTCGTTGAATCTGTCGCGGCTGTCCTTGAGCGAGATGAAGCTTACAGGGATCTGAGCAACCGAGCGCTGGCGGACCTGCTGAACAGAGAAGGCATCCTGACCGGCTGGAACCGCCCTTGGACAAGAGATGCCATCAAGAAGACCAGAAAGAAAGCTGAGGAGCATATTCGCGAGCGCGATGCTCTTGAAGCCGAACTGGATGCTGAAGAAGCCGTGAAGCAGCCTCTCCCGGCAGAACCGACATCGCCACCTGATGAATCACATCCAAAACTTGAAGAAGCAAATCCAGAACAAGCCGAGCTGGAGAAGAACCCGAATTTCGGCATGTTCTGAGCGGAACAGGCAATCGCACGTCTGGCGTGCATCACCATGTCAGTGCGATCTTGATCTCCTCGGCGATCTGCTTTCGCAGCACAGAGGGCACGTCGCGAACATCCGCGTAGCCTGACCAGTCACGCACAACGCCATCAATCTCCTCGACGATCTCTGCAGCGCGCTTTTCCTTGATACCCGCTTTCTTCGCGGCCTCAAGGAAATGCTCTCTACCCGGTCTGCGCCCTTCACCTGCGATGAGAAGTGTATGTTCACCACCGGGGCCGAGACTGAAGCTGACATCATAGGCAGGCGCCAATCGCCATTCTCCGGACGCATCCATCAAGAAGGCATGGTTCTTGAGGTGATCGTCGCGGTTCATGACGCGCGCATTGAATACCATCCGGCGAAACATCTGTTCGACCTCTCGGTAGTCACGCGTCATCATTCGCACGACCTTAAGGAGCTCGATGTAATCTAACTGCGCCGTTCTGAAATCGACATCCAACAAAGCTGCGACGGTCTGCATGTGCAGCCGCTCATTCTCCTGTCGGTCAAACCGATCTGTAATGAAATATGGCTCACCTTCAGAGGCGCGCAGAACGGCCACAGGAGTCATCTCGACACCCGCAGCGCGGGCGAGGTCGGAGTAAGCCGCTTCGGCCTCCACAGCGCCCTCTACGTCGCCCTGCGCGCGTCTCTTCGCGAGAACATGTCGCCATCCATCTTCGAGCGGCATCCGGTGATCATGCAGCCGCTCATTCGCCTCATCAAGGATCGCGACGAACTTCGGCCTCGCACCCTGTGAGCCGCCAGCAATTCCACGAAGTCGCTCCAGATCTTCGGCGGCGACATCGTTACCAATCTCCGGCACCAATCCATCGAACCAATCGAGGTCCAGGTCATCCTCGATGGGATAGTCATCCTCCGGTCGATAACACAGTGCACCCATGCCATGCGAGCCGACCATCGCAAGACGATCCAGATCAGTGATCTCCGAGCGAGACTTTCCGCGAGACGTTAATGTCCGGTCGATCAGGAGACGCCCCCAACCATCTGGCAGACTATCACCGAATAGACCTGGCAATTCTCCGAATGCTCGTGCTTTCGGACGCAAGAGGCCGGAATAGGACTTCACGAGCAATGGGCTGACATTCAGACCCGCCTGCGGAAAGTCAGCGTCCCATTCTGCCACGACTTCGCGCTGCGTCCGATCCCATCCGAGCTGACCGACAGCAATCCCTTCTCCTACGCCGCTAAAATCCAGCGTGACATTCAAACGTCCGGTCATGATCTGCGTCCTTTCGAACTCGCACGCTGTCTCGGCTTCGAACGTTTTTCTAATTCATCCAGAGACGCGATCTCTGGGGACGGAAACAGGCGCGAAAACTCTTCCAGCGCATCGAGCGCCTCGGCCAAAGCAAGAAGGCTCGCGAAGGAGATCTCGCCTGTCCGTTCGAAACGCTTCAATGTCCCAAGCGCCACACCAGAGCGTTCGGACAACTCCGCCTGCGTCAGATCAAGTGCCATACGACGCCCACGCGCCGCATCTCGCACTCGCTCTTGAATTTCCGTTGCGGTCTCTAGAATTGGAATCAAAGCCAATCTCCACGAAGAGATAACATAATGCCCCTTATACTACGAAAATCACACATAAGGACAAAATATTAACCCTTAAAGTATAAACCGACGTTGCGGAACGTTGACAGACCTTTACATAGCGGCGCGCGACGTAAACGTTTCAGGCACGAACGGAAACATTCGAGGCCTAAATGTAAAGGTCAGACACTTGCTTCGTCACGCAGATGCAACATCTGAGAACGCGCCAAACCCCTTATTTCATGGACGTTTGGAGACCGACGTTTACATGACGTTGACAGAAAGGGCTGTTTTGCGAGTTTTTCGCACGACGGGGGTATAACGAGCGAAACGAAATTCGGTTGCTCGCGAACCGGTTGCTGTCAACGCTGGATGACCTCACAGGCTCCATTTGGTTTCTACATTGCGCATTTCGATCCTTCGAAGATGAACTCCTAAGGGCAAGTGGTGACGGATGAGCGAGAGCGAAACGACCGCTCCAAGATCGAAAGGGTGGAGCAAAAAGGAGCGGCTGGCGATCATTCTTCGATCCATTCTCCGGCACAACCCTCCACCTCTTCCCACAATCTGCAGATGATCTGTTGCATCGAGGCGCCACTGACCGATACTTTGGCCGCGACATCGTATTTCATACAAATCACCAAAGGCGCATTACGGCGCTCAAAACAGGCATTTGGAAGACATGACGGAAGAGCAGAAGAAATCTCTGGAGCGCAAACTCTGGAGCATTGCGAATGAGTTGCGTGGGCGGATGGATGCGGATGAGTTTCGCGACTACATCCTCGGCTTCATCTTCTACAAATACCTCTCCGAGCGTCTGAACCTCTATGCCGACGACGCGCTCAAGCACGACGGGCTGAAGTTCGCCGCATTGGACGACACCAAAGACGCTGAAATTCTCGCTGCCGTCGAAGACGCCTGTCTCGAGGCGCTCGGCTACTTCCTCAAACCGTCCGAGCTTTTCTCCGCCATCGCCACCAAAGGCGCGCAGCCTGGTCAGTTCATCCTCGAAGACCTCACCCAGATTCTGAACAACATCCAGAAATCGACGATGGGCACCGAGTCCGAGGACGATTTCGACAACCTGTTCGAAGACCTCGACCTCACCTCCACCAAACTCGGGCGCACGGTCGAGGCGCGCAATACACTCATTGGCAAGGTGCTCGGTCACCTCGATAGCATCGACTTCGAGATTTCGAATTCCAACTCCGACGTGCTCGGCGATGCCTATGAATATCTGATCGGGCAGTTCGCCTCTGGCGCGGGTAAAAAGGCTGGCGAGTTTTACACGCCGCAGCAGGTCTCGACCATTCTCGCGCGCATCGTGACCACCGGCAGAGACCGCCTGCGCTCTGTCTATGATCCCACCTGTGGCTCCGGCTCTTTGTTGCTGCGCGTCTCTCGCGAGGTCTCGCACGTTGGCGACTTCTTTGGACAGGAGATGAACCGCACGACTTACAACCTCGCGCGGATGAACATGATTCTGCACGGGGTCCACTACCGCAACTTCGACATCAAACAGGACGACACGCTCGAACATCCGCAACACGACGGGCAAAAGTTCGAGGCCATCGTCGCCAACCCGCCCTTCTCGGCGAAATGGTCCGCGAACAAGCTGTTCGAGTCGGATGACCGTTTTTCAGAATTCGGGAAACTCGCACCGAGCTCCAAGGCCGACTTCGCTTTCGTGCAGCACATGCTGCATCACCTCGACGAGGACGGCACAATGGCTGTGGTGCTGCCGCATGGCGTTCTGTTCCGTGGCGGGGCGGAGGGCGCGATCCGGCAGTTCATTGTCGAGAGCAAGAACTGGCTCGATGCGATCATCGGCCTTCCGGCCAACATCTTCTACGGCACGTCCATTCCGACCTGTATCCTCGTGTTCAAGAAATGCCGTGAGGCCGATGACGTGTTGTTCATCGATGCATCAAGCTGTTTCGAGAAGGGAAAGAACCAGAACAACCTGCGGGACGAGGACGTGGACCGCATCGTCACCACCTACCGCACGCGGACCGAGGAAGAGCGGTTCTCGCACAAAGCCACGCGCGCGGAGATCGCTGAGAACGATCACAATCTCAACATTCCGCGCTACGTCGACACGTTCGAGCCAGAGCCGGAAGTTGACCTGTCTGTGGTCACGGCCAACCTCAAACGGATCGAGACAGAGATGGGCGACATCGACGAGGTTATTCGCGGGTTCTGCGCGGAACTCGGCCTGGAGGCTCCGGTATGAGCAAGCAATACAAACGCATCATGTTGGGACGCAAATCGGTTCATGCTGCTGAAGGCATTGCTGGTAATTACATCGGTGCGGGCTTTCTGCCTGAGATCGATCTGAGCGACAAACTCCCGGACGAATGGCGCGTCTTCAACAAAGCTATGATCCCCGTCTTTCTCGCAGAAAACCCAGGCAAATCCAAAGTCGCGGCCGGTCTCGCCTGTGGCATGTTGCATACGATCTGCAAGGGGATGAAAAAGGGCGACGTGGTGATGACGCCGGATCAGGACGGGAATTACCACTTTGGTGAGATTACAGGTGATTACTACTACGACTCAGGCGCACCACTCCCTCATAAACGTCCGGTCCATTGGTTCGACACGGTGGTGCATCGCAATGACCTGAGTGACCCACTCCAATACTCGATTGGTTCAATCGGCACGGTCAGCTCGGTCGAGAAGCACCAAGACGAAATCGAGGCAATCATCGGGAACCGGAAAGCTCCGGTTTTGATGGTTGCGGATGAGACGATTGAGGACCCGTCGGTCTTCGCGCTCGAGAAGCACCTCGAAGACTTCCTCGTCGCCAACTGGCCGAATACACCGCTCGGGCGGACGCATGACATTTATACTGTGGACGGTGAAATCGTCGGACAGCAGTTTCCCTCTGACACCGGTCCCATCGACATTCTGGCGATTAGCAAAGACGGGAGCGAACTGCTTATCGTCGAGCTCAAGAAAGGCCGTGCGAGCGATAGCGTTGTTGGACAAATCCAACGTTACATGGGTTACGTCCTCTCGGAGCTCGCGGAAAACACCCAGACCGTGCGCGGCGCGATTATCGCGCTCGACAATGACAAACGGATCGAACACGCGCTCCGCGTCGCCCCCAACATTGACTTCTATCGCTACCAGATCCGGTTCGATCTTGAGAAGGTGACAGGCGCATGAGCGGAGGAAAGGCTTTGGAGCCGAAGCTACGATTTCCGGAGTTTGAGGGAAATTGGGAAGCAACAAAATTTGGCGAATTAATCGACATAGCAAATGGACAGGTTGATCCGAAAGTCGAACCCTATGCGTCCATGCCACACATTGCGCCAGACAACATTGAAAGTCGGACAGGCAAACTGAAAAATGTGCGGTCGGCTTGCGAAGATGGCGTAATCTCCGGAAAATATGAGTTCGACGAAAAAGCTTTGGTTTATTCAAAAATCCGCCCGAACCTCAGCAAGGTCGCCAAACCTGGCTACCGCGGAATCTGCAGTGCTGACATGTATCCGATTTGGGCGAAGGCAGACAGATCAGACACCGGCTTCTTGTTTCATCTTATGCTTGGCGAGAAATTTGTCTCCGATGCCATAGCCGTTTCGATGAGAACGGGCCTTCCAAAGATTAATCGTCCGGATCTGAACGCAATTCGCACTCACGTTCCGAAAACTATTCCAGAACAACAAAAAATCGCCGCCTTTCTCGATGCGGCGTCGAAGAAGATCGCGCTGTTGACAGAGAAGCGGGACGGGCTTGTGGCGTATAAGCGCGGGGTGATGCAGCGGCTGTTCTCCGGCGCGCTGCGCTTCACCCGCCCCGACGGCTCTGCTTTTCCGGATTGGGAATATTTCAGCTTAGACGATCTTGAAGCCCAAGGAAATGTCGAGCTTGGTCGCGGTCAAGTTATCTCAAAGGCGGACCTGCGCGCACATCCAGGAAACTATCCCGTATATTCATCTTCTGGCGTCGATGATGGAGAATTCGGACGCTATGGAAAGTGGATGTTTGATGAAGAGCTCATCACTTGGTCCATTGACGGTGGCGGTCGTTTTTTCCATCGAAAGTGTGGGAAATTTTCAATAACAAACGTCTCAGGTTTTCTTCGGATATTAAACTCGGAGCCAAACTATGGATACCTATACTCAGCACTTTCATTTCTTCATCAACGTCTTGTCTTTGATTACCAGCTCAAAGCTCACCCGAGTGTAATAAGAAAGTTGTATAAGAGGATTCCGATCCCACACCCCGACGAACAAACCAAAATTGCCGAAGCCCTTTCCGCTCTCGACGCCAAAATCGACGCGGTGAGCGCCGAAAATTCCCAGATGGAGACCTTCAAGAAAGGCCTCCTGCAAAAGATGTTCGTTTAAGAGTTCTAAAGGAAGTCCATGTCCATTCAGTCCGAAGCGCAGCTTGAGAAAGAACTGATCCAGCGGCTCACGGGGCTTGGCTGGGTCGAGGTGTCGGTGCCGGATGTCGCGACGCTCCACTCCAATCTCAAGGCGCAGTTGGAGGCGCATAACGGGCTGACCTTCTCCGATGAAGAGTTCAAGCGCATCCTGAACCGTCTCGAAAAAGGCTCTGTGTTCGACAAGGCCAAGGCACTGCGCGACCGCATGGTGCTTCACCGTGATGACGGGACGGTCACGCATATCGAGTTTTTCAACAAAGAGGAGTGGTGCAAGAACCGCTATCAGGTCACGAGCCAGGTGACGGTCGAAGGGAGCTACAAGACCCGCTACGACGTGACGCTGCTCGTGAACGGGTTGCCACTTATTCAGATTGAGTTGAAGCGCCGAGGCCTCGGCCTCAAGGAAGCATTCAACCAGATCAACCGCTATCAGCGGCACAGCTTCTGGGCGGGATCGGCGCTGTTTCAATACGTCCAGATTTTCGTGATCTCGAACGGCGAGAACACGAAATACTACGCGAACAACCGCAATCAGAGTTTCAAGCAGACGTTCTACTGGGCAAAAGAGAACAACGACACGATCCAGCCGCTCGAGAAATTCGCGGACGCGTTTCTGGAGAAGTGTTTCGTCTCCAAGATGATCGCGAAATACATCGTGCTGCATGAGGGCGACAAGATCCCGATGATCTTGCGCCCGTATCAGTATTACGCGGTGGAGGCGATTGTGGACCGCGTGCAGAAGGGTCGAAAGAACGGCTATATCTGGCACACGACCGGATCGGGGAAGACGCTGACCTCGTTCAAGGCGAGCCAGATCATTGTCGAGAACCCGAAGGTGGCAAAGGTGGTCTTTGTCGTGGACCGCGCCGATCTCGATTACCAGACCACGAAAGAGTTCAACGCCTTCTCCGAAGGGTCGGTGGACGGCACGGACAACACGAACAATCTTGTGAAGCAGCTCGCCGAACCGAAGGTGAAGTTGGTCGTGACGACGATCCAGAAGCTGAACACCGCGATCACCCGCGAACGTCACGACGCGGCGATGGCGTTGATCAAGGACGAGCGCGTGGTGTTCGTGTTCGACGAATGCCACCGCAGCCAGTTTGGCGAGACGCACAAGAATATCGTGAACGCGTTCTCAAAGGCGCAGATGTTAGGGTTCACCGGCACGCCGATCCTGGCAGAGAACGCGGTGGGTAAGAAGACGACGACCGATCTGTTCGGCGAGTGCCTGCATAAATACGTCATCACGGATGCAATCCGCGATGAGAACGTGCTCCGGTTCTCCGTCGAGTATTGGGGTCGTCTGAAGAAAAAAGACGGGTCGCTTTTGACCGACGAGGAAGTCGGCGGGATCGATCTCAAGGAGTTCTTCGAGAGTGATCAACGTGTCGAAGGCGTCGTCGATTGGGTGATCGAGAACCACAAGTCGAAGACGCATGATCGGGACTTTTCGGCGATCATGTGCTGCAGCTCTGTCGATGCGTTGACGAAGACGTATGAGGCGTTCGCGAAACGCAAGGCCGAGGGTGCGCACGATCTCAGAGTGGCGACGATTTTCACGTTTCAGGCCAATGAGGAGGATCAGGACGCGGATGGCCTGATCGGTGAGCCGGATGTGACGGGCGGACCTGTGAATGCGCAAACGATGCATAGCAGAGACAAGCTGGGAGGCTTCGTAGACGACTACAACACGATGTTTGGCACCAACCAGTCGGTGAAAGACGGAAAGGCCTTCTACGCCTACTACAAGGCCGTGGCGAAGCGGATGAAATGGCGTGACAAGAAGGACTTCGTGCCGGAGAAAGGCATCGATATCCTGCTCGTCGTTAACATGTTCCTGACGGGGTTCGACGCGAAGACCTGCAACACGCTCTACGTCGACAAGAACCTCAAATACCACGGGCTGATCCAGGCATTCTCACGGACCAATCGCATCCTCGGACAGAAGAAGTCGCAGGGGAATATTGTCTGCTTCCGGAACCTGAAGACGAAGGTCGACGAGGCGATCGCGCTGTTCTCGAACAAGGACGCGAATGATAAGATCCTGATCGAGCCCTATCAAGTCTATGTGGACCACTTCAACGAGGCCGTGAGAGCGCTTCTGGACGTCGCGGAGACGCCCGGAGCAGTAGACCGACTGGAAAGCGAAGAATACACTCTGGCGTTCGTCCAGGCGTTCAGAGAGCTCATGCGCATCCGCAATGTGCTGACGACGTTCGCCGAGTTCAGCGATGATGATCTCTCGATGGAGGAGCAGAGGTTCGAGAAATACAAGAGCAAGTATCTCGACATCTATGACCAGCTAAAATCAGACCGCGACGGTCAACCGAAAGCCTCGATCATAGACGAGGTGGATTTCGAACTCGAACTGATCCGGCGCGACAAGATCAACGTGGCTTATATCCTCGCCCTACTCGCCTCCATTGGCGACGAAGAGGACGATGAGGCCGGGCGAGCCACAGCGGATGCGAAGAAGAAAGCGGTGCTCGATCTTCTCGGATCGGAGGCGCGCCTTCGCAGCAAGCGGGAGCTGATCGAAGAGTTCATTGCTTCGTATCTGACGACGCGCCGCGGAGGTGATGAGACGCGAGACGCGTTCAACGAATTCTGGGACGAGAAACGCGAGCAGGCCTTCAAAGACCTTTGCGCAGAAGAAGGTCTCGATCCTGACGGGTTTGCGAAACTGATGCAATCTTACCAGTTCACCCAGAAAGAACCGCTTGCCGACGACGTTCTGCCTGTCCTGAAGAAGCCTGTCGGCATTCTACAGCGGAAGTCCGTGATCTCTCGAATTGTGGAACGGCTGAAGGGTTTCATCGAGACATTCGATGAGAATATGGGGGATGTGGAGGGGTTATAAAGAATTGGTCAACGCGATCTTCTCGTATTTCAGTTTGCGAAGGCGGGGCGATGCCAGAACAAGCCGAGGAGGCTTCCAAACGAAATTCATTTACGGTGACGATAGCGGATCGCGAACTGAAGGAGTCTCCTTCAACAATCGTCGCATTTCCTTTCCGCGGCCACACTCTTTGATATCATGACGACATTATTCACATTCAGCTTGTATTGAAGTCAGCAATTTGAAAGCCTCTCTTCTAGACAGACCAAAAATCAGATTCCGAACCATTCTCTGCGGAACTAAACATTTTTGAAAATTTCGAGTTAGAATGTCCGCACTAGTAAGAACATTGGAAGCATTTCCCCGTGGTCGCACAACGGAAGAGCTTCTTGTCTTGATGGGGGCAGCATTCAGCCACTCGAAACGCATGCAATGCTTGGCGGAATTAGATGAGCTCGTGCGCTCGGGGCGAGCAGTGCGTGGCCATGATGGGAAGTGGCGATCCACGAAAACATACTTCTCGAATGAGAAGAACTCTTCCAGTCGCAACAGAGCGAGCACGGATAGCGCAGATGAAAACTTGCTTCACGCCGCACGAGCGGAATTCTTCCTTTCGAAGATAAGTGAGGATGAACAACCCGAGCGTGGAGATCACAGCATCAAGCCCAGTGCCCTTTTGCGGTATTGGCAGTCAGCGCTTCGATCTGATCCGCGCGGCGCTACGACAGCTATCGCAGACCAACATGGCGTGGACTGGCATCTTGTCTCGGGCAAAGGGCCCGTTGTGCCGATGGAGGACGGCGTTGTCCGGCTGTTGATCGATCTGGATCAATTGAACGGCGAGTTCCGCCAGGCGCTTTTGCGTCGAGAGGCAAATGAGAATGCACTTGCGCTCGGTTGGCCGCTTGCTGTGGGGCGGCGTGGCGGCGTGCCTGTCGTCTGGCCTGTCGGTCTGCTGTCCGCATCGTGGCGCAGAACCGAAACCCATCTTGAAATCCATATCGAAGCCGATGACGTGCTCGTTAACTCTGACTGGATCCACGGAGCAGCCCGCGCCACCTCTTGGTCCAGAACCGAGCTCGGGGAACTCTTTTCAGACGGCGACACGGTCGGACATCGCGCCGAAGATTTCTTGTTGAAACTCCGCGAAGCGGTCAGCACTCAGATCCGTGGTAAAGTGACTGGCGAAGCGCTAGTCACACAAGTAGATATGAACGCTCACGGCGTATACGATGTGGCCGCGCTTTTCCTGCCGGGAGAGTCGAGCTTTACCGCGGGAGCGAGCAAGGATCTAGATAGGCTTGCAACCTGGCCGGAGGAGAGGCTTGCGCGGTCAGCACTCGCGCCTGTGCTTGGCCTGAAACCGGATCTAGAGCTCAACACTACTGCAGCGATAAACCTCGGGCCGCTAAACGGTGAGCAGCTTCAGGCCGTTCGTAATGCCGTCGAGGCACCTTTATCAGTTGTAACGGGGCCACCCGGCACGGGCAAAAGCCAGGCAATTGTCTCCATGGCTGCCTCAGTAATACTGAACGGTGGCAGCGTAATGGTCGCATCCAAGAACCATCAGGCACTCGACGCGGTGGAGGAACGTCTCGGAAGCATGGCGCCTGACGTGCCTTTTGTGGTGAGAACCCTTGACCCAGCGCGGGAAATAGACAGATCTTTCGCGGATATCCTTGGCGAATTGATTGTCGCTGAATCTGCTGTATCACAGCTACTCCCAGATGGGCTGATCCGTGACAAAATTCGTGCTCTGGCCGCTGAACGCGCAGGGGCGCTTGATGCGTCGTTAGAAAAAGCACGCCTAGAGTGCGAGATAGCAGATATCCTTGATAGGATCGAAGCTAGAGAACAACACAGAGCCGCGAACTCGGAAGAGGCTTCTGTTACAAAAAGGGCAAAGCAATCGAACTTCTGGGAGCGCGTTCTGGAAATGGTCACCGCGCTCTTCGGCAAACGCAGTGATGCGTCTCCTAGCGAGGAAGTGTCGCCCACGACGCTATCCGAAATGTCGCTTTCTGAGCTGAAAGTCTATCTTGAACAACTCAGAGCGAAGAGCCGCGCGCTTGTTCTCGAGACAGACACCATCGCGCTGGCAGCAGAAATCCAAGCACTCGTCGTAAAATATCTACCTGAAGAGATGAAGCGCCGTGTCAAGTTAAGTGAAGATCGTCGTCTTGCTCTGACTGATGCAAAGGACGAAAGCGATTTTCAGGGGAAAGGGCCACTTCCTTCCGAAATCGCGCACAAGATACTTGAGCATCGTCCGCTTTGGCTCGTGTCGGTGCTCGGCGCCCCCAAGAGAATTCCACTCGACGATGGTATGTTCGATCTGGTGATCTTCGACGAGGCCAGCCAATGCGACATCGCCTCAGCAATGCCGCTGTTCGCACGAGCCAAGCGGGCTGTCGTAGTGGGCGATGACCGCCAATTGTCGTTCATCCCACAATTGGGACGCGCACAGGATCGCAATCTGATGCAAGCGCAGGGTCTACCGTCCAAAGGTATGGCAAGGTTTTCTCAGAGCCGCCGGTCCCTCTTCGATTTCGCCCTCCGTGTGCCTGATGTGCCGCGTGTCACACTGCGCCATCAATATCGGTCCGCAGGCCAGATTGTGGATTACATCAGCGGTGAATTCTACGGCGGGGAGCTAATCGTCGCCCAACCACCCGTCGGCGTCAAAGTGCCAAATAATGCGAAACCCGGAATCGCCTGGACCCATGTGCCCGCTCCCGCCATTCCGTCGAAAGGCAACATCAACAAGGCTGAGGCGCAAGCCATCGCGCGCGAAGTCAAAACGCTGCTGGTGGATCAAGGATATGATGGTTCCATAGGAGTAATCACGCCATTCCGTGCGCAGATCGAGGCAATCAGCGCTGCTGTCGAGGGCAACATCCCGCAGCGCCTCTTGGAAAAAGCCGAGTTCCGGATAGGAACGGTGGATGGCTTTCAGGGACAAGAACGGGACCTGATCCTCTTTTCGCCTGTGCTAGGAGCCAGCAGCGCAGTGACGAGCCTATCTTTTGTCCAGAAAGACCCACGCCGCTTGAATGTGGCGATCTCCCGTGCTCGAGCTGTTGCCCACGTTTTCGGGGATCTCGACTTTGCCCGTAGCGGTAAGGTGCGTGCATTGGCCCGCCTCGCTGCAACCGCCACCGAGCCCCGAAAGCGCAGCGGCGAAGGTCGCTTTGACAGCGAATGGGAGAGCCGCGTGTTTTATGCGCTGAAAGACCGTGGCATGGAGCCTTTCCCTCAACACGAGATTGCCGGTCGCTACCTTGATTTTGCGCTTTTCGGTAAGAACGGGGTCAAACTCGATCTCGAGGTGGACGGACGCCGCTGGCATCAGACCGCTGACGGGCGACGGAAGACCTCAGATCTCTGGCGCGATGAACAATTAAAATCACTCGGCTGGCGGGTGCGCCGGTTCTGGGTGGACGAACTTTCTCAAGATATGGATGCCTGCCTTGACCTCGTCGAACAAGACCTTTCCTAAGTCAAACAAACACTCCCTGATCGCTGGCATCCTTGCCACGACCGCACTCGTCAGTGTCGGGATTCTGGGCTTCAGTGTGAGCAAGCTTGACCGTGAATTCGGGAACATTATTCGCGATCGTGCGAGCTATGAAAAGCGCCTCTCCGAGATAACGACAGAAGTCGACGATCAGGAAACCCGCCGTGAGGCCGCATGGCAAGAACGCCAAAATATCAATTCGGAAATCACGTCGCTGATATCGCAAAAGGCGGATATCCAGCAGGACGTTGACGACTTGGTGTCCGATCGGGACAATCTACTTTCGCGCATCGACGGCATGAAAACGGATTTGGCCGAAGCGAATGAGACATTGAAAGAGGCCGCTCAGCTGGAAGCTCTCGTTGCGGACCGCCGTGAAGCGCTCGACGAGCTCTTAGGTAGCGTAATCAAAAAGACGCAAGAACTCGATGATCTGAACAGTAAGCTCAGCGACGCCCGTGTAGCCCTCTCGGATGCCGAGTCTGCCGCTCAAACCGCCGAGCAGAGGCTAGCTACCCTGCGATCTGATATCTCAAACGAGAGCGACAAGCTTGAAGCCCTACTGACACAAGTGCGTGGCTTGGAGGCAGACCGCACGGAAAAGAATAGGCTCCAGGACGAACTGGTGGCCTTGAAACTTGATCGTGACAACCTCCTCAACGACACGGAAAACTTGGTAGCGCGTCAAATCGCTGCGGAAGAGAAACTCGGACAGACGCAGAGTGCACTGACCGTCGCCAGCGCAGAGCTGAAGAGCGCGGAGGACGCCTTATCCGACGTGCGAAGCGAGGCGGAGCGCGTGCGAGCCGAGCGTGAACTTGCAGTGCGTGCGCGGGCTGATGCCGAAGCTCGCACCGCTGAAATGACGCGCCAGATTACAGATTTGGAAGCCCGGAAATCAGGCCTTGAACGCGAAGTCGCAGATCTCAACAGCCGTCGCGCGGCGCTTGCCGTGGAGGTCGAGGGCTTCAATGAGACGAAGCAGCGTTTGGATGCCTTACTCCGTCAGGAGGCTGCGCTTTCCGAACGCGTAACGACTCTGACACAAGAACAGGAACGGCTCACGCCCGTCCTAACCGACCTAGAACAGCAGAACGCGACGCTCCGCTCTGAGCAGGCCGATGCCGAAGCAGACTTGCAGAAGTTGCGAGAGACGCTACAGGCGCTCAACGGGCGGCGTGGCACTCTGACACAATCCATTGAGGACCTCGAGGCGCGTGAAACAGACGCCCGTGCGACTGCAGAACAAGCACAAAGCGAGTCTGCGGCACGCCAAACTGAACTTGAAGACTTGCGATCAAAACAGGTGACATTGGAGAGAGAGATTTCTGCGCTGCGCAGCATACTGGAATCGCTCCAGAGCCAAGTTCAAGCCGAGCCCGACGCTTTAGCCTCCGCACAGCAACCTTCGGCCATCCAACCAACCCAAGAGACGCCCGTCGAAGCTGCGGCAGAGTGAGGATCATAGACCATGTTGACCAATCTAACTTTGATCGTGCTGATCGTTGCCGCCGCTCTTGCTCTGTTTACCATCGTTCTCTTCGTGCTCGCACTCAATCACGACAAAGTGGTGACAGCTCAAGGCCCTCTTGCCACGCTTGAAGCACTCATGCAGCAAATCTCGCAGAAAGAGGAACTTAAGGCGGATCTCGAGGGTGAGTTGGAAAAGCGGCGTGAGGCGCTTGCCAATGTCGGCAATATCCAGGCCGAGGTCGATGCACTAGTGCGTCAGAAGGATGAACTTCTCTCGGAATGGGCAACACTCGAGGAGCGTCGTTCCGAGGTGCAAGCGGTGCGCTCAGAGATGGAGGAAGCGATGATCGAGCGTCAGAACCTCGACGCAGAGCTTGCACAAAGGCGCGAAGAGTATCTGGCAGTTAAGGAGCGGCTGGACAAGGCAGAAGGACTGGTCTCACGCATCGAAGCTCTCAAGTCCGAACATGAGGAACTGGCACATCGCACCGAAGAGATGCGGAATGAGGTGAGACGCCTCGAAGATGCCGAGAAACGCGTTGCAGATCTCGACGCGAAAACTGCAGGGCTCGAAGCAGAATCTGCACGACTGGACGGTCGTATCGCAGCCAAAGAGGCCGAGCTAGAAGAAAGCAAAGCCCGCATTGTAACTGAGCGCGAGGCCTTGGTCGCGGGCCAAGTAGAACTGTCACGCGTTCAGTCCACTCTCGCCGCATCTGAACTTGAAGCTGCAAGTATGCAAGGAGAAATCAACAGCCTTTCGGAAAAACGTGAGACAATGCAAGCACGCCTAACCTATCTCGAAGGAGAGATTCAAAGGGCCGAAGGTGCCGTGTCGGGCACGGGCGGTGCTGAGGCAGTTGATCCGCTCAAAGAACTCAAAGAAGCACCGAAAGTCATCACAGAACTCCGTAAGCTACCCGAACGCCCTTCTCAATTGCCAGAGGCTGAGGCCATTCTAAACGTTCAGCGACAGCTCAAAGCTAGCGGGCTCGAATATCCGCGCCGCATCATTCGCGCTTTCCATACGGCGATGAAAGTGAATGAAAGCACACAAATGGCCGTGCTGGCCGGGATTTCCGGCACGGGAAAGAGCCAATTGCCGCGGCAATATGCCAAAGCGATGGGGATCGGCTTTCTACAGGTTCCCGTTCAGCCGCGTTGGGACAGCCCGCAGGACCTCATGGGCTTCTACAACTACATCGAGGGCAAATTTCGTCCGACGGATATGGCACGAGCTCTCTGGGCGCTTGATCCGCTCAACAATGACGAGGCGCTTGAGGATCGCATGATGATGGTCCTTCTCGATGAAATGAACCTCGCTCGAGTCGAGTATTATTTCTCCGATTTCCTTAGTCGCCTCGAAAGCCGCCCTAGCCCATCCAACGTCTCGGACGAAACCCTGCGTAAGGACGCCGAGATTGAGCTGGAGATCCCTAAACTCCTCAACCCTCCCCGTATTTTCCCAGGCTATAACCTGTTGTTCGCCGGAACAATGAATGAAGACGAGAGCACCCAATCGCTATCTGACAAGGTAGTGGACCGCGCTAATATCCTGCGCTTCTCCGCCCCTCAAAAGATCAAGAGCGGTAAGGCGGAAGGCACTGCGCCCGAACCTGCGGCGCTGTCGCAGACCGATTGGCAGCGTTGGCTTCGCCCTGTGTCCCAAGTCGAAAGCGATCGCACACTGCAATCAGGGCTGGAGACCATGGTCGATATTATGAAAGAGTTCAAACGTCCCTTCGGTCACCGTCTCGGCCGTGCCATCATGGCCTACGCTGCAAATTATCCAGAACTGGAAGGCTCCAACGGCATTCGTGACGCATTGGCTGATCAGGTTGAGATGCGCCTTTTGCCGAAACTTCGCGGTGTCGAGGTCGATAACACCGACCCGCAGTTCTCGAAGCTGCGGAGTTTTGTAGAACAAGAGCTCGGCGATCATGCGCTGGCCGAAGCAATCGCTCATGCTCGCATGGAAGCGGAGGACTCGACTGGCCAGTTCGTCTGGACCGGGGTCACACGCTGATGTCGAAACTCGGGCGACCATGGTCCGGCTCTTACATTCCTGACACGCAAGGTTTTTCACGCAAAGACTGCCTGTTGAGTGAATACGCGCCCGCGCCTCTAGACCGCGAAGAACGGGTCCTCCTGATGAAGGGCGAATTCCTTCGTCAGGACCGCTCTCTCTACCTACATCCCTACCCGAAACGCGCTGATGCAGCTGCTCCTATTCGAATGGGGTTTCCTGTGCGGCCAAAGCTCGGAAACGAACCTCGCGATGATGAGGAGCGCTTCGCTCATGCCTCGCTGACGCGGATGAACGAGGTGCTCGCACGTATTCAGGAGCTTGAGGAAGCGCTTGATGACCCTGAAAACGTCTGGTCGCGGTTACGCGAGGCGTGGCGGAGAGCTGAAAACGAGGAAGACCCTCGTATGGCCGAAATCGTCAAACAGGCGCGTGATCTCACACCTGTGTTGAAGAGCCTTGAAGCGCGCATCCGTCGAGTGCTGCGCCGCAATCGAGAACTTACCCCGATTGACCGGGTGCAGGAAATGGATCGAGCCTCTATGGTTTGGCTCTCCCGTCAGCCTGGACGGACCGTTGTGGAGCGGGCTGGAGCATCGCAGCGTATTCTTTCCACAGTCCGTCGTGAGAACTTTGACACTCTTGAGAACCGCGTCCTTCACGCATACACAAAGCTCGCAGAGGCTGTGGCACGGGAATGGCTCCGCGAGCACCCCAGAGCCCGTGAGAGTGCCCGCTACAAATCCGTCCATACCTATCGCAAACTCCTACGAGCTTTCTCTCGGATGCTCGCTGAAATTGATGTCGGTATTGCTGCTCCTCCCGTCACACCCAACTATGTTTTGATGCAGGACAGAGGCTACAGGCAAACTTTCAAGGCTTGGGAACGACTTCTGAGGCGCGAAAAGACCCTCGATGAGCTTTGGGCCTGGCAAGCTCAGGCTTGGACCGATTTTGCAGTCCTAGCCATCGTTCTCGCGCTTGACGAGCTTGATGAGTCTGAACTCATCGCACAGTCCCCTGTCGTCTGGAACGAAGAGGCTGTAACCGGACGTTGGTTTCATCAAGACAGACCACTCGCCGTCTTTTGGCTCAAACAGACGGGCAGAATTGTGGAGGTCCAATCGCGTCCAGAAACTCCGGGCTCACTTTTAACCGCAGCTCGCGCCCATGTGGCTCTACGTATTACCGACCCACAGCGAGAAGATGTCTCTCGCCGCGTAGCCGTCTGGACACCTCATGCAATGGAGGAGATCAATCTAACCGAAGCTGTCGACGAATGCTTCGGTCTAGTAAACCAGATTCAGCAGGTGCGAATTGGCGAGGTGCTTCGCCACGGAGTGATCATCGCACCCGCCCATGCGCGAGCCGGAAGCGAAAGTAGAAACAGCGGAGGAATGCGTGTCGACGGGATTGCCCTCGGCGCCTCGGGCGAAAGTCTGGCCCGAGGAATGGAAGCAATACGGTCATTTGCCCGCAGCGAGATCTATCGGGAGGCGCAATGAGAAGAATCCGTCTTTGCGGCTATGACGTTAACGGCGTGCGCGACATGTCCGCGCGCAACTGGATGATCCTTCCAGGAGATGAGGAGGTCTTCGACTCCAGCTTTCTGAGTCACGGGGATCGATTTGGTGGCGTCGTGCGCGTTGGCGCTGAAGCAGGGGTGAATTGGATTGGCGGTCGTCAGGCCGCGCTTGCCCCTCATGGAAGAGGTAACGGATGGGGGAAGGTCGGGGCGGAAGGGCTTCGCGTTCCTATTCTTGATCTCTTACATGGGCGAACAGACGATGCCATCGCCCTCGGAAGTGCCTTCACTGGGCTTGTAAGTGGCGCACGCTTTAACGCTGTAGCGATTGACGAGATCGCCGAGGATGTAGAGATATATCAAGAGCGCCTGCTCGCCGCTCTGAGCGCCGAACGAATCTCCAATCCGATGCTAGTCTGGCGCTCGGTTCTCGCAGTCCTACACCATATGCGAAACACCCAGGTCCGAGAAAGGTCTGTTATTGGCGTAGTGTCTCACGGGTTCGATGGGCTCCGACTGCAAAAGCTACGGATTCTCAAACAGGCCGGAAACGCGAAAGAGGTGCTTGCACCCGAACGACGCCGCACAGCTATTCATGTGCCGTTCACTCTGAGCTACAGGCAGCTCGTGTCTAGCGCGCGGGAGCGCCTTCTTGGTGGCGAGGCACTGTCAGCCCGCAACGCGCATATGGCCCAGGCGCGATCTGCTGCAAATCTTGCGCTTGGCGAGACCTGCGAAGCGGAGGTTCTTAGAAAGAGCAACGGTGATTGGGATGTTCTTCGAGCGCAGGCACCGCTGGACTTGGAAATACCGAAATTACCGCACAAGGAATTCGACTGGCTATCTGACTGTGACGAAATTCTGTTCGAAAGCCTCACGACGGGAGATGTGCGTCGGACTGTTCTCTCGGCTTGCGAACACGCGATAGGCCGAAAAATCACGGCATTACCACAGGAAGCTGTCGCGCTTGGCGCGTTAGAGGCGGCCAAACGCGTCTCAGAGGGCGACCCGGTCTTTTTCGACTTCTTGCCCAAAATTTCAACCATCGTATATGCTGACGGCGAGGCGGCCAGTTACGATCTTATTGAAGACAGCGAGACACTTGTGGCAGGTCAGCTCTACCGCAGTCCCAAGCCCGCACGTCTCGGCCTGCCTGGAGGACAGTCCGAAATTTCCATCTACCTTCGCAAAGAGGCGCAAACTTGGCCGCGTAAGGCGACCGTCAGCATTGGCGCTTCCTTGAAGGACGACACGCCCGTTTCTCTCTATGTCGAACAGAAGCCTGCGGCTGGACGTGCACGTATCGTGATGCACGCTGACACTATCAGCCACCAGTTCGTCGTCGACTGGGATCTAGCAGAGGAAATTAAGATGGACTGGGATGCGCTTATCGCCTCCCTGGAGGTTCAAAAACCGTCCATCCCGAACAAACTGGTGCTCCCATGCTCTTCACTTGCATGGGATGAAAGTAATCGAGGACCATCTCTCTATGAGCTTCTGGAGCAGAACGTTGATCGGCATAGAGTGGACTGGGCATCTTTGGCTGTAAAGCTGGCCTCTCGGCCGAACCAAACCTATTGCATTTCGAGTGAGGGCGCGCTCCCAACCGAAGTGAGCGACGAGGCAGAAATGCAGCTCAATCGGCTCACCGAACGGGCGATCGCCGAAACACGCGAACGGCTTTCAGGCCGCAGGGACGACGACAATGAAGCTCTCAAGTTCCTGACTTGGCAATTCAAGCGAGCTCCTGATGAAGTTGCAGACTATCTGCTGGAGTGTATTTCCGCCCGAGATCTGAGGATGTTCAAGCACCCGTTTGTAATGAATCATATGAGCTGGGTTCTGGTGTATTACGGCGCGGGGCGGATCATTAGTGACCCGGATCGCGAGCGCAAACTCATGGATGCAATCTATTCTCGGCCATGGCAGGAATGGAACTGGAGGGTTGAGGTTGCGGCTCTTGCAGTGCTTCTGTCTCGTTCCGACAGCGCGCCCCTATTTCTGACCCCTGAGCGGGTAGAGATTGCTTTTCTGCGCCTTAGACACGAACTGAAAGAGGCAATCGGCTCCGCTTACACAAAGTTCTCCTACACCCCTTTCCTGCTCGTTGGTCTGCTAAGATACAGAATGAAAGAGCCTTGGGCACTGGTGCTCGGACGAGATCAGAAAGCCGCAGTCCTGGCAGAAGATGTGAAAGCCGTTCTAAAGGATCTGGAACGCCGCGCACGACGCAACGAGAAGATCAAGCGAACCTACGAGAAACGCGCTTCTCAACTTTCCCAAGTTCTCGAAGAGCTTGAAGGAAGCGGCACCAACCCTGATTTGCTGCTGGATCTTTTCCATTCAACATAAAGCCTCCTGAGCGGATCACAGGTGAATTAGCATCGCCAGATGGAAGTAGACCCAGTGACAGGTAAAGACATGAAAAAGCAAGCCGAAGGAGCCAAGTGCTCGTCAAGGAACATCTGAAGCGGTCTCAGCGCCTGCTTCGATCAGCTCGAAAGCGTCGGCCAGACGTGAAAGCGCTTCTTCTTGAGGATCTCTCGAATTTGTCATGATCTTCGTGACATGAAGATAGTGAGAAGCCGCGCCGCCGAGGTTCTCAGCCTGCAGAGGTTCTTTGTGAGCAAGAATGCGTTCGACCTCTGACAGCGGGACGTGGAGTTCTTTCATCAAAGTTGCTGCAGTCCGTCTCAGGTCATGCCTATTCCAGTCGCTCGTTCCAGTCTCTTCGTAAATCGCTGTCTGAATACGCGTCCAGTTCCCGAGTTTACCGCCCACACTGTTTGGAAAGACCAGCTCTTCGGGTTTCCCCTGATCCCAACCTGGCAGCGAACGCAAGATATCAATGGCTGCGCCCGACAGTGGAAGATCTTGGCCTCGCGCACCTCCTTTCGTCGATTTCACGCTGGGCTTTCGCCAAACACAGTTTTTCCGATCTAGATCACGCCAACGCATGGCAACGACCTCCTCGCGACGCGCAGCAGTGTAGAGCATGAAGCGCAAAGCGATCGGGCGAAAATCTTGGGCAGCGTCGATCTTCATTCCTCCGATTTGTGGCGCGGGATATTTCAGCAGAGGTAGAATTTTTTCCAACTCGACTTGGGTCAGAACGCGCTTCCGCATTCCGGTGATCGACGGATCAGTCGTGGCGGGGTCATGCACGGCATCAAGGCTCGCAACCTCCAGCTTGGGAACTCGACCAGCCCCAAGCTTTGCATATGACTTCCGTCCAGCCGCCCAATCGAGCAAAGGCGCAAGATAAGCACGGGCTTTCGACGCTTGTCCATTTGCGGATTTCTTCTCTTCGGTCAGGCGAACCGGCTTGTAATTGTTCACACACTTCGCGAACGCTTCCACTTTGATTGTCAAAACAGGCTTATCAAGCAGCGGTTCGAAGACGCGTTCCACAACTCGTCCCGCTTGTGTCCGCTCAGTCTTCGGCCCAGCTGGAGCCCAAACCTTCTTTTCACCAAAGGCGGCTTCATATTCGCGAAGCAACTCTCGAAGTGTCGGCGCATCCTTCGCACCTTGCACTGCAGCGCGCTTACGTCGCTTCTCTGCAGTAACGTCCACGCCCGCCTTCAACTCAAGACGCCTCCGCGCCGCCTCATCTCGCGCCTGCTTGAGAGACATCTCTGGATATTGACCGAGGGTAACGGTTTTCAGTTCGTTGCTGGCGTCTCGTGCTTGGAGAGCGAAAGAGATTTTGCCCTTTGCTGAAATTCTCGCGCGGAGGCCGGTCATCGCGGCATCGCTGATTGTCTGGGACTTTCCAGTGGGTTTCAGTTTTCGAAGGTAGGCATCGGTAAGGGCAGTCTTGGTCATTCGCTTTTCTAGGCTACATATAGGCTACATTTTGAGTGATATTCATTGAAATCCACTGCGACGCAGTGCAACACCATGCGACGAGAAAATTATATCAAATATCTGTTTATAAATGACTTTTACATGAAGTCGCCCAGACATGAAAGAGCAAAACAACAGGCCGATACAGAGATTGAAAATCCTCGTGTCGGTGTTTCGATTCCGCCCCCGGGGGCTCCGTTTTAAACACCCTCACAATTCCGAATAGTATCTCGGTCTTATCGCTTGGGATGTTTTGTGGCTCTAAAAAAAGCGCCCCCGCAATGCGAGGGCGTTTTCTTTTCATGTCTACCAAAGATTAGGCCAGATCGAACCGGTCGGCGTTCATGACTTTGACCCAGGCTTTGACAAAATCATTCACGAATTTCTCCGCATTGTCGTCCTGCGCATAGACTTCCGCGTAAGAGCGCAGGATCGAGTTGGAGCCAAACACAAGATCCATCCGCGTGGCGGTGTATTTCACCGCACCCGTCTTGCGATCCGTGATCTCGTAGATGCCGCCTTTCGCAGGAGTCCACGTGTAGGCCATGTCTGTCAGGGTCACGAAGAAATCCGGCGTGAGAGCGCCTGGGCGGTCCGTTAGGACACCATGCACGGTGCCCCCATAGTTGGTGCCCATAGCCCGCATGCCGCCTACAAGAACCGTCATTTCATGCGCGGTGAGGCCCATGAGTTGGGTGCGGTCGAGCATCAGCTCTTCGGGGGCGACCACATAGTCTTTCTTGAGCCAGTTGCGATAGCCATCGGCGATCGGTTCCAGCACGTCGAAAGAGGCCGCATCGGTTATCTCGTCGGTGGCGTCACCTCGCCCCGGCGCGAAGGGAACGGTGATGTCAAATCCTGCCGCTTTCGCCGCCTGCTCGACACCGACGCCACCGGCCAGCACGATCACATCGGCCACGGAGGCGCCGGTCTCGGAGGCAATGGGTTCCAACACGGCGAGCACTTTCGCCAGACGTTCCGGTTCATTGCCTTCCCAGTCCTTTTGCGGCGCCAGACGGATGCGCGCGCCATTGGCGCCACCGCGCATATCGGAGCCACGGAAGGTCCGCGCGCTGTCCCAAGCAGTCGCAACCATCTCGGAAATCGACAGGCCGGAGGCCGCGATCTCAGCCTTTACCGCATCGACATCGTAGGAGGTCGAACCGGCGGGCACCGGGTCCTGCCAGATCAGGTCCTCAGAAGGCACATCCGGGCCGATGTAGCGAACTTTCGGCCCCATGTCGCGGTGGGTCAGTTTGAACCAGGCGCGGGCAAACGTGTCGGCGAAATAGGCAGGATCGGCCATGAACTTCTGGCAGATCGCGTTGTAGATCGGATCGACTTTCATCGCCATATCGGCGTCGGTCATCATCGGGTTGTGACGCTTCGACGGATCGGACGCGTCCAAAGGCTTGTCCTCTTCCTTGATGTCCACCGGCTCCCATTGCCACGCGCCTGCGGGGGATTTGCGCAACTCCCATTCGTGACCAAAGAGCATCTCGAAAAAGCCCATGTCGAACTTCGTCGGCTCAGACGTCCATGCCCCCTCAAGACCAGAGGTCACCGCATTTGCCGCCTTGCCGTGCTGGTTCGGGTTCGACCAGCCGAGGCCCTGCATTTCTGGGCCCGCGCCTTCAGGGTCCGCGCCCAGAACCGAGGCGTCGCCATTGCCGTGGGTCTTGCCGACCGTATGGCCGCCAGCCGTCAGCGCGGCGGTTTCCTCATCGTTCATCGCCATACGGGCAAAGGTTTCACGCACTTGGGCTGCGGTTTTCATCGGGTCCGGTTTGCCGTTCACACCCTCAGGGTTCACGTAGATGAGGCCCATCTGCACGGCGGCCAGCGGGTTTTCCATTGTGTCCGGCTTGTCGACGTCCTCATAGCGCCCGTCCGACGGCGCCAGCCATTCCTTCTCGGCACCCCAATAGGTGTCTTTCTCCGGGTGCCAGATGTCTTCGCGGCCAAAGCCGAAGCCAAAGGTCTTCAGGCCCATGTTCTCATAGGCGATGGTCCCGGCCAGAACGATCAGATCGGCCCAGCTCACTTTGTTGCCGTATTTCTTTTTGATCGGCCACAGAAGGCGCCGCGCCTTATCGAGGCTGACGTTGTCGGGCCAAGAGTTCAGAGGTGCAAAACGCTGGTTGCCGGTGCCACCACCGCCGCGTCCATCGGCCAAACGATAGGATCCGGCGGCGTGCCAGGACATGCGGATCATGAGACCGCCATAATGCCCCCAGTCGGCCGGCCACCACTCCTGACTTTCGGTCATCAGCGCATGCATGTCCGCCTTCAGCGCGTCAAAATCCAGCGACTTGACCTCTTCGGCATAATCGAAGGCCTCGCCCATCGGGTTCGTCTTGGTGTCGTGCTGGTGCAGAATGTCGAGATTGAGCGCATTCGGCCACCAATCCATGACGCTTTTGCCGGACTCGGTGTTGCTGCCATGCATGACCGGGCATTTGCCCGACATTTTCGTATCATTGCCGTCCATGTGTTCCTCCAGATGCAACGTGTAACTGAGCGGGGATCGGACGACTCATCAAATGAACAGGTCTTCAAACCGTCGTCGCCGGTCCCGTTAAAACTAGAGGTAACAAGCCTAAAGGATAAATAATAATTGTATTAAATATATGCTACGATAATTTATTCTAATACAATTATCTACCAAACTGGTAAAGGATCCTTCCCGTAAAACATAGCGCCCGACGCATCCGAAAAGCATCCCGGACAGGCGATCTCAGCGCAGGCAGCCTCAGAGCCGGACACATCACATCGAAAGGCATACTGTGTTTGATTGCTTTCAAATCCGCCCTAGATGGCGTAAATATGCGAAAGTGGCAGATTGAAACTCCATCAACCACCGCACTCTTGGCCGCAACGACCATCGCTTGCGCGCTCACATCTTGGAATTGTTCACGCCCTGAGCTCCGCCACATCTGATCACCCCTCGCCCTGCCCCTCTCCGCCGTCGGCGGATCACTTCGAGTCTAAAACCATGTCCGCTCAACCACTTCATCAGCGTCGGCGACTTTTGATCGCCCTGCCCCCAAGGCAGCCCTGTCTGGCTTTGTCAGCAGAAATTCGCATGGCACGGGTCAGCAATTCACCCTATCCGCCGGGGATGTCACATGAACACAGCCATCCGCATCTCACGACACATGAGGCCGAGGTGATCGACCGGCTTCTCACCGCCTGCAGCGAATATCAGCACAACGGTGAAGACCTGAACTCTGAGCTTGTTGATCGGATTGGGATGAACATGATGCAGGCTTTCATCGCCCGAAATAGTGAAAAATCGGACGACAGCTGAGCTAAAAGCCCTCCAAAGATCGAAAGCCCCCGAAAGAGACTACAGCGTGCTCTCAGTCCGAGACGGCTAATTTGAGCGCCCACCTCGATCATCATCTTGCCTGTCACACAACGCACCGCCCCTCTTGCCAAGACAGGGCTACAGAGCGTAAGCGAATGGGCACTTTTGATTGATCTGGGCGGCTGTCTTGTTTCTCTATCGTTTCCTTCTGACCCTGCTGAGCCCGCTGTTTGCGCTCGTGTTGTTGCGGCAACTGTTGCGCGGTAGGGAACGCCTATCTGATCTCGTGGAACGCTTCGGCGCAGACCTAAAGGCGACATCCCGCTCAAGCACGCCGCTTCTATGGATTCACGGCGCCTCGAATGGCGAGCTGACCGCCGCACGCGGCCTGATCGAAGAGGCGCTGGACCGCGCGCCCTGCCTAGACATCCTCGTCACCGTCAACACGGTTAGTGCACGCAAAATGGTTGCAGGCTGGGCCCTGCCCCGCGTCCAAACCCGGCTCGCACCGATGGATTTGCAGCCTGTGCTCAAGCGTTTCTTGGCAGCCACCCGCCCCAGCGCGCTGGTCTCTCTGGAAAATGAGATTTGGCCCAACCGATTTGTCATGCTCGCTCGCCACGACATCCCCGTGATCGTCGCAGGCGCGCGCATGTCGGAACGCACGGCGCGGCGTTGGGGTCAAATGGGCGCGCTGCTCGGCGGCACAATCCGTCAGACCATCGCCGCGATTACCAAACTCGCAGCACAGGACACCGCCTCTGAACAGCGGCTTTTGCAACTGGGCTTGCCTGCAAACGCGCTGTTGCCGCGGATGAACCTTAAAAGCACGGTCGAGCTGGCCACCGCACCGGAAGCGGAGCTGACAGATCTGCAAAACATCTTTTCCCGCGACAAGACCCTGCTCGCCGCCTCGACCCATGCGGGCGAGGAGCGCCCGATCGTTGAGGCCTTTCAAAGCCTGCAAAAAAGCCACCCCGACGCCAGGTTGATCCTCGCCCCGCGCCATCCTTCACGCGCCGAGACCATCGCGACAGAGTTGACCCGCGCGGGTTTGAGTTTTGCGCGTCGCTCAAAAGGTGACGCCCCCGAAAGCGCGCCGATCTACCTCGCCGATACGCTGGGCGAAATGGCGCTTTGGTATCGCCTCGCGGGCATCACTTTCGTTGGCGGCTCTCTGACGGATCACGGCGGGCACACGCCCTATGAGCCAGTGCAATTCGACACCGCCATCCTGCACGGTCCGCATGTCTCCAACCATGCTGCGGCCTATGACGCGCTTGACCGAGGCAACGGCGCGCTTGCATTGGCCGATGCCGCCGCTTTGGCGGAGGCCGTGAGCGCGCTCATGTCGGAGCCAGAGCGCGCGAAAGAGATGGCCGCACAGGCCCATGTGGCGCTGATCCCGCTGCGTGAGACCCAGCTTCGACAAGAGGCATTTTGGACCGCCTTGGCCGATCTGCCCAAATTACAGGCATTGAAATAGCCTCACGCTCGCCGTTTCCGCCCATAAACGGCTCCTGAAACGATTTTTCTTCCCAGCCGTCACAGGGCTTTGATACTCCTGTGTCACTCTGATGCGACAAACCGGGTGCTGGCGCGATTTTTTCGCGCCACTGAGGAGGACCCGCCGCACTCAGACATTGAGGGAAGAGCAGGTGTCATTGATCCGACCCAGACAACATCCGGTGAAACTCGGGCGAGGCGGCAAAGACGGCGTGCGCACGCAGTTCGGTGCGTTGATCTGGCGTTGGCGCAAAGACAAACTACAAATCCTTCTGGTCAAATCGCGGCGCCGGAAACGCTGGATCATCCCGAAAGGCTGGCCGATGGACGGGCAAACGCCCGTACAAGCCGCCGCCACCGAGGCTTGGGAAGAGGCCGGGATCAAAGGCCGCCCTACCCCAATCTGCATCGGGCTTTATTCCTATCTCAAATACCCGCGCGACGGCAATTTGCCGATGCCCTGCGTTGTCGCGGTGTTTCCACTCAAGGCGCGCTGGGTCTTTGACAGATACCCCGAGGCCAATGAACGCAAACGCAAATGGGTCTCCGCCAAAAAAGCGGCAAACCTTGTGGATGAGCCCGAGCTGGCCCAGATCATCCGCCATTTCAACCCGCGCCTCTATCGTCTCTGAGGGGGAGGGCCGCATTGCAAAGCCCCTGCACAGTCCCTATTCTAAGGGTCTGGTCTTGGGGAATGCGCAGGTCATGATCCGCTACATGCTCAAATGCTCCGAAGAGCATCAGTTCGAAAGCTGGTTTCGTTCCGCCGAAGCCTTTGAGACACTGCGCGAAAACGGTCAGTTGAGCTGCCCGACCTGCGGCAAATCTCAGGTGTTCAAAGCCATGATGGCCCCACGTGTCAGCACGGCGCGCAAGGCCGAGAGCCCCGCCCCCGAGGCGACCACATCCACCCCACCGTCGCAGAACGCCCCAATGGAGCCGCCACGTCCCTCCGCAGAAGAGGTCGAAAAGGCGGTCGCCAAACTCAGAGCAGAGGTTGAGGCCAATTCCGATTACGTCGGCGTCGAATTCGCCAAGGAGGCGCGCAAAATCCACGAAGGCGAGGCCCCCGCGCGTGCGATCTACGGCGAGGCGAAACTGGACGACGCCAAGGCCCTTTTGGAAGAGGGTGTGCCGGTCCTTCCGCTGCCCTTCACGCCCAAGCGCAAACTGAACTGACACCTCCCCTACAAAGGCAATCGACATGGACACGGCTCTCATCACCGGCGCCTCGCGCGGCATTGGCGCGGCTCTGAAATCCGAACTCGGCACGCGCGGCTATGAGGTCACCGGCACCTCGACGCGCGGCGCAGACGGCCTTTTGCCGCTTGATGTCAAAGACCCGCAGAGCGTTTCGGGTCTGGCCAGCACGTTGAAAGATCGCCCGCTGGACCTGTTGGTCTGTAACGCCGGGCTTTATCTCGACAAAGGGCAAGCGCTCGAGACCGACTACCCCGCAGACATGTGGGCCGAAGAATTCGCCGTCAATGTCACGGGCGTCTTCCTGACGGTGCAGGCCTTTCTCCCCGCCTTGCGCGCCGCGCGCGGCAAGATCGCGATCATTTCGTCCCAGATGGCGTCCCACACCCGCGCGCCCGGTGGCTCTTACATCTACCGCGCGTCGAAAGCCGCGGCTCTGAACCTGGGCCGCAACCTTGCCTCCGATCTCAAATCGGACGGCATTTCGGTCGGCATCTACCACCCCGGCTGGGTCCAGACCGATATGGGCGGCGCCTCGGCCGAGATCACGCCGACCATGGCCGCCACAGGATTGGCGGATCGTTTTGCCGAGCTGTCGCTGACCTCCACCGGTTGTTTCCTGACCTGGGACGGGCATCCACACGCCTATTGAGGCCTCTTTGAAGCAAAAATACTCAGTAAAATATGCGCTGGCACCGCGCGCCACTCTTGCGCTTGGGCCTTAAGCCACTTAGAGAACCGTGACCACTCTGACGACGGGGGATAAGGCCAGAGATGCCCATTCTCGTGATGAAATTCGGCGGCACATCCGTCGCCACGCTCGACAAGATCAAACGCGCCGCGAAACGCGTCGGCCGCGAGGTTGCCAATGGCTACGACGTGATCGTCGTGGTCTCTGCCATGTCCGGCGAGACCAACAAGCTCGTGGGTTACGTGAACGAGACCTCTCCGATGTATGACGCGCGCGAATATGACGCCGTTGTCTCCTCTGGCGAGAACGTGACCGCGGGCCTCATGGCGCTGACGCTTCAGGAAATGGACGTGCCTGCGCGCAGCTGGCAGGGCTGGCAAGTGCCGCTCAAGACCAACTCCGCGCATGGCGCCGCACGGATCGAAGAGATCCCGCCGGAGAACATCCTCGCCAAATTCGGCGAAGGCATGAAAGTCGCCGTCGTGGCGGGCTTCCAGGGTATTTCGCCCGAAGGCCGCATCACCACGCTGGGCCGGGGTGGTTCCGACACCACCGCCGTGGCCTTCGCCGCCGCTTTTGAGGCCGAGCGTTGCGACATCTACACCGACGTGGACGGGGTCTACACCACCGACCCGCGGATCGAGAGCAAGGCGCGCAAACTTGAGAAAGTCGCCTTTGAAGAGATGTTGGAACTCGCGTCTCTTGGTGCGAAAGTGCTTCAGACCCGTTCGGTCGAGCTGGCGATGCGTTACGGCGTGCGCCTGCGCGTCCTGTCGTCTTTCGAGGAATATGACCCCAATGCCGGCACGCTGATCTGTGCCGAGGAGGATATCGTGGAAAACAAACCTGTCTCGGGCATTGCCGCCTCCCGCGAAGAAGCCAAAATGACCCTCGTGTCGGTCGCTGACCGCCCCGGCATCGCCGCCGCCATTTTCGGTCCGCTGGCCGAAGCGGGTGTGAATGTCGATATGATCATTCAGAACATCTCCGAAGAAGGTCGCACCGACATGACCTTCTCCTGCCCCGTCGATCAGGTGAACCGCGCCAAAGCGGCGCTGGACGCGGCGAAGGACCGTGGAGCCTTCAACTTTGGCGAACTGATCTCCGACACCGAAGTGGCGAAGATTTCACTCGTCGGCATCGGCATGCGCTCGCAATCCGGTGTGGCCGCAAAGATGTTCAAAGTGCTCTCCGACGAAGGCATCAACATCAAGGTCATCGCGACCTCCGAGATCAAGATTTCCGTTCTGATCGACCGCAAATACACCGAGCTGGCCGTGCAGGCGCTCCATGATGCGTTCGAGCTGAACGTCGCCTGAGACCCAGGCCTTTTGCAAAACATATGACCCCCGCCACCTGCGGGGGTTTATTTTTTAAAGCATTTTGAAAGTCCGCTTATGATTTTTTGGCAACGCCTCGAGGGCGCCCTCATTTTCGTGACCTGCATGACCGCCCTTTGGGCCATGGGCGTGTCCCTGCCCATTTGGGCCATGGTGCTTTTGTTCTTCGCCCCCGACTTGTCGTTTGCGGGCTATGCTCTCGGCCCGCGTATGGGCGCGATTGGCTACAACCTGACGCATCTCTATGCCACCGGCGCGCTCATAGCGCTCTTCGGATGGCTTAGTGGCACGCCTGTCGTTACGTCACTGGGGCTGTTGTGGATCGCGCATGCTGGGTTTGATCGGGCCCTTGGATATGGCCTCAAATCCGCGCAGGGCTTTGTGATCACACATCTCGGACGGATCGGCAAAAACACGGCCTAGTGCGCAGCCGCAGCACTCTCTTTCTGCAACTGCATCCACAAGTTGCGGATTTTTCTGCACTTTTTGCACGCAAATAGCGCGTAAATATTGGACAAGGTGCCGTGCCGAGGTTGATTTTTCTGGGCAAAAGCCACATCTGTGCTCTAAAGAATTTGACGCCCAGAAGAACAGGCGCAAAACAAGACCGACGGGGACATGGTGCATAATCTGGAAAGCGAAAGCCGGAAGCTTTTGGGCCGGCTCAGGGACACGCTGGCCGAAGACAGTGCCGGTCAGGCACGTCTCGACCGCATCACCCATCTGATCGCCGACAGCATGCAGACCGAGGTCTGTTCGATCTATCTCTTCCGCGATGCAGACACGTTGGAGCTCTGCGCCACCGAAGGCCTCAAAGCCGAAGCTGTCCACAAGACGCGCATGCGCATTGGCGAGGGTCTTGTCGGCCGTGTCGCCCGCACGCGCCTCATGGTCAACGCCGCCGACGCGCCCTCGGAGCGGGGCTTTCGCTACATGCCTGAGACCGGCGAGGAATTATTTTCGAGCTTTCTCGGCCTGCCGATCCAACGTCTGGGTGAAATTCTTGGGGTTTTGGTTGTCCAGTCGAAAGAGGCCCGCGCCTTTACCGAGGACGAGGTCTATGCCCTCGAGGTGGTCGCCATGGTGCTGGCCGAGATGACCGAACTCGGCGCTTTCATCGGTGATGAAGGCGGCATGGCCGCGCTTCACCAGCATCCGGTGATGTTCCGCGGCGCAACCGGGCAAGAGGGTGTGGCCGAGGGCAATGTCTACCTGCACGAGCCGCGCGTCGTGGTCACAAACCCGGTGGCCGACGACCCGGATGCGGAAAAGGAGCGGCTGCGCAAGGCCGTGGATGAGTTGCGGATTTCTGTGGACAGCATGCTGGCCGCCGTCGAGCCCGGCGAGAAAGACCAGCGCGAGGTGCTTGAAGCCTACCGCATGTTCGCCAATTCCCGTGGCTGGATGCGGCGGATGGAAGAGGACATCGACCGAGGCCTCTCCGCAGAGGCCGCCGTAGAGAAAGAACAGGGCGCGGCCCGCACGCGACTGGCGCAGGTGCCGGACCCTTACATGCGCGAGCGTCTCCACGATCTTGATGACCTGTCGAACCGGCTGCTGCGCATTCTCACCGGGCAAGGCAACGAAACAGGCGCGGAAATGCCAGAGAACCCGATTCTCGTCGCCCGCAACATCGGCCCCGGCGAATTGCTCGATTACGGCAAGGACCTCAAAGGCATCGTGCTGGAACAAGGTTCCGTCGGCTCGCATGCCGCCGTGGTGGCGCGCGCTTGGGCGATTCCTCTTGTGATTCACGCCGAGGGCATCACCACCGAGGCGCTGAACGGCAACGCCATTTTGGTCGATGGCGATCAAGGCGTGGTGCATTTGCGCCCGGAGGACTCGGTCGCCGCCGCCTTTCGCGACAAAATCGCGATGCAGGCCGAGGCCCAGCAACGCTATGCGGGTCTCGTGGGTCTGCCTGCCGAAACGCTTTGCGGCAAGAAAATCGCCATGCATATGAACGCGGGATTGATGGCGGATCTGCCGTCTCTGGCCTCGTCGGGCGCCGAAGGCGTTGGCCTGTTCCGCACCGAATTGCAATTTCTCATCCGCAACAAAGTGCCCCGCCGGGGCGAGTTGGCGACGCTTTACGCGCGCGTCATGGATGCGGCGCGTGGCAAACGTGTGGTGTTCCGCACCCTCGACATCGGGTCCGACAAGGTGCTGCCCTATATGAAACCCCAAGACGAGCCGAACCCCGCAATGGGCTGGCGTGCGATCCGTGTGGGGCTCGATAAGCGCGGCGTCATGCGGATGCAGCTTCAGGCGCTCATCCGCGCCGCCTCGGGTCGTCCTTTGACGATCATGTTCCCCTTCGTGGCGCAGTTCGACGAATACCGTCAGGCCCGTGCAATCTTGGAAGAGGTGCTCGAATCCGAGCAAAAGCTGGGCTATGTGCCGCCCTCCTCCGTAGAGATTGGCGCGATGTTGGAAACACCCTCTCTGGCCTTCGCGCCCGACCTGTTTTTCCAACAGACCGACTTCATTTCCATCGGCGGCAACGACCTCAAACAGTTCTTTTTCGCCGCTGATCGCGAAAACGAACGGGTGCGCCGGCGCTATGACACGCTGAACTATTCCTTCCTGAGCTTCATCCGACAGATCGTTGAACGCTGCGATCAGTTCGACACGCCTGTGTCGTTTTGTGGCGAGGATGCCGGGCGGCCGTTGGAAGCGGTGGCTCTAGCCGCGATGGGCGTGCGCACGCTGTCGATGCGCCCGGCCTCGATCGGCCCGGTGAAGGCGATGTTGCGGCGGCTCGACCTCGATGAAGTGGCAAACGTCATTGATCAAGCCGCAGACGCGGGAGCGCAATCGGTGCGCGAAGAGTTGAGTGGCTATCTGGTAAAACAGGGCTTCATGCTCTGAATCCGGCGCCTTGGCGCACGACAGGACCGCATCAGCGCGCCATTTCCGCCCGAAGCAAGTCTTTGAGTTCTTCGAAGGACAGATCGCTGTCCTCGGCCATGCGGAGCATGCCGAAACTCACATGCGCCATGTCCTGATAATAGGCGGTATAGGCGTAATTCGTCGCCGCCCCCGCCACCGCGCCCAGCACCGGCACGGTCTGCGCCGCCAGTTTTTGCCCCAGAACCACCGAAAGGCGCGGCGCGACCTTGGCAATAATACCGTTTAGCGTTGCGCCGGTGAGCGTTGTTCGGGCCGCGATAAAGCCGAGGTCAGCGCCATCGTCGTCTTCCAGAGGCCCCGCGGCGGCAAAGACCTGAATACAGGCTTTGCGCACATCGTCGCGGGACGGATCAAAGCCGTGATCTTCGGCAACGCCCTGGATCGCATGGAGCAGCACCGTTGTCGTGACCGGCAGTTCCGCAAGAGCCGTCGGCAGACCGCCAATGCCACCCACAGCCCCCAGCCCCGAGGTCACCGCGCGCGACATCCAAGTGCTGCCTTTGACCGAGCGCCGCCCACGCGCCGCGCCGTCAAACGCCAGTTCCAGCGCCGAAAGAGTTGCACCCTCAAGCTGGCCCCTGATTTTATTAGGAAGTTTGTCGAACAGCCCGTCCGCCGTGCCGCCCACAATGTTCAAAAGCTGCATGCCGGGATGATTGGCACGTTTCAGCCGCCGCGCCAGCGCGCGGATCGCCTCCGGCGTGGGAGCCTGCAACACGGCATGAGAGCCATCGGTGAGGGTCGGCAATTTTTCCATACCGATACAGATGGGGTCAGTCGTCCTTGTGGACAAGCCCCTCGACCCCGTCCCAAGCACCGGGACGCAGAGCCACGCCCAAAACCCGTTCGGGGTTGGTCGGTGGCGGCATCTCTACATGGTCGAGCTTTTCAAAGCCGAAACGCGAATAATAGGGCGCATCCCCCACCAACATCACACGCTCCCAGCCGAGCCGCACGGCCTCGGCCATCGACTCATTCATGAGCAATCCGCCCAGGCCCTCGCCCTGTCGCGTGTGGTGCACGGCAATAGGCCCCAAGAGCAACGCGCGATGTTCGCCCGCGCCGATGCGAATGGGCCAATAGCGGATCGCAGCGGCCAGAACGCCATGCTCATCGCGGGCCAAAAGACAGAGATCGGTGACCTTTTCGACCCCATCACGCAGGCGATAGGAAGACAAAAGCTCGCGCCCCGGCGCGAAACAGGTGTCGTAGAGGGCTTCCACCTCCCAAAGATCGTCCGGTGTCTCTGTCTCGATCTGATACACGCTTATCCCTTTCTCAGCGCACAGATTTTGCACGCGGATTTGGCTCGAAATTCTGCTATCACAGCCCTAAATGGTGAGCAACGCGAAGAAAAGGACACATCCCAGATGTATTACCGCCCCAGCGATGGCCATAACCTGCCGCACAATCCATTCAACGCCATCGTCTCGCCACGTCCCATTGGCTGGATCTCGACGCGGTCCTCCTCAGGGCATGAAAACCTCGCGCCCTACTCGTTTTTCAACGCGGTCGCCTATGTGCCTCCGCAGGTTATGTTTGCCTCAATCGGCTCTAAAGATACGCTGCGCAAACTGCGCGAGACCGGCGAGTTTTGCGTCAACCTGGTGGGGGCCGACCAGATTGCGGTGATGAATGCCTCCTCCGCGGCGTTTGAGTTCGAGGAAGACGAGTTCTCCCAATCCGGCGCGCTGCGTGCGGCCTGTCGCGAGATTGCCTGTTCTCGGGTCGAGGACGCGCCGGCGTCCTTGGAGTGCAAAATGACCCAGATCGTCGAACTTGCAGGCAAGGACAATCACCTCGTGATCGGCGAAGTCGTCGGCATCCACATCCGTCCCGACCTGATTGTGGACGGGCGGTTCGATGTGGTGAAAGCCCGCATGCTGTCGCGTCTGGGTTATCGCGATTACGCCGAGGTCACGGAAGTATTTGAGTTGACGCGTCCGAATGACTAAAGCCTCTGAACGAAGAGTGTCAGGAACCTCTTTCGCGGGCTGACCGTTGTCAGACATTGAACCCGCAAACAGATGCCGCATCACACGGTCGACTGCAGCACCTGAATGATCATACGAGCCACATCAGTAACACGCCCCGTCCCCAGTCATCCCAAATGGAGAAGTCATGCGCATCCAGATCGACGTCGCGATGACCTACAGGTTCCCGAACCCGAACACGGTTTTTCTGGCGCTTGAAGCCGCAAAAATTGAAGGGCAAGAGATCGAATACGAAAGTCTTCTGCTGGGCGATGCGACCGTGAGGCGGATCACGGGAGACTCGGGCGTCGGCGAACGGGTTTTTGCGCTAGTGCCCGGAACCGAAATGATTCTGAACTACAGCGCCCTTGTGAACATCACCCGACCTCACAACGGGATCGAAAGCCTCGACGCCGCGCCCTTGCATATGATCCCGGGAGAGGTCGTCCCCTATCTGCGACCCTCGCGCTATTGTCAGTCCGACAAATTCGTGAGCTTTGTCCGCAAACGCTTCGGCAATCTGCAAGGCGGGGTAAAGGTGGCCGCCATCCGGGACTGGATCGAAAGCAATCTCTCCTACGTCCCGGGCAGTTCCGATGCCGACACCAACGTGTTGGAGACGTTCGCCGGACGGCAAGGCGTGTGTCGCGACTACGCGCATTTGATGTGTTCGATGGTGCGTGCCGCGCAAATTCCGGCGCGAATGGTGGCGGTCTACAGCCCCAATGTCACCCCACAGGATTTCCACGCGGTAGCAGAGGTTTGGCTCGGCGGGGAATGGGTCCTCGTAGACGCCACGGGCATGTGCAACCCCGATGATATGGCCGTGATCGCAGTTGGGCGGGATGCCTACGACATCGCCTTTATGGAGTCGCAGGAGCCGGCAGAACTGCTCTACCAATCCGTCATGGCGAAGCCTGTTTAACGACAGGATGCAGGTAGAAAGCCGCCTGCGCTTTCTTTGTCATCAGAGACGTCGCCCAAACTGAAAAAGGCCTCCCTGAAAGGGAGGCCTTTCGCGTTCACATCTTCGGAAAAAGCTCAGTGCCCAGCGCCCAAGACACCGGTGCGCACGACATAATCGGTCGCGATCTGGTAATCCGGGTCATCGTCACTATCGACCATCAAGTGACCGGCGTTGGACAAAAGCCGGTGACAATCGCGGCTCAGGTGGCGCAGTTGGATTTCCTTGTCCACAGCTTCGTATTTCGCAGCCAGGCTTTCGATCGCGTTGAGCGCGGATTGGTCGGCGACGCGGCTGTCGGCGAAATCGACGATCACCATGGAGGGGTCATTCGCTGGATCAAAAAGTTCAAGGAAACCCTCGGCGGAACCGAAGAACAGCGGACCTTGGATTTGGTAGACCTTCGCGCCCTCGGGGGACTCATAAGTCTTAGCATGGATGCGCGAGGCGTTCTGCCACGCGTAGGCCAGCGCGGAGACGATCACGCCCACGACCACAGCGACCGCAAGGTCTTCTAGCACGGTGACCACGGTGACGAGCACAATGACGAAAGCGTCGACACGGGGCACTTTGCGCATCACGCGGAAGGAGTTCCAAGCAAAGGTGCCGATCACCACCATGAACATCACACCGACGAGGGCCGCGAGCGGGATTTGTTCAATGAGCGGCGAGGCCACCACGATGAAAAGGAGCAAAAACAGCGCCGCCGTGATGCCCGCCAGACGCGTGCGCCCGCCGGATTTCACGTTGATCATCGACTGGCCGATCATGGCGCAGCCGCCCATCGAGCCGAAGAAGCCGGAGATCACGTTGCCAGCACCCTGCGCCAGACATTCCTGCGACACACCACCGCGCTCACCTTTGATCTCGCCCACGAGGTTGAGGGTCAGAAGGCTTTCGATCAGGCCCACAGCGGCACCAATGAGCGCGTAGGGCAGGATGATCTGCATCGTGGCGAGGAAGCTCTCCATGCTATCGAACATCGGCACGGAGGGGATGTGGAAGGTCGGAAGCCCGCCCTTGATCTGCGCCATATCACCGACGCGCGGCACGTCGATGCCAAAGGCAATCACCACCACGGCGGTGATAAGAATGCCCGCCAGCGGCGCCGGGATGATGTTGGTCACTTTCGGCAAGAAATGCACGACGGCCATGGTCAGACCGACCAGAGCCAGCATGATGATCAGCGGCATACCGGTCATGTAGCTGTCGGTGCCCGGCACTTTGAACTGGGTCAGCTGGGCGAGGAAAATCACGATCGCGAGCCCGTTCACAAAGCCCAACATCACCGGATGCGGCACGAGGCGGATGAACTTGCCAAGGCGGAAGACGCCTGCGAGGATCTGCAAAATCCCCATGAGCACAACGGTGGCGAAGAGATATTCGACGCCATGCTCAACCACGAGGGCCACAAAGACCACAGCGATCGCCCCGGTCGCCCCAGAGATCATCCCCGGACGGCCCCCAAAGACGGCGGTCACCAGCCCCATGATGAAGGCAGCGTAAAGACCGACGAGCGGGTGAACATGGGCGACGAAAGCAAAGGCCACAGCCTCGGGCACAAGTGCCAGCGCAACGGTGAGGCCGGAGAGCACATCGGTTTTCGCCTGCGCCGGCGTCAGTTTGGTCGATGTGGTTCCGGAAATAGACAGGTTCTTCGCGAAAGACGCGAGTGCGGATTGGATCACGGGTGTCCCCCAGATGTCAGGAAATGCGTTTGGCCCCTCTTAGCGCGATTGTCGCAGGAGCGCAAAGACAGGCTCCTCGTCTCGAACCGCGTGGAGTGGCCTCTTCGCAACAGATTTGACGTCTCAACCGACGAATTGCGCAGGAATGAGGCCTCTAAGCGAGTTTCCGACCCATAGACGCTCCGCTGCACGCAGGTCTGTCACGGTCAACACCGCTTCCTGAGCGCGGCCCGCGGACAGCAACTCTTCGCGCAGCACACCCGGCAAAAGCCCCGAGGACAAGGCGGGGGTCAGTATGTCGCCGTTCCGCTCTAGAAACACGTTTGTGATCGTCCCTTCGCAAAGTTCTCCTCGCGTGTTGAGGAACAACATTTCGTCGATGCCCTCCGGCAAATCGGCGCGCGCTTGGTCGTAGAGGCTGCGTTCGGTCGTTTTGACCGGAAGCCACGGGTCCGCCGGATCAAGGCGGGTCTCATGCAGTTGCACTCGGAACAGAGGTTTGGACGGCGCGAGAGGGGCGTCTTGCAGTTCGAGCCCCCCTGCCCGATCCAGCGTCATGCGCATTCGACGCGGGGTCTCGGCGTGAAACTCTGCCATCAGGTGCTCGGCCTGCGCTTGATCAAACGCCACGTCCAGCTTTGCGGCCGTACGCGCCATCCGCGCGAGGTGCCGTGCCCCCCGCGTCATGCCTTGCTCCGGCACATAGCCGAAGGTCTCGATGATGCGGAAACTTTCGCTCATGACAACGGCTCCAAATCGGCAAAGCGGGATTTCAGCAGCGCCTCATCATATTCCGACTGCGCCTCACTATCATACACCACACCGCCGCCAACATGCAGCCGCGCGCTGCCTTCCGCCATCTCCAACGTGCGGATCGCCACATTGAACGAAGACCGCCCATCCGGCGCGGCCCAGCCGATCGAGCCGCAATAATGTCCGCGCGGCCCCGCTTCCAATTCATGAATAATCTGCATCGCGCGGATTTTCGGCGCGCCCGTCACAGAGCCGCAGGGGAAGAGGGCACGGAAGCGATCATAGAGGCCGATCTCAGGCAAAAGCTTTGCTGTGACGGTCGAGGTCATCTGATGCACTGTGGCGTAGCTTTCGATCTCGAACAGCCTCGGCACTTTGACCGATCCCACCTCGGACACCCGCGACAGGTCATTGCGCAGGAGATCGACGATCATCAGGTTCTCGGCCTGATTTTTCTCCGACGCGGCCAACCACTCTTTTGCGGCGGCATCTTCCTCAGGTGTCGTGCCACGCGGCACGGTGCCTTTCATCGGCCGCACGGTGATGCCGCCTGCCCCGTCTGTCTCATAGAACAGCTCTGGAGACCGCGACAGGATCGCCGAGCCATCGGGGCGTTCGATCAGAGCGCCGTGCCCGACCGGCTGGCGCGCCTTGAGCCGGTCATAAAGCGCGCGCGGCGAGAGATCGGAGGTGAGCGTCAGCGGAAAGGTCAGGTTCGCCTGATAGATGTCCCCCGCCCGAATGTAGCGCGCCACGGCGTCAAAGGCCTCCGCATAGCGCGGCGCGTCCCAAAGTGCTTCTTTGTCTGTCCGACCGTCATGTGAGACGGGCCGCGCCTCCAGAGGCACAGGCGCCTCGTAAATCCCGACTTCCAAGAGCGGCACATCGCGTGCCTCGGGCAAAAGCGGCAAAAGGCGCGGTTCGAAACAATAGCCCAGCTCATAGGAAAACGCGCCCGCAATCCAGAGCCCTTCCGCAAGAGCCGTCTCCAGCCGGGCAAAGGCCTCCGCGACCTCGCCCGGGGTATGGGCAAAGACCGTCTCTTTCGGCTTTTGGAACAGGCTGCCGCTCTGCAACGGCCCGGTATCAAATTCGATCCGCATCTCATCCCCGGCATGTTCGGACGCGCAGCGTTCTACGGCGCGGAGCCCCGCTTTGGCAAGTCCGCCTGCGGCTCGTGTCGCAGTTCTCCTGAACGATAGGCGCCGGCACCTTGACAACGCGTCCAATTGCCCCTTGCGCCCACTTTCCCTCCGCCGCAAGGTTGGCCCAACCAGCACAGGAGAACAGAATGGCACAGGCACAGCGTGTGATCGGCGTGATGGGCGGCTCTGGCGTCTATGAGATTGACGGTCTCGAAGCCGCAACATGGCAGACGCTCGAGACGCCCTGGGGCTCCCCCTCTGACGCTTTGCTCACCGGCACATTGGACGGCGTTAAAATGGTCTTTCTGCCGCGTCACGGACGCGGGCATGTACACTCGCCTTCGACCGTCAATTACCGTGCCAATATCGACGCGATGAAACAGATGGGCGTCACCGATCTCGTTTCCGTCTCCGCAGTCGGTTCATTCCGCGAAGAGATGGCGCCGGGCGATTTTGTCATCATCGATCAGTTCATCGACCGCACCTTTGCGCGGGAGAAATCCTTTTTTGGCACCGGTTGCGTCGCGCATGTTTCGGTCGCACATCCGGTGTGTGAACGCCTATCGGGGATTGCCTATGAGGCAGCGCGCGCCACAGGTGTTACTGTCCATAAGGGCGGCACTTATCTGGCGATGGAAGGACCACAGTTCTCCTCGATGGCAGAGAGCAAAATGTATCGCGAAAGCTGGGGCTGCGATGTGATTGGAATGACCAATATGCCGGAGGCGAAACTCGCCCGCGAGGCCGAGATTTGCTACGCCTCCATCGCGATGGTCACCGATTACGACAGCTGGCATCCGGATCACGGCGCAGTTCAGATCACCGACATTCTCGTTACACTCAAGGCCAACACCGACCACGCCAAATCCTTGGTCGCGGCGCTTCCGGAGCTTTTGGGCGGGGATTATGCGCCCTGCGAACACGGCTGCGACCGGGCGTTGGACTATGCGATCATGACCGCACCAGACAAACGCGACCCGGAGATGATCGCAAAACTGAGCACCGTCGCCGGGCGCGTGCTGAAGGGGTAACTCATGAAAACCGTTAAGGATTACATCCGCACCATCGTCGATTTCCCGCATGAGGGCATCCTATTTCGCGATGTCACCACGCTATTCGCAGACGCGCGAGGCATGCGGCTTGCGATTGACCAGTTGCTGGATCCCTATGTTGGCATGCAAATCGACAAGGTGGTGGGGCTTGAGGCGCGCGGGTTTATCATCGGTGGCGCCATCGCGCATCAGCTCTCCATCGGTTTCGTTCCGATCCGCAAAAAGGGAAAACTTCCGGGGGCGGTGATCTCCGAAGAGTACAAACTCGAATATGGCGAGGCCGTGGTCGAGGTGCATGACGACGCGATCCAACCCGGCGAGAAAATTCTCGTGGTCGACGATCTACTGGCCACAGGCGGCACGGCAGAGGCCGGGATCAAGCTGGTCGAACGGCTCGGCGGCGAAATCGTTGGTTGCGCGTTTATCGTCGATCTGCCGGAGTTGGGCGGGCACAAGCGGCTGGCCGATCTGGGCTATGAAATTCATACGCTTTGCGAGTTTGAAGGGCTCTGAGCCATATTATGGGTGAAACCCCGAAAACGAACCTTTTGCGGCGTGAACGTTTTGGTAACCACTTGCTCATAACTCTGTGGAGGTCCCTTTCGGGCCGCTGTTTGCACCACATGTGAGCAATCACATTTCGCGCCCTGATCGTCCCCCCGGTCAGGGCGCATTTTTGTGCCTCACAGAAGAGTTGTTCCCGTCCGGCCCCGCCCAGACTCAGCCTTGCGACACGCGCAAGACCGCGCCAGGATTCATGATCCCCTTGGGATCCAGCGCCGCCTTAATCGCCCGCATCGCAGCCAATTTTCCCGGATCGCCATAGTGCTCAAGATCCTCGGCTTTGAGCCGCCCGACGCCATGCTCCGCGCTGAATGACCCGTCATACTCCGCGACCAGATCATGCACCACGCGCTTCACCTCAAAGCGGATGTTTTCATACTCGGAGCGGTCACGCCCCTTGGCCGGAAAGACGTTGTAATGCAGGTTGCCATCGCCCAGATGGCCAAAGGCATTCACCCGCACATCGCCGAGTTGTGACAGCCGCGCAATGCCTGCGGGGATGAACGCCGCGATACGCGAGAGGGGGATGGAAATATCATGCGACGAGATCGACCCGATGCGTTTGTTGCCCTCGGGGATGGTCTCCCGCAGGGTCCAAAATTCCTGCCGCTGCGCCTCGCTTTGCGCGATCACCCCATCCGTGACGAGCCCCGCCTCAAACCCGCGCTCAAACAAAGTGGCGAGCATGACGTCCGGGTCGGAGGCGCCCGACACGCCCAGATCAATCAGCACGCACCATTCGGGGTGATCCGCGAAGGGCTGGCGAATGTCGGGCACGGTCTCAGCGAGGAAATCGAGCCCCATGCCGGAGATCAGTTCAAAGGCCGAAATGCCCTCCCCCGCGATGCCCTGCGCCATATTCAACAGCTCAAGTGCTGCGGCGGGCGATGGAACGATGAGGATGGCGGCGGCGTTGTGCTCCGGCTGCGGGAACAGGCGCAGGCTGGCCGCCGTGATCACCCCCAACGTGCCTTCCGCGCCGATCAGCAGGTTGCGAATGTCATAGCCGGTGTTGTCCTTGCGCAGACGTTTGAGGCCATGGAAAATCTGCCCGTCCGGCAACACGGCCTCAATCCCCAAACAAAGCTCGCGCGCATTGCCGTAGCGCAGGACATTGAGACCTCCAGCGTTGGTCGACAGATTGCCTCCGATGCGACAGGTGCCTTCAGCCCCCAGAGAAAGAGGAAACAAACGACCCGCCTCTTCTGCCGCAGTTTGAATGTCCGCGAGGATCGCACCCGCCTCGGCAACGATTACGTTTTCCTGCGGGTAGACCGCGCGGATTTTGGTCATCTTTTCCAGAGACAGGACCACCGGCGCAGGGTCGTCATAGGCGATCTGGCCCAGCACCAATCCGGTGCCGCCACCCAGAGGCACGATGCCGACGGAGGCCGCATAACACGCCCGCACGATGGTCGAGACCTCTTCGACCGTGGCCGGACAGGCGATCACCGCCGCCTGACCATGATAGCGCCCGCGCGGGTCTTCCAACTCGCCGTCACGCCGTGCCCGCAGGGTGCCGGGGGGCAGAGCCTTTTCAAGATTTTCAAGAAAGTCGGTCGTCGCAGGCTGGGTCATCGAGAGCTCCTTTGCCCCAGATGTAGCCCCTGCCCCCCGAGGTCTCAATCGGAAAGAAACGCGGGTTCCAATACCATGATCGTCGGCTGCCGCGGCAAACGGTCGAGCGAGACCAAGAGTTCAGAGCCGTGGGTTTCCACCACCGCAAAGTCCTCTTCCATCCCAGATAGGAAATCATTCAACCCATAGCGCGAAAACCAATGCATCGGGATCACGATGGAGGAGCGAAAGCGTTCGACAATCCGCATCATGACCTCACGCGGCACGGTGTAACCGCCGTCGACGGGTGCCATGACCACGTCGAGGCGCCCGATGGCGGCATATTGTTCCTCGGTCGGTTCGTGATGCAAATGACCCAGATGGCCGATGCAGAGCCCGCCCGCCTCGAAGATGAAAATCGAATTGCCGTTGGGTTCGCGCCCGCCTCCCTCACGATTGCCGAGGCGTATATCGGTTGGCACATTGCGGATGCGCATGGGACCGAGATCAAGATCATGTTCGGCGCCTTCGCCAAAGGCGCCCCAGCCCTCGAGTATATGCGCCACATCGCCGTGGACGTTGTTGGTGTAATGGCTGGAATGGGCTTGGTTCATTGTCACGACATCGGGCGACCAAAGCGTGTCGCCAATATAGCCGTTGTAATCGGTCACCACCGACACATCGCCCGCCTGCACGGCAAACATCGCATGGTTGATAAAACGGATGCGCACGGTGTCCTCGGGAACCGGCGTGCCGACGGAAGCGCGCCACAAACGCTCGGGCGCTGCGTCGCTCGCGAGAGAGCGACAATGGCTTGGAATGCGCTCGGCCTCTTGGGCGAGCGCGGCAGTGGACACGATAGAAACAGCAAGGCTGAGGAAAAGAGGCCACCCAAAAATCGTCCGCATGCAAGTCTCCCGATCAAATCAGGAACAGGTTAGGCCCGAATCCTCTCAGCGCCTCATCACAGAACCGTGCGCGGCACGATGAGATCAGGCCAAACCGATGGAGGTCGGCCCTCGGCGGTCGGGATGCAGCGCGGAATAGAGCACATGATTGCGCCAACGGCCGTTGATCTGAAGATAGGCCTGCGCCACGCCTTCGTATTTGAAGCCGGCCTTTTCCAAGGCCCCGCGCGAGGCCGCATTCTCCGGCAGGCACGCGGCCTCGATGCGGCTTAACTGCATACGGGCAAAGGCGTGGTGCACCACAGCGGCGATGGCCTCTTTCATATAGCCGTGGCGCGCATGCCGCGCGCCGATCCAATAGCCGATAGTGCCAGCCTGCGCCGGACCACGGCGGATGTTGTCGAGTGTCAAAGCGCCCAAGAGCACATCGTCTTCGCGCCGAAACAGAAAAACCGGCAGGCCGCTGTCATTGCGATAGCTCCGCTCGGCCCAGATCACGCGGTTGGTGAAGGCTTTACGTGTGAGGTGATCCGACGACCATGTCGGCTCCCAGGGTTGCAGGAAGTCCTTGCTCTCCGCGCGCAAGGCCGCCCAAGCACGATAGTCCGAATGCTGAGGCAGGCGGAGTGTCATACGCTCCGTCTCAATCCGCACCTTCGGTCGTCGTGACAGCATCAGGCGGCGAACCTTTCGCGCAAACGCTCAAGCTCAGGGGCGGCTTTGACCGGACCGTAAAGCGCCATCGACGCCTTGCCCATGCCGGTCTTGACCAGAAACTCCCGCACATTCTCAAGCGTCACCGCGTCGATCCGTTCAACGGTCTCATCGAGTGCCGGAATCCGCCCCCAAATGCCCAGCATCCGCGCGTTGCGTTCCGATCGCGACGAGGGGCTTTCAAGCCCCATCAACAGCCCGGCTTTGATCTGTGCACGTGCCCGATCCACCTCGACCATCGTCATCTCGGAGGCCGCGCGCTTCATCTCGTCAATCGTGACCTCGGCCAGTTCCGCGACCTGATCGCCGGAGGTGCCCGCATAAATCGTGGTCAGCCCGGTGTCGGAATAGGCGCCGGATTGGGCGTAGATCGTGTAGCAAAGCCCGCGCTTTTCGCGCAACTCCTGGAACAGTCGCGAGGACATGCCGCCGCCCAGAGCGGTGGTCGCGGTCTGGGCGATGTAGATGTCTTCGTCTCGATACGCCGGTCCCTCGAAAGCCAGCGTGAAATGCGCCTGTTCGAGTTTCTTGACCTTACGATATTCGCCGCCTTCAAACCGCGCCGGATCCGCGTAGTCGCGGCCATGCGGTTTGAGCCCGCCAAAAATCTCTTCGGCTTCGGCGACGATGCGGTCGTGGTCGATATTGCCCGCCGCAGAGAGCACCATGCGCTCGGGGCTATAATGCTCATCAACAAAGCCCGCGAGATCATCACGGCTGAAATTGCGCACGCGTTCGGCAGGGCCAAGGATGGTGCGGCCGAGCGCCTGTTTCGGGAAGGTCGCCTCTTGCAGCCAGTCGAAAATCACATCGTCCGGCGTGTCCAGCGCCTGTCCGATCTCAGACAGGATCACACCGCGCTCGACCTCCAGCTCATGCGGATCGAAGATCGGGTTCAACACGATGTCGCCGATCACATCCAAGGCCAAAGACACATCGTCTTTCAGAACCCGTGCATAATAAGCCGTGGTTTCCCGCGTCGTATAGGCGTTCAGATAACCGCCAACGTTTTCCAGAACTTCCGCGATTTCCAAAGGCGTCCGGCGCTCAGTGCCTTTGAACGCCATATGTTCGAGGAAATGCGCGATGCCGTTCTGTTCGATCCGCTCATGACGTCCGCCCGCAAGCACCCAGACCCCAATCGACGCGCTTTGCATCGAGGGTTGAAGTTCGGTGACGATCCGGAAACCGTTGGACAGAGTGTGGATACGTGGGCTCAAGCAAGACGCTCCTTGATCAGGGTTTTGAGACCATCTAGGTCGTTTGGCACCACGGTAAACCGCTCGTCGCGGTCAAACAGATCGGCCATATGTTCAGGCAGCGCCGGGTAGACTCCGCAAGCCGCCTCAACAGCCGCCGGGAATTTCGCAGGATGCGCGGTCGAGAGCGAGATCATCGGCACATCACCCAAATGCTCTTCGGCGACTTTCACCGCCACCGCCGTATGCGGACAGATCACCTCGCCGGTGCGCTTGTGCATGTCAGTGATGGTGGCGGAGGTTTCCGCCTCGGACGCCCGGCCCGAGGCAAAGGTATCGCGCAGGCGATCCATCGCCCCTTGGGAGATTTTGAACTCGCCCGATTTGAATTCTTCCATGAGCTGCGCAATCGCGGCGCCTTCACGGTCATAGACATCAAAGAGCGCGCGCTCAAAGTTGGAACTCACCTGAATGTCCATCGACGGCGAGATTGACGGAACCACGCCCTCTTTGGTGCAGGCGCCGGTTTCCATCGTGCGGTGCAAAATGTCGTTCTGGTTCGTCGCGATCACCAGCTTGTCGATCGGCAGCCCCATGCGCTTGGCGATATAGCCCGCGAAAATGTCGCCAAAGTTGCCGGTCGGCACGGTGAACGACACCTTACGGTGCGGCGCACCGAGCGATACGGCGGAGGTGAAGTAATATACGACTTGGGCCAGCACACGCGCCCAGTTGATCGAGTTCACAGCCGCCAGTTTGACGTGATCGCGGAAGTCGATGTCGGCAAACATGTCCTTGAGCGCGGCTTGGCAATCGTCAAAATCGCCCTCGACGGCCAGCGCGTGGACGTTGCTCTCAGAGGGCGTGGTCATCTGGCGACGCTGCACATCCGACACCCGGCCATGCGGGAAGAGGATGAAGACGTCGACATTCGACAGCCCCTTGAACGCCTCGATCGCGGCAGAGCCTGTGTCACCCGAGGTCGCGCCCACGATGGTCACATGTTCGCCACGACGCGCAAGCGCCGCTTGGAACAGCTGGCCGATGAGCTGCATGGCGAAATCTTTGAACGCCAGCGTCGGCCCATGGAACAGCTCAAGCAGGAAATGGTTCGGCCCCAGCTGCACCAGAGGCGCGCGGGCGTCATGGTTGAAGCCCTGATAAGCCTTCGCAATGATCTCTTTGAACTCGGCGTCCGTGAAGGTGTCGCCGATGAACGGCTTCATCACAACGAAGGCCGCCTCTTCATAGCTCATCCCCGCCAGTGCGGCGATTTCCGCCTCGCTCAGCATCGGAATGGTTTCCGGCACATAAAGCCCGCCATCGGAGGCAAGCCCCGTCAGCATGGCGTCTTCAAAGGTCAGGATCGGCGCTTGGCCGCGGGTCGAGATATAACGCATGTCGTCTGCTCTTTAGTCCGTTCGCGCCCTGATACGCCACAGAAGGAAAAGAGTCATCCCAAACCAGACAAGGCAGAGCGAAAACCATGTGATTGCGTATTGAAGATGATCGTTCGGGATGCCCTCAATGCCCACCGGCATCGGATCTATCCCCGCGCCTGTGCTATCGCGCGCCACGATCAGCACCGGTTCTGTGCCGAGTGCCTCCGCCATCGCCGGAATATCGCGTCCGAACCAGATGTTGCGAGTCATGTCGGGCGCAGGTGTCGAGCTGTTCATATCATCGGGCCAATGCAGATTGCCGACGACCGTCACCGAACCACCGGCACGTTCCGCGTCCTTCTCCATGTCCCGCACAAAGCCGCGGTCAAGCAACACGCGCCGGCCATCGTCCAACGTCAAAGGCGCGATGATCAGATAGCCCGCACCAATCTGTTTACGCGAAACCAGCACATGCAGTTCCTCGTCACCGATTTCGCCGGTCGCCTCGACAGGCAGGTATTTCATCGACGCATCAATCACCTCAGGCAGAGGCACAGGTTCGGCGCCAATTTCCGCGCGGATCTCTGCTAGGACACCCTCTTTCCACGCGAGGCGCTGGAGCTGCCATGTGCCCAGCCATATCAGGATCGCGCAGCCCAAGACGCCGATCACGATGGGAAAAATCATCCGCTTGAACATAGAGTCTCCAAAGAAAAAGGGCGCGTCAGCCGCGCCCTTCTATCAGGTCTTTTTCGTGATCAAAATACTCAAGCCTTACTGGCCCCAGATGTACACCACGACGAAAAGGAAGAGCCAGACGACATCCACGAAGTGCCAGTACCACGCAGCGGCCTCGAAGCCGATGTGATCGTCCGGGGTAAAGTCGCCCTTCATCGAGCGGACCAAACAGATCAACAGAAAGATCGTGCCGATGATCACATGGAAGCCGTGGAAGCCCGTTGCCATGAAGAAAGAGCCAAAGAAGAAGTCACCGCCGAAGGTCCAGCCTTCGTGCACAACAAGCTCGAAATATTCATAGGCCTGGAACAGCGTGAACACCGCGCCAAAACCCACACCGATGGCGAGACCGGCGATCAGGTCTTTGCGGATGTTGCCGTGGACCAACGCATGGTGCGCCCAAGTCACCGCCGCGCCCGAGCACAGGAGGATCAGAGTGTTGATCAGCGGCAGGTGAAAAGCGTCGACCGGGATGATCTCCGGCTTGACATATTCCGTGCCCTGATAGGTCCACATCGGGTAAAGCGCGTTCTTGAAAAACGCCCAGAACCATGCAGCAAAGAACATAACTTCGGACATGATGAACATGATGAAGCCGTAGCGCAGACCGATCCGTACCACTGGCGTGTGATCGCCCGCTTTGTTCTCTTTGATCGTATCCGACCACCAGCTCCACATCACGTAAAGCACTCCGACAAAGCCGATCAGGAAGATGTACGGGTTGTCGTTGGCCATCCACATCACAGCGCCAAACAGCATGATGAACGCCGAAAATGCCGCCATCAGCGGCCAGGGCGATGGCGGAAGGATGTGGTAATCGTGGTTCTTTTCATGCGCCATGTTGTGCGTCCCTCTCCCTAAAGGTTGCCCATTCGGGCTTAATTCAAACTCGTTCCCGAAGATGTATCCGTCTCCAATGCGGCATAATCCTCAGGCAACTCAGTTTCATGGAATGTGTAAGACAGGGTGATGCGATGGATATATTTCGCATCTCTGTCGGTGGTGATCTCGGGATCGACGTAGAAGGTCACGGGCATCAGCACGCGCTCCCCCGGTTTCAGCACCTGTTCGGTGAAACAGAAACAGTCGATTTTGGTGAAAAAGCCGCCGGCCTCGAAGGGCGCGACATTGTAGGACGCCGTGCCCGCGACCACACGGTCGGTCGGATTGTAGGCCTCATAAAACGCCAGCCCTGTCTCACCGATCCGGACCTCCATCGTGTTTTCCACGGGCTTGAACTCCCACGGCATCGACGGATCAGTGTTGGCGTCAAAGCGAATTTTGATGGTCTCGTCCAGAATGGTGTCCGAAGCGCCGGAGGCCACGTCCGTGGTGCCACCAAAGCCCGTCACCGCGCAGAACCAGCTGTAGAACGGCACGGACGCCCAAGCCAGACCGCCCATGAGGAAAACGACCCCCACGAGTTGCACTACGGTCTTCTTCGGGCTGCGGTTGGCCATCAGTTCTGCGCCTCCTGAGCGGCGATCGACGGGTCCAGAACGGTCACTTTGACCACGGTCAGACCGAGCAAAAGCAAAACGAAGGCGCCCAGCGCCAGCCCAAGTCCCACATTGCGGGAACGGCGGCGTGTGTGCATGTCATGGAGTTTGGTGATCGCCATCTTAGAACGGGCCTCCAATGCCATAGGCAAAGAGTGCCTTGTCGGCCATCAACGCCATGAAATGCAGGAAGGTGTAGGCCAGCGACAGTTTGAAGAACGCGCGCTCGGCCTTGTAGTTGTCGGCCTCGGCCTCTTCCTCATTGCGACGCCAAAGCACCACGGCCCCGCGCAGGAAGGCGGCGTTCATCACCACGGCGACGACCAGATAGCTCCAGCCTGCCAGAGGTGTGGCGAACATCGCGGCGGCAAAACCGGCGAGCAAGATGGTGTAGACGAGTATGTGATTACGGGTCGAGCGTTTGCCGTGGGTCACGGTCAGCATCGGCACCTTCGCTTTGTCGTAATCGGCGTTCATGAACAAAGCGAGCGACCAGAAATGCGGCGGGGTCCACATGAAGATCAGCATGAACATCAAGACAGATGACAGGGTGATGTCGCCGGTCACAGCCGCCCAACCGATCATCGGAGGCAGTGCGCCAGAGGCCCCGCCGATCACGATGTTCTGCGGCGTCGCGCGTTTGAGCCACATGGTATAGACCACGGCATAGAAGAATATCGTGAAGGCCAACAGAGCGGCCGCGACCCAGTTGGTCGCCAGATAGAGCATCACGACGGAAAAGGCCGAGAGCGTCAGACCAAAACCAAGCGCCTCGCCACGGGTCACCTTGCCCGACGGGATCGGACGCGACTTGGTGCGTTTCATCACCATATCGATATCGCTGTCATACCACATGTTCAGCGCCCCAGAGGCGCCACCACCGATGGCGATGCAGAGAATAGCGAAGAAACCAAGGAAGGGATGGATGCCACCCGGCGCCACGATCAGACCCGCAAAAGCGGTGAAGACGACGAGAGACATGACGCGCGGCTTCAACAGGGCGAAATAATCGCCAAAGCCCGCTTCATGATTGTCATCCAATACGATCGTCGCGTCAGTCATCGCGTCACTTCCAGTTATGCGTATGCCCCCCGGGTGGGCTTTGTGCCTCTTATCGGGGGGCCGTGCGTGGGCAAAAAGTGGGGCGGTTGATCCGCCCTCACCCGAAAATTAGTCGGCAGAGGCCAGGCGGATGTTGCTCGGCGCGGTGTCGTTGGAGGCGTAAAGGTCCTTCGCCTCCAGAAGCCAGGCGTCATATTCGTCCTGCTCCACCACCTGCACGGTGATCGGCATATAGGCGTGGTCCTTGCCGCAAAGTTCCGAACACTGACCAAAGAAGGTGCCGGTTTTCTCCGCTTTGAACCAAAGCTCTGCCACACGCCCCGGAACGGCATCCTGTTTCACGCCAAAGGCCGGGATTGTCCAGCTGTGGATCACATCCGCGCCGGTCACACCCATCACAATCGTCTTACCAACCGGCACGACAACCTTGGTGTCGGTCGCCAGAAGGAACTGATCCTCAGTGTAGCCCGCTTTGACCAGTTTTGCACGCATCGCGTCGTTCAGCACATAGCTGCGACCGCCCGCGGCGATGTCCTCATCGGTCATGTTCGCCGGATGGCCCAGAAGGTAGCTGTCAAAGGAGAAACCTTCGTCGACATATTCATAGCCCCAGAACCACTGATAGCCGGTCACCTTGATGTAGATGTCGCCATCCGGGATTTCCTGTTGCTTGAACAGAACCGGAAGCGAAAACGCCCCGATGACCACAAGGATCAGAATCGGCACGATGGTCCAAGCGACTTCGATCGGCGTGTTGTGGGTGAAGGTGGCGGGCGTCTTGTTGACCTTGCGGTTGTAACGCACGATCACCCAGAGGATGAGTGCCGCCACGAAGGCCACGATCACCGTGATGATCACCAAAAGCATGTGATCGAGACCTTGAAGGTCACGGGCAAGCTCGGTCGCCGGCGCCTGAAAGCCCATCTTGCCGGGTTCGGGCGCGCCCAACAGCTCGCCGTCCTGCGCCCAGGCGCCCGTCGCGGCGCTCAAGGCCCCGGACACAGTTGCAAAAAGAGTGGCCGCCCGAGCGGACCCGAAAGATTTTATGCGCATAGTCTCTTCCCTAGGTTGCAATCAGGGTTGGCTCCCCGACGGCTGCCCCGGTCTTCCGGGTGCATTTTCATTTGAGTCTGCCCTAACAAAAACCATATTAGGCGTGATGGGACAAGAATTCCCCATCGTTTTGAGCCGCTTTTTTGATCTAGATCAAGCCCAAAGGGAGAAAATCTGTGAATTCGAGACGTTTTGACCCATTTACAAATGCGATCGAATTGGAAAGCTCCCTCGCAATCCTGCGCGATGCGGTTGCAGGCGCCGATGACGGCGAACTTTTCCTCGAACGCCGCACCTCTGAAGGTCTGGTTTTGGACGACGGACGGATTCGCACCGCCTCCTATGACGCCTCCGAAGGATTCGGCCTGCGCGCCGTGCGTGGCGAGACGGCGGGCTATGCCCATTCCACCGAGATTTCCGAACAGGCCATCCGCCGCGCCGCCGAGACCGCCCGTCTCGCCGTTGGCGCGGGCGGCGGCACGCTGGCCGAGGCGCCGCGGGCCACGAATGTGCATCTTTATACCGACGAAAACCCGCTCGAAGGCGCGGCCTTTGAGGTCAAGATCGACACGCTAAAAGAGATCGACGACTACCTGCGGGGCCTCGATTCCCGCGTTGTGCAGGTCACCGCCTCGCTGGCTGCCTCTCACCAAGAAGTCTACATTCTGCGCCCCGAAGGCGGGCTGACCTTCGACATCCGCCCGATGGCGCGGCTGTCGATTGCGGTCATCGTCGAACAGAACGGTCGGCGCGAAAGCGGTTCGGCGGGGGGCGGCGGGCGCTTTGGTCTCACCGGCCTCATCGCGCCCGACCACTGGCAAGGCGTGGCGCGCGAAGCGCTCCGCATCGCCGTGGTAAACCTCGACGCCGTCCCCGCCCCTGCGGGCGTGATGGACGTGGCACTTGGGCCGGGCTGGCCGGGCGTGTTGCTGCACGAAGCTGTCGGCCACGGGCTTGAGGGCGATTTCAACCGCAAGAAAACCTCCGCCTTCGCCGGTCTGATGGGCCAACAGGTCGCAGCCAAGGGCGTCACCGTGTTGGACGACGGCACGATCCCGGATCGGCGCGGGTCAATCTCTGTGGATGATGAGGGCACGCCTTCCGAGAAAACCACCCTCATCGAGGACGGCATTCTCGTCGGCTATATGCAGGACCGCCAGAACGCGCGTCTCATGGGCGTGCCCCCCACCGGCAACGGGCGGCGCGAAAGCTATGCCCACGCGCCGATGCCGCGCATGACCAACACTTATATGTTGGGCAGCGATGCGGCGCCGGACGAGATTCTCGCCGATATGAAAAACGGCATCTATGCCGTGGGCTTTTCCGGCGGGCAGGTCGACATCACCAACGGCAAATTCGTGTTCAACTGCACCGAGGCCTACCGTGTCGAGAATGGCCGCGTCGGAGCGCCGGTGAAAGGTGCCACTTTGATCGGGGATGGCGCCACAGCGATGAAACAGATCCGCGCGGTCGGCAATGACATGGCACTCGATCCCGGCGTCGGCAATTGCGGCAAACAAGGTCAATGGGTGCCGGTGGGCGTGGGCCAACCGACTTTGCTGATCGGCGGGCTGACCGTTGGAGGCTCTGCGGCCTAAGGGCTTCGAAGGACCATTCTACCCCTATTTCGTATTCTCCGTGATCAACAAAGCGGCCCGAGACCTATTTCTCAGGGCCGCTTTCGCATGTGACGGAGCAAGGTCGGTAAATATTCCGGCAAAAAATCGCCTCGCACTTGGCTAAAATCCAATCTTTCCGATTTGTAGTAACGCCTCATTAACCATTTTGCGCGATGTTGAGGGAGCAAGAGACGGAGAGAGTTGGTCCATTGGAGTTCATCCCTTCCCACCACCCCCTCACCCCACCCCACACCGTGGAAGATCGGGCCAATTGGCTCCGGCTCTTGCGCTCCAGGCGCGTCGGCGTCAGCACCTTTTATCGGCTTTTGAGTGAACATGGCGATGCGCAGACGGCCCTTGAGGTCCTGCCGGACATTGCCCGTCAGGCCGGAGTGTCGGACTATCAAATTTGCCCTCACGGCGTGATCGACGCTGAGTTGCGCGCAGGCCGCAAAGATGGCGCGCGGCTGATCCTGCGTTCCGATCCCGACTACCCGCCGCTTTTGGCCCTCATCGACGACGCCCCGCCTGCGATCTGGGTCAAGGGTAATCTGTCGCTGTTCGAACGTCCCACATTGGCCATCGTCGGCGCCCGAAATGCGTCGTCTTTGGGACATCGCTTCACACGGACTTTGGCGCGTGAGCTGGGTGAGGAAGGCTTCGCCATCGCCTCTGGCCTTGCACGCGGCATCGACGCCACCGCGCATGAGGCGGCTTTGGACAGCGGCACCCTGGCCGTTCTCGCGGGCGGCCTTGATGAGATTTACCCGACTGAGAACACGGCGCTCTATCACAGCATCGCAGAGAGCGGCCTGTTGATCTCCGAGCAACCCTTTGGGATGAAGCCCTTTGCCCGGCATTTCCCCATGCGCAACCGCATCGTCTCCGGCCTGTCGCGCGCCACCATCGTGATCGAGGCTGCCGCACGCTCCGGTTCTTTGTTGACCGCAGGCAACGCTCTCGATCAGGGGCGCGAGGTCATGGCGGTGCCGGGACATCCCTTCGATGCGCGCTCAGCGGGCTGCAATATCCTTCTGCGTGACGGGGCAACACTCATTCGTGGCGCGCGCGATGTCATGGACACGCTGGCCGCCGCATCGCCCTTGGCACAGACCGCGATGGAAACGCCAGAGCACGCGATCCCCGTGCCAGAGGCCCCCGCCGAAATGCGCAGCCTCAGCGATCACGCTGCCCTTCACACTGAGATTCTCGCCCGTCTCGCCGGCTCTCCGCTGCCCGAGGACGATTTGATCCGCGATCTCGGCGTGACGGCGGATCGCGCCAGCGCGGAAATCCTCAACCTCGAACTCGACGGCCGCATCGCCCGCAAACCCGGCGGGATGCTGGCGCTTGGGTAGGGAATGGGGTCAGTTCAGCGGGCAATAGTCGAACAAAAGCTGCGAAAAAACGGCACAGTACGGCTCGCTCGCGAACCAGACATCCGTCGCGCCAATGCTTTGATCCACCACGGACCACTGATCACCCTCGCGGATCAGAAAGGCGATCACGTCAATGCCGCCGACCTCTTCGTAGTAAGAGGCATCATCGCCCCAATAGCGCACGATGGGCGCCTCGCGGATGTCGATCCGTGCCCCGCCCGGACGCTGTGGCGCGAGGCTGGCGAAAGCCTGCTCCCCCGTTGAGCGCAGCTCATAGACGACAAACTCCACCGGCGCGCCCAGACGCCATTCGATCACGGGGCGCAGCGCATTCATGATCTGGCTGCGTTCCAGACTCCCGCGTGCAGGTTCATGCCAGCTTTGGGCCAACACCGAGACGGGCAAGACAAAGCATAAAACGACAGAGAAAATGAGGGCACGCATGGAAATCTCCGCAACTTGGAACACCGGGACAATTCATCGCAACTCTTTCGAAAACCCATGCTCATTGGAACAATAATCTGTGCAGTCCATTGACATTTCTCATAGCCTGCCCCCATTTTCCGCCGCCATAAGCCCCAGTCATCCGAGAATCTTAAGGACCGTCCATGCCAGTTGTTGTTGTCGAATCCCCCGCCAAGGCCAAAACGATCAACAAATACCTCGGCAAGGATTACACGGTGCTGGCCTCCTACGGGCACGTTCGCGACTTGCCGCCCAAGGATGGCTCGGTCGATCCGGACAACGATTTCGACATGACCTGGGAAGTGGGTGCCGACAGTCGCAAGCACGTCAAAGCCATCGCAGATGCGCTCAAAGACGATGACGAACTGATCCTCGCGACCGACCCCGATCGCGAGGGCGAAGCAATCTCGTGGCACCTACAGGAAGCGCTGACCAAACGCCGGGCGATCAAGAAATCGACCGCCGTGTCGCGCGTGACCTTCAATGCCATCACCAAGCCCGCCATTTTGGAAGCAATGAAGAGTCCGCGCCAAGTGGACGTGCCGCTGGTCGACGCCTATCTGGCGCGCCGGGCTTTGGACTATCTTGTGGGTTTCAATCTTTCGCCGGTTCTGTGGCGCAAACTGCCGGGCGCGCGCTCTGCGGGCCGTGTGCAATCGGTGTGCCTGCGTCTGATCGTCGAGCGCGAGATGGAGATCGAGGCCTTCAACCCGCAAGAATACTGGTCGGTGAAGGCGATGCTCGAGACGCCGCGCGGGCAGAGTTTCGAGGCACGTCTCACGCAGCTGTCCGGCAAGAAACTCGACAAATTCGATCTGAAAGACCGGATGAGCGCCGAAATGGCCGTGCAGGCCGTGTCCTCGCGTGCGCTCAAAGTTGCGTCCGTAGAGGCCAAACCCGGCTCCCGCAACCCGTCGGCGCCCTTCATGACCTCAACGCTTCAACAAGAAGCCAGCCGCAAGTTCGGCATGGGCGCGCGTCAGACCATGAACGCGGCGCAGCGGCTCTATGAAGCGGGTCTGATCACCTACATGCGGACCGACGGCATCGACATGGCGCCCGAAGCCGTTGCGCAGGCGCGCGACGCGATCAAGGATCGCTATGGCGACAAATACGTGCCGTCCTCGCCTCGCATTTACAAAAACAAAGCGAAAAACGCGCAGGAAGCTCACGAATGTATCCGCCCGACAGATATGTTCGCCGCCCCCGACAAGGTGAACCTGACCGACAGCGACCAGCGCAAACTCTATGACCTGATCTGGAAGCGCACGATCGCCTGTCAGATGGAAGGCGCGAAACTCGAGCGCACCACGGTCGACATCATGTCGGACGACCAAGAGGTCGTGCTGCGCGCCACCGGTCAGGTCGTGGTCTTCGACGGCTTCATGGCGGTTTACACCGAGGGCCGCGACGATGTGGATGAGGATGACGAAGGCCGCCTGCCGCAGATCATGCAGGGCGAGGCTCTGAAGAAAGTCGCGGGTGCTCTGAAAGCCGAAGCCTCGGAGAAAGAGGCCGTGTTGGGCGCGGAAGACGCCGTTCTGGGGCTTCAACACCACACCAACCCGCCGCCGCGCTACACCGAAGCGACCTTGGTGAAGCGGATGGAGGAGCTGGGCATCGGGCGTCCGTCCACATATGCCTCAGTGCTCTCGACCATCGTCGACCGCGAATATGTCCGCAAGGAACAGAACCGCCTGATCCCCGAGGACAAGGGCCGGATCGTCACGATCTTCCTGATGAATTTCTTCCGCAAATATGTGGGCTATGAATTCACCGCCAATTTGGAGGAGGAACTCGACGAAATTTCAGCGGGGGACTTGGACTATAAGGAAGTTCTGGCGAAATTCTGGCGCGATTTCCATGCGGCCATCGCGGAGACCTCTGACCTGCGCATCTCCGAAGTGCTTGATAAACTTGACGAAGCCTTGGCTCCCCAGCTTTATCCGCCGCGCGAAGATGGCACTGATCCGCGCGTCTGTCCGAAATGCGGGCAAGGTTCTCTGCACCTCAAAACCTCGCGCACAGGCGGCTTTGTCGGCTGTTCGAACTACCCCGAGTGCACCTATACGCGTCCCATTGCAGGCGAAGGCGCCGAGGGCGATGAGCGGCTTTTGGGCGAGGATGCGGGTGACGAGATTTGGCTGAAATCTGGCCGTTTCGGTCCCTATGTCCAGCGCGGCGAACCGACGCCGGAGAACAAGAAACCGCCGCGGGCATCGCTGCCGAAGGGCTGGTCGAAGGACGACATGGACCTTGAGAAAGCGCTCACGCTTCTGTCCCTGCCCCGCGAGATCGGCGAGCACCCGGAGGGCGGCATGATCAAGGCCAACTTTGGCCGCTTCGGGCCGTACCTCATGCACCAGCTGCCCGACGAGGCAAAGCCGGTCTATGCCAACCTCAAGGACCCGAACGACGTGTTTGAATGCGGCATGAACCGCGCGGTGGAACTGATCACCGACAAGCGCAACAATCCGGGACGCGGGCGCTCTGCCGCAGCGAAACCGCTCAAGGAGCTGGGCGATCACCCCGATGGCGGGCCGGTGCAGGTCATGGAAGGCCGCTATGGCCCCTATGTGAAATGGGAAAAGGTCAACGCGACGCTGCCGAAGGACGTCAAACCCGAAGACCTGACTATGGAACAGGCGGTCGAGTTGATCGCGGAAAAGGCGGCGAAGAGCGGCAAGAAAGCCCCAGCAAAGAAAAAGGCGGCGCCGAAGAAGGCGGCGGCCAAAAAACCTGCCGCAAAGAAAGCTCCGGCGAAGAAGAAAGCCGCCGAGTAAAGGCAGAGATCCATCAGAGCAAACGAAGGGCGTCCAGTGAGGCGCCCTTTTTCGTTCAAAGCTATAGTTCAAACTGATGCGCCGAGAACCGGCGAAACACTTTTAACTTCCATTGATCCATGCCTCAGGCACACGCATATATTGGTTCGCATCGCGAACAAAATGAGCAAATATCGAACCTAAATTTTGCAACGCAGCAATCAATTGACTTGATGCCCCGGAAGCCGGTTAATCAGGCAAACGGTATTCACGGGAGGACTTAGATGAAAAAGGTTTACGCGTCGGCCAAAGAGGCGCTCGACGGGATTTTGGAAGACGGCATGCTGATCGCCGCGGGCGGTTTCGGCCTTTGCGGCATCCCTGAGCTGTTGATCGACGCCATCGTCGAGAGCGGCGTCAAGGACCTGACCGTGGCCTCTAACAACGCAGGCGTCGACGGGTTCGGTC
>NZ_JAHXRW010000015.1 GCF_019429625.1 Celeribacter sp. PS-C1
CACCTCGCTCACGCTTTCTGGCGGAGGTCGACATGAGCAAAGGCGCGAAGACCCTGCCAGACCCGACAAATTTTGAACGTTCCATGGCGGGCTGAACCGCCCCCAAGCCGCATCATCGCGCGGCTTTTTCGGCATATCACTCCACGGAAGCCCGTCCGCGCGGATGCCTGTTCAACCGTGTTTCCCACCCTATGCAACAGTGCAGCTTTGCTGGCTTCAATGAAAAGCAGATTGATTATCAAATCGTATCTGGCCGGTATCTCCGCAGCGACCGAGTGCTTCACTGATACATCAGCACGTCATTACCCGTGCGCGATGAAATGTCTCTGTTTTTAGAGAAAGGGCGGCGTTACAAAAGCCTATGAGCATTTTTTTCTCCTCTGTGTCTGATGTTTTGAATGCAGGTTTCGACACGATCATCGACGTGCGCGCGCCATCGGAATTTGCCGAGGATCACATCCCCGGCGCGATCAATCTTCCGGTGCTGGATGACGCGGAACGTGCCCGTGTCGGCACGATCTATACGCAGCAATCGCCTTTTCTGGCGCGCAAACTCGGCGCCGCTTTGGTGGCGCGCAATGCCGCGAGCCACATCGAAGGGCCTCTGGCGGAGAAAGAGGGCGGCTGGCGGCCCTTGGTCTATTGTTGGCGGGGTGGGCAGCGGTCGAATTCCTTCGCGATCATCTTGCGGCAGATCGGCTGGCGGGTGGAGGTTCTGGACGGCGGCTACAAGTCGTGGCGTAGATTGGTGATCGGCATGTTGCACGATCAGGCTTTGCCGCATCGTCTCGTGCTGATCGACGGGAACACCGGCACCGCCAAGACCGATCTTTTGCATCGGGTCCGCTTGTTGGGCGCGCAGGTGCTCGACCTTGAAGGGCTGGCTCAGCATCGTGGGTCGATTTTTGGCCCGATGGGAGAGCAGCCCGCGCAGAAAGGCTTTGAAAGCCGGTTGGCGGAGGTATTGAGCCGTCTCGATCCCGCGCGGCCCGTGTTGGTCGAGGCGGAAAGCTCACGCATCGGGGAGGTGACGATCCCGGCGCGACTTTGGCGGGCGATGTGTTCTGCGCCTCGGATCGACGTGACGGCCGGTTTGCCCTCGCGGGCACGTTATCTGGCAGAGGCCTATGCCGATCTGACCGAGGATGTCCCAACGATGCAGGCGCGTTTGGATCAACTGATCCCGCTTCAAGGCCATGCGCGGGTCAAAACCTGGCGTGAAATGGCGGAGCAGGGGGCCTTTGCTGCGCTGGCCGAGGCCCTGATGGGGCAGCATTACGATCCGCGCTATGAAAAGTCCCGCGCCCGCCATTCTCCGGATGTGATTGCAGATTTCGATCTTGGCGATCTGAGTGTCGGCGCCCGCGACGAGGTGGCGGGGCGGATCGTGAGCCTTTTGAACTCGTGCTCAAATTAAGGCTCGATAAACAAACGCGCCGGGCCTTCGGTGATCTCCCCGATGATTGCGGCCTCGTAGCCCGCCTCACGTAGTGCAGCCAGACATTTCTCCGCCCGCATCGGCGAGACACAGGCCAAAAGCCCGCCCGCTGTTTGCGGGTCGAACAGCAAATCCGTCTCTGGCGTCTCCGGTCCCTCGTAGTCCGCGGCATAGGCGCGGTTGGCCGGGAAAATCGTCGAGCGCAGGCCGGCTTCGGCCAAGATCAAAGCGCCGGGAAGGAGCGGCACGTCTTGCAGTCGGATCACGGCCCCAACCTCAGAGGCGCGGCAAATTCCCAAGAGATGTCCAGCCAGCCCGAAGCCTGTGACATCCGTCATCGCATGGGCATTGCACAAAATCCGCGACGCCTCGCCGGAGCTTTGCACCATGGAGGCATAGGCCCGTTCCAGATCGCGCCCATTGGCCTTCATCTCCATCTCCGCGGCCAGCATCACGCCGGTGCCGATGGGTTTGGTTAGCAGAATCTGATCTCCGGGGCGCGCGCCTTTGAGCGTGATCGGTTGTTCCAACAACCCGGTGACCGTGAAGCCGATCGCCAGCTCCGCCCCCATTGCGGTGTGTCCGCCGATGATCTCCGCACCCTCTGCGTCAAACACCTCGCGGGCCGTCTCCATGATTTCGGTGAGCCAGCTTTCTTGCATGGCTTCGCTCATTTTTGGCAAAGTCACGGTGGCGAGTGCAGCCTGAGGCGCGGCCCCCATGGCCCAGATGTCGCCGAGCGCATGGATGGCGGTGATCCGGGTCATCAAAACGGGGTCTTCGACAAAAGCGCGCAGGTGATCGACGGAGGCCACCTGCCACGTGTCGCCATGGGTCAGAAGCGCCGCGTCATCGCCCGCCAGATGCAGCACGTCGCGCCGTTCCGGCCCCGGATGCGTGCTCAGAACGCGGCTCAAGATGTCGCCGCCCACCTTGGCGCCACAGGCGCCGCACATGGGCTTTTTGCCCTCGACCTCCTCGCGCAGCCCCTCGGCGACGAGTTCGGGCAGGGGCGGCGGCATCATTGCGGGCAGATCCTTGAGTTTGCGCATGAAGGCCCGGTCGATGTGATCTTTCCACTGCCACATCAAGGGGCCTTTGAGGCGCAGGCCGGACTTGTCCGCGAGCGCCGCTTTGCCGCCCAGAGAGATCAGTTTGAGATAGTCCTTTTGCGGATGATAGGCTCGTAGCTTTGCTGCCGTGCCGACGCTCAAAATCCGGCGCAGGTTGTCGAACAAGACAGGCGCCTCGCGCACGGCATAAACCCCGGCTTTGGGACGTGGGTCATGGGACAGATGGGCGCAATCTCCGGCGGCGAAAATGCGCGGGTCTGAGCTTTGTAGGGTCTTGTTCACAGTGATGAAACCGTCGGTCAGGTCAAGTCCGGTGTCCTTGAGCCAACTATAGGGGCGTGCGCCCGCGGCCCCCAAAGTGAAGCGCGAGGACAGTGTGGTGCCATCCGCAAACAGGACCTCCTCCGAACGCACCTCTATGACCTGCGATTTCGGGCGCAGTTTGATGCCCGCATCCGTCAGGGCGCCCAGAACGGCGGTGCGCGTGGCGGGGTGCATCTCGGTGAGGATCTCGCCGTGATCCACCAGACAGACCTGCGTGTTCGGGATCGTTTTGAGGCTTTGCGCCATGGCCATCGCCAGCTCCGCGCCCGCGACACCGCCGCCGATCACGGTCACTTCGGGCGCGACCTCTCCGGCCAAGGCCTCTTTGCGAAACTGGTCCCATCGGCCAGCAAAGGCCTCAAGCGGTTTGGCGGGGATGCCATGCTCGGCAAAGCCGGTCAGGTCAGGCATTGCGGAGGTGATGCCGATGTCGATGGAGGCGATGTCATAGCGGATCGGTGGGCGGCCTTCGACATGGATGAGCCGCGCAGCGCGATCAATCCCTGTGGCGCGGCCCAACACTGCCCGCGCGCCCGCAAATCGCGCCAACTGCAAGAGGTCCAATTCTAAGTCTTCGCGCTCATAATGTCCCGCCACAAACCCCGGCAACATCCCGGAATAGGCCGCCACGGCGCCGGGATTGATCACGGTGACACGCACACCGGGCAGAGGGCGCATGCCCCAGCGTTTCAGGATGAGCGCATGGCTGTGCCCGCCACCGATCAGGACGAGGTCTCGGGTCAGAGGGAAATCGAGCATGGCGCATCCAGTTTTCGCAAGGGCAGGCAAGAGTGTTAGGCAAAAATCTGACCCGAAGTCCGCCGCTTGGCAAGGGTGCTGGACGCCGCATGCTGCGCGTGCCAACATTGCGCCATGTTACGCACATCCTCCCCGATTGAGTCGATACGTGCCAAGGCGCGTGAAATTTTCCTCGAAGGTGTCGAAGCCGCCGATCCCGCCCATGCGGTCGAGACGGCGCTCAAGGGCCGCGAATTTAATGATCCGCTGATCATCGCCGTCGGCAAGGCCGCGCGCACCATGGCAGAGGCGGCGATGAAACATGTGATCGCAGAACCCGTGATCGTGGTCACCAATTACGAAAACGCCCGGCCACTGGAAGGCGCCGAAGTGCGCGCTGCGGGCCATCCCGTACCCGATGCGGAAGGGGCGCGCGCAGCTCTGCGTGTCGAAGAGGCGCTGTCGCACGCCAAGGGCGATGTGATCGCGTTAATTTCGGGCGGTGGTTCGGCCTTGTTGCCCGCGCCGGTGGTCGGCGTGTCCTTAGAGGACAAGGCAGAGGTCAATCGGCTTTTGCTCGCCTCGGGCGCCGACATTGTGACGATGAATCTCGTGCGCCAGCAGCTCTCGCGCCTCAAAGGCGGCGGGCTGTTGCGGGCAGCCGCACCCGCGAAAGTCACGGCTTTGCTTCTCTCGGACGTGGTCTCTGATGATTTGCGGGCGATTGCCTCCGGGCCGACTGTCTCTCCCATCGGCACCCGCGCGGAGGCTGCCAAGGTGCTGCAAGACCTCGGACTTTGGGACAAGCTGCCGCATTCCGTCTCCGCTTACCTGGCGCGACCGCAGGCCGACCTTGGCGCGTTGCCTGACAGCGAGGTCGCTCTGATCGGCTCGAACAAAATCTCTGTGTCGGCTATGGCGCGCGCAGCAGGGCCGGAGGCGCATGTCGATGAAACGCCTTTAGAGGGCGATGTCGCGGAAGCCGCGCAGACCATCATTGATCGTGCGTTGGCGGGCGGTGCGGGAACGTATCTGTTCGGCGGCGAAACCACCGTCAAACTCACCGGCGATGGTATGGGTGGGCGTAATCAAGAGCTTGCCTTGCGCGTGGCTTTGCTGGCTGAAGAGGCCGGGCTCACGGATTTCGTGTTCCTCTCCGGCGGCACAGACGGCCGCGACGGGCCGACGGATGCAGCGGGCGGGTTGGTCGACCCCGGCACGTTGGACCGGATGCGCGCCGTGGGGCTTGATCCCGCCGAAGTGCTCAAACGCAACGACAGCTATCACGGACTTCAGGCCGCAGGGGATCTTCTGCAGATCGGCGCGACGGGCACGAATGTGGCGGACCTTCAGGTCCTGATCCGCACCTGAGCGCGTTTCCTTGGTTACGTAAAATACCCTTGGTTCAACGCGCGAAAGAGAAGCCGTAGATCAGTTGACGCAGACCCAAGGCCGCGCCGGCAATGATTGCGGCGATGGTCACGGGGGCTGAATATGCGAGGACGGAAAAGGCCGAAAGACCCTGTCCGACCGTGCAGCCAAAGGCCACCACAGCCCCTACACCCATGAAGGCCGCGCCCATGATCTGGCGCTTTAGTTCGCGCGGGTCTTCGCAGGCTTCCCAACGGAAATGTCCCTTGATCATTGATCCGATAGCGGCGCCGACGAGCACACCGATGACCGAACCAACGCCAAAGCCGGGGGAGGTGGCCGATGAGGTCATGAGGTAGAAAAGCGTGTCGCCGATGGGGGCCGCGAATGTGTGGGACACGACCTGTGTCGCCTCGAACGTCGCCTCGGACAGCCAAGCTGTGCCAGCCCAGCCGGACGTGACGGCAAGACCCACGGCCACGCCCCAGAGGATGAGTTTGCGCTCAGCGCGAAAAGCGCGGGACGACAGCGCGATGCCAAGCAGGATAAGCCCGATGCCGAGGCCGGTGGCCACGACGGGCAAGCCGAGGCTCTGGCCCAGCCCGTGCGCAAGACCGGGCAGGGGGCCTTCGGCGGGACGGGGCGGAAAGAGCGTGACGCGAAGCTCGGCCAATGGGCCGTTCAAGGTGATGTAAGAGGTGAGACCCAAGACCAGAACGATGACGAAGTTGCGCAGATCACCGCCGCCCAGACGCGCCAGCGCACCAAAACCGCAATTGCCCGCCAAAGCCATGCCGTAGCCGAACAAAAGCCCGCCGAAGATCGAGGCCAGAGGCGACCAGGCGAGGGCAAGATATGGCGTTCGGGTTGGGTCGAAGAAGCCGAGGCCGATGAGGCTAAAGCTGCCGATCAGGGCCACGCCCAACGCGATGCCCCATTGCCGGGCCCGCAAGTCCGAACCCTGATACAGCGCATCTTCTATGGCGCCCATGGAACAAAACCGGCCAAGACGGGCCGCCAATCCAAGGACAAGCCCACCAACAAGACCAATCAGGGCCGCAAGCAGCCCTGGAGCAACAGTGTCGAGCATGTCTCCTCCCTATGCCCGCGCATGATGTCCTTTTGCCTGAGTTCAGGCTTTCTTCGGGCCACCATCCACGGAACAGAACATGTCGTAGATCACTTCGAGAATGCGTTTCGGGCGATCATCCGTCAAAGAATAATAAATCGCCTTGCCTTCACGACGAGGGGTCACGAGGCCTTCGAGGCGCAGCCGGGCGAGCTGTTGACTCACCGCGGCCTGACGCGCGGACAGAAGGTCTTCAAGCTCCGTGACGGATTTCTCGCCGGTCACGAGATGACACAGGATCATCAGCCGACCCTCGTGAGAGAGGGCTTTCAAAAGCTGCGATGCGTCGCAGGCGCTTGACATCATCACATCCAAATCCTTTTCGGACATGTTTTCAGTGACGATAGGTAAAGGCGAATTCACGTTGTCCACCCCATGTTCCTCAAAGATATGGCTTCTGTCTCTAGAAGGCGATGTCATCCATTATGGCATCGATGCCTGCTTGCGCGCAGTCGGCATCGAGGTCCGGTCCGGGTGCGCCTGAGACTCCGATCCCTGCTACTATAGAGCCTGACGCTTCAATCACAAGACCACCTCCGAGCGCCAGAGGCTCGCTCAGTTCGCGAATGCCTGCCATCATTTCACCGGGCGCGGTCAATTCGCCCAAGGACAGCGTGTCGGTTCGGAAGGAGACGGCGGTCCAGGCCTTGCGCCGGGCGGTCTCGAAGACGTGAAGACCGGCGAAGCGGTCGCGCACATAGACCTGCGGAATGCCGAAGCGGTCCACCACCATGACGCCGACCTGATAGCCCGCCTCGCGACAGCTTTCCATTGCGGCGATGGCGGCGGTTTGGGCCACTTCGGGTTTCAGCACCTGAAAGGTGACGAAGGCGTCATCGTCCTGCGCCACGGCGCGCGCCGCGAAAAGTGTGGCGCTAACTGCAGCGCTTACCGCCATGAATTTAAATAGTTTCATTCTTTCCTCCCTTGAATGTCACAAGTGTCTTGTCACGCGTCCCTCACCCGCCCGGCGTCCCCTCCTGAACCTGTTCGGTGGTGCTAACCGCCTCGAAATCCGAATGATCGCGGAGCAACATCGTCAGCATGGTCCAGAACAATTCATCGCCCCCGTAGCCCTCGATCCGGCCCTGTTCCACCCCGTCCTCCACGAGAATGAATGTGGGCGTAAAGATCACCGGGCCCTTGAAGGTCAGGTCGTCGGGCAACGGCGCGCGCAGGCCCATACGGCGCAGCGGTGCATAGGCGCCTTCCGGTGTTTTCGGATAAATTTCCGCGATCTCCGCATCCCAACGGGCGCAATATGCACAGCCGTGCTGCTCCACCATCACCAATTCCATGGTCGGTTCCATGGCGGTGGCGGGAAGAATCAGGGCGATTAGGGTGGCGATCGTGGTTAGAATTCTTGTCAACATATGTATACCAATTGACGGGTGCGGCATAATCTACATAATTTGAATATGTGAATGACACAAGTCGCGACGCGAAAGACCCGAGGTCTCCTACGCATGTGGCTTGCAGGGAAGAGGAGCCCTGCTCGGTGGATCGAAACTGGATCGCTGAGGGTCGCTTTGGGAGGGCTATATGCTGGATGTGACTTTTGTTTCCGCCCTTTTGGGCGGGTTGGTGGTGTTTTTCTCCCCCTGTATTTTGCCGATCGTGCCGTTTTACCTGTCCTACATGGCGGGCACGTCGATGGCCGATATCAACGCCGAGGGCGAATTGGCGCCGGGGGCGCGCAAACGCGCGATTCTGTCGTCGGTGATGTTTTCTTTGGGGATCATCACGGTCTTTGTGCTGCTGGGCGCGGCGGCGTTTTCGCTCAGCCAAGCGTTTCGCAGTCATCAGGACATCTTTCGCATCGCCTCCGCCGCTATCGTCTTTGTCATGGGACTGCATTTTCTGGGCGTCATCCGCATCGGATTTCTCAACCGCCAGTTCCAGATGCAGGCGGGTGACACCCGCAATATGACGATCTGGTCGTCCTATATCGTTGGCCTCGCCTTTGCCGCCGGATGGACGCCCTGTGTCGGGGGGGTCTTGGTCGGCGTGGTGATGATGGCCTCCAACGAGGCGACTGCGATGCGCGGGCTGATTATGATGGTGGTCTTCGGCATCGGCATGACCGCGCCCTTCGTGGTGGCCGCCGTCTTTATTAAACCCTTCCTCAAATTTGCGGCCAAATTCCGCCGTCATTTGCCGAAGGTCGAAAAGGTGATGGGGCTTTTCCTCATCCTCTTCGCTATATTGATCGTCACCAATTCGGTGAACGTGATTGCGGCGTGGATGTTGGAGACCTTCCCCTCTTTCGCGAAAATCGGATCAAACGGGAGCCTTTAACCATGTTTAACCTCGCACGACGTACTCTTCTGTCTCTGAGCCTCGCTGCCTTTGCCTTTCCCGCGCTGGCGGTGGAAATGGGCGATGACGGGCTGCACAAGACCGCGTGGCAGCGCGACACCTTCAAGGACCTGCGCGAAGATCTGGCCGAGGCCAATGCGGAGGGCAAACGCCTCTTGGTGATGGTCGAGCAGCGCGGCTGTATCTACTGCAAAAAAATGCATGAAGAGGTCTTCCCGGACCCTGAGATCACCCAGATGATCGAGGAGAATTTCTTCGTCCTTCAGATCAACATGTTTGGCGATGTCGAGGTGACGGATTTCGATGGCGAGAGCCTGCCGGAAAAAGACATGGTTCAGAAGTGGGGCACGCTGTTCACGCCGACGATTCTCTTCTTCCCCGAAGAGGTGGCCGAAGATGTCTCCGCCAAGGACGCCGCAGTGTCGACCGTGCCGGGGGCCTTCGGAAAACTGACGACCTACAATATGATGCAATGGGTTTTGGATCATGGCTACGACGGAGATGAGCCGTTTCAAAAATACCATGCGCGCCAAGTGTTTAAGCAGCAGGAACAAGGCGTGTTAAACGTCGGCGAATGATATATGTTAGCGCAAAATCAACGCTGCGGCGCAGAAAAATTCAAGTATTTGAATTTGTCTCTTGCTCTGCGACAGATTGGCACGCTACGGTATGCAAAACAAACAACGCAGATATGCGGGAATGTAAGTACAGTCTTTAGGGAGGAGACATGAAACGTATCGCAACCTGTCTTGTTGCACTCGGTCTGAGCACCGGTGTGGCAATGGCCGAAACGGCCCCCGGCGACGTTCAGTTCGACGACTACGGCGCGATTGAGGCCTCTCTGACCGGCACGCCGGGCAACCCCGAGGAAGGGCGCAAGATCCTGACCACGAAATCCATGGGCAACTGCGTCTCTTGCCATGCCGCCGATGCCTATGCTGATGTGCCGTTCCACGGCGAGGTCGGTCCTTGGCTCGATGGCGCGGGGTCGCGCTGGTCTGCGGCCGAGTTGCGTGGTCTCGTTGTCAACGCCAAGATGACGTTCGAGGGCACTGTGATGCCGGCCTTCTACAAGGTCGATGGTTTCACCCGTCCGGGTGATGCCTACACGGGCAAGGCCGCGCCGGCCGATCTGCCGCCGATCCTGTCGGCTCAGCAGGTTGAGGATGTGGTCGCCTATCTGATGACGCTGACGGACGAGTGATCTTCCGTCGGACCCTGACACTTAGAACTTAGGAGCAAACCATGAATCTCACACGACGTGACGCTCTGGCTCTGGGCCTCGGTGCGACCGCGGCGGCGCTTTTGCCGCTGAGTGCGACCGCCGCCGCCGAAGACGCCATTGCCGCATTCACCGGGGGTGCCGAGGCGGGCGCGGGCGATCTGACCCTGACCGCACCGGAGATCGCCGAAAACGGCAACACTGTGCCGATCACAGTTAACGCCCCTGGCGCCACGGCCATCGCCGTGTTCGCCACCGGCAACCCGACGCCCGAAGTGGTCGTGTTCAACTTCGGACCGCTGGCAGGCAGCCAGGCGGCCTCGACCCGCATCCGTCTCGCAGGCACGCAAGACGTTGTGGCGGTCGCGAAAATGGCCGACGGCTCTTTCGTGCAGACCTCCGCGACGGTCAAGGTGACCATCGGCGGCTGCGGCGGCTAACCCGATTTTTTAGGAGACAAAGACAATGGCATCTGGTGTCAAACCCCGCGTGAAAGTCCCCAAGTCGGCGTCTGCCGGTGAGGTGATCACGATCAAGACCCTCATTTCGCATCCGATGGAATCCGGGCAGCGCAAGGACAGCGACGGCAACGTCATTCCGCGTTCGATCATCAACCGTTTTACCTGTGAGTTTAACGGCGAAAGCGTGATCGACGTGACGCTCGAACCGTCGATCTCGACCAACCCTTACATTGAATTTGACGCGACTGTGCCCGAGGCCGGGACGTTCAAATTCACCTGGTATGACGATGACGGCTCCGTCTACGAGGATTCCAAAGAGATCGCGATTGCCTGATACGGTTGATCGGGTCGGCTTTGCCGCACCAAGGTCGTGTGCGCCCGGGGAGGGGCGCACACAATTCCCAGGGAGGAGAGATACGCATGAAAATCAATAAAATGCTCAGCACAGCCGCGGCTTTGACGGCACTCGCACTGCCTGCCTTCGCCGATGAGGATGCAGAGCTTGTCATCAATGGCGAGATCGAGATCGTGACCAAGACGGCAGCCCCCGCGCATCTCGACGGGCATCTGAGTGAAATCATGTCCGGCTGGCGTTTCCGCTCGGATGACACGCAGGCTATGGAGATGGATGATTTCGACAACCCGGGGATGCTGGGTGCCGAAGCCGGGTTCGAGCAGTTCGAAACCGTGATGGGGTCAGAGGGCAAATCCTGTATGGATTGCCACGACGGCGCCGAAAGCCTCGCCAATGTGCGCCCGACCTATCCGAAATGGAACGAAGACAAGGAACAAGTCTACACCATCCAGATGCAGATCAACGACTGCCTGACGGAACAGATGGGCGCTGAGCCGGAAAAATATGACAGCAACGCCATGCTGAACTTCGAAGCGGCGCTGGCCTCCGTCTCGCGCGGCATGCCGGTGAATGTCGCCATCGACGGCCCGGCCCAGTCCATCTGGGAGCAGGGCAAGGAGATGTATTACACGCGCTACGGTCAGCTGGATTTGTCCTGCGCCAACTGCCACGAGCAGAACTACGGCAACATGATCCGCGCCGACCATCTGTCGCAGGGTCAGATCAATGCCTTCCCGGCCTACCGTCTGAAAAACGCCAAACTCAACGGCGCGCATGGGCGGTTCAAGGGCTGTATCCGCGATACCCGTGCGGAGACCTTCGCCGCCGGTTCGCCGGAATTCGTGGCGCTTGAGCTTTATGTGGCGTCCCGTGGCAATGGCCTGTCGGTCGAAGGCCCGTCCGTTCGCAACTGATCTTTGACGGGGCCCCGCTTGGCGACGAGCGGGGCTTTGTCTTCCACAATATATTCAATTTTACGCATGAAACTTTGGGAAACGCTCAGGTTTCTGCGTACGACAACGGAGTTTCCGCATGATTTCACGTCGTGATTTCCTTCAGGTGTCCATGGCTGCGTCCGCCATGGTGGGCGCGTCCGGCTTTGGCAACTGGGCCCGACTGGCGGCGCAACAGGCGCTGACGCAGGACCAGCTTCTGGAATTCGACACCTTCGGGAACGTGTCCCTGATCCACGTCACCGACATTCATGCACAACTCAAACCGATCTATTTCCGCGAGCCGGAGATCAACATCGGCGTTGGTGGAAACAAGGGCGCGGTGCCGCATGTCACGGGCGCGGAGTTCCGCAAACTTTACGGCATAGAGGACAATTCCCCCTCGGCTTATGCGTTGAGCTACAATGATTTTTCCGCCTTGGGCAAAGCTTACGGCAAGGTCGGCGGCCTCGACCGCGTCGCCACCGTGATCAACTCGATCCGTGCGGCACGTCCCGACGCGCTGTTGCTCGATGGCGGCGACACCTGGCACGGCTCCTACACCTGCTACCACACGGCAGGACAGGACATGGTCAATGTGATGAACGCGCTCAAACCCGATGCGATGACCTTCCACTGGGAGTTCACGCTTGGCTCCGAGCGCGTCCGCGAAGTGGTGGCCGATCTGCCCTTCGCCGCACTGGGGGCCAATATCTATGACGCCGAATGGGATGAACCGGCGGAGGATTTTGCACCCTATAAGTTCTTTGAGCGTGGAGGTGTGAAAATCGCCGTGATCGGCCAGGCCTTCCCCTATATGCCCATCGCCAACCCTGGCTGGATGTTCCCGGAATACTCCTTTGGCATTCGCACCGAGCGGATGCAGGAGGTCGTGGACGAGGTGCGGGGGATGGGCGCGGAGCTGGTCGTTCTGCTGTCCCACAACGGCTTTGACGTGGACAAAAAGATGGCGAGCCTCGTGAGCGGCATCGACGTTGTGCTGTCGGGTCACACCCATGACGCGCTGCCGGAACCGGTTCTGGTGGGCGAGACGATCATCATTGCCTCGGGGTCCAACGGCAAATTTGTTTCGCGTGTGGATTTGGACGTGCGCGACGGGCGGATGATGGGTTTCCGCCACAAGTTGATCCCAATCTTCTCCGATGTGATAGAGCCGGACAAAGAGGTCTCGGCGCTGATCAACGAACAACGCGCGCCCTACGAGGAGGCGATGGGCGAGGTGATCGGCCAGACCGACAGCCTCTTGTACCGTCGCGGCAATTTCAACGGCACTTGGGACGATCTGATCTGTGACGCGCTGTTGAGCGAGCGCGAGGCGGACATCGCCATGTCTCCGGGTGTGCGTTGGGGGCCGAGCCTCCTGCCGGGGGACAACATCACCCGCGAGGACATCTGGAACGCCACCTCAATGACCTATGGCAAGGCGTATCGGAGCGAGATGACCGGCGAGTTCATCCATACGATTATGGAAGACGTGGCCGACAACATCTTTAACCCCGATCCCTATTACCAGCAGGGCGGCGATATGGTGCGGATGGGTGGCCTTGGCTACCGGATCGACATCACCAAGCCTCAGGGTGAGCGGATTTCTGAGCTGACGCTACTCAAGACCGGCGAGAAACTTGATCCGGCGAAGAACTACGTCGTTGCGGGCTGGGCCTCGGTCAATGAGGGCACCGAAGGGCCGCAGATCTGGGATGTGGTGGAGGATCACATCCGCAAACAGGGCACCGTCACAGTCGCGCCGAACACTTCGGTCGAGGTCATCGGCGCCTGAAATCTGCCGCTCTGACACCAGTGTTGGAGCGGTTTTTATAGAATGAATTCATTCACATCAGAGAATGAGAGAATTCATGCACAGCATGAAAGCACAGGATTCAAATCGGAGGGAGACACGAGAGATGAGTGAGACCCAAAACGACAAACCGGGCACCGGCCAGGGGACGAGCCGTCGCGCGTTTCTGCGTGGGGCTGCGGCCACCGGGGTGGGGCTGGCGGCGAGCCATGCCTCTGCCGAAGGCCCCGATCCGCTGATCACCGAGAAACAGGACTGGGCAATGGGCCTTGGCGATGGTGTTGATGCAACGCCCTATGGTCTGCCGATCAAATACGAGGGCGATGTCATTCGCCGCAACGTGCCGTGGCTGACGGCCGATCCGATCTCTTCGATCAACTTCACGCCGATCCATGCGCTTGACGGCACGATCACGCCGCAGGGCTGTGCCTTTGAGCGGCATCACTCCGGGGCGATTGAACTGAAAAAAGAAGACTATCGCCTGATGATCAACGGGTTGGTCGATACGCCGCTGGTCTTTACCTATGAGGATCTCGAACGCTTCCCGCGGGTGAACAAGACCTTCTTCCTCGAATGTGCGGCCAACACCGGCATGGAATGGGCTGGCGCGCAATTGAACGGCTCGCAATTCACCCATGGCATGATCCACAACATGGAATACACCGGCGTCACTTTGCGCACTCTGTTGGAAGAGGCGGGGCTGGATGCGGCCGGTGATCTGGCGGACAAATGGGTCTATGTCGAGGGCGCGGATGCCTCCTCGAACGGGCGCTCAATCCCGATGGAAAAGGCGCTGGATGACTGCATGATCGCGTTCAAGGCCAATGGCGAAGCGCTGCGCATGGAGCATGGCTATCCGGTGCGTCTGGTCGTGCCCGGCTGGGAAGGCAACATGTGGGTGAAATGGCTGCGCCGCATCGAAGTGACCGCACAAGCCATTGAATCGCGTGAAGAGACCTCGAAATACACCGACACTCTGGCAGATGGCACCTCGCGCAAATGGACCTGGGTCATGGATGCGAAATCTGTGGTGACCTCTCCCAGCCCGCAGATGCCGATCAAGCATGGCAAGGGGCCTTTGGTGATCACAGGTCTGGCGTGGTCGGGCCGTGGCGCCATCACCGGCGTCGATGTGTCGAAGGACGGCGGCAAGACCTGGGAAAAGGCCCGTCTGGCCAATCCCGGCGAACCGATGGCGCTGACGCGGTTCTATCTTGATACCACTTGGGACGGTGAGGAAATGCTCCTGCAAAGCCGTGCTCATGACGACACGGGTTATGTTCAGCCGACCAAGGCGCAGCTTAGAGAAGTGCGCGGCGAGAACTCCGTCTATCACAACAACTGTATCCAAACCTGGCATGTCAAATCGAACGGGGAGGCGGAAAATGTCGAAGTTTCTTCCTAAACTGATCCTCACCACAGCTCTCTCCGCGACATTGGCGATGCCTGCTTTCGCGGAAAAATTCGGCCTCGGTCGTGCGGCTTTGCCCGAAGAAATCGCCGCGTGGAACCACGATATTTCGCCCAATGGTGACGGGCTGCCCATTGGCTCCGGCTCTGTTGAAGATGGCGAGATGATTTTCTCGGAAAACTGCGCCGTGTGTCATGGCGAATTCGCCGAAGGGGTCGGGAATTGGCCGAAACTGGCTGGTGGTGATGGCACTTTGGCCGACAAAGATCCGCTGAAAACCGTGGGCTCCTACTGGCCGTATCTCTCGACGGTCTATGACTATGTCCGTCGCTCGATGCCCTTTGGCGCGGCGCAGACCATGTCGGACGACGATGTCTACGCGATCACGGCCTATATCCTTTATTCGAACTACATCGTTGAAGATGATTTCGTGCTCTCGAATGAGAACTTCCTCGAAGTCGAGATGCCGAATGCCGAGGGCTTTATCACCGATGATCGCGCCGAGACGGAATACACGATCTTCACCGAAGACAACGCTTGCTACGAGAACTGCAAGGAGACGGTCGAGATCACCAAACGTGCGACCGTTCTCGATGTGACGCCGGAGGAGGAGACGACGGAAACCGCCGCAGAGCCTGCAACCGATGAGACGGTTCAGGTCGCGATGGCCGAAGAGGCCCCCGCAGAGGAGGCGCCTGTCGAGGTTGCCGCCGCCGCGTTTGACGAGGCTTTGGCTGCCGAGGGCGAGAATGTCTTCAAAAAGTGCAAAGCCTGTCACCAAGTGGGCGAGGGTGCCAAGAACCGCACCGGACCTGTCCTCAACGGCGTGCTTGGTGCGACCATCGGTCATGTGGAAGATTTCAAATATTCCAACGATTTCACGGATGCTCGCGAGGAAGGTTTCACCTGGACCGAAGAGAACCTGACCGCCTATCTGCACAAACCAAAAGCGATGTTCCCGCGGACCAAAATGTCCTTCGCCGGTTTGAAAAGCGACGAGGATATTGCAGCGGTGATCGAATATCTTAAGGCCACGACGCAATAAGCGTAGATATGACTTCGAAAGGGCGGCTATCTGGCCGCCCTTTTTTCGTGGTAGGATAAATACAGGGAGGATTTTTCAATGAAACCAATCTTCAATGCGATTGCGCTTTGCGCTTTTCTCTCATCGCCCGCCTTGGCCAGCGATCTGGAAAATGATCAGGCGATCACTTTTGACTTTGACGGCACATTCGAGGACGCGACCTTTGCGATTGAGAATGCGATCGTCTCCAAAGGTCTCGTGATCGACTATCGCTCACATACGGGCGATATGTTGGAACGCACGAAGGAGGATGTCGGCTCCGAGGTGACGATTTTCGATGCGGCGGATATCTTCCTCTTTTGCTCGGCGCTTGTGTCGCGGCAAGTGATGGAGGCCGATCCCAGCAATATCGTCCATTGCCCCTATGCGATCTATGTCGCGGATCGAGAGGGCAAGGTCACCATCGGCTTCCGAGACTATCCCGATGGCCCGATGCAAGCGGTCGAAGATTTGCTGACAGAGATTGTCGAAGAGGCCACAAGCTTTTAAATATCCCTTCTGACGATGGAAGGGATAAAAGATGGATTGGATCGACCGGTTTGCGGGGCTCTCGACACTTGAGCCCAAGGTGCGCGAGCGTCTCGTGACGCAGTCGCAGATCGTTCACCTTCCTGCCGGGACCATTTTGTTCGGCCCCGGCAAGAGCCCGGAAAACCTACTGATGCTGATTGAGGGCACGGTGCGGGTGCAACAGACCACTGAATCCGGCCGCGAGATCGTGCTTTATCGGGTGCATGCGGGGGAGAGCTGTGTGATGACCACGGCCTGCCTTCTGGCCTATGAGGATTACAGCGCCGAGGGCATCGCCGAGACGGAGGTCGATGCCGTCGCCATTCCGCGCCGTGTGTTCGACGATCTGGTGGCCACCTCGCAGAGCTTTCGCAATTTCGTGTTCTCCGCCTATTCGCGCCGGATCACCGATCTCTTTCATGTGATTGAGGAAATCGCCTTTCAAAAGATCGATATCCGGCTGGCGCAAAAGCTATTGGAGCTGACGAACGGTGGGCCGGTGCTCAAGGCAACGCATGCGCAACTGGCCGCAGAACTGGGGTCCGCTCGTGAGGTGATTTCACGCCAGCTACAGGAATTCCAGCGCCGCGGATGGGTCCAAACCGCCCGCGGCGAGGTCAAATTGACGGACCGCGAGGCGCTGGACGCACTCGCGCATTCCGGCTGATTATTTCATCTTGCAGGTGTTGATCCCGAAAATCGAATAGAGCGGGCAAGAGGACATCAGCCCGGTCACAAGCGGGATGATCCCGATCAGATAGAGCCAGCGCAGGGACGCATCGGCGTTCATGAAAAAGCCGAGGATGAGGGCAAGGCCAACTACGATACGCAGGACGCGGTCAATGCCGCCGACATTCTTTTTAAGCATGGAACTCTCCATTGGTGAACCAGCTGTAGGCTACCGCTCCACGTGCCCGCCTGTCTGTAACAAACTCACATCCAGCACAAAGAGGGGCAATTTTTCCGACGCCGGTGTGAAACGGGCAGAATGTTCGATTTGTACAAAAGAAAAGCGGGGCCTCGCATGAGACCCCGCCAATTGGTTCGAAAAGTGATGGTTTAGTCCATCGCTTTGAAGTTCAGAGCAACACCGTCTTTGATGCCGGAGAACCAGCGGGCAGTGACTTTTTTCGTCTTGGTGTAGAATTTGAACGCGTCCGGCCCGTATTGGTCGAGATCGCCAAAGGCGGATTTTTTCCAGCCGCCGAAGGAGAAGTAGGACAGCGGCACAGGGATCGGGAAGTTGATGCCGACCATGCCCACATCGACGCGGGCGGCAAAGTCACGTGCAGTGTCGCCATCGGCGGTGTAGATCGCGGTGCCGTTACCATATTGGTTGTCGAGGATCAGGTTGAGCGCGTCCTCATAGCTGTCCATCCGCACAGTGGAGAGCACTGGGCCGAAGACCTCTTCCTTATAGATGTCCATCTCCGGGGTGACGTTGTCAAAGAGCGTCGGGCCAACGAAATAGCCGTTCTCATAGCCTTGGATCTTCATGCCGCGGCCATCGGTCAAAAGCGTCGCGCCCTGGTCTACACCGGAGGTGATAAGGCCTTCGATGCGCTCTTTGGCCTGCGCGGTGATCACCGGGCCGTAATCCGTGTCTTCACCGGCGGTGTAAGGGGCCACTTTGAGCTTTTCGATCTTCGGCACCAGCTTTTCGATCAGGCGATCTGCGGTTTCTTTGCCCACAGGCACTGCGACGGACACGGCCATGCAGCGTTCGCCAGCGGCGCCGAAACCGGCACCCACCAGCGCATCGGCGGCCTTGTCGAGATCGGCGTCGGGCATGATGATCATGTGGTTTTTCGCGCCACCGAAACACTGTGCGCGTTTGCCGTTGGTGGCGGCGCGACCGTAGATATATTGCGCGATGGGCGTGGAGCCGACAAAGCCCACAGCTTGGATGGTCTCGTTGTCGAGGATCGCATCGACCGCCTCTTTGTCACCATGCACGACCTGCAAGACGCCATCGGGCAAACCGGCTTGTTGGATCAGCTCGGCGAGCATCAGGGACGTCATCGGCGTGCGCTCGGACGGCTTCAGGATCATTGCGTTGCCGGAGGCAATCGCGGGCGCCATTTTCCAGAGCGGGATCATCGCAGGGAAGTTGAATGGCGTGATGCCGGCCACGACGCCAAGCGGTTGGCGGATGGAGTAGAGATCGATACCCGGCCCCGCGTCACCGACGAATTCGCCTTTTAGCAAAGCGGGCGCGCCCATACAGACCTCGACCACTTCGAGGCCACGCTGCACATCGCCTTTGGCGTCGGGGAGCGTCTTGCCGTGCTCGCGCGACAGGCATTCGGCCAGAGCGTCCATGTTCTCGTTGATCAGTTGACCGAACTTCATGAAAACGCGGGCGCGGCGCTGCGGGTTCACCTTGGCCCATTCTTTTTGGGCGACAGCTGCTTTTTCGACTGCATCGGCCATTTCGGCAGGCGTGGCGAGCGGCACTTTGGCGATGACTTCGCCGGTGGCCGGGTTGCGCACCTCTGAGAATCGGCCGGATGTGCCAGCGACATAGGCGCCGTTGATGAAGTGTTTGAGTTCTTGCATGGAAACCTCCTGATCTTTGAGACGATCTTAACTTTGCGTTTTTGTCTTAAAAAGATAGAAGATTTCAAAAACATTTTGCATTCTTGCAATGGTCTATGTTTGCTTGAGGCCATACGGTGGCGACTTTCGCGCGCGCCTGTCGAAAGAGAATGCGAGGCAAAAGGCGATGAATTGGGATGATTTACGGGTGTTTCTGGCGGTGGCACGCACGGAAAGCCTGTCGGGGGCCGGGAGGCAGTTGAAGATTGATCCGGCCACGGTAGGGCGGCGTATTGCTCGGCTCGAGGAAGGGCTGGGCGCGCCTCTGTTTGCGAAATCACCGCAGGGCTATGAGCTGACGCGGGACGGCGGTCGGCTTTTGGCCCATGCGGAGGCGGCGGAGCAGGCGGTGTCTTTGGGGCTCGATGACCTGACTGGAGATGGCGATGAGCAGCTCAAAGGTGTGATCCGCATCGGCGCGCCGGATGGCTGTGCGAACTATGTGCTTCCGCGCGTTGTGGCGCGAATCGCCGAGGAACATCCCGACCTTGAGGTGCAGATCATTGCGCAACCGCGGCTCTTCAGCCTGTCGAAACGCGAGGTCGACCTCTATGTCAGCGTCTCACCGCCAACCTCCGGGCGTTTGCTGGTGCAGAAGATTACGGACTATCATCTCTCGCTCGCGGGGATGCGGTGGTATCTGCGCCAGAACGAGGACATTGTGACGCGAGAGGATTTGAAGCGTCACAAATTGGTCGGCTATGTGCCCGATCTGATTTTCGACAAAGAACTCGACTATCTTGAGGAAATTGGCGCCAGCGAGGCCGATTATACGTCGAATTCGGTCTCCGTGCAGCTCAACATGATCCGGGCGGGGCTTGGGATCGGGGTCGTGCATGACTTTTGCCTGCCTTATGTGAATCGCATGGTGCGGGTGCTGCCGGACGAAGTGCGGCTCAAGCGGGCCTTTTATTTGGTGCGCCATGCGGATGACCGCAAAGTCGAACGCCTTTCGCGGTTTTCCGAGGTTTTGTGCCAAAGCATGCGCGAGGTGGTCGAACGTCTTGAACGCGAAGCTTGACAGATTGTCGTGGGCGGTGAACGCTAACATCAGGGAGACACAGGAAAAACGCGCGGCAGCGCATCAGATATTTTTAGGGAGGACACATGATCGTAGGACAGATTCTGAAAGCCAAGGCCATTGACGAGACCATCACCATTGGGCCGGACGTGACCGTGGGCGAGGCAGCGAAAATCTTGTCGAGTCGAAAGATCGGCGCGGTGATCGTTGCAACTGATCCGAAGCACCCCGAGGGCATCCTGTCGGAACGTGACATCGTGCGCGAATTGGGTAAGACCGGCAGCGAGGTTCTGGCGCACAAAGTGTCGGATTTCATGACGCGCAAGCTGGTGTCCTGCCGGCCCGACGATACGGCCTTGGCCGTTCTGGAGCGGATGAGCACCGGTCGCTTCCGCCACATGCCAGTGATGAGCGACGACGAGATGATCGGTCTTGTTTCTATCGGTGACGTGGTCAAAGCGCGGCTGGAACAGCTTGCGATGGAGAACAAATCGCTCGAAGGCATGATCATGGGGCACTGACACATGAGGCCCGCGATCTAAGTCTCGGGTTTCACGAGTTTTGCCGAGAATACAAAGAAATTATGACATGTAACGGGGCGTTAGCGCCCCAATACGCCCCAAACCTCTTGATTTCGCACCTGCAATATTGTTGCGTGCGCAGAAGAAAGAGGAGGAGACCACCCCATGCGTATTGGTTTGTATCCCGGCACATTCGATCCGGTGACCCACGGCCATGGCGACATCATTCGCCGGGCCTGTGCTTTGGTGGATCGTCTGGTGATCGGCGTGGCGATCAACCGGGACAAGGGGCCATTGTTCACCCTCGAAGAGCGTGTCGAGATGCTGGCGGAGTATACGGCAAGGCTTGCCGCAGACACCGGTTGTGAGATCGTGGTGCATCCGTTCGAGAACCTGTTGATCCAATGCGCGCGCGATGTGAATGCCTCGATCATCATTCGCGGTCTGCGCGCTGTTGCCGATTTCGAATATGAATATCAGATGGTTGGCATGAACCGCGCGCTCGACAGCAAGATCGAGACGGTGTTCCTGATGGCCGATGCGCGGCATCAGGCGATTGCCTCGAAGCTGGTGAAAGAGATCGCGCGCCTCGATGGGGATATTTCCAAATTCGTGGCGCCAGAGGTGGAAAAGCGGCTTTTGGCCAAGTTCAAAGCCTGAGGTTTTCAAAGCCAGATATGAAAACGCCCCACAGGAGGAGGACTGTGGGGCGTTTTTCTTTTGTGGTGTCTAAGTCTTAGCCGTAGATCGCGTCATGCGCCATTTGGCGTGCGCGGATGTCGTCGATGTTAAGGTCAGCTTTGACCTTGGCCGAAAGGCCGTCGAGTTCGGCGAGAGTGCGGCGATAAGCGGCCCGTTTGCGGGCGGCGGTAGCGAGGGAGACGAGCGTTTTCATGATGCCGATCCTTTGGGTCCAGTCTGTGTTTTCTGGCCCCTATATGCGCCCGCATTAGCGCTAACACCAATGCCGGTTCGCCAAAATCGCTATGCGTTTTGCGCATGGGTTTTCTGAGGGTGCATGGCTTTTGCGGAGAAGGGTCGGTTAAAACGAGGGGATCACCCCGATCGCGACAAAGCCGTTAAGGACCGCATCCACGGCGACGGCGGCCAGAACCATGCCCATGACTCGGGATACGATGGCGGCACCCGTATCGCCGATGACGCGCAGGATCGGTTGCGCGGCCAGAAGGATCACTAGGGTGATCAAAAGCACGACGACCATGATCGCGGCGGTCATCGCCTGATGGGCGACGGAAAAGCGGTCGTTGTCTGTGAGCATGACCACGGCCAACATCGCGCCAGGCGACGCGATAGAGGGCATGGCAAGAGGAAAGACGGAGACGCGGCGGGCCTGAGCCTGTTGATCGCTGCGGGGCTTTTCGACTTGGGCGGTTTCATGAGACGGTTTGCCGTCGCCGAAGATCATCGTGAGCGCGAAGAGGAAAAGCACCAGCCCCCCCGCGATCTGGAAGGATGGGAGGCCGAGGCCGAGGGCATCCAGCACCACCTGACCCAACAAGATGAAGGTCAAGAGGATCACAAAGGCGATCACCACAGCGCGCGCCGCCGCCATACGTGCCAGACGCGGCGCAAGACCGGCGGTGGCGGCGATAAAGACGGGCAGGGTGCCGATCGGGTCGATGACAACCCAAAGCGTGATGAATTCGCTGATGATGGTCGAAAAGCTGGGCATGTGTGGCTCGCGGATGTTTGTACGTCACATAACATCGCTCAGACGTCGAGCAATAGAAAACGCCCCGGAAATTTCCGGGGCGTCTCCTTCTCCCGTTCGCGCGGGATAACTTATGCGTTTTAGAGGAACTTGCTCATGGCGACAGCCGTGTCTGCCATACGGTTCGAGAAGCCCCATTCGTTGTCATACCAGGTCAGGATACGGCACATGGTGCCTTCCATGACTTTGGTCTGATCGGTGTGGAAGATCGAGCTGTGCGGATCGTGGTTGAAATCCGAGGACACGAGCTTGCGGTCGGTATAGCCGAGAATGCCTTTGAGCGGGCCATCGGCGGCAGCTCGGATTTTCTCGTTGATCTCTTCGACCGTGGTCTCGCGGGCGGCCTCGAAGGTCAGGTCGACGACGGAAACATTCGGCGTCGGCACGCGGATCGCCACGCCGTCCAGCTTGCCGGCCAGTTCCGGAAGCACCAGACCCACGGCCTTGGCGGCACCGGTGGACGTCGGGATCATCGACAGGGCGGCGGCACGGGCGCGATACAGGTCTTTGTGCATCGTGTCCAAGGTCGGCTGGTCGCCGGTGTAGCTGTGGATCGTGGTCATGAAGCCTTTCACGATGCCGATTTCGTCGTTCAGCACTTTGACGACCGGTGAGAGGCAGTTCGTGGTGCAGGACGCGTTGGAGACCACGACGTCTTCGGCGGTGAGCACGTCATCGTTGACACCGTAGACGATGGTTTTGTCGGCACCGGCGGACGGCGCGGAGACCAGCACACGGGACGCGCCGTTTTCGAGGTGGATCGCGGCCTTGTCACGGGCGGTGAAGATACCGGTGCATTCCATCACCACGTCGATATGCGACCAAGGCAGTTCGGCAGGGTTGCGGATCGCGGTCACGGCAATCGGGCCACGGCCAACATCGATGGTGTCTTCGGTGTATTTCACCTCGACCGGGAAACGGCCGTGCACGCTATCGAACTGCAACAGATGGGCGTTGGTTTCCACCGGACCCAGATCGTTGATCGCGACCACTTCGACATCGGTCCGGCCCGATTCGATGATGGCGCGCAATACGTTACGCCCGATACGCCCAAATCCATTGATTGCAACTTTCACGGCCATGTCAGCACCTCCTTGACGCGATGGCTAGTGAGAGAACGGGGAGGGTGTTCTCTCGCTCATAAAATCTTGAGGCCGGTTTTCGGCCTTTGATTGTCGTTGGCCTCATACTGTTAGCGCTACCTTGCGGGAAACGCCATCGGAAACCTTAAATTCAGCGCCAGAATGCGATCCAATGGATCAGTCGTAGGATTTCGCGGGCCAAAAAAAGCGACCCCGCTCCTCCGTTGAGGCCAAAATCAAGGCCGAGCGTGATCGCGATCACGATGGCAAGCCCGACGGCGATTGAGTTGGTCATGTTCTGCGCTTTTGTCTGTCTTGCAGGCACAATGCGTCAGGGGTGTGAAGAAAAAAAGGGGGCAGATCAAAAAAAGCAGAAAAGAGCCCAAAGGTTTCCCTTTGGACTTCACGTTGGTGTGCAGAGATGAGACAGGGCGAAGGCTCCTCTTCCTCCGCCCTGTGACCGGGCCTGCGCTTATGACAGGCGGCCCATGGCGGCGGCGACATCGGCCATACGCGCCGAGAAGCCCCATTCGTTGTCGTACCAAGCGAGCACGCGCACGGTGCGGCCGACGACTTTGGTCTGGTCGGGGGCGAAGATCGACGACTCAGTGGTGTGGTTGAAGTCGATGGAGACCTTCGGCTCCGGATCATAACCCAGAACAGCGCCCATGTGCCCGGCGGCGGCTTCGCGCACGACCTCGTTCACGTCTTCGACGGTGACGTCTTTGGACGCTTGGAAGGTCAGATCGACACAGGACACGTTCGGGGTCGGCACGCGAATCGAGGTGCCGTCCAATTTGCCTTTGAGTTCCGGCAGAACGAGCCCCAGTGCCTTGGCGGCACCTGTCGAGGTCGGGATCATCGCCATGGAGGCGGCGCGGGCACGATACAGGTCTTTGTGGCGGCGGTCATGGGTGGACTGGTCGCCGGTGTAGGAGTGGATCGTGGTCATGATGCCGCTCTCGATGCCGATGCCATCGTTCAGCACTTTCGCCAGCGGCGCGAGGCAGTTGGTGGTGCAGGAGCCGTTGGAGATGATTTTATCTTCAGCCAGAATATCGCGGTGGTTCACGCCAAAGACCACGGTGCGGGCCACATTAGTCGCAGGCGCGGAAATCAGCACCTTTTTTGCGCCATTGCGCAGGTGAACGGCGGATTTTTCGCCATCGTTGAACTTGCCGGAGCATTCAAGCACCACATCGACACCTTCCCAATCCAGTTCTTCGGGATTGTAGGTGGACATCACTTCGATCGGGCCCTGGCCCAGATCCATGGTGTTGCCCGCCACCTTGACGGAGCCGTTGAAGCGGCCATGGACCGAGTCGTACTTTAGCAGGTGCGCGTTGGTCTCGATGGGGCCGGTGGCGTTGATCTTGACCACTTCCACTTCATTGAGACCGGCTTCAGAAATATGTGCCAGCGTGCAGCGGCCGATGCGGCCAAAGCCATTGATCCCGAGTTTGATGGTCATGAGTGAGTCTCCAAGCTTGATCTGAGTGGCGTGGGTCTTTGGGGGTCCGTATACAAAGGTGTGCTATTTCGGAAAAGTGTTTAACGCCAACATGTTGGCGCAAACATTTTTGTTATCGCAAACATTGGGCGCCTCATGTGCGATATACGCGGTGCAAGTCCCTCCTGCTCGGATATCTATCGACAAAAGAATGCGGCAAAAAAGAAAAGGCCCGCCGGAACAGCGGGCCTTTCTGATGTCGATGTGGATGGGTTTAGCCCAAGAGCGCTTTGACCTGAGCCACCACGTTCTCGGCGGTGATGCCGAATTTCTCGTAAAGCTCTTCGGCAGGTGCAGAAGCGCCAAAGCGGGTCATGCCGACAAAGGCCTGTTTCGCTTCGCGGCCACGCTCGCCCAAAAGCCAGCGGTCCCAGCCGCCGTCACGCACGGCGGCCTCGACGCCGACACGCACCGGACCTGCGGGCAGGACCTTGCGACGGTAGGCTTCGTCTTGCTCGGCGAAAAGCTCCATACAGGGCATGGAAACGACGCGGGTGCCGATGCCGTTCTCTTGCAGGAGTTTGCGGGCTTCCATGGCAATCGCCACTTCAGAGCCGGTGGCGATCAGGATCGCTTCGCGTTTGCCTTCGGCCTCGGCCAGCACATAGGCGCCTTTGGACACAAGGTTGGTGTTCTTGTGCTCAGTGCGCAGCGTCGGGACGCCCTGACGGGTCAGCACCAAAACGGAGGGGGTCTTTTGCGCGGTCAGCGCGATTTCCCAGGCCTCTGCGGTCTCGACCGTGTCACAGGGACGAATGGTCAGCGTGTTCGGCGTCGCACGGCAGATGGCGAGATGCTCGACCGGCTGGTGGGTCGGGCCGTCTTCGCCCAGACCGATGGAGTCGTGGGTCATCACGTAAGTCACCGGGATCTGCATCAGAGCCGAGAGACGCATCGCCGGGCGCGCGTAATCGGTGAAGCAGAAGAAGGTGCCGGAGTAGGGACGGATACCGCCATGAAGCGCCATGCCGTTCATCGTGGCGGCCATGCCGTGTTCGCGGATGCCGTAATAGACGTAGCGGCCCTTGCGGTTGGTCTCGTCAAACACACCCATGTCGCCGGTGAGCGTGTTGTTCGAGCCGGTGAGGTCGGCGGAGCCGCCGATGGTCTCGGGCATGATCGGGTTGATCACTTCGAGCACTTTTTGCGAGGACGAGCGCGTGGCCAGCTTCGGCTGCTCTTCGGAGATCTGTTTCTTGAACGCTTTGATGATGGCGGAGAGTTTCTTCGGCGCCTCACCTGCGAAAACGCGGTTGAACTCGGCCTGACGGCGCTCGGATTGCTCTTCGAAACGGGCTTCCCAGGCGACGCGCTCTTCGCGGCCTTTGGCGCCGATCTCTTCCCACTGGGATTTGACGTCTTCGGCAACCTGATAGGCGCCCCAGTTCACGCCATAGGCGGCTTTGGCGGCGGCCAGTTGGTCGGCATCGGTCAGTGCGCCGTGGCCTTTGGAGGTGTCCTGTGCCGCGTGACCCAGAGCGATGTGGGTTTTGCAGGCGATCATCGACGGTTTCTTGGATTTTTTCGCGGCCTCGATGGCGGCGTCGATCTGTTCCGGGTCATGGCCGTCGATGGATTGAACATGCCAGCCGGAGGCTTTGAAGCGCGCCACCTGATCGGTGCGGTCGGCGATGTCTACGGTGCCGTCGATGGTGATGTTGTTGTTGTCCCAGAAAACGATCAGCTTGCCGAGTTTCTGACGACCGGCGAGCGCGATGGCTTCTTGCGACACACCTTCCATGAGACAGCCGTCGCCGGCCATCACATAGGTGTGGTGGTTCTGAAGCTTGGAACCGAAACGGGCGCGGAGCGATTCCTCTGCCATGGCGAAGCCGACGGCGTTGGAGATGCCCTGTCCGAGCGGACCGGTGGTGGTTTCAACTCCATCCAGCAGGAAGTTCTCCGGGTGACCGGCGGTTTTCGCGCCCATCTGGCGGAAGTTCTTGATCTGCTCGAGCGGCATTGCTTTGTAGCCGGTCAAATAGAGCAGGGAGTAGATCAGCATGGAGCCGTGGCCCGCCGACAGGATGAAGCGGTCGCGGTCCGGCCAAAGCGGAGCCGAGGCATCGAATTTCAGGTGCTTTTCAAACAGCACGGTGGCCACATCGGCCATGCCCATCGGCATGCCGGAGTGACCGGAATTGGCACCGGCGACGGCATCGAGCGTCAGGGTGCGGATGGCGGCGGCACGCATCCAGTGATCGGGGTGCGCCTCGCGCAGGGTTGCGATGTCCACGGGCGGATCTCCTTTAGCTCCCATATGAGGCCAAAATCACGGTTGATCCCCGCGATGTCTGGCCTTTCGGGCCTTCTGATAACGATGTTGGGCCAAAGTGCAAGCCGCGAGGCGGCATGATCGGCCCCTGTGGCTCAATGAGGGCGCTGAGAAACGGGCCGGGCGGGCGGATTTCGCCGGTTTTGCCTTCGCATATTGGTAAATCCTGCCCTTTAGGCTAGGCTCACGAATCAAGAGAAAAGAGATGTTCCCGCGGATGAGCCTTGTGCGCTTCGCCCTTGAGGATAAAGGAAGTTTCGAGTTTCCTTTTCCAAAGACGGGGCGGCATGAAAACGCAGGCGGGGCGTTGAGACAAAGACTGAGCAGAGTGTGAGTAGACGGCAATGAGCGAGATTTCCGATTTCGAAGCCCGGATCACGGCGGCGCTGGAGCGGATCGGGCGCGCGGTGGCAGTGGCCGAAGAGCGCGCCGAGGCGGCCACAGAAGCGGCCAGTGAAGCCCCCGTTGGCGGAATCGCCAGCGAGGCGGCCGAGGCCGAGATCGCCCGTCTGCACGATGCCCTGGAGGAAGAGAAATCGGCCAACAGCCAGCTTGAAGAACGGGTGAAGGCGATTCACGATCGTCAGGAAAGCCATGTTGCCGCCCTTGAGGACGAGGTCGAGACGCTTCGCCGACAGCTGATGGATCATGACCGCGAGATGCAAAAGCTGCGCCATGTGAACACCCAGCTGCGCGACAACAACGCGGCGCTGCGGGCGGCCAATGCCGAAGGTGTCGGGGATGCCGGTCTGATTGACGCGGGGCTTCATGCGGAAGTTGAGGCGCTGCGCGTTGCGCGTGCATCCGATGTCACCGAGCTGGATGCAATCCTGACCGAACTGCGCGCTGTTGTGTCGCGCCACGGGACCGAAGCGCCCGCTGTGCCGGGGGCAGACCAACGCCCGCGCGAGGAGTATTAAGCGATGCCCGAAGTGAAAATCTCCATCGGTGGCCGTGAATTCGATGTGGCCTGTCAGGCTGGCGAAGAGCATTTCCTGAAATCCGCAGCCGAACTTTTGGACAATGAGGCCTCTGTGCTTTCGAGTCAGATTGGGCGCCTGCCGGCTGAGCGGATGCTTTTGATGGCAGGCTTGATGCTTGCGGATAAGACCGCGGGTATGGAAGAGCAGATGCGCAGCCTTGAAGCCAAGCTTGGTGCGCAGGAAGCCTTGATCGAGGAAATGCGCGCGCGTCCCGAGCCGGAGCCGCAAAAGGTCGAGGTGCCTGTGGTGCCCAACGAGGTTATGGACACACTGGCCGAAATGGCGGCACGGACCGAGGCGATGGCGGCGGCCTTCGAAGAGCGTCTGGGTGTGACGGATAGTTTCGAGGCCTAAGGGCCCAAGCATAAGACAGCAGAAAGGCGCACCGAAGTGCGCCTTTTGTATTTGAGGCCGTCGGACAGAAATGTTGGGCCGAAATCAGGCGTTCGCTGCGCGAATCTGGTCGGCTTTTTCGGTGTCGAAAGCAACACCTTTGTCCGCCAACATCTGGTCCAGCTCGCCAGAGAGCGTCATTTCGATCACGATGTCACAACCGCCGATGAATTCACCTTTAACGTAAAGCTGCGGGATGGTCGGCCAGTCGGAGAAGTCTTTGATGCCCTGGCGGATCTCCTGATCTGCCAGCACGTTCACGTCGAGATATTCGACGCCCATGAAGTTCAGGATGCCCGCCACTTTCGACGAGAACCCGCATTGCGGCATCTGCGAGGTGCCTTTCATGAAGAGCACGACATCATTGTCGTCGACGGTTTTCTGGATGGTTTCCTGAGCGGACATATGCGTTTTCCTTTGGTCGTCAGTGCATTCTGCGCCGACATGAGAATTAAGGCTCCGGCGCGAACGGCCAGTAAGCGGTGCGTTTAGTCGGGGGCGCGGGTGGTCAAAGCCAACGCGTGCAATTCGCCGCTGTCGAGCTTTTCCTTCAGCGTCGCATTCACGGCGCGTTGTTGCTGCACCCGGTTCATGCCTTTGAACGAAGCGTCGATCACTTCGGCGGCGAAATGCTGACCGTCATCTCCCTGAACGATGATCTGGGCGTCTGGAAAGCCTTCGCGGATCAGGTGTTCGATATCGGTGGCGGTGATGGCCATGTAGGGCGCTCCTTGGTTGGTCGTCGGAATGAAATGTAAGGGTTGCCGCGCGGGCCTGCAAGCGTTCAGGCGCGGCTGTGCTGTGCAAGCGCGCTCAGGAACTGCTCGTAGTCTGATGCAAGCGTGGGCGTGTCGTCCCAAAGACGCGCGCATTTGCGCAAGAGGCGCTGGCGCTCGGCCTCCAAGGTGTCATTCAGCGCGAGGCTTTCGGCCTCGATCAACTGTTTCATGCGCTCGTGAAGGGGTTTGAGCCGCTCGAAATCCCGGATCATGGCGGGCAAAAGTGTCGGATCATGGCGCCAGCTTTCGCCGTTGAACCGCATTTGCGTGACGCGTTGCCCGGCGCCTGCGCAGTCATAAAGCACACAGCCATGATTGCCGATCTCGTCGAGCTGATCGTGGCACGAACAGAGATGCCCATCAAGATTGGGGCAGGGCGTGCCCGCCGGTTTGTCGAAGGAAAACAGATCGCCCTTGTCGAGCGTCAGCCCAACGCAGCAGAGCGCTGCGCATTGGGAACAATCGGAGGTGAGGTCGGGCAGGTCGATCATAAAGCCTTCTTAACGTAAAAGGCCCGCCAGAGCAGCGGGCCTTTTTGAGTATTTTTTCCAAGAAGAAGTTTAGCCGAAAATCTCGCCGAAAGTGCCGCGATAGAGGGCGGAAAGCTCGGAGAGCGGCGCGCTAGAGCTGCCGAAGCTGACCGTGTCACCGGCGAATTTGCCGACGGTGGCCAGCGGCACACCGGCTTGGGCCGCGGCGGCCATGAGAGCTTCGGCTTGGTCGAAGGAGCAGGCGACGAGGTAGCGGGCCTGATCTTCGCCAAAGAGCGTTGCTGTGTCGCCGCTGTCGAGATGGACGCCGACGCCAGCCTCTTCGGCCATTTCAAAGGCAGCAAGAGCCAGGCCGCCATCAGAAAGATCGGTCACGGCGTTGAACAGCGCACCGTTGGCGCGGATGAACTCGCCGTTGCGTTTTTCGGCGGCCAAATCCACATGCGGGGCATCGCCATCTTGGCGGTTGAACACCTCGTAGAGCAGGGCGGATTGACCCAGAAGACCTTCGGTTTCGCCGATCAGCACAGCGACGTCGCCGTCCTGCGCCAGACCGGAGATCAGATCGTCCTCAGAGGCGATGAGGCCCACGGCACCGATGGTCGGGGTCGGCAGGATGCCTTCGCCGTCGGTCTCGTTGTAGAGCGAGACGTTGCCCGACACGATCGGCATGTCGAGGAAGGCAACCGCTTGGCCGATGCCGTCCAGAGCGCCGACGAATTGGCCCATGATTTCAGGCTTTTCGGGATTTCCGAAGTTCAGGTTGTCGGTGGTCGCGAGAGGTTTCGCGCCGACAGCGGAAAGGTTGCGGTAGGCTTCGGCGACGGCTTGTTTGCCGCCCTCAATGGGGTTCGCCTTGACGTAGCGCGGGGTCACGTCGGAGGTGAAGGCCAGCATTTTGCCGGTGTCATGCACGCGGATCACCCCCGCGCCGAGGCCCGGTTTGCGCACCGTGTCGGCCATGACTTGGGTGTCGTATTGCTCGTAGACCCAGGCTTTGGAGGCGTAGTTCGGCGAAGAGATCAGGCCTTTGAGGCCGTCGATGCCGTCGATCTGGGGCACGTCGGCGACTTGCTCTGCGACAGGTGTCGGCACCCACGGACGGTCGTATTCCGGCGCGGAGGAGGCCAGCGTCGAGAGTGGGAGATCGGCCATACAGGTGCCGTTGTGCATGATGAGGAAGCGGTCCTCGGAGATGGTTTCGCCGACGATGGCGAAATCCAGATCCCACTTCTCGAAAACGGCGCGGGCCTCGGCCTCTTTCTCGGGCTTCAGAACCATGAGCATCCGTTCCTGAGACTCGGAGAGCATCATCTCATAGGCGGTCATGTTCTCTTCGCGCTGCGGCACGTTTTCGAGATCAAGGCGAATGCCGAGTTTGCCCTTGTCGCCCATTTCGACGGCGGAACATGTCAGGCCAGCGGCGCCCATGTCCTGGATCGAGATCACGGCGCCGGTGGCCATCAACTCAAGGGTGGCTTCCATCAGGCATTTCTCGGTGAACGGGTCACCAACCTGAACGGTGGGGCGTTTGTCCTCGATGGTGTCGTCGAATTCTGCAGACGCCATGGTCGCGCCACCGACGCCATCGCGGCCGGTTTTTGCGCCGAGGTAGACGACGGGCATGCCGACGCCAGAGGCCGCCGAGTAGAAGATTTTGTCGGTTTCGGCCAGACCCGCCGCAAAGGCGTTCACAAGGCAGTTGCCGTTATAGGCCTCATGGAACCGAACTTCGCCGCCCACGGTTGGCACGCCGAAACAGTTGCCGTAGCCGCCGACGCCTTCGACGACGCCATGGACGAGCTGTTTGGTTTTCTTGTGATCTTTGACGCCGAAGGACAGTGAGTTCATCGCCGCAATGGGGCGTGCACCCATTGTGAAGACGTCGCGCAGAATGCCGCCCACGCCGGTGGCAGCACCTTGATAGGGCTCGATGTAGGAGGGGTGGTTGTGGCTTTCCATTTTGAAGACCACGCATTGCCCATCGCCGATGTCGACGATGCCTGCGTTTTCGCCCGGGCCACAGATGACTTGCGGGCCAGAGGTCGGCAGGCCGCGCAGGTGTTTCTTGGAGGACTTATAAGAACAGTGCTCGTTCCACATCGCGGAAAAGATGCCAAGCTCCGTGAAGGTCGGCTCCCGGTTCAGAATACGCAGGATCTCGGCGTATTCGTCGGGTTTGAGGCCATGGGCGGCGATGATCTCTTCGGTGATGGCGGGCTCGGTCATGTGGGTCCCCTAAACGGCAGCTTCGCTTTGGCGTCCTCTTAGGCTGTTTGTGGCTTTGGGGAAAGAGGGAATGGCGCTGAAAGGCCTTGAAATCAGGGGCCGGGGGCGAAGCTGAAGGAAAAGAGGGAGGCTCTGAAAACCGCATTGGGGGCGTTTCGCGCGTTGCGACCGAAATTGGGGAGCGGATTTATAGCGCAGACGAAAAAAAAGGCCGAGCAAAGCTCGGCCTAAGTCCAACAGGGAGGTAAAACCGCCGCGAGTTTCCTCAATTGGCGGCCTCAGTGCTGCATTTAGGGGCAGTTTATGAATCGTTCAAGGGATTTTCTGCGATTGCAGTGCAATGCTGTCATGCAGAAATCGCATAGCCAGAAGGGCATACCCCAACTCGCGGTCAAGAGACGGTGGACATTGGTCCTTGGGTTTAGGCGTTCTCGTCCTCGTCGCGCATGTTGCGACGGTGGGCGTTGATTTCTTCGGTGATGAAATCGCGGAACACTTCGATCCGTTTCGAATGCCGCAGTTCTTCGGGGTAGGCGAGGAACACGGGCACTTCGCCACTCTCCAGATTGGGCAGCACCCGCACCAGATGCGGCGCGCTTTCGACAAGGTAATCGGGCAGAACACCGATGCCGAGATGGTTCAACACAGCCTGAAGCACGCCGAAGTAGTTGTTCACGAACAACTTGGATCGAATGTCATGTTCGTTGAGCTCTTCAACCAGACGCGCCCCGGCGGCGACCTGATGTGCATTCGGGTTCTGACAGATCAGACGATGGGTCGAGAGATCGTCGACACTCGCGGGGGTGCCGTGCTTATCGAGATATTCCTGAGTGGCGAACAGGCGCATGCGAATGTTCATCAGGCGCTTGCGAATGAGATCGGCCTGCGACGGCTCTTTCATCCGAATGGCAACGTCCGCCTCACGCATCGGCAGGTCGAGCACGCGCTCTTCGAGCATCAGGTCGATCTTGAGGTCAGGGTATTTGTCATAGAGCTTGGACAGGCGTGGCGCGAGCCAGAGCGTGCCAAAGCCGGTCGCCGAGGTGACGCGCAGCTCGCCATAAACCTCTTCTTCGCTGTCGCGAATGCGCGCGGCGGCGGCGTCGAGACGTTTCGCCATAGAGCGGGTGGCCTCAAAGAGCAATTCGCCCTGTTCGGTGAGAATCAACCCGCGGGCATGGCGGTGGAACAGGGTGGTGGAGAGCGATTCTTCCAGCGCGCGGATCTGGCGCGACACGGCGGATTGGCTCAAATGCAGGGTATCCCCGGCATGAGTCAGCGATCCAGCATCTGCAACCGCGTGGAAAATTCTCAGTTTGTCCCAGTCCATACCCGTCACCTGCTTCGATCTACCGTCACTTTACACAATATAGGGGCTGACGGCGCGTTTTGGCCGCTTCTTTCGTTTTTTTTGCTCAGACCGCAAGTGAAATGCTTTGCGCCAACACAAATTACCGTAGGAAAGTTGAGCATTTGCAAATTTTTCAGGCGATGTTTCCGTTTGGCTTTGGCTTGGCCTTGATGCGGATTTTTCATATCGTTTTCGTGACGATCGGGGAGGATCGGGAGATGTATCTCAAAGATCATGGCGTAGCCCGCTTGCCGGGAAAATTAGGGCTCCGTTCCGGTGCTTTTGACGCCGGACGGGCCGCGCGCGACATCTCCTATGCGAGTTCGGCCGCGACACGGTCAGGGCGCGTTCTGATCCGTTTGATGGAGAACGCCACCGGGCGTCTGGGCGTGATCCGCCGCGCCAAAGGCTATGACGCGGAGGTGGCCGCAGGGCGTGATTTCTGGGCGGTGATGGCCGAGCGTTATGGGCTAAGCCTAGAGGTGATCCGGGGCAGTCTTGCCGATATTCCAGCAGAAGGCCCGCTGATCGTGGTGGCCAACCATCCCTATGGCATCCTCGATGGGCTGATGCTGGGGCATATCCTGTCGCTGGCACGTGGGGATTTTCGCATTCTGGCGCATCGCGTGTTCAAGAAGGCGGAGGACATCGACCGGGTGATCCTGCCGATTTCTTTCGAGGAGACCAAAGAGGCGGTGGCGCTCAACCTAGAGACCCGCAAGGAGGCGCTGCGCTATCTGGCAGACGGCGGTTGTATCGGCATTTTTCCGGGGGGCACAGTATCGACCTCCGCCAAGCCTTTGGGACAACCTCTCGACCCCGGTTGGCGGGCGTTCACCGCGAAAATGGTGGCGAAATCCGGCGCCACGGTAGTGCCGATCTATTTCGACGGGGCCAATTCGCGCCTGTTTCAACTGGCGAGCCATGTGCATGCGACTTTGCGGATGGGGTTGTTGATCCGGGAATTCCGCCGCAACCTCGGCACGCCGGTGCGGGTGGCCATTGGCGATCCCATCGGGCCGGAGCGTCTGGCCGAATTCCGGGGGGATGCGAAAAAGTTGATGGATTTTCTGCGCGCCGAGACCTATTCACTATCGTCAAAGCCTTTGGTGAAGGCCGGGCTGGGCTTTGAATTCGAAGCGAAACATGGCGCAAAGGTCCGACAGGGCCTGAAGGATCGGTATTGAGATGGCAGTCGGTATTTTTGACAGTGGTTTGGGCGGGTTGACGGTCTATGACGCGGTGTCGAAACGTCTGCCCGACGTGCCGCTCGTCTATTTCGGTGACAATGCGCATGCGCCTTACGGGGTGCGGACGGCGGATGATATTTACGACCTGACCACGACGGCGGTGGAGCGGCTTTGGGAGGCGGGCTGCGATCTCGTTATTCTCGCCTGTAACACTGCCTCTGCGGCGGCGTTGCGGCGGATGCAGGAAAGCTGGATCCCGCGCGAGAAACGCGTCTTGGGAGTTTTTGTGCCGTTGATCGAGGCGCTGACGGAACGGCAATGGGGCGACAACTCGCCGCCACGCGAAGTCGATGTGAAACATGTGGCGCTGTTTGCGACGCCTGCGACCGTGGCGTCCCGGGCGTTTCAACGCGAGCTGGCGTTCCGCGCCATCGGTGTCGATGTCGAGGCGCAGGCCTGTGGCGGTGTGGTCGACGCGATTGAAGACGGCGATATGATCCTCGCTGACGCTCTAGTGCGCTCGCATGTTGACGCACTCAAACGCAAGATGCCGACGCCGGACGCGGCCATTCTGGGCTGCACCCACTATCCGATGATGGAAGAGGTGTTTCAGGATGCGCTCGGCTCGGACGTGAAAGTGTTCAGCCAAGCCAATCTGGTGGCCTCTTCTCTCGACGACTACCTGAAACGTCATCCGCAGATGGTAGGGCCGGGCACCGAGTCGATGTTTCTGACCACGGGCGATCCGGTCAAAGTGTCACGCGGGGCGACGCAGTTTTTGCGACGAAAAGTCGAGTTCATCAAAGCGTGATCGGCCCATTGCCCTGCGCCCACCCGTCGCAATTGCGATAAAATCAGAATTCTTCTAAATTGAGGGCCTTCGATGCGGATGGTGCAGCGGGGCCGATATGAAAGACGACCGACATGACCTATAAAATCGCCATTCTTGGAGCCTCCGGCTATACGGGCGCCGAACTTGTCCGCCTGATCGCGACCCATCCTATGATGGAGATCGTGGCGCTTTCGGGTGACCGCAAGGCGGGCATGGAAATGAGCGAGGTCTATCCGCACCTGCGCCACATGGACCTGCCGGCGCTCTGCAAGATTGAGGACATTGATTTCGCGAGCATCGATCTGGCGTTTTGCGCATTGCCGCATGCGACCTCGCAAGCGGTGATTAAGGATTTGCCATCGACGACGAAAGTGGTGGACCTGTCCGCCGACTTCCGTCTGCGCGATCCGGCGGAATATGAAAAATGGTACGGCAAGCCGCATTCGGCGGTCGAGATTCAGAAAGAGGCTGTCTATGGCCTGACTGAATTCTACCGCGAAGACATCAAAGCCGCGCGTCTGGTCGCTGGTACGGGTTGTAACGCAGCAACGGGGCAATTCGTCTTGCGGCCCCTGATTGCTGCGGGCGTGATTGACCTCGACCAGATCATTCTCGATCTCAAGGTGGCCGTGTCGGGCGCCGGACGGTCGTTGAAAGAACATCTCTTGTACGGCGAGCTGGAAGACAACGCCTTTGGCTATTCCGTGGGCGGCAAGCACCGGCATTTGGGGGAATTCGATCAGGAATTCTCTAAAGTTGCGGGCCGTGACGTCCGCATCCAGTTTACGCCGCATCTCGTGCCCGCAACTCGCGGTATCCTCGCCACCGCCTATGTGCAGGGTGAGGCCTCAGCCGTGCATTACGCGCTGGCCGACGCCTATATGAACGAGCCCTTCATCCAAGTGCTGCCCTATGGCCAAGTGCCCGCGATGAAGCAGGTGCGCGGCTCGAATTTCTGTCACATCGGCGTGGTGGAAGACCGCATTCCGGGCCGCACGATTGTGATCGCGGCTCTTGATAATCTGACCAAAGGCTCGTCCGGTCAGGCGATCCAGAACGCCAACCTGATGCTGGGGCTCGACGAGACCACGGGTCTCATGAACGTGCCTATGTATCCGTAACCTATCCGTAATTCAGGGACCTGAGGAGGAGACCCCATGGCCGGTTTAAAAAACCTTAAAAAGAAACGCCGCGTTCAGGTGTTCGCCATCGCCGCCGTGGCGCTGTTGGTCTCCGTCTCCCTCATTGGCTACGCGTTTCGTGATGGCATCAACCTTTACCGTGACCCGTCGAAAGTCGTTGCCGAACCGCCGCGCGAGGGTGAGATTTTCCGTCTTGGCGGTCTGGTCGCGGACGGCACTCTGGTGCGCGGCGAAGGCACCTATGTGACCTTCTCTGTGACCGACGGCGCGGAAACCATCCCGGTCACTTTCGAAGGCGTTCTGCCGGATTTGTTTGGCGAAAACCAAGGCATGATCGGAACCGGATCGATGGTCGGCGGCACATTTGTGGCGACCGAAATTCTGGCGAAACACGACGAGACCTATATGCCGAAAGAGGTGATGGACAGCCTTAAGGAAACCGGTGTTTATAAAGAACCGGAGAGCTAAGGTTCTCTGAATAAAACGTAAATCGGGACGCGCGCGGTGATTTCCACGCGCGTTAACCTTTTTGCGTCAGCTTCAACTCATCAATTTGGTGGGATTGAGGCAGATGAAAACAGTACAGCAAATCGCGATGGAGATCGTCGCCCGCGAGGGCGGCTACGTCAACGATCCGGATGATCCGGGTGGGGCCACGAAATATGGGGTCACGCTGGGGACGATGCAGCGTCTTGGGATTGATCTGGACGGCAATGGCCGCGTGAGCGAGGTCGACGTCAAACGGCTGACCCGGGCCAAAGCGCGCGACATCTTCATTGAGCATTACTTTCACAGACCCCGTATCGACGAGTTGCCGCCGGTGCTGCAGGCTTCCGTGTTCGACATGTATGTCAACGCGGGCGCCAATGCGGTGCGGATTTTGCAGCGGCTTTTGAACGAGATGGGGCAACGCATCGCCATCGACGGCAGCATCGGGCCGCAGACGATTGAGGCGTCCTTTATCGCGCAATCGCTGGCTCCGGCCTATCTGGCGGATGCTTACGGCATTGCGCGGCGCAACTACTATTACGCACTGGCGGATCGCCGTCCGAGTTCGCGCAAATATGCCCGGCGGCGGGATGGCGGCAAGGGCGGCTGGATCACCCGCGCCGAAGAGTTCATTTCCCCGCGCTATCACCTGACGGAGGCCGAGCATGCCGCCCGGGTGGCGACATGGGGTTGATCGGCAAAGTGTTCGAACTGCTCTTTGGCGACGGGCGCAATGTGATCCGGGACACGGCGGAGGTGTTTTTCGAGAACTCGGAGAATTCCGCCGACCGGGAGGCCAAGACACGCGCGGCGGCTTTGCAGCAATTCGCCTCCGAATTCGCGATGGAGCGCAAAGGCTATTTCGACCGCTTCATGGATGCGCTCAATCGCGTACCGCGTCCGCTGATGGCTTTTGGCACCATAGGTCTTTGCATTTCGGCCATGGTCGATCCGATCTGGTTCGCGTCTCGGATGCAGGGCGTCGCGCTTGTCCCGGAGCCTTTGTGGTGGCTGTTGGGCACCATCGTGTCGTTCTATTTCGGGGCGCGCTATCAGGTGAAGTCGCAGGAATTTCAACGCTCTGTCGCAGCGACCGTGGCGCAGGCGCCGAAGGTGACGGCCAATATCGCCGCGCTCAAGGCGCTGGAGGTCGGGGCCAGTGGCGCCGGTGTGCCGGGGGCGACAACCTGGGATGCAGCGCCGGTGGAGCCCAGCGAGGTGCCGGGCGCAGAGGCGCCAAACCCCGCGCTTTTGGCATGGAGAGAGGGCCGTGATGAGTGATGTGCTGGTGCGCGCCCTGTCTGAGCATGGGCCCTGGGTCTTGATGGTGTTCTTTCTGCTCTACCGCGATCTGCAAAAGGATCAGGCGACCCGCGCGGTGCTCGACAAGAACACGCAGATCCTCGTGGAAATGACCACAATGATCCGCGAACGGCTGCCACGAGGATGAGGAGATGACGGAGATGGCGCTTCTCATGAGGTGGATTTGGCAGAAATTACGGGAGCTTTGGCTCGGCGAGGCGCTGAGCAAGGCTTTGAAACGGAACCGGGAGGCGGCGGCCGCTTTGGACGCTGTCGTCAAGGAGATGTTGGAACAATGAAACAGGTGATGACACTTTACGGTCTCGTCTTGGCGGCGGCCGGGATGGCGGTGGCGGCCCTCGGGCCAGAGCAAGCGCTGTTGCTGGCCTATGGGGCGATCTCGCTCATGGCCTTGATGATCTCGGCCACATTCCTCTGGCTGTGGCAGGTGCGGGCGACACCTTTGGCCTTGGGCATGTCTTTGTCCTGGGCGGGATCGGGTCTGACGATCGGCTGGTGGTGGGCCATGCAGATCGCGCAGAGCCCCGTTTGGGGCATGGAGGCGGCGATGATTTTCGTGTTTCTGTCCTTGTTGATCGCGGGAGCGGTGCTTCACTTTTCGGTGATTCAGGGCAGCTTCGGCCTCTCGGGGCTGAGTTTCCTATGGCCGGTTATGGGCGCGTTGCTTGTCTCTTTTGGGGTCCTGTTGGTGCTGTAAAGCGCGCGGGGTGGTGGGAAGAGACGGGGAAGGGGGCCGCACTGGCCCCTTTTCCTTTACGTCCTGCCTTATGCTCCGGCCCTACGACCTTCGTTCATTTCCTTGCGACATCCGCGCGCAGCCCATTGGCGCAGCCTCTCCAACCGGCTAGAACTAAGCCCAACAGGGAGGCGCCTATGCTTGTAGAACTCGGACATTTCGCTCTGGTCATGGCCTTTATCGTGGCCATCGCCCAAACCGTTTTGCCGCTTTGGGGCGCGCAAGCCCGCAACCGGGCGCTGATGGCTGTGGGCGAACCTGCGGCGATGATCCAACTCGTGCTGATCGCCTTTTCCTTTGGCGCGCTGACCTATGCTTTCGTGACCTCGGATTTTTCGCTCAAAGTCGTGGTCGACAACTCTCATACGCTCAAACCGATGCTCTACAAGGTCTCCGGCGTTTGGGGCAATCATGAGGGCTCGATGCTATTGTGGGTGTTGATCCTCGCGTTGTTTGGTGGGGCTGCGGCGCTTTTCGGCCAGAATATTCCCGCCACGCTCCGCGCTCGTGTGATCGGCATTCAAGGCTCCATCGGCGTCGCGTTTCTGGCCTTTATCCTCTTCACGTCAAACCCGTTTTTGCGCCTGGCCATGCCGCCGATGGATGGGCAAGACCTCAACCCTCTGTTGCAAGACCCCGGTCTCGCCTTCCACCCGCCGTTCCTTTACCTTGGCTACGTCGGCCTCTCGATGACCTTCTCCTTCGCTGTCGCCGCCCTGCTTGAGGGGCGTGTCGACGCCGCTTGGGGACGATGGGTGCGGCCCTGGACTTTGGCGGCATGGGTGTTCCTGACTATCGGCATCGGGCTTGGTTCCTGGTGGGCCTATTACGAGCTGGGTTGGGGCGGCTTCTGGTTCTGGGATCCGGTCGAAAACGCTTCCTTCATGCCTTGGCTCTTCGCCGCCGCGCTTTTGCATTCCGCCATCGTGGTCGAGAAACGTGAGACGCTCAAAAGCTGGACCATCCTACTGGCCATCATGGCCTTCGGGTTTTCGCTCATTGGCACCTTCCTCGTGCGCTCGGGCGTGATCACTTCCGTCCACGCTTTCGCCAACGATCCGGAACGTGGCATTTTCATCCTTTTGATCCTCGCGATCTTCATGGGCGGCGCACTCACGCTGTTCTCTTTCCGCGCGGGCGTCATGCAGGCCAAGGGCGTCTTTTCCGTCGTCTCGCGTGAAAGCGCCTTGGTGATCAACAACATCCTTCTGGCCGTGTCGTCGCTTGTGGTCTTCATCGGCACCATCTGGCCGCTGGTGGCCGAAGCCTTTTGGGACCGCAAACTCTCCGTCGGCCCACCGTTTTTCGATGCCGCCTTCACGCCCTTCTTCGTGGTGCTGGCAGTGCTCTTGCCGATCGGGGCGATCCTGCCGTGGAAGCGCGCGCGTCTCGGCGTGACCGTCAAGAAACTCACCCCGTCGATTATCCTAGCCGTCGCGGTCATGGGGCTCGTCTGGTCGATGCAGACCGAGAAATCTCTGCTGGGTCCCATTGGCCTCGCGCTTGGCACATGGCTCGTGGCGGGGGCAATCCAGGACATTCTCCTGCGTACCGGCAAGACCATGAACCTTGGCCGTCTTACCCGTCTGCCGCGCGCCGACTGGGGCCGCCTTCTGGCCCATGGCGGCCTTGGCATCACTATGGCGGGCATCGCGGGCCTCACCGCTTGGACGGTCGAAGACATCCGCGTTGTGCAGGTCGGCGAGACCTTTGACGTGGCGGGCTACACCATCGCGCTCGAAGATGTCGAACGCGCCCAAGGCCCGAACTACATCACCACAATGGCCTCTTTGGCGGTGTTCCAAGGCGTCCGGAAAATCGCCACGCTGCATCCTGAAAAACGCTCCTATCCGGTGGCGCAAATGCCGACCACCGAGGCAGGGATCGACAACGGGTTCCTGCGCGACGTCTACCTTGTGATCGGCGATGTGCAATCCAACGGCGGATGGGCCGTGCGCACCTATATCAAGCCGTTGGCGAACTGGATTTGGGGCGGCACGATCATTATGGCCATTGGCGGTTTCCTGTCGCTCTCTGACCGCCGCTACCGCGTTGCTGCGGGCGCGCGCAAAGCCGAAACCGCGCCCAAGGGAGTGCCCGCAGAATGAAATACCTGCTCCTCGTCCTTGCCCTTCTAACCGCTACGCCAACGTTTGCGGTGCAACCCGACGAAGTCCTCCCGGACGCCGCGCTTGAAACGCGCGCGCGTGACATTTCGCAAGGCTTGCGCTGCCTCGTCTGTCGCAATGAAAATATCGACGAATCCAACGCAGAGCTTGCCAAAGACCTGCGCCTTCTGGTGCGCGAACGTCTTGTGGCGGGGGACACGAACGACGAAGTGGTAGACTATGTGGTAGATCGCTACGGCGAATTCGTCTTGTTGAAACCGACGCTCACGGGCGCCAACAAACTCCTGTGGATCGCCGGGCCTGTCATGCTGATCCTTGCGCTGATCATCGGCCTCACCTTCATCCAACGCCGTGGGAAGGAACCCGAGGTCGCCGATCTGACCGAGGACGAAGAGGCCCGCCTCGCGCGGCTGATGAACGACTAAGGTCTTCATTGCAGCTCAAATACTCACGAAACCCCGCCGCTGGACAGACCACGGCGGGTTTTCTATATCTGTCCCCACGGTCCACAGTTCACCGAGTCGCTGCCAGCCTATTCATAGGCCATGCTGAACCTGCTTTGACATCTCACCATCTGGTATTTCCGCGCGTCACACCCCGCGTGGCAAGGGCAGCTCCCCGCAAGACAAGAGACGCGATCAACGGAGAAAACCGATGACTCGTGAGTGTATTTCCCTCACCCTTCCCGATGTGTCCGCCTTTGCGCGCGCATTGAAATCTGAATTTGGCGATGCCAATTCCGAGGCCCCCGGCCATCAAAGCCTGCTGAATGCCATTGCGCGGGCAGGCGGTTATCGCAATTTTCAGCACCTCAAAGCCACCCAGACCGGCGCCGATCCTGTGACGCCCGCCGAAGGCCGCGCTGTCACGCGGGCCATGGCACGGTTCGATGAGGCGGGGCTTATGACTTCATGGTCGACGAAGCGCAAAGTGCGGCAACATTGCCTCTGGGCGCTTTGGGCGCAGGTGCCCGCGCGCAAAGAGTTCACTGAGCGTGAAATCTCGACGCTCTTCGACAGTATGACGGCATTTCGAGACCCCGCCCAAATCCGGCGCTCTCTGATCGAGGACGGGTTGTTGGAGCGCAATCTTGATGGGTCGATCTATCGCCGCCTCGAGGCTGAGCCGGACGAGACCGCCAAAGCCGTGATCCGCGCCGTCAAACGTCGTCGCGACGTGAACCCGGATGTGCCAGAGCGCGCCTCTGCAGTTTTGGGCCTGTAAACGTCACTGCAAACAGTCAAGTGACGGGGCGTCTCTCTTCCTTTCCGCGTGGGTCTCACTATCTTGAGGACACCGTAGAGGGAGAGAGACGCATGCAGTATGAGACCATCCGCTTTGAGCAAGCCCATGACGTCGCCGTTGTGACGCTCAACCGTCCGGAGGTGATGAATGCGCTCAACACGCAGATGCGCGCCGAAATCACCCATGCGGTGCGCGATGCCTCGAAATCTGCCCGCGTGATCGTGTTGACCGGCGAAGGCCGCGCTTTTTGTTCGGGGCAGGATCTCGGCGATGGCGTTGATGCCGCCACCGCCGATCTCGAACGCACTCTCCGCGATGAATACGAACCCATGGTGCATGCAATCCACGACAGCCCGGTGCCGACGATTGCCGCCGTCAATGGCACGGCCGCGGGGGCGGGGGCCTCTTTGGCGCTGTCTTGCGATGTGGTGATCGCCGCACAATCCGCCGTCTTCCTTCAGGCCTTCTCCCGCATCGGTCTCATCCCTGACGCGGGCGGCACCTATATGTTGCCGCGTCTCGTCGGGCTGGCCCGCGCCATGGGCGCCTCGCTCTTCGCCGATGAAATCACCGCCGCGCAGGCCGCGCAGTGGGGCATGATCTATGAGGCCGTCGAGGATGCCGATTTCGAGGCCCATTGGCGCGCGCGGGCGGGGTATCTCGCCAAAGGTCCGACGGTCTCCTATCGCCATCTCAAAGACGCCATGCACGCCTCCTATGACAACACGCTCAAGGATCAGCTGGCGCTTGAGGCCAAGCTGCAGAATCGCTGCGGTCAGACCCGTGATTTCAAAGAGGGCGTCATGGCTTTCCTCGAGAAACGCAAGCCGCACTACGAGGGTCGCTAAACCTCTGAGAGGTTCGCGATCACCTGTGACATCAGCGTGGTGAACTCCGTGCGCTGCTGTTCGCTCATGCCTCGGGTCGCCAGATTATTGACCTCTGTTGCGGCCTCAATCGCGGGTTCTCTCAGCCCCCACGCGCGCTCCGTCAGCCAGACGGTCTGCACCCGCGCATCAGCCTCATGTGAGCGCCGGATCACCAAGCCGTCGCGCTCCATCCGGGACAGTGTATTGGCCATCGTCGCCTGCTCGACACCCAGTTCCTGAACCAGCTCGCGCTGCGTCTGTCCTTCTTTCTCCCATAGCGCCAGCATCACCGGAAAGGTCCCCGTGGAGAGGCCTAGAGGTTTGATTCGCTCCTGAATGGCGCGGATAAAGAGTCGGGCCATGTGGTTTACCTGATAGCCTTCGGACTGGGCCCGGGAAAATTTCGCTGAGAAGTTTGGGTCTGTCATGCGACTTGTTTTTCATAATATAGCTTGCTATGCAAATATATATAGCAAGCTATCTAAGTGGAGACTCACCATGCTGCCCAAAATTCACGCCGCGTTCGGAGCGGCAGCTCTTCTAATCATCGCGACCTTCTGGACCGCCACCGTCACCACCATTGTGATCGGCGATAAATACCTGATTGCCATGGCGAAACTCGGCATCGCCTGGGGCCTCTTGGCGCTTATTCCGGTGCTGATCCTCACCGGTGTCTCGGGTTCCCGCCTCCGTCAAACCATGCGCGGGGCTCTGGTTGGCGCTAAACAAAAGCGGATGAAGATCATCGCCTTCAACGGCATCGTCTTCCTCGTGCCCTCCGCGCTGATCCTCCTGCCGCTCGCGATGCAGGGGCAGGGCGGTCAGCTCTATTGGGCCATCCAGACCGTCGAGCTTTTGGCCGGTGCCACCAATTTGACGCTTCTGGGCCTCAACATGCGCGAAGGTCTGCGCCTCTCGCGCCGCCGCATGGTTGCGGCGTAACTCGTGTCCTTCGCTGTCGAAAGCACGCAAAGAAAAACCCGCCTCAAAAGAGGCGGGTTTCGCAGTTTCAAAATGCCGAGAGCGTCTTAGCGGTCTTCGACATTTACATAGGGACGTTCGGTCGCGCCGGTGTAGAGCTGACGCGGACGGCCGATTTTCATTGCCGGATCCTCGATCTGCTCTTTCCACTGGGAAATCCAGCCGACGGTGCGCGACAGCGCGAAGATCGGGGTGAACATCGCAGTCGGGAAGCCCATGGCCTCCAGGATGATACCGGAATAGAAGTCGACGTTCGGGAAGAGTTTCTTCTCCGCGAAATACGGATCGGCCAGAGCGGCTTTCTCAAGCTCTTTGGCGACCTGCAGCGTCGGGTTGTTTTCCACGCCCAGAAGCTCAAGCACCTCGTCGGCGGACTGTTTCATCACGGTCGCGCGCGGGTCGAAGTTTTTGTAGACGCGGTGACCGAAGCCCATCAGACGGAACGGATCGTTCTTGTCTTTCGCGCGGGCGATGAATTCCGGGATACGATCCACGGAGCCGATTTCACGCAGCATCTCGAGACATGCTTGGTTCGCACCACCGTGTGCCGGCCCCCAGAGACAGGCGATACCAGCGGCGATACAGGCAAACGGGTTCGCACCAGAAGAGGACGCCAAACGCACGGTCGAGGTCGAGGCGTTCTGCTCGTGGTCGGCGTGGAGCGTAAAGATACGGTCCATAGCGCGCGACAGGATCGGGTTGACCTCATAGTCTTCCGCCGGGACGGAGAAACACATGTTGAGGAAGTTCGACGCGTAGTCAAGGTTGTTGCGCGGATACACAAACGGCTGACCGATGGTGTATTTATAGGCCATCGCAGCGATCGTCGGCATTTTCGCGATCAAACGGATAGTCGCTACTTCGCGCTGATGCGCGTCAGAGATGTCGATGGAATCGTGGTAGAAGGCGGACATGGCGCCAACCACACCAACCATGATCGCCATCGGGTGGGCGTCACGACGGAAACCGGTGAAGAATTTGAGCATCTGCTCGTGCACCATGGTGTGATGCGTCACGAGGCTCTCGAATTTCTCCATCTCGGCGGCCGTCGGCAGTTCCCCGTACAGCAGCAGGAAGCAGACTTCGAGGAAATGCGATTTTTCGGCCAGATCGCCGATCGTGTAACCGCGGTGCAGAAGAATGCCTGCGTCGCCATCAATATAGGTGATCGCGCTTTCGCAAGACGCCGTGGAGGTGAAGCCCGGGTCATAAGTGAACACGCCAGCCTGGCCATAAAGCTTACGGATATCGAGAACATCCGGGCCCGCGGTGGGGGAGTAAACGGGAAGATCGTAGGTCTGTCCGTCAAGCGAAAGGGTCGCGGTTTTCTGAGTGTCTGCCATCGTCGTTCCTTCGGTTGTCAGCGGTGCCTCCATCGCGGTGAATGCGCGATGCAGTCGCTGGTGGTCTGGCGGGCGCCCGGGCGTATCCCGGACATCCTTTGGGCTTTGGACCCGCATCTGGGTCCTTTGTCTGGCCTATGGTCCGGAAGGCACGAGCGCCCCCGGACCTTTCTTGGCCCGAACCGAAGCGCAGTCGCCCCGGTCGCAAATTTCTAACCCCGCGCCTTAAACCGCCCTCTAGGAACGTCCCGGTCGCATGCGCCCTCACTGGGCGCTATTGAGACTGGGTTGGCACAGTCAGGCAAGGTCAGAAACGACCTCACCCCTTAATCTTGCGTCGCTTGCTCCGAAATCAAAGCCCGGAAATCTTCGATCCGCGCGAGAGTTTCCTCTCGGCCGAGGACCAACATCATGTCGAGGACACTGGGTGTGACAGCGCGACCTGCGAGGGCGGATCTCAAAGGCCCGGCGACTTTCCCGAACCCAAGCTCCAGCGTCTCCATCACGCGGCCAACCGCCTCCTCCAATGCGTTGCGCTCCCAGCTAGCATTTTGCAGGTGCGGCGTCAATTCTTCCAGTATACCGTTGGATACAGAAACCACTTGTTTTTGCGCTTTCTCATCCATGGCCACCGGACGGGACACCAATGCAAATTGTGCTTTTTCAATGAGTTGCGGGTAGGTTTTGGCCGATCCTTTCAGGAAGGAGAGGGACTCTGAAAGACGCGATTTTTGCTCTGGAAGCAGCGCGTCGGAGCCCGAAGCCTCAAGGTATCCATCGATTTCGCTCAAGATTTCATCGTCCACCAGAATTGCGATATGCTGGCCACAGATATTCTCAAGTTTCTTGGTGTCAAATCGGGCAGGGGCCTTGTTGATTCCATCGAGATCGAACCACTCCATCGCCTGCGCGTCGGTGAAGAATTCGTCATCGCCGTGGGACCAGCCCAGACGCGCCAGATAGTTGCGCATGCCAGACGCCGGATAGCCCATGGCCTGATATTCCTTAACGCCGACCGCGCCGTGACGTTTCGACATTTTCTTACCATCAGGGCCGAAAATCAGCGGAATATGCGCGTAAACCGGCAGCGGCCAGCCCATCGCCTCATAGATCGTCATTTGGCGCGCGGCATTGGCCAGGTGGTCATCGCCCCGGATCACATGGGTTACGCCCATATCATGGTCATCGACAACAACAGCCAGCATGTAGGTCGGTGTGCCATCCGAGCGTAACAGGATCATGTCGTCGAGCTGATCGTTCTGAAACGTCACGTCGCCTTGCACCTTATCCGCCACCACGGTCGAACCTTCGCGCGGCGCCTTGACGCGGATCACATAGGGCGCATCCGGGTAGGTCGACGGGTCCGCATCGCGCCAGGGCGAGCGATAGAGCGTGCTTTCCTTCTTGGCGCGGGCCTCTTCGCGAAAGGCTTCAATCTCTTCTTGCGTGGCAAAACATTTGTAGGCCTTGCCGTTCGCCAACATCTCGCGGGCCACTTCGGCGTGACGCTCTGCGCGCTCGAACTGGCTCACCGCCTCGCCATCGTAATCGAGCCCAAGCCAGGCCATGCCGTCGAGAATCCCCTGCGTCGCCTCGGGCGTCGAGCGCGCGCGATCGGTGTCTTCGATCCGAAGCAGGAACTTTCCACCGCGACCGCGGGCATAGAGCCATGAGAACAGCGCCGTGCGGGCGGTGCCGATGTGCATGTCGCCGGTGGGCGATGGGGCGATGCGGGTGACGACGGGCGTTTGGGAAGCGGCTTCGGACATGGGGAAATTAACCCTTTAGTAACCATGTTGGCAGATGATTTTCGTCACCGGGCATAAGCGAAGGCGGAAGGGGAAACAAGGGTGCGCGCCCTCACGAGACTTGTACAGATCCCCCTCGACATCGTCGATGGACAACACGGGCGTTTGTTCCTGTGGCTGCCCGTGTGCTTTGGCACGGGCGCGGGGCTGTTCTTCGCCCAGTCGCTTGAACCCTCTCGCGTGCTTCTCTTGACATTGGCAGTGCTGAGTCTTCTGACCGCGCTGCTCCTGATCAAAACACCGCCCCGCGTGGCGCCTCTTTTGGTCGCGGCGCTGGCCGTCACTTTGGGCTTTCTATCCGCGGGTCTGCGCACCCAACTGGTGGCCGAACCCGTTCTGACATTCCGCTACTACGGCCCCGTTGAGGGACGGGTGATCAAGATCGACCGCTCCGCCTCCGACGCCCTGCGCCTGACCCTTGATCAAGTCACCCTGCGCGATTTTGCGTCCTCTCGCACTCCCGCGCGGGTCCGCATCTCGCTTCATGGCTCGCAAGATTTTGTGACACCCGAGCCCGGGCTCCGCCTTGCCATGACCGCGCATCTCTCGCCGCCGCCCGGTCCCACGGAACCCGGTGGGTTCGATTTCCAGCGCATGGCCTGGTTCGATCGTTTGGGCGCGGTGGGCTACACCCGCACGCCCGTCTTGCGCGCCGCAGAGGTCGATCCCTCGCCGCTCTTGTGGGTGCATCGCCTGCGCCAGACGCTCTCGACATCGTTGCAAAACCAACTCCCCGGCGAGATCGGCGCCTTTGCTGCGGCGATCCTTACGGGTGACCGCTCCGGCATTTCGCAAGAGACCGCCGAGCACCTGAGAGGCGCGAACCTTTCGCATCTTTTGGCCATTTCAGGCCTGCACATGGGGCTTCTGACCGGCGCGGTGTTCTTTGCGCTGCGGCTCATGTTGGCGATGATCCCCGGTGCTGCGCTCAAATGGCCGTTGAAGAAACTCGCCGCCGGGGGTGCCTTGGCGGCAGGGGCCTTCTACCTCGCCCTGTCCGGCTTTAATGTGGCGACAGAGCGCGCCTTTGTCATGGTCTCCGTCATGCTCGTGGCGGTGCTTTTGGATCGTCAGGCCATTTCCTTGCGGGCCGTCGCCATCGCCGCCCTCATCCTTTTGGTCTTGCAACCCGAAGTGCTTCCCGAACCGGGCTTCCAGATGTCTTTCGCCGCCACCACGGCCCTCGTCGCGGTCTTCAGCCTCGTGCGGCGGATGAATCTCATGGTGCGTTGGCCGAACTGGCTCAGAGCGGTGGCAACTGTCATTCTGTCCTCTGCCGTTGCGGGCATCGCCACTGCCCCAGTCGCCGCCGCGCATTTCAACCGGATCGCGGATTTCGGCTTGATCGCCAATGTCGCCGCCGTCCCGATCATGGGCGCGCTCGTGATGCCTGCTGCCATTGTGGCCGTGCTGCTCACGCCTTTCGGGCTCCAGGGCTTCGCTTTGTTCGTCATGGGTCTGGGCTTCGCTGGATTCTCTTTGTCGCCGAAACTGTGTCCTCTTGGGAGGGCGCCGTGAGCCGCATCGTCTCGCCGCCGCCCGCGACCTTGCCTTTGATCGCGCTGGGTGCCTTGTTCGTCATTCTTTGGCGCGGGCGCTGGCAAAATCTTGGCGTTCTGCCGGTCTGCGCCGGGCTTTTACTATGGGCGACACATGAGCGGCCTGCGCTTTTGATTTCTGACGATGGCGGTTTGGTGGGCCGGATGGCATCTGAGGGCCGCGCGCTGTCAAAGCCTAAAGGAGCGGGCTTTGCGGCCACTGTTTGGCTCGAAAACGATGGCGATGTTCCTGATCAGGCCATGGCCGCCCAACGTTCCATGCCCGCTTTGGATGTTGGGCCGGTTCGGGTGGTGCAAGTCACCGGGCGTGGTTGGCAAGAGGTGGCGCGGGAGGCTTGTGGGATTGCGGATCTGGTGATCCTCAACAAACTTTGGGAAGAGGAGAGGCCTGACGACTGTCTCTTGATTGATCTCGGGTTTCTGCGAGAAAGCGGAGCTTTGGCATTGAGTGAGATGGACGGCGAGGTGCGGTTGCGCACCGCTTATGCCGTCTCCGGTGTGCGCTATTGGAATACGCCCGCTTTGCGAGGAGAGAGGGGCGTGACGGCACGAGTGGCCCGTGCAGAGCGTTTGCCCGCTGCCATGGGGCTGTGGTTCGGTCAGACTGACGCGCAAGCGACGCGTTTCGCATTTGCCAAGCGCTAAAAGCAAAGCGCCGCACGGGAATGTGCGGCGCTTTCCGAGCGAACTCATTGAGTTGTGTCAGTAGCTTCGGATCAGACCGACCAGTTTGCCCTGCACCTCGACCATATCGGAGGGCAGCACACGGGTCTCAAACGCCGGGTTGGCGGCTTCGAGCGCAATCATGTCGCCTTGGCGTTTGTAGCGTTTCAACGTGGTTTCGTAGCCTTCGACCATGGCAACGACGATGTCGCCGTCTTTGGCTTGGCTGGTTTCACGAATGACCACGATGTCGCCATGGTTGATCCCGGCCTCGATCATGGATTCGCCTTTGACCTCAAGCGCATAGTGATTGCCGCGCCCCGAGAGCATAGACCCCGGCACTGCGACATTCACAGCACCGTCGGACACCGCCTCGATCGGAACACCAGCTGCGATTTTGCCCATGATCGGCAGGTTGATTGCGGTGACGGTCTCGATATCGAGCGCGGCTGCGGGCGGCGGGGTGTCCGGGCGGTCGCCATCGATCACACGCGGGCTGAACCCGCCAGAGGTCGGCGCCGAGGGCGCACCGCCGAGGCTCTCGGGCAGTTTCACGATCTCGATGGCACGCGCGCGATGCGCCAGACGACGAATAAACCCGCGTTCTTCGAGCGCGGTGATCAGCCGGTGAATGCCCGACTTGGAGCGCAGATCGAGCGCCTCTTTCATTTCGTCGAAAGACGGCGGCACCCCGTCACGCTGCATTCGTGTGTTGATGAACTCCAAAAGCTGGAGTTGCTTTTTCGTCAGCATCGGCTCGTTCCTCTCGTCGCCCCGGTTTTGTCTCCCGGGGGTGTTTTCCGCTTCAATAGGCGCCTGACCCTTAGCCTCATGGTGGTCCGAAGACACCCAATGCACAGGGACCGGGGGAATCGCCCCCGATATACGCATTTTCGGCGGTCGGCCCGTCACCACATGCCCGTTTGGTCGCTCCTGCACCGCAACGCTGCTGCGATGAAACCGTACAGGGCCGCCAGAATGGGTCAAACCCCAGATGGGTTTAGCTCTATGTTCTGATAATGTTCTACCGCTGTTCTCGAAATGTGTCAATTGTCCTGTCCCTAATCCAACACGCGCGTCAAACGCTGCCTTTGCGCATGTGCCGCTATGATGCGGCGTTGCGCTGAGCTTGGCGGGAAGTTGGTTAAGGCGAGGTTAAAACGGAAATGTTGGGCGCAGGAATATGCACTGCGCTGCCCGTCAGGGTGGTTCGGGGCTTAGAGGGAGATCACATCCACCGTCTCGCCTACCTCACGCGCCGGATCATGCGGTGGGCGCACCAAAAGCGCGTTGGCGTTGGAAAGGATCGACAAAAGCGAGCTGTCCTGACGGGCGAAGGGCTGAACACCCTCTGCTGTCAAAATGGCGCGCATGTAATGTTCACGCGGGCCATTGTCAGACACGGGTTGCAACAGCACGGCTTTCTGGCGCGGCGCGGGTTGCGGGGGCAGCCCCTGAAGCGCGCCAATCACCGGCACCATGAACAGCTTAGCCGTGATCATCGCGGAGACCGGATTGCCGGGCAGGCCCAGCATCACGGTGTCTCCCAGACGCCCGGCCATCAGAGGTTTGCCGGGGCGCATGGCGACTTTGTAAAAGGCGCGTTCCATGCCCAGTTCTTCGACCACCTTGCCAACCAGATCGTGATCGCCCACCGAGGCACCGCCGATCGAGACGATCACATCCGCCTCCATCGCCATCTCGAAGGTCGCGCGCAGCAGGGTCATGTCATCGGGCGCAATCGGCAGCATGCGTGCGATGCCGCCCGCCTGTTCGACCATGGCGGCCAATCCAAAGGCGTTGGACGCAATGATTTGCGAGGGGCGGGGTGTTTCGCCCGGCAACACCAATTCATCGCCCGTCGAAATGATCGCCACGACAGGACGACGCCCGACGGAAACCTCGGCATGGTTCATCGCGGCCAGAAGTGCGACGTCCTGCGGGGACAGGCGGCGGGGTGCAGACAGGCCATCTGTGGGGCCGAAATCATTGCCGGCGGGACGGATATTGCGATTGTCAGAGGGCGTGCAGGTGAGCGTGATGCGGTTGCCTTCGCGGGTGACGTCCTCTTGGATGATCACGCGGTCGGCGCCTGCGGGCAGGGGGGCACCGGTGAAAATCCGCACGGCGCTGCCTTGGCTCACAGTGCCGGAAAACCCATGTCCGGCGGCACTTTCTCCAATCACCTCAAAACCCGCGCCCTCGGTAGTGTCGGCATCGCGCACCGCATAGCCGTCCATGGCGGAGGCATCAAAAGGCGGCTGCACCATACGCGCCATTGCGGTTTCGGCCAGAACCCGACCCGAGGCCGCGCGCAAAGGCACGGTCTCATTGTCCAATGGCGTGCAAAGCGCAAACAAATGCGCGAGGGCGTCCTGAACGGAAATCATGTCAGTCTCTCTCGTAGATGCCGGATTTGCCGCCTTCTTTGCGCAAGAGCCGTGTCTGGACGATCTCCATGCCCTTCTCGGCGGCTTTGAGCATGTCGTAGACGGTCAGCGCCGCGACGCTGGCGGCGGTCAGGGCTTCCATCTCGACACCCGTTTGACCAGAGGTCTTGACGGTGGCGCGAATGCGAATGCCCGGCAAGGTGGCGTCCGGTTCCAGATCGAGCGTCACCTTGGTGATCGGCAGCGGGTGGCACAGCGGGATCAGATCAGAAGTGCGTTTCGCCCCCATGATGCCCGCCAGTCTCGCGACTCCCAGAACATCGCCCTTTTTCGCCGTGCCTTCGGTGACGAGCGCCAGCGTTTCCGGCGTCATCTTCACGGCGCTTTCGGCGGTGGCGAGGCGGTCAGTCACCGCCTTGTCCGACACATCGACCATATGGGCGTTGCCCTCCCCGTCGAAATGCGTGAGCTCCGCCATCAGGCTGGCACCGGATTGGCAAGCAACGCGCGGGTCGCGGCCTCAACATCGTCCTGACGCATCAGGCTTTCGCCGATGAGGAAACAGCGCGCGCCGTAGTCGGCCATATCGGCGAGGTCTTGGGGCGTGAACAGCCCGCTTTCGCAGACCAGCGTCCGATCCGCAGGCGACAGTTTCGACAGCTCACGCGTGGTGTCGAGTGTCGTCTCAAAGGTCTTCAGGTTGCGGTTGTTGACCCCCAGCAGCGGGGATTTGAGTTTCAACGCCCGCTCCAGCTCCTTGGCATCATGCACCTCGATCAGCACATCCATGCCGTAGCCAAAGGCCGCGTCTTCCAATTCGGCGGCCAGCCCGTCTTCGACGGAGGCCATGATGATAAGGATTGCGTCGGCGCCCCAAGCGCGGGCCTCGGCCACCTGATAGGTGTCATACATGAAGTCTTTGCGCAGCACCGGGAGCGAGACCTCGGCGCGGGCCTGTTTCAAAAACTCCGGCGAGCCTTGGAACGACGGCGTGTCGGTCAGGACGGACAAGCACGTCGCACCGCCGGCCTCATAGGCGCGGGCGATGGCGGGCGGGTTGAAATCCGGGCGGATGAGGCCCTTGGACGGGGAGGCCTTTTTGACCTCCGCGATCAGGCCGTAGCCTGTGCGCGCGGCGGATTGCAATGCGGTGGCAAAGCCTCGCGTGGGGCTTTGCTCGGCGGCCTGCGCCTCAAGATCGTAAAGCGCCACGGCGGCTTTCGCGCTGGCGACTTCTTCGAGCTTATAGGCTTTGATTTTATCGAGAACATTGGACATGCGCACTTGATACAGGGCGGCGCGAAGTAAGGGAAGATGGCAATGGTGTAGAGACACAGAGGGATTATTGAGAACATATTGAGGATAGTCATTCAACAATAAGACCATTTTGTTGTTAGTTTGGATTTCGTAATCTCTATTCATCGAAGGGGCGCAACACCGCAAACCTTTCGCAACCAAATGAAAACGTTACAAAATACAGCTTGGAGATCACCCATGTTCCGCATCAAAACGCTCACCTCCGCTCTGGCGCTCGGTCTTGCTCTGGCAACGCCCTCCTTCGCACAAGGTATTCAGGAAGCCCCCTCGACGGTCGGTGCCACCTATGTCGCCGAATCCGCCACCGATGCCCTCGCACCGGGCGAGAAAATCGAAAACCTCTACACCAAGAACGTTTCTCAGGACTACATCCTGCAAAAGCTGACGGACCGCGTGTATTTCTACCAGCGTCAGTTCTACGGCACGATCTTTTACGTCGGTGACGAAGGCGTCCTGATGATCGACGCGCTCGAAGGCCGCGCTGACACGCTCAAAGCCGCCGTTGCCGAGGTGACCGACCTGCCGATCACCGCGATCCTCTACTCCCACGACCACGCCGACCACATCGCCGATGCTGGCAAGCTTCTGGAGAGCTTCCCCGATGCCCGTGTCATTGCGACCGACGCCACCGTGGAAGTGATGGGTGAGACCGGCTCCAACATTCCGAGCCCGACAGAGATCATCCCCTCGGACGTCAACAGCTTTGCGTTTGAGGACATGACCGTTCGCGTTGTGCCCTTCGCCGAGACCGCCCATGCTCATGACCACGCCATGTATGTGCTCGAAGGCACCGGCGTTGTGCATGTGCCGGACGTGATCAACCCGGATCAGCCGCCGTTCTGGTCCTTTGCAGGCGCCGAAGGCTACATGGGATATTCCGACATGATCGACCACATCGGCGATCTGGAATGGGACTACCTGTCGGGTGGCCACGGCAACGTCGGTTCGCGCGCTGATGTGGAGTTCTATCAGACCTTCCTCGACGATCTCGAAGCCGCCGTTGGTGAAGCACTTGGCAACGTGCCGTGGGGTGCCGGTATCGAGGCTCCCGAAGAGCTGAACGCCCACACCGCGTATCTGTCGAACTGGATCGCAGAGGTCGGCAAATACGCCACCAACGTGCTGCGTCCGAAATACGGTGAGTACTACGGGTTCGAATACGCCACGCCGAAGAACGCCGAACTCGTGGGCATGTACATGTTCTCCTACCGCTAAGGCGGGCCACTTATCAGGCACCTCTTTGGTCACGGACCAGGGCCAGAGGGGTTAAAACAAAGACGCACCGGGAGACGATCCCGGTGCGTTTTTTGTTTGGTCTTAAATGTTTGCGTGGATTAGGTCGTGACCCTCAGTTCTGCGAGCCCGTGGAAGTGCCATGTGTCGGCATAGCGTGGCGGTTTGGTGAGGCGCAGATTTGGACAGCGTTCGAACAACCGGGGCAGGGCGACGCGCATTTCCAACCGAGCAAGCGGCGCACCAACGCAGAAATGGATGCCCGCGCCGAAAGCTGCGTTCTGTTTCACCTTGCGGCTCGGATCAAAACGATTGGGATCGTCCCACGTGTCTTCGTCGCGGTTGGCGGCGGCCAGCAAAAGCCCGATTTTGTCACCGCGTTTCAGCTCTTGGCCAAGGAAAGTCGTATCCTCGTAAACCCAGCGCTGAAATAGGTGCAGCGGCGGGTCAAAGCGGAGCAATTCTTCGATGGTGCCGTCGATCTTCTCGTCCGAGAGAAGGTCCCGCGGCGTCTCATGCTCCAAAAGCGTTTTCACCGCGATGCCAAGGCTGTGCACCGTCGCTTCATGGCCCGCGTTTAGCAAAAGGATACAGGTGGTGATCAGCTCATCCGTGGTCAGTTTCTCGCCCTCGGATTCCGCCGCAATGAGCGAGGTGATCAGATCGTCCGCCGGTTGTGAACGGCGCGTCTCGACATAGGCGCGCATGAAGTCGGAGAACTCCGTGGCGGCTTGTGAGGCGGCCTCTTCGATTTCGCGCGTGCGGGTCGGGGTGTAAACCGCGACCATGGCGTTGGACCATGTCAAAAGCTGCTCCGACATCTCTTCGGGCACGCCCAAAAGGCGACAGATGATCCGAACCGGCACCATTTTCGCAAACGTGGGCATGAGGTCGAACTCACCCTCGGGAAAGCGATCCATCAGGTCGTCAACGATCTCTTCGAGATCCGGGACCAGCGCCTTGATCCGGCGCGAGGTAAACGCGCGCAACACCAAAGACCGCAGCCGACGGTGTCGTTCGCCTTCTAGCTCCAGCATCGAATGATCTTCAATGTCGTAAAAGGCGCGCAGATGGTCCGGTATGTCGGGCGCGAACCCCTCAGGCGCCTGACGCCCAAAGCGATTGTCCCGCAGCGCCATCGACACCCCGTCATAGCCCGCAATCACCGGCAGGGTCAGTTCCTCCCAGAACACCATTCGACCACCAGCGCGCAGTTGGTCGTAAAACGGGTAGGGGTTCTGGACAAAGGTGGGATCGTTCGGGGCGCAGGAAAAACGTTTCATAACCCCTCTTTGACTGCGAAGCGCTTTCCTTTGCAAGCGGGGTTTTCTACTCTGTCTCCATGAAAGGCCGATGATGGACAAGACCGCTCTCCCAGATGATGCCCCTGCGCCGCCGCGCCATCGCCTGTTCTGGGCGCTGGGCGGGGTTTTGGCCGTGGCCCTCTTGGGGCTTTCGGTTTTTGTCCTGAGTTTTCGCGCCGAATTGGATCAGGCCAGCGAACGCGGGTCTTCTGACTTGGCGCTCGCCTCCGATCGGCTGACCACCGGGTTGCAACGATATCGCGAATTGGCGGTGTTTCTTTCGGATCACCCGACGGTTCTGGCATTGGTCTTTGCGCAAGCGCCCGGTGACAGCCCGAAGCAGGCGACTTCGGATCTGTTGCAAGGGTTGTCCGACAAGACCGGCGCGCATTCTCTGATGGTGATCGGCGGCGCGGGGCAGGTTTTGGCCACCGCCGGAGAAACCCGCTTGCCCACGGGCGCCCGCGCAGCTGTGACCCGGGCGATGGACGGGGCCTTGGGCGTCGCGCATTTCGTCGATCTTGAGGGACGCAGGCGCTACGTCTTTGCAGCGCCCGTGTTTTCCCCCGGTGGACCCGCGCGGGGCGCCGTGGTGGTCAATGTCGACATCGGGCTGTTGGAATGGGGCTGGCCGACCGAGGCCTCGGCGATCTATTTCACCGATCAATACGGCGTGGTCTTTGTCACCAATCGCTCCGAACTTGTCTTGCGCGGCGGCAGTGCCGGGCCCTTGCCCGTGACCCACAGGTATACCGTCTCCGACCATGACATCTGGCGCCATCAAGCCGGGCCCTACATCCCGTCGCCCGCTTTGCACCTGACGCAGCCACTGCCAGTTGTGGGGTTAGAGGCGGAGTTGCTCATGGATTTGCGCCCAGTTCTGTCGATGGCGGGGCTGCAAGCCGGAATGGCCTCTGCGCTCGCGCTTGTTTTCGCGGCGTTCCTGTTTTTTGCCAAGGAGCGGCGGCGCACCTTGGCGGAGGCCAACGCGCGGCTGGAGGCCCGTGTCGCAGCGCGGACCGAGGCCTTGGAACTGGCCAACCGCGAGTTGCAACATGAGGTCCACGAACGCCACGAGGCCGAAGCCCGCCTCAAACGCGCGCAGGCCGATCTGGTGCAGGCCGGAAAGCTCTCTGCGCTGGGCGAAATGTCGGCGGGGATCAGCCATGAATTGAACCAGCCACTGATGGCGATCCGGTCTTTTGCGGAAAATGCGCAGGCCTTTCTGGAGCGTGAAAATCCGCAGAAGGCCGCTGACAATCTCGGCCGCATTTCCGAACTTGCCCGCCGCATGGGGCGGATCATCAAGAACCTGCGCGCTTTTGCCCGCCAAGAGCCTGAGACGATCACGGATGTGGAATTGACCAGCGTGATCGAGGCCGCATTGGAAATGACGCAGGCGAAAATCTCCAACGCGGGTGTGACACTCGACTGGACACCCGGGGCGCAGGTCTGGGTTCGGGGCGGTGAAGTGCGCTTGCAGCAGGTGGTGATGAACCTCCTGTCCAATGCCGTTGACGCCATGAGCGATGCGTCAGACAAACGGATTGAAATTCGGCTCTCTCCCGGAGATCCCACGCGGCTCACCATTTCTGACAGCGGCCCCGGCATTTCCGAGCCGGAGAAAATCTTTGACCCGTTCTACACCACCAAAGAGGTTGGCGCTTCTGAGGGCATGGGGCTTGGCCTGTCGATTTCCTACGGGCTTGTGCAGAGCTTCGGCGGGCGGATTCGCGGTGAGAACCGATCTGGCGGTGGGGCCGTGTTCACCATAGAATTGCAGCCCGCCATAAGGGGTGAGCCGCAAAAGGAGAGCCTTGATGCCACATATTGATCGCGTGCTTCTGGTCGATGACGATGCCTCCGTGCGCGAAGCGCTGGGGCAGACGTTGGAGTTAGCTGATCTCAGCGCCACGCTTGCGGGCAGCTACATTGAGGCCAAGGATCACATTTCTCGCGACTTTCCCGGCGTTGTGGTTTCCGACATCCGCATGCCCGGCAAGGACGGCTTTGCGCTTTTGGCCTTTGCGCAATCAGTCGATCCGGAACTTCCGGTGATTTTGTTGACCGGCGAGGGCGACGTGCCCATGGCGGTGCGCGGCATTTCCGAAGGTGCGTTTGATTTCCTTGAAAAACCCTGCGCGCCACAGGACTTGATCGCTGTCGTCGAAAAGGCTTTGAAAACCCGCTCTCTCGTGTTGGAAAACCGCCGCCTCAAACGACAGGTCGAACAGGGCGACGCCGCCGCGCGGCTCTTGCGCGGCTCTTCCGATCTGTCGAAACGCATGCGCGAAGAGGCCCGCGCGGTGGCGCGCTCTGCCGCCGATGTGTTGGTCACCGGCGAGCCGGGGGTGGGAACCGCGAAAATGGCCGAGGTGGTGCATCTCCTGTCGGCGGGTTCCATGGCGCCCTTCGTCAAATACCCGGCCTCTGCCATGACGGCCGAGACCCTGTCGCAGGCATTTGCGGCCGCGAAAGGCGGCTCCGTGTTTCTCGATGAGATTGCTGGCCTGTCGTCACCCGCGCAATTCGCGCTTTTGGAAGAGTTGGAAAGCCACGATCGTCCGCGCCTGATCGCCGGGACCTATGCCGATCTGAGCGAGGCGGCACGGGAAGGGCGGTTTTCGCCCGATCTGTTCTATCGGTTGGAGGCCGCCGTGATCCGCATCCCGCCACTGCGCGAGCGCCGCGAGGACATTCCGGTGCTGTTTCGCCACTACGTCAACATCGCTTGCGAGCAATCGGACCTTCCGGTGCCAGAGATCACCTCTGAGGTCATTTCAAACCTTTTGGCACAGGATTGGCCTGGCAATGCGCGCTCGCTGATGAACGCGGCGATGCGCTTTGCAATGGGGCTGACGGAAGGCGAGGCGCAGGAGGAACTGGGCTTGGCCGAACAACTGGCGCAGGTCGAGCGGTCCTTGTTGATCGCGGCGCTGCAACGTCACCACGGAAATGCGACTGAGGCGGCGAAGGGCCTGAAACTGCCGCGCAAGACCTTTTATGACAAGCTGACGCGGCATGGGGTGAAGGCGGAGGTGTATCGCTAAGGCCGCCACCGGCGCGCCGTTCCTACCTACGATGCGCGTTGCAAACTGCAAAAGCATCACCTGATACCTTGCTTAAATTCGGTGCGATCTGTCACCTGTCCCCGACCCGGATGGGAGTGATCCGGGATGGACTTATGGGAGGTACATCATGAAATTTCTGACTTGCGCGCTGGCCGCCAGCGCCATCATTTCGTCTGCCGGAACGGCCTTTGCGGCCTGCGATCCGGGCGAGATCGTCATCAAGTTCAGTCATATCGTCAACACGGACAAACACCCGAAAGGCATCGCAGCTTCGCTGCTGATGGAGCGGGTGAATACCGAGATGGACGGCAAGGCCTGTATGGAGATGTATCCGAACGCTACCCTCTACAATGACGATCAGGTGCTTGAGGCGATGCTTCAGGGCGATGTGCAACTGGCGGCGCCGTCGCTGTCGAAATTCGAAACCTTCACCAAGCAATTCCGGATTTTCGATCTGCCGTTCATGTTCAAGAACATCGAGGCTGTCGACGAGTTCCAAAACTCGGAAACCGGGCAGGCGATGAAAGAAGGAATGGTGCGGCGTGGCCTCTTGGGGCTGGAGTTCTGGCACAATGGCCTGAAACAGATCACGGCGGACCGTCCGGTTCAGATGCCGGAAGACCTCGAAGGGCTCAAGATGCGGGTGCAACCTGCCGAGGTGATCATCGAACAGATGCGCGCGCTCAAGGCCAATCCGCAGCCGATGGCTTTCCCCGAAGTTTACGGCGCGCTTCAGACCGGCGTGGTCGACGGCCAGCAGAATACCTATTCCAACATCTATGGTCAGAAATTCTTCGAGGTGCAGGACGGTGTGACGGAAACCAACCACCTGCTGCTTGACTATATGGTCGTGACCTCGGTCGATTGGTGGGACAGCCTGCCCGAGGATGTGCGCACGCAATTCGGCACCATCCTGCATGAGGTGACTGTGGCCCGTAACGGGGAGTCCGAGCGTGTGAACATGGAAGCGAAACAGGGCATCCTCGATGCTGGTGGTGTCGTGCGCGAACTGACCGAAGACCAGCGGACGGCCTGGGTCGAGGCGATGAAACCCGTCTGGGCGATCTTCGAAGAAGAAGTCGGTGCCGAGAACATCGCCGCCGCCCAAGAGATCAATGCGCGGCATTGATCGCAGAACGACCTCTTGAGTCGATCTGTGCGATTTTCCGCACATGCGCAATTTTCTTGCGTGCGGAAAATCGCACACTTGCGTTGGACGCATGGCCGATATGCATTTTTGCGTTCTCTTAACATGCTGACATTAAAGGGTTTTCAAGAAATTTTTAACATTTCTTCACCTCCCCTTGATGCAAAGTGAAGCGCTTTGTTTTCTCTGCCAAGAGCCTGTCGGGGCCGTTCCGTCCCGATATGCGCCAGATCTTTCGATTTCATGACAGGGAGGATACCCATGAAATTTCTCGCAACCGCTGCAACGGCCCTTGCGCTTTCCGTGACCGCTACCACCGCTTTCGCCGCCTGTGACGACGGCGAAATGGTGATCAAGTTCAGCCACGTCACCAACACCGACAAGCACCCCAAAGGCATCGCCGCCAACCTGTTCATGGAACGCGTGAACGCTGAGATGGACGGCAAGGTCTGTGTCGAGGTCTACCCGAACTCCACGCTCTACAACGACGATCAGGTGCTCGAGGCGATGCTTCAGGGCGACGTTCAGATGGCGGCTCCGTCGCTGTCGAAATTCGAGACCTTCTCCAAAGTTTACCGCATCTTCGATCTGCCCTTCATGTTCAAAAACATGGACGCCGTGGAAGAGTTCCAATCCTCCGAGGCCGGTCAGAACATGAAAGAGGCCATGGTGCGTCGTGGTCTGTTGGGCCTTGGTTTCTGGCACAACGGTCTGAAACAATTCTCCGCCAACAAGCCGCTTCTGGAGCCGGGTGACGCCGCCGGTCTCAAGTTCCGTGTGCAGCCCTCCGACGTGCTCGTTGCGCAGATGAACGCGCTCGACGCCTCCCCGCAGCCGATGGCCTTCTCCGAGGTCTACGGCGCGCTGCAAACCGGCGTTGTGGACGGTCAGGAAAACACCTGGTCCAACATCTACGGCCAGAAATTCTTTGAAGTTCAAGACGGCATCACCGAGACCAACCACGGTCTCCTTGACTACATGGTCGTGACCTCCGTTGATTGGTGGGAAGGCTTGGACGCCGACATCCGCGACCAGCTCGCCACCATCATGAATGAAGTGACCGCCGACCGGAACGCCGCCATCGCCGAAGTCGACGCCGACAACCGTCAGGCCGTGCTGGACGCCGGCGGTGTGATCCGCGAGCTGAGCGACGAGCAGCGTCAGGCTTGGGTCGATGTGATGAAGCCGGTTTGGGCCGAGTTCGAAGGCGACGTGGGCGCCGACAACATCGCGCTGGCACAAGAAATCAACGCCAAACACTAAGCGCGTTTGACACGATTGACGGGGCCCTGCCTGCGGGACGGGGCCTCGTTCGCACCCTTTCGGGTGAATGGGTCTGCGGCGTGCAGACCGGAGGGGCAAAAGGGGTCACTCATCATGACACAATACCAAGATAATCAGCCGAAAACGGCGACAGCGCGGTTCTTTGACGGGCTCGAAGAAAACATCATCGCGCTGATCCTCGGGCTTATGACGCTCATCACCTTCGTAAACGTGGTGCTGCGCTATGTGTTCAACCATTCCCTGATCTGGGGCCTTGAAGTGGTGCTGATCCTCTTCGCCTGGCTCGTGCTTCTGGGGATTTCCTACGGGTTCAAAAAGACTTCGCATCTGGGCGTCGACGCGGTGATCAACATCCTGCCGTCGCGCGGTCAGCGGGTGCTCGCCATCATTTCCGCCATTGCCTGTCTGGCCTATGCGGGTCTCCTGATGAAAGGCGCTTGGGACTACTGGGCTCCCTTTGCGGCATTGCAGCCGACCGAGGGTCGTTGGTTCCCGCTGGGCTTCACCGAGGGGGTGCGCGACCGGGCATTCTATGTCACCGATCAGGTGCCGATGCTGGGCATTTTCCGCTGGCTTGAGGACGCGATCAACTATGGCGACAGCTATGACAAGCTGCCCCGCGTAGTGCCCTATTTCATCATTCCCTTCTCGGCGGCGCTGATCCTTCTGCGCGTGGTGCAGGCCACCATCCGCATTCTCAAAGGCACACAGCACTCCCTGATCGTCTCTCACGAGGCCGAAGACGAAGTCGAGCGCGTGGCGCACGGCGAATACGAGGAATAACCCCAATGGATGTCGTCTTTCTCTTTGTCATGGTCATTGGCCTCCTGCTGATCGGCGTGCCGATCGCGGTCTCTCTCGGCCTCTCCTCCATGATCTTCCTTTTGGTGTTCTCGGACACCTCTCTGGCCTCCGTGGCGCAGTCGCTCTATCAGGCGATGGCCGGGCACTATACGCTTCTGGCCATTCCGTTCTTCATTCTTGCCTCCTCGTTCATGTCGACGGGCGGCGTGGCCAAACGCATTGTGCGCTTTGCCATCGCCTGTGTGGGGCATTTCCATGGTGGTCTGGCGATTGCGGGCGTTTTTGCCTGTATGATCTTTGCCGCACTTTCCGGCTCGTCGCCCGCGACCGTGGTCGCCATCGGCTCCATCGTCATCGCTGCGATGCGCCAAATGGGCTACACCAAAGACTTCGCCGCCGGTGTCATTGCTAACGCAGGCACCTTGGGCATCCTGATCCCGCCCTCCATCGTGATGGTGGTTTACGCCTCCGCCACCGACGTCTCCGTTGGCCGGATGTTCCTCGCGGGCGTTATTCCGGGCCTTTTGGCTGGCACCATGCTGATGCTGGCGATCTACGTGATCGCACGGATCAAAAAGCTGCCGAAAGGTGAATGGGCTGGTTGGAGCGAAATCGGGCGCGCGTTCCGCGAAGCCTTCTGGGGCCTCATGCTCATCGTCATCATCATGGTCGGCATTTACGGTGTGCCGGGTGTGACGGGCGCGATCTTCACGCCGACCGAAGCCGCCGCTGTGGCCTCGATCTACGCCTTCCTCGTGGCTTCCTTTGTCTATCGTGACATGGGGCCGCTGGCAGATCGCGATGGCACCGGGCCGACCTCGTTGATGAGCAAACCCTACGCGCTGGTCACGGCCTTCTTCCACAAGGACACGCGCCACACGCTGTTCGATGCGGGCAAGCTTACGATCATGCTGATGTTTATCATCGCCAACGCGCTGATCCTGAAACATGTGCTGACCGACGAACAAATTCCGCAGCAAATCGCCCAGGCGATGCTGTCGGCGGGCTTCGGCAAGATCATGTTCCTGATCATGGTCAACGTGATCCTCTTGATCGGTGGCCAGTTCATGGAACCCTCGGGCCTGATCGTGATCGTCGCACCGCTGGTGTTCCCGATCGCCATCGAGTTGGGCGTCGATCCGATCCACCTCGGCATCATCATGGTGGTGAACATGGAGATCGGCATGATCACGCCGCCTGTGGGGCTGAACCTCTTCGTCACCTCGGGCGTTGCCGGGATGCCGATGATGGCCGTGGTCCGCGCCGCCCTGCCGTTCCTCGCGATCCTCTTCGTCTTCCTGATCCTTGTCACCTATGTGCCCGCGATCTCGACCTACCTGCCCACGACGCTGATGGGGCCGGAGATCATCACGAACTGACGAAATGTTCGATATGGATAAGAAAAGGGGCCTCCGGGCCCCTTTTTACGTCTTCATTGCGGGGAAAATACTCAAATAAAAACGGCGCGTCCTGTTGAGAGGGCGCGCCGTGAGTATTTTTACTAAGAAGAAGCGGTTAGGTGTGAGACGTTAGCGCCGCCAGCGCATCGAGTTTCTTGAGCGCTTCACCGGAGGCGATGCTCTCAGCCGCAATTTCGACGCCTTCCTTGAGGGTGGCGGCCTTGTCGGCGACCACCAAAGCGGCGGCGGCGTTCATCAGCACAGCGTCACGGTAGGCGCCGGTTTCACCCATAAGCAAGTTCCGAAGCGCCTTGCCATTTTCCTCGGGCGTGCCGCCGAGTATGTCCTTGAGCGGATGTACCGGAAGACCTGCATCCTCGGGGTGGAGTTCCATCGAGCGGATGTCGCCATTCTCCAGAGCCGCCACAGAGGTCGCGCCGGTAATCGACACTTCGTCCATGCCCTCGTGACCGTAGACCAGCCAGGCCTTCTCGGAGCCGAGCATTTGGAGCACCTCGGCCATCGGCCAGATCAGATCGGGGGCGAAGGCACCCGTGAGCTGGCGTTTGACGCCTGCCGGGTTGGTCAGCGGGCCTAAGATGTTGAAGATGGTTTTGCAGCCCAGTTCGACGCGCACGGGGCCGACATATTTCATCGCCGGGTGGTGCATCGGCGCCATCATGAAGCCGATGCCGATCTCGGCGAGAGCCTTTTCGACCACGTCTTGTCCGACCATCACATTGATGCCATTGACGGACATGGCGTCTGCCGCCCCCGATTTGGACGAGAGGTTGCGGTTGCCGTGTTTGGCGACTGGCACACCTGCGCCCGCAACGACAAAGGCGGTGGCGGTGGAGATGTTCAGCGTGCCAAGCCCGTCACCGCCGGTGCCAACGATGTCCATCGCGCCCTCGGGGGCTTTCACCGGGATGCAGTGATCGCGCATAACCTTGGCGGCGGCGGCATATTCGGAGACCGCTTCGCCCCGCGCCCGGAGCGCCATCAAAAGGCCGCCCATCTGCGCGGGCGTGGCCTCGCCCTTGAACAAAAGCTCAAAGGCCTGTTCGGCCTGCGCGTGGCTCAGAGGGCCTTCGGAGGCGGCGAAAATCAGGGGTTTCATCGCGTCGCTCATGCCGGTTCGTCCTCTTTCAGCTGGCTCAGGAAGGTTTTGAACATGTCGTGGCCATGTTCGGAGCGGATGCTTTCCGGGTGGAATTGCACGCCTTCGATGGGCAGGGTTTTGTGCCGCATGCCCATGATGGTGCCGTCTTTCAGCTCGGCTGTGACTTCGAGACAATCGGGCAGGGTGGCGCGATCCACGATCAGCGAGTGATAGCGCGTGCCCTGAAGCGGCGAGGGCAGACCGGCAAAGACGCCTTTGCCCTCGTGGTAGATCTCGCCCATTTTGCCGTGAACGATCTCATGACAGCGGACAACATCGCCGCCAAAGGCTTCGCCGATGGATTGATGCCCAAGGCAGACGCCGAAGAGCGGAATGCCTGCATCGGCGGCGGCATGGATGAGCGGCACACAGATGCCCGCCTCTTTCGGCGTGCAGGGCCCCGGCGACAGCACGATACCGGAGGGTTTCAGAGCCATGGCTTCCTGCACATTCAACGCGTCGTTGCGGACCACATTGGCTTGCCACCCCAATTCGCCGATGTAATGGACGAGATTGTAGGTGAAACTGTCGTAATTATCGATCAGCAGCAGCATGTTGGCGATCCTTTCGGCGCGTTTGCGCAAGGGGGTGAAACGAGCTTCAAAGGGGGATGATCCCGCCCCGAAGCCGGGTTATACATGTTCACAAGGGCCGCACAGGGTCAAGAGGTCGGGCATGTTCAGAACGCGCCTAAGGGCTGATTGAAGAGCGCCTGTTGAACGGGGCGCGAGGCGTGATCGGAAAAACACGCGGGCAGGCGAGGGTTTGCTTAGGCGTTGAGACTGATTAAAGCCCGGCATATGATCGGGAAAAGCCGGATATAAAGCCGGGGCAATGGGGACCCGCAGTCCCTTATCGAACAGGCGAAGGAGCACCGAATGGGGCGCGGAATACTCACGGGGTTGATCTGGGGCACGATTGTCGGATTCGGCATCCTGACGGTGGCCAATGCAGTGATTGCCCCCATCGAAGTGACGTCCTCTGCGCCGGTTGAGGACATGCCTACGGCTGCGCCCGAGATCAAGCCTGAGAGCGAGCCTGCAAATGCGCCCGAGATTGCTCAAGAGATCAAACCTGAGCCGAGCGCGCCTGAGATGGCCCAGCCGGAGGCCCCCGTGGCCGAAGACAGCCCCGCGATCATCGCCGAGAGTCCCGCGGCAGAGCCGGATCGCTCCGGCGCGCAGCCTGAGGTTGCGATGCCCGAGACCGAAGCCGACGCGACGCCCGAGGCAGCGACAGAAGTCGCCACGGCCCCTGAGGTGGAGATTCCAACCGGGCCTCAGACGCCGGAAACCGAAGAGGTGCTGGCTGGGATCGAGACACCAGAAACCAGCCCCGTGCTGACCCCACCGCAAGCCATGGCGCCCGAAGCTTCGGGGGCCGACAGCCTGCCAGTGACTGAAGAGACCCTGCCGGGAACCGCGGTGCCCGAAGGTGTGGATCAAACGCCGACAGCCCCCGCGATGCCGAAGAAGATCGAGATGGATTCGGCGCGCACGCCCCAAATCGCCCCCCAAAATACGGCTCCTGAGACGGCGCCAGACATGGCTTCGGGTTCAGAAATGGCATCCGGCGCGGGCACGGGCATCCTCGGGATCCCTCCTTCTTCGGACGAAGCATTGCCGGGGCGCAAAGTTGGCTCGTTCACCGACCGTCAGGACAACCGCGTGTCGTCACGCCTGCCGTCGATCTCTACCGCGCCCGAGACTGCTTCCGGCGCGGGCGCGCCGGTCGTCATGGCCGACGACTTGCCCGCGCTTTTGGCCTATTCCGCCGATTTCAACCAAATCCCCACCGGTCCGGTCATGAGCGTCATTCTTGTCGACATTGCCCAGCTTGATCCGGCAGATGCGGCGATCTCGAACCTCCCGTTTCCGGTCACCTTCGCGGTCGATGCGCTGGCCACACGGGCGGGCGAGCGCGCGATGTCTTATCGCGACAAAGGGCTCGAAGTGTTGTCCATGGTGTCTCTGCCCGAAGGCGCGACACCGCAAGACGCCGCCGTGACGCTGACACAGGCCGCCGAGTTGGTGCCCGTGTCCATCGGATTCCTCGATGTCCCCTCCGGCACCTTCCAAAGCTCGCGTCAGGTCGCGGCACAGGTCGTGGCCTCAGCCCAAGAAAGCGGGCGTGGCGTGGTGACCTTCCCGCGTGGTCTCAATGCGCTCGAACAGGAAGCCCAGCGGGTCAAAGCCCCTGCGGGCCTCGTGTTCCGCGACTTTGACGGGCGTTCGCAGGATGTGGAGGCGATGAAACGCTTCCTCGATCAGGCGGCGTTTCAGGCCGGGACGGGCAAGACGGTGATACTTCTGGGGCGCTCGAAACCCGACACGATTAAGGCACTGGCGGAATGGTCGCTTGGCAACCGCGCCGCGACCGTGACCATGGTGCCGCTGTCTTACCTCTTGAGCCGTTCTCCGCTTTGATCCGATCCGCTTTGCGCAGCGGGAAGTCCCGCCGCGCTTGACAGGGTGCGACATTTTGTCATCCAATCTCTCCCAAGGACCGGCTCAGCCGGCAGGGAGGGAATTATGACAGAAATGACTGCGGCCGCTGCGCCGTTGCCCGATGTGGCACGTTTGAGCCTTGCGGATTTGCGCGCGGCTTTGGCGGCGGGGTGGCAGGACTACCGGCGCGCTCCGATGTTTGGCGGGTTCTTTGCCGCCGTCTATGTGCTGATCGGGCTTGGCTTTATCATTTTCGGCGCGGGCACGGTGCTTTGGACCTTTGCTTTCTCTCTGGCCTTTCCGCTGTTCGCCCCATTCGCCGCCGTGGGCCTCTATGAGGTGTCGCGCAGGCTCGACCGGGGCGGTGCGATGGATTGGTATAAGGTCCTCGGCGTGGTCATGGCCGAGCGTGACCGGCAAATCCCCTGGATGGGCGCGATCATCGTCATTTACGTGCTGTTCTGGTCCTTCCTCGCCCATATGATTTTCGCGCTCTTCATGGGGCTGTCGGTGATGACCAATATCTCGTCGTCTTATGATGTCTTCTTGACGGCGAACGGGGTGACCATGATTGCGGTGGAGCTCGCGGTCGGCGGCATTTTGGCCTTTATCTTGTTTTCGTTGACGGTGACGTCCCTGCCGCATCTTCTGGACAAGGAAGTCGATTTCGTCACCGCTATGCTTCTGTCGCTTCGGGTAGTGCGGGAGAACCTGTTTGTCATGCTGGTCTGGGCCGCTTTGATCGCTGCCGTAACGCTTGTGTCGATGGTGCCGCTGTTTCTGGGTCTGTTTGTGACGCTGCCGGTGTTCGGCCACGCCACATGGCATCTTTACCGGCGTGCCCTCACCTGAGGCTTATCTGGCCTTGCGTCGTCCGCGCGAGGTCAACATCAACAGGACGCCCGCGCCAACAATCACGGCGCCTCCCAAAAGCTCCAAGGCGTCGGGGCGCTCGTTAAAGACCAGAGCACCTAGGATCATCGCGAACAACAGCCGCGTGTAACGAAACGGGGTGACGACGGACAACTCGCCCATGCGCATCGCCATGGTGAGCGCGGTATAGGCCGCGACGCCCACGGCGGAGGCCAGAGCAACAAAAGCGAGATCTTTGAGATCGGGCAAAATCCAATAGCCGTCCCAGAGCGATAGCAATAGACCCGACAGGATCAGCGCGGCGAATCCGGTGACGCCCAGTTGCGCATAGGAGAGAACGGGGGAGGCCGCGCGCGTGGCCAAATCGCGGCCCGCAAAACCGATCATGCCGAGAACGGCCAGAATGGACAGCGGCGAGAAACCGTCGAGGCCCGGACGGATCACCAAAAGCACGCCAATGAATCCCAAAGCGATCAGCGCCCAGCGGGTGAGGCTCACAGGCTCGCGAAAGATCACCACGGCGGCGGCGGCGACCATGAGCGGCGTTGCTTGTAGGATCGCCGATGTGGTGGAGAGCGCCGTGAGCGCGAGCGAGAGGGTGAAGAACACCCGGCCTAACACCTCGAACCCCGCGCGGATCACCATGACGCGCTCGGCCATCACCGGATGCACCACCCGCTCGCGGCGTCGCAATGTCAGTAGGGCAAAGACCAGGGTGCCGATGAGGCCGAAAATCGTGAGAATCTGCCCCACCGGCAAATGCGTGGCGGCCTGTTTGATCGCCATATCCTCAAGCGAAAACAGCGCCATGGACAGCACCATCAAAAGCGCACCTTTGAGATTGCCAGCGTTCAGGGCGGTGTGGTCGGGAGATTTAGGCATGGGGCCTCCGGGTCGTGACGCGTGACCATGGCGGAGGGGGCGCGATGTGACAAGGGGGAAGTCATAGCTCGATCAAGTGGAGTATCGAACTTGGTGTTCGAACAATGAGTGCCTACCTCTAACTCAGCCAAATTCTAGGAGCGCTATAAATGGACGATGATGACGAAATTCAAGGGTTAAAAAGATGGGTAAGGATTATGAACAAAGGCCACGGCTATGCAGGAGTTTTCAATTACGAAAATAGTGATGACAAACGAATTGTAGAATGCAGCACATTCGAGGAATGGTGTGAAGCTATTAGAAATGAATACGGAATTGAAATTCTTGATCTCAAGGCGAACGCCAATGATCCGCCTGACTTTTACGCCAAGATTGCAGGTAGAGAGCAAGGGGTTGAGTTGGTTCAATTGATTGAACAAGACCACAAGCAGAGAGCATCAAAAAATGAATCGCCACATGCGGGGCGATTGTTTCTAGATATGCAATGGTCGCAGCAAAGATTTGAAACAAAGTTAAACGAAATAATCTCTAAGAAAGCTGAAAAGTACCAAAAATCTGGTGTGGAGCTGGTGTGGAGATTGACGTTTTGCTTATTCATACTGCGGAGCCTTGGCTTACTTCGGGCCAGACGAAAAAGTGGCTTCAAAATATTTCAGTTGAAACTTATTCCAACATTAAGGCGGTCTCTCTTCTTTTCGAATATGAACCGGGAAGAGGTGTCGATTATTGGCCGGTATTTATGGTCTATGGCGACCTTACTCGTTAGCCTCGCATATTTTGATTTGGCGCGGAAAGTTCGTTCTATTTCCTAGTCAGCAGAAATCTCACTCCGAAAAATCCGCCTCGGTCAGCACCTGCATCTCCACCAGCGGCGGCACTGTGGTGACGACTTCTAGCACATGGTTGAGTGCTGCGACGCAGTAGTGGTGCATCTTGTCGGCGTGGTAATCCTCGTAGATCGTCCACTCTTTCACATGGCGCAGGAACACGGCGGAGGGGTTTTCGCGAAAGAGCGAGGCCGGAGTTTTCTCCTCCAGCGCGGGGGCGTCTTCGGGCTTTGTGAAGGTCTCATCGGTGATCTTGAAGGATACGTAATCCTCGAAGCGCAGCGTGAAGCGACGCGATCCGGGGCGGACCTCGATGACCTTGGCCTTGCCCAGAAGATCGTCGATTACCGAATTGCCGCTCTTGATCTGATCCGGCTCGCCCTCGATGCCCTCATCAAAAATCACCGTCAGGCGACGTTCGTTCATGCGCCCCATGCGAAAATCCGACAGATAAAGGTTTTTCACTTTTTCAAGCTGGCGCAGGGCTTCGGCAGGCATGAGAACTCCGGTGTTATGTGATTGCACGATGGAGGAGGGGGGAGCGCTGATCAAGCACGAAAAAAGGCGGCCCGAGGACCGCCTTTCGCATTGAGATGCCTGCTGGGCTTATTCGCCTTTGGCGGCCGCGGTCGCTTGGGACACGGCGGCGGAGGTCTGTGCGGCAGCAGAGGCCGGAGCGGCGGGCTTGGAGCCATTTGCCAGCGGATCGTCGGCGCGTTGCACAGAGCCCTCGAAATGAGCGCCAGATTCGATGGCGATCGTTTTGTGGATGATGTCGCCTTCGACTTTCGCGGTCGAAGTCAGGCGGACTTTCAAGCCACGCACGCGGCCCACGATGCGGCCATTGACGACCACGTCATCGGCAACCACTTCGCCCTTGATCATCGCGGTCTCGCCCACGGTCAGAAGATGCGCGCGGATGTCGCCCTCGACGGTGCCTTCGATTTGAATGTCACCGGAGGTTTTCAGGTTTCCGGTCACGGTCAGGTCCGAGGACAGCACGGAGGCCGGCGGTTTCGGCTTCGACGCAGGTGCGGCGAAATCGGGGGCCGGAGACTTCGGCATGGCGGGCTTTGCAGCCGCCGCTTCGGGTTTCTTCACGTCCTCGCCCTGTTTCGGGCCCGGTTCGTTGATCCTGCTTTTAGAAAACATCGTTGGCAGCCTTAATGTAGATCATCGGATTGACGGCCTTGCCACCTACGCGCACTTCATAGTGCAAATGCGTGCCGGTGGAACGGCCAGAATTTCCCATAGCACCGATTTGCTCGCCGCGCGAGACCCTTTGCCCGACTTTCACCATTATTTGCGATTGGTGTGCATAGCGGGTTTCGATGCCGAATTCGTGTTGGATCTTCACCAGACGCCCGTAACCCGACTGCCAGCCGGCAAAGGTCACGACGCCGTCGGCGGTGGCATAAAGCGGTGTGCCGTAAGCGGCAGCAAAGTCCTGACCCTCATGCATCCGACCCCAACGCGGGCCGTAGGGGGAGGTCATGCGGAAGGCGCCTTGGAGCGGCAGGGCAAAGGGCGCCTTTTGCGCCGCAATGCGGTAGAGGTTCAGTCGGTCCATCTTGTCGATGATCGCATTGGCGCGCATCGAATCCGGATCAACCATGCCCCCTTTGGTGGAGAATGTGATGGGCGTCAGCGGGCCACCCTGACCGGAATAGCCCTTTTTCACCGTGGCGATGAGGTTTTCCGGGTCCATACCGGCCGATTTGAACATCTTGTCCAAGGGCGCGACCGAGATCGTCACGGCGTCTTCGAGCTGCGAGAAAATCCGGTCGTTCTTTTCTTCCATCAGGCGCAGGTCGGTTTCCAGCGCATCGGCCATCCGCAGCGCTTCGCTGGCGGAGATCACCATATCGTCACGCTCGGCGGCAGTATCTGCCAGCGCGCTGGTCAGCACGTCGACCGTGGCCTCGACCTCTTGCGCGCTCATCCCGTTCTGTGCGCCGTTCTCACCATTGATCTGCGCGACGAGCTGCACTTTGTCGGCCTCGGCTTCGTCGCGGGCTTTCAACGCTTTACGCAGATTCGCCTGCACCACCTCGACGCCGGTTTCCAATTCACGCACACGCTCCTCGGAGGCCAGCAGTTGCGATTGCATCACGGAGATCTGTTCGAGCGCGGTGTTGAAGCGGGCTTGGGCGGCGGCGGCCTCTTCGGCACGCATGTCGCGCTCATGAGCCAATTCGGCGACGCGGTTTTCAAACAAGACGAGATCGCGTCCGGATTGCTCACGCAGATTGCCCGATCCGATGCTGTCCATCAAAAGGATCGACGTGGCGATGATCAGCCAGGCGGCGAAGATGGTGGAGCCTGAAAAGGCCACAAGCTGCGTCAGCGGGCTGATCCGAAGATAGCGGGTGTCGTTGTCCGAGCGCAGAAACACCCGGCGTTCCGGGAAGCTGCGCTCAAGCATGTGGTTGAGCTTATAAATCATGGTGTTGTTCGTCGTGGCCGAGCCAAACCGTCCTCAATGTCCATCCCTCATCCGCTTTGCAGTCGCATAACCCGGGCAGGGGCGATCTGGACCGCACCTGCACCGTTTGCATCATTTACCCCGTAGGGGTGATCTCCGTCTCAAGCGGACATTTTCCCCTTCCTGCAAGCGGTTGCACACCTGTTAGCGAAGCTTTCCTGATGGGGCAACGTTTTTGCCCTTTTCTTTGGCGAATGCGCGGAAGATCAGCGGGAAATGACTAATTGTTGGCGGTTTCTTGCCTATGTTAGCGGTCGCAGGATGGGCGTTTCTGCCCCTGCCGCGACCGCCTGCCGCACCAGAGATGCAGTGGTCCCAAGGCGTCCGGCGGGTGCGGTCAGCTCCAGGCGGGCGGCAATTCCTCGGCCAGCGGCCAGTAGAAATCCGGTGGCATGCCAGCCTCTGCACGCTTTTCCTCGTTGAAGGGCGCTTTGGTGCCGCCGGGAAAATACCGACGCACGAGGGCGTGGAATTCCTCTTTCGGATCAATTCCCTGACGTCCGCAGAGAAAGTTGAACCACTTGGCGCCATAGGCGACATGGCCGACTTCTTCTGCGTAGATCACGTCGAGCGCGGCGACTGTCTCGGGGTCCTTGGCGTTCTGGAAGATTTTGATCATCCCCGGCGTCACATCGAGTCCGCGCGCTTCGAGCACCATCGGGACCACCGCAAGCCGCCCCATGATGTCCTCCGCTGTGTCCTCGGCGGCGCGCCACATCCCGGCATGTGCGGGCAGGTCGCCGTAGAAAGACCCCATGGCCTCCAGCCGGTCACAGACCAGATTGAAGTGCTTGCTTTCCTCATCCGCCGATTTCACCCAATCGTCGTAAAACCCGAGCGGCATGTCGATATCGGTAAAGCGGGCGACGATATCCCAATGCAAATCCACGGCATTCAGTTCGATATGTGCAATGGCGTGCAGGATCGCCTTACGGCCTTCGGGGCTTCCGGGTTTGCGTTTCGGCACGTCGCGCGGGCTCAAGAGCTCCGGACGCTCTGGCCGTGCGGGCTGCATCGGCGGAGTGGCTGTGCCCAGCGGAATCGGTGTTCCGCCTGCGCGGCTTTCCCGCCAAAGTGCTGCGTATTTATGCGATAGGGCGGTCTTTTCACGACCGTTGGCGGTGCGGAGCACCGCCTCGGCCATTTCAGCAAGCGTCAGGGTCATTCTGTGCGGCTCATGCCTTGGAGGCCTCAAGCACATCTGCGGCGTGGCCGGCGACTTTCACCTTGGGCCAGACCTGCGCGATTTTGCCTTCCTCATCAATGAGGTAGGTCGCGCGCGTGATGCCCCAAAAGGTCTTGCCATACATCTTTTTCTCCGCCCAAACGCCATAGTCCTCACAGACTGTGCCGTTCTCGTCGGACAAAAGCGGAATGCCCAAGTCATGTTTGGCGCAGAAGTTCTCGTGCTTTTTGACCGAGTCTTTCGAGATGCCGAAGACCGCGACACCTGCCGCCTCAAACTCAGATTTCAACGCGGTGAAATCCAGCGCTTCGGTGGTGCAGCCGGGGGTGTTGTCTTTCGGATAGAAATAGATAACCACCTTCTGACCTTTGAGATCGGAGAGGGTCACATCGCTGCCGCCGTCGCGGGGCAGGGTGAAGTCGGGGGCTGTGGTGCCGAGATCAAGCATATTTGTCTCCTCATATCTGCTGACATAGTGCTTTACGCGTTGCAGAGGCTTTCGGTTTCGTTTTAGGCCGCTTTGCGACAAGATGAAACCGATCCCGTCAAAGAGCCCATAAAACAGGACGCCAAAGCAGACGCATGAGTGAGCCGACCTCGCAGGACAACGACGATGTGACCGAAGAGGCCGCAAAGGCGCCTTCGGAGCAGGTCCCTGTGCCGAAATCGGAGTTCAAACCTGTGTCCAGACCGGAGCGCAAAAAGCGCCCGACTCATCACATTATCGGCTTCTGGACTCTCGCGTTCCTTGTGGCGCTGACGATTTTCGCCGCTCTGGCCGTGCTGGCCTTTACCGGGCGGGAAATCACCTTTCCGGACGCGATCACCACGCGGATCGAGCGCAAGATCAACAGCGAGTTGAATGGCCCCGAGGTCTCCATTGGCCAGATCGTCGCCATCGTCGACACCCATTTCGTGCCGCGTGTCACCGCCCGCAACGTGGGCCTGATCGACGGCACTGGCGCCGAGATTGCCCGGCTCAACGAGCTTCGCGCGGTACTCTCGAAAGAGGCATTGAAAGCCCGCCAGCTTCGCCCCGATACGCTTCGGCTTTCGGGTGCGCAGATCACCGTGCGGCGCAGTCAGGACGGGGCCTTCGCGCTTGATTTCGGCGGCACGCAGCGGGTGACGGGCTCGGGCGTCGAAGTGCTTGAGGCTATCGATCGCGCCTTTTCCACCGATCCGCTTTCGGGCATTTCCCGGATCGAGGCGCGCGAGTTGACCGTGTCCCTGGAAGACGCCAGATCTGGCCGGATCTGGCAGGCGACGGATGCGGGCGTGACTTTGGTCAATACGGATCAGGACATTGATATCACGATGAATTTCGAGATTTTCAATGGCACGGAAGACCTGGCGGACATCGAGCTTGGTTTTGGTTCGAAGAAGGGCTCACTGGCCTCGTCGATCTCGCTCAATATGGACAATGCGCCCGCACGCGATTTCGCGCTGCAAAGCCCGACGCTGTCGTTTCTCTCCGTCGTCGATGCACCCATCTCCGCCGCCATGCGCGCCGAGATCGGGCCGGACGGGCAGTTGGCGCAATATACCGGATCGCTCGAGATCGAAGCCGGTCAGATCGTCGCCGCCGAGGGGGCCGAACCGCTCGATTTCGAAGGCGCCAAGGGCTATTTCGACTACGATCCCGTTGGGAAACGCATCGTTTTCCCCGAGCTGCGGCTCGCGACCGATGCGCTCGACATCATCAGTCAGGGCCAAGTTTTGCTGCGCGATTTCGAAGGCAGTTGGCCGCAGAGTTTCACCGGGCAATGGCGGATTTCGGAACTGCGTGTGGCGCCGGAGGGGCTGTTCCCGGAGCCTCTGGTTTTCGATCAGGCGTTGATTGCCGCCAAACTGCGGCTCGATCCTTTCGTGCTCGATTTCGGCCAGATCGATCTGGCGCAGGGCGATCTTTGGCTGCGGGGCAAAGGCCGTGCGGCGGCAGGGCCGGAGGGCTGGTCCGCCGCGCTTGATCTCTCGGTCGATGAGATGACACAGGCCGAGCTGATGGCGCTCTGGCCGCCCGCCGCCGTCGCCAAAACACGGAGCTGGATGGCGGAAAACATCTTTGATGCCACCTACCGCGATCTTGACTTGGCTCTGCGGTTCGCGCCGGGACAGCGCCAGCCGACATTGGCCTTGGATTGGGATTTCGATAACCTTGATATGCGCTACATGACGGCTTTGCCTCCTGTGGCCGATGGGCATGGCTATGGCGCGCTCTTTGGGGCTGCGATGACGATGACCATGAACGGCGGCATCATTGAGGCGCCGACTGGCGGGCCGGTCGAGGTGGCGGGCACGTTGCTGCGTATTCCGGATATCTATGTCAAACCTGCGCGCCTTGAGATCGGATTGAAAACGCAATCCTCGGTCGAGGCGGGGCTGGCGCTTGTCGCCGGACCGCCCTTTAATGCGCTGCGCGAGTCCACCTTTGGCCCGGACGTGGCTGAGGGACAGGCGGCACTTTCGGGTCAGATCGGCTTTCCGCTGATCCAGAAAGTGATGTTCGAGGACGTAAATTTTCTGTTGAATGGCACGCTGACGGAACTGTCCACGGATCAACTCATGCCGGGGCAGATGTTGAGCGCGGATCGGCTGGCTCTGACGATGGACCCCTCCGGCTTGTCGATTGCAGGCGCGGCCAAGATCGGCACGGCGCAGATGTCCGGCCAGTGGCGCAAGAATTTCGGTCCGGAACACAGAGGCCGCTCGGACATGGTGGGCCAAGCGCGGATCAATCAGGCGCTGTTGGACACCTTCAACATCGCGCTGCCAGATGGCATGGTCACGGGCGAGACCGAGGGGGCGCTCACGGTCGCGCTCAGAAAAGGCCAACCGCCCGCCTTCGAAGTCACTTCCGATCTCTCCGGCCTGCGCCTGTCGTTTGCGCCGGTGGGCTACGGCAAACCGGCTGGCACGCGTGGGCAATTGACGCTCAAGGGCACGGCGGGGCCACAGCCGGAGATCACCGCATTTGAATTGTCGGGCGCGGGGCTTTCGGCGCGCGAGGGGCGGGTGGAGATCGCGCCGGGCGGACAATTCGAGCGGCTGAGCTTTGGCCGCGTCACCTTGGGCGATTGGTTCGACGTGCCTCTGGCCATCGTCGGGCAGGGCGCGGGGCAACCCGTTAAAGTCGAGATCTCCGGCGGGCGGCTCAATCTTGCGCGGGCGACCTTTGGCGGCTCGGGTGGCGGTGGCAACACGGGGGCCGTGCCTATCGAGGTGCAACTTGATCAGCTGATCATCAGCGAGGGGCTGGCGCTTGATGGGTTCTCGGCGCGGCTGTCCTCGGGCGCGGGCGTGACCGGATCGTTCAGCGGACGGCTCAATGGCACGGGTGCTCTGACCGGCACGATCCGACCGGGAGTGCATGGCCCGACCATCACCGCCACGTCGCAGGACGCGGGCGCGGTGGTCTCCGCCACCGGTGTGTTGGAGCGCGCCTCTGGCGGGGTGTTAAACTTTGGCCTGACGGCGCTTCCTGAGGAGGGCAGCTACGACGGTCGAGTCACCATCGAGGACATTCGCGTGCAATCCGCACCCTCTCTGGCGGAGCTTTTGTCGGCGATTTCCGTGGTGGGCCTGATTGAACAGATGACCGGGGGCGGCGGCATCCTTTTCACCCATGCGCAAAGCGATTTCACTCTGCGCCCCGGACGGCTGACCGTCAAAGGCGCGACTGCCGAGGGGCCGTCCCTTGGCATTACCATCGAAGGGCTCTATGACACCTCGGCTAAGACCGTGGACATGCAGGGTGTGGTGTCGCCAATCTATTTCGTCAATGCGTTGGGCCAGATCGTGTCGCGCCGCGGCGAGGGATTGTTCGGGTTCACCTACACGCTGACCGGCGCGGCCAAGGAACCGTCCGTGGGCGTCAACCCGCTATCGCTGCTCACGCCCGGCGCGCTGCGCGATATTTTTCGCAAGAAACCGGCGGGCGATCAGTAAAACAAGTAAGACCCGAGGCGTCTCATGAAACTTTCCGATTTCGATTTCGACCTGCCTGAGGCGCTGATTGCCACGCGTCCGGCCAAACCGCGGTCTTCGGCGCGGCTGTTGGTGGCGACGCCTTCGCGAATTGTGGACGGTCATGTGACTGATCTTTTGGACTGGTTTCAGCCTGGCGACCGTTTGGTTTTGAATGACACAAAGGTGCTGCCTGCGCGGCTGACTGGCAAGCGCGGCCGCGATACGGCGCAGGGCTATCAGGAAGCAAAGATCGAGGTCACGCTCTTGGAGCCGCAGGCCGAGGCTGGCCAGTGGAGGGCTCTGATCAAGCCATTGAAAAAGATCAAGGAAGGCGAGGAAGTGCGGTTCTCTGACGATCTTTCCGCGACCCTGATCGCGAAAGAAGACGGCGAGGCCGTGGTCGCGTTCAACCTCTCTGGCGAGGATTTTGACAAGGCGCTCGCGGAGGCCGGTTCGATGCCGCTGCCGCCCTACATTGAGGCCAAACGCAAGGCCGATGCGCAGGACAAGGAAGACTACCAAACCGTCTGGGCGCGGAACATGGGCGCCGTCGCAGCCCCCACCGCGTCTTTACACTTTGATGAGCCTCTGCTGAAAGCTCTGGCTGAAAAAGGTGTCCAGTTTACCTATGTGACGCTGCATGTCGGCGCAGGCACGTTCCTGCCGGTCAAAGTGGATGATGTCTCCGATCACAAGATGCATTCGGAGTGGGGCGAGGTGTCCGAGGGCGCCGCCGGTGAGATCAATGCGACGAAACAGCAGGGCGGGCGGGTGATCCCGGTGGGCACCACGGCGCTGCGTCTCATTGAAAGTGCGGCCCCTGCGCCGGGCGCGATCGCTCCCTTTCTCGGAGAGACGGATATTTTCATCAAACCGGGATATGAGTTCCGTGTGGCGGATGCTTTGATGACCAACTTCCACCTGCCAAAAAGCACACTTTTGATGTTGGTCTCGGCGCTTATGGGGCGCGAGCGGATGCGGGCAGTCTATGATCATGCCGTTGCCGAGGGTTATCGCTTTTTCTCCTATGGCGATGCGTCTCTGTTGCTGCCGCATGAGGTCTAAGGTCTGAAATCCTCGGTCCATGGCGTTAACCTTAACATCCGCGTGAGACATTCTCTGTAAAAGCGTGCCATCACGGAGGACATCCGTCTGCTTTCCCTCACATCCCGAATCCCCTAGGGTCCCGCCATGAATAAAGTGATCTCTTCCTCCGCGCCCCTGCTTTTGGGGATCATGCTCTTGATGATCGGCAACGGCCTGCAAGGCACGCTTCTGGGTGTGCGCGGCGTGGCTGAAGGGTTCTCCACCTTCGAGATTTCCATCATCATGTCGGCCTATTTCGCAGGCTTCCTCGGGGGCTCTCAGGCAGCACCGCGCCTCATTCGCCGTGTCGGACACGTGCGGGTCTTTGCCGCGCTGGCCTCGTTCATCTCGGGCGCGCTGATCCTGTTTCCGGTGGTTGCGAACCCCTGGGTCTGGACTGCGCTGCGGGTGGTTTTGGGGTTCTGTTTCTCGGGCGTTTACGTGACGGCGGAAAGCTGGCTCAACAACTCCACCACCAACGAACAACGCGGCAAGGTTCTCTCCGCCTATATGTTGGTACAAACCGTGGGCATCATCGCCGCGCAATGGATTCTGGCCAAAGGCGACCCGTCAGGCTTTGTGCTCTTCATCATTCCGTCTGTGCTCGTGTCGATTTCCTTTGCGCCGATCCTTCTGTCGATCTCGCCGACGCCGGCTTTCGAAACCTCGAAGCCGCTGACACTCGTTGAGTTGTTCCGCATTTCGCCGCTGGGCTGTATCGGCATGTTCCTGATGGGCGGCGTCTTTGCCTCGCAGATGGCCATGGCCGCCGTTTATGGCGGACAGGCCGGGTTCACGCTTGGCCAAATCTCCGCCTTCGTGGCGGCGATCTATATGGGGGCTCTGTTCTTTCAGCTGCCGATCGGCTGGATTTCGGACCGCTCGGACCGGCGCAAGGTGATTTTCGGCGCAGCAGGGGTGGGCGCTTTCGCCTGTGTACTGGGCGCGATTTTCGCGCAGAGTTACGTCTTTGTGCTCGCTGCGGGCTTTATCGCAGGTGGCATGGCCAGCCCGCTCTATTCCCTGCTCATCGCCCACACCAATGACTATCTGGAACCCGAAGACATGGCCGCCTCTTCTGGCGGGTTGATTTTTATCAACGGCGTCGGCGCCGTCGGTGGCCCTCTGATCGCGGGTTACATGATGACCGGGATCGGTCCTCAGGGCTATTGGGTGTTCCAGATTTTCCTTTTGGGCGGTGTGGCGCTTTATGCGCTTTGGCGGATGACGCGGCGCGCGGCGGTGGAGGACACATCCTCCTATGTGGCCGTGATGCCCTCGACAACCACGGTGGTGGCCGAGCTTGCTCAGGAAGTGGCCAACGACATGGCTGAAGAGGCCGAGGCCCAACATGAGGCCGAAGAGGCCACACGCGATGCTGTAAATGCGCAACAATTGGAAAAGTGACCTGCCGTTAGCGTTAATTAACTTGCGCAGACTTCGGGGCTTTGTAACGCTTCTGTAAAGATTTGCCACAGGAGCACAGACAGATGGCGCAGACTGCTGAGAAAACCCCCGAGGACATTCTGGCCTTTTGGCTCGATGAGTTGGACCCGTCCCAGTGGTATGTGGCCGACGAGGCGCTTGATAAGCGGATTCGCGATGAGTTCCTATTCACATGGCAGAAGGCGCAGGAGGGGGCCTATTCACTTTGGCTGACCTATCCGTCGGGGGCCTTGGCCTACATCATTCTCAATGACCAAATGTCCCGCAACATGTTCCGGGGCGAGGCCAAAGCCTTTGCCTCCGATGCTGTGTCTCTCGCGGCGGCGAAGGCGGCGGTGGACAAAGGTTGGGATCTGCGGATCGACGCGCCCGCGCGCCAGTTCTTTTACCTGCCGATGATGCATAGCGAAAACCTGTCGGATCAGGAACGCTGCGTGCGTCTGATCTGTGAGCGTTTGAAAGGCGAGGGCAGTAACCTGCTTCACGCCAAAGCGCATCGCGAGGTCATCCGCATGTTCGGGCGTTTCCCCTATCGCAACGCGGCTCTGGCGCGGGCGACCACGCAAAGCGAGGCGCAATTCCTGTCTGATGGGGGCTACGCGGAGATTTTGCGCGGGTTGCAACCCGTCGCGGCCTAAGTCCTTCCACACCATTTCTGAGGTATGCGCCTCCCGCCCGAGCTATGCATTGGGTGGGAGGCAGCAATTCATACAGAAGTGAAGAGCTTCATTGCTCCGATTTTCCAGATAGTTTAGCATCAAACTAAATTTCTGGTTTCGGGAGGACCCACCATGTCTGACACATCTTTCGACCTCATCGTGATCGGCGCCGGCCCTGGCGGTTATGTTGCCGCCATTCGTGCGGCGCAGTTGGGGCTCAAGGTTGCCTGTGTCGAGCGCGAAAACTTGGGCGGGATTTGTCTGAACTGGGGCT
>NZ_JAHXRW010000016.1 GCF_019429625.1 Celeribacter sp. PS-C1
GCGACGAAATCCGGCGAGAGCTCAATGAGATCAAGCCCGGTTTTGGAGATGGCGCGATGCTCAGGGATACCAGCGAGGACTTTGGGATGTCGGATAGGATGGCGCAACTCTCGCATCTGATCGAAATCTTTAAAGCGTTTCGGCGCGCGTTGCGGGAAGCCCGGGATCATGTGCTCGCGTCGCGGACGGCCGAGCAACTGCTCGAAGAGCGGTAGGATAGAGGTCCCAAACGAAACTATTCGATCCCCGGGAACGCTCGGGGATCGTGTTATTAAAAAGCGATATCCAAGCAGAGCAATACATCACTCAAAGCCATAAAAAATATGGATTCAAACCCTATAAAAAATTTCTTCCGCGAAAACCTATTTGAGCCATTTCCTCAAAACCGTCGCCATGGGGGGCGGTTTTCGCAAGCCAGGCAGCCAAACCGAAAAGGCTGTCAATCAAGAGGAAATCAAATGAACACGGCGATCATGATGATGGCAATGTATAACGCCAAAGCAATTATCGACACTGAAACCGTCGCGCGCGATTGGTTCAAACTTTCTGTCGGGAAGTTCCACGAAAAAATCCGAGCTGGGGAAATTCGGCTTCCACTGGTTCTCATGGAGGAAGAAAGTCAGAAATGCGCCAAGGGTGTCCACCTAATCGATTTGGCAGACTACGTTGATGCCAGACGCGCTGCCGCCGAAAAAGAACTGACGCTGATGGCAGGGTGAAGTCTACATGACAACTTTGATGCTGCTTTTAGCCCGCCATGATGGGCGCGAGGAAATCCCGTTCTCCCAAATGGCGCGAGAGTACTTTGGGCAGGAACCAGAAGCTCTTGAACGAAAAATCAAACGGGGGGCGATTCAAATCGGCCTACCACCTGAAGGTCTGAAATATCTACGGTCAAGTAACGTGCCCTTAACCCTCTTGGCCAGGTACATCCAAGACCGGCGTTCAGCAGCGATGATCAAGATGGATGACTACGCAACGGACGTCTCATCATAAACGGCACCTGACCAACTTTGACTGTGAGGACGCGACATCTCCTCAACCGACAGAGGGCACAGACGGGGGCACCGATGCCCCCGCCCCTTTCAATACTACTTGCCTTTACCGCCACCGGCAGGGCCATTTGACCGTCCACCGCCAGATGGATTTCCTGTCGTGCTCGGCCATCCGCCACCGTTTCCTTGACCTTTGCTCATTGTCTCGTCTCCATGTTTGAGTTGTTCTAAATAATCGGTTGTGAATTGTTCAGATTTTGGAAGTGATTGGGCGTCGGAATGCTCTGTGCCAGAACAATTCCCGCCGCGCTCATTCGTTCATTCAAGCTCATAAACAAGCCTGAACCCGATACGCCAAGACTTGTATGCACCAGTTGAGTCCGGTGCCATCCGATCCCGCGTTGCAGACACCCTGTTTTCCCACCGTGGAGCGGAGCGATCACCGTCTTCCCCAAACGTCGCCGAGTAAGCCTCGAGATGAAGAGGAACCACATTCATAGACCCAAGGTGTTTGGTGTTGATCGCAGCCCCTTTGGGCAGCAACCATTCCCCAATATCAATGGATCTTAAGAATTTGACGTTATCTTTGGTTTCACACCAGGGTAAATCTGGATCGGGACACTTGTATGTGGTCCCGAACCAACCGTGCATGGGACTGGTTTCCCCTCTTACAACGACCCGTTGATCCGCTGAGTAAATATCGGCCATCTGCTCTGTATATAGATTCGACTGAAATTCTTCGGTGATCGCAAGCCACTCGTCCTCCGTAGGAAGTCGCACGGGTAAATTTCTTTTTTTGCTCATCGTGGCAGCGAAAGCAGAGGCATCATACCAAGTAACTGACGCAGGAGCCGTCCCAATGTCATCCTCCTGATTACATTGCTGCCAATCTTCCTGGTCGGGAGCTTTAGGGCGATACTCTGCATACAAATCGTTTTCTTGGATCATGAAATCGCGGAACCGAGAAATTGAAATCAAATCTGAGACCGCCAGAAACTTGTCGCCAACGCGGACCCTCTTAAAGCCATCGACCAATGCCGCCTTCTTAGATGGCGCCTTGTAGCGACCATTCTTCAGCAGATAGGCACGCAGGATTTCGTCTTTCCCCGGATAGTTTCTTGCTTGCCCACCCTGAGCGTAGAACGCAATCTCCGCTTCGTGCATATCCCATTCCCGCCAGCCATCGTATTCGAAGTAACACCAGCGCTGGAAATGATAATGATCATCCGACTTTGGAACATCGGCGTTTTTCAAAAAGGGCAGATGAACGTTGTGATCAAACCTTCCCTTCCGCAGGCGTGGGAAAACAAAATCATAACCTCCGTTCTGATCGCGCAGAAACACCAAACGCTCGTTGAACGGAATGATATCGACCCATCCTTTGTCGATCTTGGAAATGAGCCGAGAGAGAATGCGCCCCGCGCCCAGGGTTGCCTTTTGCTCCGATAAGATTTCCCCCGACGTCATCGAACTTGGGAAATAAAGCTGCGAAACAAATTCGCGTGTTTCCTGCTCACCTGCGAAGGTCAGAAGTTGATCACCCAGCAAGTTTTCAAGTTCTATACACCCGTGAAACGAGAGGCTATCTTCCTCATTATGAATGACCCATTGCGCGGGAGGATCACGCCGAGCAAGATCCACCTCAAAATCGTGACCAAGAGCTTGGTGACTGAAAAGATTCACGACAGTGAAACCCGGCAAATGCAGAGCCTCTGTCAGCAGGTCGTACCAATCGACCCCTACCCCGGTAAAAACACGCAATGGCCTCTCACGCTCCGAATGAAAGAGCCGGTCTGAAATCCGTTGCAAATCTATTCGAATAGGACGGTCAAAAATTTCAGGGTTGTAAAGGCCAGGTTGCTGCAGACCATTTCTTGCCATGAAATCTTCAACTTCACTCTCATAACCTTTTTTGTAACCCGCAAACCCACCTTGGAAGCCAAGTTCTTTGCAGATGAAATTGAGGGCTGTTGTGTGTTTGATGTCTTCCCGGTCGCGCACCAAACGGCGGGCGGACCCGCGCAGATAGTCGGGTTTGACATCCGTCAGTTCTGCAATATGGAATTCTTTATACGGAAGGTATTTTACAACACATTTACTTGATGATTTAGTCATCTTTTGCTTCTCCACTGTTCGGTGGAATAGCAGAACAATGTAGGCACAGCTGACGCTGTCGATCTCTTTGTCACCTACACCGAACTTCGTAAATGCCACTGGCCGATCAAGCCGTGACTCAGCAAGTAGGATGATCCAGCGGCTTTGTCAACCTATGCGAGCAGATCAAATTTGTGGTAACTCAACCCAGCATTTGCACCTGAAACGTATTCGCTATTTGGTACAACGCAGATCAATCAAAGAGAATGAAACGATACAGATCAATCAAAGAGAATGAAACGATACAGTGCTAAAATCGGTGCTACAGAAACACACAACGCGTCCAAAGCCCAATGAAACAAAGGCTTTCAAGAAGTACCCTTCCCATCCATCATCGGGGCGACGGACAGGCGGGCGGCCTGCTCTAAATTCAGGGGCAAACGGCTCATTTCGGGGCTTTCAGACAGATCTCGGGTGCAGCCGGTCGGATAACATTGCGCCCCTCAGATGCCAAGTCTCTTTGCTTTCACCCCTCGGGGGGAGCCACTCAGCTTTCTAGGGCGTGGAATTTGCGCGCGTAATAGACGGAGGCACGCGGGTGTTCGGCCCTCGTCACGTTCACCACTTCGCAGAACAGCACCGCATGTGTGCCGATCTCCTGGCGGGCCGTGACTTGGCAATCAAAACTGACCGAAGCACCTTTGAGGCACGGTGCGCCGGTGACGCCCGCGCTCCAATCTTCCTCGACAAAACGATCTTCCACCGGGAGTTTGCCGCCGAAATCCATCGCAAGCGCATCCAGATCGGGACCAACCGTGTTCACACAGATAGCCGTGTTCTCGAGAAAGGAATGCGCCACGGAGCTGTTCAAATTCACGCAGACCAAAAGCGTCGGCGGCGTGTCGGTCACGGAACACACAGCCGTCGCGGTGAACCCCGCCCGGCCCGCAGGCCCGTCGGTGGTCACGATGTTCACCGCCCCCGCCAGATGCGCCATGCCATCGCGAAACGCCTCGCGCGAGACATGCGGAAGCGACGCCGAGGCCTGATCCGAATTTGAACTCTTCACGTCCGCCATGAAAGCGCAACTCCTCTTCTTGCCTGCGCAGACATATATGGCATCACCGGGGCGCGACCAGTGCGAAACGCAGCGCAAACAGGCTCAACCAGCATCCCGGCCGAGTGTCAAGCAGCCCCCGAATGACCGAACGCAGTCACGAAGAGTCATATCACAGTTTTCACGACGTTCTAACGCTGAGCGCTCTCCCATCTCGGGCTGATCCAGGCTTCGGCGTTCGAGGCCGGCAAAGGCGTTTTGCCCAGAATGTGATCCGAGGCTTTTTCGCCCGACATGATCGACGGCGCGTTGAGGTTGCCGTTGGTGATCTGCGGAAAGATCGAACTGTCGGCGAGGCGTAGCCCTTCGACCCCAATTACGCGGTTTTCCGGGTCCACGACGGCCATCGGATCATCCGCGCGCCCCATACGACAGGTGCCGCAGGGATGATAGGCGCTTTCCACATGCTCTTTGATGAACCCGTTCAGCTCTTCGTCGCTTTGGACCCCGGCTCCCGGTTGGATTTCGTGTTTTACGTAGGGCTTGAATGCGTCCTGTGCAAAGATTTCGCGCGTGAGACGGATACAGGTCCGGAAGTCCTCCCAATCCTTCTCCTGCGACATGTAGTTGAACAGAATTTTCGGCGCCTCACGCGGGTCTTTCGAGCGTAGCGTCACCTCGCCGCGCGAGGGTGAGCGCATCGGGCCGACATGGGCTTGGAACCCGTGGCCTTCGGCCGCGGCCTGCCCGTCATATCGCACCGCAATGGGCAGGAAATGATATTGAATATCAGGGTATTCGACACCGGCCTTTGAGCGGATAAAAGCGGCACTCTCGAACTGGTTCGACGCGCCGAGACCCTGTTTCGTAAACAGCCATTGCGCGCCGATGAGAGCTTTGGAAATCAGGTTCCAATGCTTATAGAGCGTGATCGGCTGAGAGGCCGCCATTTGCAGGTAAAGCTCAAGGTGATCTTGCAGGTTCTTGCCCACGCCACGGCGGTCGGCTTTGACCTCGATCCCCAATGCGGCCAGCTCGTCCGCCGGGCCAACACCCGACTGCAAAAGGATTTTCGGCGAGTTGATCGAGCCCGCCGAGAGCACCACTTCGCGTCGGGCCTTGATCACCCGACCATCGACCAGACGCACGCCGGTGGCACGGCCCTCTTCGATCTCGATGCGGTCCACAAGCCCGTGCACCAGATCGCAATTCTCGCGTTTCAACGCCGGTTTCAGATAGGCATTGGCGGCGGACCAACGGCGGCCTTTCCAGACCGTCTGCTCCATCGGGCCAAAGCCCTCTTGTTTCTCGCCGTTATAGTCGCCGGTGACCTCATAGCCCGCCTGCGCGCCCGCATCGACAAAGGCCTGAAACAGCGGGTTGTCACGGGGACCACGCGTCACATGCAAAGGCCCGTCGGTCCCACGCCAGCTCGGATCGCCGCCATGACCACCGTCATGCCAGGTCTCCATGCGTTTGTAATAGGGCAGCACATCTTTATAGGCCCAGCCATCCGCGCCCATCTCCGCCCATGTATCGAAATCGCGCGCGTGGCCGCGCACATAGACCATGCCGTTGATCGAGGACGAGCCGCCGATCACCTTGCCGCGCGGCGTGGCGAGGCGGCGCCCGTCCAGATACGGCTCGGGTTCGGATTGATACCCCCAATCGTAGCGCTTCATGTTCATCGGATAGGACAGCGCGGCAGGCATCTGAATGAGAGGCCCCGCATCCGTGCCGCCGTGTTCGATGACCAGAACCGAGGCGCCGCTTTCGGCCAGACGATAGGTCATGGCCGAGCCTGCGCTGCCCGCGCCGATGATGACAAAATCTGCTTCCATAACGTGTTCCTCTCAGAAGGCGGCTTCGACCGGAGAGAGGCCGACATAGACGGATTTAACTTCGGAATAATGCTCAATGGCGGCATGCGCGTTTTCGCGCCCGACGCCGGAGGCTTTGACACCGCCAAAGGGCATCTCGATGGGCGTCAGGTTGTAAGCGTTGATCCAGCAGGTGCCCGCCTCGAACCCTTTGACCACCCGATGCGCGCGGGTCAGGTCCGAGGTGAACACACCTGCGGCAAGCCCGAATTCGGTGTCATTGGCACGCGCCATGACTTCCTCTTCGGTCTCGAACGGCAGAACGGACATCACCGGGCCGAAAATCTCTTCGCGCGCGATGGCCATGTCGTCGGTGACGTCGGAGAAGACGGTGGGTTCGATGTACAAACCACCCATCTCATGGGCCTTGCCACCGGTGATCAGGGTCGCGCCCTCCTCAATCCCCTTCTCGATATAGCGAAGCGTGATGTCGAGCTGGCCTTGCGACACCATCGGGCCGAAATTCGTCGTCTCATCCATCGGGTCGCCGATCACCGCGCGCTCGGTACGGGTTTTGAGCCGCGCGAGGAAATGCGGCAGGATGCCCTTTTGCACAAAGACCCGCGTACCGTTGGAGCAAATCTGGCCGGAGGAGTAGAAATTGCCATTGATCGCGGCAGAAATCGCGTCCTCGATGCTTGCGTCGTCGAAGATGATCAGGGGGGATTTGCCGCCCAATTCCATTGTGACATGCTTCATGCCCGCCGCCGCCGCCGCGTAGACCTTGCGGCCCGTCGGCACGGAACCGGTGAGCGAGACTTTCGCGACACGTTTGTCCTCGACCAGCGCGGCGCCCACGTCTCCGTAGCCCTGAACCACGTTGAACACGCCGTCCGGCAGACCCGCTTCGGAGAGGATTTCCGCCAGTTTCAACGCTCCCAAAGGCGTCGTCTCAGAGGGTTTGAACACCATCGTGTTGCCACAGGCCAGCGCAGGCGCGGCCTTCCAACAGGCGATCTGGGTCGGGTAGTTCCATGCGCCAAGGCCTACGCAGACCCCCAGAGGCTCGCGGATCGTATAGGCGAAATCCGCGCCCAACTGGATATGTTCGCCGGTCAGCCCCGCCGCGATCGACCCGAAATATTCGAGGCAATCGGCGCCGGAGGCGGCGTCGGCAATCAGCGTTTCCTGCAAAGGCTTGCCGGTGTCATAGGTCTCCATGACGGACAGCTCATGATTGCGGGTGCGGATGATCTCGGCGGCGCGGCGCAGGATGCGGCCACGTTCCGAGCCGGTCATCGCGGCCCAACCGGCACGCGCGGCATCGGCGGCAGCGAGAGCTTGATCCACGATGCTGGGCGTCGCGGAATGAAGTTCCGCGATCACCTCACCCGTCGCCGGATAGGTGGAATTGAGCGCTGCGCCGTCACTGTCTTCGACGTAACGGCCATTGATGAAATGGCTGGCTTTGGGTTGTTGGATGGGGGAGGTTGTCATCACTTCAGTCCTTTTAGCCAAAGTCATTCGCCACGCGGGAAGCGCGCGATGTCTTCGACGACATTCAAATCCATGTGGTTGCGCATGTAGCGCTCGGAGGCTTTTTGCAGCGGCTGGTAATCCCATGGGAAATAGTCGCCGTTGCGGAGCGCCTCATAGACGATCCAGCGGCGCGCCTGGCTTTCGCGAACCTGCGCATCGAAGAGGTCCAGATCCCAACGCGCGTCCGCCATGGCTCTGAGCCGCGTCAAAGTGTCGGCATGGGCCGGATCAGAGGCCAGATCACTCAACTCATGCGGGTCGTTTTCCACATTGAACAATTGCTCGGGATCGAGCGCGCAGCGGGTGTATTTATAGGCCCCATCCCGCAAAGCGACGAGCGGCGCATAAGACGCCTCTGCCGCATATTCCATGGCGACAGGGGCCGCGCGCATCTCGCCCTTGGCCAGTGGAATGAGGCTTTCGCCATCGGTCCAAGGCATGACATCCGCCATCGACACGCCTGCGATGTCGCAAAGTGTCGGCGTGACGTCGATGGTCGACACCGGTGTCTCGATCAGGCCCGGCGCGAGATCGGGAGAGGCGATCATCAAAGGCACCCGCGCAGAACCTTCATAGAAGTTCATTTTGAACCACAGCCCCCGTTCACCCAGCATATCGCCATGGTCGGAGACAAAGAGGATCACCGCGTCTTGGCGCGTGGCCTCCAGCGTGTCGAGGATGCCGCCGATCTTGTCATCAAGATAGGAGATATTGGCAAAATACGCCCGGCGCGATTTGCGGATGTCCTCTTCCGTGATGTCGAAATTGCGCCAATCGTTGGCGTCGAAAATCCGCTTGGCGTGGGGATCATGATCTTCGTAGGCCATCGCCGGAACCTCCGGCGAGAGGTGCTCGCAATCCTCGTAGAGGCCCCAGTATTTCTGCCGCGCCACATAGGGATCATGCGGATGGGTGAAGCTCACCGTCAGGCACCAAGGACGGTCATCCTTGCCACGCGACAAATCCTGAAGTTTGCGGGTGGCGTGATAGGCGACCTCGTCGTCATATTCCATCTGGTTGGTAATCTCGGCCACGCCCGCGCCGGTCACCGAGCCCATGTTGTGATACCACCAGTCGATGCGCTCGCCCGGTTTGCGGTAATCCGGGGTCCAGCCGAAATCGGCGGGATAGATGTCGGTGGTCAGGCGTTCTTCGAACCCGTGCAACTGATCGGGGCCGACGAAATGCATCTTGCCCGACAGGCAGGTCTGATAGCCCGCGCGGCGCAGGTGATGCGCGTAGGTCGGGATGTCGGAGGCGAATTCGGCGGCATTGTCATACACACGCGTGCGCGAGGGCAATTGCCCGGACATGAAACTCGCCCGCCCCGGCGCGCACAGGGGAGAGCCGGTGTAGCTGTTGGCAAAGCGCGTCGAGCGCGCGGCAAGGCGTTTGAGATTGGGGGCATGGAGCCAGTCGGCCGGACCATCGGGAAACAGCGTGCCGTTCAACTGGTCGACCATGAGGATGAGGATATTGGGGGATTGTGCAGTCATGTGAGTCTCCCGTCAGATGCCCTGCTCTTTCGGCAGGTGCAGGTTGAGATAATCGAGCACGATGGCTTCCGGATGCTCCGGGCGGTCGCGTTCGTCGCAAAGCACGAAACGAATGTAGGCGCCGTCGATCAGCGCCGCGATTCCCTCGGCCACCATCGGAGCCTCAGAGGGAATCACCTGCCGCAATTCGGCCAGGAGATTCGACCGTAACCGGCGATGATAGACCCGCAAGAGGCGCGAAACTTCGCCTGATCTTTGGGCATAAACATAAAAATTAAGCCAGGCACCGACCGTGTCCGGTTGCATGTTCATGTCGGAAAAACTGCTGCGAATGATCGTCTCAATGCGTTCTTTGGGATCAGTTTTGCCTTTGAGATTTTGCCGGATCTCTTCGCCGTATTTCGTCAGGATATGACGCATTGCGGCAATGAACATATTGGTTTTGCTACCAAAATAGTGGTGCGCCAAAGCGCTCGACATCCCCGCCCGCTTGGCGATCTGGCTTACAGTCACCTCCATAGAGCCGGTCTGTCCGATCTCCGCGATCACCGCCTCGATCAGGGCCGTCGTGCGGATCGGTTCCATTCCTACTTTTGGCATCACTCTCTCTTTCTGTTGTCAAACCAGACTCAACACGTTTTGATTAACTCATCAATCAAAATAAAACAGGGACCACCTCAGATGCTCAGAACAACCGCTCTCGCGACCATTCTTGCAGCCACCCAATTCAGCGCACTTGCGGCCTATGCCGAAACACCCTGCGACGCCGTGTCCTTCTCCGATGTGGGCTGGACCGACATCACCACCACCACCTCCATCGCCAAACAGATCCTCGAACCTCTGGGCTATGACGTGGATGTCTCCGTGCTCTCCGTACCGGTGACCTTCGCGTCGCTCTCTGGCGGCGACACCGACATTTTCCTCGGCAACTGGATGCCGGCACAGGCCGGCGCCGTGCAGCCCTACCTCGACGACGGCACCATCGTGATTGCGCACGAAAACCTGCAAGGCACCGTCTACACCCTCGCCGTCCCGGCCTATACCTATGAGAAAGGCCTGAAAGATTTCGCCGACATCGCCAAATTCGCCGATGAACTGGACGAGACCATCTACGGCATCGAGCCGGGCAACGAAGGCAACGACTACCTGATCGGTCTGACCGAGGCGAACACCCACGGTCTGGGCGAGTTCGACGTCAAGGAAAGCTCCGAGCAAGGCATGCTGAGCCAGGTGCGCCGTGCGTATGACAAAGGTGAAGACGTGGTCTTCCTCGGCTGGGCACCGCATCCGATGAACGTCAACTTCGATCTGAAATACCTCACCGGCGGCGAAGAGTTCTTTGGCGGCGTGGGCGTCGTGAATACGCTGACCCGCGCGGGTTTCTCCGAAGAATGCCCCAATGTCGGCAAGCTTCTGACCAACCTCGACTTCACCGTCTCCATGGAAAGCGAGATCATGGGCGCGATCCTCAATGACGGCGAAGATGCCGATGACGCGGTCAAAGCCTATGTCGCAGCCCACCCCGAGATTCTCGATCCGTGGCTCGAAGGCGTGACCACCACGGCGGGCGAGCCGGGTCTTCCGGCTGTGAAAGCGGCGTTCGGTCTCTGATCAAACACGGCCCGGGGGCGCACACCCTCGGGCCTTTCGTTTTGAGACCTACCGCCAAGACTCCCAGAAGATCGGAAACGCAATGAGCTGGATCACAGATTATAAAATCCCGGTCGGAGAGGTCGCCGCCGACTTTTTCGACTGGATGCAACACCACGGAGGCTGGTTCTTCGACGCGCTCTCCGCCGCGCTCGAATGGATGATCGATGCCGTTCTGTGGGTGCTGCAAACCCCGCCGCCGCTGGTGGTCATCGCCGTCTTTGTGGCAGGCACATGGGCGCTGCAACGCAATTGGAAAGCCTGCTTGCTCGTGGCTCTCGGGTTTCTGTTCATCCTCAACCAAGACTATTGGGAAGAAGCGACCGAAAGCCTCACGCTCGTTGTCGCCTCCTGTGTCGTCTGTATGGCGCTTGGCGTGCCCATTGGCATCTATGCCGCGCGACGCCCCGGATTTTACCGCGTGCTGCGACCGATCCTTGATCTGATGCAAACGCTGCCGACCTTCGTGTATCTGATCCCCGCGATCGTGTTTTTCGGCATCGGCATGGTCCCGGGCCTTTTGGCCACTGTGGTCTTTGTGCTGCCCGCGCCGATCCGTCTGACGCATCTCGGCATCAGCTCCACCCCGCCCGCTTTGCTCGAAGCCGTTCAAGCCTTTGGCGGCACCTCGCGGCAGTTGCTGTGGAAGGTCGAACTGCCCTTCGCCCTGCCGCAGATCATGGCTGGCCTCAACCAGACCATCATGCTGTCGCTCTCCATGGTCGTGGTTGCCGCCCTCGTGGGTGCCGATGGTCTCGGCGTGCCGGTGGTGCGCGCACTCAATCAGGTGAACACCGCTTTGGGCTTTGAAAGTGGCTTTGTCATCGTCGTGCTGGCCATCATGCTGGACCGTGTCTTGAGGATTGAACGCAAATGACCGCTGTGATTTTTGACAATGTTTCCATCGTCTTTGGAAACAAACCTGAGACCGCCCTGCCCCTTATGGACCAAGGCAAGGAACGCTCTGAGGTGCAGGAGGCCACCAGCCAGGTGCTCGGCGTGCACAACTGTTCACTTGAAGTGCAAGAGGGTGAAATCCTCGTCCTGATGGGCCTGTCCGGCTCGGGAAAATCAACACTTCTGCGCGCGGTCAACGGGCTAAACCCCGTGGTGCGCGGCGAGGTGAAGATTAGCGACGGCAACGGCATGGCCAGCGTGACACATGCCGACGCCAAAGGCCTGCGTGCTCTACGTCAGAGCCGGGTCGCGATGGTGTTCCAGCAATTCGGCCTCCTGCCCTGGCGCACCGTGCGTGAGAATGTCGGACTTGGCCTTGAGCTCGCTCATGTCCCGCCAGACGTCCGCGCGAAAAAGGTCGACGCCCAACTCAGCCTCGTGAACCTGACCGACTGGGCCGAGAACAAGGTCTCGGAACTTTCGGGCGGTATGCAGCAACGTGTGGGCCTCGCCCGCGCCTTTGCCGCCGATGCGCCGATCTTGTTGATGGACGAGCCGTTCTCCGCGCTTGATCCCTTGATCCGCAACCACTTGCAGGACGAATTGCTCGAACTGCAACGCAAGCTCAAACGCACGATCATTTTCGTGAGCCACGACCTTGATGAGGCGTTCAAACTGGGCGACCGGATCGCGATCATGAAGGGCGGGCGCATCGTGCAATGCGGCACACCCAAGGACATCTTCGAGAACCCCGCCGACGATTACGTCGAGGAATTCGTCAACCATATGAACCCCTTGGGCGTCCTGACGGCGGGCGATGTGATGGAAGAGGCCAAGGGCGACCATGTCGAAACCGTGGAAGCCTCCGTGCCGGTGATCCATCTCATGGCCCGTCTGGCGGAGATGGACACACCTCTGGGCGTGATGCAGGACGGGGCGCTGATCGGTCAGGCCTCGCGCGCCTCTTTGCTCAAGGAATTGGCGAAAAAATCGAACTAAAACCACGCCCCTCGCGGGGATCAAAACCGCGAGGGGCCTCTACCCGCCTGTGCGGCACCGCATGCAGCAAACAATTTTGCTACGTTTCAAAGAAATTTTTTGCATCTTTCGGAAAGGATCCTCGAAATTTTCTTTGGACAGCGGCGCCAAAACACGCAAGTATGATCAAAAATCAACCAACCTCGAATGGGTGGCTCAATTCTAAAGGGAGTGCGGTAGACATTCTCGCAAGGGCTGCTTTTCTAAAAGAACAACGGGGACGGCCCAGACGTCGAAAAGATGCAGAGGCCAAAAAACAGGGACGTAAACACTGTGCTTGATCAAGGCTCAGACGCCTTTGTCGTGTTCGACAAGGTGCAAAAAAGTTATGACGGACAGACGCTTGTCGTCAAAGACCTCAACCTCTCAATTGGCAAGGGCGAATTTCTGACCATGCTCGGGCCGTCTGGCTCTGGCAAGACCACCTGCCTGATGATGCTCGCGGGCTTCGAGACCGCCACCCATGGCGATATTCTGCTCGACGGTCAGGGCATCAACAACATCCCGCCGCACAAACGCGGCATCGGCATGGTGTTCCAGAACTACGCGCTTTTCCCGCATATGACGGTGGCCGAAAACCTCGCCTTCCCTCTCGAAGTGCGCAAACTCGGCAAATCCGACCGCGAGGCCAAGGTCAAACGCGCGCTCGACATGGTGCAGATGGGCGATTTCGCCAACCGCCGTCCGGCACAATTGTCCGGCGGTCAGCAGCAGCGGATCGCGTTGGCCCGCGCGCTGGTGTTCGAACCGGAACTCGTTTTGATGGACGAACCTCTGGGCGCGCTCGACAAACAGCTGCGCGAACACATGCAGTTCGAGATCACCCGTCTGGCGCATGAGTTGGGCATCACCACGGTCTACGTCACCCACGACCAGACCGAGGCGCTGACCATGTCCGACCGCGTCGCCGTCTTTAACGACGGACGCATCCAGCAACTCGATCCGCCTGACACGCTTTATGAAGAGCCGAAGAACAGCTTCGTCGCGCAATTCATCGGCGAAAACAATTCCTTGGAAGGCACGGTGAAAGAGCTGAACAACGACACTGCCGTGGTTCAACTCGACGATGGCGGGTTGATCGACTGTAAACCTGTGAACGTCAACAAAGTCGGCGACCGCACCAAGGTCTCGATCCGCCCCGAGCGCGTTGAATACCGGTCGGAACGCTTTCAAGAGGGCGCGCATCTGCTCAAGGCCGAGGTTCTGGAGTTCATCTACATGGGCGATGTGTTCCGCACCCGTCTGCGTGTCGCAGGGCGCGACGATTTCATCATGAAATGCCGCAACGCCCCTGACCAGATCCGGTTGAAACCCGGTGAAACGGTCAACATCGGCTGGATGCCCGAAGATTGCCGCGCGCTGGACGCCTGAGCGTAGCGCGTCGGCCAATTTACCCGTCAAAACGGCGGGTAACATAACCATAAAAACACCAACTAAAGACCAACTTGGAGAGTTACATGAAACTGACGACCCTTGCCGCCGCCTTGTCCGCGACTGCACTCACCCTGCCCGCCTTTGCCGCGGATATGACCATCGTGTCCTGGGGCGGCGCCTATCAGTCCAGCCAGCAAAAGGCCTACACCGAGCCCTATGCCGAGATGAACCCCGACTTCAACGCGATCTGGGACGAAAGCTCCGGCGAGGCCGTGGCAAAACTGCGCGCTATGGACGAAGCGGGCAATGTGACCTGGGATCTGGTCGACGTCGAAGGCCCGGACGCCGTGCGTCTCTGTGACGAAGGCCTCGCGCTCGAGGTTGATGTCGACGAAATTCTGGCGCCGGGCGATGACGGCTCCGCCCCCTCCGACGACTTCGGTCCGTCTTTGATCAGCGAATGCTTCATCCCGCAGATCGTGTTCTCCACCACCTTCGGCTATCGCACCGACGTCGAAGCATGGGGCGACAGCAAACCCGAGGACCTCTGTGCGGTCTTCGATCTGGAGACCTTCCCCGGCAAACGCGCTCTGCAAAAGAGCCCCAAGAAGAACCTCGAATGGGCGCTCCTGTGTGACGGCGTCGAACAAGATGCGCTCTATGACGTGCTGGACGAGGACGGCGGCGTGGAACGTGCGCTGGCCAAACTCGACACCATCAAGGACGAGGTTGTCTGGTGGTCCGCAGGCGCCGAAACCCCGCAGCTTCTGGCGGACGGCGAAGTTGTGATCGGTTCCACTTACAATGGCCGCCTTTTCTCCGTGATCGAAGAACAGGACCAGCCGGTCGCGATGCTCTGGGACTACCAAGTGTTTGACTTTGACGGTTGGGTGATCCCGGCGAACCTTCCGGCAGAGCGTGAAGCCGCTGTGATGGAATTCGTGAAATACGCCACCGACACGCAACGTCTGGCGGATCAGGCGAAATACATCTCCTACGGTCCGGCCCGTGCGTCTTCGCAGCCGCTCGTTGGCCAACACGCCGAACTGGGTATCGAGATGGCGCCGCATATGCCGACCAATCCGGAGAACGCACAGCGCTTCCTCGTGAATAACCTCGACTGGTGGGCCGACAACCAGGACGACGCCGAAGCCAAGTTCCAAGCCTGGCTTGCGCAATAAGTGTTTAAGCTAAACGCTTAAACATGAAATGAAAAAGCAAAGGGGCGCCCTGTCCCTTTGCTCCTGACACGCCTCAGACACGATGGACGGATCATGAGCGACACGACCACAGAAGACAGCACCCAAAACGGCCCGGTTCTCGCCGCCGATGGCACGCCCTTACGCCGCAGTCTCGCACGCGCGCTCCGCCGCCAGAAACTGCGGGCTTTGATGCTGATCGCGCCGCTTCTGATCTTTATCATGGTCACCTTCATTTTGCCCGTGGCAGATATGCTCTACCGCTCAGTCGAGAATGGCATCGTTTCTGAGACCCTGCCGCGCACGGTGGTCGCACTTGCGGACTGGGACGCCAGTGGCGATACCCCACCCGATGAGGCAGTCTTCGCCGCGCTGGCCGCCGATATGCAAATCGCCGCCGAGGAAAAGACTCACACCAAACTCGGGTCGCGCCTCAATTACGAAAATCCGGGCATGTCGTCCCTGTTCCGTAAATCCGGCCGCCAAGTGCGGCGTTGGGATCTGGAAACCGACGCGCCGTTCATGGAGAAATTCCTCGACATCGACGAGGACTGGAGCGACATTGACGTCTGGCGCACGATCCAGACCTATTCGCCCTCGACGACCTCCGGCTATTATCTGGCCGCAGTGGACATGCAGTTGGGCGCCGATGGCCCCGAGATGCGGCCGGAAAACGAACGCATCTACCTCAAACTCTTTGGTCGCACTCTGATGATGTCTTTGGCCATCACCTTGAGCTGTATCGCCTTGGGTTATCCGGTCGCCTGGCTTTTGGCGAACCTACCGATGCGAACGTCCAACCTCTTGATGATCCTTGTCCTCTTGCCCTTCTGGACCTCACTTTTAGTCCGAACATCGGCGTGGAAAATCCTGCTGCAACAACAGGGTGTGATCAACGACATCCTTGTCTGGATCGGCCTTGTGTCAGATGACGCGCGGCTTGTGATGATCAACAACCAATTGGGCACGATCATCGCCATGACGCACATCCTTTTGCCCTTCATGATCCTGCCGATGTATTCCGTGATGCAGTCGATCAACCCGAGTTACCTGCGCGCCGCCAAAAGCCTCGGCGCCACAGATTGGACGGCGTTCTGGCGGGTCTATTTCCCGCAGACCGTGCCGGGCATTGGCGCAGGATCGATCCTCGTGTTCATTCTTGCCATCGGCTATTACATCACGCCCGCCCTCGTCGGCGGCACCACGGGGACATTCATCTCGAACCGCATCGCCTTTCACATTTCGACCTCGCTCAACTGGGGCTTGGCGGCCGCGCTTGGCGGCATCCTTCTCGCGGTCGTTCTCGTGTTCTACTGGGCCTATGACAAATTTGTCGGCATCGACAACGTGAAGCTGGGGTAATTGCCATGAGTTTGCCATCCTACGCCACCACCGGTCAGCGCATCTGGTACTACAGTTTCCGTGTGCTTTGCGGTCTGATCTTTTTCTTCCTGATCGCGCCGATCGTCGTTGTCATCCCGCTCAGCTTCAATGCACAGGATTTCTTCACCTTCACGCCGGAGATGTTGCGCCTTGATCCCGAGGGCTATTCGCTCAAGCACTACCGCGATTTCTTCGGCAACAGCGATTGGCAGCTGGCGCTTTGGAACTCGCTGAAGATCGCGCCTCTGGCAACGATCCTCTCCGTGAGCCTCGGCACCCTCGCCGCCATCGGCCTTAGCCAGCCGCATGTGCCGTTTCGTCGGGCGATCATGGCGCTTTTGATCTCTCCGATGATTGTGCCCCTGATCATCTCCGCCGCCGGCATGTATTTCTTTTTCAGCCGGATCGGCTTGCAAGGCACTTATACCGGCGTCGTTCTGGCCCATGCGGCCCTCGGCATCCCCTTCGTGATCATCACGGTAACCGCGACGCTCGTGGGCTTTGACAATTCGCTCACCCGCGCCGCCGCCAATATGGGCGCCGACCCGGTGACCACGTTTTTCCGGGTGCAGATGCCGCTGATCCTGCCGGGGGTGATCTCCGGCGCGCTCTTTGCCTTTATCACCTCATTCGATGAGGTGATCGTCATCTTGTTCGTCGGCTCGGCCAGTCAAAAGACCCTGCCGTGGCAGATGTTCATCGGCTTGCGCGAACAAATCAGCCCGACGATCTTGGCTGTGGCGACCATCCTCGTGGTGATCTCCATCGCCCTTCTGACGACCGTCGAACTGTTGCGCCGCCGCTCCGAGCGCCTGCGTGGGATTACGGGGCGCTGAAAGCCGCGTCCTGCCGTGCGGCAAAGACCTCCTTGGCGGCGAACAAGCCGTTGAGCGCGGCAGGAAAACCGGCATAGACCGCCATTTGCATCAGGATCTCGGTGATCTCCTCTCGACTAAGGCCGACGTTGAGGCCGGCCTCCAGATGCACCTTGAGCTGCGGTTGCGCCGTGCCCATAGCCGTCAGCGCGGCAATTGTCGCGATTTCGCGATCCCGCAGTGACAGTCCGGGGCGCGAGTAGATGTCGCCAAAGGGAAACTCGAAAAGATAGGTGGCAAAATCTGGGGCAATATCGGCCAGCGCATCGATGACATGTTGCCCCGCTTGGCCGTCGATCTCCTCAAGTGCGCGCTTGCCGCGCTCCAAACGAGTCGTCGTGGTCATTCTGTCGTGGTTCGTCATGGGAATGCGTCCTTTGTTCCGCTTCGACATATGTGTCGATTTTGGTGTCGAGGACGAGAAGACAGGACTGAAGATCGGCCAGATGGGCGCGCACCTCTTCACGATGCTCTTCCAGCATGCGCCGACGCTCCGGCCCGGTGTGATCACCCGCCGCGCGCAACTCCGCATAGCGCAACATGTCACGGATCGGCATGCCGGTCGTTTTCAAACGGTCGAGAAAGGCGATCCAGACGAGAATGCTCTCGTCATAATCCCGCCGTCCGCCCGCATCGCGATCCGCATAAGGCAGCAGCCCGATGCGTTCGTAATAGCGAATGGTATGGGCCGAAAGCCCCGAGCGTTTGGCAAGTTCACCGATCTTCATAGCCCTGCTTTCTCATCAAGACGCAGACAAGCCTAGAGGTTCGAGCGCGCTCTAAGTCAAGCATGTTTCTCACATCTTTTTCCGGCCTTTGAGCCGCGCCCGTCACGCAAACCGGCCTGTGCATCTTCGGAACTGGCCCTTGGCGCATAGGCCGGATATGTCCAGACAAGCACCCATAAGGCCCCCAGATGACTGACAGCCCCACTTTTTCAATCACACTTTTGACCGGCCCCGTCGCCGCTTTGGGAAGCAGCGGCAAAGACAGTGCGATTGCCAAATACCCGGTGGACTGCCCTGTCGCGCTCCTCCCCCAAGGCTTTGAGAGTGACGCGCAGGCCGACCGGCGGGTGCATGGCGGCCTTGAGAAAGCCGTGCATCATTATCCTTATGAGCACTACACGACGTGGCGCACGGAACTTGGCCCCCGCCCCGCGCTGACCGAACCCGGAGGTTTTGGCGAGAATATCTCCACCACCGGGCTGACCGAACACGACGTGGCCGTGGGCGACATCTTTCGAATTGGCACCGCGCTTGTGCAGGTCTCACAGGGCCGACAGCCCTGTTGGAAACTCAACCATCGGTTCGAAACGCCGGATATGTCGCGCCGGGTGCAGCAAAGCGGACGCAGCGGCTGGTATTACCGCGTGTTGGAACCCGGCATCGTGGCACCGGAGGACCAGTTGACATGTCTCGACCGGGTGGCACCGGAATGGACCCTTCACCGGCTCTGGCATGCGCTTTATGTCGACAAAATGAACCTCGACAAACTCAAAGGCATCGCAGCGCTTGAGGTGTTGGCCGAGGGTTGGCGCAAATACGCGGTGCGGCGGCTAGAGAGCCGTCGTGTCGAAGACTGGAGCAAAAGATTGGACGGCACAGAATGACCCAGCCCCCCTTCGTGATCTCAATCCAAAGCCAGGTGGTCTTTGGCCATGTCGGCAATTCGGCGGCGCTGTTCCCGATGCAGGCGGCGGGGCTTGAAGTGGCGGCGATCCCGACCGTGGTGTTCTCCAACACACCCGATTACGAGACGCTGCGGGGCCGTGCGCTGCCGCCCGAATTCTTTTCCGACCTCTTACAAGGCGCACGCGAACGCGGCCTTCCTGAGCGTGCGGATTTCATCCTGACAGGCTATATCGGCTCGCTTGATGTTGCGGAAATGGTGGCGGATTTCGTCGCCGAGGCCAAGGCCGTGAACCCTGCCCTGCGCTATCTCTGCGACCCAGTGATGGGGGATGCAGGTCCCGGTCTCTATGTGCCTGAGGCGATTGCGGATGTGATGCGCGACCGGCTTTTGCCCATGGCCGACATTGCCACACCGAACCCCTTTGAGTTGGGATGGCTCACGGGTCGCGAAATTGCGACGCTCAACGACCTTGAGGCCGCGAAACGCGATCTGAAAATTTCCGAGACCGCGCATCTGATCGCCACCGGCTGCGCACTCGACACCACGCCCGAGGGCCAGATCGAAAGTGTCATTCTTGGGCCGAATGAGGGCATCAGCCGCCATCCGACCGAACACCTGCCGATCGCCCTGCCCGGCACCGGCGATCTGTTCGCCGGGTTGATCCTTGCGGGGCTGGGACGCGGTTTGGCTTTGCCGCAAGCTGTGGAAACCGCGCAGACCCTCACATCGCGCGCGCTTGCCCATGCAAAGGTGCTGGGCGCAGGCGAAGTCGTTCTGAGCGAACCAGAATTTCGCCGCACGCTTTTGAGCCTCGGATCAGACTAACCGACGGGCTGCCGCGCGAAAAACATCAGTCAAAACAAGAGAAATGGCGCACCCAAGAGGGGCATTCTCTCGCTAGCGACCGATAGCAACCGGGGATAACTTTTAGCATCAATTCAACAGCTTAGAATGAATAAGGCGGAAAACCTTTAGCAGCCATTAGCAACCCGCCCCAGCCTAGCGCACAATCTTTTTGGGGTAGAAAATGGGTAGCACCTTGCTTTCAGGAAGTTCGATTACATAAAAAGGGGTAGAAGCACAGAACGGAGCTCCCATATGGCCAAGCCGAAACTTTCAACTGTTAAGGAACTAGACGCCCTGACCCACACGGGGGCCAATGACAAGCCCGAGCGATATGGCGTTGAGGGCATTCCGGGTCTTTACATGCAGATCACCCCGAAAGGGAGCAAGAGCTGGCTTTTGCGAGTGTCAGTGAATGGCAAGAGCCGCGAGCTAGGTCTTGGCGGCTATCCTGAAAACGGCCTCAAGGACGCTAAAAACAAGGCCAAGGAACAGCGCGCCAAAGCGCAGCTTGGCATTGACGCTAAGGCTGAAAAGGAAGAGACCCGAGCCAAGAACGCTGCCGCAGCACGCGAGGTCGAGGCCAAGTCCTACACCTTCGAAAAGGCGCTGGACGATTACGTTGATATTAAGCGCGCCACATTCAAAACATATAAGGCTCAGATGCAGTGGGAGTCGCCAGTGCGCCGGTACGCCCTGCCAGTGGTTGGCAAAATGCTGGTGGACGAAATCACCGTGCAAGACGTGCTTAAGATCATTCAGCCGCTTTGGGACACCAAGAACGAAACCGCCGGTCGGGTACGTTCGCGCATGGAGTTGATTATCGCGTCGGCAACTGTGAGGGGATATCGCAAGGGAGACAACCCGGCCCGATGGGTCGGCAACTTGGCAGCGGTCCTGCCCCCGGCCAAGGCAGTTCATAAGGTTCGCAATATGCCTGCAATCCCATTTGCGCGGGCGGCTGAATGGTTTGCTGAGCTTCACCAGTGCGCGGGCATGGGCGCTCGTGCCTTGGAGTTCCTTGCCCTAACCACCGTGCGCTCCGGCAACGTGCGCGGGGCCGTTTGGGACGAGATAGACCTTGAAGCGGGCATTTGGGAAATACCGGCGGAGCGCATGAAAATGCGTCAAGCACACGCGGTTCCACTCGCCACGGCTGCCCTCGACCTCCTGAAAGCCCTGCCCCGCATGCAAGGCAATCCACTTGTGTTCCCGGCCCCGCGCGGCGGTGAGCTTTCCGACATGACCCTGAGCGCCACCATGCGCCGAATGCACGCCGCCAAGCTGGAACAAGACGGTATCGGCTGGATTGACGAAACGAGCAAGGCCCCGGCAGTGCCGCACGGCCTGCGCAGTACGTTCCGCGATTGGGCTGGCGATATGACCGAATACCCGCGCGAGCTAGCCGAAATGGTCTTGGCGCACACTGTCGGTGGGGTTGAGGGCGCATACCGACGAGGACAGGCTATAGAGCGCCGACGCCCCATCATGGAGGCATGGGCCGCGCACCTTACCGGCGCAGAACAGGAAAGCGGAAAGGTGGTGCGCTTTGGTTAAGATGAACTTCGACGCGACCAAGCCTTTCAGTTGGAAAGACACCTATCCGACGCCGGAAGAATATGCACAGGCCGCGTGGGAGCGCGAATATACATGCGACACTCTGGATGAATTGATCGAACACGCCTACGATTTCCTTGCTGCATACGAAGAACTACATAAGTTTGCTGTCATGAACAGAGACGTCCTGTCAAATGAGGTCAAGGTAGCCATATTCGACGCGCTTATGGTTCCTAAAAAGCCACACAAGAGCAGTGCCGTGACGGATTTCAAGAAAGGGGTTCTTCGTTCTATCGCTATAGTCCTGCATCGCGACTATGGTCTGCCCTATACGCGGAACAGCGAGAACGACACGCACATAAAGAGCGCGGCATCCGTGATGGCAGGCCTTAAGATCGAGAACGGCGAAAAGTCAATAAACAAGAAGCTCGCCGGGCTACCTACCCGCAAAAAAGAGAGCTGATTTTTGCGTGCAATTTTCTAGCGCGACCAAGCTAATTTGGGTGCAACCTAAAGCAATAGGAGCACCCGATGACCTATCTCGACGTGAAACAAGTCGCCGCCCGTTATGGCGTTCACAGACAAACGATCTGGCGCTGGCGCAGCGGCTTGCCCGACTTCCCGCAGCCTGTGGCCTTTGGTCCGCAAACCGTGCGCTGGTCGAAGCAGAGCCTTGACGACTGGGACGCCTCACGCCTTTTGGCGTGATGGCGCCTGCCCCCGGCGCAAGTCTTTGTTGAAATTCAAATTTTTTAATATTGATTCAATAGAAATACCCCCATTTGCCCCATTGCGAGCGTTTCTCTCCTGCCATATTTAATATTTATTAGGTCAGCAATGCTGACCCAAACTACAGGATAGCCAGATGGAAGAAGTCAAGAACTTGATTACGCCGGTGCCAGAGAGTGTGCACCGCGCTATCAAACAGGAAGCCGCCGAACGCGGCATCACAATGACCGAAGTTGTGCGCGAACTTATTCAGCCGCTTATCGCGCGCCGAATGCTTCAAGTGGAGAACCACGCATGAACAGAAAGCAACGCAGAGCTAAGATCAAGCGCGGCAAACCGACCAAACGTCAACAACGCCTCTACGACGCGGCGATGGAGCTTTTCCGGGCATCCGGGTGCCTCCGGTGTGGCGCGCAAGACGAAAGCAAAGGTGCCGCTATGCTGGCCGGAACCTTCCAGATAGTTTGCAATGATTGCGTGAAAGACGCAGACAGCATCATAGCCACCATTACGCCGGTTATTGAAAGCCCCTACCCGCCCCAAATTGAAGGTCTCACTGCCTACGAAGTTACTGGCAAACCTAAACGTGCCGAATTTGTGAAGGTGAGCGACCAATGACAAAGAAAAATGACGATCTCGTGCAATACCTTAAGAGCGACAGCGCCGAACTGACCTTCCAGCGCATGTTGAGCGGGTATGTGATTGCATTCGCGCGCGAAGGGGCCACCGTGGAGGACTTCAAGGGCCACGCCTTCGCTAAGGGCTTCGCGGCCATACTGCGCCGGGGCATTGAAATGCAAACCATGTCTGACAAGAAGTATCAGGCGGAGTTGAACAAGCTCAACACCGAGCACACGATTGACGACGTGTTGGCGACGGAGGGCATTGAATACCCGAAGCCGTGGAAGGTAAAGAACCCGACGCCCGCCAAGATCGCCAAGGTGACAAAGAACGCAATCGCGAACGGGCCGAACCGCATCCCGCCGCGTGAGTTGCCGCCTACGGCACAGCAACGCTTTGAACGCATGTCGATTGGCAATGTCACAGCGCTTAAAACTGGCCATAGCGCGCCGCAAAGCCCGCCGCCGGGGCAAGGCCAGGCAAAAGCGCTCAGTGCGCCCCCTGCCCCCGCCGCAACGCCGCCTAGCCCGCCCCAAATTGGTAGGCCACCCAGCCGCACCGCGCAGTTTACCGTGATGGCGCAATCGCGCAGCGATAACGAGCAACAATACTGGAACGTAACCCTTCGCGACGACATGGACCGCAAGGTCTTGCTTCGCTTCGCCCTCAACGCCGCGCCTGAGACGCAAGCGCAATGGGGCAAGCTCATGATGCACTTTGTGCAGCGCCTTGGCATGACGGGCCACGAGACCGACCCGAACGCGATCCTTAGGCGCACTATTGATATTCCAGTCGGGCGTCTCAACGGCAAGCGGTCGAACACATTCGCTGGGCTGGCATCTGTGGGGGCGGTGCTGGAAGCATGATGATCTACATCGGCTCGAGATATGGCGTGGCGTTTGGTCAAAGCCGAGCTTGAGGGCGACACCCTGCTACCCGCGAAAAACTAACCCGAAATTTGCGCGCAACTCTTCTGAACTCCGGCGGTAGTCATGGACTATCGAAACCACCAAAGGAGTAAACGGAATGCACTATTTTTATGCGATGGCGGACGACCAAATGGTTTTGCACGTCTACCAACAAAAGAACGACGAGAAACTCACCAGAGAGCTGGCGCTGGCGCGCTTGAGAGGCGGGATTTATGGCACGACCACGCGCCCGGACCAAATCCGCTTATATGATAAAAAGTATGCGCACTTTGAAACCATTGAGTTGATCTCTGAATAATCAGTATGGCCCCTATCAACAGGGGCCATACTTCTTTGTAAGTTACTGATTTTTATTATAAATACCGCCTAAACCATTAAAATACCCATTGCGTTTACCCTATTAGCGCCTTATTAATGGGGGGCCTTTTCTGGCCCTTGCTTCGGTGGCCCGGCTACGTCAGCCTTTCCTTCGGGAAAGGAGCTGGGTTCACCACCGCAAAGCCGGTCGGCCTGTGCGTATTGCAACCTCTGCGCATCAATTTGTAGAGCAGCGAACTGACGTTCGCTTTTGTTGAAGCACGGGTTACGAAAGGAAATACCCCATGCAAATTCAAGACAATGCGACGCCTTTGGGCGATAGCGCAACTGTGCCGTTTGACCCGCTGATCGGGTTCTATGGTGAAGGTCGTGGCTTTTCTCTTACCCGGAAAGGCGAAGGCGAATACGCCCCGATAACATGGCGGCAACTGACCCACATGATGCGCAGCACGTCACGAGCGCCTGCCCCCTCGGTTGCCGAGATAGACGCCAAGGTAAAGAACCTACTTTCTGTAGCTAAAGACGCGAAAGAAGGCTCCAAAGCCGCTGAGTTCGCCACATTGTCAGAAGACGAGCAAAGAGCTATCGCCTGCGATGAATGTCACGCTGACATTAAAGGTCGGCAACCGTGGGTTATCTACAGCGACTATCGCGAATGGGACGCCCGCACTTCCGCCGCACAGGAAGATAAAGGTGTAGCGCTGGCCGTTGGCATCGACGCCGACGATGTGAAGGTTGAGGCTGTGAAGAGTGCCTTAGCGCAGGTCCTGCCCGGCGTTCGGTACGCCTTAGTGACTTCTTACAACCATCTTCGCGGCGCTAAAGGCCCGCGCGTTCGCGTGGTGGTGCCAATGACCAAGGGCTTCCATCCAAGATCGTACCCATACTTCGCACAGGCGATCTACGAGGAAATGGCGAAGCACGGCGTTGTCTGTGACGCCACCAGCGGCAAGGTCACTCAAATTCAATACTTCGGCCAAATCCATTGTGAAGGCACCCCGGAGTTCTACGAGAACGACGGTGCGGCGCTGGACGTCTTGGAGTTCCCTCATCTGATGGAGCGCACAGAAGCGCTCTTCTGGGAAGATCATGCAAACGCGGGTAAGACGTCAGAGCGCCAACAGCAAGGCGCGCTTTACGAGTTCAACCGTCATGTCCACACCGAGCAGCTTTTGCAGATGTTTCATTACGAGCTGCAAAGCAACGACAAATGGAAATACCCGAACCAGTCCAACGCGGGCACCTTGGTCGTCCACGACGACGGCGGCTGGGACAGCCTTAGCGGAACAATGCTTGACGAGGTTGGCGGCCTTAAGGGCGCTTGGACCAAAGACAACCGGGTTGGCGGAGACGCCGCTACACTGTTCGTCAAACACGCCCTTGTTGATCATTGCGGCATGGACCCCACGGCTGCCTTCAACACCGTGGTTCAGATCGGTCATGCGATGTCTCTTGGCTACCAGCTAAATATGTTCGATCCGGTGTCGCAGGCAAAGGCATTTAGCCCCGACGACCTGACACCACCGACCGGCCCGTGCTCGCCTCAGAGCTATCGCGCTTGGTTTACAGCGCATGGCGCATGGCTGTGGCAGAACCTTCGCGTCATTGGGGACCAGCCAGCCCCCGCAGCACTGGACCTTTCCGCTGATACCCCATCGCTTTTTGAATTCAGCTTTGCAACAGGAGACGAAATGACCGAACAAGTATTCTACCACATCGACCCGTGGCTTCCGCGTAATTCGGTCGTCGCCTTCTATGGCCGAGGCGAAACGGGCAAATCGACGTTGGTAAGCACGATCTGCGCAAGCGTTTCGGATAAGGTTTCAACGCTTTGGGTTAGCAGCGAGGAAAACAAAAACCAGATCGCCGTGCGCTACACAAAATCCGGGGGCCATACGAACACCCTTGTGCCCTTGTCCGCTGCACCGAAGTTGAACGGAACGGATAAGGTCGCAATTTTCGACTGCTACGAGCATCTGGAAAAGACGATTTGCGACGTTAAGGCCGCGTGCCACCAGAGCCGCCCCCTTGGTGTTGTCGTGCTCGATGCCATTGGTGCACTGGTCACTTGGAAGAAAGGTGAAAATGCCAATGACGACGGAGCGGTAAAGCGCCTTATAGCGCATCTGAGCACTCTGGCAGAACGGCATGAAGTCACCATTGTAATGATTGGTCACTTCAACAAGCGGGCGCAGTTGGAACAGTATGTCTCTGACGCCGTAACTGGGTCAGCCGCTTGGACAAACTCGCTGCGGCGTGCGTTTGCCTGCGTAAAGGACGAAACGAGCGAAGACGGTTTCAGCAACTTTGTCCTGTCCGTTAAAGGCAACCAAGGTTCCCCGCTGGCCTGCGCGTATAAGACGATCCCGGTGCACACCATCCATTCACGAGCAACCGTGGTGAGCGGATCCGCCGATGAGGTCTTGTGCAAAACAGAATTCACAACTGAAATTCAATGGGGCACAAAAGCTGTCAGGGATATGGTGTACGAAGGCGAAGAGCACGAGACCACCGCGAAGAAAAAGGCGAAGAGCAAAGACCAGCTTTCCGCCATGGCAGACGCGTTCAAAGACGCCGTGCTGCAGATCGGTCGGCCTTGTTCAAGGGCCGATGTAGAAGGCTACATTAAGCAACAACGCGGCCTTAAGATTTATCCCTACCATTACAGCAAAGGGCTGGACGAGTTGATACAGGAGCGCGCCGTGAAAATTGAAGCATTGCCGCACAACAAATTCCAATACTCTTGCTGATACTGATTATCGGCAAGCCATTCATAGGCTCGCATTCGTGCGGGCCTTTTTGTTTTTGTGCGGCGCGCAGCTATATAGGGCCACTCCCCTATTATATGGCCCATATTTCTATATATCTAATATTTCTAATATTATGGCCTATGACAGCTATATAGAAATATAGCTATATAGCCCAAATAGGAGGGGGTACTCTATATAGCGTGGCTTGCAACAACAACCGACAGCGGCCGATTGATGTTTGAAAAATGGACAGATGCAGCAACCCACCTATAAAAACCTTAACGAGCCGCCCCCACGGCTGCCAGAGCATCCAACAAACAGCCAATAACGACTTGACAGGATATTCCCAGCTCCTCACCACCTGCCCCCGATCAGACGTCCGCCAAATCCCAGCTGAATTGTGCAGCGCCGCCACAGGTCCGCTTTGAGCCCTTAGTGCCGTATGTCAGAACGTTTTGATTCCTTGTCCTGTGCATCTAAATGGCAGGAAGGTAGCTTTTCGCCGCCCCTTCATCAAAGTCTGCGCTACGGGTATTGCGGTGATCCGTTGCAAACAGTCTGTATGTCCAGAAACGTAAACTCGCTAATGGTCCATGAGCTTTTTTAGAAATTGGGCGGTAAACATCTCTGGCTTGGCCTTCATGACGTAATGAAGCGGCCTTCTAAGAACGTATTGCTTATCGCGCTGCGGGTCATAATGGTGACATTCGAATAGTAAATCTGTATCGAGATCATCAAGGCTTTGGCCCTCAAACAGAGTACCCTCAAAGCTGATCTCAAGGTGTTCACCACCGTTTAGGACATGCTTTGGCCTGTATTCTGCGCGCTGCGAGGACATAAAAACCCAGTCATCTTCCGGGCTTGATCTTCCGTGTCTTTCGTCGAATTCCACGCGGGATGATGTAACCACGAGGCGTCGAAGCACCACAGGATAGGTTCGGCGGTTCCATAACTCTAACTCGACAAATATCGCACAACCCAAACGGTCTTCGACGTTCTTCGACTTTAAACCGTGAGTTACATCCAGCAGGATCGGGGGCCAGCCAAAATTATTTCGATACGAGTGGCGAAGGGAGATGACAGCAACGGTGATACCGGTTGCAGTCAAGGTCACGTATGCAATGAATTGCATGATGTCTAATAAATCGGCGTTAATCATTCGTCTTCCTGATAACATTAAATAACAGGCTTACACTCGACTAGTTGAGCTGTCGACTGGACCTCGGAGCAACCGCCTGTAGGAATTTAATCCGAGGTCGGCCCTGCGCCGGTCGTCTATTCCCTTATGCGGAATCGCCCGAACTTTGCAAAGCTCGCTTCCCTGCACATTGCCGACGCTCGAACCGCTGCAGACTGCGGATGCAGCGAAATGCGGCTCCGTCCGCGCAAATGCCGTGCAGCCCATTTCCGCCCTCCCAGCCCTTCAAAGCGCCAAAGGCATGAATTTGGACGGCCTAGACGGCGCTTCGCGCAATCAAATAGCCTCCCCGCCGGTGCAGCCCGCGCGCCCGGCCCTCCACCCACGGCTGCCAATTATAAGCCCAACAAAGCAGCCGCTCAGACTTGATTGCAAACGCGAATTTCCCCGATCCGATCAGATACCCCATTCAATACCCCCTCTCGGAGAGCATAATCCATGACATTAATACAGCTTGTTTGACTTGGGGTAGCTGTCTCATCCACAAGGTTGCGGCGGAAATTCTGGCCTCATTCCTGGTCCGCCAGAAGATCAATCCAGTTTACACCTAGCGCATCGGCAATCTTTTCTACTGTTCTAAGTGTTGGAGAATGGTCCCCTTTAAGCAACATACTAATATACCCACGCGAACTTCCAATATCTAACGATAGCTGGGTGGGGTAAATTCCGTTCTTATCTAGCATCTTGGAGAGATTTTTTTTGAACACTGACGTCAGCGGGTCATTCTTCACAACGAATATCCAGTAACATTTTTTGTATGCCCGAGAGGCCAAATACGGCATTCGCCTATTTGCCTGCCTTTTACTAGACGCTTTTTAAGTTTCGAATCCAGATCCCACGGCAACAAAAAGGTCCACAAAAGAGTGGACCTTCTCACATCAGATTTTGAAAAGCTCAGTAACCGTTTTTGAGGATGTCACTCACTCGCATACTTTCCTCATTTCGGGCATAACACTCACGCTTAATCAAATCTCCGAATTCACGGTATGATCCCCTGAATTCACGCGCAAAATCCTCATAAACGGGGATGTAGTCTTTCGTCACCATATCCACTGGAATAGATAAATCATCCGCCTTAACCCAGTAAGCGACAGCGGCTGCGATGCGCGCCTGCTCCTCGCATTGTTCAATAACCTGCTCAGATAAGGTTACTTCTTTAGGCACATCATTTGCGACGAGGATCCCGTTAATGACCGAAAACAAACCTACAAGAACCAGTTCCATAAAAATACCCCCATCGGTTGACGGGGGTATTTGAAGCATAGCCTGATCCAGAAGGGAAGAGGCTTATTGCTCTTGTCGAAGTTGGGGCAAAATAACTTCCTAGATGGACTCAGGGAGCGATTTGACCACACCCGAAATAACATTAATTTCACATCACAACACAATGTAAACATTAATTAAATTTCAAAAAATTTCATTTGCGATAGCCCTAAGAGGCCCTATTATGGGCCTAGGTGCTTACGGCACACCGAGCCGCTGCAAACCCAAAAAGAACAAAAGGTGAACTAATGGCACAAGACAGACTGATCACTGCACTGGTCTCGCCGGAACTGCATCAGGATTTTGCATCCCTCGCCAAGTCCAAAGGCATGAGCGCGTCCGAGCTTGCGCGCGGCTATCTGCTCAAGGGCATGACGCTGGAAGCTGAGAAAGCCGGATTTCCGGCCATGGCGGAGATCGGCGACGAAAGCTCCATGCGGGAATATCTGCAACTGCGCTTCGGCCTCGCCCCCACGGTTGCCAATGAACTCGTCACCTTCGCAAAGCATCTGCTCGCCACGACGCCCCCAGCGGAGGTGGTTATGCAAACCGCGCTCTTTCTGAGCGATGCACGGGGCGAAGCGCCGCTCTATTCCAGCATTGACGAAATGCGCGGCTCCCTACTCGCTTGCGGGCTGAGCAACGAGCAAGTGCGCGTTTTGGTGAACGGCGCGAAATTCATGGCGGAGGTCGAACATGCCTGATCCCGAAGCCACACGCGCCCAATTGCAAGATTTGCAGTCGTCCAAGCTTGAACGGGCCAAGGCAGCACTCCGCCGCGAAATCCAACGTAAGGAACAAAGCAAATGAGCTTGAAAGACAAGATCACGAAAGAGGTCGCCGCGCTTGAGGCCAAGGGCAAGGACGCATCGGCATACGAAAAGATGCAGCTCGACAATCTCAAGCTCAAGCTGGCTGCCATGGACCAGAAAGGCTAACGCCATGTTCATCGAAGGATACGCCAGCCACATTTCAATCGACAGCGCCCGCGACATGGTGTTGCCGAGCGCCTTCGCTGACAGCATTGCCAAATACGGGATCAGCGGCCCGAAGGGTATCAAGCTCCTTGCATACCACGACACCCGGATGCCCATTGGCGCGATCACCAAACTGGAAATGCGCAACAGCGGCCTTTGGATGGAGGCTGAGCTTGATGAAGGCATCAGCTACGCCAAAGACCTCGCCGCTGCGATCCGCGCAAACGGCGGGCTGTCCTATTCTATCGGCTATCGGCTGGTGGACGTTGATTTTATCGACAACGCCCCCGAGCCGTATTTCAAGATCAACAAGCTGGACCTGCGCGAAATCAGTGTCGTGACCATTCCCTGCAACAGCGAATGCGTCATGGCCTACTCTGACAGCCGCGAGGCCAAAATGTTGAGCGACATTCGCGCCATGAAAGCCGCCTTCGCACCGACCGGCGGCATGGCGCAATCAATGGCCGAATTCAAACAAGCAATCAAGGAACTGAAGAATGGACGTTGAAGTTTTGCAGGCCCGACTTTCGCGGCAAACTGGCGACGAGCGCCAGAACATGCTCATTGCCACCCGCGTTTCGCCCAAACGCCTTTCCGACTGGCTGGCCTTGCCTAATGCGCACCCGCTGGAACCCGAAGAGGTGGACGAGCTTTTGGGATGGGTGCATGGCGAGTTCGGCATGGACAGCCGCACGCAAGGCTGGATCAGGATCAAGCGCGCCGATGTGGCAACCGTGAAGATGCAGCGCTTCGCAGCGCCGAAAATCGAGGCCAAGACCTACACGGCAGGCCAAGGCACCACTGGTGCCAAGGTAATCAAAGAGGCGAGCGCCCCAGTTGGCAATCAGAACGTGCCGGAAGCTGAACGCGCCAAGGCGAACCGCAAACCGGACGTGCCTGCGAAGAACGAGAAAGAGACGCAACCGTTGTTCGGGCTTGGGTGGCGCAAATGAGCGTGCACGACGTCCCGCCGTGCACACAGAACCCGCCGGAGGAGCTTCCAACCAAGCCACCGCGTCAGACCGGCGCTGATTAGCCGGGGTAAATGCAGGGGTGGCGCGATCATGGCCAGATGTAGCGCAATGCAAACAAACCTTTATGGCCCCCGCAATGGGCGCTTAGGAGAAAACGCCAATGGCGCAAGGTAAGACCAACCGCGTGAACAGCCCCCTTCTGGACAAGTATCTGGACTACTGCCCCGATCCCGAAGCCATTTGGGAAATTCCCGTAGGCTTTGACGATACACCCACCTCGTCGCTGCGCGAGAACGGAAGCGGCAACCCTGCCCGCTTCGACAGCCCCATGGAGCTTTGGGAGGCATGTCGCGCCTATCTGCGCTGGTGCGTCGGCAACCCGCGCCATGAAGCCAAATTCTTCCACCATGACGGTGTCGGCAAGACGCACAAAGTCAACCTCGCACGGGTGCCAACGCTTACTGGCCTGTGTTCGTTCCTTGGCGTGTCGCAAATGACGCTCAACGCATGGTCGAACCCAGACGCCAAGAACGCGGTTGAGCGCTTCCACCCGGTGATGGAGCATTTCCGCAATATCATCTTTGACGAGAAGTATTCGGGCGCAGCCGTTGGCACGTACAACGCCGGATTTATGGCCCGCGACCTCGGCCTCATGGAGAACTTCAACGTCTCCGGCCTGCCCGAGACCAACGTCACCAACAACGTGACCGTTGCCGACCCGTTCCCGCAGGAAGACCGTGCCGTGTGCGTCCACCCCGACGACCCCGACCCTTTCAACCCAGACGGCCCGCGCTTCACCATGCGCCAGATTGCCATGGGCATTCCGTTCTTCGCTCCGAACAAAGAACAGTACGCCGCGACCAAACTGCCACCACCGCCCAAAGAGGAGACAGACGAATGACAAAACCCGATTACAACAAACCGCCCTATTCAGTTGAAGACGCCGAGACCGGCAAGATGATCCCGACACCTCAGAACCCGCATTACTCTGCATGGAAGGCCAAACAGGACATGAAGCGACAGACCACGGTCAACGGCACAGCGAAGTCAATGCCGCGCGCCGGATAGAACCGCCTACCCTGAGTAGACTTTCAGTTCATAGCTGACTTTCAAGCCTCGCGCAGAGGACGACCAGTCTTAGCTCATAGCTGCGCTCCCTTCCAAGTGCAGCAACTTGGCCACGCGAAGACCGAGTATGAAAAGGTCAGTCGCGAAGATATTTCGTCAAGATCGAAGCGCCGAACATTGGCACTCAATCAAGAAAGCTTTCTACTAGTTGATATTATGGGGTGTTCGAGCCTTCGACTTCGTGGTTTGTAAATAGTATCGAACCGTTATTCGGCACAAGCGCCAAGATGAGGGAGAAAATGAAAGGCTCAATTGATGAAGACGACGTTTGGTGCGACGATCGACTCGGGTATTCAAAAATTGGCGCCGCATTTACCAACATCGTGAAGTCAATTTCGGATAGTAAAGTGATTTCCATCGAGGCGCCCTTTGGTCATGGAAAGACCTTCTTTCGAGAGAGGTGGACCAAGGAGTTGGAAGCATCCGGTGAGAGGGTCATTGCAATTGACGCTCAGCAGTCGGACCATTCGGGCGACCCCTTAATAACTTTCATGGGCGCACTTCTTTCGGAGAAGTCGAGGGAGGGAGAGCCGCTTTCCGCCAAGCTGAAAAACAAGGCTTTGCAGCTCGGCGGGCTATTGGGGCGATCAACGCTCCGTGTTCTTCTTCGAAATGGTGCAGAAGAGCTCATCGAAGCTGGCGCGGATTGGGTTAAGGATAAATCCCCAGATATTCAGCAGATCGACGAAAGCGTCGATGAATTAAAGGAAGGACTTTCCAAGGCCGCAGGACACATGATTGCCACCCATCTGGCGGCGGAACACGCAAGAATTCACGAACTCCCAGAGCAAATTGACTCCATCAGAGACACATTAACCGACGGATACGAAAACAATAGGATAATCATTATCATCGACGAGCTAGATCGTTGCCGCCCTGAATATGCGATATTGTTGCTCGAGTCCCTAAAGCTCGTATTCGGCAGGCAAGGGTTTGTATTTTGTTTGATGGTTAATCACAGTTATTTGGAAAGTATCGCGCATCATCGGCTCGGCACTGGAAATCAGGGCGAGCTTTACTTGGAGAAATTCATCGACTTGCGACTTCGATTGAAGCCTAAAGCGGGTATGTCGGCACTTCTAGCTGAGGAAGCATTCAAAGACCTTAGCGTTAGCATTCCCTATGGCGACGTTGCGACGTTTGGTCCAAAGCCAATGCTGGAGCTTCTCGTTAGAATCGTTGAAAACGAGGGGCCATCAATTCGCCAAATTAAGCGCGCATACGAAAGAATGGATTTGCTAACGAGAATGTATAGGGAGCATCCTATTGACCTCCCTCTTTTAATGGTCATGACATTTGAAGACGCTTTGGCAAGAGAAGGGATCATTGAAAAGTATCTACCCCGCGGGGAGCTTTCGCCTGAAAGCATATCAAGATTCGCGGATGAATACGATGAAGCCTCAAGGATGGACGCTTCCCGATTGTTCATGCTGGACGAGTATTTTGACGAAACTTTTGGTGAGTTGGTCGGATTGGCCCCACATCGCTACGGCTACAACGAAGACCTTCCCGCGCCAATTCAACAAATTAAAGACCTTGCGCCTCGTTATATTTCGGCGCATCGACGAATGTTGGATGGTGTCATGGAAATTCAAGTCTGAAATCTGAAAACATAGCCAAATGCCAGAAGCACCGGCTTCCTTCCGCAGCCCTCAATCGAAATAAAGATCATTGGACTTATTTAGCGCCGAATGAAAATTCGGAGACAGTCTTTGTGTGTGGCTCGCTAACACGGCTGCCCCTAGCCGAAAAAGCATATGGGGTAGATATGGGGTAAGCTCCCAAAAATCCTTAAATTCCCAATGGTTTCAAATGTGTTTGGCGCACCCAAGAGGATTCGAACCTCTGGCCTCTGCCTTCGGAGGGCAGCGCTCTATCCAGCTGAGCTATGGGTGCGCGGGCTGACCGCGTCAGTGGGGTTTCTATAGGGGATGAAAAACGGGCGCGCAATCGGTTTTCCGCGCCCGTCTCAGGATTTGCACAGGCGCTTAGCCAAAGAATTCCCGGCAAAGCTCCAACGCCTCGACCAGACGGTCGACTTCCTCGGTGGTATTATACATGGCAAACGAAGCGCGGCAGGTTGCGGTGACGCCGAGATGCTGCATCAACGGCATGGCGCAATGGCTACCCGCGCGCACCGCGACGCCTTTTTTGTCCAAAACGGTCGAAATGTCGTGCGGATGCGCCCCTTCCATGGTGAAGGAGAAAATCGCCCCCTTGCCCGGCGCCGTGCCCTGCACATTGAGCCAGTTCAGGTTTTGCAGCTTCTCGGACGCGTAAGCGGCCAATTTGGCCTCATAGGCGGCGACGTTCTCCATCCCGATCTGCATCAGGTAATCGAGCGCCACACCCATGCCGATGGTCTGGACGATGCCCGGTGTGCCGGCCTCGAATTTCAGCGGCGGTTTGGCATAGGTCACGGCATCTTTCGTCACCGTGTCGATCATGTCGCCACCGCCCATAAAAGGCCGCATCTCGGCCTGACGTTCGGCCCGGATATAGATCGCGCCGGACCCTGAAGGACCGTAAAGTTTGTGGCCGGTGATAGGATAGAAATCGCAACCGATGTCCTGCACATCGACGGGTCCGTGCACCGCGCCTTGCGAGCCATCGATGAGAGTCGCGATGCCCTTCTCGCGGGCGGCGTGGCAGATGGTTTTCACATCGACCCGCGTGCCGGTGACGTTGGACATTTGCGTCACAGCGACAAGTTTGGTCTTCGGTCCCATGGCGTCGATCACTGCCTGCGGATCAAGCGATCCGTCGGCCGCGCAATCGACCCATTTCAGAACGACGCCCTGACGTTCGCGCAGAAAATTCCACGGCACGATGTTGGCGTGATGTTCCAAGACGGAGAGTACGATCTCGTCGCCGGGCTGCAAGTTCTCCATCGCCCAGGAATAGGCGACAAGGTTGATCCCCTCGGTGGTGCCGGAGGTAAAGACAATCTCGTCCTCATGACCGGCGTTCAGGAACTTTGCCACCACCTGACGCACGTTCTCATACTTGTCGGTCGCAAGGTTAGAGAGATAGTGCAAGCCACGGTGAACATTGGCATATTCCTCAGAATAAGCCTTGGTGATCGCGTCAATCACCACCTGCGGCTTCTGCGCCGAGGCACCGCTGTCGAGATAGGTCAGAGGCTGACCGTTGACCTGCCGTGACAGGATCGGAAAATCGGCACGAATGGCGTTGACGTCAAACATCTCAGCTCTCTTTCTCAACTTTTCGGGCGACTTCAGACAGCATCGCGCCCCAGAAATAGATCAAGGCGGCAAGCGCCAAAACGCCCACCGCAGTTGTGGCTGCACCGGGGCCCACAAAGCCTGCGGTCAGACCCCAGAGGAGCCACAGAGGCGCGGCACACAAAAGCCCCCAAAACAGCGCCATACGAGTTTCAAACCCCGTCGCAGGAGATTTTGAAAGACGCAGGACAAAGGCCACGAGGCCTGCCAGCACGTAAAAGACCAAAGGCATGATAAAAAGCCAGCTTAGCAAAGTGGCCCCCATCAGCATTTGCACCTCTTGGCCGGTCTCGAAGGCCACGCGCGACAGACGCGGCCACTGCGCGACAAAAATGAGCCCACAGGCCAGCATCAGGGTGACAAGAGCGCTGCCCTCATTCTCCCCGCCCGCCAGCCTGTGACGGAGCACCGCGCGCGGCGCGCGGTAGCTCTTTGCGATATCGGTGACGACGCCCATGGATCGCTCAGGCTCAGCCCACGCGGCGGCGGGTCAGCCAGCCTTCGAGACGATGCAGGATGTCTTCGGCGATGGCCTCGTCTTCGATCTCCTCAATGGCTTCGGCGAGGAAGGCCAGCGTCAAAAGATCGGTCGCCTCCGCCGTCGGCACGCCGCGCGAGCGCAGGTAGAACAGAGCCTCCTCGTCGATTGCCCCCACGGTCGAGCCATGCGAACAGGCGACGTCATCGGCGTAGATCTCAAGCTCCGGCTTGGCGAGGAACTGGCTGTCGCCATCGAGCAAAAGACCTTGGCTGATCTGATAGCCGTCGGTCTTTTGCGCACCCGCTTTCACCAGAATCTTACCCTGGAACACACCTTTCGCACCGTTGCGCAGCACTTTCTTGAACACCTGACGGCTTTCGCAGCGCTCTGCATCATGGGTGATGAACACCGTGTCGTCGTGGTGGAAATCGCCATCGCCCAGAGCCGCGCCGGCGACATGCGCCATAGAGTCGTCGCCTTGGATGTCGAGCACCACTTCGTTGCGGGTCAAAACGCCATTGGCGGTCATGGTGAAGCTCTTGAACAAAGCCTCTTGCCCGATGGTCGCGAACACATGCGTGACCGCACGACGTTCGTGATCACGGCCCTGCGCACGGACATGGTGGAACGCTGCCTTGTCTGAGACTTCGACCTCCATCACCTTGTTGAACCGTGCCGCCGCCGGACCGTTTTCCAGAACCGTCAGATCAGCCCCATCTTCAACGCGGATCACATGGTGCAGAATCGCGTCAGAGGTCTCGTCGCGGTGCAGATAGACCAAAGAGACCGGCTTCGCGACTTTGCCCGTGGCACGGATCACCACGCCATCGGTGGCGAATGCGGTGTTGAGCGTCGCAAACGGGCGCTCGACGGGCTCCTGCGCCTTTTTCTCCTGCACGCCATAAGCGTCCTTCACCCAATGGATGTCGGCGGAGAGCGCATCAGACAAACGCATGATCTCAAGGTTTTCGCCCTCAAGCGCGTCAGAGGCCTCGGCATCGAAAACACCATCGACGAAGACCAGCTTGATCCGGTCGATGCCGGAAAACACCGGCGCCTCATCGGCGTGGAACACCACTGCGGGTTTGGCCGCGTCAGCATTCAAAGTGTCCGGACGGGTCCAGCGCCAATATTCGTCACGCCCCTGCGGCAAACCCATGGCGAGCAAGCGGCTCAAAGCGTCCTGACGCAGCGCCTCTGCCCAAGCCGCGCCTGCAGGCAGGGTCATGCCTTCAAGGCGGACGCTGGTGGCGTCCAATTTACGTTGTTTCAACTCTGCGCGGTTCATCAGGCGCCCTCCACCTCGGCCAGAAGATCGGCATAGCCGTTGTTCTCGACCTCAAGCGCCAGCTCGGGGCCACCGGTCTTGATGATCCGGCCGTTGGACATGATGTGCACGACATCGGGTTTGATGTGGTCCAGAAGACGCTGGTAGTGGGTGATCACGATGAAGGAACGCTTGCCGTCGCGCAGCGCGTTCACGCCTTCGGACACCAGTTTCATCGCATCCACGTCGAGGCCGGAGTCGGTTTCATCGAGGATACAGAGCTTCGGCTCCAGCATCGCCATCTGAAGAATTTCATTGCGCTTTTTCTCACCGCCGGAGAAGCCGACATTGACCGGACGCTTCAGCATTTCGGCGTCGATTTTGAGCGATTTCGCCTTGGCGCGGATCTCTTTCAGGAAATCAGTGGCCGACAGTTCCTCCTGCCCACGCGCTTTGCGTTGCGCATTCACGGCGGTGCGCAGGAAGGTCATGTTGCCAACGCCCGGAATTTCAACCGGGTATTGGAATGCCAAAAACAAACCAGCTGCGGCGCGCTCTTCCGGCTCCAGTTCGAGGATGTTTTCACCGTCGAGCAACACTTCACCCTCGGTCACCTCATAGCCGTCACGGCCAGAGAGCACGTAGGAAGTGGTAGACTTGCCGGAGCCGTTCGGGCCCATGATGGCATGCACTTCGCCCTCGCCGACTTTCAGGTCGACGCCTTTGAGGATTTGCTTATCCTCTTCTTCAAGTTTGACGTGGAGGTTTTTGATTTCCAACATATTATTGTCCTTTCACGAGAAAGGGCCCGCGCGGGAGAACCCGGCAGGCGCCTGTGTGTTTTTCATGTGCGTGTGTGGAGGTTGAGGCGCGAGATCGCGCCATATCAGAACGGGTGCTTGATGCGATCAGACGCCCGAAAAATGCAAAAAGATCAGCAGGCCGGAGCCCAGTGCAATCAATTTCAGAAGGCCGGATTTGAGCCCCATGGCCAAGAGCGTGCGTTTGAGCAAGCGCTCTTCTTGCACGACACCATGGTGTTTGACGCCCGAGACACGTTTGCCCTTCGGTGTATCCACGTCCTGAAGGCCCGTGTAGACGGTCGCGAATGTATTGGGCGCTCCGGCCTCGATACGTTTGATCCTGTCGGCGAACTGAGCGTGCTGATGCTGCATCTTCTCTCTGCCCCTTTCCTCTATCTTCCGCCTCAGAATGGCCGGAGATTTGGGAAAGATTTGGGCGGGTTACGGGCATTCTTGCGCCCGATACAGATGACGCGGCGTCAGACGCGCGCAGGGTCAGATGTGATAGCTGTGGCCTCGGAAGTAGAGTGTGCCCGGCTCGGTCGTGTCCGTCACATGTTGCACCCATTGCTGGGAGAAGAGTTTCGAGAACAGGTCGGGCATTTCGTGCACCACATTGTGCATCGTCACGAAGGCCAGCAAAATCCCCGCGAATTGCGTTCCCATGCGTTTGACCGCCGAAAGAGACACCATTTCGCGCAGAATGAAGGCCACGAAGATCGCGATGACGACGTCGAGCGCCAGATCGGCATCCGCAGAGCCCAAGGCTTGTGCCCCGGAGATTTGAAAGCGCAACACCCGTGCGATCACTGCCGCCAACCCGCCCATGGCGAAGGCCAGCACATAGGACAGGATCAGCGAGAGCCTCAGGTGCGGATCGCCTGTATAGGCGCGCCCATGCACGCCCTCTGCCTGATGCCGCTCGATGATTTCTGTAAGACGTTGATTGCGGCCATGGGTGCGCGTTTGCGCGGGGCCCATCCCCTCGAGGCGTGTTTTCGGCGCCTGTGAAACACGACCAATGCGGCTGAGAAAGTCCTGATGCTGATCCATCACGGTCCCTTTTACCTTCGCTATGCCCCACATTAACCATGGTTATCACGGAATCGTGGCAAAATTCAGGCAGAGCCAAAGCGCGAGAGGGATCGAGACAAGGGAAAGCAGCTTGGAAATCGGCCATGGTCATGCTTTCACCTGAAAGGCCTTGAGCAGGCTATAAAGCGCGCTGGACGGCAGCGTCGAGATCGGCGTGAGGTCGAATTGCGCCATCCGGCCGTGGAAGGCAGTCGGCGTGGCAAACTCGGTGATGATGCCATATTTGTCTTCGCGCCCGACATAATCATCGACCAGCACACGCGTCGGGCGCGTGATCGACACCATCGTCGCAAAGAAACAGCCAGCCCGAAACCGCCCGTCGATCAGAACCAGATCGGGGGCTTTCAGCTCGTCCCGTTGCCAGACGCCAAAGCAGTAATCCGGGTATTTGAACCACTTGCCATTGCCTTTGGGCCAAGACCATTCCTTGGTCTCGCCAATCTCGGCATGAAGTAGATTCAGTTCGGCTTTCGGCGGATAGGCCGCGAAATGGGTCTCCATCGCCTTGTGCCAGGACTTATCCCCCTCGATCGAATAGATCGTCTTGCCCGCCTGTGCGGCACCATAAGCCGTCGATCCGCCGGAGCCATATTCGACGATCACCTGAGCCGCATCATACTGCGCGCACACAAAATCCCTGACCTCCCCGGGGAAGGTCAGTTCCGGCCCGCCAGGGCCGAACACGGGGATATGTGCGCTTTGCAGGGTCATATGTGGATCATGTCAGCCGGAGAAGGTCACAAGTTTGATCACCGCCGACAGCACAAGCGCGGCGATAGACGCCAGAAACGCCGTGGCCGCGACGGAATTCATGAACAACCCCTCGCGCTTGCCCGCTTTCACGCGGACGAGAAGCCCAATGAAGACGCCGATGAAAACGCCAAGGCCAATGCCCGCGGAACTCGCGAGAAACATAGGGAAAAGGTCGAAGCGCATGGGTTACTCCACTGTAACGGCTGTGCCAGAGGCGGAGACCATAAGCATCTGTCCGATCACCTCATAATCGAGATCGACACCGACGACCGCATTGGCCCCCATGACCGCCGCGCGTTCCTGCATCTCGCGAATGGCGGTCTCTCGTCCCTCGCCCAGCTTTTGCTCATAGGCGCCCGAACGCCCGCCGATGATGTCGGTTACCTGCGCAAAGAGATCGCGCACGATATTGGCGCCCATGATGGCCTCGCCGGTGACGATGCCATGATACGCTGTGATCTTGCGCCCTTCGATGGAGGGGGTCGTGGTGGTGATCATATTCAGTCCTCTGTTCTGTTGTGACGCGCCGTGTTGAGACAGGCCACAAGACGCAACATCAGCAGGCTCCAGATCATGAAGAGTGCCGCGCAGAGCAAAACCTCCCAGGTTTCCGCCCGCAAACCGCTGAGCCAGCCCCGTTCGACCAGCTCTGCGACGATCTCGTCATGGAGCATCGTCAGCCCGAAAACGCCCACCATCAGCAGGACGAGAACGGACACTTCGCGCCCCTCACCCGCCGCACGTGCCCCATGCCCCGGATAAATCCGGCGCGCCTTGGCCACACTTTTGGAAACGGATTGGATCATTGGTCTTCTCTCCCGCTGTTCTAGGTGAATGCGACTGCACCGGTTAGCCCACGGACCCCTCAAGCGAAATCGCCACCAACTGTTGCGCTTCCATGGCGAATTCCATCGGAAGGGCTTGCAGCACCTCCTTGGCAAAGCCGTTGACGATCAGCGCCACGGCTTCCTCTTCGTCCATGCCCCGCTGGCGGCAGTAGAACATTTGTTCGTCGTCCACCTTAGACGTGGTGGCCTCATGTTCCACGCGCGACGAGTTGTTCTTGACCTCGATGTAAGGCACGGTATGCGCCCCGCATTTGTCGCCGATCAGCAAGCTGTCGCACTGCGTGTAGTTGCGCGAATTCTTCGCCTTCGGGTGCATGGAGACCTGACCGCGATAGGTGTTCTGTGCCACGCCCGCCGAGATGCCTTTGGAGACGATCCGTGACTTGGTGTTTTTGCCCAAGTGGATCATCTTCGTGCCGGTGTCGGCCTGTTGATGGTTGTTGGTGATGGCGATGGAGTAGAATTCGCCCTGGCTGTCGTCGCCGCGCAGGATGCAGGACGGATATTTCCACGTCACCGACGAGCCGGTTTCGACCTGCGTCCACATCACTTTCGCCCGGTCGCCCCGGCAATCCGCACGTTTGGTCACAAAGTTGTAGATGCCGCCCTTGCCCTCTTCGTCGCCGGGGAACCAGTTTTGCACCGTGGAGTATTTCACCTCGGCGTCTTCCTCGATGATGATCTCGACGACCGCAGCGTGAAGCTGTGCGGTGTCGCGTTGCGGAGCCGTACAGCCTTCGAGATAGGACACATAAGAGCCCTTGTCCGCGATGATCAGCGTACGTTCGAACTGGCCGGTGTTTTCCGCGTTGATGCGGAAATAGGTCGACAGTTCCATCGGACAGCGCGTGTTCGGCGGGATGTAGACAAAGGACCCATCGGAGAACACAGCGGAGTTCAGAGTCGCATAGTAGTTGTCCGAGATCGGTACCACAGAGGCGAGATATTTCTTCACCAGTTCCGGGTGGTCTTTGATGGCTTCCGAGATGGAACAGAAGATAACGCCTGCCTTCTCGAGTTCTTTCTTGAAGGTCGTGCCGACGGACACAGAGTCAAACACCGCATCGACCGCCACTTTGCGCTCGGAATTGTTGCCGTCTGCAGGCACGTCTTCGGCGCCTTCGACACCTGCAAGGATCATCTGTTCTTTCAAAGAGATGCCCAGTTTCTCGTAGGTCGCCAGAAGTTTCGGATCGACCTCGTCCAGGGATTTCGGCTTTTTCTCCATCGATTTCGGACGCGCGTAGTAATACTGGTCCTGAAAATCGATCTCGGGATACTCGACCATCGCCCAATCCGGCTCCTCGAGCGTCACCCAGCGGCGATAGGCCTCAAGACGCCATTCGGTCATCCACTCCGGCTCTTCGTTCTTGGCGGAAATCAGGCGCACGATGTCCTCGGAGAGGCCCTTCGGCGCATACTCCATCTCGATTTCCGTGTCCCAGCCGTATTTATACTTGCCGGCCAGCGCCTGAACAGCAGCGACGGTTTCTTCCTCGACGCCCTCTTTGACCTGATCCTTCAATTGTACGTCATCCGCCATGGGATCACTCCTTACCGTATCTCTGGAGGCTTGCGCCTCATGTGCTATCCGGGGCCTCTGGCCCTCTCGTTTATCTTTACGCCGCGCGTTTGCGCCAGCGCCCGTAGGCGGCCAGCCAAGCTGTGGCGAACCGCTCCAAATCGTCTTTCGTCACCTCGGGGCTGATCGACACCCGAAGCGCGCTTGCCGCCTCTTCTTCGGTGTATCCCATCGCGGTCAACACCTTGGACGCCTTGACCTTTCCCGACGAACAGGCCGAGCCTGCGGAGACCGCAAAGCCCGCCAGATCCATCTGCATCACCTGCGTCTCGCCCTTCCAACCGGGCGTGATCAGGCTCATCGTATTGGGCAGACGGGCCGCGCCTTTCCCCACAAAAATAGGGGCTTCGATCTCATTCGCAATCAGCGCCTCAAGGTGATCACGCTTTTCCGCGACCTCCTCCCAAACGCCATTCGCCAGCGCCTTGCTTGCGGCTTCTGCCGCCGCGCCAAAGCCTGCGATGCCGATCAGGTTCTCGGTGCCGCTACGGCGCCCCATTTCCTGACCGCCGCCTTTGATCCCGGCCTCGACATCCAAGCCCTGCTTCAACACCAAAGCGCCCACGCCCTTCGGCCCGCCGAGCTTATGCGCCGACACCAGCGCCATATCGCAGCCCAGCCAGTTGAAGGCCAGCGGCATCTTGCCAAACCCCTGCGTTGCGTCACACACCGCCAAGCCTTCGGGAAGTTTCTGGATGACCCCCGTCTCGGAATTTGCCACCTGAAGCGCGCTCTCATGTGGCGCCGTCACGGTCACGCTCCCCTCACGATCCACGGGTAAATCGGCCTCACACCATGAAGATACCGCCTCATGTTCGACCTCGGCACAGTGTATCCCACGCCCGCTCAAAGCCAAAGCCGCCGCTTCCGTCGCGCCCGAAGTAAAGACGATGTCCGCGCCCTGCGCCCCGAAGGCCTCGGCCACCTGACTGCGCGCGCGCTCCATCAATGCCTTGGCCGCACGCCCCTCACCATGCACCGACGACGGATTGCCGACCACATCCATGGCCGCCATCATCGCGTCGCGCGCCGCCTGACACAAAGGCGCGGTGGCGTTCCAGTCGAGATATGTGCGGGTCTTGGTCACGGGTTTCCTTTGCTGGTCAAATACTCAAAAGAGCGCTTCACTCTTCATCCACAACGGCAAACAGCGTCGGCACCGCGGGACAGGGCCGCAGTTCGTTTTTCACCACATCCGACAGACGCGTCTGGTGAAGGAAGACATAGACATGCGCGGACAGACCTTCCCAGAGACGGTTGGTCATCGACTGCGCCCGAGAGCCAGACACACCACCAGACGCACCCGCGCCCGTGTGCATCGCCGAGACGGTTTCATCCACTGCACCCAAAATGTCCGAGACGCGAATCTCGGACGCCGGTCGCGCCAGTTTGTAGCCGCCGCCCGGCCCCCGCACGGAGGTCACAAGCTCAGCACGGCGCAGTTTGACGAAAAGCTGTTCGAGGTAGGGAAGCGAGATATCCTGACGCTTGGCAATTTCCGCCAGCGACAACAGGCTATCGTCCTTTTGCAGCGCCAGATCGGCCAGCGCCACCATGGCATAACGCCCTTTCGTGGACAGTTTCATCCGCTTTCCCCTTCGTTTTGAGCCCCGCTTTTCGGCCAGATGCCCTCTCTTCGACCGCGTTTTCACCGCGCCATCGGCCCTTAGAACCCGGCTTTCAGCGATTCCTATGCACGGCCACGCGAAAAGCCGCGCAAAAACATTGACGTGCGCGCGTGAGGGCCTTACCTCCATACCACCCGCGTGCGCCTTGCTTTCGGTCAATTTAGAATGCTTCTAAATAGCCTGAGCAATTTCGTCAACTATAAAGCGCCCGCGCCACAGACACGAGAGCAAAACCGCCACATCGGCTTTGCCGCAAAAGAGCGCCACGGCCTGAAGACACCTCTCAGGACACACCTTCAAGGCCGCAGCGACATGAGGAGACAGGGACGACTATGCCCGAAGTGATTTTTCCCGGCCCAGAAGGCCGGCTAGAAGGCCGCTACCACCCGCAACCGCAAAAAGACGCCCCCATCGCCATCATTCTTCATCCGCATCCGCAATTTGGCGGCACGATGAACAACCGCGTGGTCTACAACCTGCATTACGCCTTCCACAACATGGGCTTCACCGTGCTGCGGTTCAATTTCCGCGGCGTGGGCCGGTCTCAGGGCGAGTATGACCAAGGTGTAGGCGAACTGTCCGATGCGGCCTCCGCGCTTGATTACCTGCAATCGATGAACCCCAATGCGAAACATTGCTGGGTCGCGGGATTCTCCTTTGGCGCCTGGATTGGCATGCAGCTTTTGATGCGTCGCCCGGAGATCACCGGTTTTATCTCGGTCGCCCCGCCCGCCAACATGTATGACTTCTCGTTCCTGGCGCCCTGCCCGTCCTCCGGTCTGATCATCAACGGCACCGCCGACCGTGTGGCGCCGCCGAAGGACACGCAATCCTTGGTGAATAAGCTTCACGAGCAAAAAGGCATCACCATCACCCACGAGGAAATCGAGGGCGCGGGCCACTTCTTTGAAGACCCGCATATGGAACAGATGATCGGCTCCGTGGACGAATATGTCCGCCGTCGCCTGACCGAAAACACCCGCTAAGGAGCACATCGCAATGGGGATCATGGAGGACATCGCCGACGATCTGGCGAAAGAGACCATCGCGGCGCTCGACATCGTCGGCACCGACGAATTGATCCAGGACGTGGCGCGCGTGATCGGCGCCTCGTCCATCACCACGCAAGAAGCCTTTCTCACCGCCGCGCGCGTTCGCCTCTCTGAGGCCCGCGCGCGCGCCTACCTGAAAAAACGCATTGCCGAGGCCAAAGCTGGCCTCGAAGCCTCCGCCCCGCCTCCGGGCGCAGAGGACGACATCGAATATTAGGATCTGACTTGCCCAAAGACTGCGCCTCCCCCCGCCTCGACGCCCAATACGCTTTCCTGATGGAGGCCGACCGGCTCAAGACGGTAGAGCGCGCCAATCAGGTCATGGACCGCTCCCGGTTCGAAAACTCTGCCGAACACAGCTGGCACGCCTGCCTCTTGGCTTTTCTCATGGCGCCGCTGGCCTCAGAGGCGGTCGACCTGAGCCGCGTGATCCAGATGCTGATGCTCCATGACATTGTCGAGGTCGACGCGGGCGATCACCCGATCCACATCCTCTACGACACCGACGACATCGCCACGCGCGAGTCCGCCGCCGCCGACCGCATCTATGGGCTTTTGCCCGAGGATCTGGCGACGACTTTCCGCGCCATCTGGACCGAATTCGAAGCGATGGAAACCGAGACCGCGCGTTTCGCAAAATCCATCGACTACCTCGCGCCCGCGCTGCAAAGCATTGGCGCCAAAGTGCAATTGGAGGAAGAACGCGAGATCGTCGCAGGCAACCTGCGCCGGGGTCGTGCGGTGAAAACCAAAGACATCCTTCCGAAGCTTTTCGCCTTCACCGAAGCCGCCTTTGAGGGCGAGGCCGCCGACCCCGTTCTCGCGCAACGCTTCGCCTTTTGGTGCGAGGCGGATCGTCTGAAAACCGTCTATCGCGCCACCCCCATCGCCGATGGGTCGCGCAAGGAAAACACCGGTGAGCACAGCTGGCACATCATGCTCTACGCGCTCACGCTCGCGGATCATGCGGGCGATGGCGTGGACGTCGATCTGGCGATCAAAATGCTTTTGCTGCACGACATCGTTGAGGTTGATGCGGGCGACACGCCGATCCACGGCGCCGTGACCCCTGAAGCTCTGAAAGCGCAGGAAGAGGCCGAACTCCGCGCCGCAGATCGGCTCTTTGGTCTCCTGCCCGCCGATCAGGCCATGGAATTCCGCGCCATCTGGGACGAATTCGAGGCCGCTGAAACACCGACCGCGATCTATGCCAAATCCATCGACCGCTGCCAACCGGTGCTGCACAACCTCGCCGATGACGGTGGCTCCTGGCGCACCTATGACGTGAAACTGCACCAACTCGACGCCCGCGTCGGCGTCAAAATCGCCCGTGGCTGCCCGAAACTCTGGCCCTATATCCGCGCCAAATGCGAACCGTGGTTCGTCGCGCGGGACGCCTTGTAATGTGAGTATTTAAAACCAAGAAGAAGACAAGACACACGGCCAATCTTCTTCTTGGTCAAAATACTCAGAATCCGTAGATTCCGGCGAATTTCTCTTCGAGATAATCCAAAAGCGGCGCTTCGGTGGGTTCAAAGCCACAGGCATGGACGATGGTATCACGCGGCTCGCGCAGGCCGCCGAATTGTTGCAGGCTCTCGGCCAGCCAGCGGGTCGCCTTGGATGTGTCGCCCTTAGCCATCTGTGCATCGAGATCGGAAATCTCTGCCCGGAGCGCCTTATGCAGACAGCCCGCGTAGACATTGCCCAAGGAATAGGTCGGGAAATAGCCAAAGAGCCCGACGGGCCAGTGCACATCCTGCAAACAGCCGTTCGACACCTTGTCGACCTTAACCCCGAAATCCGCCTCAAAGCGCGTGTCCCAAGCCTCCGGCAGATCGTCGATCTCCAGCGCGCCACCGATGATCTGACGCTCCAGATCAAAGCGCAACAGCACATGCAGGTTATATTGCACCTCGTCGCTTTCCGTACGGATATAGCCCGGCGTGACGCGGTTGACGGCGGCGTAAAAGCCTTCGGCGCTATCGACACCGATGTCTCCGAAGGTGTCGCGCATCTGGCCATAGAGATATTCGGTGAAGGCGCGCGAGCGGCCCAGTTGGTTTTCAAAGATGCGCGACTGGCTTTCATGCACACCCATCGACACGCCCTCGCCCAGAGGGGTCAAAAGGTAATCGCGGGAGATGTTTTGTTCGTAGCAGGCATGCCCGGTCTCGTGGATCGTCGAATAGATCGAGTTGAGCGGGTCTTCCGGGTTGGTGCGCGTGGTGATGCGCACATCGAGGCCAGACCCCGACGAGAATGGATGCACCGCCTTATCGACCCGGCCATGGGCGAAATCATAGCCGAAAGCGGCGGCCAAGCCTTCGGTCAGGGCCATTTGTTTGGCCTCATCGAAGGTGCCAGAGAGGCCCTTCGGCTGATCCGCCCCCATGATTTTATCACGCAGCGCCACCAGACGCGGGCGCAGCGCGCCGAACATGGCGTCCAATTCTGCGCCCGTCGAGCCGGGTTCGTAATCCTGATGCAGCGCGTCCCAGAGATCGAAATCCGTGCCCTCTTTCAAAGCCGCCGCCTCTTCGCGGCGCAGGCGGACCACCTCTTTGCAGGTCGGCGCAAAATGGGCGAAATCATCACGCGCCCGCGCCTCGGCCCATGTGCCCTGCGCGACCGAGGTCACCCGCGCGATCTCGGCGGCCAATTTGGCAGGCACCTTGGTGTTGCGCTCGAAAGAACGGCGGATGTGGCGCAGCTTCGCCAGCCCCACCTCGCCTAACACAGAAGCATCAATCGCCTCCAGCCAAGCGCCGATTTGCGGATCGGTGCGCCGAGCGTGCAGCACGCCTTCCAAAGCCGCCATTTCTTCGCCGCGTTGCTCAGCAGCCCCGCGTGGCATCATGGTTTCCTGATCCCAGCTCAGCCGACCCATGATCGCGCCAAGCGCCTCGGTCTCACGGGTGTAGCTCATCAACTCATCATAGGCAGACATTCAAAGGCCCTCCCGGACCGATTGGGGTTTCGGAAATTGGCTGAGGAAGCGCGCGCGGGAGATCGCCACAAACAGCGCCACGGCGCCGACTTGGTGCGCAAGACCCAACGCCAAAGGTGCGCCATGCAGCACCGTGACGATGCCCAGAACGACTTGCAGGAACAGGACAGCGCCCATCATGTTAAAGGCGGCCACGGTGGTTTTATTCGCGGATTTGCGGCCCTTGAGCCAAGTCACGACACCGAAAGCAAACAACAGGTAGCCCGCGACGCGGTGAATGAATTGCACGGTTGACGGGTTCTCAAAGAAATTGCGCCACAGAGGCTCGATGTAGAACGGATCGGGCGGCAAGACCTGCCCGCCCATCAGCGGCCAATCGGTATATCCGCGGCCTGCGTCGATGCCCGCGACCAAAGCGCCCAAGAGGATTTGCAGGAAGGCGAAATGCAGCATGCCGGTGGACATGCCGAAAAGTTTCGCATCCTTGGCGCGCCGCGCCTGCATCAGCTCAGCCTCAGTTCGGCCCAAGAGGAAAACATACCAAGCGATGAAGCCCAGAATAACAAAGGCCAACCCCAGATGCGTCGCCAGACGATAAGAGGCCACATCGAGCATCTCGCCCGTCAGCCCAGAGGACACCATCCACCAGCCAATCGCGCCCTGAAGCCCCCCCAAAGCGCCGATGAAAATCAGGCGTTTGTGCCAGCCGGTCGGGACCTTTTTGGCGACCGCGAAGCCCACATAACCGAGCGCCCAGACGAGGCCAATGACGCGGCCCAACTGACGATGGCCCCATTCCCACCAGTAGATCGATTTGAACTCCGACAGGCTCATGCCTTCGTTCTGCAGCGTATATTCCGGAATTTGTTGATATTTCTCAAACTCCGCCTGCCATGAGGCCTCATCCATCGGCGGCACAGCGCCCGTCACCGGTTTCCACTCGGTGATCGACAACCCGCTGTCAGTAAGACGCGTCAGACCGCCCACGGCGATCATCATCATCACCAGCGCGAATATCACCATAAGCCACGCCCGGATGCCCTTGCGCGCGCCCCGGTTGCCCTTTTCGATCAGCCCGCCTTTGGGTTTGGACTCCGTTGCGGTTTTGGGCTTTTGATCTGTGCCCACCTCTTCGAAAATGCTTCGTTTTTGTGCCATTTGGGCCTCGTAGGGTCTCGTCTCATTGCTTGCGGAGACCCTAGGTTCGTCACAGGCGAAGGGCAAGCGTTTCGGGCTGAATTTCACAGGCCGCGACTTGGCAAGTTTGCGCCGAGGGGCAAAGTTTTCTGGAACCCAGCTCGGCGCCTTAAGCGTTTCTCCCTAGAACAGACGAAAGGAGACGTCTCATGACTGCTCAACGCAACATTCTCGCCGCCACCCTGATGGGCGCCGCGCTCATCGCCGCCCCGATGCTCGCCCCCACCGCCGCCTCCGCGCAAACGCAGGCCGTGGCGCATGCGGATTACAGGGTCAAACCCGGCGTGACGCTCAACGCGCGCTCTGGTCCCGGCACTGGCTATCGCGCCGTGACCGCCTATGCGCCCGGCACGCCGCTCACAGCTCTGGGTCACAGCGGCGGTTGGGTGAAGGTGTCCGCCCATGGTGCCGCGCCGCTTTGGGTTTCGGGCAGCTACCTTGATCCGGTCACCCAGTCAGCACCTCAGCCCGAAGGGCTTTTGGTGGTGCCGCAGGCGAAACCCGACCCGAGCAAACCCGCCTTTGAGGGGCAATACCCGCTCGTGGTGCGCCCTCAGTCGTAATCCCCGACTTAATAAACACAAAAGAGCGCGGGGGCACCCTCGCGCTCTCTTTCTGACTACGTTGGAATTGAACCGCTTAGCTGCGGTCTTTCCAACGCTTCATCTGACGCATCACCCCATGCAGCATCTGCACATCGGCCCGCGTCAAAGGCATGCGCGACCAGAGATTGCGCAGGTTGAGCTTCATGTTCTCGGCCTTGTGCTCGGGGAAAAAGAACCCGGCCTCTTCCATCACCTCTTCGTAGTGATCGCCGAGTTTCTCGACCTCAACGTGACCGGCCCACTCCGTCTTGGCCATTTCCATGACCTCGGGCGGAACTTCCGTGGTCTGACGGCCCCATTCGTAGGACATGAGCAACACCGCCTGCGCCAGATTGAGCGAGGCGAACGCCGGGTTCACCGGCACGGTCACGATGGCATTGGCCTCGACCACATCCTCATTCTCAAGCCCCGCACGTTCCGGACCGAACATCACGCCGACCTTCTTGCCCTCCGCGACCAATGCGCGGGCATGTTCCATCGCTCGTTCGGGTGTCATGATCGGCTTGGTGATGCCGCGCATCCGGGCGGTCGTGGCAAAGACGTAATCGCAATCCGCCACCGCCTCGCGCACCGTACCGAAAAGCCCCGCCTCATCCAGCAGCCGCCCGGCGCCGGAGGCCATCGCCACCGCTTTCTGGTTCGGCCAGCCGTCTCGTGGTGCCACGACGCGCATCCGGTCCAACCCGAAATTCCACATCGCACGTGCCGCGCCCCCGATGTTCTCGCCCATCTGCGGGCGCACAAGGATCATGGCTGGGGTGATGACATCTGGCTTTTCGGACATGGCGGCGTTTCCTTTCGGCTTTGCCTGCCGATTATCGACATTTCTCCCCGCGAGCAAGGCTTTGACCCGCCCGTGAAAGGCGCTATAGGAGGCGAAAGCCGATTTGAGGAAATGAAACATGTCCGAGCCGCAATCCGAACTGCCGCAGATCTACCTGCTGACGCCGACAGCTTTTGAGCCGGAAGACTTCGCGCCGAAACTGGCCGCGGTTCTGGATGCGCATGAGGTGGCCTGTGTGCGCCTCGCTTTGGCCTCCAAAGACGAATATGTGCTGGGCAAGGCTGCGGACGCCTGTCGCGAAGTGTGCCACGCCCGCGACGTGGCCATCGTGATCGAGAGCCATGTGGCCCTGGCCGAACGTCACGGCCTCGATGGCGTGCACCTCACCGATGGCTCACGCTCGATCCGCAAGGTGCGCAAGACTTTGGGCGATGACGCCATCGTCGGCGCCTTCTGCGGTGCCTCGAAACATGACGGCATGACCGCGGGTGAGTCCGGCGCGGATTATGTGGCCTTTGGCCCTGTGGGCGACACCGATCTGGGCGACGGCACCAAAGCACCGCGCGATCTCTTCGAATGGTGGTCGATGATGATCGAAGTGCCGGTCGTCGCCGAAGGCGCGCTGTCCGTCGAGATCGTCAAAGAACTGACCCCCGTGACCGATTTCTTTGCCGTGGGCGATGAAATTTGGGGCACTGAGGACCCTGTGGCGGCGCTGAGCGAGTTGATCGCGGCGATGGGATGAAGTTTCCATACGGAGAACTTGTCAGGCTCACTGACGCCGCGCCCGATCAATTCCGTGCGATAGGCATCCTCGGCTCTATCTGTGGCGCAGACAAGATTGCGAACCAAGAGCGCTCTCAGCATTGGAATGCACCAGTCGGTAGTTGGGTCTATCTTATGGAAGTGCCAAGTGGCGAGGCGATTGAAGTGCCTGAAATGTATCTGGAAATGGCAGAAGATTGACGGCTTTCAGCCTTAAACATCCACATACCCCGCCGGTATCTCCGGCAAGCCCGACCGCACCGCAGCCTCACATCTCGCGGCCATCTCCTTGCGATCTTTGACGTCTTTCACCGCAATGGGATCGTGGAAAATCACTTCGACACGGCCTTGTGGATTGGCTTTCAAAACCTGCACCAGAGACGGACCGAATTCCATCTCGCCCCACCAGCCATAGAACCGCGCATCTTGTCCCTCGGGCGCGATGTAGCGCGCGGTGACGGGTTGAATCCAGACCTCTTCACGCAGCTCCGGCGTAAAGAAAGCCGCGAAAAGCGTTGGTTTGAAAGGAAAAACCCGAAGGCTGTCTGACGACGTACCCTCTGGGAAGAACAGGAGTTTATGCCCGAGGTGCAGCCGCTCTTCGAACACGCGTTTCTGCTCGGCGGCCTCTTTGCGGTCACGGTTGATAAAAACCGTGCCCGTCGCCTTGGCCATCGTGCCAATGCCGGGCCAATTCGCGACCTCGGCTTTCGAGACAAAGAAAATCCGCTGAACGGCGTTTAGGACGAAGATATCGAGCCAGGTCGAATGGTTCGCCACGACTGCACCGTGGTGGCGCATCGGCTGGCCTTTCACACTGAGCTTGATGCCCATCAGGCGCAGCGCCGTGCGCGAGACGAAACGCGGGTAGATTGATGACCACGGACGCCGCAAGCCGTAGAACAGCCGCTCCACCGCGCGCGTCGCGAACATCAGCACCATACAGATCACGATCAGCAAGATGATCGGCAGGCCACGGCGGATCATGCGCCAGGTGCCACCTTTGAATGCTGCGGGCTCGGACGGCGGAATGCGGCTTTCCCAGAGAGGTCCATTCGGCGCACGGCTCATGTGAGACCCTTGGCATACATTGTGCGTTGGCGATCGGAGATTTGGTCGACATCGAGGATCAGCAGCACATCCACCGTATTGAACGCCCGATCCACGAACGCCCCCTCGCCCACAGTGCCGCCAAGTCTCAGATAGGCCTTGATCAGTGGCGGGATCGCCAGCATGGCGCGTTTGCGGTCAATCTGATCTTCGGGGATCAAATCCATGCTCTGGAAATGCGCCTCTTGTGCCCGCGCGCGCAGGGCCTCAGGCGCAAGGTGACGGTGATGCAGCAAAGACAAAGCCTCCGCATGTTGCGCCACATCCGCGCCGAAAAACGACGCAGTGCCAAAGAGTACATCATAGCCCTCTTCGATCACATATTTCGCCAGCCCCGCCCACATCTGAAAGAGCGCCACGCCGCCGCGATATTCGCGCGCCACGCAGGACCGGCCCAACTCCAGGAGTCGTTTTCCAGAGGTTTTCAGAGCCGTCAGATCATATTCACCTTCGGAATAGAAATGGCCAAGCTCGGCGGCCTTTTCTCCGGTCAGAAGCCGGTAGACGCCGACACAATGCTCCAGAGGGTCGGCAGAGCGCGTCGGGTCCATCAACATGAGATGCTGGTAATCCGGATCGAAGCGGTCGGCCTCAAGCTGGGCCACATGATCCACCATCTCGCCATCCGAGCCCAGCTCCTCGACGAACACCCGATAGCGGAGCCGTTGTGCTGCGCGTATGTCCTCGGGGGTCTCTGCGAATTTCAACTGGAACGGCTGCGCCTCTGCGCTCATGGCGATCTCTTTTGCTTTGGCCTGTCGGAGTGCAGGTGGGCGGGTTTTAAGATTTTGTTGATTTCAATGCAACAGAATGGCGGCGATCCTTGACGGAAAACTCCCGCTAAGGTTGATTTAGAGAGATATTCGCGCGACCATAGAGGGAAATTCGCGCGCAATCTGAGCGCTTTGGGTCCCCCCGAGAGCTCAGTCAAAAACAGGAAGGAGCGCAAGACGCCGACTGTCGATCACCACTTTGCCAGCATGCTGAAACATCACCGTCAGCTTGCCATTGATGTTCGACTGCACCTGCCCAAGCCCCCAATCGGGCTCCGACGGATGGCGCACCATCTGGCCGGGTTCCAGCATGGCGTTGAGATCGTCCACATTGCGATTTTGCATCGACTTTTTCCTCAAAATACCGGCCAGGACTGGCCACAAACGGAGACTTGAATGACCTACGAGACGCCCACAGACACGCCAAAAGACACGAAACGAGACATGACCCGCGACATCGCCGCCCTGATCGGTTCCCGTATCTGTCACGACCTGATTAGCCCGGTGGGCGCGATCTCGAACGGTGTCGAATTGATGGCCATGTCGGGCGCGGGAACCGGCCCTGAGCTTAGCCTTATCTCCGAAAGCGTGGACAATGCCAATGCCCGGGTGAAATTCTTTCGCATTGCCTTTGGCATGGCATCACCCGGTCAAATGACCTCGCGAACGGAAATCTCCGGCATCTTGAAAGCGATCTCCACGCCGCGCCTCACCTATGTCTGGGACCCCGCAGAAGACCTGCCGCGCGAAGAGGTGAAACTCGCTTGCCTGATTCTCATGTGTCTGGAGACCGCCCTGCCCCGAGGCGGCGAAATCAAAGTAACCTACTCGAACGGCCAATGGAAAATTCGTGCGTCGTCCGCGCGGCTTGAACCATCGCCCGACCTCTGGGCGCGGCTCGGCAGCGTCACCAGCACAGAGGGGCTGAAACCCTCTCAGGTGCAATTCATCCTCGCCCCTTTGCAAGCGGCCGCACTGAGCCGCCGCATCACACAAGGTTCTGGAGATGGGGTGATCTCTTTGATGGCATGAAAAAAGGCGCGCTGGTTCAGCACGCCTTCCCTTCATTCCAGTATCGATACGCGGCTCAGGCCCGCACGGCCCCATCCGAGGTCACGAGGTATTTGAAGCTCGTCAGTTGCTCCGCGCCCACCGGCCCACGCGCATGCATTTTGCCCGTGGCAATGCCGATTTCCGCGCCCATGCCGAACTCGCCTCCATCGGCGAATTGCGTCGAGCTATTGTGCATCAAAATCGCGCTGTCGATGCGGGAAAAGAATTTCTCCACGTTTTCCGGCGTCTCGGACAGAATGCATTCGGTGTGCGAAGAAGAATAGCGCTGGATATGCGCGATGGCCTCATCCGCATCCGCAACGACTTTCGCAGCGATGATGCTGTCGAGGTACTCACGCCCCCAATCCTCGTCTGTGGCGGGGGTCACCTGATCGACCAGCTTTTGCACCGCCGCATCGCCACGCACATCGACGCCCTTCTGGACCAGAGCGGCCACGAGATCACGTCCCAGAGTCTCGGCGATATCCTTGTGAATCAAAAGACATTCCGCCGCGCCACAAATCCCCGTACGACGGGTTTTGGCGTTCAGCACCACCTTCATCGCCTTCTCCGGGTCGGCAGAGGCATCAACAAAAACATGCACGATGCCCTCGAGATGGGCAAAAACCGGCACGCGCGCTTCTCGCTGCACGAGGCCCACAAGGCCCTTGCCGCCACGGGGCACGATGACGTCAATATAATCGGTCATAGTCAGCATTTCGCTCACCGCCGCCCGGTCACGGGTCGGCACGCGCTGGATCGCATCTTCGGGCAGACCGGCGGCTTTCAGCCCCTCGACCAAACACGCATGGATCGCGCCGGAGCTGTGGAAACTCTCGGAGCCGCCGCGCAGGATCACGGCATTGCCGGCCTTGAGGCAAAGCGCACCCGCGTCCGCCGTCACATTCGGGCGGCTCTCATAGATCACGCCGATCACCCCCAAAGGCGTACGCACGCGTTTGATGTGAAGCCCTGTCGGACGGTCCCACTCGGCGATCACATCACCCACCGGGTCTTTTTGTGCCGCGATGGCCTTGAGCCCGTCGATCATGCCCTGAATGCGGGACTCATCGAGTTTGAGCCGGTCCATCATGGCATCCGTCAGGCCTTTGTCGCGGCCAAATTGCAAGTCTTTCTCGTTGGCGGCGATGATCTCCGCCCGGTTGGCCCAAAGCGCGTCGGCTGCTGCCAAAAGCGCCTGTTCCTTGGCCTCAGAAGTTGCCGTCGCCAACACCCGCGCTGCGGCTTTCGCGCGGCGGCCCAGGTCTTTCATCATGTCTTTCACATCACTATCGGTCATGTCACCAAATCGTCTCTATGGATCAAGGCGGCCCGGCCGGGATAGCCGAGGATCGCCTGTATGTCTTCGGAATGCGCGCCCTTGATGGCTTCGGCTTCCTCGGAAGTGTAGCGCGACAGCCCGAGCCCGATGCGCGCCCCGTCAGGCCCGAGCACCACGACTGGTTCGCCGCGGCCAAAATGGCCCACAACCTCCTCGACGCCGACGGGCAACAGGGATTTGCCTTTCGCGAGTGCCGCCACGGCGCCCGCGTCGATCTGCACTTCGCCCTTGGGCTTCATCGCGCCGATCCAGCGTTTGCGGGCATGCGCCGGGTCCTCTTTGGCCAAGAACCAGGTCACCCGCGCGCCCTCTTCGAGCGCCTTCAAAGGACGCATGTGCGAGCCTTCGGCGATCGCCATGGAACAGCCGCCGGAGATAGCGGTTTTGGCCGCCATTACCTTGGTCTTCATCCCGCCTTTCGAGACGCCGGAGACGGGATCGCCCGCCATGGCCTCGATCTCCGGAGTGATCTCTTCGACCACCGGAATATGTTTGGCCTCGGGGTCGACCGAGGGGTTCGCCGTGTAAAGCCCGTCCACATCGGAGAGCAACACCAGACGATCCGCGCCGACAGTGACCGCGATATTCGCAGCCAATCGGTCGTTGTCGCCATACCGGATTTCGTCGGTCGCCACCGTGTCATTCTCATTGACGATGGGCACCACGCCCAAGGACAAAAGCGCATCCAGCGTGGCACGCGAATTGAGGTAGCGACGGCGATCCGCGCTGTCCTCCAGCGTCAAAAGCACCTGAGAGGTGGTGATGCCACGGGGTTCAAGCACCTCCTGATAGGCGCGTGCAAGGCGGATTTGACCGACGGAGGCGCAGGCCTGCGACTGCTCCAGCGGCAATTCCCCCGACGGCAGGCCCAAAATGCCGCGCCCCAATGCGATGGAGCCGGAGGAGACCAAAATCACCTGCGCGCCGCGCGCCGTGAGCATAGCGACATCTTCCGCCAGCCCATCGAGCCACTCAGCGCGCAGCTCGCCGCGCTCGACCAAAAGCGCCGAGCCGATCTTGATCACGATACGTTTCGCGCCCGCCAGAGACGCCAAATGAGGGGCCGTCAGGGTTGCCAAGGCGTGTCTTCCTCATCGTCCCCTTCTTCGGCCTGTTTGATCCGAAGACGGTCCATGGAGATCTCGGCTTTGAGCGCACGCAGAACCGTGTCGACGCCCTCTTTAGAGACGCCAGACATGGTGTAAACGCGCCCGCCGGAGGCCTCTTGCAGTGCCGCAAGTTTCTCTTCGACTTCTTCTTCGAGAAGGCTGTCGATCTTGTTCAGCACCGTGATCCGGGGCTTGTCGCCCAGAATATGCGAGTAATTGTTGATCTCCGTGATGATGGTCTCGTAATCAGCCACCACATCCTCGGATGTGCCGTCGATCAGGTGCAAAAGCACCGCACAGCGTTCGACGTGACCAAGGAAAAGATCGCCCAGACCACGGCCCTCGGAGGCACCTTCGATCAGACCGGGAATATCGGCCACGACAAATTCTGCGTTGTCGATCCCGACCACGCCCAAGTTCGGGTGCAGCGTGGTGAACGGGTAATCCGCAATCTTCGGTCGTGCGTTCGAGGTCACCGACAGGAAGGTCGATTTGCCCGCATTGGGCAGGCCCAAAAGCCCCGCATCCGCGATCAGTTTGAGGCGCAGCCAGATGGTGCGATCGATGCCGGGCTGACCCGGGTTCGCCTTGCCCGGCGCCTGGTTGGTCGAGGTCTTGAAGCGCAGGTTTCCCCAACCACCGTTCCCGCCTTTGGCCAGCACAAAGGTCTCGCCCACTTCCGTGAGATCGGCGATCACGGTTTCCTCATCCTCGTCCAGCACCTCGGTCCCCGCAGGCACGCGCAGGATAATGTCCTTGCCGTCCTTGCCGGTGCGGTTGTTGCCCATGCCGCCCTGGCCGTTTTGGGCAAAGAAGTGCTGTTGGTAGCGAAAATCGATGAGCGTGTTCAGCCCCTCAACCGCCTCGATGATCACCGAGCCGCCCTTGCCGCCATCACCGCCATTCGGACCGCCGAATTCGATAAATTTCTCGCGCCGGAAGGACACGCAGCCGTTGCCACCGGAACCGGAGCGGATGTAGACCTTGGCGAGATCGAGGAATTTCATTGTCTTATCCTTTGCTGCCCCTGCGACCGGATGTCGATGGGGGCTTTCGGGCAGATGTAGCTTGCCCGCACGTTAAACTCAATTGCCGTTTCGCGCCTCAAAGGCCTCGCGGGTCAGGATCATGTCGATCCGGTCGACCTTTTCGCCCCTTGCGACACTCAAACTGCGCGATCGTCCTGTCTCGGCAAACCCCATTTTGCGCAGCACATGGGAGGATCGCGCGTTCTCCGCGAAGTATCCGGCGCCGATCTGATCATGGCCTTGCCCGAACCACGCGGCAAGCACAGCATCGGCTGCTTCCGGCATCAGCCCCTGCCCCCAATGATCGCGGCCCAGCCAATAGCCGAACTCCGCCTCGCAGCCGATGGTGCCAACAATCCGACCCTGAAACTCAATGCCATAGACAAGAGCGCCAGCGGCCACCGAGCGGGTGAACCAGTTCGCATCATGCACGGAATAGGGAAAGGGCTCACGGGTCAGCCACTTGCTGACCTCGAAATCGTTCAGCGCCCGCACAACATCGGGGGCGTCCTCGGATCGAAGTGCGCGAAGCCTCAGGCGGTGTGTGGTCAGGATGGGGTGGAACATCGGGGTCTTCCTCAAGGGCGACCCCGCGGTCCGAGGTCTTTAAACTTTGCGCAGATAGGTCCAGGTTGGGACCTGCGCGCCGCGTGCGACCGAGTAGGTTTCCGCATCGCCGATATATTCGAACCCTGCGGCGGTAACGACACGGGCCGAGGCCTGATTGTCCTGGAAAATCTCCGCGAACATGGTTTTGGAACCCAATGGGTTGGCCTCAACCATCGCCTTCAGCGCGGTGCGCGCGAGGCCCGTGCCCCAGAAACTTGGCGCAACCCAAAAGGCCACTTCGCATTGATCGCGATCCAGCGGCTTGAGAGACATGACGCCAATCACTTCGGAGAGACCATGATCGGATCCGTCGAGAATCCAGACTTTTTCAGCGGCCTCAAGTTTCAACGCACGGGCCACAAAGGCCTCCGTCGCGCCGGGCGGCATCGGATGCGGCAGAGAGCGCGAATTGCGCGCCACGCGGATGTCGCTGGCGTACATATTCAACAGACCGGCATCCGAGAGACGCGGCGCACGCATGACAAAGCGATCAGTTTCGATCACCGATTGCGTGACGGCGCCTTCCACAGTGCCCGGAACCGCAAGCGCGGCCCTGTCTTTCACGGTCTCCATTTTCATCTCTCTTCCTCCAAAAGAGTTTTCGCGTCCCCTTCCTCCCTGAAGAGGGGCTTGTCCCGTCCGACAGTTCGAAAACGTCGTAGATGAAGACACACACTAGCGTTCCATTACGACAGTTCCGTTAAATTCGGTTGAACAAACCCATGCGCGAAAGCAAATTTGGCCTGAAATTTCAATTTTTTTCAAGGCCTTCTGATCTATATTTAAGTCAGAAAGCGCAAATGAAAAGGGACCGGCTCTCGCCGATCCCCTAAATGTGATGTCCGGTTCATTGGACGACGGGTCGGCTTACTCAGCGGCCTCCGCCACCGGAAGCACGTCCACGAAGGTGCGCTTTTTGAGACCTTTGCGGAAGGTCACAACGCCATCGGTGGTTGCGAAGATCGTGTGATCCTTGCCAAGGCCAACGCCCTCACCCGGCCAGAACTTCGTGCCGCGCTGACGGACGATGATGTTGCCGGAAATGGCGGACTGGCCACCGTAGAGTTTGACGCCGAGGCGACGACCTGCGGAGTCGCGACCGTTACGGGATGAGCCGCCTGCTTTTTTATGTGCCATGGTGTTCTCTCCTTAACGTAACTTACTGAGCCAGATCTTTGGCTTGTGCGACCCACTCGGCTTTCACTTTGACGGCGTCGAAGGTGTCGACGTCGACAGCGGCAAGCTGAGCGTAGGTGGTGATGCCTGCTTCGGCCAGTTTCTTGGCAGCAGCCGGACCCACACCGGTGATGGCGGTCAGATCGTCTGCACCAGCAGCGGCCGGAGCCTCAGCTTTGGCAGCAGCTTTCTTCGGAGCAGCGGCAGCAGCCGGAGCAGCGGAAACGGAGCCCGCGCCGATGGCAGCTTTGACACCGGATTTGTCCGCACCGGACTCGAGAATGTCGGTGATGCGGAGCAGCGTGAGCTGCTGACGGTGACCTTTTTTGCGCTGCGAAGAGTGCTTACGACGACGCTTCACATAGTGGATGAGTTTCTCACCCTTGATCTGGTCGATGACTTCGGCTTGCACGCCGGCGCCAGCCACGAAGGGCGCGCCGATGGTGGAGCCAACCATCAGAATCTCGTTGAACTGGACTTTTTCGCCAGCATCAGCAGCAAGTTTTTCCACGCGAAGAACGTCGCCGCTCTGCACTTTGTATTGCTTACCGCCAGTTTTCAAAACCGCAAACATGCAGTCTTCCTTTCGATATACCCGCGTTCTGTGGCCCCGAAATCATATCGTTTCGGCGTTGGGTGCCTCAAACAGCGCGCCCCTTTGGGGACGAGATTTTCATGTTAGGATGCGGCTTTGGCCCTGTTTTCTGAAAAACTTTCGGACAAAAACACATCACCCGGTCGCACCAAGGGTCCGCCGGGTGGCGCGTATATCGGGAATCGTGGCTTAAAAGTCAAGCATATATTGGCGCTCCGCACGCCTGAGGATGTCACAGCCGGGGCAGCTCCCTGCCCCGCCCGCTCAGGGTGTCAGAGTTGTTCACCGTCGAAGTCTTGCATCAACTTCGCTGTCCCGGCGCCAAGCCCCCGCGACACATGCTCATAGACCGCATCGAAGGACGAGAAAAGCGCATGATTGAGCTTTTGCCCCGCTTCCGTGCGCCCGAAATCGATATAGGCCTCGAATTCATCGTCCGTCAGCGTCTGATAGGCCATCGTCGAGAACCCGTAAACCCACTCCGATACATCCGCGCGCACCTCGGGCTCGGAGGCCCAGATCTCGTTGAGAATGTCGCTGTCGCCCATCCCCTGTTCACTTTCGAACCCGGCACTCCAGAGGCCCTGATAATAGGCGATGTCGCTGTTCATTGCGCCAACGACATTCATTTCGACCAGATCGTTGACCTCAACATAGTCCTCGATCAACTGCGCGCGCTCCGTGTCAGGGTCGAGCTGGGCCCAGGCGTCATTCGCGACCTCTTGCGCCGCTTCGTCGGACATGGCCTTACGCGTCTCAAGTTCGAGCCGCGCGATCTTTTGGCCCAGATCCGACTGATAAAAGGCGATCATCGGCGTCAAATCAGCATCACCAAGCGCCTCCCCCATCTCTTCGTGGAACGCTTTCGCCATCACCTTTTCATCATAAAGACGCGTGAGCATTTTATCCCACATCGGTTTCGGCACGCCGTAGCCTGCCTCGACGAAATCCTCGGACATCTCCGCGCCCTCATCACAGAGCACATCAACGACATCCTCAAACAGCATAGCGTGCATCAAGGTTGTGAGCTGCGCCTCATCAGGTGCCGCCTGCGCACCCACACCGGAAAGACAAAGCGCCGTCGACAAAAGTGCATATTTCACACCGTCGCGCGGCGCAAAGCCGGACAGGCAGGAAAACATCTTAGGAGAGGCAATAGCAGTCATTTCGGTCCCTTCCGATCGTAATGTCACCCAAACAGCTAAACAAAGAGTGAAGCGCAGAACAAGGCTGGACACGATTTTGTGCCCGACCGGCACGATTTTGCGAGCAGTTGAGCGTAAATATGCTGAAAAGAATGTCACGAAAGGGGTTGCACACCCCCGAATGCAAGGATAAATCACCCGCCACCAGACCCCCGCGGAGAGGTGCCGGAGTGGTCGAACGGGGCGGTCTCGAAAACCGTTGTCCCTTCACGGGGACCCAGGGTTCGAATCCCTGTCTCTCCGCCACAATGACAATCTAAAATATTGATTTTCAATATTAAATTGTTCAATTGTATTTACATATCCCCCATATGGCCCCCCCACATAGACGAAGACTGTCGCGGAATATGTCGGAAATAACAGCGCGACCAAACCGTTTCGCAGTCGTAACTTGTTCCTTCAGCGAACACGCTGACTTTCCCTAAAAATCGCATATTACGTTGCCGCGCCCTGCAGGCGCGGTCACATGTACTTTCAAAAGGAGCGGCATATGGACCTTGAACGCGCCATTGAAATTGCAGCCTCAGCCCACCGAGGGCAGTTTGATAAGGCGGGCCAGCCCTACATCTTGCACCCTTTGCGAGTGATGCTTGTCTGCGAAGGTGAGGTCGCACGCATCGTTGCTGTTCTGCATGATGTAATTGAAGACACCGACTGGACCCCGGATGCCTTGCGCGAAGAAGGCGCCAGCGCTGATGTTCTCGCCGCTTTGGATACCGTGACCAAGCGGAAGGGCGAAAGCTACTCCGAATTCATTGAGAGAGTGGCACAAAACCCCATTGGACGAGAAGTGAAAATCGCGGACCTGCGAGACAATATGGATCTGTCGCGGATTACCGAACCCTCCGAGGCTGATCTGGTGCGGATGGAGCGCTACCGTAGCGCGCTGGTGCGTCTGACCGATCATTACTAAGATCAGTTGCTATGTAACGAGCACCTGACGGGACGATCTTGTCCCGTTAGAAGTCAGCTCTAGTTTAAAACTTCATTTCTAAGGCTTTTCTATGCTTCCACCAAAAGGAATAGACTATTTCGCCCGAAAGGATGCACATATCTCAGTAGATGAGGTGTATGCCGTTTCCCATGATAGAAAGGCTGTAAAATGGAGTGTCGATCAGCGGCGCTGGGAGCCGATTTCACCTTCTTTGAGACTGGCGGAAATGGTTCTCAATGCTCCACGATTTATGCCGCTAGAAAGTGCAGAATACGATCGGATATTCCGATTCATTGATCCGCCGCGCAATTTCACTCTCGAATGACGAATTCGCGAAAAATGGGAAGGATGGGTATTCCTCACGCTCATGTTTTTGCCTGGTATTCCGCTTTGGTTCATCTGGGAAGAACCTGGAAGATGGTCAGGTCGTTACGGCGAATCCATTGCTGGTGTCGCTATCTTCTTGCAGGCTGCATCTCTGTATTTTCTCAGAGATCCGTTGATGCGGTGGATAATCCGACTATCCAAAAAGTTACACGCAGGTCGCAAGAAGCGATCGTCCGTCTGCATCAGTAACGACAACCCAGCTCTCGAATCCCTGCTGCAAAGTCTACGGGACATGCCCAAGGAGAGGGTTCGCGAATTGGCGACTTTGGGGGCTGAACTTGCACAACTGGACCGGGAGCAGAATGTTCGGTAGGCATTGAAGAATATGAAGGACGGGAAAGCTGGAGACAATCATCCGGAGATGCGTTTCTTTCTGGTTGATAACATTTTCCCTGCGATAGAGCCGGAACCTGGAAGAATGCTTCTGTTGGGAAGTGACGGCACTTGGGGTGAGATAGTACCACGTGAAGTCTTGGCCGACGAAGGTTCACCGGAGGTTTCCGAAGAGACGTTCTTGCCCGTGGTCGCGGGGCTCACCTCCAACGACAATGGCACGGTATGATCCTAATGATTGACGATCCAGTCAGCCCTCGCTTGCGGCCCAATCAGGACCTTTATCCGTCTTGCAGCGAACCACCTCTTCTAGCCGGAAAGTGACCATTGATTTCGGACATGTCCAGCACTATTTCCCATTCTCCGATGTTGATCCTCGCCAGTATGCGCCCCATACTCAATTCAAATATATGGAGGTTGCGATGTCTGAAAGTGAGTGTATTTGTGGCTGTGGTGAGATTACACGCGGCGGCCGGTTCCGCCCTGGCCATGACCAGAAGCTTCGCAAAGCAATTGAGGATGCTGTCGGCGGATTAGAAAGCCTTCGCGCAATCGCCGAAGCCCATGTGAAGCGCCCTATAACGACTAGCAAGCAAGAGTGATGGCTGGCCCCTTGTGGAGCCACGCACATGAAGAGCAGCGAGCGGCAACATAGCCCAAATGTAATTCTACTAAAGGCGTCATCTTAACCATCTAGATCGGAGTGCTACCTATGGCGATTGATGAAAATGAATTGGTCAGACAGCTGGACGATAGCATTACAACTTCCGCGCGGACAAGTTACGAACTTTTTGCACGGGCCAAATTTCCCACAACTCTTTCAGCTCAATTCGGCGGTCACGGCTATATTGATCGAGAGCTACGCTTCCACCACAATGATCGCTGGTACTTCGCTGCCGTACTAAACAAATCTTGGGTACTTTGGTACTTTCGGCGTCCCGCGATTTCTGACCTCGGCCTCAGCTCCAGCGATCTAATACAAATTTTCCCTGCTGCTGAGGTCACGTCTGGTGGCGAGGTGAAGATCCGCGTTCAGGATCAGATCACGGCTTACGCGCTTCTTGGTTGGCTCACTCAGACGCTATGAGATGAAGAGGTCTCGGTCCGGCCCAAAAGAGATCTTGGTTCAGATCAGCGTCGCGGCGACGCAGTATCGCAAAAGTCGACATTGGCGCGTCGCGCGGCATTTTTACGCGAATATGACCGCAATGCGGACTCTCTTACCATTCGCTGCGAAGTCTCCCTTTACGCAGTAGAAGGTAAAGGAAAGGTCTCGAAGACCTCGCCGACCACTCCGCCTCTACACTAAAATAAAAGGCAGCGAACCAGTCTCTCTCGAGACGCGTTCGCTGCCCTTAGGTGTTAGATATGCAGTCGTGAGACGCGCTTAGAAGTTGTACACGACGCCAATGCTGAACATGTCGACATCTGCGCGACCTGTCGAATTGTCGCCAAATTCGCCAAAGTTTTCATATTCGGCGACAAAGCTGATCGGGCTTGCGGTGTTATACTGAACGCCGACGCCATAGTAGACATCAGTTTTGGTGCTGGAGCTGGCGCCGGGGCCACCTGCCTCCGGAATGTCAAGGCTCGAGGTGTAGTTTTCCACAAAGCGGTTGTTGGACAGACCCAATTTGCCGAATACCTCAAACTTTTCGTTGATGGCGTAGGTGCCTTTGGCGGCAATGAACCATGCATCTGTTTCCACAGCGGCCTTGGTTGTGTAGGGCGTCTGGCCACCGTAAATGTCATAGTTGACGCTCGGGCTACCGAAATCCGCATAGCCGCCTTCGATAGCGAGGAATTCGTTGATCTCATATCCCAAAAAGATTTTGAAGGCCGTATCTTCTTCGTCATATGACGTGGTAACGCCCGAGTCGGCACCGCCAGCACTGAAGTCACTTCTGCTGAAGCTAGAGGAGGCTTGGCCAACACTTGCGCCGAGGTAGAGATCGCCTGCAAACATCGGGGCGGTTGTTGCCAGCAAGAATGCTGCGGCAAAAGCGGTTTTTGTAGTGAACATAGATTTTTCCTTTGGATACGGTTTCACTTTAAAGATTGGAATGGACTTTGGAGTGCATTGTGAGACGCGGCTTAAGTATTCGGCCTTCATGAAGATTTGATCTCGGTGTCTTCATCTGGATCAATCCATGTCCACTCTTATTCACAAAGCCCGGGATCAGTGTTCAATACTGATCTAAGCTGGGTTTTCCGCTATGATGTCACACGTCTTGGGATGAAATGTGACATCAACTTCTAATTGCATTTCTTTCGTCTCATTCTACCCTCTACTGACGCAGCGTCAATATTGATACTGGCACCCAAGTACTTTGATTGTACTTATTTTCTCGAATGCTTTCGATGAAAACGGCGAAAATATGCGTTTCCAAGTCTGTTGCGATTAAGTCGCTTTTTTCGGCATGTGGCGCGCCGCTTCACGCAGGTCGAAGAACTTGCCAGCAAAAAGGACTTTTGGCCAAGATGTCCTATTTCCAGCTATCCTTACGTAGCGTAAGATGGAAAGGCATGAGGACGCCCCCCCCATAGAAGGGGAGGTAGGGTTCTGATGCGCTTTGGAAGTGTAAGTAAAATGCCGATGAATTCTAGAAAAACATTCGACACACTCAACGTCAGGTGGCTGCGCCGGAAACTTGGCATGACCCAGATTGATCTGGCCGAAAAGCTGAACGTCGATCAGACCACGGTCAGCCGGTGGGAGCGCGGGATCGAAGAGCCGAGGCCCGCCAGTTATATGGCGCTTCGAGATTTGCTCGTGGCGTTTGACGATCGGCGGGTTATTCAGCGACAGCTCGCCGTTATTCAAAACGATCTCGTCATCGGTGGCCTTGCGGATGACAAGATGCGGATATGGCATTTTTCTGAACGTGACAGAGAGCACAACATAAAACACTTTAACGTTGATCTTAAGTCACATCTTGGTTGGGAGCTCGCACGACATGCCGCTTATTCGGGGCGCTCCGAGTTGTGGGAAAGAATGACCAAAGCCGGCGTCGGGGGCGAGGACCTCCTACTGCTTCGCACAGAGGTGCATTATGCCGACACGACTCATGTGAACCATTGGGAGCCGTGCTATGAGGATGGCCGTATTTTCGCGTGGCAGACCGCCCTCGTCGAGAAAATCGCCGCCCCTTCGCCTCAAAACCTTGGTCTCATCGGCATGAGCGCAATCTATGCCGACAGCCCGATGGAACTGACCGAAATCCACCGCGCGGAGGCGTGAGCGTGCTTTCAGGTGCATCTTCGGAAGCAATGAGCGTCTTTTTGGCACCAATCTGATTTCACTGTAAAAAAGACATTTTCACGAACTTCCCCGAACGCATATTTTCGCCGTTCTTTGCGAGGTAGAAACATGTTTCTTTGCCCGCGCTCGTAGAGCGGAAAGAAGGCCGTCATCAAACTGTTATGACACTCTTTCTAAGATGCCCGCAGGCGCGAAAAGCGGAGAAGGTCGATACTATAACGGAACATTCGCGTGGCGGAGAGACTTTTGCTGGATCAAAGCTCAAGGAGCCTCAAAGGCACTCTTTTACTTAGATCGCCGCGCGCCCTCATGCAGAACTGATCGCAACACGTTTCATGATCAGAAATGTACAAATTCTAAACAAAAACCAAACCGAAAGGGACAACCACCATGAAAAACACGTCTATTCTGATTGCAGTCACCGCCGCCGCATTTGCATTGTCCGGCTGCGTGGAAATGGAAGACGCACCGGCCGGGACTCCGGCTGTGGGCAACGCCTATGATCTTTCCTCTTTCGAAGGCGCACGTGCCGGCCAAGCCGAAATGGGCATCTCCAACCTCGGCTACGAAGCCATCCGGAGCGAAGGCCTGACCACCTGGTATTTCAACCGCTCGACCGGCGCCTGTGCACGTATCACCACGGCTGACGGTCGCTACTCCGACGTCACCATGCTGCCCGCTGAAGATTGCTGATCAGAGACCCCTCTGACAAAAGCCTGATTGCGTCCCCGCGGTAAATTCGCGGGGACGTTTTGCATTTGAAAGGGTGTTATGGTCGATGCGCCTCAGCACGGGCATAGGTGTTGCCGGCGTATGGTCTGAGGGCCGGAGAGCAACGTCTGACCGCTCTCTCTCGCTACAGGTATTCGCCGTTCCGCTTCCTCATGAGCAATTGATCGAATCGTGCTGCTTGGACAAAAATGTTCACATTCCAAAGGCCACCTCACCGAAAGGGACATCTCCTATGAAAAACACTTCCAAGCTGATTGCTCTGGGCGCTGGCGCCCTCGCCCTAACCGCTCTGGCCGGTTGCGTCGAGACCGCGCCCGCTTCTTCGCGCATGCCAACGCCTGAAGAGCAGGCCTGCCTGAGAGATGTCACGCAAACGACGAATAACCCGGATGTTATCCTTCTGGGATCGAGTTTCTCACAAGCGGGAACTGAAGTCATCGTGGGTGTCGGACCGCAATCGGCCGAATGGCGTTGCATCGCATATAGCGATGGCTCGACCGATGGCATCATGTCCCTGACAGATGAAGGCGCACTTTAAGAGCGTTCAAAAGCATGCCCGCGACTTGGTCGCGGACATGCTTTTCTCAATAAATAACGTGACGATTTTCAGGAGCATTACTCTGCCTGCTCCGGAACCAAGAAAGAGAGTTCCGCTTCCTTCGACAGACACCCCGTGTCCAAATCCGACGCCGGATCATTCAGGAACCCCTCGAGGATTGAAAGCGCACAACGATTAAGGTTCGCGAGTTGAACATGGAAGCCTGCGGGAAAGATCACATGGGTTGCATTCGGCAAATGCGAGGCGACGTCCTCGGCCAAAAAATATGGGGTTTGGACGTCGAGCCCGCCACTCAGAAGCAGGACAGGTACATCGGTATCCACAGGCTCGTCGGAAGTTTCTGGCAGTTCGGCGACATTTAGGATGTCACATAGCGCCACATATTGGCGCGCGACCGAAGACGCGAAAGACGCCGCATAAACGCCACTGCCGGATGTGTCTTCCTCGTCCAATGCATGTGGCGGATCATCCGAACAGACCATGGCCATATGCATCAACATAACTGACCCACTCTCATCATCGGAGAGAGAAGCAACCGCTTCGTTGACGGTCTGCGAGGCCAGCATTTCTGACAGCGCCTCTGGCCCCGCCGCAATTTGCTCGCTCAAAAAGACCGGAAGTGCCGCGGCGCCGTATTTGCTCGTCTGAAGTCCGTAAAGTGTCGCGGCGAGTTCTTCCGGTCCAACCTCTACTTGCACATCGCCACTTAAATCGGTGCCCTCCGGGAGCGGAACCGTGACCATTTTCGGCTCAGTCCCCAAGACGCCAAAGATCTCATCCACAAGTCCGGGAATGTCGAAATTTGCTGCACAGTTCGCCTGATCCAAGCAAAGCTCCGTCATGCGATTCAGCCCCCAAGACGCGCGTTTGGCCCGATCCTGGACCCAACTTTTCGTCGTCGGGCTTTCGACGCCGTCCAAGACCACGGCGGCGAGATGATCCGGGAAGGCTCGCATATAAAACTGACCGAGAAGTGTCGCGTAGGAGGCCCCGTAGAACACGATTTTCTCATAGCCAAGCGCGGCGCGCACATCGTCGATATCCGCTGCGTTCTCAACGCTGTTGTAGGAGGAGAAATCCACACCCGCACCGGCATGCCGATCGATGCAGCTTTGAAGTGTCTCCGACGCCAGCGCTTCAGCTTCGGCCTCGTTCAGCCCTTGAGATAAAGCCTGCAAGCTCAGCGGTTTCACTTCGGGACAGGTCAACGCCGGTTTCGCACGGAAGGAGCCACGTTGTTCAAGGAGAACGACGTCGCGGCTCGCAAGCAGCCCTCCCAACAGCTCCGGTTGAAAGAGCGCCAATTCCATCTCGGAAATCAATGTCTGGCCGGGGCCACCCGCCAACATGAAAAGAGGCGGAGCACCTGTTTCTTCGGCCGCCTGCATGCGCAGATAGGCCAGTTCAATCTCGCCCGTGGCCTCGCCCGATCGGTTCTGAGCAACCGTGACATATCCGCAATCGACCCCGCCATTGGGGGCCAGCGTGTCAGGCAGGCTGACGAAGCATTCCGCAACCTCTTCGTGGCTTGGCAACTCTTGAGCCTGTGCCGCAGCGGACATGCCAAGCAGCGCTACGCAGGGGAACAGATATTTCTTCATCGCCAGTCAAGCCTCCTCGAAGACGGTCTATAAAAAAGGCCCTCGCTTATCCGCGAGGGCCCGAAGAGACCCCTGTCAGTTACAAGCCGGATACATATACCGATCGGCTTCCGTTACATCGGCCGGGCAGCCTTGCGGGGCGGAATGATACCAGTGAACGATGCGACTTCCCGAAGCATTGAAAGAACACTGGAAAGACTGACCATCCGTGGTGCTGCCGTTCACGGCATGCGTGCCGTCAACCCGCTGACCCTCGTAGGTCACGGTCGCGATGTCGCTCGCCGAAACGCCAAGCTTTTGCGCGGCGTAAGAATTGCACGACGACATCATCTGAGAGGCGTCCGGCTGTGCCGCGACATGCGCTTCACCAGACTGATACCAACTCACAACATGCGTGCCAGCGGCGTTGAACGAACACTGGAACGACTGCCCCCGCGTCGTGCTCCCGTTCACAGCATGTGTGCCATCGGTGCGCTGACCTTGATAGCTCAGCTCGGCAATGTCGCTCGTCGAGACGCTGAGATGCTTTGCGGCATATGTATTGCAGGACATCATCATTTGCGCCTCATCAGCGGCAAAGGCCGCCGAGGCTCCGCCCATGATTGCTGCGGCTGTTGCGGCACGCACGGTCATAACTAGATAGTTCATCGTTAATATATCTTTCTGAGTTTAGGGTGGTTTGTTTCATTTCCGCCGAAATTTCGGGGTGTTGCAAGTCTGGTGGCACAACCGGCGCTTATGCGACGGCTTTGCGGATGGCGCGAACAATGAGAATGAGGACAACGGCACCGATCACGGAGGCAATCAAGCCACCAACAATGCCCCCAAGCGGCAGACCGATCAGCGGCAAGACATATCCCGCCAAGAAAGATCCCCCGATCCCAAAAAGCACATCGCCCCAGAACCCGGATCCGCTGCCTTTTACGATCAGACTTGCGATCCAGCCGACGACGCCGCCGATGACAATCGCAATGAGAATTCCGATGATACCGCCGGTGACAGCGCCAACGGCTGCTCCGGTTTGCTCCTGCGCGAGCGCTGCACTTGCAAAGAACAGCGGACCTGTCGCACAGGCCGCGAAATTGGCCGCAAACTTGAATGTCTTCATTCTCTCGTCTCCTTTGGGGGAATTATGTGAGCGCTCAGCAGAAAGCCTAGGCTCTTTGCGTGTCGGCTCTGTATCAAATGGGAAATTTGGCGGAGAAAACGTCTTAGGCAAAAGCGCACTCCACAAAGTGGCAAAGTAGGGCAATTCGCCCCTCGCTCGCATTCCGCTATCCATCATCATTCTCTTTGTCGCCACACGAATGTCGCGTCGTCTTCTCACGCCCCAATGGACGTCGAAAACGCGAGGCAGGGAACGGCGAAAATATGCGCTTCGCGAAATGCCTTGTTTTAAGACAACTTTCCACCTTAGCGAGTGTTCAACGGTCAAACGCATATTTCCGCTGTTTCGCGGGCTTTTCTGGTTGAGTAGGAGTGAGTATGATCGAAACGAAACCGATGCGTGGATAAAACATCTTGCCGTTTCGGAGGCATCTCGCAATTGCAGAAAAAGGAAAAGTCACAGTGAAAAAGTCTTTGGGATATTGTGCGTCGCTTGTCGTTGGGTTTGCGATGCCGGCTTGGGCCGCCGATTCTGAAATTTCTCCCTCCACCTATGGTGCGACGCACTGGGGATACGTGGATTTCGGCGCGGCGCTGTTTTCTGGGGATGAAGAGGCTATCGCCTACGACGAATCCTGGGACGGAGAAGAGGTTTTCCTCAAGGGGGCGTATGTCTGGAACTTTGCCTCGGATTACTCCTTCCAACTCGACGTGTCGTCCAGCAGCTACAGTGAAGATGTCAGTGGCGAGACCGGTGGTATCAATCCTTATGATTTCTCACGGTCCGGCTCTAGCTGGGATGTGATGGGCCACCTGACGCAAAACACAGCGAGCGGACACTGTTACGGCGTCTATGTCGACCTCGGTGGTAGCTATTCCGACGATAATATTTATGCAGCCCTCGGTCTTGAGGGGCAGCTGAACTACGACACTTGGAGCCTCTATGGGTCTCTCGGTGGGGACTATGGGATTGGTGGGGACGCGGGCTCTGCCGATAGCCGCGCTGTCGTGGCTCAAGCTAAAGCGACCTACTACGTCAATCCGAACCTCGGCCTCACCGGTTTTCTCAGCGGTGCTGACGAGACGTGGTCCGCAGGCGACAACTCTCAGGTCAACTGGGGGCTTTCCGCTGAATATAAGCTGAACAACTCCCCCATCAGCGTCTACCTCGAGTATGACGACATGTCTTTCTCTGGGGAAAATGCGTTTGATAAATGGGACGGCGATCAGCAGACCATCTGGGTGGGCTTCCGCTACCACTTCAAGAATGGCACCCTTCAGCAGATCAACCAGAACACGTTTTAATCTAGTGTAAAATGTGGACGGCTCCGGTTTCTAAGGCTCCTTTGAGCCGGGGCCGTCCGATTTAATGCTATAAGACCAGCGGTAAAAATAGTTCTGGCGAAACAGCTCGACGATGCAGTCTTCGCCTTTCAGGCCATCCAACACGATCCTGCTCTTCGCTGTCACTGAATACTGCTTGAGGGGCGCGCGATGGATGTCTTTGCCAACCTTCTCGTCATAGCTCTGCTTGGGGCTGGATCCCTGACTCATTAGATCTCCCTAAATGTCCCTTAAACGCTGACGTCGCATACTCATTTCCGTGTTAAGGTGACAACCAATGCCAAAGGCCGCTTTTTGAAGCGCCGAGCAATGGTTTTGTACCTGCAGCGAAAGCCCGCTGTCCGCCCATACTGTTGAAAAACTCGGCCACGATGCCTGATGGGCGTTTTTTTGCGGGAAGATATTCTGAAAATCTCGAAAACCGCCCCAATACACGGCAGTTGAAATGGCGATTTGGAACAGCGTTCCGCATTTTGGAGAGTGCCATCAGATACGGCCACTTTTTTTCAACACCATCCGCCCGAAGTGTCAAACGGCAGGAGTTTGCCACGGACCTTCAGAAGGGCAAGGGGAAAGGCCCAGCCTATTCCTTGGGCAATTTTTCTTCCTTCCACTTAGCCCACCGCTGTCGCTGCGCATCGGCTATGCGTAATCGACCCTCGGATGATTTTGGTCCGGTTGATGCCCCGCCATGAAACTTGCACCGAGATTTGCCCGGCATTGGCTTTGCCTTGCATGGCGCCCCTTTTCGCGTGCGAGCGCCGCAAGACGGCTTTGAGGCAGCCAGATGGCTTTCATTCCGGTCTAAGCCCCCAATACGCGCGCGCGAAGTCGGGTAAAAAGCCCTGTAACTTTCGGTCTTTCACGCCTATCGCTCCCTATTAGTCCAAATGCAGAGCAGAGGGTCTGTATCGGTCCCTGTAGACTTTGCGATATCAACCAGCGCCCCCGCTTCGGCCTCTTCCCGTGTCTGCCCGCCGTCAAATTCGCGGATCGCGGCACGTTCTTCTAAATGGTCGAGGATCAAATCACGGTCGATGGGTATTCCCCCATGCTTCGCACCTCCGGACAAAACCGACAAAACTGACGAAACCTTGCTCCGATGGGGTTTCGTCGGTTGTGTCCCGGCTGCTCCTGCCAGTCGTGCTGCCTCAAGCCACCGCGTCATGATTGCCTCTTGTGGAGAGCAGGGTTTACGGCGTATAGCCGTCGCCGCCTGCCGCCCTGTGGTTTCGCCGGTGTGGATACAAGGCGGATGCAATCGCCGTCTTCCAGCGCGGCAAGCGCGGGGTCAAGGTCTGCTTTCCTGGCCAGCCCTGCGCGGTCGAGCCGCATCACATCGCGCGCCGTAAACGATCGCCAACCCTGTTCGCGAATGATTGACACGAGCCGCCGTGCCGCCAGGTCAGATTTGGGCGTCGACGCGTCGGCATAGGCGCGCCGCGCCATCGGAAAGAAATAGGATTCCACCAGATGCGCGGCCCTGCCGAATTCCCATGCCGTGATTTCGCCGGGTTCCTTTGCCTCCCCTGCCGCATGGTCGAGAAAGGCGAGCACCAGCGCTAGTCGCGCTGTCAGACCCGGAAGTTTGCCGATAAACGACAGCAACAGCCCTTCTGCCTCTGCCTCCCATTCGCGCACCGAATGGCGAAAGTCGTCCATGAGTTCGCGTGCATCTTCATCGAAAAGAATGAAAAAGGGACTGGTTTCGCCATCGTCATCCGATACCAGATCAAACGCGAGCAGCCGCGCAAAAATCCGGTCGATCAATCCTTCATCTTCCCAGATTTGAGGACGGCGCAGTGGGACAGGATCTGGCCAGATGGGCAGGAAACGCGCCAATAATCCGTCATCGTCGGACTTGAACAGCAGGCTTTTCAGCCGGTCAGGTTGGATGCCACCCAGCACGCCGATGGTGAGCCGGTCGATTGTCAGTGCCTCACGCCCCATGCGTTCCACTGTAAAGCCGCGCCCCCCGTAGGCTTCTAGCCAAAACGGGCGATCAGAACCGCCGCCTGAATAACGCTGCATCCCTTCGAGCCATCCCGCAAGTTCATCGCGCGTCTGTAACGTGCCGCGCGGCTGCTGCGCCAGTATTGCTCCGAGCCGTTCAATTGTGCCATCGTTCACGACAAGTCGGGGGATGTGGGGTGGCGGACCTGCATCGGCCTCCCGAGGTTTTTCTGGGGGAGGATCACCCGCCTTGATTGCAGCCTTCGCCTCTTCCTTCCACATTGCCTCCGCCAGCTTGGCGAGTTCCGCCCTACCCCTCCATACCTGCCTTTCGGCTTCTGCAGCTTCGCGCCGCGAACGCTCTGCATGCCGAAGAGGCTGCAACACAGCGTCCATAGCGGGGCTCTTGCCTGCGCTGGGCAACCCGATGCACATACTCCAGATGATGGGCGGCTCTTCCCAGCCGCGCCAAGGTGAAACCCACCGAGTGTTTCCAATGGTCGCGCCCACCACGGCCAGCAGCGCTGCGAAAACATAGTCAAGCGGTGCGCCTTTGGCCTGGGCTGCATCTTCCACCCATTGCGCAAGATTTGGCCCAAGCGCGTCGCGCAATGGAAGTGTCGGGGCAGGTGGTAATTCGAGCCGAAGGAAGCGCGGTGCAGGGTCGGGCCAGTCGGAGGTGAAGGGGATAGGCTCAGGCGCGTTCATGCAGCACTCCCTTTCAGAATGTCGTTCCAGTCTCGGCCTTCGGGCGCGGGGAGAAGCTCTACCGCCCAGCCGAGCGAATGCGCGCGTTCGGCCAAAGCGTGAGCGGCCTTGCGGCCCGCCGTGTCGCCATCTGGTGCGATGGTGATCCGGCCAGGATCAGGGGGCAGATGCAATCCCCTGATGCCAGATGTAGAGAGCGCGGCCCACACCGATGCCGGGCGTCGCAGAAGGCCCGAGAGAAGTGAGAGTGCGGTTTCTATGCCCTCAGCCACTGCCAACTGACCGGCGGCGTCAGAAAGCCGCACAGCGCCGCCACGCATGCGACCTAGCATGGCCTTGCGCGGTTCAATGGCAGCCTTGTCTGCGCCTCCTGGGAGAAGGTAGGTGCGATGCACCGCGAAACCCTCGCTCCCTTCTACCAGCGCTACCATGGCCGGATGGCGCCGGGCGGTCGGCCCGTGCCAACACCGAGGATGAAAGCGCAGTGTCGGCGGCAGAGGGCAACAGATGCCTCGCGTCTCGCGTAAATAGCATTCGGCGGGCGTGCCCTCGATTGCGACGGCCTCTTGCCAGAGCCGCGTGGCCTGCTGCGTGCGCTTAGCAGCCTCTGCTCGTTGTTCAACCTCACGGCGGTTGATTTCCGCCGGATCGGGCGGGTGGTAGTCGCCTGGGCCGACACTTGCCGCCCGGAGAATATCCCAAAAGCTGCATTCGGCCCTTTTGCAATGGGCGAGCAATCGCCCGTTGAGGCCATCCGATAGCGTCAGAGCGTTCTGTCCCTTCCGCTTTTCGGGCTGGCAAACAGGGCAAGGCGCGGTGCCGTAGCGGCCATGCCAGCGCCCTCCCAAGGCAGTCGTGAGAGTTCGGGCATCAGTCATTAGCCGTACTCCAATGGCGCTCTGTCTTGGAGGTCAGAGCCGCAACAATCTGGCCAATCGGTTTCCAATATGCTATTCGGGGAGAGCCCGCCGCAGACGCATGGCAAGGCATTCCCGCCCCGATCGCGTTCACCAGCGCGTCGGGGCTTTCCTCTTTGATCATCAAATCACGCTGCCCGCGTTTCGCGGTTTTCGAGCCACGCGGTCACATCGCTTTCGCGCCAGGCGACGAGGCGCGTTCCCAGCTTTATGGGTTGCGGGAATTCGCCACGCTTCATCCAGTCGTAAATTGTGGAGCGTGACAGCCCGGTGCGGGCTTCGACCTCGGGGCGGCGGAGGAGTTTGTCAGCCATGTCAGTTCCTTTCGGCTTGATTGAGTCATAGCCGGAAGTATCGATGGAACTGTCCGTTACGCCGAGGGAAGGCCGAGGGCCGATCCGCTTCCCGTTAATTGTTACAATCAGCGGCGCACGCCTTTAAGCCCTTTGGGGCTTGGCGGAAGCATTTCGGCACGCAACTTGTTTGCTTGAATCAGGCTTATTTTCTCCTTGGCCGTCAGCCCCTCCATTTCCCTTGATAACTGCGTCCACCAGACCTTGCCTCGAAGCGGATCCGAGACCCACGCCGTATAGCCCTTTTCGATTGTCGATGCTTTGACAGTAGACTCGCCGATGCTGAACTCATCCCGCCACCGCGCGGTATGTTCGCTCGCCTCAGTCGCTGAAATACCGGCAATCCTCATGGCAGCGACTTGAAAGAACGCGTAATCTTCCCACCGCTGCCGCATAAAGTCCTCCTTTCTCTGGCCATTACCCGAAAGTCGTAGATCTGCAGCGCGAGCATGGAGAAGCGTCGTTGCTTTGGTCACTGGGAGATGTTCATCAAAAACCATCCTTATGGCTGAATCGGCCCACCACGGGCTGCAGAAATACCATGCTCGCACAAGGTAGAGCGCAGCTATTTCCGCGCTTGCCCTGGCTGTCTCTAGCTTCCCCCTATCTTCCAGGCGCTCGAATTCCTCCGACGAATGGCAGCTAGGATTTCCCGCGAGAAGTCTGCAATCATCTCTTCGGGTGTAGTGCTCGGTTCTGTGTCCGGTTCCGAAAGTAGGTCGGATGTGCTTGAAAGTGTCGGGCCTTTCATCTCGTCGCGCCCAGCTTAAGCACGTTGTCACCCTCTGCCGCTTCGCCGCGCAGGAATGCGGCCCAATCGGCCATCATCGCACGCCGTCGGTCGAGCATGTCAGAACGTTGATAAGCGCGCTCCACTTCGGAGCCGATGAAATGCGCCAACGCGATTTCAGCCATATCGCGGGGATAGCCGCGCTCCGCCGCCCATTGCCGGAAGCTTGAGCGTAGCCCGTGGGGAACGGCCGGGCGCTTGCTGGCAGGGTCGAGATATCCCAGCCCTCCCAACTTAGCCTGCGCCTCCTGCATTCGGCGCATGACAGCGGAAATAGACATGTCTGACAACATGCCGCTGCGCGGGGAGAAGAAGACATAGGGCGAGCCGTCCAGCTGTGGAATGGCTTGCAACAGCGTCACCGCCTCCGGCGAGAGCGGCACGCGATGCGAGCGCCCGTTCTTCATTCGCGAAGCCGGGATGGTCCAGACGGCTCCTTGCGCCGCAGAGGGGGCCATTGTCGCAACGGGGGTTTTGTCGGTTTCGTCAATTTTGTCCCGCTCCCCTAAGTCCATTTCATCCCACGTCGCACCGCGCACCTCGCCCGAGCGTGCCGCAGTCAGAGTGAGGAATTCGAGCGCCCTTGCTGCCATACCTTCTCGTTCACCCAGTGCAGTCCACCACCTTGCCACATCACCAAGCGCAAGGGCGGGCTGATTGACGGCCCTTGCCACCTTAGAGGGTTTGGGCAGGATTTCAGACAGGTTGCCTTTCCACCGAGCAGGGTTGTCCCCTGTCCGGTGCCCAGCCACCGTCGCCCATGACAAGACATTTTCAATCCGCCCACGTACGCGCGACGCGGTTTCCGTCTTGTCTTGCCAAATAGGTTCTAGAACGCGAAGCACGTCTTGTACCGATATGTCGGCCACGTCCTTCCGTCCGACAACGGGCAAGGCGTATGTATCGAGCGTCGAACGCCATTGCTTGCGATGCTTTTCATTCCGGAACTCGGACAGTTTCCCGCCAAGATATTTCTCCACCGCTTCAGCAAAGCTCAGCCCAGCCCGTGCCTCGCGCTTGTCGGCCAAAGGGTCGCCGCCCAGCATCGCCTTGCCCCGGTTTTCCAGAGCAACACGTCGAGCCTCTCCAAGCGGCACAGCGGGCGGGCTACCCAGCCCGAGTTCGCACCGTTTGCCGCGAATAGTTATGCGCTGCACCCATTGCTTCGCACCGTTTTTCGCCACACGCAGAAAGAGTCCGTAGCCGTCGAAGTATTTTCCAGGGCTGCTTACGGTTTCCACGAAACGTGCCGACAGCGCTCGTTCCGGTCTCCTGATATTCTTGTGCGGCATTAAATCCCCCAATTCATCCCCCACTTATCTGTGGATCTTATAGGAGTATGGAGGAACGCTTCGCACGATGTAAGTGGGTAAATATTTATTTTCCTACATATTATTGGAACATTTTGGAATGTCTCGGAAATTTCTATGGCGGTCTGTCTCTCCGCCATTATCCCGACTTAGAACTCCCGAACATCGATTGTTTTCCGTTCGCCCTATTCGGTTTCCTTCAAAAAAACTCCACGGCCTGCAAAAACTTGGCCATTTGATTGCGGAACTGCGAAAGACGTTCAGTACCGTCGCGAGGAGTAATTTTCTGGTCGTGGCGCCGAAGTTCAGCCGTATCCGACAAACAAGCCGCACTTGATACCCTCTCGATTTCGGACCGGACGTCCTCAAGGCAGATCGAACCAATTAGGCGGTTCAGCCCACTCGTTTTTCGGTTGGCCGAAAAGGCAATCAAATCGTTTTAGCCACGCGAGAACCTCATCCCTCCAACAACTTACCTTCTATAAATGCGAAACTCTCATCCACACAGGCTGGGGTGATGCGCCGCAGAAGGCGTGGTTCTGTGCATTCGAATGAGAATGCGCCCTCATAGCCACTTTCAAGAAACTCTGCGATTTGAGGCACATTCCCGCAGCGATCCTCCGCGTCGACCAGAATGCGGTGCGCGTCCTGAAGCGCGTCCAAGGCCACATCCGGAGTAGAAATGCCGGAGATATGGACCATCGCTGTGTGATCCGCGAAAATCTCCGTCTCACCCGCGATCACATGTTGAAAGGTGTCATGAACGAGTTTGAATTTTTCAGTACCACCGACGGCCTCAATGGCCTCTACCAACTCCGCCTTGCCGCGAATTGTCGATGTCTCGAACCCGATCTGCTCGATCAATGGCAGGACTTTCTTGCCCTCAACCATCGACAGGATATCCCGCATCACGTCGCGCAAATCCCGTGTCGGGCGGTCGTCCACGGACGGAATGAGACTAATGGTCTCCGCGCCCGAGGCTTCTGCCACGTCGATGAGCGCTGCAATCTGCGCCGCGCGCGCATCATCCCAGACGTTGAACCCGTATACCTCCGACAGCCCGAGCAACCGGAGGCCACGCGCCCGCGTCATGTTCGCGGCCTCTTGGGGAGACACCCCGTCAAAGAGCGGGCGACCAAGGTCATTGCGTGGCTCGACTCCGACGCATTTGAGCTGGGCCGCAGCATCGAGAAACTGTTCAAAACTCAATCGACGGAGCGTTTTCTGGTTGAGCGCGCGTTTGATCATTCGGTGGCTTTCTGAACAGGGTTAGTCGAGGAGCGAGACGTCGCGATGCTCGGTCGCACTGACCCGCGCGGCATCAAGCACGCGAAGCACCTCAATCGCGTCAGTGGGAGGCACGGGCGGCGGAGTGCCGGTTTTACAGGCCTCGGCGAATGCCGCGTAGTAATCGTGGTAGCGGCCCTGCTCCGAGGGCACTTTCCGCGTGCCAGAGGCCGTGTGCAGTTTGGGCCAATTTTCCTCGACCTCATAGCCCCAGCCCTCCAGATCATCGAGCGGGCGTTTTTCCGCAAAGATTGCCTGTGCCTGCACATCGGTCATGTAGGACAGGTAACAGCCATTCTCGCCATAGACGCGATAGGTGTTCTCTGCGAACTTGTTGAGCTTGCTGGAGCTAACCTGACTAAAGACCCCGTTCTTGTGCCGCATGGACACGACGAAACCCGCGTCGGTCGGCCCCGCGTCGCTCTCAATCATATCGAGGTGCGCACTGACCGACGCAACAGGCCCAAAGAGCCAAACCATCTGATCGATTACATGGCTCCCCATATCGCGCAGAAGCCCGCCTGTGGGTCCGAGTTCGAGCGTTGCGGGATCATCCATATCCATCCGCGAATGCACGCGCCAGATCTGGCCCAGTTCGCCACCGTCGAGTACCGCCTTGAGAGTGCGGACATCCGTGTCGCAGCGACGATTGTGAAAGACGGAGAGGACGACGCCCTTCGCCTTGGCGGCGGCATCAAGTTCCCGCGCGACCGCAGCAGATGGGGCAAAGGGTTTGTCGGCGACGACATGCACACCGGCCTCAATCGCTTCGAGCACGAGCGCACGACGGGTTTCAGGCGGGGTGGTGATCGTCACGGCATCCACGCCCGCGGCCAGCATCTCTGGCAGCGAACCGTAAATCGGCAGGCCGGGATAGTCAGCTTTGATCTGGGCAATTTTGGCATCGGACCGAGCCACAATCCCCGCGAGTTCAATCCCCTCCGCCGCCATAATGAACGGCGCATGAAAATGACGGCCGCCTGTGCCGTATCCGACTAAACCGATTTTCACGCCTGTCTCCTTACGCCTATCTTGCGCCGCTCACATCAAATGTTCAACTTCTGGGGCCGGAACGAACCGCCATTTGCGCAGCGGACCGGCCATGACGTTGAGGTAGTACATCTCGAACCCGTAAGGCGCGCCGCAGGGGTGGTGACCGCGCGGGACGCAGACGACGTCGCCGT
>NZ_JAHXRW010000017.1 GCF_019429625.1 Celeribacter sp. PS-C1
GCGACGAAATCCGGCGAGAGCTCAATGAGATCAAGCCCGGTTTTGGAGATGGCGCGATGCTCAGGGATACCAGCGAGGACTTTGGGATGTCGGATAGGATGGCGCAACTCTCGCATCTGATCGAAATTTTTAAAGCGCTTCGGCGCGCTCTTCGGGACGCCCGCGATCATGTCCTGGCGTCCCGCACGGCCGAGCAACTGCTTGAAGAGCGGTGATATCGGCGTCTCGAATATGAATGGTGCGATTTCCGGGGTGACCTGGGGATCGTGTTCGAAAGCAAATTTAAACGGAAATGTGTAGCAAAATCGGGAGCAAATTGTGTAGCAAATTAGGCCTGAATACATTGGGAAAAGTATAAAACTCAATGATATCATTAAGTTATGTTTATTTTTCTTTTGAAAAATGGTGCCCGGGGGCGGAATCGAACCACCGACACGAGGATTTTCAATCCACTGCTCTACCCCTGAGCTACCCGGGCAACGGGAGCGATTTCTCGCTGAACGACTTCTCGTTCGGGTAGCGGGGTTCTAGTCGGGGGGCGCGGGACTGTCCAGAGGAAAATCACCTCATTAGTGAGGTTTTTTCGTCAGCGCCTCAAACTGTTCGCGCAAAGCCTCTTCCATTGCCTCGGCGATCTCTTCCGGGTCCTCTTCGCGGCCGCTCGGAACGGCATATGAGCCGTTCATCCAACGCGCCAAATCCACATCCGCGCAGCGTTTTGAGCAGAAGGGGCGGTATTTTTGCGCCGTGTCGCCGCCGCAGATCGGGCAGCTCATCGCAGAACCTCGGCAATCGGCACGCGCTCACGCTTTTTCTGAATCTCGAAATGCCCGAGCGGGGTCCAGCCAGCCAGCACCGTGTCGTGGCCTTCGGGTTTGAAAGCGGCTTTCAGGCTGTGTTCGAACTGGCGGCGGTCTTTTTTTGCCATGGGGGCGAGATCGAGGGTGATTTGCCCCGCAAGGCCGCGCAAGCGCAACTGTCGCGGCAGATCGCGCGCCAGAGCGATATTCGCCTTCAGCCCTGCTGCGGTGGAAAAGTCTCCGCCGGTGTTTACGTCTACGGCGACAAGCGCGCGGGTCGGTTCAATGAACATGGACCCTGCGCCTTTGAGCGGTACGCACGGGTCGAGTGCTGCGTCGATCAGCTCATGAACACCGTGGTTGTCGAAGGCATCGCCGCTGTCGTCAAAGATGTCGGCTTTGGGCCAGTCGCGCCAAGCGACCTCCCAGGCGTCTGATCCGTCCACCAAAAGCTCCGGCTCGCCCGAGAGGTCCGCGAGCACGGCTTCGCAAAGCCCGCGCATGGCGGAGATGTCTTCGGCGATTTCGTCGTCCGTCGCGCCCTCGCACGCAGAGCGCAGAATCAGACCCATGGTCTCATCGGCGCCTTCCATGCCCTCAGCGGCCAGATCGTGCAGGCGGATGAGTTCCTCGTCTTCCGAGATTTGACGCGAGATGTTCAGCCCCGGCGCATCCGGCGTGACGATGGCGAATTTCGATTTGAACAGCACCCGCGTCGTGACGGGGACGGCTTTGCCTTCCTCGGCGATATGGGTGACTTGCACCAACATCGGCGCGCCGGGCTTTAGGCCCTTGTTGCCACGCAGATAGGCTTTCTCGCCGTTCGGCAGGTCCAAGAGAGCGCCGCCCATGCCTTTGAGACTACGCCCGCCTTTGGCGCGAAAGATCGCACCGGGGACAGGGGGGGCATCCTCGCCCGCGTCCACCAGAAAATCGTCGAGCAGGCCGTCGCGGATGAAGGCGGCGGCGCGTTTGCCCTGAACTTCGCCCAAGGCGATAACGGTACCCTTCATGAGTGCACTCCATAAATCGGATAGCCCGCAGCCATCAACAAATTGGCCGTCTCTGCCACGGGAAGGCCCATGACGGCGGAATAGCTGCCTTGAATCCAAGGAATAAAAGCGCCGGCGGGGCCCTGAATGCCGTAGCCGCCCGCCTTGCCGTGCCAATCGCCCGAGGCGAGATAGCTGTTCAGCTCAATGTCAGAGAGGCGCTTCATTTTCACGGTGGTCACCACGTCGGTCTCCCAAACGCGATCGCCATGGGCGACGGCCACGGCGGTGATCACCGTATGGCGCCGACCGGACATGGCCAAAAGAAATTCGGCACATTCCTTTTCATCGGCAGGTTTGCCCATGATGCGGCGGCCCAAGGCCACCGTGGTGTCGGCACAAAGCACGACCTCATCCTCAGCCCGCGGCACGGCCAGAACCTTTTCACGCGCCATACGTGCGCAATAGGGCCGGGGCAATTCGCCCTTGGCCGGGTCCTCATTGATGTCGGGAGAACGGATGTCGTCGGGGGTGAGGCCCAGCTGCGCCAGAAGTTCCTTCCGGCGCGGGCTGCCTGAACCGAGAATAAGCTTCATAGAAGCCAGAACCGCTCAGCGGAAGCGGTAGTTGATCCGACCCTTGGTCAGATCGTAGGGGGTCATTTCGACTTGCACTTTGTCGCCAGCCAGAACACGGATGCGGTTTTTCCGCATTTTGCCTGCCGTATGCGCGATGATCGTATGGCCGTTTTCCAGCTCGACCAGGAATGTCGCGTTCGGCAGGAGTTCCTTAACGACACCGGGAAATTCGAGCATTTCTTCCTTGGCCATGGTCACTCCATCGTTGTTTCACCCGCCTGATGTACGGGCGCGCTAGTAAATGCGCCTTTAACGGTGCAGTTTCAAGGAGGATTTAAGCGAATTTCAGCGTTTCGACCGCTTTCTGGCCGGTTTCGCTCTCTGGCCAGTGGGTTTTGACGCTGACGGCGCCGCCTCGATGGGCCTCTGCGACCGACTCGGTCAAGGTGTCGAGCACGGCGGTGCTTTGGAAATGCTTGGTGCCTGTGGCGAGAACGCCGGAGGCCGGGAAGCCGCCATCGGGGGGCGCGAAAATGCCCGCTTGGCCGAAATTCACGTCGACGACCTCGCATTCCGGCACTTCGCCCACCAATGGGGACATGGCGACGATCATCTGACCTTCGAGGGCACGTGCGCGGCAGCCGATCTCGACCCGCATGGCGCCATGTTCGGTGTCGGTGCAAGAGGGCACCAAGAGGATCTCAGCGCCCTCGTCGGCATAGCGACGCGACAAGAGCGGGAATTCACTGTCGTAACAGATAAGCGCTGCGACCTTGCCGAAACGTGTCTCGAACAGCGGTGTGGGGGCGCCGGCGGCCATGTCGATGGCGCGCTCATAGGGGGTGGGGGTGCGTTTTTCGACGAAGCCCTCGCCCTCGGGGCCGCAAAATAGCGCGCGATTGACGATCTGGTCGCCGGACCGTGCAAAGCCAGAGCCGCCGAGGATGGTCGCGCCGGTCTCCGCCACCAACGTGCGAATCCCGTCGCAATAGGCGTCGAAATGATCCGCGCCACGGGTCATCCAGCCGCGCGCGTCCAAGGTGACATCGCCATAAAACGCGGCCTCCAAGGCGGCGTATTCCGGGAAGACGACCAAGCTGTCGCGGTCCGCATCGGCATCGGCCAAGGCGGCCCGGTAGCGATCCAGCCAATGATCCGGTGTTTGTGCCCAATCGGGTTGCCACGAGAATGCGATCAGTTTCAAAGCGTTTTTCCCCAAAATTGCAGAGACTTATCGGAGCTTTCCGTTTCATTCACGTCTTTCCAGGCGAAATGCGCGATCACGCCCTCCATCGGAACATACCCCCGCTTGCGCCAGAATATATCATGACTGCGGGCGCCCTTGGGACGCAAGGGGTGATTTTCCGGGCGGATGACCGAACAAAAGGCCGAATACGAGAGCCCCAAGGCGCGGGCATGAGCTTCGCGGGCGTCGAAGAATGCATGCCCCGCGCCATGACCGCGATACTCCGGCAAGAGCACCGACTCGGCGCAATAGAACACGCTGTCCATCGGCATTTCTACATGGGCGAAGGCTGACGCGAAGTCTTCGGCATGTTCCGCGAGTGGTGATCCGGTAGCAGCCCCGACAATGCGGTCGCCGTCAAAGGCGGCCACTAGAACGGCACGGTCATTGCCGACATAGCTCGCCATGTAATTGCGCTCATAGTCGAGCGAGCCGTCGTAGAGATAGGGCCACTCGCGGAACACCGCGATCCGCAGCCGCGCCAGATCATCCAGCGCGGCCTCGACCTCGGCGCCTTTCAGGGTGCGAAAGCTCAGCGTCATTGTGCTCTCCTCAGGAGACCTGCGCCACCCAGTCCTCGGCGTTGTAATAGACCGAGACGCGGGCGATCTTGCCGTCGCGAATGTCGAAAAACGCGCCAGCAGGCAGGTCGTAGGATTGGCCGTGCGCTTCGGGGTAGCCCTCTGCGGTTTTGAGGTATTTGCCCAGCACGCGGAATTCAGCGGCGGCACGGGTGCCTTCGTCATTGGCGAAAAGCACCATGTCAGCCAGCGTTTCCTGATAGGCGGTGTCCATCGTGACCATGAATGCTGCGAAGGCCTCCTTGCCGTGCTCTACGGGGCCTTGGTTGATCCGGTGCTCGATGTCGTCTGTGAGGCAGTCGAGCATGGTGGCGTGATCATGGGCTGCGAACGCCTCGTAATAGCGGGTCAACAGGGCCAGCGTTTCAACGCGGTTCTGGGTCATGGGAAGATCCTTGAAGAGGTGGGGTGTTTAAGCGTGGGCGGGGCCGAAACGGGCCTGCATTCGGGTGATGATTTGATCGCGGGCCTGACGGTAAGCATCGAGTTTCGCGTCACGCGTCTCGCCTATGCCAGTCGGGTCCATGATCGGCCAATATTCCACATCGAGGTGGTAATACCGTGTCAGTTCAAGCGCTTGGCGCTGGGAAGCGGGCGACAGTGCGATGATCAAGTCGTAGGAGGAAATGTCATCGCCCCAGTCTTTCAGATCGTCAAAAGAGCGGGAGCGGTGGCGGTGCAACTCAATGCCCAGTTCCTCACAGACGGCGACGGCGAACCCATCGACATCGAGATCGGAATGCACGCCTGCGGATTGGACATAGACCTTGCCGGGGTAGAATTTCTTCATCAACCCTTCCGCCATGGGCGAACGCACCGCGTTGTGGTCGCAGCAGAACAGAACCGAATGAGGGAATTCTGCCGCCACGCCCTTACCCCCAGTGCAACACGCAAATCAGGGTGAACAACCGCCGCGCCGTGTCGATGTCGACGTCCGCCTTGCCTTCGAGCCGCTCCTGCAGCACCCGCGCGCCTTCGTTGTGAATGCCGCGTCGGGCCATGTCGATGGCTTCGATCTGTGAGGGCGGCATCTTTTTGACGGCGTCGAAATAGCTTTCGCAGATTTGGAAATAGTCCTTCACGACCTGCCGGAACGGCCCAAGCGAGAGGTGGAACTCCGCCGCTTTATCCCCGCTTTCCGTGCTCAGTTCAAAGACCAGACGCCGCTCGCGGATCGCGAGGCCAAGTTTAAACGGCCCCTCGGGCACGTCGCGGTCCTCGCGCGCGGGCAGGGTGAAGGAGTTGTCCTCCAACAGGTCGAAAATCGCAACCTTGCGTTCCTGTTCAATCTCAGGCGTGGGCGCCGCAAGCCCCGCATCGTCGATCTCAACGGCGATCAGTTTACTCATCACACCCTCTTACTTGTCTGCGTTCAACCGGTCCAGCCGCGCGCGCACAGACAGGCCATGCGCCTCGAGGCTTTCGGATTTCGCCAGACGCTCTGCTGCAGGGCCAATGGCCTTGAGCGCTTCAGGGGACATCTTGGCCAATGTCGTGCGTTTGAGGAAGTCCAAAACCGACAAGCCCGACGAGAAACGAGCGGAGCGCGCGGTGGGCAGGACGTGGTTCGGGCCGCCGACATAGTCGCCGATGGCCTCCGGCGTCCAGGCGCCGAGGAAAATCGCACCAGCGTGTTGGATCTTCGCGGACAGCGCATCCGGGTTCTCGACGCAGAGTTCAAGGTGTTCGGGGGCGAAACGATCCGACAACAGGGCCGCTTCATCCAGATCGCGCACGGTGATCACGACACCGAAATCTTCCCAGCTTTTGCCGGCAATCGCGCGGCGCTCGAGCGTTTCAAGGCGCGCCTCAACAGCCTTCGCCACGGCCACGCCGAACTCCGCATCATCGGTGATCAGAATGGACTGCGCGCTTTCGTCATGTTCGGCTTGAGACATCAGATCGACGGCGATCCAGTCCGGGTCGTTGTGCTTGTCGGCGATGACCAGAATCTCCGACGGACCAGCGATCATGTCGATGCCGACCTTGCCAAAGACGCGGCGCTTGGCAGCGGCCACAAAGGCATTGCCCGGACCGGTGATCTTGTCGACGGGCGCGATCGTTTCGGTGCCGTAAGCAAGTGCGGCGATCGCTTGCGCGCCGCCGATGCGGTAAATTTCGTCCACCCCTGCGATGCGCGCGGCCATCAGCACGAGCGGATTGGCGATCCCGTCAGGGGTCGGCACGGTGATGGCGAGACGGTTTACACCGGCGACTTTTGCGGGAATCGCATTCATCAAAACGGAAGACGGATAGGAGGCCAGCCCGCCCGGTACGTAAAGCCCCGCCGCCGAAACGGGCGTCCAGCGCCACCCCAAAGTGGCGCCATCCGGGTCGGTCCACATCTGATCGTCGGGCATCTGGCGGACGTGATAGGCGCGGATGCGTTGCGCCGCGAGTTCCAGCGCGTCGCGTTCCTCAGCCGACACTTGTGCACAGAGCGTATCGATTTCTTCATCGGAGAACCGAAGTTGGTCGGTGGTGAGCACCATCCGGTCGAAGCGCGCCGTCAGCTCCAACACAGCTGCATCGCCGCGCGTGCGCACGTCCTTGATGATCGCGGCCACGGCGTCATCGACATCCGGGCTGTCCTCACGCTTCATGGTCAAAAGCGCGGCAAAGCGGGTCTCGAAATCAGAATCCGTGGTGGACAGGAAGTGGGGCATGTCGGTCTCCTTATAGCGCTCCGCCTTTGGCCCGTTGCAGGGAGAGGGCGGGGCACAACGCACCAGAGATGCGCGTTTGGAGACCGACATAGCGCGGGTTGGCACAACGCTCAAGCTGTTGAGCACCTGCGTGGCTGAACTTATCCGCTTCCATCCCTACTTGAGGCCTCGGGGGCGTCGGAATGGAAGTCCGCATTTAGTACCGGAAATCGGATTTGGTCGAATACAACTCGAAGGACACTTGCGATTTCGGGGCGGGCGCCGTTGTGCGAACACAGTTGGCTTGCTCTCCGACATGCCCGATGCTTTGCTGATTGCTTTTCAGTTGGGCAAAATACCGCAGATTCTTGAGGATCGACTCGTCATTCATTTTCACCCCCGCAGCGGCGAGCATATCGCCGGAGGCTTTGAAGGCCATGCCGCCACCCGTGGTGGAATATCCACCACACACGGCGATATACCCGTTGTCATTGATGACAGTCCAGCGGATCACCGTTTTGCCGCGCGGTTGCCAGTTCAATTCGTGTTGCGCAAAGTCTTTGTCGATTGGGTAGGTGCCTGTCACCTGTTCAGCGGAGGCATTCGTGGCAAGGGCGCAGGCCAGGAGGCCTGCTGTCAAAAAGGTCTTCATAAAATGTCCTTCAAAATAAAGAGTAGTCGTTTATTCGTTGTGCCGCGGTACCTTATGTGATGGCGCCACATAAGGCCGTGTGACATCTTTGAGCGTAGCATCCAGCGCCTCGACCTCAAGCGCAATCGTGCCGTCGCCAGCCAAAGTGATCTCGACTGTGCCCATGCCGTCCTCTTTTGCGGCAAAGGTGATCGACAGCAGCGACAGGATCATGTCCTTGTCGCCCGAGGGCACCCCCGTCGAGCGCGCGGACATGACGTCGTCAAAGACCAAAACGGCTTGAACGCGTTCGACCGGGCGGCCCCGGCGCTCGGCGGCCTCCACGTCTTCCCAACGAAAGCGATTGATCAAAAACGCGAAACGGCGACGGTTGGCGTCGTAGGATATCTCTCCCATCGGCACGATGGCGTCCTGCACAAGCGCAGACATGACCGTCAGGTCGTCCACATCTATCGCCTTGAGCGCCAGCGGTCGCTCACCGCCGTCTTCGAATCTCGCGTCTTCGACCATCAGCTTTTGATCCTCTCGATCTGCGCGCCGATGCCGGAGAGCTTGCGCTCGATGAACTCATAGCCGCGGTCGAGGTGGTAGACCCGCGAGACCACGGTTTCACCCTCTGCCGCCAGCCCTGCCAGAATGAGCGAAACAGACGCGCGCAGATCGGTCGCCATCACCGGTGCGCCTTTGAGCTTGTCGACGCCATGGACGGTCGCGTGACCGCCATGCACTTCGATGTTCGCGCCCATGCGAATGAGTTCCGGGGCGTGCATGAAGCGGTTCTCGAAAATGGTTTCTTCCAAGACCGATGTGCCCTCGGCGGTGCACAGAAGCGCCATCATCTGGGCCTGCAAATCGGTGGGAAAACCGGGGAAAGGCTCGGTCGTCACGTCGACGGCCTTCACTCGGCCGTTCTTGCGTGACACGGTCAGGCCGCGCTCGTTTTCCTCTACAGAGACGCCCGCGAGTTCGAGCTTTTCAACAAAGCTTTCGACCAGCGACAGCTTGCCGCCGAGACAGGTCACCTCGCCGCCACAGATCGCGGGCGCCAACATGAAGGTGCCAAGCTCGATCCGGTCAGTCACCACCGGATGCGTCGCGCCATGCAGGCGGTCGACGCCCTGAATTTCGATCCGCGAGGTGCCCGCGCCCTCGATTTGCGCGCCCATTTTGTTGAGGCAGTCGGCCAGATCGACGATCTCCGGCTCACGCGCGGCATTTTCCAGAACCGACGTGCCTTTGGCCAGAGACGCAGCCATCAGGAAGTTCTCCGTCGCGCCCACCGACGGGAAGCGCATTTTGTGTACGGCGCCCTTGAGGCGACCGCCCGCGACCTTGGCGTGCAGGTAGCCGTCTCTCAATTCGATCTCGGCGCCCAACGCTTCCAGAGCCGTGGTGTGCAAATCCATCGGACGCGCACCGATCGCGCAGCCGCCCGGCAGCGACACGACTGCATGACCGAGACGGGCGAGCAGGGGGCCGAGCACCAGATTCGAGGCCCGCATTTTGCGCACGATCTCGTAGTCGGCGACCGGGTTGATCTCGCCGTGACAGGACATGGCCTGCACCTTGCCCTCTTGCAGCGCGGTCACTTCGGCGCCCAGAGAGGCCAAAAGTGCAGTCATCGTTTTGATGTCCGACAGGCGCGGCGCGTTGGTCAGCGTCAGCGGCTCATCCGACAAAAGCGTGGCCGGCATCAGCGCGAGACAGGCGTTTTTCGCCCCCGCAATCTCGATGTCACCGTTCAGAGGCCCGTTGCCCCGCACCAGAATAGAATCCATGCTCTTGCCTTACTCGTCCTTGCCGTCGTCGCTCTCATCGGAAGTGGTGCGTGCGCGCGCCTGTGCCTTGCGCCGCTGAAGATTGGCCTTCAGCGCGGCTTTCAAGCGCTCATCCCGGCTTTTCGGCGCGGGTTTTGCAGGTTTCCGTGAGGGATCGGTCTTGTTGTCCATGGTGTTCCATGTAGCCAATGCCGTTCCGCCCGTCCAGTGTTGGTGGGGGAAGGTCGCTGGGAGAGGCACGGGAAAGTGAAACTCGACGCCCCGCTGTCGTGGTAAAGTCGGCAAATATGATCAGGGAGGACATCATGAAACAACTGCTCACTGCCGCATTCCTCGCCGCCATCGCGAGCCCCGCGCTGGCCTTCCACTGCCCCGCCGACATGGCCGCCATCGACGCCGCGCTGGAAACCGCGGAGCTCAGCACGGAAGACATGGCCCGCGTCAAAGATCTCCGCATGATCGGGGAGACCGAACACAATGCTGGCAACCACCAAGCTTCCGTCGACGCCCTCGCCGAAGCAATGGCGATCCTCGGAATCTAAACCGTCGACCGGCCAGCCCAATGAAGGGCGTGGCCGGTTGCAATTTCTTGCGGCATTCATATTCGAGCGGACTAGCATTCAGCGCCAACGTGGTCTCAGCATGAGGCGCATTTACAATGGCTGTCGTTTCCACAGGGCGAGAGCGTTCCGCTGACGGATGCCGAATCCCACGGCACATCCGTCAGTCTTCGGGTTGCAGTTTTCGAGTGGTTTCTGCGCTTTCCTGAGGGCGCTGCTGCGATGAGATTGCCGCCAAAGATCGCACCTGCAAAAGAAACTTTGCCCGGATGGAAATTTTTATCGAAAATACGCTTGCGCAACGATGCGATCACGTCTAATTAGCCGCCCACGGCGACGGTGACATGGCGCACCTGACGCACCCGGCGCTGCTGTAGCTCAGAGGTAGAGCACTCCCTTGGTAAGGGAGAGGTCGAGAGTTCAATTCTCTCCAGCAGCACCATCACTTCCATGGGAATTACAAATAGTTGCGTGATAACAGCGCCTTATGTATTCGGTCTCCTACACAGGTGGCCTACACAATGGCGTTGATTATGCTGAAGCCAGTCAAAGACCTAAAGAGCGGAATTTTCTACATTCGCGTTCGAGTCCCCGCCGATCTCTTCGCCGTAATTGGGCGAGCAGAGGTCTCGAAATCTCTGCGAACACGAGAGCCTCTTGAGGCGAAGGAACGTTTCGCGGCGGAATATGCCATTCTTCAGAAGCGCTGGGCGACACTCCGGGCGAGACCCGAACCGTTACCTTTGAAGCAGATCGTAAGCTTAGCAGGCCGTGTCTATCATCGTGTGATGGGGGTAAAGCCCAACTCTGTGACTTCCTGTTGAGCGCGATCCTCCTTTCCCAATCGTCCGCGACTCCGTGCAGCCTGCGGTGCTAGGCCAAAGTCCGCTGTGCGGGCGAAGCGGACTGCCCATGGTGGCCCTTGGCTATTTCAGATGAGTTGGATGTATAATTCTTAAGCTGTGAATAATTATCGTCGACACAACTCTCTGTGTGACTATGGTGAGTCAGCTAAAATTCAGTGACGAGGCGTTTGAGCGAGATGCGTTTTGTTCTTCTGACGCGCAAAAGTGGAGCAAGCCATTCCACTGTGGTTCTCTTAATTGGTTTGATCGCAGCCTCGTTGATGGTGTTGACGCTCTTTTGGCTTGGATTTGACGCTGTTGCAGCATTGAGGGACCGTTCTTTAAGCACTCTTCCGGAAGCTGGACTGATAAGCGATCTCGGGATCCTCCTCATGGCTGTCGCCGCTGTCGCAGCTGCCATTGCGGCTTGGAAGAGAAGCGATTTACCACTCGCAACTTTGGCGCTGTTTTGTTGTCTCTTTGCGGTCGATGATGCCTTTCTTATTCATGAGGCGCTGGGGCCATGGCAGGCTGCCTTTTTCGCGATTTACGGGCTTCTCGCACTCCTCGTTTTCGTCCTTTTTAGTAAGACTGCAAGTCGCCTGAGTTGGCCAATTTTTATGGCCATTGCAGTATTTGTCGCCTCTGTTTCTGTTGATTTGTTCTGGGGTTTGCTGGTTGCTCTGCTGCCATTGTCGAGCAACTTGGAAGGTTTCCTGCTTCGTTTAGGATTTGTACTTGAGGATGTGCCGAAGTTCGGTGGTATTTTCGTTATGGCGAGTTGCGCGATTGGCGAGGCTGTTCTGAGAAGTCCGAAGCAAGAGTGACCCAATGCTTTCCTTACCTTTCATATGAAAGGGGTGCTCCGTCGCGAGTAATTTCCTATCAGGATTGTCGAGCACAGGAATTTATGGCCAAGGCGCTTTTCCAAAAAAGGCTCTTATCTTGCGTTTGGATCGCCTCCCGCTCCAAACGGCTTCCCCGTTTCTGATCCTTTTATTGACAGCAGAGACTGGGTCCCCGTAACAATTCTCAGATGGGGCCAAAGATCTTTACATATAGAGAGCTTATCCTGTCAGCGGTGGCAATCAACGTGGCTGTTTTGGTTGTCTTCGTATTTCTCTCCGTGCTGCAATTCGATCAGGTCCGCACAGGCTTGGAACAGGAGCGTCTGAAGGTCATCGCGGATCGTGTTTCTGAGCCATTGGGCTCTGCGGCGATGATTGGTTTGGAACTCTCGACTGTCCGGAACCTTGATGCTGTCCTGGAGCGGGCGCGGCAGGCTGACGATGCAATCACCGCGCTGCATGTGCTTGATCGGAATGGTGCGATTGTCAGAAGCACTTCAGGCAGTGTTCTTGACGCCGAAAGAGCTGAAATTGGTCAGCTTTTGGCAGAAGGGGCGTCCAGTGCGATTTACAAGGAACGTGGCGATTATCGGTATCTCGCGGCATTCAAGCAAAGTTCCGGAGACGTTGCCGGAGCTCTGATGATTGAATACTCCGGTGCAACCGCGACGACAGCCGTTTGGGCAATGGCGGGTCGACTTGCGACATGGGCGCTCGGCTTTTGTGTGATCAGTAGCGTGATCTCGGCCTGGATGGTCCGAAGTGTTTTCAAGCACGAACTTCGCTTTGATCAAGAATTCCTAACGGCTGATTTTGAAGCGTCCCAACATTTGTGGCGTGGGGATACGATCAATCGAAAAGACGGGGGACATGAGGGGATCGCCTCGGCAATGCATGAGGCTGAATTGCAATACCTGAATGCGCGGGACGGCACGCGTTGAGAAACCGTGGCGCCCCCTCACAAAAGACACTGCGTCTGCGTGTGACCTTGGCATTAACACTGGTTATTGCCTTTACCATCGCCAGCTTCTCGACCGTGGTCATTCGCGCCTACGACGATGCCATCGAGCCAGAGCTTCGGCAGAGGATGGATCTTCTTGGCACGATGTTGCGCGATGATCTCCAGAGAACGTTGGAGCTTGGTATTCCAATCGATGCGGTTGCGGGGTTTGACGAGAAAGTGGCTGAGACGGTGGCCGACTTCCCGGAGATCCGACGGGTGAAAATCGTCGCAAACAATCGTGAAGTTTTGCTCGATCTCGAAAATGGTGACGCGGGCGGCGGATTACAAAACGTTTTGGGGGCGCAGACTTGGACGAACACTTTTTCGGTCCTCGCCCGAAGCAGAATTGTTGCCGAAATCGAGTTGTCTGGTGACCCGCGCCAGATTGAAACCCGCTTACTGCGGGCGCTTTTGGATATCAGCGTGATTGCTCTTGCAATCATTTTCCTTGGTGTTGAGGTCATCCTAGCGCTCGCGGCGCGCAATATCTGGATTCCACGTTTGGCTGTCACAGGTCTATTGGAAGAACAACGCCGTGGCTGTTTTGATAAAGTGATCGATGTGCCCTCTGGAGGGCAGATGAGACGGCTCGCTGAGCGTCTGAACGACAGGGCGTTGCACCTTGCGCGGTTGAACTCACGGGAAAAGGCGGATCCGAGACGGTTCGAAATTTCTTTGCCCTTGTCCGGTCGCCTTCCCATGTTTCTCTTGGCCCTCGGGACAGAAACGACGGCCTCTTTCTTGCCGGTCATGGCCAGAAATGCGGAGCGGATGGCCGCACTTCCCGGCGCGGTTGCGGCCGCACTCCCTCTGATCCTTTACCTCCTCGCAGCGGCGGTCTCTGCCCCTCTCGCGTCGCGCGTGATCACGCGGGTCGGGCCGCAGAAGGCGTTTTTCTGTGCCGTTCCCCCGATCATAACGGGCCTCGTCGTTATGTCCGTGTCTTCCGAGCTTGCCGGTATTGCATTCGGTCGGATGATCGTGGGGGCCGGATATACATTGGCGGCAGTTTCTTGTTCAGCATATATGTTGCGCGCTGGAGAGCACGGCGCCGCAGCGGAAACCCAAGCTTCCCTGAATACCGCACTATATGGTGGCGTTCTCGCAGGATCCGTGATTGGCGGCGTTATTGCATTTGAGGTCGGCTATTCCGCGGCGATTTTACTCGGCGCGGCTACAATAATCTGCGCGTGGTTTGCCGCGCGCTGGGGCCTGTCAGGTCCCGCCGGCGCTGTCAGGCACAGCAACAGGGCGGCAGGTGTTGAAAAGCAATCTCCACTGTCGTTTTTCTTGACTGTGGCTTGCCTTGCCGTGCCAATGAGCGCGGCGACGGCCATTGTCGTCTGGTATCTCGTGCCGATGACCCTTTCACAGCAAGGATATGAGACCACGATCATCGCGAGGATCGTGATGTTGTATTACCTATCAGCAATCTTGATCGCCCCTCTTGCCGGTTACCTTTCGAACGCCATCGGTTTTAATGAAAGGCTCGCGGCCGTTATGGGAGCCATTTTGGCTGCGGTTGCGTTGCTCGGAGCAGGTTTTGCGTCTCTTGGACCAATTTTCGTCGTAGCGCTGCTTGGCTTTGGCCATGCCATTCTTCGCGCGCCCCTCTACGCACTTGTTGTCTTTTACTGCGGCCGAAAAGCGTCGTGGATCGCGGGATACCGGTTTGCTGAAAGACTTGGCGCAATTGTCGCCTTTGTCGCAATTTTCTTCGCCACTCCTGAAAATTCTGATCCATCCCTGATCTTTGCCTCTCTCGGCATCTTGTCGTTGTCCGGCGCGGTCATTTTCGGCATGATTTCATCAAGCAGAACGAAAAGAAGGGAGACGCCGGTATAATGGGTATCCGCACTTGCGTATTCGTTGCCTCGACCTGTCTGTTACTCGCCGCGCAAGCCGTCGCGAAAGATCAGACGGTTCTGTTTGCGACCTGGCGTGGCTGTGAGGAATCTTGCCAAGGCGTCAAAGACTATCTTGAGGAGGTTGCTCCGGATGTCAGGATATCAGTACGCGACGCTGGCCGCGACAAGGCGCGGTTAAAGGGGCTTGTCGAAGACGCGCGCGCGGAGGGTGTCGACCTCATCATATCGTGGGGAACGACTGTCACGCTCGCCACTGCCGGAACCCTTGCACAGCTAGAGGATGCGAATTTTAACCATGATATCCCTCAGGTCTTCATGATTGTCGCTGACCCGGTTGGATCTGGGATCGCCAAGAGCCTCGAAGACACTGGGCGCGAGAACTTGACCGGAACATATAACAGGGTGCCGGAAACAGTGACGGTGGACACTTTGCAGCGCTTTGTTCCGAATTTAAAGAAGCTCGGGCTTCTTTATAATGCGAACGAAAAGAACTCTGTCGGAAAGCGTGACGAATTGGCAGATCTTCTTCCCAGCATCGGGATCGAACTCGTCGACTATGGTTTCGAACTGTCCGAAAATGGAGCCCCCATGCCCGAGGACATCGGCGTCCATGTGAGGCGGTTAAAGCAAGCCGGTTCTGATGCGCTTTATGTTGGAAGTTCGTCCTTTCTTCGCTCGAATGCCGCGATACTCGGTGCCGCCGCCAAAGCTGAAAATCTGCCGGTCATAAGTTCATACGAAGAAATGGTTCAGGACGGGAACGCGCTGATATCGGTTGCAGCCCGCTATTACGACGTCGGGCGTCTTGCGGGCCGTCAGGTCGCGGACATACTCTTGGATGGGAAACTGCCCGGGGCGCTTCCTGTTGCAAAAATGGACGAATTTGCCCTGACGATAAACCTGAGTTTCGCCCGAGAGATCGGAGTTTGGCCTCCGGTTGATATGTTGGAATTCGCAGATGTGGTGGAATAGGGTTTGTTTCAAACAGGTTCTAACCGCTTTTCCTTTCTTCAACATTCGGACGCTCTGGCGGGGCCTTCCTTCGTGTTTCGGACGTTAGAGCCATGCGCATTCGATACGCCAAATCGCAGCAACCGATGCCAAGGGGGCAGTCGATCCTACTAGATGCGGTGAACGCGTCTTACATCTTGAAACCGATAAGATCTGCAGAGTTGCCCTGCCGCCGGCCCATCAGTTTTCAGCTTGAAAGACTTCTCAGTGGAGAAGGAAAGGCGATTTCTCGCCTTTCCATTTTTCCTGAATGCCTAAAGCGGATCCTTGACTGCGGTTCGACCACCGATGACTGAGCGACGACACAATTGATCGACCTTTTCCTCGGAATATCCCAGTGCCTCACGAAGAACCTCATGGGTGTTTTCGCCCAAAAGTGACGGCGCTGAGGCAGGGCCGGCGCCTCTTCCGTCAAACCTGATAGGGCCTCGCACGACTTTCATGGTGCCGATTTCCGGGTGGGAAACTTCCTCGATCAAACCATGTGCTGCGACATGCTCCTGCGATAGGGCATCTCCAATCGAGAGAATGGGAGCATTGGGAACGTCGAATTCCGTCAAACGCTCCAGCCAATACGCCGTGTCGTCTTGGGTCATTCTCTCATGAATGATGGGTTCAAGTTCTTTTCGGTTGGCGAGTCGCGCCTCATAAAGGGCAAAGCGCGGGTCTTCGATCAGATCGTCCCGTCCCAGGCAGCGCGCGAAATTGTGCCAAAAGCGCTCGGTCAAGCAGGCCACTATCACGTGGCCATCGGCGGTCGGAAACGATCCATAGGGAACGATGCTGGGGTGTTGTGTGCCGACGGGCTTCGGACTTTCGCCAGTGACAAAATAGATTTGCGACAAATAGCCTTGGAGTGCGATCAGGCTGTCGAGCATTGCGATTTCGACGTGACGACCTTGTCCCGTCACATTGCGCTCGTGAAGCGCGGCAAGCAAACCGAAGAGAGAGAAGATGCTGCCGGCCATATCTCCCATCGGGATGCCCAGCTTGTTCGGGGCCTGTCCTGGTTCACAATTAACACTCATGATGCCTGAGAGCGCTTGTGCCACGATGTCAAACGCGGGTTTGTCACCATGGGGGCTATCTTTGCCAAATCCGGTGATCGAGCAATAGATCAGCCCTTTGTTGTCCGCTTTCAGTGCATCGTAGCCGAGACCCAGTCGGTCCATGACGCCCGGGCGAAAGTTTTCGAGTACGATGTCGCTCTGTGCGGCGAGCTCTCTTGCGATTTGAGCGCCCTCGGGAGATTTCAGATCAAGTGCGATGCTCTTTTTGCAGCGGTTGAGAGCAATGTAGTAATGACTCATGCCACCTTTGAAGGGCGGGAAGTTTCGCGTTTCATCGCCCTTTTCAATAGGTTCAACCTTGATGATTTCCGCGCCGAGATCGGCCAAGACCATACTTGCGTAGGGGCCGGAGAGAATGCGCGAGAAATCGAGAACTTTTATGCCGGCGAGGGGACCACGATAAGTCGTGTCATGTGGTTCGGTCATCTTAGGCCACCTTACGGGAAATTTTCATGACAGCGGTGGCGAGCGCGATGACCCGCGCCCCGTCGAGCACCTCGGCATCGAGAAACATCATGGAGCCCGAGGTCTCTCGCACCGTCGCGCGCGCATCCAAACGCGCCCCGGGTTTTGCGGCGCTGACGAAACGCGTGTCCAGTTGAACTGTGACGCAGGGCGCCCTGTCCGCAGCGTTCCATGCCACCAATGCAATGGCCTGATCCAAAAGGGATGTGATGACCCCTCCATGAACCAAGCCCAAAGCATTGCTGTGCTCCGCTGTGGTTTCCAGCGCGTAGACAAAGCCTCCCTCTTCATCTCGCGCCGACATCACGGGCCCGATTTTATCCATCAGACCGCCGGCTTTCAGTGGCTTCCATGTGATTTCCTCCCTCATTGGCGTTTTCCTCTAACTCCCTGTTGTAATTTGCATGGTTTCAATCGCGTCGCGCACCTCCCTAAGCGCGGCGGCGAGTTTCGGAATTTCGCCCGCGTTCAGCCGCTCGGAGATGCCGATGGCGACGAGCGAACGGATCATCTCGTGGCGTTCGTTGAAAATGGGCACGGCGACAACCGTGACGCCGGAAATGTAGGTGCCGGTGTCCACGGCATAGCCGCGGCTTCGGGCCTCAGCGACTTCGCTGAGCCACTCCTCGAAGGAGGGCGGATGATCCCAGACAAGTTTGGAAAACTCTGCTTTCAACTTGCTTTCGTCCAGATCGTTGAACGCGGCAAAGAGACGGCCCGTTGCAGAAATCAAAAGTGGGAAACGAGATCCGAGATCGACCTGAAGACGGAACGGCAGGGAGGATTGCGAGAGCGCAACAACCACCATCTGAGACGGTTCAGCGAGCTGCGTCGCAATGCCCGTAACGCCGAAACGAGACGACAATTCAGAGAGCCTCGGCTGGATCATCACGGAGAAAGTGTTCTTTTGCAGCGCCGAACGCGCCAGCGGCAGGATGCCGATTCCGATGGAATATCGCTTCGTCTTCGAATCAAATTCCACCATGCCCTCATCCTGCAGCACGCGCAGAATGTGCAAGCAGGTGCTCGGCACCAAACCCAACTCACGGGCCATAGGGTTGACCCCCACGGGATCGTTCGAGCGGGCCAAAAACCTCATGATAGCAAGGGCGCGTGTGACCGCGGGCACCTGTCGTTTCGTCGTCTGAGTTTCGTCGTCTTTGACCATTTTAACCTCTGCTTACGCTTCAAATTCATTGTATATATACAATAATAATAGCGTATTGACAATAATCTATTCACCTCCCTACCGTAGTTGTCAACGAGCAGGATGCCGGAGAGGACGGCAGGCTGCGGGATTGGGAGGAAGAGGAAGATGGTCCGACTGACCGAGTACACGTCCTATGCGGACGCTCAGATGCACTACACGAAAGAGGCCTTGTGGGATCTGTTCGACGGCAGGCGTGAGCGGTTCAATATCGCCCATGAGTGCATTGATCGGCACGTCGACGGGGACAATGTGGCGCTACGGATTGCCCATTCCGATGGGCGAAACGAAATCGTTTCCTTCGCAGAGATTTCTCGCAGGTCGTCGCAAATTGCGCATTTCCTGAAAGCGCAGGGGGTCGCAAAAGGGGACCGTGTTGCGGTGATGATCGAACCGTCGCTCCCGTTCTACTGCGCGATCTTCGGCGCGATGAAGGCAGGCGCTGTCGCGGTTCCGATGTTCACCTTGTTTGGACCAGATGGGATCAAACTTCGCGTCGGTGACTGTAAGCCTGAAATCTTCTTCACCAATGAAGAGAAAGCCCCCGAGGCCATCGAAGGCGGGGCGAAAAACGTGATCGTTGTCGACCAAGCGTTTCTCGACACCCTGTCTGATCTCCCCGAAACATTCGATTGGGACACGAGCGGCAACGACTTGGCGGTGTTGCAATACACGTCCGGCACGACCCGCGCCCTACCGGCGGCCGTCCACCACAATCACCGCTCAATTGTCACGCTCATGGTCGCGGCCCTGTATGCGACGGGCATTCGTCCGGGAGACCGCTTTTTCTGTCCGTCTTCCCCGGCATGGGGGCACGGTCTGTGGCATGGAACTCTCGCTCCTTTGGCGATGGGGGTCTCGACAGGCACCTTCTCGGGAAAATTCGACCCTGTCCGCCTGTTGAAAGCGCTCAGTGATTTCGAGATCACCAACCTGACGGCCGCCGCCACGCACTACCGCATGATGCGAAATTCCGGTGCCGCCGAGGCCTTTTCCTACTGCTTCGAAAAGCTCTCTTTTACGGGTGAACCGATTGACAGTGAGACGGCCGCTTACGTCGAACAATTGTTCGGCACCAAAGTTCGCTCCATGTATGGCACCACCGAAATCGGTGTGATCATTGCGAATTACCCCGGCGCCGACGATCTTGAGGTGCGCGACGGTGCCATGGGCAAGGCCGTTCCCGGTGTCGAGGTCGAGGTCCAACGCGATGACGGTTCGCGGTCTGATCCCGGCGAGACAGGGGAACTGATGGTGAAAAAGGCGGGAAAATGGTTCCCGACCAAGGATCTGGGCCGTGTCGACGCGGATGGCTATTTCTACCACGGCGGGCGCGCCGACGATGTCATCATTTCCGCAGGCTGGACCATTGGTGCCGTCGAAGTCGAGGACGCGATCCTGAGCCATCCGGCAGTGGCCGAATGCGGTGTGATCGGCGCACCTGATAGCGTGCGTGGCCTCGTCGTCAAAGCCTATATCATTCTGAAAACGGACGAGCGCGAAGGTCTCAAAGAGAACATTCAGGACCACGTCCGCGCCAAGCTCGCCCGTCACGAATATCCCCGCCAAATCGAATTCGTCACCGAACTGCCGAAGACACCGGCAGGCAAGGTGAACCGCAAAATCCTGCGTGATCAGCAGGCCGCAAAACTTGCCTCTGCCAACTAAAGGATAGAGCGCAATCATCTTTCAAGGAGGATTAAGATGAACCAGATGACACGAAAGTTTCCGAAGATCACGGAGGAAGGTCTCGACGATCTGCGCAAACGTATCGGTGTGAAGATCGAGAAAACGGTCGAGCCGTGGTGCTATGAAGCGACCCGCGACAACATTCGCCATTATGCGCATGGGATCGGCGACGACAATCCGCTGTGGTGCGATCCGGAATATGCTAAGACGACAAAGTATGGCGATGTAATCGCGCTTCCGAGCTTTCTGTTCTCTACCAGCCGGATCATCTCCGGCTATGTCGGCGGTCTTCCGGGGGTCCATGCCATGTGGTCCGGCGCGAACTGGAACTGGCACAAGGTTATTCCGCGCAACACCGAGTTTCGCACCGAGGCCTATCTGAAAGATCTGATCGAGCACGACACCCGCTTTGCCGGCAAAGCGATCCAACAGATTTACCATGTCGATTTTTTCGATGCCAAAACCGGTGATCTCGTGGCCGATGCCGACAGCTGGTGCTTCCGCACGGATCGCGACCAGGCGCGTGAGAACGGTACCAAATACACCGCCGCCAAGGAAAAGGGCCGCCGTGTCTGGACCCAGGATGAACTGAACGAATACTACAAATACTACGAAAACGAGACCGTGCGCGGTGCCGAGACCCGCTACTGGGACGATGTGAATGAGGGCGATGAGATCCCCACAATCGTCAAGGGACCGATGACTGCGACCGGGTTTATTGCCTATGCGCAGGGCTGGGGTGGCCTTTACATCCGCGCCAACAAACTGGCCTGGCAACTTCAGCAGAAACATCCTTCCGCCGGACCGAAGAACCGCTTCGGGATTCCCGACTGCCCGGAACGGGTGCATTGGGAAGAAGAATTCGCGCTCGAAGTTGGTGCGCCGGGTGCCTATGACTATGGCCCGGAACGCTCTTCCTGGTTGACGCAGCATGTGACCAACTGGATGGGGGATGACGGCTTCCTTCGCAAGGCGGACTCGCAGGTGCGCCGTCACAATCCGGAAGGCGACATCATTCTGATCAGCGGAAAAGTGACGCGGAAGTTCGAAGAGGACGGTCGTGCGCTTTTGGAGATTGAACAGCGTGCCGAACAACAGGACGGGGAACTGTCTGCCATCGGCTCCGCCGTCGTCGAGCTTCCCAAACGCTAAAGGGAGCCCCGGCGATTGTCTTGGGCGTCAACCACTGGGAGGAGAGGTTGATCGTGTTAGGAACACTCTTAAAGAAACTTGAGGACATCCTGCATTTCGCAGGGTGCCTCGGCCTCGTGACCGTCGTCGTGCTGGTCAATGCGGACATTCTGCTTCGGCTGTTCTTTAACGAACCGGTGCAGTTTCAGTTCGAGTTCACTGAACTCTATCTGATGCCCGCTTTGGCCACGTTGTCCCTTTCGCGGGTGTTCCGCGATGGCGGGCATCTTGCGCTCGACTTCGTGCCCGAGCATCTCCCCGGATTTTTAGGCAAAGCGATCGCGAAACTGCGCTTGCTGCTTCCTGCCGCCTTCTTTGGCGCGGTGACCTACATGTCCGGCACATTCGCGTTCCATGCGTTTTCGCAGGGTGATGTCGAATTCGGAGTGATCGATTGGCCGCTTGGGTGGGCCTATTCCGTCGTCCCCTTGGGATGCGGCGTTCTGGCTCTGCGGCTACTCTATGACACTTTTCAAAAAGAAGTGCGTGAGCCAACCCCATAGAAACTTTTCAGGGAGGAGACTGAAAATGACTATCGCAAGGAAAGCATTTGCCGCTTTTGCAAGTGTAATGGCACTCGGCGCTTTTGCGGCGCAGGCGGAAACACTGAGCCTCGGTGATTTCCAATCCACCAGCCATATCGTGTCGGTGGAGGGCACGGTCAAATGGATGGCGGCGGTGGAAGAAGCCACCGGCGGAGAAATCGCATTCAACCACTTTCCATCGCAACAGGCGGCCAAGTCCAAGGCACAGCTCGATGCCGTGAAAAGCGGCATTCTGGATGCTGCACTTTTGGGCGCGTCCTACCACGCCGAAACCTTGCCGCTGAATTCGATCGTGGGCCTGCCGGGCTACTATGGTTCCGCGGTCCAGGGCACAAAAGCGTTGCAGGCGATGTTGAAAGAGGGGCCACTGCGTGACGAAGTGCTCGCGGCCGGTGTAACGCCGATTTTCGGGTTCACCTTGCCGCCCTATCAGGTGTTGGCGAAGGAGCGCCTCGGTCCGCCGGCGGATTGGGCGGCCTTGGATGTCCGGACCTCCGGTGCGACGCAGGCGATGACCGCCCGAGATCTTGGCGCCGTCGGCATCTCGATCCCTGGACCCGAAGTCTACACCGCCGTGGAACGCGGTCGCCTCGACGCGGTTCTGTTCCCGCTGGCTTCCGTGCTGGGATACAAGTTGAACGAAGTGGTTAGCCATATTTCTGTCAACGGCTCCTTCGGTGGCTACAGCTTTATCATGGTGGTCCGCACCGAGCTCTTCGACAGTCTGGATGCTGACGTGCAGGAGGCCATGATTTCGCTCGGAGAGGAAACGGCGCTGCATGTGGCGCAGGCCCAAGACCAGAGTGTCGAGGCGCTCATCGCGCAATGGACCGCAGAAGGGATCGACACCTACAGCTTTACTGACGAGGAACTCATGGCGCTCACTGAGGCAATGGCGCCCGTGACGGACGATTGGGTCACGCGCATGGGCGGTGAACAGGCGCAGGGCGTTCTCGCGACCTATCGCTCGCTCACCAGCCAATAACCTCACGCACCTTTCCCGAAACCTCAGGGCGGTCGATCACCCGACCGGCTGCCCTCTCAAGGACTTCGTGTTCCCTTCATGCTGACTTTCATTGCCATACTCGTCCTTCTGGCGTTTCTCATGATTTTTCGAATGCCGATTGCATTCGCCATGGGCATCACCGGTTTCGTGGGACTTTCACTCCAGCTCGGCGTGCGCCCCGCATTGGCCGTGTTGGAACGGACATTCTTTGACAGTTCCGCCTCGTTCATCCTTGTGGCGATCCCGCTTTTCATTCTGATGGCGGAACTCCTGACAGCGGGGGACGTGACGCGCCGCGCGATCATTTCCTGTCAGGCCTGGATCGGGCATGTCAAAGGCGGGCTCGCGATGGCCACTGTCGGGGCTTCTGTCATCTTGGCCGCTCTGGTCGGTAGCTCGACCGCCTCCACCGCCGCAATGGCCGCATCCGCCTTCCCAGAAATGCGCAATCACAACTATTCGCAGCGCCTCGCTGCCGCCGTCGTCTCTGTGGGGGGAACGCTCGCGGTTGTTGTGCCGCCGTCGATCGTGCTGGTCGTCTACGGCGTGCTCACGGAAACCTCCATCGGCAAGCTGTTTATCGCGGGCATTGTCCCCGGTCTGTTGACGGCCACCGGGCTTGCCGTCGTGATCAAGTTCATCGCGCATACAACCGATCAGGCCCCGAAGGGCGACCCTTTCGAACTCAAGCGCGCCGTGAAAAGCAGTCGCCACGTGTTCCCGATGATTGTGCTGATGGTGCTCGTGATCGGCGCCATCTATGGCGGGCTGACCTCGCCATCCGAGGCTGCGGCGCTCGGCGTTATGGGATCTCTGATCATCGTCATCTTTCAGCGGACCTTGAGTTTCATGAACTTCAACCGCTGCGTCTCAGGCGCGATCCGTGCGACCGTGATGATTGTCGCGATCGTCGCCTGTTCCGCGATTTTCTCGAATTATCTGGCCTTTACACGGATCACCCATGCACTTCTGGAATTCGTGGCGACCACCGATATGTCCCGGGGCACAATCATGGCCATCATGATCCTCACGCTTCTTGTCATGGGCATGTTCATGGATCAGCTCGCGATCCTCTCGCTTGCCATGCCCTTGGCATTTCCGACCGCCATGGCTTTGGACTTTGATCCGATTTGGTTTGGCATTGTCGTCACAAAAACAGTGGAAATCGGCCTGCTCACGCCCCCGCTTGGCCTTAATGCTTATGTTGCAGCGGCCCAGACCGGTGTCCCGCTCAGTAAAATCTTCCGCGGTATCCTGCCCTTTCTTGGCATGGAGATCCTGGTTCTGCTTTTGCTCATCTTCTTCCCGCAAATCACCCTGTGGCTGCCAAGCCTGATGCTGCGCTGAAAAACGAAAACAAGCTCACCCCGACCGGTTGTCCTTTGGCGACCGGACAGGAGAGGTGCGCCTATAAGACTGGAGAATGACATGACGATCTTGCACAGCAACGTCAGCTCAAACGCCCCCGAGTTCGAAGAGAACCGGATTGCAATGCAGGCACAATTCGACGAGATCGCGGATGAAGCGGCCCGTGTCATGAAGGGCGGCTCTGAATCCTCAAGAGCGCGCCATGTTGCCCGCGGCAAACTTTTGCCTCGCGACCGGATTGCCGCTTTGCTTGATCCCGCTTCTCCCTTTCTCGAGGTCGGACTGTTTGCGGCCAGCGGGCACTACAATGACGAAATTCCCGCAGCGGGAGCGATTGCAGGCATTGGCCGGGTCGAGGGGCGCGACTGTATGATCCTGTGCAACGATGCGACCGTGAAAGGCGGCACATACTTTCCGCTGACCGTGAAAAAGCACCTGCGCGCGCAAGAGATTGCGGAGGAAAACAAGCTGCCTTGTATTTATCTTGTGGATAGCGGCGGGGCCAATCTGAACAATCAGGACGAGGTTTTCCCGGATCGCGACCATTTCGGGCGGATTTTCTACAATCAGGCCCGGATGAGCGCCAAAGGCATCGCCCAGATCGCGGTGGTGATGGGGTCTTGCACGGCGGGCGGCGCCTATGTGCCGTCTATGAGCGATCAAACCATCATCGTGCGCGAACAGGGGACGATTTTCCTCGCTGGTCCGCCGCTTGTGAAAGTGGCGACGGGCGAAGAGGTTGATGCCGAAACACTGGGTGGCGGCGATACGCACACGCGGCTCTCGGGAGTTGCAGATTACCTCGCAGACGATGACCGGCATGCGCTGGCGCTGGCGCGCGAAATCGTCGCCAATCTCGGTCCCAAACCCCGTCCGAATATCGACACGAAAGATCCGAAAGCCCCTCTCTATCCCGCAGAGGACATCATGGGCATCGTCCCGGCCAATGACAAAACCCCGTTTGATGTGCGCGAGATCATCGCGCGGATTGTGGACGGATCGGATTTTGCAGAATTCAAACCGCGCTATGGCACAACATTAGTCACCGGGTTTGCCCATATCGACGGCGTTCCCGTGGGCATCCTTGCCAACAACGGCGTGTTGTTTTCTGAGAGTTCGCTCAAGGGGGCGCACTTCATCGAACTGTGCTGTCAGCGCAAAATTCCGATCCTGTTCTTGCAGAACATCACCGGCTTCATGGTCGGTTCCAAATATGAGGCGGGCGGGATCGCGAAGGACGGAGCCAAACTCGTCACTGCCGTCTCCACCGCCAATGTTCCAAAGATCACCGTCATCATTGGCGGCTCTTATGGCGCGGGCAATTACGGCATGTGCGGGCGTGCTTTCGGGCCGCGCTTCGTCTGGATGTGGCCCAATGCGCGGATTTCCGTGATGGGCGGTGCACAGGCCTCCGGCGTTCTGGCCAATGTCAAACGTGCCGGCATCGAAGCCAAGGGCGGGAGCTGGTCCGAGGAAGAAGAGACAGAGTTCAAACGCCCGACCATTGAGATGTTCGACCGTCAATCGCGGCCGCTCTATGCCTCGTCGCGGCTTTGGGACGACGGGATCATCGACCCGCGAAAAACCCGTGACGTGATCGCCTTGTCGCTGCGCGCGACCCTCAATGCCCCCGTCGAAGAGACGCAATTCGGCTTGTTCAGGATGTAAACCATGACCGCACCTTTCGAAAAAATTCTGATCGCGAACCGGGGCGAGATCGCCTGTCGCGTCATCAAAACCGCCCGCGAGATGGGCGTGCGTACCGTCGCCGTTTATTCCGATGCTGATCGCGATGCACTGCATGTCGAATTGGCGGATGAAGCGGTCCATATCGGTCCTTCGCCTGTTTCTGAAAGCTATCTCGTGGCGGAGCGGATTATTTCCGCAGCCCTCGCAACCGGCGCGCAGGCGATCCATCCGGGCTATGGCTTTCTCTCCGAAAATCCAGACTTCGTCGAAGCGGTGGAAGCCGCTGGTCTGACATTCATTGGCCCATCCGCGACGGCGATCCGTGCCATGGGGCTCAAGGATGCCGCAAAAGATCTGATGCAGGAGGCGGGTGTTCCGGTTGTGCCGGGCTATCAGGGCGAAAATCAGGATCCGGCGTTCCTGGCGGCTCAGGCCGAGCAGATCGGCTACCCCGTTTTGATAAAGGCCCGCGCCGGTGGTGGCGGAAAGGGCATGCGCAAAGTGGACAATCCGGCGCAGTTTCGCGACGCCCTCGAGTCCGCTTGGCGCGAAGGGCAGTCCTCCTTTGGCGATCCACATGTCTTGATCGAGAAATTCATAATCTCGCCGCGCCATATCGAGGTGCAGGTCTTCGGCGATACGCATGGCAACGTGCTGCATCTGTTCGAACGCGATTGCTCCTTGCAGCGTCGCCACCAGAAGGTCATCGAAGAGGCCCCGGCGCCCGGGATGACGGATACCGTTCGGGCGGCGATGACCGAAGCTGCGGTCACGGCCGCGAAGGCCATCAACTATGCCGGAGCTGGGACCATTGAGTTCATCGTCGATGGCTCAGGGCCTTTGCGCCCGGACGGCTTCTGGTTCATGGAAATGAACACGCGCTTACAGGTTGAGCACCCGGTCACCGAGGCAATCACCGGTATTGATCTGGTTGCATGGCAATTGCGGGTGGCTGCGGGGGAGGTCTTGCCCGTTGCACAAGAGGCTCTGACAATCTCTGGTCACGCGTTCGAGGCGCGCCTCTATGCCGAAGACCCGTCGAACGGCTTTCTCCCCGCCACTGGTAAGCTTGAGCATCTGTCGTTTTCAGAGAATTCTCGCAACGACACCGGCGTGCGCTCGGGCGATACGATCAGCCCCTACTATGATCCGATGATCGCAAAGGTCATTACCTCAGGCGACACGCGCGAGATCGCGCTCGCGCGTTTGGTCGCGGCACTGCGTGACACCCATGTCGCGGGAACCATGACCAACGCCGAATTTCTCGCCACACTCGCGTTGAACGAGGCGTTTCAACACGGGCCTTTCGACACCGGTCTGATCGAACGTGAACTGGAGGGTTTGACCATGCCGACGAAGGTTTCTGAGGAACATCTGGCTTTTGCGGCTTTGTCGGGTCTCGGCATTCGTCCCGACGCGCCTCGGCTCGGTTGGCGTCTCTGGGGTGAGGCGCGGCATTCGGTCGGTCTGGTGTGCGGAACTGATATGTATGAGCGTCAGCTGATCTTGCACCCAGATGGCGCCATCACTTTGACCGGTGGAGATCGCGACCTGACCCTGCGTGATGTCAGAATCGAGACAGGGCACATGCGCGCCACCACTGGTCCCTACAATGCGCAGATCGAAGCTCGGGCTGTTCACGCTTCTCGCCCTGACGGGCTTTTGATCTCTGTCCAGAGCGGAGGGGTCGTCCACGATTTCTCTTTGTTCGATGCGCGTCTGGGCAGCGCCATGACAGCCGAGGAAGGTCATGTCGTGGTGGCGCCCATGACGGGCATGATTGTGACCCTCGACATTTCCGTGGGCGACACGGTGGAGCCGGGTATGAAGCTCGGCGTCATGGAAGCGATGAAAATGGAGACCTCCTTGATCGCACCGCGGGCCGGACGCATCGCCACTGTGCTCTGTGCCGCGGGTCAGACCGTCGAGGGCGGGGCTGTCCTTGTGACGCTTGAGGAGGAGGTCGCCGCATGACGGATCAGATGACGGATCACGTCCGCATTTACGAGGTCGGCCCCCGCGACGGATTACAAAATGAAAAGCGCCTCATCCCTGCAAGACAGAAGATCGAGTTGATCAATCTACTTTCGGACGCGGGGTTCGAAAAGATCGAGGCGACGAGTTTCGTCTCTCCGAAATGGGTGCCGCAGCTTGCGGACGCCGCAGAAGTTATGGCGGGGATCACGCGCCGAGGCGGGACAGACTACGCTGTGCTGACGCCCAACCTGAAAGGCTTCGAACGCGCACTGGAGGCTGGTGCGGATGAGGTGGCGGTGTTTGCCTCCGCCTCCGAAGGCTTTAGCCAAAAGAACATCAATTGCTCGATTTCGGAAAGCCTTGCGCGGTTCGAACCGCTGATGGCCGCAGCAAAAGACGCGGGCCTGCCGGTGCGAGGCTATGTGTCCTGCGTTGTGGCCTGTCCCTATGATGGCGCGGTGTCGCCCGATGCGGTGCGTGATGTCGCCTCCGCGCTCAAAGACATGGGATGCTATGAAATCTCTCTCGGTGACACGATTGGGGCAGGGACCCCTGACACGATTTCGCGCATGCTCGAAAGCGTGCTGAAGGCTGTGCGCGCAGGCGAACTTGCGGGCCATTATCACGACACTGGGGACAAAGCGCTTGGCAATGTCGAGGCCTCGCTCGCGCTGGGGCTGCGCACGTTTGACAGTGCCGTCGGTGGCTTGGGTGGCTGTCCCTATGCGCCGGGGGCCAAGGGAAATCTTTCCACCACCGCGCTTGTGGAACGTCTCGATCAGCTCGGATTTCATACTGGGATTGACCGTTCCGCACTTTTGAAAGCCGAAACCTTTGTCGCCGCCATCGCGGCAGATACCCTGTGAGGACAATGCGATGACGTATGAAACGATCCGGATTGAGATAGATACCCGCCAGGTGGCCACGGTGACTTTGGCGCGCTCCGAGAAACACAATGCAATGGATGCCGTCATGATTGCGGAGCTTACCGCAGCCGCCGAACGTCTTTCGAAGGATGATGGCGTCCGTGTTGTCGTCCTTGAAGCCGAGGGGAAAACCTTTTGTGCCGGGGGCGATCTTGGCTGGATGCGTGATCAGGCCGAGAAGGACCGACAGGGAAAGATGGACGAGGCCATGACCTTGGCGCGTATGCTCGGACTTTGGAACGCCCTGCCAAAACCCGTGATCGGTCGTGTACATGGCGCGGCCTATGGCGGCGGGCTTGGCCTAATCTGTGTCTGTGACATTGTCATCGCCGAAGACACCTCCCGCTTTGCTCTGACGGAAACGCGTCTGGGCCTGATCCCAGCCACGATAGGGCCCTTCGTCGTGGCTCGACTGGGCGAAGCCTTCGCGCGTCAGGTGTTTTTCAATGCGAAGCCCTTTGATGTCGATTTCTTGATCCGGGCCGGTGTCGTCGCGCGCTCCTGCCCATCCGAGGAACTTGACGCAGCCATCGAAAACGAGGTCGCCGCGCTGTTGCACTGTGCGCCCGGTGCGGTGGCCGAGGCGAAAGCACTCTGTCGGGCTCTGGCAGGTGTCGACCCAGAGGACGCCGCGGAATTCTCCGCCTCCGCTCTCGCAAACCGCTGGGAGACCGAGGAAACAAGGGACGGGATCGCGGCGTTCTTTGCCAAGCAAGAGCCGCCTTGGAGGCATGGCTGATCTGTCAGGTCGGTGAGGTTTCAGACCAGGTCGGTAAGAGATCTCCCGCCTCTGGACGCGCCGCATAAACGCCGCGTGCGATGGCGCGGGCAAGACAGGTCGCTGCGAGCGCACCAATCCGCGTCAAAGCGATGGCGCGGTCTTCTGGCAAGTCGAAATGTCCTGTAGACACTCCGAACACCAAATCCCCGTCAAACGGCGTGTGCGCAGGAACAATCGCGCGGGCGATCCCATCGTGTGCCGCAACCGAGAGGCGATAACATTCCGCCTTGGTCAGCTTCGCATCCGTCGCGACGATTGCGATGGTGGTATTTCGCTGTTCAAGCGGGGCGATCTTGTGCCCGAAGGGTGCGCCGCTGTGACCTGTATTGGGGTCGGGCCCCAATGCGCCGAATTCTCCGTTCTGCTCAAAGGCTGCCGCCCAAAAATGGCGGCTGTTCTCTGGCGTCACTGAGCCGACCGGGTTCACCGCGACCAAGGCCCCCACCGAAATCTCGCCAATACGGGCCGAAGCGGAGCCAAGTCCGCCTTTCAGGGTTGCGGTCAGGGCACCGTAGCCGGCGCCCTCCGTCCCGAGATCAAAGGCCTTTGAAGCAGAGAGATACGCGTTTCGGCCCAATTCGCGATACGGGTTTTCGGACCAACTCTTGTCGCCCCCGTTCAGCAAATCGAAGAGGATCGCCCCGGGAACAATCGGCACAATGGCCGGACCCGCCGTGTACCCGCGATTTTGAAGTCGCAGCGTCTCTGACACCCCGCTACAGGCGTCCAGACCGAACGCAGAGCCACCGGACAGCACCAAAGCGTCTACCTGTTCCACCAGTTTATCGGGTGCAAGAAGGTCAGTTTCGCGCGTGCCAGGTGAGCCGCCCATAACGCTGACGGATGCGGTGAACGGCGCGTCGGAGGTGAGAACCGTTACGCCTGATTTGAGGCCTGCGTCGTCAGCATTGCCCACGAGAATTCCACGAACGTCCGAAATTAGGTTCCGGTCAAAGGTCGGCATTGTCTCTCCGTAAACTGCGCGTTCTGCTCTTTTTCTACCGTAGAGGGAGAGTATAAGGTCCAGCAATGGGTGGCTTCGTAATTGACGAATCCGAATAGGTTGCTACGGCACGGCTGACCTTTGAATTAAGGGTGTCATGGTTGCAGGTACAGACACACGACCAAGGCAACCGTAGTTTGTCGGGCCTCGTTAGGAGGCTGTCGAACAGACAAATGCTCTCAGAGCTTCCCTGACACGGAATTGGGGTGGAATGGGTCGATACGGGGAATGGTTGTCGTTAGCGCATTTTGGTCCTCAAGAGATCATGAGCACTGATCGAGGGCCGCAGTTCACGTCCTGCGCTTGGACCGGCAGGCTACGCCGGCGGGTGTGCGCATATCAATGGATGGAAGAGCCGATTTCCCGACAACATCGTCGTTGAGCGTCTATGGCAGACGCGCAAAGACGAATGTGTCTACCTACGGGCTTGGAATACCGGATCAGATGCGAGGGTAGGCGTACGAAAATGGATGACCGTCTAGAACCGTAAACGACCACACTCGGCGCTTTGCGGCAGCCCACCTGCTATGGTCAATTGGCTGAGAAAAGACGAAACCAAACCCGATCAGCAGGAGCCGCGAGTGGCTTATACCACACGGAAATTTTTCCAGACGCCTGAGAGCAGCTCATCACGCAAATGCCGAGATTCGGGAATGGTCGGTATGAGATCAGGCGAGGGCGGCTTCGTCCTGATGCGCTTCTGTCGCTTGCTTTTGTGCTGCAGCGCGCTGGGCGTAGACCAAGACGGACGCGGCCAGAAGAGTCGCAGAGCCGACGATCGGGAAAATGATGAGGCCAGTCCAAAGCGGCAGTCCAACCATTCCAATCCCTGCAACTGTCGAGAGCGTTGCGGTGAGGAACGAGAGTAAAAGCAATCCGGCAATCATAGTCTGTCCTTTCGAGCATGTCTTTCAGGCAAGTTTGGGACCGTTGCGAGGCCTCTGTCCCATAAGGCGGTCTTCTCGTCTGTTGCCACGCTATGTGGCGAATTGGGCATAAAGATGGCCAACAAACATTGAAAATCTCTTAATCTCTGCAGATTCTCGGAAAATCGACGCAGTATATGCCTGTATATACACGCAAAGCCCCCGTGGGGGCTTTGACATAGGTTAAAATCTGCGATGGCGTGTCGGGCTTATTTGGCCCATTCCCAGGGGTTGGTGAACTGCCCCAGAACATGACTGACCTGTTCAGATTCGGCCTTGGCCTCTGGTGCGATCTGCGCGACGAGGCCGCGTTTTTTGTCGTCGATCACGCTCACGACACGCGCCTCAAGTCCTGCCTTTTCCAGCGCCGCATTATAGATGCGGGTGATGGCACGCTTGCGCAGGTCTGGTTTGAACACTTTGCCCACGGCGGTTTTTGGCAGCTCGTCCAGAATTTCGACATATTTCGGGATCGCGGCACGCTCGTGGATATGGATCTTCGCATAATCCATGAGTTCGTCCGAGGTGACCGTGGCGCCGTCGACAAGTTCGACATAGGCGCAGGGCAACTCGCCGGAATGCGCATCAGGCTGGCCGATCGCGCCGACCATGGCGATGGCGTCATGCCCGGCCAGAGCCTCTTCAATCTCGGCAGGGTCGATGTTGTGACCGCCGCGAATGATCAGGTCCTTGGCGCGGCCCGTGATCCAGAGGTAGCCGTCTTCATCAATGCGGCCCAAATCGCCCGTACGCAGATAGACGTCATGATGGAAGAGGTCGTGATTCTTGTCTTTCTCGGTATAGGTCGAACCGGCAAAGACGCCGGGACTGTCGATGCAAATCTCGCCCACTTCGTCGACACCGCATTCGACGGGGCCCTCGGAGGTGTGGCGCAGGATTTTCACGTCTGTATGCGGGAAAGGAATGCCGACGGAGCCGATTTTTTTGACGCCGCCCACCGGGTTCACAGAAACGAGACAGGTTGCCTCGGTCAGGCCATAGCCCTCGACCACCTCGACGCCTGCGGTCTGTTCGAACCGTTTGTAGAGCTCGACGGGCAGGGGGGCGGAGCCGGAGAAGGCCATTTTGACCGAGGAAATATCGGCGTCCACCTTGCGCTGCATTAGGACTGCGACGGCTGTCGGAACTGTGATGATGAAAGAGATTTTCCAGCGCTCGCAGAGCTTCCAGAAATTGTCGAACACGCCCTCGCCGCGATAGCCCGCGGGCGTCGGGTAGACACCATGGGCGCCAGAGGCCAATTGGCTCATCACGATCACCTGACAGGCGAAAACGTGGAACAGGGGCAGAGGGCACATGATGTTGTCTTCTTCGGTGAACAACAGGCGCGAGCCGATCCAGCCGTTGTAGATCATGCCGGAATATTTGTGCTGCGCGACCTTGGGCATGCCGGTGGTGCCGCCGGTGTGAAAATAGGCCGCGACGCGGTCCCCGGTGGAATCTGCGAATGTCAGACGATCAGCGGGGTATTTCGCCAGCTCGGTGTTGAAATCGAGCATATCGGCGTGATGCGCCCGCGCGTCGTCGTTCTTCGGGCGAATGAATGGCACGATCCATTTCTTCGGCGGCGTCAGATAATGCAGGAGGTCGACCTCGAGCACCGATTTGACATTGGGCGCGTGACGCACCGCCTCGGCGACCTTCTGCGCCACATCCGTCTTCGGGAAACTCTTGAGCGTCACCACGACTTTTGCGTTTGTTTCGCGCAGGATGGCGGCGATCTGTTCGGGTTCCAGAAGCGGGTTGATCGGGTTCACGATCCCCGCGATCATGCCGCCCAGAAAGGTCAGCACCGTCTCATTGGCGTTGGGCATGATATAGGCGACGACGTCCTCTTCGCCGACGCCAAGCGCGCGGAACATATTTGCGGCCTGGATGCTTTTGGCCAGCGTCTCGCGCCAGGTCATCGTCTCCGCCTTGTCCTTTGGACCGGAGGTGATCTGATAGGAAAAAGCCGGGCGATCCGGGAAGGTCGTGGCGGTTTTCACCAGCCGTTCGTAGATTGTGGTGGGCACATCGCGGGCCTCCCACGGCATTTCTGCCTCGATCAGATTGCGCGCGTTGAGCGAACTGAAATCGGACGGCATCGCTTCCTCCCTTTTATCCTTACCAAGGCGCCGTTTGTACCGGTGCCCCGTCTCCTCGCGAGCATGATGCTGGCAAAGCGGACCCCACGCAAGAGACCGGGATGGCCCCGCAACGCAGCGTCATATTGTGCGGGCGTCACCCCGACGCGACGTCACATGTTCGATCCGGCACCGACAGTGGACGTGGGGCCACGGTCTGACTAGGGTGCGTTGACTTACGCATACGGCAGGAGAGCGGTGAGATGAAAGAGGTTGTGGTCAGTGGCACGGGTGTTTTTACCCCTCCCTATTCGATTTCCAATGATGAGCTGGTCGAGGCCTTCAACGCCTATGTCGACCTTTATAATGCCGAACATGCGGAAGAGATCGCGGCGGGGACGGTCGAGGCCAAATCCCATTCGTCCTCAGAGTTCATCTTTGCCGCATCCGGCATCGAGAGCCGCTATGTGATGGAAAAGGACGGCATTCTGGACCCGACCCGCATGTGTCCGCGTTACGCACCACGTTCGGACGATGAGCCGTCGATGATGGCGGAGATGGCCGCCGATGCGGCGAGAGAGGCGTTGGCCGCGGGGGGCGTCGAGGCCTCTGACGTTGACCTGATCCTCTGTGCGGCCTCCAATATGGAGCGCGCCTATCCGGCGATGTCCGTGGAAATTCAGGCGCTTCTGGGGGCGGGCGGCTTTGCGTTCGACATGAATGTCGCCTGTTCGTCCGCCACCTTCGGCATCCAGACCGCGACGGATATGATCCGCGCAGGCTCGATCAAACGCGCGTTGGTTCTGTGCCCGGAGATCACCTCCGGCCACCTCGAATGGCGCGATCGGGATTGTCATTTCATCTTTGGCGATGTGGCCACCGCCGTGCTGTTAGAAGCCTCCGATGTGGCCACCAAGCCGCAGTTCAATGTGCTGTCCACCCGCTGCGCCACGCAGTTTTCTAATAACATCCGCAACAACAATGGTTTCCTGCGCCGCGCGCATGACCAAATGGGCGACCGCCGTGACATGCAGTTCATGCAGAACGGGCGCAAGGTGTTCAAAGAGGTGCTGCCGCTGGTCTCGCATCACATCGCGCAGCATCTGGAAGAAGAGGGGCAGGACCCGACCTCGCTCAAACGCATGTGGCTGCATCAGGCGAACAAGTCGATGAACGATTACATCGGCAAAAAGGTCCTTGGCCGCACGCCTGAGCCGGAGGAACAGCCGAACATTTTGCAAGACTACGCCAACACCTCGTCGGCAGGTTCAATTATCGCCTTCGCACAGCATCACGACGGGATGAGCGATGGCGATCTCGGGCTGATCTGTTCCTTCGGGGCGGGTTACTCGGTGGGCTCTGTGGTGTTGGAAAAGCTCTGAGCTGACACGCGTTCCAGTTCCACTTTTTCTCTCTCGAGTGACAAGGCGGCGCGGGCATAGTCCTGCGCGCGGTCTGCCATATCTGTCGCAGCGGCGGCCAGTGCTTCGTCTTTTGCTTCCGAGAGAGCGAGCAGGCTGTGGCGCAGGGTGCGGGTGACCTCGATCTGTCCGGCGCCGTCGCGGGCGGTGGCCGCGAAGGCTGCGTCGATGAGGGCCTGCGAGGACGGCGGCGGGCAGAACACACGCGGCGCACGCGTCGTCTCGGTCACCTCGATCCGAGCTGTGTCCCAAAACAGTGCAGTCATGCGCGTGATCGCGTCGATCGCGGTGCCGGGATCGTTGACGCCGGGGGAGAGCGCTTTCGAGGAGATTTCCGACAATGTGGTGAGACTGAATTCCGCATCGACCTCATGGGTGCGGGTTTTGCCGATGACAAAAGCGCGCGCCATTGTGCTCTTGTCTGATTTGGGCGGCAGGCCTGCGACCTGAGCCAAAAGCGTGCCTTCCAGTACGAATTGTCCGGGGCGTTGCAGCACGTAGATCAATCCTGTCTCGCCCGCGCAGTCATTCAGCGCGCGAGTGTCGACGAATTGGATATATCCGGTTTTTGGCGCCAGAAGCGGTTCTGTGTCTTCGGGCAAAAGGGTTTCAGGCGTCAGGAGATTGGCGCCCAAAGCGGGTTCCTTGCGCATGGTCGTCAGACTGCGCCGGGCTTCCTGTTCGGCCAGATCGAGACTGTTGTCGATGCTGCCAAGTTGGCTCAGATGTTCGATCCAGCGCAGCATGGCGACAATGATGATGACGACGGCGAGAATAGTGATCGCCATAACAACGATGGCCTCGTCATCGCCATAGAGATGGGTGCGAAACAGGATGATCGAGCTGAGCGCAAAGATGAACGCACCGATGAAGGCGGCGAGCACTGATTGCGTTGTCGTGTCCTGAAGCAGCAGGCGATGGATGCGGGGCGTGGCGGTACTGGCCGCCGAACTATGCGCGCTGACCATGACGTTGAGGGTAAAGGTCGACACCGCCAGCATCGAAGAGGCGAGAATGGTCAAGACCGGCATCACCGCGTCGGTGTCGATCCTCTGGCTCAATTCCTCGGGCATATAGTTGCGCAGCACCAGCGTGATGAGCGAGACCAAGAGAGACAATAGCGCATAGAGCGTTACGCGCAGCCAGAGCGCACGATAATAGCGTCGGAAGAACAACAGCGGTTTTCTCAGAATATCGAACATCGCGACGCCTTGTTTTGGGGCGGGCCTCTGAAAAGGCCCAAGTCTGGCCTATGATGGCTCATTCCTCTGGCGGATCAAGCCGATAGCCCTCCGACCATAATTCGCAAATGAAAAGCGTGGCCGCCGCGAAGCAGTGATTGGAGAGATCGTAAAGCCCGGTCTCCTGCCAGCCAGATAGATCGGCGGCGACAGTCGTCAGGGCAAACACCGCCTCCATCGGGTCGGGAGAGTCGGGGTCGGTCATCAGGCTTTGAAGCGTCGCATAGGGGCTGAGCCGGTCGGTCAGCAGCCGCTCCGTGATCCTCTCTTCGAGCCCTTCCTGCCTCTGATGCATATCCAAAATGAACAGCCCGCTGACTCGTTACGACACGACCAATGCTACTGTGTTTGTTTCCGCTTCTCCAAGCAACTGTTTCCTAAATGGAAATAATTGAGGGAGGGAACATCTCCAAGCGCCATGAGAAAGGGCGCCACGATGATGTGACGCCCTTGTTTCGCGATCTTTGCTGTGATCAGCCCTGCGGGATGATCAGCATCTGGCCCGGGTAGATTTTGTCGGGATCGGAGAGCATCGGCTTGTTGGCTTCAAAGATCTCCATGTAGCGATTGCCGTCGCCCAGAGCGGCTTTGGAAATCCCCCAAAGCGTGTCGCCCTTTTTGACTTCGTGGAACACCGGATCGGCGCCTTCGAGAGAGTCTTCGACAGAGGCCACGCCTTCGACATTGCCCGCCGCCATGATGATCTTTTCTTTGGTCACCTGGTCGGCCACGGTGCCGCCGAGCACCACCTTGTCGCCGTCGATAGCGACTTCGATGCCTTCTGCTTCGAGGCCGAGGGCCTTGATCTCGGCCAGAATGGCATCCGCATCGGCGGCTTCATCTTTTTTGCCAAACACCTTTTTGCCGGCGTCTTTTACAAAGCTGAACAGTCCCATCACTCATCTCCTGTTTAAGTTGTTACCCGAGACTATTCCTCGATTGTAACCGAATGAAAACGGGAAATTTTCGACTTTCTCTCCCCGAGCCTTTAGACACCGTTGGTGAATTGCAGCTTGGCAAGGCGCGCATAAAGCCCGCCTTCGGCGATCAATTCCTCATGGGTACCGGTGGCGACAATGCGACCGTCCTCAAAGACAAGGATACGGTCAGCTTTCTTTACCGTGGCGAGGCGGTGTGCGACGATGATCGTGGTACGCGTGCGGGCCATGTCGTCCACGGCTTTCTGAACCAGCTGCTCGGATTCGGAATCGAGGGCAGAGGTCGCCTCGTCCAACAAAAGGATCGGCGCATCGCGCAGGATGGCGCGCGCGATGGCGACACGTTGCTTTTGTCCGCCTGACAACATGATGCCGCGCTCGCCGACATAGGACTCGTAGCCTTCGGGCAGTTTCGAGAGAAACTCATCGGCGGCGGCGGCCTTGGCGGCTTTGATGACATCCTCCATCGAGGCGTCGGGGCGGCCAAAGCGGATGTTGTCCGCGGCGGATGCGGCGAAGATCACCGGGTCTTGCGGCACAAGCGCGATATGGCGGCGGAAGTCACCGCGCGCCATGTCGGAAATGCGCTGGCCGTCGATGGAAATCACGCCACTCTGCGGATCGTAGAACCGCTGGAGGAGTTGGATGATTGTGGATTTGCCGGCGCCCGAGGGGCCGACGAGGGCCACGGTTTCGCCGGGTTGGATGTCAAAGGACACCCCATCAAGTGCGGGCGTGGTTGGCCGCGATGGGTAGAAGAACCGCACATCGTTGAAAGAGACGGCGCCTTTCGCGGGTTCCGGGAAGGGCAGGGGCTGCGCCGGGTCTTTGACCGGGTCCTCGGAGGACAGGAGTTCGACCAGACGTTCGGTGGCGCCGGCAGCCCGCTGCAATTCGCCCCAAATCTCGGAGAGCGCGCCCGCCGCGCCCGCGACCATGATGGCGTAGATCACGAATTGCACCAGCTCGCCGATGCTCATCACGTCCGTGCGCACATCGTGCGCGCCGATCCACAAGACGCCGACGACACCCGAAAAAATCAGCGCGATCACGATGACGGTCATCGCGGCGCGGGTTTTGATGCGGGTGTGGGCGGAGACAAAGCTCTTCTCGGTGACCTCGTCAAAACGCGCGGCCTGTTGTGCTTCGCCGGTAAAGGCCTGCACGGTCTGGGCGGAGAGGAGGGCTTCGGAGGCGGTGCCCGAGGAGGAGGCGATCCATTCCTGGTTCTCGCGCGACAGTTTGCGCAGGCGGCGGCCCAAGACGATGATCGGCACGATCACGACTGGCACAATCAACAGAACAAGCCCGGTGAGCTTGGCCGAGGTGAAGAGCATCAGGATCAGCCCGCCCACCATGATGAGAGCGTTGCGGAGTGCCACGGAAATAGACGAGCCGATGACGGAGAGAATAAGAGTGGTGTCAGTGGTGATCCGCGACAAAACCTCACCCGTCATGATGTTCTCGTAGAACGCGGGAGACATGCGGATCATGCGGTCGAACACGGCCTTGCGGATGTCAGCGACGACACGTTCACCCAACCGGGTCACAAGGTAATACCGCATCCCGGTGCCAAGCGCCAAAGCGCCCGCAATCATCAGCGCTGCGCCGAAGTATTGATCCAAGAGGACCACACCCGCGTTTTGGAACCCGTCGACCACGCGGCGCACCGCAATGGGCAGGATCAGGGAGATGCAAGCCGTGATCACGAGCGCCACGAGCGCTGCGGCCATCAGACCTTTATAGGGATGGATGAACGGCCAGAGCTCTGCGAGCGCGCCGATCCGTTTCGATTTCTCGCGTTCGGCGGCATCCGTGAGCGTGCGGTCGGCGGCCATGTCCTGTCCTTATATATAGAAAGAGTAATGTTGTGGTGCATGACTGATAGTGTGCTGCCCCGCAGGGTGCAACAATTCCGGGCCGGATGTTTCGCGGCTGCCTAGATCATGTGCGGGTTTTGTTTTGGGGTGGTGTTTTTGCGCCATGCTAAAGAGGATAAATGCGACGCGGCTTTTGTGACATTTTGTCTACCTGGTTGCATCCCAGAAATCGATATGTTGGTTTACGGCCACGCTCCGCCGGATCGTGCCTCGGTGCCCATGACAGGGTAGGGGCCGGGGCGCCTTGGTTTCAGGGCAGCGAACGGCAAGCGCGGAGAAATCGCCCAATTCGGGGTGGTGACCGGCCCATGTGTCCTCAGTGACGGGTCGGCAAACTCACACGAAGTAAGCGGGAGTCCCCCTTATGAACAATAAAAAACTTTTTGCGGCCAGCATGCTGGCCCTTGGCACCATGGCCAGCGGCGCTTTCGCGGCGGATGAATGTGGTAGCGTCACCATTGCCGAGATGAATTGGGCGTCGGCCTCTCTTCTCGCCAATGTCGATGCGATCATTCTTGAAGAAGGCTATGGCTGCGACGTGGACATCATTTCTGGTGACACCACGCCGACCTTTACCTCGATGAACGAAAAAGGCGAGCCGGATCTGGCGCCTGAGCTTTGGGTGAACGCAGTGCGTGAACCGCTTGCGGCCGCCATTGAAGAGGGCCGCATGGTCTCTGCCCTCGAAGGTCCGATCACCGGTCTCGGCGAAGGTTGGTGGGTGACGAAGAAATTCAAGGAAGACCACCCGGAAATCGACACTGTCGAAAAGATGCTCGCGCATCCGGAACTGGTCCCTTACGTCGAAGACGAAAGCAAAGGCGCCTTTATGGGCTGTCCGGCAGGTTGGGGTTGCCAATTGGCCAACGCCAATATGTTCCGCGCTTTCGATATGGAAGAAAAGGGCTGGGTCCTCGTCGATCCGGGCTCTGCTGCTGGTCTCGACGGCTCTATCGCCAAGGCGGTGAACCGTGATGAACCGTGGTTTGGCTATTACTGGTCCCCGACTGCCATCATCGGCAAATACGACCTGCAGATGCTGCCGTTCGAAGCCGAATGGGCAGGTTCTGAAAATTGGGACAGCTGCATCGTGAAATCCGTAGATGAATGTGCCGATCCGCAGCCGTCGAGCTGGACGGAATCTGTGGTGCACTCCGTCGTGACAGCGCAATTCGCCGAAGAGAATGCGGTGACCATGGGCTATATCGAGAACCGTGTGTTCCCGGGTGACGAGATGAACGCCATGCTGGTCTATATGAATGAAAACCAGGCGACGGGTGAGGATGCTGCTTTTGAATTCCTCGCGACCAAGGAAGACATCTGGACCCAGTGGGTTCCGGCTGATGTCGCCGAAAAAGTGAAGGACGCGCTCTAAGAGCGGTCACGCAGATCAAAGGGGCCGTGTCCGAGGATGCGGCCCCTCGCGTATGCTTCACCTTATATAAGGACATTCTATATGGACTGGCTCATCGAATTTCCGTCGCTTGGGCGGCGTGACCTTTCGACTTTGCGGCAAACCGTAGATGACGGTTTCCGCACTTTCTCTCGGGCGTTCGGCGAAAGCCTCGAAGCCTTCTTCTCCCCCCTTCTCAAGTTTCTGATCTGGTTTGAGCACCTTTTGACCAATGCGCCGTGGCCCTTGGTCATCGGAGCGATTGCGCTTTTGGCTTGGCTTGGCTCGCGCAGCTGGAAAATCACCGTTGGCACCATTCTGGCGTTCCTCGTGATCGGATATTTCGGCATGTGGGAAGACACGATGGCGACGCTCGCGATGATTTCCGTCGCGACCTTCGTCTGCATCGCGGTCGGCATTCCGATCGGCATTTTGATGGCGCGCTCGAATATCGCGCAGCGCATCGTCACCCCGATCCTCGATGTGATGCAAACCATCCCGTCGTTCGTCTACCTCATCCCTGTGGTGATGCTCTTGGGCATCGGCAAGGTGCCGGGGCTTCTGGCCGTTTGCATTTACGCCATTCCGCCCATCGTGCGTTTGACCAATCTGGGCATTCGTCTGGTCGATAAGGACGTGATGGAGGCTGCTGACGCTTTTGGCGCTTCCGCGCGCGAGAAACTCTTCGGCGTTCAAATCCCTCTGGCTCTGCCCAACATCTTTGCTGGCGTGAACCAGACGATCATGATGGCGCTCTCCATGGTGGTGATTGCCTCGATGATCGGGGTCAAAGGTCTCGGCACGCCGGTGCTGCGCGCCATTTCCAACCAATATCTGGCGCTGGGCCTGATGAACGGTCTCGCCATCGTGGCGCTGGCGATCATTTTCGACCGGGTGAGCCAGACCTACGGCAAACGCCTGCAAGCTTACCGGGAGAGCGGTCATGACTGATACGACGGACACGACAGAGGTCAAAGTCTCCATCCGCAATCTCTACAAAATCTTCGGCGACAACCCGGCGCGTGCGCTGGAACAAGTCAAGGCGGGGATGGGCAAGCCGGAGCTGATGGATCAGCACAGCCACGCTTTGGGGCTCAACAACATCAACCTCGACATTCCCGCGAAGGGCATTCAGGTGATCATGGGGCTGTCGGGCTCAGGGAAGTCGACTCTGATCCGGCACCTCAACCGACTGATCGAACCCACCTCGGGCGAGATCTGGATCGACGGCGAGGATGTCTTGGCGATGTCTTCTGAGCAGCTCCGCGATTTGCGGCGCTTCAAGATGTCGATGGTGTTCCAGAAGTTCGGCCTGCTGCCGCACCGCACCGTGTTGGAAAACGCGATGTATGGTCTGGAGATTCAGGGCGTCGCCAAGGGTGAAGCAGATGAACGTGCGCGCAAATGGCTTGAGCGCGTTGGGTTGGCTGGGTTCGAGGAGCAATATCCCTCGCAGCTTTCGGGCGGTCAGCAACAGCGTGTGGGGCTGGCCCGTGCTCTGGCGACGGATGCGGATATTCTCTTGATGGACGAAGCCTTCTCGGCGCTCGATCCCTTGATCCGGACCGATATGCAGTCGATCCTGCTCGAATTGCAGGAGGAGCTGCACAAGACGATCATCTTCATCACTCACGATCTCGACGAGGCGCTCAACATCGGCGACTCGATTGCGATCCTGCGCGATGGTCAGATCATCCAATCGGGCGATCCGCAGGACATCATCATGCGACCGGCGGACGATTACATCACCGACTTCATTCGCGACATCAACCGTGCCAAGGTTGTGCGTCTGCGTTCGATCGCCCGCAAAGGCGCGACGGGGCAGGGGGAGACCTTGCGTGGTGGCATGTCGATTGAGCAGGCCTTGCCGAAACTGACCAGGGCGCCGGATCATACCTGCCCTGTGATCTCCCGAACGGGCGAGTCGCTTGGGGCGGTGTCCTTGGATGATGCGATCAATGCGTTGAAGCCTCTGGAGAGTGAAAGCGACGATGAGGTGCGCTACGCGTAAGCGTTAGGACGTCACGTAGATATGTGTTTTGAAGAAAGGGCGGGGGGCTACCTCGCCCTTTTCTTATGTGTGACTCGGTTGAGGTCAGGCGCGGGAGCGACCTACCGCGCCTTGCGTGATTCAATTGCGAGTCACTTTTCAAGGCGATTCAGTCATGAAACTCATCGAGAATCTTCTTATGCGTGTTTTTGTATTCAATCTTTACACGCTAAAGATGATATTTGGGCCGATTCAGCTGAGGTGACTCGCTGCGTTGAGGTCCGTTTTCGGACTATTAGGCGATTGATCGCGATTTCAGGGCAAAAAAGATGCGGAAAAAATATGCGCCAAAGCCAGTGAAATAAGGGAATTCCGAGAGGTCCCCCAAGTTTTTTCACTTTTCTTATAAAAAGCGCTTGCGGGTTCTGGGTGTTCGCCTTAGAACCCCCTTCACCGGCGGCGCAGACAGCGCAGCACGGGACGCCAGACGGACTGGCCGGGGTGCTCGAGAGGGTGACTTG
>NZ_JAHXRW010000018.1 GCF_019429625.1 Celeribacter sp. PS-C1
CCCGTTCCTACCGCCACGCCAGAGCCGATGCCTTCGAAATTTGGGCTGAGTATGCACGCGAGTTGATCGCTTGAAAATTACGCGCAGCCCCGTTCTTGAGTGCCATCAATAATAACCTGACAATGCCGGCCAATGACAGCGCCTATGGCCTCGCCACGTCGGTGTCTGGACCAGGGATATCTCGAAGGGCATGCAGGTCGCCTCCAAGCTGCAATACGGCTGCACCTGGGTGAACACCCACTTCATGCTCCCCAACGAAATGCCCCACTGCGGCATGAAGAAATCGGGCTACGGCAAGGACATGTCCTCCTACGCGCTCGAAGACTACTCCACCGTCCGCCACGTGATGATAGCCCACTAAGGCGGTCGGATCGGCGAAAAGGCCCGCCAAACTGGCGGGCCTTTCGTGTTTGATGTCATCAAAACTCAGAGCTTTTCGGTCAGTTCCGGGACGGCGTCGAAGAGGTCTGCGACGAGGCCGAAGTCGGCGACCTGGAAGATCGGGGCTTCTTCGTCCTTGTTGATCGCGACGATCACTTTCGAGTCCTTCATGCCGGCGAGGTGCTGGATCGCCCCCGAGATGCCGCAGGCGATGTAGAGCTCGGGCGCCACGACCTTGCCGGTCTGGCCGACCTGCATGTCGTTGGGCGCATAGCCCGAATCCACCGCAGCCCGCGACGCGCCGACAGCGGCGCCGAGTTTGTCGGCCAGCGCTTCGATGATGCCAAAGCTTTCTTCGGAGCCGACACCCCGGCCACCAGACACGATGATCTTGGCGGAGGTCAGTTCCGGGCGGTCGCTCTCGACCACCTTGTCCTCGACGAAGGCCGAGAGACCTTTGTCGCCCGCGCCCGAGACGGCCTCGACAGATGCAGAGCCGGAGGTGCCAGCCGCGTCGAAGGTTGAGGTGCGGAAGGAGATGACTTTCGTCGCATCCGCGGATTTCACGGTCTGCACCGCGTTGCCCGCATAGACCGGACGTTTGAACGTGTCGGCGTCGACAACCTCGGTCACGTCCGAGATCACCATCACATCCAAGAGTGCCGCCACGCGCGGCAGAACGTTTTTGCCGGTGGTGGTCGCGGGCGCGATGATGTGGGAATAGTCACCTGCCAGAGACACGATCAGATCGGCAAGGTTTTCGGCCAACCCGTTAGCATAGGCCGCATCGTCGGCGACCAGAACCTTGGACACGCCATCGAGTTTCGCGGCCTCGTCCCCTGCGGCGGCGGGGCCACAGACGAGCACGGTCACATCGCCCAGTTTGGCACCGGCGGTGGCCGCCTTGGCGGTGGCATCAACAGCGAGCGCACCGCCCGCGACTTCGGCGAGAAGCAGAACAGCCATCAGACCAGACCTCCCTCTTTGAGTTTCGCGACAAGTTCATCGACGGAGCCGACCTTGATCCCGGCTTCGCGCGCGGCGGGCTCTTCGGTGGTGACCACCGTGAGACGCGGGGAGGTGTCGACGCCATAATCGGCGGCGGTTTTCTCATCGAGCGGCTTTTTCTTCGCCTTCATGATGTTCGGCAGCGAGGCGTAGCGCGGCTCGTTGAGGCGCAAATCGGTCGTCACGATGGCCGGCAGAGCGGTGGAAATGGTCTGAAGACCGCCGTCCACTTCGCGTGTCACCACGGCTTTGCCGTCCGCAATCTCAATCTCGGAGGCAAAGGTCGCCTGACCCCAACCCAAGAGCGCGGCCAGCATCTGACCCGTCGCGTTCATGTCGTTGTCGATGGCCTGCTTGCCGAGGATCACCAGCTCGGGGGCTTCCTCTTCGACCACTTTGGCGAGGATTTTTGCCACTGCGAGCGGCTCGATGTCGACGCCCTGATCCTCTTCGATCAGGATGCCGCGATCGGCGCCCATGGCCAAAGCATTGCGGATCGTGTCGACGGATTTCTTTTCGCCGATGGAGACGATCACCACCTCGGAGGCCACACCGGCCTCTTTGAGACGAATGGCCGCTTCGACAGAAATTTCGTCGAACGGGTTCATCGACATTTTCACATTGGCAAGATCAACACCCGTGCCGTCGGCCTTAACCTTGACCTTCACGTTGTAGTCAATCACCCGCTTCACGGGGACGAGCACCTTCATCTCGGCATCTCCTGTTTTCTTATCGTGTTGGGATCGGGGTCTCGCCCCGATAATCATAGAAACCACGGCCCGTTTTCCGGCCGAGCCAGCCTGCCTCGACATATTTCATCAAGAGCGGGCAGGGGCGGTATTTGCTATCGGCGAGCCCGTCATAGAGGACTTTCATTATCGCCATGCAGGTATCGAGACCGATGAAATCCGCGAGCTCCAGCGGCCCCATCGGATGGTTTGCGCCGAGCTTCATGGAGCCGTCGATGCTCTCCACAGAACCGACCCCTTCGTAAAGCACATAGACCGCCTCATTGATCATCGGGATCAGGACGCGGTTGACGATGAAGGCAGGGAAATCCTCCGACATTGTCGCGGTTTTGCCGAGTTGCGCCACGAGGCATTTGCAGGTCTCGAAGGTGTGTTCGTCTGTCGCAATGCCGCGGATCAGTTCAACCAGCTGCATCGCGGGGACGGGGTTCATAAAGTGGACGCCCATGAAGCGTTCGGGGCGGTCCGTGCGCGCCGCGAGGCGGGTGATCGAAATCGAGGATGTGTTCGACGCCAGAATGGTGTCGGGCTGGATGTGCGCCCCAAGGGAGGCGAAGATCTGGTGCTTGAGCGCCTCGTTTTCGGTCGCGGCCTCAATGACGAGACCGGAGGCCCCGACCTCCGAGAGATCGCGCGTCATCGTGATGCGGTCGAGCGCCGCGACGCAGTCTTCAGCGCTCAGTTTGCCGCGCTCGACAAGCCGGTTGAGCCGGTGCGCGATGCCGCCGCGGGCCCGTTCGAGCGCATCGTCGGAAACGTCATTGAGGCGCACTTCATAGCCGGACTGCGCGCAGACCTGTGCAATGCCCGCGCCCATCTGGCCCGCGCCGATGATCGAGATTGAGGATAGTGTCATTCAGTTTCTCCGAAACCGGATGCGCCGCCGCCAAGGACCGGCGCTGCGGCATCGAGTGTCATGTCGCTTCGGGAAAAGCGGATGGGTGTGCGCAACCCGTCGATCCCTTCGGGCGCGATACGCATCCCGCGTGCGGTGATCTGGGGTTCGTTCAGGGCTTCGGCGACGGTGTTGATCGGTCCGCCCGGCACACCGGCGGCCTCCAGTCCGGATATCAACTCGGCTTTGCCGCGTGTTTCCATCGCGGCGCTCAGGAGCGGTGTGAGCGCGTCACGGTTCTGCACGCGGGCAGGGTTGGTCGCGAAACGGGGATCACTGGCCAGATCGTCGAGGCCGAGCATGTCGCAGAGGGCGGCGAATTGGCGGTCATTGCCACAGGCGACGATCAGATGGCCGTCGGCACAGGGGAAGACCTGATAGGGAACGATATTCGGGTGGGCGTTGCCGAGCCGTGTGGGAGTCAAACCGCCGATCAGGAAATTGGCTGCCTGGTTGGCGAGGACCCCCACGCCGCAATCGAGAAGAGACAGATCGACATGTTGGCCGAGACCGGAGCGTTCGCGTTCCGCGAGCGCGGCCTGCACCCCGATCACACCGTAAAGGCCGGTGAAAATGTCGATCCACGCAACGCCGACTTTCTGCGGTTCGCCGTCGGGCGCACCGGTCAGATCCATGATCCCGCACATGCCCTGAATGAGAAAATCATACCCCGGCTGGCGCGCGCGCGGGCCGTCCTGACCGAAGCCCGTGACAGAGGCATAGACGAGGCGCGGGTTGAGGGCGGAGAGGCTCTCGTAATCCAGTCCGAATTTCTTGAGTCCGCCGACTTTGAAGTTCTCGATCACCACGTCGGCTTCTGCGATTAGCTCTTTCAGCGCGGCGAGATCGTCGGCGTTGGAAAAGTCGCAGATGCGCGAGCGTTTTCCTCGGTTGGCGGCGTGAAAATAGGCGGCGACCGTCTCGGAGCCGCCATCGGGCAAGGGGCGTTCGAGAAAGGGAGGACCCCAACGGCGCGTATCATCGCCTTCGGGGGACTCGATCTTGATCACCTCGGCACCGAGATCCGCGAGGGTCTGACCGATCCAGGGACCGGCCAGAATACGCGCGAGTTCGACGACCTTCAGGCCCTTGAGCGGAGCGTCCGTCGTCATGGATCAAGCGAAGGCTTGCAGGTCGGTGATGGCGCGACCGAGGATCAGCGCGTGCACGTCATGGGTGCCCTCGTAGGTGTTCACCGTTTCGAGGTTCTGAGCGTGGCGCATCACGTGGTATTCGATCTGGATGCCGTTGCCGCCGTGCATGTCGCGGGCATTGCGGGCGATATCGAGGGCCTTTCCGCAGTTGTTGCGCTTGATGAGCGAAATCATCTCCGGCGCAAAGCGGCCTTCGTCAAAGAGGCGACCGACGCGCAGACAGGCCTGAAGGCCGAGCGCGATCTCGGTTTCCATATCGGCGAGTTTCTTTTGATAGAGCTGGGTCGCCGCGAGCGGGCGGTTGAACTGAATCCGGTCGAGCCCGTATTGGCGGGTGCGATGCAGGCAGTCTTCGGCCGCGCCCATGACGCCCCAAGCGATGCCGTAGCGGGCACGGTTGAGACAGCCGAACGGGCCACCCATGCCCTGCACATTCGGCAGGAGCGCATCTTCGCCCACCTCGACATTGTCCATCACGATTTCGCCCGTGATCGACGCGCGCAGGCTGAGTTTGCCGCCGATCTTCGGCGCGCTCAGACCCTTCATCCCTTTTTCGAGGATAAAGCCGCGCACCTTGCCATCATGGGCTTCGGATTTCGCCCAGACGACGAACACGTCGGCGATCGGGCTGTTGGAAATCCACATTTTCGACCCGATGAGGCGATAGCCGCTGTCGGTTTTGATTGCGCGGGTTTTCATGCCCGCCGGATCGGAGCCGGCGTCGGGTTCGGTGAGACCGAAGCAGCCGATATATTCGCCGCTCGCGAGTTTCGGGAGGTATTTCTTTTTCTGCTCTTCAGAACCGTAGGCGTAGATCGGATACATCACGAGCGAGGATTGCACCGACATCATGGAGCGATAGCCGCTATCGACACCTTCGACCGCGCGGGCCACGAGTCCATAGGACACATAGGAGGCGCCAACCCCACCGTATTCCTCCGGCACCGTAACCCCCAAGAGGCCGAGCTCGCCCATCTCGCGAAAGATTTCCGGGTCGGTGTGTTCGTTCAGATAGGCCTCTTCGACGCGCGGAAGTAGGCGGTCCTGCGCAAACTGATGCGCGGAGTCCGAGATCATGCGCTCTTCGTCGGTGAGCTGGTCTTCGAGCAGGAACGGGTCGGCCCAGTTGAACGAGAGACCTTTGTGAGACGTCGGGGACATTGATGTTTTCCTCCATGCCGCGGGTGCGGGGTTATGCATTTCCGGCGATATTATGCATGGATATTTGAGTAAAAAAGCGATATTTACGCATCTAATCATGCAGTAAATGAATGATATGAGACAGAGACGCTTTCTACCTTCGCTCAAACTCCTGATGGCCTTCGACGCGGTTGTGCGGCTCCGGTCGGTGACGGCGGCCGCGGCAGAACTGAACCTGACGCAGAGTACGGTCAGCCGTTTGATCCTCACGCTGGAGGAGCAACTCGGCAAAGAGTTGTTCACACGGGAACGGCGGCGCCTGATCCCCAATTCGGCGGCGTTGAGCTATCAGCGGGACGTGGCGCGGGCGCTCGACATCATTCAGCGCTCTTCGATGTCCGTGGTCACGAACCCCGATGGCGGGAGCCTGTCGCTCGCGGTGTTGCCAACGTTTGCGACCCGCTGGCTCGGGCCGAATCTCGGGGCGTTCTTGAGCGCGTATCCGGGGGTCGGTGTGAATATGTCGACGCGGATCGGGCGGTTCAATTTCTCCGAGGAAACTTTTGACGCGTCGATCTACTACGGGCAGAGCGACTGGGAAGGTGCGCGGCATATGAAGCTCTTTGACGAACGGGCGACGGCCTGTGTGTCGCTGGAGATCGCCGCCTCCCGTGATCTGCAAAGATTGTCCGATCTTGCCGACCTTCCGATGCTGCATCTCGAAAGCCGTCCGACCTTTTGGGCGGATTGGTTCAAGGGACAGGACGAACCGCCCGTGCAGGCGGGTGGCATGTTGATGGACCAGTTTTCGATGATGATTCAGGCCGCGATTTCGGGGCTCGGGATTGCGCTCTTGCCGGACTACCTGGCGCAGATCGAGATCAAAGAGGGGCGTCTCGTCCCCGTCATGAGGCAGGCGGTGAAGGTGGGCGCGGCCTATTGGCTCGTGTGGCCATCGGACAAGGATGAATACCCGCCGCTTGTCGCGCTGCGCAACTGGTTGTCCGAGGATCTATTGGCGCAGCAAGCCGCCGGTTAACTGTCGATATCTGCGCCCAGACGTTGCGAGATCGTCGCCGCGATTTGTCGGAGGGTGGCGACGACGGCGGTTTCATATTCTTCGGTCATGTCATCAATCGGCAGGCTCACAGCGACCCCTGCGATGACCGCGTTTTGCGCGTTGAGAACCGGTGCGCCGAAACAGATCATTCCTTCACAAACGCCCTGCTCCTCTCGAGAGTAGCCACGTTCGCGCGCAAGACGTACATGGACCATGATTTCTTCCAGGTTTTTTGGGGAGAAGGGCGTCATCGGATCAGGTAACCCGTCCCGGAACCGCAGACGGATTTCAGAATCGGTCATCCGGCTCATCATCGCGTATCCCGTGGCGGTAAAGGCCATCGGCAGGCGCGTCCCGACGCGGAACTGGAACCACGGCGTGCGATTCGAATTGCGCGCACCGACATAGACCACCTCTTTGCCATCAGGCACCGAAAGGGTGATCGTCGCACCCTGCAATTCGCTGGTGTTTTCGTCCCAGATCCGCGCGAATTCTGCGGCCACGTCGCTCCGACGTGAAAACGCGCGGCTCCAGCGCATGACGTGCGGACCGATGGCAAAGGTTTGGTCCGAATTGCGTCTCAGGAGGCCAAGCTCTTGTAAAGTGGCGCAAAGTGAGTGCACAGAACTTTTCGCCACGCCCATACGTCTGCTGAGTTCAGCGAGCGTGAGTGCGTCCGGCTCGTCCCCCACCATGTCGAGAATATGAGCGCCGCGTGAGAGGGCTGGCACGAGCGGTTTATCATTTTTTTCTGCGGTCATCGGTCTGTCGTCATCTGTCTGGGCGCGTGGGTGTTGCGGGTGCTGTCGTGCTCGCGCGCTGGCGACCCGAGCTTAGGAGTCGAATGGTCATAAGCGAAAAAACATTGTTTGACACAAGTGGAATCATGTCTATCATTCATTGTGAGGAACGGCATTCAGCATACTGAACACCGTATGATCGAAAGATCAAGGGAGGAATACAATGATCAACGGCCTGCGGGACGAGTCCCTTTTGTGCGTCGATGCCCATGTGAACGGACAATGGGTGTCTTCTGACGCGCGTACTCCGGTTGTGAACCCGGCCACCGGCGATGTCATCGCCGAAGTTGCCGATCTTGGCGCTGGTGCCGCGCAAAACGCGATTGAAGCCGCTCGCGCCGCGCAGCCTGCATGGGCTGCAAAGACCGCCCTCGAACGCTCTGACATTCTGCGCCGTTGGGCTAAACTGATGCGTGAGAATGCCGACGATCTGGGCCGAATTCTGACTGCAGAGATGGGCAAACCGCTGGCAGAGGCGAAGGGCGAGATTGGATACGGCGCATCGTTTCTCGATTGGTTCGCGGAGGAGGGCCGCCGGATTTATGGCGACACCATTCCCGGACATCAGCCTGACAAACGTATCCTCGTGCTCAAACAACCGATTGGCGTCGCCGCGTCGATTACCCCGTGGAACTTTCCGAATGCAATGATCGCCCGCAAGGTGGCTCCGGCGTTGGCGGCAGGCTGCACTTTCGTGGCGCGTCCTTCGGAACTCACGCCGCTCTCGGCGCTCGCGATGGCTGAGCTTGGTGTCCGCGCAGGCCTGCCCGCAGGCGTGTTCAACGTGGTGACATCGGCCGACGCCGCAGGGATCGGCAAAGTGTTCTGCGACAGTCCGGTGGTGCGCAAGATCAGCTTTACCGGATCGACCCGTGTGGGCCAGATCCTTATGGAGCAGAGTGCGAAGCACCTCAAGAAACTCAGTCTCGAACTTGGCGGCAACGCGCCGTTCATCGTGTTCAACGATGCCGATCTGGATGCGGCTGTCGAAGGAGCTTTGATCGCGAAATTCCGCAACGCGGGCCAGACCTGTGTCTGCGCCAACCGGATCTATGCGCAGTCGGGCATCTACGAGGCCTTTACCGAAAAGCTCGCCGCAAAGGTTTCCGCGCTCAAGGTCGGGGACGGCGCAGAGGCGGGCACCGTCATCGGTCCGCTGATCAACGCCGCCGCTGTCGAGAAGGTGGAAATGCATCTGTCCGACGCGCTGTCTCAGGGGGCACAGCTGCTCTGTGGCGGGCGGCGGATTGGCAATGACACGCTGTTCTTCGAGCCATCGGTCCTGACGGGGGTGACTCCGGACATGCGGTGCTCGCGCGAGGAGACCTTTGGCCCGCTTGCCCCCGTGATCCCGTTCGACACGGAGGAAGAGGTGCTCGCTCTGGCGAATGACAGCGAATACGGCCTCGCCTCGTATTTCTATACGACCAACCTCGGACGCACGTTCCGGGTTCTGGAGGCACTCGAATACGGAATGGTCGGGGTGAATACCGGCCTGACGTCAACCGCCGAAGCGCCCTTCGGCGGCATCAAGACCAGCGGCCTTGGCCGCGAAGGGTCGAAATACGGCATCGAGGATTACCTCGAGATCAAATACGCCTGCCTGTCGATCTGATACCGGATCGTCAGTCAAAAATTTCCAATGGGAGGAAAAGAGACCATGAAGAAGATTGCAACCCTTGCCTGCGTCTCGACGTTAGCGCTCACTGGCGCGGCGATGGCGCAAGACAGCATCAAGATCGGCGTGCCGGTCTTCCTGTCGGGTGCCGCCGCTGGCCCCTTCGGCGAGCCGGAGAAAAACGCAGCCGAGCTGATGTTTGATGCGCTGAACGCCGGTGAGGTGCCTGCGCCCTATAACAGCATGGGCATCGGTGGTCGTATGATTGACGCGACCTTCATCGACGAAGCCTCTGACGCCGTGGTCGAATACCGCAACCTCGTAGAGCGCACCGGCGTTGAGGCTGTGATCGGCTATACGTCCTCGGGTAACTGTAAATCGGTTGCTCCGGTAGCTGAAGAGCTTGAAACCTTCACGATCTTCGTCGACTGCGGCACTCCGCAGGTGTTCGAGGATGTCGTGACCGAACCGAAATTTCTGTTCCGCACCGGCCCGACCGCGACGCCGGACGCCGTGGGCGCCGCCCGGTACCTCAGAGACAGCGGTTACGATCTGAGCCGAGTGGCCGGTATCAACCAGAACTATGCATGGGGTCAGGACAACTGGCGTGACTTCACCGGCGCGCTTGATGCGCTCGGCACCGAGAGCAAATATGTCTCCAACCAGATGCCGCAGCTCGGCGCAGGCCAATACGGTGCTGAGGTTTCGGCTCTGCTGACTTCGTCCCCAAACGTGGTTTACAACTCCTTCTGGGGAGGGGATCTCGAAGCATTCGTTCTTCAGGCGGCACCGCGCGGGCTGTTTGCGCGCTCCGCCGTCCTGATGACTTGCGGCGAAGCTCTGTTCCCTGCGGTTGGCAAGAACATTCCGGAAGGCGCCATTGTTTCCGCACGTGGTCCGTTCAGCGTCTTTGCCCCTGAAAACGATCTGAGCACGTGGTTCGCTGCCGCCTACGAAGAGCGTTTCGGTGAATACCCGACCTATCCAGCATGGAAAATGGCGCAGGCAGTTCTGGGCGCGAAAGCCGCCTATGCAAAAGCCGGCGAAGGCGCAACGGCTGCTGATGCCGCAGCTGCAATGACGGGTCTCGAATTCGAGGCACCCTCGGGCATCGTGAAAATGGCGAATGCAAACGGTCACCAGGCCATTCAGGGCATCGGCTTTGGCACTGTGACCCAGGTGGATGGCAAGCCGACGGTCGAGAACGTCAAGTTCTACGAAGCCGAATGTGTCAGCCCGCCAGCCGACATGCGCGCCGAAGACTGGATCGCCTCCGGTTTCGAAGGCGCCGTCTGCGAGTAACTCCTCCACAGGGGGCGCCTGGCGCGCCCCCTGACCTGTCCGATCTGACCGAGAAAGACACTCATGCTCAAATTCACCGCCATTATGCTTGACGGGCTTAACTATTCCGCCTGGCTGTTTCTTGTCGCCGTAGGGCTGACGCTCATCTACGGGGTCATGCGTATCCTGAACATCGCGCACGGCGCGTTCTATGCCATTGGGGCCTATGTCTGTGCTTCGACGCTCGGCCTTTACTATGGGGCAGGGCTGCCGGAGGCCTTGGCCTTCCTCGCCATGGGCCTCGTTGCCCTGATTGCCGGTGTCGTGCTCGGCCTCGCTGTCGAACGCGGCGTGCTGCGCTTTCTCTACGGCAAAGACGAAGTGCTGATGGTGCTCGTCACCTACGCGCTCTTCCTGATCCTCGGTGACGCGGTCAAGCTGATCTGGGGCGTCGAGAGCTATTTCGTCTACCAACCCTATGCCTATTTCGGCTTCGTCGAAATCGGGGGGCTGCCCTATCAGGTGTATGACCTGTTGATGGTGGTGCTGGCTGTGGTGCTCGGTGTGGCGCTGTGGTTCTGGCTGGAGCGGTCGCGCATGGGCCGGATGACCACGGCGGTTGTCGCGGATCGCGAGATTTCCGCCGCCATGGGGATCAACGTCAAACGCATCTTTGCCACGACCTTCGCCATTGGCACTTTCTTTGCTGTGGTGGGTGGCGCTGTGACCGCGCCCAAAATCGCCGTGACGCCGGGTATCGGGGTCGAAGTGATCATCCTCGCCTTTGCCGTGGTGGTCATCGGCGGATTGGGGTCGATCCCCGGCGCGGCCATCGGTGCGGTTTTCGCGGGCTATGCGCGGGCGCTGAGTGTCCACCTCGCCCCTGAGTTCGAACTCTTCGCCATTTACGCTGTCATGGCGGCGGTTCTCGCGGTGCGTCCGCACGGGCTGTTCGCAAAGGTTTCGGGACGCAAGATATGACGCAAACTATGATGAAAACAGATTTTCGCCGCGAGCCGGTCTATATCGCCGTGCTCGCCCTCCTGCTCATCGCGGGATTCTTCCTGCCGAGCTGGCTGCGGTTCCTGCTGCAAACCGCATTGGCCGGTGGCCTCGTGGCGCTCGGCGTTGCGATCCAGATGCGCGCCGGTCTCGTGAACTTCGGGCAAGGGCTTTACTACTGTCTCGGCGGTTATGCCGTGGGCCTTCTGTCCGCAAAACTCGGGATCACCGATGTCTTTGTCCTGTTGGCGAGCGCCGTTGTCGTCGCGCTTCTGGCGGGGGCGCTCCTCGGTCTGTTGCTGGCCCGTTATCGTGAGATTTTCTATGCGATGCTCTCGCTCGCGGTGTCGATGATCCTCTATGGCGTGCTCGTCAAGGCCGCAGCCCTCGGCTCGACCGACGGGTTCAACGTCCCGCCTGTGACCTATCTCGGCTGGCTGCCGGAGCGCGAGATCCGCGCGGATGTGGTCTATACGCTCGCCGCGGTTCTGGTCGTGGTGTCCTGCCTCGTGGTCGCGCGTTACCTGCGCTCCGGCGCGGGGATGCTCTGTGAGGCCGTGGCCGAAAACGAGATCCGTCTCGAATATCTCGGCGCGTCTCCGAAGCGCATCGTGTTCTTTGTGATCGTGACGGCGGCGGGGATTTCGGGTCTCGGTGGGGGGCTTCTTGCCATCTCCACGGGTCACGTTGATCCGCTGATGACCAACTGGACCACCTCGGGCGGCTTTGTCTTTGTGGCCTTGCTTGCCGGTCGCGGCAGCACCATCGCACCTGTGATCGGGTTCTTCCTGCTCGAACTGGTGCAGACCTACGCATTGGATATTGCACCGAACGCGTGGCAGATGATCCTCGGCGCGGTGATGCTCGCTGCGATCCTGTTGCTGCCAGGCGGTTTGTGGTCCCTGATTGACCGGAGGGGCAAGGCATGACCCAGACACCTATTCTCACAACCGAAGGTCTCGAAAAGCGCTTTGGCGGTGTGGTTGCGGCGCGGGATATCTCCGTGGCGCTCCATGCAGGCGAAACCGTGGCCGTGATCGGGTCAAACGGCGCTGGCAAAACGACCTTTGTCAACATGGTGACGGGCTATCTCAAACCCTCCGCCGGAAAGATCAGCTTTCGCGGGCGTGACATCACCGGCATGTCGCCGCGTGACACGGCGCGGGCCGGGATCCGGCGCAGTTTCCAGATCAGCCAGATTTTCCCCGAGCTGACCGCATTGGAAAACGCCATGATCGCAGAGATCGCTGCGCTTGAGACCAAGGGCAGCCTGAGTTCCCATGCCATCACGGACGCCCGCATGCATGCGGCGCGCGGGGTGCTGGCGCGTTTCGGCCTCGAAAAATTCGCGGATACGCGCGTTGCCACCCTGCCGCAGGGCGTTAAGAAACAGCTCGACATCGCGATGGCCGCTGTGGACGACCCTGCGGTGATCCTGCTCGACGAGCCGACATCCGGTGTCTCCGTTGACGAGAAAATCAGCATGATGGAGAGCGTGATCACCCCGCTTATGAACGGCGAAGGCACTGTTCTCTTCATCGAGCACGACATGGATATCGTGTCGCGCTTTGCCTCGCGCACCATTGCTTTCTACGAGGGTACGATCCTCGCGGATGGTCCGACCGAAGAGGTGCTGCGCAATGACGAAGTGCGCAAATATGTGATTGGAGGAACCGCCCATGCCTGACACAACGCCAGAGATGATCCTTTCGACGTCCGGCCTCGATGTGTCCATCGCGGGCACGCCGATCCTGCGGGGCGCGCATATGGACATCGCGCCGGGCACCACTGTTGGCCTGATCGGGCGCAACGGTGCGGGCAAGACGACGTTCATGCGTTCGGTGATGGGGCTTTTGCCCGTCACCGCAGGACAAATCGCCATTGCGGGCGAGGACATGAGCGACCAACCCGCCCACATGCGCGCGGCTTTGGGCGTCGGCTACATGCCCGAAGACCGCCGCTTGATCCCCGAGTTCTCGGTTGAGGATAACATCCTCCTGCCGGTTCAGGCGCTCGGGGCGGCTGTTGATATGAAGCGGCTCGAATGGATCTACGAACTCATGCCGGAAATCGCGCGCTTTGCAGATCGCAAGGCGCTCGCGCTCTCGGGTGGCCAGCAAAAGCTGGTGGCACTGGGGCGGGCGTTGATCGTCGGTCACAAACTCTTGCTGCTCGACGAGCCGTTCGAGGGGGTGGCGCCTGCGCTGGCGCAACGCCTGATCGAAGTGATCGCCTCGCTGCGCGGTGAGGGGCTGTCGGTGCTGTTGTCGGAATCCGACCACGTGCATTCGGCGGGCCTGCTCGATGCGCTTTATGTCATCGAACGCGGTGAGATTGAGCCGATGACGGCCGAAGCCGCAGAGACACATTGATATCGCCGAGAGGCGAAAGGAGGACCCATGAAGACGAAGATTTCTCTTCTCCGCAAGATGGGCGCAGAGCGCCCCTATACCGAGAGCAAGCCGCTCGAAATCGTTGAGGCCGATCTGGACGATCCGGGCCCTGGCGAGCTGTTGATCAAGATGGCCGCTGCGGGCCTGTGCCACTCCGATCTGTCGGTGATCAATGGCGACCGTCCCCGCGACACGCCGGTTGCACTCGGCCACGAAGCATCGGGCGTCGTTGAAGCCGTTGGCCCCGGTGTCACCCGATTTGCGCCGGGCGATCACGTGGTGATGGTATTCATCGCGTCGTGTGGCCACTGTGTTCCCTGTGCCGAAGGCCGCCCCGCGCTCTGTGAACCGGGTGCTGCGGCGGGCGCGAAAGGCACCCTGCTCAACGGGGACAAGCGCATCCATATCGGCGACGAAGTGGTGAACCACCACGTCGGCGTGTCGGCCTTTAGCACCTATGCGGTGATGTCCGAAAACTCCGTCGTGAAGATCCCCAAAGACATCCCTCTGGACAAGGCGGCCCTGCTCGGCTGTGCCGTGCTCACGGGTGTTGGCGCTGTGCTTAACTCTGGGGACCTGAAGATGGGCCAGAGCTGTGCCATCGTCGGTCTCGGGGGTGTCGGGCTTGCCGCGCTTTTGGGTGCAAAGGCGGCGGGCGCACGCACCGTTGTCGCCGTGGACCTGAGCGAGAGCAAGCGGGTACACGCGATTGAACTCGGCGCGGATTACGCCATTGACCCGCGGGACGAAGACGCCGTAGCCAAGGTCAAGGAGTGGACCGGCGGGGGTGTCGATCTCGCGGTTGAACTCGCGGGCGCTGTTCCTGCGCTCGAATTCGCCTACAAGATCACTCGCCGTGGCGGGAGCACCGTCACCGCAGGCCTGCCGCACCCCGAAGCGAAGATGAGCTTTCCCGCTGTGTCCCTCACCGCCGAAGAGCGTGTGCTCAAAGGCTCCTATGTCGGTTCCTGCGTGCCTGTCCGCGACATCCCGCGCTTTGCGCAGATGATGCAGGCCGGTCAGCTCCCGATTGAGAAACTGATGACCCACCGGCTCACGCTCGACGAGATCAACGAAGGCTTCGAACGTCTCGCCGCGGGGGATGCCATCCGTCAAGTCGTGGTCTTCGACTGATCCGACACGGTTATAGTCAGATGTAGAAACGCGCGGGCAGGGACACTTGCCCGCGCGTTTCCATTTTAGACAAAACTATGGGTCGGCTTTCTGATCGAAGGATACCTGTCAGCGGAAATATTGATGCCGCACCCTGTGAGGGGTGCGGCGGCGACCGATCCTGCGGAGAACGGGAAGGGGGTCCGTCCCATTTCCGCCAGCATCCTTTCTCGGAAGACCTCTGCAGGGGTCTTCCAGCCGAGGCATTTTCGCGGTGTGTTGTTGAGCTGATCGCAGAGTTGTTTCAGTTCATGGTCTGACATCCGTGTAATGTCTCGCGTGCGCGGCAGCCGCTTCCTGACCCGTCGATTGGTGTTCTCGACGGTGCCTTTCTGCCAGGGCGATGACGGGTCGCAAAACCACGTTTGGGCGCCGAGTTCGGCCTGGAGATGCGGACAGCTCACGAACTCTGTGCCGCGGTCAAATGTGATCGACTTACGCGCCATGAGGGGCAGATCGCCGATGGCTTTCATGATTTTGCCCATGACTGGCTTCGTGCGCTTGTTCGGGTTCTTCAACAGCACCGTGAACCGGCTAACGCGCTCGACCATCGATGTGATGTTCGTTTGACCAAAGCTTTGTTTGAACAAGACCAAATCAGCTTCCCAATGGCCAAACTGACGTCGATGCGCCACGTCATCTGGGCGGAACAGGATGCTTGATCAGCTTACGCTGCCGAGCACGGCGGCCATCAGCTTTCAATTGCGCCGCCGCGCCATAATAGCCCTCTTATTTTGGCAGGCTCTCGTCGACAAAATAGTTCCGCTTCAATTCGCGGTACAGCGTCGCTTTCGAGCGCTTTAACACACGCGCCATCTCGCGAACTGGCACTTTAGCACTCAGCCAGCGTTCGATTTTACGCCGTTCTTCGATGTTCAATTGCTTGTAGGAGCCACTCATGGCACAATCTCCTCATTAGATAACCCTTTGGTTTCTAATAGGAGTCGCACTTCAAGGTAGCGCGCACCCATGCTACACACAATGTAAATCCCATTCAGAAATGTCACTTGATGTGCAAAGCAGAAGTGTCACTGCAGGGCACGACGGGAGCAAGGCTTTGCAGCCCGAAGACCTCAACTATCGCAGGGCTGTGAAGCCTTGCGGTCATATGCCGAGCGCTCTCTGTTCTTTCTTGCTGAACAACGTTTTGACGCCTTCGTTTCTGACCATCTCTTCGAACGCTCTCCAGGCGAGCGTGTCACCGAGGAAGGGCGGGTTGTCGGAAATTGTCAGTGTCCCGAATTCATTTTCGACCGACAGAACCCAGCTGTGATCCTCCGAGGTGCGGAATATCTCGACCATGAACCGATGGCCGTCAATCATCACGGCCTGTGTCAGGTCGGAAAAGATAATATCGGGGACGTCATCATGCTTCGTCATCTTCGCGACCTTGATTGTCATTGCCATCAAGTTACCAGTTTTCCAGACGATGTAGAGCGCTATTCTGTAGGCGGCTGGGCTGTGTCTTTCGCCGTCCCGCCGCGAAGGGCTTTCGCATTCCAGCCATCGTTTCGCCGTCCGGTTGGTTCATAGCGTGTGCGTTGCTTCCCGGCGCGCCGTTTCTTCGGTGGCGCTTTGTCTTGCTCATTTTTTATGAACTCCAAGACCGCTCCCAGATTCTTGTTCTCGGTGATCGCAGCATGGGTGACGCGTTGATCCTTATCGAACACGGAGTAGGGGAGCGATACACCCTTCCAGCGGAACTCGAGGCGGCCGTCGGCGAAGTCGTAGCTGTCCACATACTTGCCCGGCAGGCCGCGCGTGATCTCGTTCTCTTCCAGGATGATCCGTCGCCGGTCGTAGGAAAAGGCAAGCTGCTTGCCAACATAGCGTTCATCGCGCAGGCACAAGATGTCCCGCAGCCGGTCCGGCTCGACATTCAGGGCGCGATGCAAGTTGTCCGGACGGTGCGGCAGCTTGGAAAACTTGGCATTGAAGCGCTCGACAAAGCCCTCCAGAAAGGCATTCCCAGCCTCCATGTCAGAAATGCCGGCCAGCCTTAGATCTTTCACCAACCGATCCTGCAACGTCCGATTGGCGCGCTCGACGCGCCCTTTGGCCTGGCTTGAATTGGCGCAGAGAATCTCGATGTTCAGCTCATTCAATGCTCGGCCGAACTGTGTCATTCCATGGCCCGACTTCGCGGCCTGTTTGGCCACACGGAACACCGAGTGTTTGTCGGAATAGAACGCAACGGGGCGTCCATGCCGCGCCAAATAGAGCTCCAAGGCTTCGAAGTAGCTGTACGTGCTCTCGGACTTCACAAACCGCAACTGCATCAGGGTGCTCGTCGCATCGTCGATAAAGACCAAAAGGGTGCAGGCGGGCCCGCGATCCTCGAACCATCGGTGATCTGATCCGTCGATCTGGATCAACTCGCCATAGCATTCTCGGCGCAACCGCGGCTGATGGAATGTCCGGCGCTGCTTGCGCGAGAGCCAAAGGCCGTCTTCAATCATCCATTTGCGCAGCGTCTCTCGCGAGACTTTGAACCCATGATGTTCGGCCAACCTCTCGGCTGCCAAAGTCGGCCCGAAATCCGGATAGTTCTCCTTGATCAGCACTAAGGCATAGTCGCGCTTGGCTTTGTGAATCTGGTTGTTCGGTGGCTTGCCGCGCGCCCTGTGCCGGATGGCCACGGCACCATCCTCACGATATCGCTTCAACAACCGAAACACTTGCCGACGTGTCAGATCCAACAGGTTCGCAGCATTCTCGACGCTCAAGCGTCCGTCATCGACCTGCGCCAAGACTTCCACGCGGTTCAGCTCGCGCTCGCTCATCGTTACCCATCCCATATCGCGTCCCACCATCTGATCCTACCGGAGGCGAGAGTGACACTTCTGCTTTGCTCATGGGTGACATTATCGCTTTGCAGCTACACACAAACAACCCATAATCTGTCTTATGTATAAATAAAGAATGAAGGCGGGATTACATGTCTCGAAAACGATCTCTGCAGCACTTGAAATTTCGTACAGCTTGGTGACGACTCTTTCGGGTCCGCGCAAAGTGTCTGTGAGGCCACACGGCTCTTGTCTATCATGACAGCGAAGGAGACCCGTCTTGGGTTTCATTAAGTAGCCAGAACATGGGTGAGAGCAGAGGGCGAAAAGACATGAGAGAATTCCGAGAAAACGACAAATCTCATGCGATCTGTATGCGGTGCGAAAAACACGTCGCGACAACTTTTACATATCGTGATGTGCCGCTTGATGATGAAGCCGGAACGGTAGAACATATTCTGGTCGGAGTTTGCGATGAATGCGGCGCCGCCGTGTCTGTTCCTGTGCAATCGAAAACTTTTATCAAAGAATTCCTGCAGGGCATCGAAGCAGAAAGGCGCGATCTGGAGCAGAACGGCCCATCTCTTGCGCGGTTTCGAAAATTTTCAAGAGGTCGCGAAAATGAACGAGACGGATAAGAACGCCAAGGAACGAGCGGAAGGGCGGGTTCGCGAGAGCGAAGATGCAATTCGCGACGGTGCAGATCAGAGCAAGGGCATCAACGTGCTCGGCTATGAACTCTCGGAGACGCGGATCCATCCGGAAACGGGGGAACTTCTTAAACGCGACGTCAGAAAGTGTACGTCTACCTACAAGGGACACAGCATCGAGCTCGATTTGCCGGGCTGGTACCCAGACGGAGATGGAGACTCAATTCACACTGGGAGTGATCTCGAAGGGTGGGATGCTGCAATGAAAGAGCTGAGAGAGATGGAATAAGACGGTCTGCCCTTCATCTAATTGCCGAAGCAATGGGAGAGATGCCGACGACATGAGGACGCATTCCGCACAGTGGGGCATGAGCTATTAGTTCATTTCTCTGACTAAATCATGTTCGCTCCCAAGGGGGGCTTGGGTGCACTCTATGAGGGATAGACCAATCCGCGCGTCGACTGTCCGTTAAGCTTGCTCCAGCCACAGCTCTGGGGGCAGAGACTGACGACAGCTCCGGGCCGTCAGTACCCTCTCGTTTCCTTACCGCATGTGTTATGCCGCGAACTCCTCCATCGCTTCACGGAGTTGTCCATCAGAGCGCTCATCGAGGCACCTGATGACGTCCATGACGGCTTCTTCAAGTCCTTCGGTCCCTTGGTCACGACTGTTGAGCAGCAAACATAGCGGCGCTCCTTCACTGGCCGAAGCGTCGAACCAGTCGCCGTAATCTTGCGCAATGATCGAGAAATCCCTGAAACAAGACAAAATCATGTTCGCCTCCTGCCCTTCAAACGCACTCAATGCACCCGCAGTGTAGAACACATTCTCGCGAATTCCGAGACTACCGGAGAACATGTCCGCAAGCATATCAAGCTCATCCGTCAGGCCCCGTCGGAACGGTTCGAAATGCAGACCGTCTGCTTTCACATAAACTGCATTCAAGCCACGGACTGGTTCTTCAACCATTTCCAGAAAATCCGGATCTAATTCCTGCTTGAACAGAAACTGAATGCCGACAAGGTCCCCGTCAGTAGCCCTTTCGAGCGGAACGAAGGCCTTTTTGCATTGCTCGATCATGTCACCAAACAGCGCCCCGAAGATATCTCGCCGTTCCAACACGTTCTTGAGGCCCGTCTTGCTCGCGCCACCCAACGGCGAGAGCCAGACCCCTGCCCCACGCGCGCGATCACCTGTGATCGTCTTTCCCACATCCGAGCGAGCGGTAGACTTTCTGCCCTCTTCTGCAACGACAGCCTGTTCATCCCCCGGGCTTGCAGACGCTGCGGCCAAAGCAATCAATTGGGACATGCTCAGGCAGAGTTGAGCCGTCACACTCTGTCCAATTTCATCAAACAAATGCGCCTGATATTTCCGAGCGACGTCGTAGGGGTCTGTCATGTCTTCTGCCGGATTGATGAGCTCTTGCCTCCAACATGCCAAATCCGCCTTGAAGTCGCACTGCGCGGATTGTTCGAGAAGTGCGGGGAGGCACGCCTCGCAATCCGCATAGATCCCCGCGGCATCAAGACCCGTTTCGCGCGACAGCTTGCCGATCACGATCTTCATCGCGGTCTTCAAGCCGTTGATGTTTTCAACACTGGCAAGTTGGTGCGGGGCATACCATTTCTGCAGGGTGGCAATGGCTTGTTTCTGAATATCTGTCCAATCGATCGCCATGGTTTCTTCTTTCTTTTTTTGTCCGCTCGATGCGGAGGTGAATTTTGAGCAAGGCCCATATCAATAGACCCGCCGAGAAACGCATCTTTTCGATGCGTTGAACGCCCCCAAACGCGCCCTGAATAGGACTTGGTGTCGCTTCCATTTCGCGGAAATTAAAATCTTCGTTCGGGGCCGAATTCTTTAGAAAGTGGCGTCATCAATGGCATGACGAAGAGCGCTCCGGCGGGCATATGGGCATCAAAATAAATAATGATGCACATGGCTCTCCGCTGAAAATTCTTTGCTTTGCGAATTATTCGTCCAACCGCTCTTTTCAATCCGCCCCTCCTCCCCTACCAAGGGCTCTGAGGCGTCTTATTGCTTTTAAATTCAAAATATTATCCCGGGTAAACCGGGGATACAGGCGGGGTTCTAAAGATGTTAGACAACGACGGAAATGGCGGCGTGGCTTCCGAGGAGATTGCGTGGCTGGATCCTGAAACGGCTCGAACAGAACTCAGAAGTCATATTGAAACCTTTTTGCACGAGCAGTCGCTTTGGGTAAGCACTTGCGAAGGCGAAACGCCGCCCACTCTCGGCCTGAAAGTCCCAGCCGGCCTCGGGAAGACACGAACAGCATTGCAGTGTCTTGCGGACCACGGAGAAAGGCTGCTCAAAAGAGGGCACATCCTGTTTTATGTGCCGACCTTGGATCTCGCTGTCGAAGCCGAAGGAAAATTCAGAGAGCTTCAAACGGATTTGCCCAGCATGGTCCTCCGAGGGCGAGACGCACTCAATCCCGAGACCGGAAGACAAATGTGCCAACGGTCTGCGCTTGCAAAAGCGATCTCCGGAAGCGTGCCATCTGTGACGCAATCCCTCTGTCAACGGCGCACTCCCGACAATGAGATTGAGGAGGCGCCATGTGCGCATGACTGCGCGTATCTGGGACAGCGCGATATCAGGGAAAACTGCGTGGTCTTTCTCTCTCATGCCTACTTGAAGGCGCATCCGCCACTCGTCGGCGATGTTGCGTTGCGCATCATTGATGAAAAGTTCTGGAGCGAACTGGCAGAGACGCGAAAGCTCCACCATTCTCAATGGCATTTCCCGCCTGATCACATCGAAAACACCAGCTTGGAAGACACGTTCCGCAGGGTGACAGGTGATATCGAAAAGGCTTTATACGCAGGCCACCCACTTATCACCGCATTGCGGGAGGCCGGGGTTTCGGAGCACGATCTGAGAACATTGTCGCAAGCAGAAACGGATGCTCAACCTCACTTCCAGAGCTCTCCAGAAAGCTCAGATGATGTGATCACGCACGACCTGGATAAATTTGACCCCAAATCCGCAGAGAGCAGTCGCAAGCGCGGCCAGATTTTCGATCTTATTTCCGCTTCTTTCCATCTTGGACACACTGAGCGGCTGAGTTTAGAGCGGCCGAACCCGAAGAAGGAAACACACGGCTATCTGAAGATGCATCTCTTGCACCCGCTTCCTGACAGTGCGCCAGTCATTGTGTTGGATGCGGACCTCGATGGCACAATCTTTCACCGGCTTTGCCCCAACGCCAAATTCGAGCAAATTCGGGTCCGCCCACAGGCGGAGATCATTCAGGTAGAAGACAGAACATTGTCGGATCACACACTTGATTTGCACCCCAACGCCAAGCAAGCCAGGGCGAAGGTGGTGCAAATTATCAAGCGTGAAGTTCTCAGGCAAAACGGTGAAGGCGTTCTGGTCGTTGCGACAAAAAGGGTCCTTCGGAAATTCTTCTCGGACGAGGACCTGGAATTTTCGGACTCGCCTCAGGAACCACAGGAGTTGCACGGCGCAACTATCCGGTGGTTCGGCCCAAGGATGCTTGGTGTGAATGACTTCGCACACTATCGCTCGGTGATCTTGATCGGGCGCATGCAGCCAAATATTTTGGCCGTCGAAGATGGCATGCGCGCACTATTCGGGGACAGTGAAAGCCCCCTGCAATTCGCGCGGAACAGTAAGCTGTCTGCAGGCAAAGGCACGGTGCTCATGCGCTCTGGCAAAGAGAGGCGTGGGGATGTGCAACAGCACATAGATCCGAGGGGACAGGCGGTTCTGTCGCAGTTTCGGGAAGCCCAGTCGGCACAAACCGTCGCGCGGCTCCGGTTGATGTCACCGAACGCACCAAAGAGAGTCATCATCCTCAGTAATGTGCCATTGCCGGGTCTGCCAATCGACACACGGGTTCGCTTCGACGCACTTGCCGCCGACAAAAGCAATGTCCAGATTTCGGCGAAATATAACCGATTGAAGACGGCAATCAGCGGTCCTGAAGCGAAACGTCTCGAAGGCCTGCGGCTGTCGGCAAAGGGGCTCCACAAGGATGCTCCGCAAATCTTTGCGAGTGTGGCAGCAGGCAAGAACTTCCTTGCTGAAATGGACGCAGGCGAGGCGCTCACCCTCATGAAGTCGATAAGCGCGGACCTGGGACTGCCGGCCACGCCAATGCAACTGAGCCCCTTGCGCGGTGGCCGCCCGCTCCAGGCTGTCGTATTCTCGGAACGCCGTGAGGCGCTCCAGTGCGCCGCATCGCTTTGGCCAGGATACAAGGCGATGACCTTGCATTGGCCGAGAGCTGTTAGTGATGACGAAGAAGCCATCCTCGAGATGTCATGATCAAGATTCACGGCGTAAGGCGCGTTTGCAGTTCCGGTCGCAAAGCGACGGCTACGACAGTGCTAACTTAGGACCGTCCCCCGAATTTGCGGCTCGTGAGACAGTCTGTTGCGATCAGTAGTAGCCCGTTTCCTGCCAATATTGCTGATCATAAAACGCCGTGATCTGAAGATGAGGGAACTTTCCCCTAAGCGCTTCGACGATCGCTATCGCGGGTGATCGCTCGGTGTAGAACTCGATTTCTACAATGTTAGTGTCAGCGCGAACCTCCGGCTCTCCCTGATAAATTATGCCTCCCCAGTGGTCATGCTTCCACTCGTATTCAGATACGTATCCTGTTTTTTCGACTGCGCGTATTTCGTCCTCTGTCAGAGGGCGGCAACGTGGTGTGCCAAAGGGATTATTTTTGAATAGCTTCGGCTTCCCGTTGTCAAAGATAAGACCGCCCCAGAAAACGTTGCTTAGGCAGCTCGGCATCGGCAAGATTTTGTCGAAATCGAACTCATCGTCGGGCCCCTGAACGACGGACAAAAACGCTTTGATGCTGAGCTCAGTTTCTCCGAAGATGGTGAGACGGTTGTGACATGGACTTCCCAAGTGAACTCCTTTGTTTTGTTGCAAAAAGAATATGGGTTCGGTCGCGCTTGTGAAAAAACGCGTTCCGGAAAAAACGCGGCATTTCTGAAGCGAGCCGCATGAGGTGAACCTGCGCGGTTCAAAGGGGGACAGCCCTAATTAAGTATTCTATTAGGATGACCCACCTATGCTCGCCCGCATCCGGGACATGATGTCCGCGCAACGCACCCTCGACTTGGAAAGCCAAGTCGAGGGTCATGTGTCTGCCGATACTGCGGCTCAGAGCCCTTCGTAACTGACGAAAATGACCTGGTTGCCAATGATGAGGGGCGTTCCCCGGAACGGCTCTTTCGGGGCAAGACCCGCCTGTTCCCTTTGGTACATATGATTCACTCGTTCAAAGCCCATACGACGGGCGTCGCTTTCGCTGGGATGAGGCATTCCCGAGAGCGTGCCTACGGTATCGGGCCAACCTTCAGGGACGTATTTCAGGACGAAATCCGCGTACCAGCCTCCGTCTCCTTCATGAATGACCAACGACCGCAAATTGCTGATGCAAATGAATGGAGTGAGGATCGTCGGCAGCGGGGCTATCTCCAATGGGAGGGCATGGTCCTGAGCCAGCAGGCGTGTCTGGGCTTCCTTGAGCGCCTGCTTGAGCACCTTCTTGCCAAGCTTGATGTCATGATCGGTGATGTTGACAACTGTCGTCATTGTCTGTTCCTTTGTTCTGATGTGATTGGTTGCATCGGTCGCGCACAGGAAAAGCCGCGTTCCCAAAAAAACGCGGCTTTGCTGAAGCGTACCGAATGAGATGAACCCGCATGGATCAAAGGTGGGTAGCCCTAATAATATATTCTATTAGGTTTCCCCACCTATGCTCGCCCGTTTCCGGGTCATGGTATCCGCACGGGGTGTGGAGACCCGAAATCAATCATCTGGATTCATTTGACGAGGTCGCAGAATAACTTCCATCGGGTTCCGTAAGTGAAATCCGATGGAAGTTATCTGACTGCCTCATCCAGCTACGGCGTAAGCGTGTCTTAGGTTCTATCTTTCCATTCCAGAAGCGTCATACGTACGCCCGATCCAAGTTGACGCAACGTCATACAAATTTCGATTTCCGGAATTTTTGATCGAACCAACCTCCCCTTCAGCGGCAATAACGCGCCGTTTCGAAAGCAAGAGGTTACCAATGTTCAAACTCAAGACCTTCGCCATTCCCAGCAATCCTGCTTCGGATTTCTGCTTCCTCAACATCGTTCTCGAGGCGCTGGAACAGAAAGACCTTATCCCGGCTGAGACCCCGGATCTCGGCCTCGGCGACTACCACGTGCGAGAGAACCTCGACCACCTGACCGTCGAGAAAATTTCGGGCGGCTGGGTCGCCAACATCATCTTCAAACCGAGAGACGGCAAACAAATGGACTGCATGACCACCTCCATGCTCCATCCGTTTCCGAACGCAACAGAGGCGCTCCTTTTTGGCGCGACCGTGGTCTGCGAGATCGTGACGGGATCTTCCGACCTCCCGTTTAGTGTGGCTGGAAACAAGCTTATTATGGCAAGCTATGGCAAGACGGCATAGGCAAGCCGCCAATGCCAATGTGGCTCGAGGGCAGATTGTCGCTGCCCTCGAGCGTCGGCTCATTCTGCAGCCGAAGCGCGAACGGATTTGCTCAGAAGCCGCGTCCGAAAGCCATCCTCCCGACGGAACGGAGGCCCTCGACGCACGAACAATCAAACTGACGCACCGAGTGGGGTCAATTCAGACAATGGCTGCATTGACTATGTGCGAAATTTCAAAGCGCCTGTAGTAGCTTACACAACCTTATGCGGATTGTGTTGGCCGATATTTAAAAACTAAGGACTTAGCTCTCTTCGAGATCAAGTGAACCGGAGCAGAACGAGCGTCGCTCCGGTTCACTTGATCTCGAAGAGAGCATTCAGAAACATCAGCAAGATGAATCTGAAGAGGGGCGACAAGATTTTCCTTAAATCTCGGAGCCCATCATGACAGCACATATAGCGGGCGCAAAGCGTCCACTTACCACCGGCGACATCGTTTCGTTTTACTTCCCTTATTCTGACGGCCCTGGCGATAAAAAACGCACTTGTGCGGTGATCCACGCCGACGACGCGACGGGCGAAGTGGTCTTGGCCTACGGAACATCAAATTTTCCTGAGGAGAAAGAGAAGCACGCCTTGACGTTGAGAGATGCTACCCTTCTGGCTCTTCTCAAACTTCACAAACCGACACGGTTTCGTTGGGAGCGTCGTATCCGTGTCCAGCAATTTGACAGGCGATTTGCACCGAACCACAAAGGTGCTGTTGTCATCGGAAGGCTCCCCTCCGGAAGCATTGATTGGCAGGTTGCGTATGCAAAACTTCCTTACAAGACGCCTGACCAGGAACGTCAAGGAATACACCCTCCTAAAGCTAAGCCCTCACAAAAGCGATGCGCACTGTTTGGGCGCCGCAAGCCTCGCGCCGCCATGGTCGCGTGAAACTCTTTTCCTTTATTCGATCGGGGCGGCAGCGTCCCGCCCGTGCTCGTTCGGAGCACGGGCAAAGGATTTCAAAGCTTCTTCGCCTGCCTTCGCGGCCGGCACATAGCCGCGTTTCATTTTTTGCCCCGCCAGCTTCCTCAGCGCGCCCGCAGCCATCTCGACATCCTCGTGCGTGTCGATGAGGAGTTGCCCCCGAAACCCGATCCTTCCCCACTCGCGCATGAGTGACGCTCGGCCAAAAAGGTCACGTTGAATCGTCATGCGGTAATACCGCCGCATGTTCATGTCCGGCTCGATCCGTTTGAGATCGAGTGACAAGGAAAACCCGTCAGCGTCAGAATGAATATGCGACATGTTGAGGAAGACCTCCTGATGGGTACCATATCAGGTGCGCTCTCACCTTTCTACAACGGAGACATTGCGCACCTAACGCACCAATGCCGGAATGCCCTGGCTCGCAAAATGGACATGTCGGCGGTTACTGGTCCCATCGCCTTTGTGAAGGCGTATTGCGGCTTCAACCACCCTGCCCTGCGGTTCTTATTGCTCATGTCACTGTGGACCTGTCACGGAATCGTTCCGCAGGCAGTTCATTGAAACCTGTGAATTCAAGACAGACCACTTGGGTGGGAGTGATCACGGTGGGGACGACCACACTGCCTCGCTAAAAAGATCGACGCGGTTTGAGTCAATTTTTTCAGAATTTCGCGAAACGACCGCATCTCCTGATCAGCTTGAACAGGAGACACCACATGCTGACCACCGCCGACGTCGCACACCACCTGGCACTTACATCTACGACAGTGCGACGCAAAATTCGAGATGGGGAGATTTTGGCGACCCGCGTACGACGCGACTACCGCGTCACTTGGGAAAACGTCTGGGCATGCGAGCACGGACCGATGCCGAAACGCGGCATACAAGAGCGATACAAGGCGCCCTTGCTGACGAAGAAACACCTCGCCTCGGCCACAGCCTATAACCTCCGGACGATCGAGCGGTGGATTGAGGAAGGGCTACCGACCCGGAATGTCTTTGGGAGCGTCCGGATCAATCCGTTCGATGCGCAGGATTGGCTGCGGAACATGAAAGGCTTCGTGATCGAAACCCTTGATCGGGGAGAAGCCTGAAATGCTCCGGCTTTGCACACCTCGCACAGAACATGCTCCGACACACCGGAACTTCTCCCGACATTTGCACAAAGGCCCTCAAACACGAATCGGTGTTATGTTTGCGGCCGTGTTTGCAAAAGCGGGACTTTTCCCGACTTTCTGTGCGAATTTCCCCCGCCGCACCAGCGCCGATCTCTCGCGCGATGCGCTTCGAATTCTCACGAGACAACAGGTCATTCAAACCGGCGCGTCCGCCTGCGCTCGCAGCTCCATCTTTTGAGAGCCGCGAGCACACGCCGAGGCGCCGACAGGAGAAAGAGATGACCTACCAGAACCAAGCCACATTTGTAGAACCGACGTCGAACCTTCTCGACGCCCTAAACTGGGCGGAAGCGAGCGGAGAGCCCTATGACGCGATCTGCGAAGTCCGCAAGATCCCTGCCCGGCTCAATCTGACAGATCACGACTTGATCTCGCTGTCCGCTGATCTCGTGAACTTCGAAAAGAACATCGCGCCGTCCGCCTATGGCGCGGTGTCAAATGCCAAGGATTTGGAAACCGCGCGCCGCCGCGGGAATTCGCGGGTTCGGAACCTGTTGAAACGTTTCCATGAAGCTCGGGACGGCGCACCTGCGAGCACCGGACGCGAGCAGTGGGACGCCTTGATCGCCTTCGTCTCAGACCGCGAGGGGTTTGCCGATCGCGGCGCCGAGTTCACAACCGGACAGTCTCGGGGCTTGACCGCTTTGCGGTCCCGATCGCCTGTCGCGCCGAAGGACCTTTCACAGTCCGACATCGACCGGATGATGGCGAACGCCTCATCCGAGAAGCGCAAATCCATCCGCAAGGCGATCACCTTCCTTAACCGGCTGACCGAGGATTACAGCGGAAACCCCGACCTCGCCGGAGTGTTGCCAGCGGAGCGCTTCGATCTTCCCGCCTCCCCGGATCGCGCACGTGCCATCGCTTGGGACAGCCTCCCGGCGGCCCTTCGAGCCTCGGCAGAGGCCGCGATGAGCGCGGCTGTGGCCGGACCAATGGCACTGGTCGAACAGGCACGGACGCGCATCAGGAATGGCGAGGACGCCAAGACTGTCATGGCGGAACTGAACGAGACAGCGTCCATGGCGCGCAAGGCCCCGCAAAACCCGGACGCCGCGAAATCCAGCTACCATTCTGCGATCACGTGGCTGTTCCGGGCAGCTGAGGACATCGGGCGGGATGTTTCTACGTTCGAAACCCTGGACGGACTTTATGATCCGGAAATCCTTGATGCGGCCTGCCAACAGCAAATTGAACGCTCGACGTGTTCGGAGGCACTGAAAGACCCGAAGAAGACACAGACGCTCGGGGCGCGCCTCACGGCGCTCGGCACCTTGGCGCGCCACGGGATGCATCGCAGCGACCTCGCCGCCCTGGTCGATTTCCAGAAACAACTGCACGCCGAGCATGTCGTCAAACCCGGCAAGGTGACCTCGGAAAGTGCCGACGCTCTCTGTCGCCTGATTCAAACGTCGCCGCATCTCGCTGCAAATTTCGTGAATGCTCCGAAGACAATCGCGGACGCCGCAGAGGAGAAAATACGGGTGGCGCGCGAATCCGGGGATAAAGAGCGCGAAGCGCGAGGGTTGCGCCTTTTTGCCACCGCCGTTGCCTTTGCTCTCCAAGTGTCGCGACCGGTGCGGACGTCGAATGTTATTCGTCTGCGCCATCGCTCAAGCGGGAGCCTCCCTGGTCATCTGGAGTGGGTCGAGAAAGGCAAACATGCCCGCCTGACCTTCAAAGAGCGAGAGGTGAAAAACGGCAAAGTCATCGTGGTTCACCTTGAAAACGACGAGGCGAGCATCCTGTGGACGTGGCTGACGGAGCACCGCGCGCGCTTCATACAGCTCCGGGGTCTCGAGGACTCTGCCTACGTCATTCCGGGGGATGCGATGCCCCGTTTGCAAAAGCGGGACGTGTCCCTTCCGCGCGGGTGCGTGGCCCCGAGCACCATGAGCGAGATCTGGCACGAGGGCGCGCGGCTTATCGGGATTGACCTGACGCCGCATCAGGCGCGCCACGCCATCGCAACGCTTATCCTCGCCGTGGAGCCTGGCAATTTCGCCAAAGTGGCCTCAGTTCTCGGCGACACCGAAGAGACCGTCCGTAAACACTACGGTCGCGACAGCGGCGAAGCCGCGGCACGCGAAGTCCGAGCGGTGCTGAAATCGCGTCACCCGAAGATGTTCCGGAAGATGAAAGGAGGGGCATGAGCATGGCCAGATTAACAACAGCAGAGCACCTGCAAGCGGTTCCCGCCCCCATCAAACGTTCGATGCTCGCTCCTGATGCCAAACTTGCGCCGGGCGCGGCAGCGGTCGTCGGGCGTTTCTTCCGGACGCTAAAGGAAACGGGTGATCCTCACGACAATCCATCCGCCAAGACCTTCCAATTGGCGGCACAGTCGGAATCGACGCTGGCAACCCTGCTGCGCGCGCTCGCCAAATATGCGCCCCAGGTTTCCACGGCCACGGGCCGGGAACTACGGCGGTCCTATTACGCGCGACGCCCCGGCGGTTCCGCATATTCGCTGTCACCACAGAAAGCCGGGGCCGACGCCGCCCCCGCTGTCGCGCCCTCGACATGGCCGATCGACTGGCAGCTCATGTATGTCGCGATGGCGGCATCGCGCGAGCTCAAGCCCAGCTCTTTGAAGCGGCACTTTGCATCCATCGATCGATGCGCAGCTGTGCTCGGAGACACAGAAGCGGATGGGGCCCTGAATTTCTACACGGCCTATTGCCTCGGAGAACGATTCCGAGAGCTTGGGCTCAAGCATAAGACCATCGCCGGATATCTCTGTGGACTGGTCTCCCTTGGCCGCCATGGCGGCGTTGAGGATCAGAATTTGAACGGGGTCAGGTTGATGGTGAAATACCACCTCGATCTGGCCAGCATGGAGATCAAGGAAAAGATCTCGCGCATCGAGGCGCTGATAGAGAAAGGCGGTTTCGATTACATCGCGCAGGTTATCGGCGAGCTCAGAACAGGTATGATGGCTATGCCGCAACACTCGGCACATGCGGAAAAGCTGCGCCAGACTATTGCGCTCCTCGCGCTCCACATCAACAAACCGGGGCGCACGGGCGATGTCTCCCAATGGCGCTTGGGGCGCGAGTTGATCCGGCATCCGGACGGCACTTGGGAGCTCACATGGGAACAGGAGAAAACGGGTTGGGAAACCTCGGCCGGAAGGCTTTGGCACGAAGTCTCGGACCTGCTCGACGTGCTTATTCTCGCCGGTCGCCCGGATCGTCTCGTCCATCTCCGATACCAAGGCCTGCAGGGCGCAAATTGGCTGACGCTTGAAGAGCGGACCCCCGACCGGAAACTCCCGAGTCTCAGGATCAAGGAGGCAATCGGTGTGCCCTCACATGATCTGCGCACACTTGCGGCTGAATATCTTCGTCAGGCGGACCCGCGCCGCGCACCTGATATCATTCAAACGCATCTCGGGCACCGAACCCTCAAAGCCGGTGAGGAATACCGCATTGCCTGCAAAAGCGATGTCGCCGCACGGGACTGGCTGGCCCTGAAGCGCGACATTGCAGCAGGGTGCCTCACATAGCAGGACCGAGCACCGCACAAACCGGAATCGCTCAGTTCAAGTGTCCAAAGCCTTCATTCGTGAGCGGCCCGGGTTGGGCGTCGATTGACCGCTCTGAACGACACATGGCACTCTCGATCGGGCGGCGCGAAGTAGAGATCGGGCGCGGCTCCAAAGACCTACCCCGTACATGCGCTCGAGCAATGGCTGCATTTCGCGAAGAAGGATATCGGCCCCGTCTTCGTGCGGACGTCTCGAGACGGAAAGCGTACACTGGCGACCCGGCTAAGCGACAAAGATGTTGCCCGGCTGATCAAGAGAACCGTGCTCGGCGCCGGGATCCGCGCAGAACCTGCCGAGAAGGAACGCCTTGCGCTGTTCTCGGGGCACAGCCTACGCGCGGGCCTCGCAAGCTCTGCGGAGGTCGATGAACGGTACGTGCAGAAACAGTTCGGTCATGCTTCGGCCGAGATGACACGTCGCTATCAGCGTCGACAGGATCGTTTCCGGATCAATCTGACCAAGGCAGCGGGCCTATGAAGTGGAACAGTGGCCTTCCTCTTTCAACGCTGTGAGCGCTGCCACGTGACGAGGGAGGTCGCTGCGCGCGTGCAGGATATCGACAATGATGACGACGTCGGGCTTGTCCAGAAAAACCAAGAAATGCTCCCCTGCCCTGACAAAGCGCAATTCATCGGCCTCATCCACGAGGACCGCGCAACTCCGACTATGTGCTTGGCCGCTCAGAATTGCTTCACAGCGGTTGAGCAATTCAATCTCATAAAGCTCAGCCTGACGAAGTCCGAAATTTTCAATCGTCCATCTGGCAATCTCGACCAAGCTGGCTTCCGCGCGCCGCGTCAACCGCAAGGATCGGCTCATGGGATGGTACGCGCTCTCGCAAAAGCACGGCGGACCACATCTTCCCCGCGGCCCTCCACGAGATCACCCGCCTTCGCCTGTGCCAAGCCTTCAAGTAGGCCTTCGCGAATCCCGGCAAGTTGAGCTTCTTCACGCTCAAGCAATCGCAAACCAGCCCGCATCGCCTCGCTCGCGTTCTGGTACCGCCCCGACGCTACCAGCGCCTGAACAAGCTGATCCTGCATTTCAGTCAGGACGACGTTGCGTGTCACCATGGTAAAATCTCCTTGTTGGCAATATATGCTAACGCGCAGTTCGGGTCAATTGAACTCCGATATCGGACAAGATCACCAGAAACCAGCACGGAAACTCCGGCGATCCGGACGCCGAGGGCTCCTCTGATGTCGAGGATGCGAATGGGATCACCCTACCCTCTCACACTGCAGGCTGCAGCAATTTGGATCGGATTGGGAAACCTCGGCCGACAAGCTTTGGGACGAGGTCTCGGAACTGCTCGACGTGCTTAAGCATCCACGACGTCGGTGCATCGTTCAAAACAGCGCTGCGGATCACTCGAAAATTGAGAGTCATCTCTCGAGTGGAGTTGTTTTGTTGTCCGTTTTCTCGGGCAGAAACAGACAGCAAAACACATCCACGTTGAGAAGAAGGGAAGGCAAAAAAGAAAAACACATGCTTGGCACCCGACGCATCCCGCGCTCGGGCACAACCGGAGAACAAAAATGTTCGATAACACCCGGCACTTCACCACCCCGCTTCATGAGTTCGCGCGAGAATTCTCAGAAGCCGTTCAAAACACGGCCCTCCTTCTCGGCGGGCTCCCCTACCTTCGCTGTGCGGGCGCACTGCTCGACGACCTGCAAGAGCAGACCGTCATCACACGCAAAATGCGGCGCAACGCGCTAGCACTGCGCGATCTGCTCCATCTCGAGCATGTGCACGACGTCGATCGCCCCGAAGCAGCGTATTTCGCGGAATTGCATCCCGAGATGCCGGTCATCGAGGACATCTGTCTGCTCGCGGACAGATTCGATGATGCGCTTCTCGTCACAGGCATCCTCTCACCCGATGACGTCGAAACTTATTACATCGACGAGGAGGTGTAACGATGGAAGAAAACAAAATGTCCCCGCTCCGCGATGCGATCCTTCAAGCTCTGGCCCTCAAAGAGGCGGCCCGAGAGGCGCTCGACGAGATTTCAGCCCATCCAGACTGCGATCCGATCCTGCGACGCCAGACCTATGAATTAGACCGCGCCATCGATCAAAACACATTCCATTCGGAACACGCGATCTACGAGATGCAGCGCATCCTCTGCCAAGCCAATGAATGGATCAAAGCTGGCGAAGAAAAGGTGCTGATCTGGGATGAAGGTTGTCCACATGCCGGCTGGATCGAAACAGTGTTGCAAGACGATCTCGCGATCCTCGATCACAAATGCAAGGCGCTGCGAGAATTGCTCCGGGTCGTCACTACGATCGTGAATATGGTTGCGGCCGATCTGATTGAGGAAAAACTCTACGGAGCATAGTGCGTTTAAACTGAGAGGCTGCGGACAGCTCGAACACAGCTGTTCGCTGCTTCTCGATCACGAACCCAACTGGATTGGATGTGTCGAAATCGCCGGCTCAACGCCTCGCGCGCGTGATTGGCCAAAACCTCAAAATCCGAAGCGCAATTGCTTGAATTTATTTGCATTTATTTTCAGGCAAAACCCTTGCACCAATTCTGGCGGTGGGTATCTGACAGGATACGAAAAGGAAACACCCTCTGCCAAATGAAAGTCTCACCTATCGGGATAGAATCATAAATGAACAAGAAAGAAAGACCAAAATGACTAAATAATCAAAATACAACATAGTGATTTCTTGCCTGCGGAAACGCGCAGGCTTTGAAAAATTTCACTTTTGGAAGCATAGGCGCGTTCCCCTGACTGACCGAGTGCCCCACTTTCAAACCTCAAATTTTTCGCCCTTCAACTTGGAATCAAATCCTTCCCGGGACGTGACCCTCGCGCGCGACCCACTGAACAACTGCGCCCTGCGAACTGGAAAATTTTCGTGGAAGCGCCCGACACACCACAGAGAAACCCGTTACGTCTCACGTAAGTGCGACAAGACAAACATCACGAAAGGAAATCCCCTTGGGACACTTTTACTACACAAAAGCTGCTTTGCTCGATGAAGCAGATCTGGAAGTCGAAGGCTGGCCGCAGGCCGAGGACTTGGAGGCACTCTGGGAAGACGCTGCCGATGCAATGTCGGGCCACGTCTATGGCGAAGAGGTTGAATACGAACCACTTGCTTTGGTTTCCGAGCGTTTCAATGCCGTGCTCGACATGTCCGGTCACTACCGTGCAAGTCTGGTGAAAGAAAATTGGGACGTGAGCCTGAAGAAAATTGCCCGCACATTTGCGGAACTCGACGACAACATGATGGACCCATTCTTGAAAACCGGAGACTTGAAGGCGCTCGAAGAGAGGATGCAAACAGGCATCCTGAACCGCGTGAAAGCTGGTGAATACGGAGAAGCCCGTTCTCTCATCACTGGGATCGAAAATCTTCAGGATGCAGAATTGCCGGGATTTCGGGATAAAATTCACCTGTCTCTGGGCGGCGATGATGATGCATATGACATGCGCGAAAAAAACTACGGGTCGGGTCGACGACTTATCTTGGAATATGCCGTGGTTTGGCCATAGGGCACAAGGACCGTCGCCTCTAAGAGGCAATCGTCTTACCATTCACGCTTCCGACCGAAACCGAATACGAGTTCAGAGACGTGACGGGCTGCCTCGACGAGACGGGCCTTATGGCCCCTTTCGTCGGGCGCGCCTTATTCCTCTCCGACTTTACCCACAAAATCTGGGGAGAACTCTGTGGATGGCGGCGCTGTGAACCAACAGGGGCATGCTCCGACGTCCCTGCCTCATTTTGGGGCAGATCGCCTTTGCCCGGAACCTGAGGCAGGAGGGGTTCTTGCGCAAATCTCTGAGGTCCCGCCCGCAGCATTGCCGCTCCAGCTCCGAAAGCGGCGAGGACAATTCCTGTTCCCCAGCCAGCCAACAGAATACCCTTCCGAAGAGGTGCAGGTAATGGCAACAAAGAAAGAGATTCATATGTTAACCCATATGCGAACGTCGGACGAGCCTGCACTCACTATCAAAAATGTGTCTCCGCGCGATATCCGATTTGGGCGTTTGAGCCATGCCGCACTCTCTTTAAAGCGAGATGGTACGTCTTTTCACGTCATTCTGAGAAAACTTACATCAAAAGCCTGAACTTTCTTTTTCCAACTTTCGAGAGCGATCCCACTTTCTGGGTGTGGCCAAATGCCTTCATGTTAAACACCCGAAAGGACAGATATGACGATCAAGATTTTGAATGGTGTCGATGTTTCATTTCCATATGAATTGAAAGATGCGTTCCGCCAAGAATTCCCATCCGCAAAATGGAACAGCACAAGAAAAGAGTGGCGCGTGCGCAAGACGGCCTCTGCGAAACTCGCAACATGGGTAAGAATGGTTGAGGAATCCGGGCTACTTGAAGAGATCCGTGCGCAACAAGATGCCGATCTCACCGAAGCCGAAATTCGGCGCCTCCGGGTATCGCTCTCGCAACATCGCACCGAAATTGAGAGAACCGAGGAACAGATCGAACAGTTAAAAGCGTCTGTTGAGCAGGCTCATAAATTGTCTGCTGAGCTCGACGAGATGAAAGACCGGCTTGAAAGAATTCGGGCCGAGAAATCGGCTGCGCTTCGCGAAGCAACGAATGCACAAAAGTCCCTTCTCGAACGCCTGCGTGGGATCATCGACGTCAGCGAAATCGAAATCTTGCGCAGCGAGATGCTGAGGGACTGGCGGCAGCTAAAATCTGCAAATTCGGCTCGCTTCAAAGAAAGGCAGACCCGTTTGCGTGAAATTCGAGAAGATCTCGCGAAGGCCGGTCTGGAATGTTGCGCTTTGGACAAAGCCGTCGCCGCGAATTTCAACCGTCCCGATCGTGACAAGCCAGATCTGATGCTCGGACTTGAATTCAGACTTGCCGACGACGAAGCGTGATCGGCCGATCGATCACAGATACCACACCTCAAGTCCATGTCCCGCCAACTGCTTTGGTCAATGGCGGGCCTCCTCCTCACCGCGATCCCCTTGCTAGCACAGGGATGAGACGGGGGAGGAGCTTGGCGAAATCTGTATTGAGGCTACGTGGCACTGATACATTCGTGCGATCGCTTGGCAGGATGGCCCTTGCTTCCAAGACAGTTGGCTGGCCAGTAATTGACCGGCAAATGAGATCGGCAAACCACATCGGCAACATCTTGCCACAAGTATATAAAATCTCCTATAAATATGGTGTTTTTCACTAATACAAGATCGGCAAAAAATGCTTGAAACACCCGGCAGAATCGAACCGTGTTTCTTCGAGGAGTACATCCCCGCCGAATTGGCGGACCTTTCGGTCGACATCCAGAGGGAAGCGGCCCAGCTCGGACAAGGGTTGCACCCGGACAGTGCGGCGGAACTTGCGGACCTCGTGCGCGTGATGAACTGCTACTATTCGAACTTGATCGAGGGTCACAACACACGCCCGCGAGATATTGAGCGCGCCCTCGCCGGTGCCGAACTCGCAGAAGAGACCCGCCCGCTTGCCTTGGAAGCACGCGCACATGTCATTGTTCAACGGGCCATTGACGAGATGCATCGAACGGGCACCCTGCCCCGCCCCACGTCCGTTGAATTTCTCACATGGGTGCATAAGGCTTTCTACGACGAAATGCCTGACGAATTTCGCGTGATCGAGCACCCCGATGGAACACACGAACCGATCATTCCCGGGCACATGCGCCAAGACGGCGACAAGGAAGTGGCCGTCGGACGGCACCTCCCGCCTTCCTCGTCGCGCGTCGCCGCCTTCATGGATCACTTCGACAAGCGGTTTCAGATCGCCGCACGGTCCTCAAGCGGGCGGATCATCGCGATCGCATCGGCGCATCACCGGCTAAATTACATCCATCCGTTCCCGGACGGAAACGGGCGCGTCAGCCGCTTGATGTCCCATGCCATGGCCCTAACGGCAGGTATTGGGGGCCAAGGCCTGTGGTCGGTTTCCCGCGGACTTGCGCACGGCTTGACGGATCGCGGCGAGTACAAGCGCATGATGGATCTCGCAGACAGCCCACGACGTGGAGACCGCGACGGGCGCGGCAACCTGTCCGAAGCCGCGTTGAAGACGTTCTGCGAGTGGTTCCTGAAGGTCTCGCTCGACCAAATCACGTTTTCTGCAAAGCTGTTTGACCTCGCTGGGCTGGAAAAGCGTTACCGGCGCCTCGTCGCTGACAGTATCGATGACAAACGCGCGCCCGATCTGATCTCTGCGGTACTTCGGCATGGCGCGCTTGAGCGTGGCGACGCGCAGATTGTCCTCAAGACTTCTGAACGCACCGCGCGCAACACACTTAGTAAACTGACCTCTGCAGGGTACCTGACGTCCTCCTCGCCGAAGACCCCTGTCAGGTTGGCGTTTCCGTTGGACTATCGAGAACGGCTTTTCCCCAATCTGTTCGCCGATGGAGATTTGCCGGAATGACCACGCTTGAACTCACGGCCACTCTCTTTGCTGCGACCATTCCCGTCGCCTGTGTCGCTATCGCTTGGCATGTCGTCCGGATCAAAAAGAACACTCCGATGCGGGATCATGAGCGCGTCAATAAGATCATCGAACAGACGAGTTTAGATGCATTTGTCGCCGCGATGTCGAAACCAGGACCTGGCGAAGAGAAGTTCTTTTCCGATCGCCGTCGTCGTGGAGTCGGCGTCGGTCTCGATGAAGACGGAAACCTCATCCAAGAGACAGGCTATGACATTCTCTCGACAGCCCGAGCCATGGCGAAAGACATGCACGAGATCGGAGCTATGAGCGATGCGGATCTTAAAAAAATCACTGACTGAACTTCGAAATTTTACAGTTCGGCCAATATTGGTTTTGAGGTTGCCGTTATCCTGTCACGAACTTCGGAAGGCGGACGCTCAACACGCTATCTTCTGAATTGGTGACCGGGCGGCATCTCGCACTTTCGGCTTTTGAAGCCCCCCTCGGGCATTGTCAGGTTATTATTGATGGCACTCAAGAACGGGGCTGCGCGTAATTTTCAAGCGATCAACTCGCGTGCATACTCAGCCCAAATTTCGAAGGCATCGGCTCTGGCGTGGCGGTAGGAACGGGCTGAAAGTCGGTGACGTTTAGGGCGAAACAGGGCGGCGGTTTGATCGTGGACCGACAAGAACCGTTGTGCCTGACCGGCCGACTTGAACCGGCCATGATTTTCTCCCGCCGCCGCGTATGTCTGTGTGAAGCCTCGAGACGATTGTTCAGCCCTTTGTGTTGGCGATGTTCGATGCCGGGAGCCAGGTCCGCCTTCGCCGCGCCGTATGACCGCAGCTTGTCGGTGATGATCA